>CAWBGB010000007.1:465000-680314 GCA_963788285.1 uncultured Alicyclobacillaceae bacterium
GACGCCGCCAGGCAAGTGAGAGAGCTCAGTGCAACTGCACTGGGCTCTTTTTTTGTTGGGGCAGTGAGACAATGAGAACTCATACGACAATACGGCATGCCGTTTCTAGATCTCCAAATGACCATAGGGCTTGGAGTCGTTTTTCAGTACAGAAAAAGCGTCACTTCACGTACCAAGCGGATGATTGAGCAAGCCGTGTAAGAACAGATCCGAGAACACTTCTGCAACTTCGCGGGCGGACATCTGTCCGTCAGGCTTATACCATCGGTACACCCAATTGCAGGAGCCGAGAATGGCAAGGGCTGCAATTTTTGGATTTTTGACGGAAAACTCCCCGCTGGCGTTTCCTTCTTCGAGGATCTGAGTCCACAGGTCTACATACCTATCTGTGAGCTCCTGGATCACTTGGTGCTGGTGTTCACCGAGGGAGAACGCTTCGCGCAACAGAACGGTTGTCGTTTGGAGATTCGAGACGGATACCGTCAGGTGGTTTTCCACCGCTTGCACGAGTTTCTCCCGTGCTGGTACGTTCATTGTTAAAATGTGTTCCAAGCGTTGGTTGAATTCGGTGATGGCCTGGTGGGCAATTTGTAAAAGGAGATCTTCCTTCGAATGAATGTAGTGGTAAAGGCTGCCCTTTTGCAGGCCAACTTCATCAGCGATGTCTTGCACTGACGTGGCGTGGTAGCCTTTCTGTTCAAACAATTTGACCGCAGCAAGGGCAATTTCGGTCTGCTTGTTGGAAGGCATAGATGACAACCTTTCTACAGGGGAATGACAAACGTATTCGATGATTGATTAGAAGTGTATCCACAAACGACCGGTTGGTCAATTGAACGGTTGCATTCGAACGAATCATGTGTGTTTTCTGTGGCTATCCTAGTTGAGAAGAAAACAGTTGCAATTTGGAGCAATCAAGAGTACAATGGTCAGCGAAGGTCAAAGTCAATGATAGTCAAAGTCAATCTTGAAGAGCACGACCGATGAAAACAGACGTATACATGATGTTGATGGAGGGGGAGTTCATTGGGCAACAACATCTCGGACTTCATCGAGAACTACCTGAAAAAGATCCTGCAACAAAGCAAGAGTGGGGTCGTTGAACTTCAGAGGAGCGAACTCGCCGAGTTGTTTCAGTGTGTCCCTTCCCAGATCAACTATGTTATTAGTACCCGATTCTCTACAGATCACGGATACATTGTTGAATCGAAGCGCGGCGGTGGTGGATACATTCGAATTCGCCAAGTCCGGTTGGACGAGGATGAGCCGCTGTTACGTATTATTCGGTCGCTGGGAAATGCCATCAGTCAGCGAGAAGCGGAAGGGGTTATTGAGCGCCTTCGGCGAGAAAACATCGTCACGGCCCGCGAAGCGGTAATGCTTAAAGCCGCCGTCAGTCGGGATTCCCTCTATGTGGATCTCCCAATCAGAGATGAAATGCGGGCGAGGTTGCTGACACAAATGTTGATGGCCCTGGCGGCAACGCAAAACTCATGATGGACTTGTGAAGGGGGTAGCCACAATGCTCTGTCAAAAATGTCATGAGCGACAGGCGACCGTTCATTTGAAGAAAATCATTTCCGGAGAGCAAACCGAATACCACCTGTGCGAGCAATGTGCGGCGGAGCAAGGAGATTTCATCGCCCAGGCGATGCAGGCGTTCGACTTCAACCATTTGCTCAGCGGACTGCTGAACGTGGAGACCGTGCCAGGATATCCAGCGCAGGCTCCGGCTGCGGTGCGCTGCGACGTGTGTGGCATGACGTATCAGCAGTTCACTCAGGTTGGAAGGTTCGGTTGTCCTCATTGTTATGAAAGTTTCGCATCGCGGCTGGATCCGCTCCTCCGGCGCATCCAAAGCAGCACCAGCCACTCGGGTAAAGTGCCGCGACGGGCGGGCGAACAAGTGAAGCGCAGGCGTCATCTTGAGCAACTACGAAAGCTACTGAACCAAGCCGTGGCAACAGAGCAGTACGAAGAAGCAGCCAGGCTTCGCGACGAAATTCGCCAGTTGGAACAAATGCCGGAGAACTGACTCTACATTGGCACAGTTGGCGTACGAAAGCGAGGGGAACATGAATGTCGCTGAGTGATTTTCTGCAACAAGCAATCAGCCGTTGGATGAAAGATGGCGGTCCGCAGGATGACATCATTCTGTCGAGCCGAATACGAATCGCGAGAAATTTGCAAGATCTGCCGTTTCCCATCTTGCAGACCGATGTCCACGCGGATCAGGTGATACAAGAAGTTCAGAAGGCACTCGCCAGTTCGGCGGTAGCGAAACTGGGCCAGTTCGAGTTTGCAAGGTGCCGTGACATGTCAGAGTTGGATCGATACGTGTTGGTGGAAAAGCACCTCATCAGCAAAGACCTCGCGGAGCAAGTCCGACACGGCGCGTTGGCTCTACGCAAGGATGAAGTCATGAGCATTATGGTCAACGAAGAAGACCATCTTCGCATACAGGTCATCATGCCCGGTTTGCGCCTCAACGAGGCGTGGGAGCTCGCAAACGCGATGGACGATGCACTGGAACAACAGATGCCCTACGCGTTTGACGACAAGCTCGGATACCTCACAGCATGCCCGACGAATGTCGGAACCGGCATTCGAGCATCCGTGATGATGCATTTGCCTGGACTCGTGATTTCCGGGCACATCAACAGGATGTTGTCAGCCGTATCCCAGGTCGGTTTGACCGTGCGCGGGCTGTACGGTGAAGGTAGCGAAGCGGCCGGGAATATTTTTCAGGTTTCGAACCAAGTCACGTTGGGCGAGTCTGAAGAAGAGATCATCAGCAACTTGACGAGCGTTGTACATCAACTGATTGACCACGAGCGATCCGCCCGTCGACTGTTGCTGCAGCAGAACCGTGAGATTTTGGAGGATCGCGTGTGTAGATCCTTCGGGATTCTCGCGTACGCAAGACGGATGGATTCGAAGGAAACGTTGCAGAGGTTGTCGGATGTCCGGCTCGGCATCGACCTTGGCATTATTAAGGGTGTGTCGGCAGGCATCTTGCAAGAATTAATGGTCATGACCCAACCGGCATTTTTGCAGAAGTACTACGGACAGGAATTGAGTCCGGGAGAGCGAGATCTCCGGCGTGCCGCGTTGGTTCGTGAACGTCTGAGACTTGATACGGAGGTGCGTTAACGATGTATACCCGATTTACAGAACGGGCGCAAAAAGTGCTGGCACTGGCGCAAGAAGAAGCTTCTCGGTTGCACCATCCTGGTGTTGGTACCGAACACATTCTGCTCGGTTTGGTGCGAGAAGGGGAAGGCATCGCGGCCAAAGCACTCGTATCGCTCGGCGTGAGTGCAGAGAAGGTTCAACAGGAAGTGGAGAAGATCATTGGTCCAGGGCAGAGCCAGACCAACGCCATGACGTACACTCCACGTGCCAAAAAGGTGATTGAACTCTCCATCGATGAAGCGCGCAAGCTGAACCACACGTACGTGGGCACGGAACACATTCTGCTCGGCTTGATTCGCGAGGGTGAAGGTGTAGCGGCACGTGTCCTCGCTAATCTCAACATCAGCCTGAACAAGGCACGCCAGCAGGTCCTACAGTTGCTTGGTGGCGAGAGCGTCGAAGCGAACGCGGACAAGGATTCTTCAGCAGGCACTCCGACGCTGGACTCGCTTGCGCGCGACCTCACGCAAATGGCTCGTGATGGCAAGCTGGATCCCGTGATCGGGCGAAGCAACGAGATTGAGCGCGTGATTCAGGTGTTGTCAAGGCGCACAAAAAACAACCCGGTGCTGATTGGTGAACCGGGTGTTGGGAAAACTGCCATTGCTGAGGGCTTGGCCCAGCGCATTGTCGCAGGTGACATCCCGGAGACGCTGCGCAACAAGCGTGTGATGGTGCTCGATATGGGCACTGTGGTAGCTGGTACCAAGTATCGTGGTGAATTTGAGGATCGGCTGAAGAAGATTACCGAGGAGATTCGTCACGCAGGCAACGTGATTCTATTCATCGACGAGTTACACACGTTGATTGGCGCTGGTGGAGCGGAAGGTGCGATTGACGCCTCGAACATTCTCAAACCGGCGCTGGCTCGCGGTGAACTACAGTGCATCGGTGCGACTACACTCGACGAATACAGGAAGCACATTGAAAAGGACGCCGCGTTGGAAAGACGGTTCCAACCGATTACGGTGGACCAGCCCACACCGGAAGAAGCGGTTCAGATTTTGAAAGGGCTGCGTGACCGGTACGAAGCGCATCACCGCGTCAAGATTACCGATGAAGCGTTAGAAGCTGCGGTGCGCCTTTCGGATCGGTATATCACTGACCGCTTCCTACCAGATAAGGCGATTGACTTGATTGACGAGGCAGCGTCGCGTGTCCGCCTACAGAGTCACACGGCTCCGCCGAACCTGAAGGAACTGGAAGCTCAGTTGGAGAAGGTTCGCAATGAAAAGGACGCTGCAGTACAGAGCCAGGAGTTTGAAAAGGCAGCAGCCATGCGGGACCAAGAGCAGAAGCTGAAGCAAGAGCTGGAGTCCCGGAAAAACGAGTGGAAACGGATGCAGGATGACAACGACATCAAGGTGACGGCCGAAGACATCGCGCACATTGTCGCAGCTTGGACCGGTATTCCAGTGAAACAGCTTGCCGAGGAAGAGTCTGAGCGACTGTTGAACATGGAGCAAATCCTGCACGACCGGGTCATCGGCCAGAACGAAGCTGTCACAGCAGTTGCGCGAGCCATCCGACGTGCACGAGCTGGACTAAAAGATCCGAAGCGTCCGATTGGGTCGTTCATCTTCCTGGGGCCAACGGGCGTTGGGAAAACCGAGTTGGCACGGGCGTTGGCGGCCGCCATGTTCGGCGATGAAGACGCGATGATCCGAATCGACATGTCGGAGTACATGGAACGCCACACGACGGCGCGCTTGGTGGGGGCCCCTCCGGGATATGTCGGCTATGAGGAAGGGGGCCAATTGACGGAAAAAGTGCGGCGCAAACCGTATTCCGTCGTGTTATTGGACGAAGTCGAGAAAGCACATCCAGAAGTCTTCAACATACTTCTGCAAGTACTAGACGACGGCCGACTGACGGACGGGAAGGGTCGTACCGTCGACTTCCGGAACACCGTCATAATCATGACGTCGAACGTCGGTGCCGAGATGATCCGAAAAGGCAGCAGCCTTGGCTTCAAACCGGATACGGCAAACCAGTACAACGACATGAAGACTAAGGTCATGGACGAATTGAAAAAGTCGTTCCGCCCGGAATTCTTGAACCGCATTGACGAAATCATCGTGTTCCACCCACTGACCGAGACGGAAATCGGTGAGATTGTGGAACTGATGGTTCGGGAACTGCAAAAGCGTCTGGAAGAGCAAGACATCCGTTTCACGCTGACCGACAAGGCGAAAGCATTCCTTGCCAAGGAAGGATTCGATCCACAGTACGGCGCACGCCCGCTGAAGCGTGCGATTCAGCGCCACATCGAAGATCGGCTGTCTGAAGCGCTGCTGGCAGGCAAGGTGAAGCGGGGAGACACGATTGTCATTGATTCTGACGACCAAGGTCTGGTCATTCACCCGGCTGAACCGGTGAAGGCTGGGCAGTAACCTCCTTTCACTCCGACCAAGCATCCACGATTGGACGGTTCCTCCGGCCAACTGTGGATGCTTTTTTTAAGACGAGATGTTTCACCGACCGCATCTTCCTGTATGATGGAAAGTAGACTTTTGGATGTACAGGTGGCGACGGCATGGCCAAGGTATCTACGAAGTTTGTGTGTCAAAGTTGCGGATACGAGTCTGTCAAGTGGAATGGACGCTGCCCGGGATGCGGGGCATGGAACACGTTTGTCGAGGAACTGGAAGTGGCAAAGTCCCGTGCCGGACATCCATCGGTTCCTGCGATATCGAGTGCAAAAGTGCTGCAGATTGTCGATATTCCATCTCAACAAGAACAGCGATTCAGCACAGGGATGGTGGAAACGGACCGGGTGTTGGGTGGCGGTGTCGTGTCCGGCTCCCTCGTATTGCTCGGCGGTGATCCAGGCATCGGAAAGTCGACGCTTCTTCTGCAGCTGTCGCATCACCTGGCGGTAGCTGGGAAAAAAGTGTTGTACGTTTCTGGCGAAGAATCCGCGACGCAGTTGAAACTGCGGGCGGAGCGGCTGGAGACAACGCATAACAATATGTACGTGCTCGCGGAAACAGACCTCGACGCTGCCATCTATGCCGTGGAGCAGGTCAAACCCGACTTTCTGATCATCGACTCCATCCAGACGGTCTATCGGCCAGCGATGTCGTCGGCGCCCGGGAGCGTTTCGCAGGTCAAGGAGTGCACGGGGCTGTTGTTGCGCGTGGCAAAGTCTATGAATGTCGCCACCTTCATTGTTGGACATGTGACCAAGGAAGGCAATCTGGCGGGTCCTCGGATGCTGGAACACATGGTTGACGCAGTGCTATACTTTGAGGGAGAACGCCATCATACGTACCGGGTATTGCGTGCGGTAAAGAACCGCTTCGGATCAACCAATGAACTGGCAATTTTTGAAATGGCTCAGGAAGGGCTGCGGGAAGTGTTCAACCCGTCCGAAATGTTCCTGGCTGAGCGTTCAGATAAATCACCGGGATCCGCCGTCGTTGCTGCGATGGAGGGGTCGCGGCCATTGCTGTTGGAAGTACAAGCTCTGGTTGCACCAACGACGCTAGCTACCCCTCGACGCATGGCTACGGGGGCCGACCCAAACCGCGTAAGTCTGATCATGGCGGTGTTGGAGAAGCGCCTCGGACTGCGCCTGCAAGCGATGGACGCCTATGTGAACATCGCCGGTGGAGTTCGCGTTGAGGAACCGGCCCTCGACTTGGGCGTAGCGCTTGCATTGGCATCGAGCCTGCGGGACGTGCCGCTCCCAGCTGGCGACGTCTACATTGGGGAAGTGGGTTTGACCGGAGAGGTCCGGTCTGTAGCAAAGCTTGAGCAGCGGGTTAAAGAAGCGGATAAGCTTGGCTTTAGCCGGTGCATTGTTCCTGCGCACAGTCTCCGTGGATGGCGGCGGAGCGGAGCCATTGAAGTCATGGGTGTCAGTACACTAGCCGAAGCTATGGCATTGGTATTATAGGGGTGGACGGATGCGAGGAGAAGACGCGAAGCGTGAGACAACCATCAATAAGATATTGAGAATGGTGGCTCCGGGAACCGTTCTGCGCGAAGGCATCGAGAACATACTGCGAGCGAAGACCGGAGGTTTAATTGTCGTGGGCGCCACGGATGCTGTACTCAGCATAGTGGACGGAGGCTTTACCATTCAGTGCGATTTGACACCGTCGCACCTGTACGAGTTAGCGAAAATGGACGGGGCCATCGTCATCAGCGAGGATCTGAAGAAGGTGCTGTACGCAAACACCAATTTGAACCCGGATCATACAATAGCTACGTCAGAGACAGGGACACGTCATCGCACGGCGGAACGCGTGGCGAAACAGACGGGTCAGTTGGTCATATGTATATCCCAGCGGCGTAACGTCATCACGTTGTACCAGGGCAATTTCAAGTACTCGCTGAAAGACATCGGTGTCATTCTGACGAAAGCCAACCAGGCCATTCAGACGCTGGAGAAATACAAGGCCGTTTTAGACCAAGCGTTGACCAATTTGAGTGCACTCGAATTCGAAGAATTGGTGACACTACAAGAAGTGACACTGGTTCTTCAAAGATTCGAGATGGTTTTACGCATCAAATCGGAAATTCGACGATATATTACGGAATTAGGCAGTGAAGGTCGCCTCATCAGCATGCAGTTGGATGAACTCGTATCTCGCGTGGACGAAGAAGCCTATCTGCTGGTCAAGGATTACGCGGTGTTGGATTCGGATCAAACGCCGCACCAAGTACTGTCGGCCATTCACGAACTGTCCTCTGAAGCACTGCTGGATGGCGCCACGTTGGCGAAAATTCTAGGATATCCCAACGCGACCAACATCGGAGATACACCGGTGGCGTCAAGGGGATACCGTATCTTGAATAAGATTGCCCGATTGCCACAACCGGTCATTGAAAATCTGGTGGACCACTTTGAAACTTTGTCGAACGTCCTCGCCGCGTCCATCGAAGACCTGGATGCCGTGGAGGGGATTGGAACGGTTCGAGCCAGAGCCATCCGCGACGGACTGAAGCGAATTCAGGAGCAGGTGTTTATTGACAGGCACATCTGAGAGGGACCATTTGAAACGTTAAGGTGGTGTGCATACCGGTATCCGGTCTTCGCCTTGACCGTCCCGAGGGGGATTTTCTTTTGATAACGAAATCAATTCCAAGTTTGTTCACGGTGTCTAACCTCATTCTCGGACTCATTGCACTGATTCTTTCTTATCAAGGGTATACTGCCAATGCTGCGTTGCTGGTTGTGATTGGAATGGTACTAGATGGCTTGGACGGACGTGTGGCCCGCTGGCTTCACGCCGAAAGTCATTTTGGCAAAGAACTCGACTCATTGTCCGATATCGTCACGTTCGGCGTGGCGCCAGCGTTTATCATGTACAACACGGCGCTCCAGTACGATGGCTGGGTCGGCCTGGCGATTACGATTCTGTTTCCTGTGTGCGGCGCGCTTCGCTTGGCGCGGTTTAATGTGCAAACGAAAACCACCAACTATTTCGTGGGGTTACCGATTACGGCAGCCGGTGGCATCTTAGCGACGATGGCGCTATACCACGATTTGCTGAACCCGGCTGAGGTGATTCTTCCGTTCGGTATGTTGTTGCTCGCCATACTGATGGTCAGCCGGGTACGATACCCAAACTTCAAGAAGGTCGCCTTTCCGAGATCCGCTGTGGTCGTTGTTCCAGTGTTGGCGATTCTGGTCTTTGGCGTCTTCCGCTATCATCATTCGGCTGTCAATCGACTGATCTTTGTTCCGCTTGCTGTTTACGCGCTGTACGGCATTGGGCGGAAATTCCGCAAAAACAAGTTAAAATCGGGAAAAGACTCGGAATCCAAGGTTTACAAGACGAGTGTGAAGTGAGAAGTTTTTTCGAAAGCCGCCTGTGGGTGGCTTTCTTTCTCATATCCGCTTTTGACGCATTCGGCGATGGATGATACACTAGGAGCACCACCCCAGAATTTGTTAGGCTTGACGCTCGCTTTTCCAATCGAGGCGGTAGTCAGCTCACAAAAACGAGAGCTCGTCCGCGAAACCTATTGGAGGTATCGTGGTCGGATCAGTCACTTCGGATTTGTATTAGCCAAGTTTGGCTGTGCTTGAGATTGCCCATAATAGTACCAGGAGGTGACAGTGTCATGATGGTACGTAAAATGGTACAACTGTTTTTTGCGGTAATCGGGGTGGTGCTAGGTTACTCATTTTCCCCGGCCTTATTCCACTCTCTTCACTTCACATACCCACCATTTAGCTCACGATGGTTTGGTGCCGTGTTGGGCGGCAGCGTGTTTGTCTTGTGTACCTTCTGGTTGGTCAACTACGTTACGACACTTATCAAGTGGACGGAAGACAAGTTACAGAAGACACCGCTTGCAGATATTCTGGGCGGTACCATCGGCATGGTGATTGGATTGCTCGTGGCCTACCTGTTTGCGCCAGCAATCCGCGTGATTCCGGTTGTTGGGCTGTCTGTACAGTTTTTCGTGAGCTTGTTACTCGCATATTTGGGCTTGCGCATTGGGTTTACGAAGCGTGAGGATCTGCTGTCACTATTCGCAGGAAAATTGATGACTTCCCGAGAGAAAGACAAGGACAAAGACAAGAAAGGCTTCAAGGCCGGCGAGGCCAAACTGCTCGATACCAGCGTCATCATTGACGGCCGTATCGCAGATCTTGTTCAGACGGGGTTTCTCGACGGCGTTCTGGTGATTCCCTCGTTTGTCCTGGAAGAATTGCAGCACATTGCCGACTCGTCTGACGTTTTGAAGCGGAATCGTGGACGGCGAGGATTGGACGTGCTCAATCGAATTCAGAAAGAGTTGAAGGTGAAGGTGCAGGTTCACGAGATTGACTTTGATGACATTCAGGAAGTCGACTCCAAGTTGGTCCGCTTAGCCAAGCAAATGCGTGGCAAGGTCGTGACCAACGACTTTAATCTCAACAAAGTGTGTGAGTTGCAAGGCGTGCCCGTGCTGAACATTAATGATCTTGCGAATGCACTGAAACCGATTGTGCTTCCGGGAGAGGAACTCAGCGTGCAGGTCATCAAAGACGGGAAAGAGTACAACCAAGGTGTCGCGTATCTGGATGATGGCACGATGATTGTGATTGAGGGTGGCCGAGAGTACATTGGTGGCAAACTCGACGTGCTCGTCACCAGTGTCCTGCAGACGTCGGCGGGGCGTATGATCTTCGCCAAGCCGAAGTTGCTCGAAAAAGCACTCTAGAGCACTCGCGTAATTTGCGGGTATAGATGTTTCGGGCCGGCAGTTTTTACTGCCGGCCTTTTTGACGACAAGGCATTGCAAAAGAGGCGCTGACGTGTTGATATGTGGGAGGTGGGTGAGTGAATCATGGTCTATGGCATCGTTGTCGCGGGTGGACAAGGTACCCGTATTGGCTTCCGCAAACAATTCGCCATGCTCAGGGGTAAACCCGTGTGGAGAAGGTCTGTGGAGGCGTTGTTAGCTGGCGGCGTGGTCAAGATCTGGCTGGCAGCACCGGCAGAGGATGTGGAACGTCTACAAAGTGAGGTGCGACACGGGGCATTGTCAGACCGTCTGCGCGTCGTCGCTGGCGGTGAATCCAGGTTTGCATCGGTACGCAATGCGCTTTCGGCACTGCTTGACGAGTGTGGCAACGGCGAATCGCCTTCGCACGTGGCTGTACATGATGCTGCTCGGCCATTTGTGTTGCCGCGCGACGTGGCTTCCGTGATTGCAGTAGCGAAAGAACACGGAGGGGCCATCCTGGCCACGCCTTCTCCAGACACTGTGAAGTCTGTGCACGACGGGCGTATAGTGGCCACCATTCCGAGGGATGGCGTATGGCTCGCCGAGACTCCACAAGTGTTTGCGACGGCCTGGATGAAGCAACGATATTTCGAGGTCGACCTTGGAGAGATGTTCACAGACGATGCGTCTTTGTTCGAGGGTGGGGCGCATTCCGTATGGATTGTCCCCGCAACAGGGTACAATCGGAAGATCACAACACCGGACGACTGGGAGTACGCGACTTGGCTCGCGGAGCAACGGTGGGGAGGCGAAGGCAACGAATGAGAGTAGGACTTGGGTTTGACGTACACGCATTTGCCGAGGGGCGGAAACTGGTGCTCGGCGGAGTGGAGATTCCATACAAAAAAGGGCTTGAGGGGCACTCAGATGCAGACGTTGTGCTTCATGCAGTGATGGACGCCCTACTCGGTGCACTCGCGTTGGGAGACATTGGTCACCACTTTCCAAACACAGATGAGCGATATAGGAATGCAGACAGCAAGCTGCTGTGCAGACACGTCTTTGAGTTGGTTTGCCAGCGTGGATATGAGATTGGTAATATGGACGTTATGATTATGGCGGAGAAGCCGAAAGTGTCGCCGTACACGCTCGCTATGCGCGAAAGTATGGCTCAATTGTTCGGTTGTGAGCTGGGGGCTGTCAGCGTCAAGGCGACGACCATGGAAGGCATGGGGTTTGTCGGCAGGCAAGAAGGGATAGCGGCTCACGCTGTCGTCTTGCTGGTACCGAAGAGAAAGGAGACAGAATGATGGCTGTACGCGTTCGTTTCGCGCCAAGTCCGACCGGACATTTACATATCGGCGGTGTACGTACCGCGCTGTTCAACTACCTGTTTGCCAAACATCATGGCGGGGACTTTGTGTTTCGCATTGAGGATACCGACCTGGAACGGAATGTTCCTGGCGCCGAAGAGGAGATACTGAAGGGATTTCGGTGGTTGGGATTTGACTGGGCCGAAGGGCCGGACATCGGGGGACCGTACGGGCCATACCGCTGTACAGAGCGGTTGAACATTTATGAGGAGTACGCGAATCGCTTGCGCAGCACCGGTGCGATATACCCCTGCTTTTGTACCCCAGAAGAGCTGGAGGCCGAGCGTGAATTGGCTCAGCAGGAGGGACGGATGCCGCGTTACAGCGGTAAATGTCGCCACCTGACAGAAGAACAGCGCGCGGAAAAGCTACGTCAGGGACTCGTTCCCAACTGGCGTTTCGCCATTCCCGCCGGACAAGAGATTTCATTTGTAGACCATGTACGCGGGCCCGTGACCTTCCAGACGGACGATATCGGCGACTTTGTAGTTATCAAGTCGAACGGAATCCCCACGTACAATTTTCAGGTGGTCATTGACGATGCACTCATGAACATCACGCACGTGATTCGCGGGGAAGAACATTTGTCCAACACGCCGCGACAAATCCTGATCTACCACGCGCTTGGCTTTACCGTGCCTGAATTTGCGCATTTACCTCAAGTTCTCAACACGAACCGGAAAAAGTTGAGTAAGAGGGATCCGAACGTGATGCCCGTCCACGTGTACCGCGAAAAGGGTTATCTCCCCGAGGCCATCGTGAACTTTCTCGCTCTGCTCGGTTGGTCTCCCGGGGGCGAGCAGGAAATCATGTCCATGGCGGAGATTGCAGCGCTGTTTGACCTGGACCGGGTGAACAAGAGCGGTGCCGTGTTCGATACGGACAAGCTGAAGTGGATGGCCGGACAGTACATTCGGCAGTTGCCCGTGGAGACGCTAACAGAGATGGTGGTGGACCAGCTAGAACGGCACCACGTCTCGTTGCCGGAAGGCAAGGATAGGGCGTGGTTGCAACGCGTTGTGAGCCTATACCAGGAACAGATGACGTGTGCGGAAGACTTTATCACACTGGCGGCAGGCTTCTTCACGCCAGACATCACATGGGACGATGAGGCGCTTTACGTGTTGCGAGAGGAAGGCGCGCTGGCGGTGGTGGATGCATATCGTCGACTCTGTGAACAGGCGGAGGAATGGACGCCAGAGGCCAGTCGGGCGCGTTTCAAACAGATACAAAGCGAACTGGGCGTCAAGGGGCGGGCCTTGTTTATGCCGGTGCGGGCGGCCGTAACCGGTGAAGTACACGGGCCGGACCTCCAGCAGAGCATCTCCTGTCTGCCTAAGGAGTGGGTTCTGAAGCGGCTGCGTAGCGCCATGGTTGCAGCGTCCAAATCGCAACCCGAGGTTTGACAAAATCCACTTCGTTTGCGCAAAATAACAGATAACAATCGACGCATTCACGGCGTAGGACAGGAAGAGTACGCGGCAACGGCTGGTCCCAGAGAGAGGGCGCCGGGGCAATCACCCCGGCTGGAAGCGCCCTTACCACCGCTCGCGGAAGTGCCCCTGTCGGCTTCGGAAGGAACGATGGCAGGTGCCATCCAGTAAAATCCGACGGTTGGCCCCGTTAACGGCCTGGTAAAGCGGCTGTTATTTCAGCGATTTGCAAAAGTGCGACGAACAACGCTCGAGTAAAATTTTGCATATCGCCATTTGACAGCAATCAGAGTGGAACCGCGGTCACACCGTCTCTGTCCGATAGAGGCGGTGTTTTTTCAATACTCGCGAGTTGCAAAACTCCTTGACAAGCGATTCAGCACGTAACAAATACGGCAAAGATGAGACTAAAGGTGTCAGGAAGGGATAGGTCATGGCAATCCAACTGTACAATACGCTGACAGGACAGAAGGAACCGCTGGAGACCCTAGAACCGGGGAAAGTTCGCTTTTACGCGTGCGGCCCCACGGTGTACAACTACTTTCACGTGGGCAACGCGCGCATGTTCGTAGTGTTCGACACGGTGAGGCGGTATCTGGAGTACCGGGGTTATGACGTCCGATACGTGCAGAACTTTACCGATGTGGATGATAAAATCATTCAGCGCGCGATTGAAACGGGTAGCGATGTTCGCAGTGTGGCCAACCACTATATTCAGACGTATTTTGAAGACGCGGATGCGCTCGGCATTCGCCGTGCAACTGTACATCCTAGAGTCACCGAGTGCATTCCGGACATTATTCGATTTATCCAGGATTTGATTGACACTGGGCACGCGTACGTCAGAGGGGGCGACGTCTATTTCGACACGTCTTCGTTCCCTGAGTACGGAAAGCTGTCCGGACAGTCTCCGGAAGACATGCGCGCTGGCTTCCGAATTGAGGTCAACGAGCAGAAAGAGGATCCAACCGATTTTGCACTGTGGAAGGGGGCCAAACCTGGTGAAGAGTTCTGGGACAGCCCGTGGGGCCCGGGGCGGCCAGGTTGGCACATCGAATGCTCGGTGATGAGTCAGAAGTACCTCGGGGAACAAATTGACATCCACGGCGGTGGCAGGGACTTGGTGTTCCCGCACCATGAAAACGAAATCGCTCAGAGTGAGTCCCACTCCGGCAAGCGGTTTGCTAGGTACTGGATGCACAACGGCACGTTGAACATCAACGGCGAGAAAATGTCGAAGTCACTGGGGAATTTCATTCTGACGCGCGACCTTCTTGCAAAGCGTCCGGCGCGTGCGGTTCGATTTTTCCTGCTCAGCGCTCAATACAGGCATCCATTGAACTACACGGAAGAAGCGATGGACCAAGCCGAGCAGGCGTTGGAGCGGATTGACAGGTCACTGCGCAACCTGGCGCATAGAAAACAGACCCTCGAACAGGCGTCTCAGTTTCCGCAGCCGGATGATAAACAGGAGCAGGAGGCGGAAGCTGCGAAGGTTCGGGAACAGTTTGTGACGGCCATGGATGACGATTTCAACACAGCGGATGGCATTTCTGCGCTGTTCGAAGGCGTCCGAGCGGCAAATACGTACCTGAAGCGACAACATGTGTCGGTGGCGGGGATTGATGTGTGGTCAGGTCTCATTCAAGAACTGCTCGGCGTCCTCGGCCTCAAGCCATCCACCACAGACGATGAACTGGAGGCCAATATCGTCCGCCTCATTGAAGAACGTAACGAGGCTCGGAAATGCCGCGACTTCAAGCGAGCGGACGAAATTCGGGATCAACTGCTACAACAAGGGATTGTGCTGGAAGACACTGCGCAAGGAACGAGATGGTACCGAGCATGACAGAGTGGAACGCGGACGGTCTATCTCCGCTGGAACTGGCTTTTATTGGAGACGCTGTCTGGGAAGTATACGCGCGCAGTCACGTATTGGCGAGAGGTATCCGCCGGCCCAATGCGTTGCATAAAGAGACCACAAAGTACGTTCGAGCCAAAGCGCAGGCTGAACTCGCGGCAGTGCTGTGGGATCGTCTGACGGAAGCGGAGCAGACGGTGTTGCGGAAAGGGAGAAACGCAAAGTCTGGGACGGTTCGCAAGAACGCAGACATCCTGGACTATCGCCACAGCACCGGATTCGAAGCGCTTATTGGCTACCTGTACGGACAGGCGGATCGGTCGCGTTTGGAGGAACTTTGTCAGTACGCCTTGCAACACATAGACGATATGGAAGGATGAGTTGGATGCAACGTGGCGGTAGAGAACACACGCGTAGGGCGGGTTCCGGAAAGTCAGGAAGCCCCGCTCGCGGCAGGAGCGGGGGGCGCAGCGCCTTCGCGCAAGGGCAACGGGGACTCGGCTCAGCAAGGGGGAGCGCGTCATCAGCAGGATCTGTAACCAGTACCAGGACAGCGGCTGTTGCAGGCCCGCACGAGGACAGCGCGAACATCGTCCGGGGACGCCATCCTGTGCTGGAAGCCCTTAAGTCCGGGAGGCCGATTAACAAGATTCTCGTGTCGGAAGCATCGGAAGGCGGCAGCCTGATTGAAATTCTCGGCAAGGCGAGGGCTGCGGGGGTTGTGGTGCAAACGGTGCCCAAGGCCCATCTACAGAAGGTGGCTGGAGAAAACCACCAGGGTGTCGTTGCCTACGTGGCGCCTAGGGAGTACGTTGAACTGGACGATGTGCTGGCACGGCAGACCGGGCAACCTCCGCTTGTATTGCTGCTCGATGAAGTGTCGGATCCGTACAATTTTGGCGCCATTCTACGCACCGCAGAAGCGGTGGGAGCGCAAGGGGTGGTGATTCCCAAGCGGCGGGCCGTACCCCTGACGGAAACGGTGGCGAAGGCCGCTGCTGGCGCCGTCGAATATGTACCTGTGGCGCGGGTATCCAATCTCGTACAGGCGATGGAACGCCTGCAATCGGCTGGGTATTGGATTGTCGGCGCCGATGTCGATGGGACCTCAGTGTATACACAAGTCGATTACAACGGTCCCATTGCCGTGGTGATTGGGGCCGAAGGGAAGGGCCTCAGCCGACTGGTGAAGGAGCACTGCGATTTTCTCGTTCAACTGCCGATGCTGGGCAAGTTGCAGAGCCTAAACGCTTCTGTGGCCGCAGGCGTGCTGCTGTATGAAGTCGTTCGGCAGAGGGGTTAAACGGAACAAGCGCGGATTGCAGTGTGTGATAGTGGACGGTTACAACGTTGTCGCACAAATGCAGAGATCCGCGCTTGAAGCGCTGGAGGATGTGGACGCGGCGCGGGATCAATTGCTGGATTTACTCAAGGAGTACAGGGCGTTCTCGGGAGATGACGTGATTGTGGTTTACGACGCCCATCACGCCAAGAAGCCAGGCTCAGAGACCATGGAAGCCGGTGTGCGCATCATTTTTACTTCCCACCAGGAAACCGCTGACGAACGCATTGAGCGGCTGGTTTACGAACTTCGCGACACCTACCGCCAGATCACCGTCGCGACGTCCGACTTCGCGGAACAGCAGGTCACCTTCGGCGGAGGGGCGCTCCGCATTTCCGCTCGTGAGTTCCTACAACAGCTGCGGGACCTCAAACTCAGCATCCGCAGGACAGTGGAAAATAAGAACGACAGTGCACGTACCCCCTTGGTCGACACCATTCGACACGACATCGCGAATATCCTCGAAAAATGGCGAAGGGGATAAATCTAGTACATTGACCTTAGTAGATTACATAATGTATAATATCGTCATCCTGGCAGCCGATTCGGGGTGATAACGTGACAACTCAGACGGAAATGGTGAATATCGTTCCTGCCCTTGAGGATCGCGCAGACGAAGATCTCGTTGAAGCTGTTCGGAACGGGGATACTGAAGCACTTGAGTATTTGATTCACAAATACCGGAATTTCGTTCGCGCCAAGGCTCGTTCATACTTCCTGATTGGTGCTGACCGGGAGGATATTGTGCAAGAAGGCATGATAGGCCTTTTCAAGTCAATTCGCGATTTTCGCGAGGACAAGTTGACTTCGTTCAAGGCTTTTGCCGAACTATGCATTACACGTCAAATCATCACGGCGATTAAGACGGCTACGCGTCAAAAACATATTCCGCTCAATTCCTACGTCTCACTGGACAAGCCCATATACGACGAGGATTCCGACCGGACTTTGCTGGACGTCATCTGTGCAGCGCGAGTCACGGATCCGGAGGAGCTTGTTATCCATCAGGAAGAGTTCGACGACATCGAGGTCAAAATGTCGGAATTATTAAGCGATTTGGAGCGGAAGGTTTTGATGCTCTATCTTGACGGACGCTCCTATCAAGAAATTGCCGTGGACTTGGATCGGCACGTGAAGTCGATTGATAACGCGTTGCAGCGCGTAAAACGAAAGTTGGAGAAGTACCTTGCCGGGCGCAACTGACGGTACATAGGCGCGGAGTCCCTGTTCTGTTGCATTGCGTCATTTCACCAGTGTGCTTGAGGTGGATTACGCTGCGTAGCATCGGTAACCGCTGTTACAGACCTTCACACTGTCTAGAAGGCGCCCGCGAGGGTGCCTATACTCATGTTGTGAGGAACGGGGAAGCCGCTTCCCTTTTGCCAACGTTTCGGTAGATACACGTAGCTGTGCGGTTCTTTGTATCGGAAAGGATTACCCCTCACGAACGGCTCGCTTTAGCGTAGGAGCGATCGGTAATCCTTGGATCCTTGACATGCAAGCCGTGCCTATGCTACTTTTATCTAAGTCTATGGGGGGTTCTGGGCCCCTTTTATTTATGACGTTGCCCTTTTGGGGGAGGTGTACCGGAATGCGCGTTATCATTACGCTCGCTTGCACAGACTGCAAACAGCGGAACTATACCACGACGAAAAACAAAAAGAACGATCCTGACCGTATCGAGCTGAAGAAGTTCTGCCGTTACTGCAATAGCCAGACTGTACATCGGGAAACTCGCTAAACGCGGGGGCCCGTTGCCCTGTTGCTGACCTCTTGTATCTTCGATGTAAAGAAGTGAGGTATTGATCATGGCAAAGCCCAACGAAAAGGTTGTGCAACGCAAACGGAAACGGTCAGGTGTAGTAGCCTTCTTCGCTGAAACGGTCAACGAGTTGCGACGCGTTCGGTGGCCGGGTCGCAAGGAGGTTGTAAACTTCACAACCGCTGCTTTGCTCATGTGCTTTGTCATGGGTTTATTGGTCTGGGGATTCGATGTCGGCGTTAGCAAGCTGATGTCTTTGATTGGACTGATTTAGTCTAAACTGCGACGGGGAATGCCTGTCCTATGAGAAGGTAGACCTGTTCGCAGGACTTTAATGCTGAAGTCGGGGGGTGCGGGGCATTCCGCCCTCAACATGGATAACCTTGAAAAACAGTGGTATGTGATTCACACGTACTCCGGTTACGAAAACAAGGTCAAGAACAATCTGGAAAGCCGCGTGCAGACCATGGGCATGGAGGACAAGATTTTCCGCGTGCTTGTTCCGACGGAAGACGAGTTGGAAGTCAAGAACGGCAAGAAAAAAGTCGTTCAGCGCAAGGTTTTCCCCGGATATGTCCTGGTCGAGATGATTATGACGGACGACTCTTGGTACGTTGTGCGTAATACGCCAGGGGTGACAGGGTTTGTCGGATCGACGGGTGGAGGATCCAAACCGGTTCCGCTGCTGCCGGCTGAAGTACGAGCCATTCTGCGGACCACGGGGACAGAGGATGTAAAGACTCGTGTAGATTACGAAGTCGGAGAAGTTGTACGCATTGTTGACGGTCCGTTCGCGGATATGGTTGGCAATGTTGAGGAGATTCACGCGGATCAGCAGAAGCTCAAGGTCCTTGTGTCGATGTTCGGCCGCGAGACGCCCCTGGAAGTCGACTTCACGCAGGTGGAAAAGTTGTCCTAAGACATCACAATGGCAGATCATAGGTCTGCGTCCACGCATGACCTATTTTCTGTGGCGCTTTGACAAGCGTCCATATAGCTATTGGCCCGTTTCCCGGCCGGCTTTTGCCAAAGGGAGGCAGTAGTGGGAGGGCATTGCCCGAGAACACCACATTATGTGGCAAAGGAGGTGGACGTGTTGCCGAAGAAAATCATCAAGGTCGTCAAGCTGCAGATTCCTGCAGGTAAGGCCACCCCAGCGCCGCCGGTTGGTCCGGCTCTTGGTCAAGCGCAAGTCGGTAACATTATGGGATTTTGTAAGGAATTCAACGCGCGGACGGCTGATCAGGTCGGGCTTATCATTCCGGTAGTCCTGTACGTGTACGAAGACCGTTCCTACACGTTTGACTTGAAAACTCCGCCGGCTGCAGTGCTCCTGAAAAAGGCTGCTGGCATCGAGTCCGGTTCTTCTGAACCGAACAAGAAGAAAGTGGCCACGGTAAAGCGCGCGAAAGTGCGTGAAATCGCGGAGCAAAAGATGGCAGACTTGAACGCAGCTTCCGTTGAAGCGGCAATGCGCATGGTAGAAGGTACCGCCCGGAGCATGGGTATTTTGATTGAAGACTGACGCCACGGGCGCGGTCATCTGTGGGAGGCCTCGCGCCGCTCAACCACATGGAGGTGTATAAAATGGCTCGCATTTCGAAGCGCCGGGCGGAAGTGGAGAAGTTGGTAGACAAGAATAAGGTCTACGATCCCGCTGAAGCCATGGCTCTTGTAAAACAAACTGCATCAGCGAAGTTCGACGAGACCGTGGAAGTCGCTGTACGCCTCGGTGTAGATCCGAAGAAGCAAGACCAGCAGATTCGCGGGGCGGTCGTCCTTCCGAACGGCACCGGTAAAACGGCGCGCGTGTTGGTATTTGCGAAGGGCGAAAAGGCGAAAGAAGCTGAAGCGGCCGGAGCGGACTACGTTGGTGATGACGATTATATCCAGAAGATCTCGCAAGGTTGGTTCGACTTCGACGTCGTCGTTGCGACGCCCGATATGATGGGCGCCGTTGGTCGGCTGGGTCGCGTGTTGGGTCCGAAAGGCTTAATGCCGAACCCAAAGACCGGTACGGTGACGTTTGACGTCGCGCGTGCAGTGTCTGAGATCAAGGCAGGTAAGATTGAATACCGCGTAGATCGGCAGGGCAATGTGCACGCTCCGATTGGCAAGGCATCGTTTGATGCGGACAAGTTGCTTGAAAACTTCCGTACTCTGATGGATGCGTTGCAAAAGGCGAAGCCGGCAGCTGCCAAGGGTACGTTCATCCGGAACGTCAGTGTCTCTACGACAATGGGCCCTGGTATCAAGGTCAACCCGCAACGTTTGACCGTTGCGGCGGAGTAAGGGTTGAAATTTGGAACTTGACTTCAAGGTCGGCGATGGGCTACCATTAGCCCGTTGTCTGAATGTGGATGAACCAGAGACAGTAGGTCCGCAAGGATAATGGGAAACCGCCTACCGAGGTTCGCGACGATAGATTGGCTTGTCGCGCCCTCCGGTTGGAGTGGCGCGACTTTTCATATCGGACGGTTCATCCTGAAAAAAAGACACAGGAGGTGCATCCACCGGCATGGGAGTTCGCGAGGAAAAACAACAACTGGTCCAAGAAATTGCGGATCGTCTGGCTCGCAGTAAGTCCACCATCGTCACCGACTACCGCGGCTTGACCGTGGCTGAAGTGACTGAACTCCGCAAGCAGTTGCGCGAGGCGGGGGTTGAGTACCACGTGTACAAGAACACCTTGGCGCGCCGCGCTGCTGCGGAAGCGAAGGTGGAGGGGATTGAGGAATACCTCACCGGCCCATCCGCAATTGCCTTCGGCTTCGAAGACGTGGTCGCTCCGGCCAAAGTTTTGTACGACTTTGCGAAAAAGCACAAGGCGCTTGAACTGAAGGGCGGCATTGTCGAAGGTCGCGTGGTTACAGCGAAGGAAGTAGAAAGTCTCGCAAGCTTGCCGTCTCGTGAAGGTCTGCTGTCCATGTTGCTCAGCGTGTTGCAGGCACCGATGCGCAACTTTGCGTACGCGGTCAAGCAGGTTGCGGAGCAACAGGAAGGCGCAACCGCCGAGTAATCTCAACGAATTTAAATCTTATTCCGATATTGGGAGGCGTCCAATTTGGCAAACGAAAAGGTTGCAGGTATCCTGGAAACCATCAAAGGCATGTCCGTTCTGGAACTGAATGATCTCGTCAAGGCCATTGAAGAAGAATTCGGCGTAACCGCTGCTGCGCCGGTTGCTGTTGTCGGTGGCGCAGCTGCTGGCGGCGACGCTGCAGAAGAGCAATCCGAATTCGACGTAATCCTCACCAGTGCTGGTGGTTCCAAGATCAACGTCATCAAGGTTGTTCGCGAAATCACCGGTCTCGGCCTGAAGGAAGCGAAGGAATTGGTCGACGGCGCTCCGAAGCCGTTGAAAGAGAAGGTCAGCAAGGAAGATGCAGAAGCCATCAAGGCAAAGCTCGAAGAAGCTGGCGCATCCGTCGAAATCAAGTAACTTTGGCCACGAAATGAGGCACCCTGCGGATGGGTGCCCCATTTCTTTATTTGCGCGCATCTGGCAGATCCACCCTCTGTTTTGTATAGGAGTCCGCTGGTGTACAATCAATGTGTGCGATTCGCACAATGCAAGCGCCATGAGGTCGTGTTGAATCACTCTCGTGCAATTTTGCAATACCTCGTGTTGTCTGTCCTGAAAGGCGGGTGATACAGTGCAAAGCAACCACTATTATTCAACCGATCCGACGAGTGCGAGTCGTCCACACGATGTAACGGTTCACGTGCGTGGGGTTGAGCTACGGCTCATCACAGACTCCGGTGTGTTCGCGAAGAAGGGCCTGGACTTTGGAACTCGGTTATTGATAGAGACCGTTGACTTGACTGGGCGGGTGAACGTTGTGGACCTTGGATGTGGATATGGAGTTGTGGCCGCAGCCTTGGCCAAGGTTTATCCGAAGACAACGTGGGCCATGCTGGACGTGAACAGTCGTGCTGTGGAGCTCGCTCGAAAGAACACGCAGTTTCTCGGAGTGCGCAGGAAGGTGTACCAAAGTGATGGCTTTTCTGAGGTGCCTGACATGATGGCTGATGCGGTTCTGCTCAATCCGCCGATTCGGGCTGGTAAGGCTGTGGTTTATCGACTGTTTGAGGAAGCTCGCGACCACCTGGTCGAGGGTGGAGACTTTTGGATTGTCATTCAGAAGAAACACGGAGCCCCCAGTGCCAAAGCGAAGTTAGAGGAGTTGTTCGGAAATGTGCGGTTGGTAGCCCGTGCGTCTGGATACCACATCTTGCACGCGCATGCGACTCGTGGTTGACAGTTGCATACCAATATGATAAAGTCATTCAATGCAAACTCATTTGAAGCTGAAGGAATGAATAAAAATCCTCTACTTTGGTGATAGGTGAATATTACAGCGATTTCCGAAAATGTGGTTCCGTGCGGCCTCATTTCTTTTTTGTTTCATCACATAAACATTCCAACTTCACATGAGGGGTGACGTATTTGCAGGGACACATGGTCAAGTACGGGTGGCGTGAACGGCGCTCCTATTCCCGTATCCGCGAGGTGCTGGACTTACCGAACCTCATCGAGATCCAGCAAAAGTCCTACGAGTGGTTCTTGCGCGAGGGATTGCGCGAAATGTTCGCAGACATCTCGCCCATCCAGGACTTCACGGGGAATCTTGTACTCGAGTTTATCGATTACAGTCTCGGTGAGCCCAAGTACGACGTCGAAGAATGCAAAGAGCGCGACGTTACATACGCAGCGCCGCTTCGTGTGAAAGTTCGTTTGTTAAATAAGGAGACTGGTGAGGTCAAAGAGCAGGAAGTGTTTATGGGTGACTTCCCGCTTATGACGGAGACTGGGACGTTCATCATCAATGGCGCCGAGCGCGTCATTGTCAGCCAGTTGGTCCGTTCACCGAGTGTGTACTACAATAGCAAAATCGACAAGAACGGCAAACGTACCTTTGCTGCCACCGTCATCCCGAACCGCGGCGCCTGGCTCGAATTTGAGACAGACGCGAAGGACGTGGTTTACGTTCGCATTGACCGTACCAGGAAACTGCCGATTACGGTCCTTTTGCGTGCGCTGGGGCTTAGCACGGACGCTGAAATCATCAATTTGCTTGGGGAAGACGAGTACCTGCGCAATACGTTGGATAAAGATACCACCGACTCCACGGAGCGTGCTCTGGTCGAAATTTACGAACGACTTCGCCCGGGCGAGCCTCCGACACTGGAAAATGCGCGGGCTTTGCTGGCGTCTCGCTTCTTTGATCCGAAGCGATACGACCTTGCGAATGTCGGTCGCTACAAGATCAACAAGAAATTGCACATCAAGAACCGTCTTCTGAACCAACGGTTGGCGGAAACCTTGGTGGATCTCGATTCCGGTGAGATCATCGCCGAGGCTGGACAAGTGATTGACCGTCGCTTGCTGGATAAGATCATTCCGGCTCTGGAGCGCAACGTCGGTCGCCTGGAGGTCAAAGGTACGCCTGACTTGACAGAGGACGATACCATTCGCCTGCAAATGGTGAAGATCTTCAGTCCTACGGAAGATGCCAAGATCATTCATGTCATCGGTAATGGATCTATTCCACGCAATGTGAAGCATATCCTTCCGGCTGACATCCTCGCAGCCGTAAGTTACTTCTTCAATCTGTTGCACGGGGTTGGGACGACCGATGACATCGACCACCTGGGCAACCGACGCCTACGCTCGGTCGGCGAATTGCTGCAGAACCAGTTCCGGATTGGGTTGTCTCGCATGGAGCGCGTTGTCCGCGAACGCATGTCGATTCAAGATGCGAGTGCCATCACGCCGCAGGCGCTGATTAACATTCGACCTGTGATTGCAGCTATCAAAGAATTCTTTGGTTCCAGCCAGCTGTCGCAGTTCATGGATCAGACAAACCCGCTGGCGGAATTGACGCACAAGCGCCGCCTCTCAGCGCTCGGACCTGGTGGTCTGACGCGTGAGCGCGCTGGCTTTGAAGTGCGTGACGTTCACTACTCACATTATGGTCGCATGTGCCCGATTGAGACTCCGGAAGGTCCCAACATCGGGTTGATTAACTCGCTCTCGACGTACGCCCGGATTAATGAATATGGATTCATTGAGACCCCGTATCGCAGGGTCGATCCGGATACCGGCAAGGTCACCGACCATATCGACTATTTGACGGCGGACGAAGAAGAAAACTACATCGTCGCCCAGGCCAACGCCAAGTTGACCGAAGACAACTTCTTCGCCGAACAGGAAGTTGTAGCAAGGTATCGCGGTGACATCCTGACCGTTCCAAAGGACCGTATCGACTACATGGACGTTTCACCGAAACAGGTCGTATCGGTCGCGACGGCGCTCATTCCGTTCCTCGAGAACGACGATGCAAACCGTGCGTTGATGGGATCCAACATGCAGCGTCAGGCGGTTCCGCTCTTGGTGCCGGACGCTCCGTATGTCGGTACGGGTATGGAGCACAAGGCGGCAAAAGACTCTGGCGTTTGCGTTGTGGCAAAGCGCGGTGGTGTTGTGGAGCGCGTCACTGCACGTGAAATCTGGATTCGTACCAAGCACGAGGTTGATGGAAAAGTCGTACTTGGCGACTTGGATAAGTACCGTTTGTTGAAGTTTACGCGCTCCAATCAAAACACGTGTATCAACCAACGCCCGATTGTCTCTGTGGGGCAAGAGGTCAAGGCGGGAGACATCATCGCGGATGGTCCCGCTACCGACAACGGCGAACTGGCGCTCGGTCGAAATGTGCTCGTCGCCTTCATGACGTGGGAAGGGTACAACTACGAAGACGCCATCCTGTTGTCGGAGAAAATGGTGAAAGAAGACGTGTACACCTCGATTCACATCGAGGAGTACGAGCTGGAGGCCCGTGACACTAAACTGGGGCCCGAAGAGATTACTCGCGACATTCCGAACGTGGGCGAAGACGCGCTACGCAATTTGGACGAACGCGGCATCATCCGCATTGGGGCCGAGATACGCGCAGGCGACATTCTCGTAGGAAAAGTAACGCCGAAGGGTGTCACCGAACTAACTGCAGAAGAACGCCTGCTGCATGCGATTTTCGGTGAAAAAGCTCGAGAAGTCCGGGACACGTCGCTCCGCGTGCCACACGGCGGCGCCGGAATTGTGGTTGACGTGAAGGTGTTCACGCGCGAGAACGGAGACGAACTACCGGCTGGTGTGAACCAACTCGTCCGCGTCTACATTGCGCAAAAGAGGAAGATCTCCGTCGGGGACAAGATGGCTGGTCGCCATGGTAATAAGGGTGTCGTCGCTCGGATTCTGCCGGAAGAAGACATGCCGTTCTTGGCAGATGGAACGCCCGTGCAGATTGTCCTGAATCCGTTGGGCGTCCCGTCTCGAATGAACATCGGTCAGGTGTTGGAAACCCACCTTGGTATGGCCGCGAAGGCGTTGGGAATCCGAATTGCAACACCAGTTTTCGACGGTGCGCATGCCGAAGACGTGTTCGACACGCTCGAGGAAGCTGGATTTCCACGGGATGGAAAGCAAGTGTTGTACGATGGGCGGACCGGGGAACCGTTCGACAACCGCGTCACGGTTGGTTACGTGTATATGCTCAAGCTGCACCACTTGGTTGACGACAAAATCCACGCTCGTTCAACAGGTCCATATTCGCTGGTCACGCAACAGCCGCTCGGTGGTAAGGCACAGTTCGGTGGGCAACGGTTTGGTGAGATGGAAGTGTGGGCGCTGGAAGCATATGGCGCTGCGTACACGCTTCAAGAAATCCTCACCGTCAAATCGGATGACGTGGTCGGCCGGGTGAAGACGTATGAAGCCATTGTCAAGGGCGAGAATGTGCCGGAGCCTGGTGTTCCTGAGTCGTTCAAAGTGTTGATTAAGGAGCTGCAGAGCCTCGGTATGGACGTCAAAATCCTGAGTGAAGATGAGCAAGAGATCATCATGCGAGAGATAGACGAGGACGAAGACGCCGGAGAGAAGCTCAACCTCAATCTCGAAGCGCATGAAGTTGGGGAATGAGTGGATTTTGATTCAGATGACCGCGGTCTGAGAGCCGGGTGCGATGACCGCCTTCCGGGTAAGGAAGCCTCGAGGTACAGCCGCTGACTTGTGTCGGCGGCGTGCCCGCACTGATGAAAGGGAGGGTGCTCCTTGTTAGACGTGAACAACTTCGAGTTCATGAAGATTGGACTCGCATCACCGGAGAAAATCCGCTCTTGGTCACATGGGGAAGTCAAGAAGCCGGAAACCATCAACTACCGTACGCTGCGCCCGGAAAAGGAAGGGCTGTTCTGCGAGCGTATCTTCGGCCCTCAACGCGACTGGGAGTGTCACTGCGGAAAGTACAAGCGCGTACGGTACAAGGGCGTCGTCTGTGACCGCTGCGGCGTCGAAGTCACTCGCTCGAAGGTGCGCCGTGAGCGCATGGGACACATCGAACTCGCAGCGCCCGTCTCACACATTTGGTATTTCAAAGGCATTCCGAGCCGCATGGGCCTGGTGCTGGATATGTCGCCGCGTGCGCTGGAGGAAGTCATTTACTTCGCTTCGTACGTAGTAACGGATCCAGGCGACACGCCCTTGGAAAAGAAGCAGCTGCTCAGCGAAAAGGAATACCGTTCTTACCGCGAAAAGTATGGCTATGCGTTTGAAGCGGGCATGGGCGCCGAAGCGATCAAGAAGTTGTTGTTGGACATTGACCTGGATAAGGAAGTGGAAGTCCTCAAGGAGGAACTTCGCACTGCGCAAGGCCAACGGCGCAATCGTGCCATTAAGCGCCTGGAAGTACTCGAAGCGTTCCGCGGGTCGGGCAACCACCCCAGCTGGATGATTCTTGAGGCCTTACCGGTCATTCCGCCAGATTTGCGACCGATGGTGCAGTTGGACGGCGGGCGCTTTGCTACGTCGGACCTAAATGACCTGTATCGCCGAGTCATTAACCGCAACAACCGGCTGAAGCGGCTTCTTGATCTCGGTGCGCCGGATATTATTGTTCAGAATGAAAAGCGCATGTTGCAGGAAGCGGTCGACGCACTGATTGACAACGGTCGTCGCGGTCGTCCGGTGACTGGGCCGGGGAACCGCCCGCTGAAGTCGCTCTCGCACATGCTCAAAGGGAAACAAGGTCGCTTCCGTCAGAACCTGCTCGGAAAGCGCGTTGACTACTCGGGTCGGTCGGTTATCGTTGTGGGACCGGATCTCCGGATGTACCAGTGCGGCCTGCCCAAGGAAATGGCGCTTGAGCTGTTCAAGCCATTTGTCATGAAGGAGCTTGTAGCTCGCGGATTGGCGCACAACATTAAGAGTGCGAAGCGGAAAGTGGAGCGCGTGTCCCCAGAGGTATGGGACGTTGTTGAAGACGTCATCAAGGAACACCCAGTGCTCCTGAACCGCGCTCCGACACTGCACCGTTTGGGCATTCAGGCGTTCGAACCGGTTCTGGTGGAAGGGCGAGCTATCCGGTTGCATCCGCTCGTATGTACGGCGTACAACGCCGACTTCGACGGAGACCAAATGGCTGTGCACGTGCCGCTGTCTGCGGAAGCACAAGCAGAAGCGCGTCTGCTCATGCTTGCCGCACACAACATCCTGAACCCGAAGGATGGAAAGCCGGTTGTCACACCGACGCAGGACATGGTTCTAGGCCCGTACTACCTGACCATCGAGATTCCTGGGGCCAAGGGCGAGGGCAAAGTGTACGCCGACCCGGACGAGGTGATGTATGCGTACCAGCAAGGGCATATCACCGTGCATACGCGAATTGCATTGCCGGCTCGCTCACTCGGCAAAACGTCGTTCACGGAAAAACAACAAGACGCCATGTTGATTACCACGCCGGGGAAACTAATCTTCAATGAAATTTTCCCGAAGGACTTTCCGTACTTGCACAGCGGCAACAAGCAGAATTTGTTGGTCGGTACCCCCGATGAAACGTTTGTGTTTGAAAAAGGGGTTGATTTGCAGGCTTGCATCCGCGAACGAAAGATACCGAAGGCTATCATCAAGAAGGACCTTGGGAATATCCTAGCGGAATGCTTCCGTAAGTACGGAACAACCATGACGTCGGAAATTCTGGACCGCGTGAAGAAACTCGGCTTCCACTACTCTGCACAGGCTGGTATCACCATCTCTGTTGCGGACATCGTCGTGCCGGAGGAGAAAGCCACCATCATTGCGGAAGCAGAAGCGAAGAACCGTAAGTTGGTACAGCAATACCGCCGCGGTTTGATTACCGACGAGGAAAAATACGTCTCCTTCAGCCAAATCTGGAGCGAAGCGAAGGAAAAGTTGTCCAATACTCTGATGGAGAGCATGGATGAACTCAACCCAATTTACATGATGGCGACATCCGGTGCACGCGGTAGTAACTCGCAGATCACGCAGTTGGCGGGGATGCGCGGCCTGATGGCCAACCCGTCTGGTGAGATCATTCAGATGCCGATTAAGTCAAACTTCCGGGAAGGGTTGTCGGTGTTGGAGTACTTCATCTCCACGCACGGTGCCCGCAAGGGTCTGGCAGATACGGCGCTGCGTACTGCAGACTCGGGTTACCTCACGCGTCGCCTTGTAGACGTGGCGCAGGACACGATTGTACGGCAGGTCGACTGCGGTACGGATAAAGGCTTGCGTGTGGCGGAGATCCGCGATGGACGGGAGGTCATCGAAGATCTCTACGACCGTTTGGAAGGCCGCATCGCGTTCCAGGATGTGTACCATCCGGAAACTGGGAAGAAGATTGTGTCGAAGAACGAGCTAATTGATGCCGAAAAGGCCACAGAAATTGTGGAGGCTGGCATCAAGGAAGTCATCATTCGCTCGGTGTTGACGTGTCGCACGCAGCACGGGGTGTGCGTGAAGTGTTACGGCAAGAACTTAGCGACCGGCAAGATGGTCGAGATTGGCGAGGCCGTCGGTATTATCGCCGCGCAGTCCATCGGTGAACCAGGTACACAGCTGACGATGCGTACCTTCCACACCGGTGGCGTTGCTGGTGACGACATCACGCAAGGTTTGCCACGTATTCAGGAGTTGTTCGAGGCTCGTAATCCGAAGGGGCAAGCTGTCATCGCAGAGTTCGACGGTGTCATCAGCGACATCCGTGAGACGAAGGACAAGCGAGAAATCGAAGTCACAGGTGAGTCCGAGACCAAGGTGTACGCGATTCCTTATGGTTCTCGCGTGCGTGTGAGCCTCAACCAGAAAGTCGAAGCGGGCGACGAGCTGACCGAAGGCTCCGTGGATCCAAAGGAAATGCTGCGCGTCAAAGGCCTGCAGGGCGTTCAGAACTACCTGCTGCGGGAAGTGCAGCGTGTCTACCGCCTGCAAGGCGTCGATATCAACGACAAGCACGTCGAAGTGATGGTACGCCAAATGCTGCGTAAGGTGCGCGTGCTCGACGCTGGAGACACGGACCTGTTACCAGGCACTTACGCTGACCTCTTTGAGTACGAAGAGGCGAACCGCAAAGTACTCTTAGAAGGCAAGGAACCAGCGGTAGCGCGTCCGGCATTGCTCGGTATTACCAAGGCGTCGCTGGAGACCGACTCCTTCTTGTCTGCGGCATCCTTCCAAGAGACGACGCGCGTGCTCACGGAAGCGGCCATCAAGGGCAAGGTCGACCGTCTGCTCGGCTTAAAGGAGAACGTGATTATCGGCAAGCTGATTCCTGCGGGAACCGGTATGTCGAGATATCGCCACATCCAAATCACCAGTGATGACGATCCACAAGAAGATGTGCAGACCGAGTCCTCAGACCAGGCTGTCACGGTGGAGTAATCCTGCCATCGCTAGACTCATCACTGCATGACGTCAGGCTGTACCGCTGCCCTGCCAGAGCCGCCTTCCCGTGGTGCTCTGGCGATGGGCGGCGGTCGTTTCTGACAAAGATTATGACTACAACAAAACGCCCACAAATATTGAAGTTGACAGCCCAGAGTGCCGGGTGATAGAATCTTTGAGTGTGCCATGAGCATGGGGTGTTTATTCTGGGGGAGGCTTTTGCGATGTCACTCGATCGCATACGCCTGGCGAAGAAGCGGACCATAGGAACCAACCAAACGACCAAAGCACTCCAGCAGTCGACGGCAAAGCAAGTGTTCATTGCTAGGGACGCTGAGTCTCGGGTGACCACTCCGGTTTTGTCGCTTGCAAGGGACAAAGGGGTGCCTGTGGAATGGGTGGACTCTATGAAGCAACTCGGCAAGGCTTGTGGCATCGAGGTTGGAGCGGCAATGGCCGCCATTATTGAAGAATAAACGTCAAGGTACAAACGGCGGAGGAGCCAGAGGAAGCTTTGGTTTGTCTACTCTTTTTATGCCAGGGTGTGAACCACCAGGCACTGTGGACTTGATGAATCTCGCCGTTTCTGAAAGTTGGAAGGAGGTGCAGTGATGCCGACGATTAATCAGCTTGTCCGCAAGGGACGCAAAGTAGTGGAGAAAAAGTCTACGGCTCCAGCACTGCAAAAGGGATACAACAGCTTCTTGAAGGATCAGACGGATCTCCCGTCTCCGCAGAAGCGCGGTGTTTGCACGCGTGTCGGTACTATGACTCCGAAAAAGCCGAACTCCGCGCTACGGAAGTATGCGCGTGTTCGTCTGACGAACCAAATTGAAGTGACGGCCTATATCCCGGGGATTGGGCACAACTTGCAGGAGCACTCCGTGGTACTGGTGCGCGGTGGTCGTGTCAAGGACTTGCCGGGTGTGCGTTATCACATTGTCCGCGGTGCACTCGATACTGCGGGCGTCAAGGACCGCATGCAGGGGCGCTCCAAGTACGGCGCGAAGCGGCCGAAGAAAAAGTCATAATGGAACATTGGTGGTGTGGCAGATTGGCTGCCGCTTGAATGACGGCGCAGGGTTCGCTCTGCGCTGTACATTGGTGTGAAAGGAGGCATTTTCATTGCCACGTAAGGGTCCTGTTCCGAAGCGTGACGTGATGCCAGATCCGATTTACGGGAACAAGATGGTGACGCGTCTGATCAATAAGGTCATGCTCGATGGCAAGCGCGGTACAGCGCAACAGATTGTGTACGCCGCGTTCGATACGATTCGCGAGCGTACCGGCAAAGACCCAATGGAAGTCTTTGAGGAAGCAATGCGCAACATTATGCCTGTTCTCGAGGTGAAGGCTCGCCGCGTTGGTGGTTCCAACTATCAGGTTCCGGTTGAAGTTCGTCCGGAACGGCGGATCACCTTGGGGTTACGTTGGTTGGTCAACTATGCACGTCTTCGCGGTGAGAAGACCATGGTTGAAAAGCTCGCGAACGAACTGTTGGATGCTGCGAACAACACGGGTGGTGCGGTGAAGAAAAAGGAAGACACGCACCGGATGGCGGAGGCCAACAAGGCATTCGCGCACTACCGCTGGTAGGCTGGCGGGAATCCGGAAGGAGGGTGCTTTTTGGCACGTCAGTTTTCGTTAGAGAAGACGCGCAATATCGGGATTATCGCGCACATTGATGCCGGTAAGACGACCACTACGGAGCGCATCCTCTTTTACACGGGTCGCGTACACAAGATTGGGGAAGTCCATGAAGGTGCTGCGACGATGGACTGGATGGTGCAGGAGCAGGAACGTGGCATCACGATTACCTCTGCTGCAACCACAGCGCAGTGGAAGGGGCACCGCATCAACATCATTGATACCCCTGGGCACGTCGACTTTACGGTCGAAGTAGAACGTTCGCTTCGCGTCTTGGATGGCGCTGCAGCGGTGTTTGATGCAAAAGGTGGCGTGGAGCCGCAGTCCGAAACCGTTTGGCGACAAGCGGACAAGTACAAGGTTCCCCGCATTGCGTACGTCAATAAGATGGACATCATTGGCGCAGACTTCCTGGGTACGGTTCAACAGATGAAGGACCGTCTCGGTGCCAACGCTGTTCCAATTCAGCTGCCGATTGGTGCGGAAGACACCTTCGTCGGCATGGTCGACCTCGTCGAAATGAAGGCCATCATTTACACGGATGACCTCGGTACGACATCTGAAGCTCGCGAGATTCCGGACGACATGAAGGAGATCGCGGAAGAGTATCGGGCGAAGTTGCTGGAAGCGGTCGCTGAAGTCGATGAAGACCTGATGATGAAGTACCTCGAAGGCGAGGAAATTACGGTTCCTGAAATTAAGGCTGCACTGCGGAAGGGGACCTGCAACGTACAATTGTTCCCCGTGCTGTGCGGATCGTCTTACCGGAACAAAGGTGTTCAGCCCATGCTTGACGCCGTGGTGGACTACCTGCCGTCGCCGCTTGATGTACCTCCCATCAAGGGTGTTACCGCCGATGGTGAGACGATTGAAAGTCCGTCGTCGGATGACGCTCCTTTCGCGGCTTTGGCGTTCAAGATTATGACCGACCCGTTTGTGGGTAAGTTGTCATTCTTCCGCGTTTACTCTGGAACACTCTCAAGTGGTTCCTACGTGTTGAATTCCAACAAGGGTAAACGGGAGCGGGTCGGACGTATTGTGCAGATGCACGCGAACCACCGCGAGGAAATTGACACCGTGTACGCCGGTGATATTGCTGCTGCGGTGGGGTTGAAGGATACCACGACCGGTGATACGCTGTGCGATGAAAAGCACGTCATCGTTCTTGAATCCATGGAGTTCCCGGATCCCGTTATTTCCATCTCCGTGGAGCCGAAGACAAAGGCCGACCAGGACAAATTGGGTGTCGCGCTCGGTAAACTCACCGAGGAAGACCCGACGTTCAAGACCTTCACTGATCCGGAGACTGGACAAACCATCATCTCTGGTATGGGCGAGTTGCACTTGGAAATCATCATCGACCGCTTGAAGCGGGAATTCAAGGTCGAGTGCAACACCGGTGCGCCGCAGGTTGCCTACAAGGAAACCATCACCAAGCGGGTTGAACAGGAAGGCAAGTTCGTCCGTCAGTCTGGTGGTCGTGGTCAGTATGGTCACGTCAAGATCATTCTGGAACCGCTAGAACGCGGCGCAGGGTACGTCTTCGAAAACAAGATTGTCGGCGGTGCGATTCCGAAGGAATACATCCCGGCTGTCGACGAAGGTATTCAGGAAGCGATGCAGAACGGCGTGGTTGCAGGATATCCGATGCTTGACGTGAAAGTGACGTTGTTCGATGGATCCTACCACGACGTCGACTCTTCGGAAATGGCGTTCAAGATTGCCGGCTCGATGGCGTTGAAGCAGGGTGCTGCGAAGGCAGACCCGATTCTGCTCGAACCCATCATGAAAGTCGAAGTCACGGTTCCTGAAGAGTACATGGGCGACATCATGGGGGACATCAACTCTCGCCGTGGTCGCGTTGAAGGTATGGAAGCCCGTGCGAACGCGCAAGTCATTCGCGGGTACGTACCGCTTGCTGAGATGTTTGGTTATTCCACGAGCTTGCGTTCGCGGACCCAAGGCCGCGGTACCTTCTCGATGGAATTCCATTCATATGAAGAAGTACCCAAAAACATTGCCCAAACCATCATCGCCAAAAACAAGGGCGAATAAGGACAAGGAGTGAACAGATCATGGCAAAAGCAAAATTTGATCGTTCTAAGCCGCACGTAAACGTCGGCACCATCGGCCACGTCGACCATGGTAAAACGACGCTGACCGCTGCAATCACCGCTGTTCAGGCGGCAAAGGGTAAGGCGCAAGCGCAGAAGTACGACGACATCGACAAGGCTCCAGAAGAACGTGAACGCGGTATTACCATTAACACCGCACACGTCGAGTACGAGACCGAAGCGCGTCACTATGCGCACGTCGACTGCCCAGGCCACGCCGACTACGTGAAGAACATGATCACCGGGGCCGCTCAGATGGACGGTGCAATCCTGGTCGTGTCTGCTGCAGACGGTCCGATGCCACAAACTCGTGAACACATCCTGTTGTCCCGCCAAGTTGGCGTTCCGTACTTGGTTGTGTTCCTGAACAAGTGCGACATGGTTGACGACGAAGAGTTGCTTGAACTCGTCGAGATGGAAGTTCGTGAACTCCTGAACGAGTACGAATTCCCGGGCGATGAGATTCCGGTCATCCGCGGTTCCGCTCTGAAGGCCCTGGAAGGCGACCCAGAGTATGTGAAGAAGATTGAAGAACTGATGGACGCTGTCGACAATTACATTCCGACGCCGGAACGTGACACTGACAAGCCGTTCCTGATGCCGGTCGAAGACGTGTTCACCATCACGGGTCGTGGTACGGTTGCTACCGGCCGCGTCGAACGTGGTACGCTGAAGGTTGGCGACGAAGTGGAAATCGTCGGCTTGGCAGAAGAAAATCGCAAAACGGTTGCTACGGGTATTGAGATGTTCCGTAAGCTCCTCGACCAAGCGCAAGCGGGTGACAACATCGGTGCCCTGCTCCGCGGCGTAGAGCGTAAGGATGTCGAACGTGGTCAAGTTTTGGTGAAGCCTGGCTCCATCAAGCCGCACACCAGCTTCAAAGCTGAAGTCTACGTTTTGACCAAAGAAGAAGGCGGACGTCACACCCCATTCTTCAACGGCTATCGTCCGCAGTTCTACTTCCGTACGACGGACGTCACCGGCGTTGTGAAGTTGCCGGAAGGCACCGAAATGGTGATGCCTGGCGACAACGTCACGATGGACGTCGAACTGATTGCGCCCATCGCGCTCGAAGAAGGTACGCGTTTCGCTATCCGTGAAGGTGGCCGTACCGTTGGAGCAGGCGTCGTCAGCGCCATCACGAAGTAAGCTCCCAGTCTTGAAAACATATGCAGATTAAGAAAGGCGAAGCTGTTCGCTTCGCCTTTCTTATGTCCATATTTGGAAAGTGGTCGAAGCACCTTGTGTTCTTCCGCAGCGTCTAGTATAATTTCGAATGTTGGTCTCTGACAGCTATGAGGCGAAAGGTTGCTCATGTGTCCTCAGCCATATGGGGCACCACTGAGGTGAATTTTCGCGGAGCATGTCCAAACATTGGGCGACGAAGGAGGGAAAACATATGGCGAAGCAAAAGATCAGGATTCGACTCAAGGCTTATGATCATCAAATCCTTGACCAATCCGCGGAAAAAATTGTCGACACCGCGAAACGTTCCGGCGCTCACGTGTCCGGTCCGGTTCCGCTTCCGACAGAGAAGCAGGTCATCACGATTCTGCGTGCACCGCATAAGTACAAGGATTCGCGTGAGCAATTCGAAATGCGTACGCATAAGCGGATGATTGACATTCTGAACCCGACGCCACAGACGGTCGATTCTTTGATGCGACTGGACCTGCCGTCCGGGGTTGACATTGAAATCAAACTGTAATTGTGTGTGTATCAGAATGAGATACGCGGCACTGTTGTTATGAATGGATGCAGCGCGCCGCGCTGCTAACGGAAAATATACAGCTAGGCTCCGAGGAGGTGCGCATATGAAAGGCATCTTGGGGCGGAAATTGGGTATGACCCAAGTGTTCGCGGAAGACGGCACTGTCATTCCTGTGACTGTGATTGAAGCAGGCCCCTGCATTGTGTTGCAAAAGAAGGATGTGGCCACGGATGGCTACAATGCGGTCCAGCTAGGCTTTGCGGATAAGAAGCAAAGGCGTGCCACGAAAGCTGAGCAAGGACACGCTCAGAAAGCCAACACTGCTGCAAAACGCTATGTGCGCGAGTTGAGAGACGTCGCGTTGGAACAATACGAGGTGGGTCAGCAGCTGGGCCCGGATGTATTCGAAGTCGGTGAATTGGTTGACGTCATTGGTACGTCGAAGGGTAAAGGTTACGCGGGTCCTATCAAACGGCACAATCAAGCGCGTGGCCCAATGGCTCACGGTTCGAAGTACCACCGTGGGGTCGGTTCATTGGGTGCCATTGCTCCGAACCGCGTGTTCAAAGGCCAGACCATGGCGGGTCGCATGGGCGGTGAACGCGCGACCGTTCAGAACCTGCAGGTTGTGCGGGTAGATGCGGATCGTAACTTGTTGTTGGTGAAAGGTGCCGTTCCAGGACCGAAAAACTCCTACGTGACGATTCGTTCGGCTATCAAGAAGCAGAAGTAAGTAAGGCTTACGGAAAGGAGGCAGACGCATGCCGAAAGTACCGGTCTTCAATATGAACGCAGAGCAAGTTGGTGAAATTGAACTCGACGAGCGACTCTTTGGTGCGGCAGTGCGGCCTGACCTGATGCATGAGGTGGTCACCATGTATCTGGCTGGCCAACGTCAGGGCACGCACAAAGTGAAAGGTCGTTCGGAAGTGAGTGGCGGCGGCCGCAAACCCTGGCGTCAAAAGGGAACCGGACGCGCTCGTCAAGGTAGCATTCGGGCTCCGCAGTGGGTTGGTGGAGGCACAGTCTTTGGCCCGACCCCCCGGAGTTATAAATACAAAGTCCCCAAAAAGGTGCGTCGTCTTGCGCTGTACAGCGCACTTTCTTCGAAGGTGGATGCTGGAACGCTGGTCGTTTTAGATGACTTGCAGCTTCCAGAGATCAAAACGAAACACATGGTTGCGTTGCTTAAGAAGTTCAACCTGAACAAGGCGTTGATTGTAGACGCTGAAAAGCAGGACAATGCGGCTTTGTCTGCACGCAACATTCCAAACGTAAAGTACACCGACGCCAACGGTGTAAACGTGTATGACCTTCTGCGTCATGACCACCTTGTTCTTACCACGGCAGCGATACAAAAGGTGCAGGAGGTGTTCGCGTAATGGATCCGCGTGACCTCGTAAAGCGCCCGGTGATCACGGAGCGCTCCACAGAGTTGATGGAGCAAGGCAAGTACGTGTTCGAAGTTGACAAACGCTCGAACAAGACGGAAATTCGTCAAGCGGTTGAAAAGTTGTTTGGCGTAAAGGTTGAATCGGTTCACACCATGCGCGTTCCGGGCAAGAAGAAGCGCGTTGGACGCCATGTCGGATACACTTCGGAGCGGAAAAAGGCAATTGTCAAGTTAACTCCGGATTCGAAGCCGATTGAGATTTTTAACTCGTAATATTCAAGGCATCGACGAACGAGAAGGAGGTCGTATCGGTGGGGATTAAAAAGTACCGCCCAACCTCTCCTGGTCGGCGATTCATGTCTGTCTCAACGTTTGAAGAGATCACCACAGACAAGCCCGAGAAGTCGCTGTTGGCTCCGCTTCCGAAGCGCGCCGGCCGCAACCACCAGGGGAAAATCACGGTCCGCCACCACGGCGGCGGCCATAAACGGCAGTACCGCATTATTGACTTTAAACGGAACAAGGATGGCATTCCGGCGAGGGTTGCCACGATTGAGTATGATCCGAACCGTTCGGCGCGCATTGCGCTCTTGGTCTACGCCGATGGCGAAAAGCGCTACATTCTCGCGCCGCACAACCTGAAGGTGGGGGACACGGTCATCTCCGGTCCTGGCGTCGACATTCGCACGGGGAACGCGTTGCCGTTGTCTGACATTCCGGTGGGTACCACCATTCACAACATCGAGCTTAAGCCTGGAAAAGGCGGTCAGTTGGCGCGCGCGGCTGGTGCGTACGCGCAGTTGATGGCGAAAGAAGGAGACTATGCGAACATTCGCTTGGCCTCCGGCGAAATGCGTCTGGTTCGTCTGGAATGTCGTGCAACGGTAGGACAGGTCGGCAACCTGGATCACGAGAATGTGAACATCGGTAAAGCGGGTCGTTCTCGTTGGCTAGGTCGGCGTCCTACGGTTCGTGGTGTGGTTATGAACCCGGTCGACCACCCGCATGGTGGTGGTGAAGGCCGCGCGCCTGTCGGTCGGAAGTCTCCGATGTCTCCATGGGGCAAGCCGACGCTGGGTAAGAAGACACGCAAGAAGAACAATCCGTCGGATAAGTACATTGTACGCCGTCGTAAGAAGTAAATGCCGGAGCCTGAACCAGGCTTCGTTGGCTGGGTGATTCTGAGTCAGCGAGGAGGGAGGTTACACGATGGGACGCTCGTTGAAGAAAGGTCCGTTTGTAGACGATCATCTCATGAAGAAAGTGGAGGCGCTGAACGCCTCGGGCGAAAAGCGCGTTATCAAGACGTGGTCTCGCCGTTCCACAATCTTTCCGCAGTTCGTCGGTCATACGTTTGGTGTGCACGATGGCCGCAAACATGTACCGGTATACGTTACGGAAGACATGGTAGGACACAAGTTGGGTGAGTTCGCGCCCACGCGTACGTTTAAGGGGCACGCGGGCGACGAAAAATCATCGCGTTCTCGATAAAGAGCGATTTTAGGAAGGAGGATGCGGCATGGAAGCAACGCAAACGCGGGCTCGGGCGAAGTACATTCGCATCGCGCCTCGCAAAGTGCGTCTGGTCGTTGACTTGATTCGGGGCAAACGCGTCGCGGAAGCTTTCGCGATTTTGAAGCTCACGCCGCGCGGGGCATCTCCGGTTGTTGAAAAGGTACTGAAATCGGCCGTGGCGAACGCCCAGAACAACCACAACATGGACGTGAATCGCCTGTTCGTCAAGGAAATCTACGTGGATCCGGGTCCGACGCTGAAACGGTTCCATCCTCGCGCTCAGGGGCGTGCATACAGCATTATGAAGCGCACAAGTCACATTACCGTCGTGGTGGCGGAAAAGTAAGGAGGGATCAACCGGCATGGGTCAAAAGGTCAACCCAGTAGGACTGCGTATTGGTATCATTCGTGACTGGGAATCCAAATGGTTTGCCAACAAGAAGGACTACCAGGACCTCCTGCACGAAGACTTACTGATTCGCAAACATATCTTCAAGCGCCTGAAGGATGCCGCGGTTGCAGCTGTAGACATTGAACGCGCTGCGAATCGCATCAACGTGATTATCAACACGGCGAAGCCGGGCATGGTCATTGGGAAGGGTGGCGCGGAAGTCGATGCGCTCCGAAACCAACTGAACGCCCTGACTGGCAAGCGCGTGCATATCTCAATTTCGGAAATCAAAGCACCGGATTTGACGGCGCAATTGGTGGCGGACAACATCGCAAGCCAGTTGGAACGCCGCGTCTCGTTCCGCCGTGCGATGAAGCAAGCCATTCAGCGCACGATGCGTGCGGGTGCAAAAGGGATCCGTGTACAGGTTTCTGGCCGTCTCGGCGGTGCGGAAATCGCTCGGACAGAGGGATACTCAGAGGGCACCGTTCCTCTTCACACGCTGCGTGCGGACATCGACTATGCGTTAGCTGAAGCGCATACGACATACGGCCGCATTGGTGTGAAAGTCTGGATTTACCGCGGCGAGGTATTGCCACAACGGCCGCGCAAAGGTGCGCAGGAAGGAGGCAAGTAAGCCATGTTGATGCCCAAACGGGTCAAACACCGCAAAGAACATCGTGGTCGCATGAAGGGTCAGTCGAAGGGCGGCAACGAAGTCACGTTCGGTCAGTACGGTTTGCAGGCCCTGGAACCCGCATGGATTACGAACCGGCAAATTGAAGCAGCCCGTATCGCCATGACGCGGTACATCCGCCGTGGTGGTAAGGTTTGGATTAAGATTTTCCCGAGCAAGCCAGTGACGCAAAAGCCTGCTGAAACCCGCATGGGAAGTGGTAAAGGCTCTCCGGAAAAATGGGTGGCTGTGGTCAAGCCGGGCCGCATTTTGTTCGAGTTGGCAGGAGTCAGTGAAGAAGTCGCTCGCGAAGCCATGCGTCTTGCTGCTCATAAGCTGCCGATTAAGACGAAGTTTGTACTCCGCGAAGAGGTAGGTGGTGAGGCTGATGAAAGCTAAGGAACTTCGCGGCCTAACAACCGAAGAAATCGAAAGCCGCATCGATCAACTGAAAGATGAGTTGTTCAACCTCCGCTTCCAGCTTGCCACCGGCCAGCTGGAGAATCCGATGCGGATTCGGCAAGTCCGCAAGGACATCGCTCGTGCGAAAACGATTTTGAAGCAACGTGAACTCGGTATCGGTTGAGCGATTACGCTGGTGAGTGAAGGAAGGAGGTTCATTGATGGAACGCAATTACCGGAAGGTGCGTGTCGGGAAAGTCGTCAGCGACAAAATGGATAAGACCATCGTGGTCGCTGTTGAGGAAAACGTAAAGCACCCTTTGTACGGCAAGACGATTCGCCGGACGAAGAAGTTCAAGGCTCACGATGAAAACAATGAGGCGAAGATCGGCGATACGGTGCGTATCATGGAAACGCGCCCGCTCAGCAAGGAGAAGCGCTGGCGCTTGGTTGAAATCGTTGAAAAAGCTGTTGTGATTTAATCTTCCCTGTAGGAAGGAGGTTGTTCCCGTGATCCAACCGCAAACGAGATTGGTGGTTGCTGACAATACCGGCGCAAAGGAAATCATGTGTTTCCGTGTGCTCGGAGGCTCTAACCGTAAGACTGCGAACATTGGCGACATCATCGTGGCATCTGTTAAGAGTGCAACACCCGGTGGCGTTGTCAAGAAAGGCGACGTTGTGAAGGCTGTTGTCGTGCGTAGCCGCCGCGGCGTGCGCCGCACAGACGGGTCGTACATTCGATTCGACGAAAATGCGGCTGTGATTATTCGTGAAGACAAGAGCCCGCGTGGTACACGTATCTTTGGACCCGTTGCACGTGAGTTGCGCGACCGGGACTTTATGAAGATCATCTCCCTCGCACCGGAAGTTTTGTAATACGGCAAAGAGAACGTTATGAATCGCGTACGGTTTTGGCGAGACGCAAAGGGTTCGGCGAGAGCCAGTGAACTTTCGCCGACATTCGGCCGCGTGAAGCAAGGAGGTGTCGACGAATGCCGAAGTTACACGTGAAGAAGGGCGACAAGGTCGTCGTGATTGCTGGGAAAGACAAGTCGAAGACCGGGACGGTACTGGCGGTCTTTCCGAAGGAGCAGCGCGTGATTGTCGAAGGCGTAAACATTGTGAAGCGCCATACCAAGCCAAATCCGCTGAATCCGGAAGGCGGCATTATTGAGAAAGAAGCGCCGATTCACGTATCCAACGTGCAATTGGCAGACCCGAAGACAGGTCAGCCGACGCGTGTGGGTTACAAGTTTCTTGAAGACGGAACGAAGGTCCGTTACGCGAAAAAGTCTGGCGAAGTGATTGACTAGTAGCCAGGTGAAAGGAGGGCTAACAGTGACCCGCTTGCTTGAACACTACAAGAACCACGTGGTGGGTGAACTGATGAAGAAGTTCAACTACACCACTGTGATGCAAGTACCGCGTATCGAAAAAGTCGTGGTCAACCTCGGCCTGGGCGAAGCTGTCCAGAATCCGAAAGTCATAGATTCCGCAGTAGAAGACATTATGGCCATTACCGGACAAAAGCCGGTGATTACCCGTGCGAAAAAGTCCATCGCACAGTTCCGCGTCCGTCAAGGTATGCCGATTGGTGTAAAGGTGACGCTTCGCGGACAGCGGATGTACCACTTCCTCGATAAGCTCATGAACGTCGCACTGCCACGCGTACGCGACTTTCGAGGGGTTTCCCCTAAGGCGTTCGACGGACGTGGAAACTACACTCTGGGTCTGCGTGAACAACTGATTTTCCCTGAAATTGATTACGACAAGGTGGACAAAGTCCGCGGCTTGGAAGTTGTCGTGGTGACCACCGCGAACACCGACGAAGAAGCGCGTGAGTTGCTGACGTTGATGGGTATGCCGTTCCGGCACGCGTGAGGCAAGCGAAATTGAATGTGGGAGGAACGATGACGTGGCGAAAAAATCAATGATTGCGAAAGCAAACCGGCCCGCAAAGTTCAGCACGCGAGCGTACACACGCTGCCGCATCTGCGGCCGTCCGCACTCAGTGCTTCGCAAGTTCGGAATTTGCCGTATCTGTTTCCGCAACTTGGCCTACAAGGGTCAGTTGCCTGGCGTCAAAAAGGCGAGCTGGTAAGACGGCTCGCACGGAAGGAGGTTACGATTCATGGTTATGACTGACCCTATCGCAGACATGCTTGCCCGGATTCGGAACGCCAATCTGGTGGGCCACGAAAAGGTAGAGATTCCGGCATCCAAGGTCAAACGCGCCATTGCAGAAATCCTCAAGAGGGAAGGGTTTGTGCGCGACGCGGAGTTTATCGATGATGACAAACAGGGTATCATTCGCCTGTTTTTGAAATACGGAAAGAATCAAGAACGCGTCATTACGGGTCTGAAGCGTATCAGCAAGCCTGGACTGCGCGTGTATGTGAACCACGACAACATTCCGCGGGTGTTGGGCGGACTTGGACTCGCCATCATTTCGACGTCCAAAGGAATCGTGACGGACAAGGAAGCTCGCAAGTTGCACGTGGGCGGCGAAGTGCTCTGCTACATCTGGTAATGACGGGTGAACGAACGGAGGTGTAAGCATGTCCCGGATTGGTAAGAAGCCCATTCCCGTGCCGGCTGGCGTAGAGGTGAAGCTGGACGGAACGACGATTACTGTGAAGGGGCCGAAGGGCACCCTCACACGTGAAGTTCATCCAGACATGAAGGTGTCTGTGAACGGGCAGGAGGTTGTCGTTGAACGGCCCAGTGATAATAAATTGCACCGCAGTCTGCACGGTACGACGCGCAGCGTGATTGCAAACATGATTGAGGGCGTCAGCAACGGCTTTTCAAAGAGCTTAGAGCTTGTTGGCGTCGGTTACCGCGCAGCCAAGAGTGGAAATACAGTGACGTTGTCTCTCGGGTTCTCGCACCCAGTGGTCTTGGAAAACGTCCCTGGCATTGAAGTAGAAGTACCTGCTCCAACCAAGTTGGTCATCAAGGGCATTGACAAGGAGCTCGTCGGCATTTACGCGGCGAAGGTCCGAGCGATTCGGAAGCCCGAACCGTACAAGGGCAAGGGTATTAAGTACGAGAACGAAGTGATCCGCCGTAAGGTTGGTAAGACTGGTAAGAAGTAATCTCGTTGTACGAGAAAGGAGTGACCCGGCATGATTAGCAAAGGTGACCGCAATGAGGCTCGCAAACGCCGCCATCTTCGGGTCCGCAAGCGCGTCCGCGGCAGCGCGGAACGTCCGCGATTGAACGTCTACCGCTCGAACAAACACATCTACGCGCAAGTGATTGACGATGTGAACGGCACGACTTTGGTCAGCGCGTCTACGCTCGACAAGGAACTGCGCGAAGTGATTGAGAACGGCGGGAACATTGAAGCGGCGCGCAAGGTTGGCGAACTGATCGCGAAGCGTGCGCTCTCGAAGGGATTCTCTTCGGTTGTATTCGACCGTGGTGGATACCTGTACCATGGCCGCGTGCGAGCGCTGGCTGACGCCGCGCGCGAAGCGGGATTGCAATTCTAAAACGAGAGGAAGGTGTCTCTGTGCGCATAGATCCGAATCAACTGGAGTTGTCCGAGAAAGTCGTCTCGGTGAACCGCGTTGCGAAAGTCGTGAAGGGTGGACGTCGTTTCTCCTTCTCCGCACTGGTTGTCGTTGGCGACGGCAATGGCTATGTCGGCGCGGGACTGGGCAAGGCGCAGGAAGTACCCGACGCCATCCGCAAGGGTATTGAAGACGCCAAGAAGAATTTGATTCACGTTCCGATGAAAAATACGACCATTCCCCATGAGGCGCTGGGCCATTTCGGAGCTGGCCGGGTGCTGATTAAGCCGGCCCCTGAAGGTTCGGGTGTGATTGCAGGTGGCCCGGTGCGGGCGGTTCTCGAACTGGCAGGGATTAAAGACATCGCAACGAAGTCTTTGGGTTCCAATAACCCGATTAACATGGTTCACGCGACGCTCGATGCCCTAAAGCAACTGAAGCGTGCGGAAGAAGTTGCCCGTCTGCGCGGCAAGAGTGTCGAAGAAATTCTCGGTTAGGAGGGTTGAAGATGGCGAAAAAATTAGCGATTACGCTGACCCACAGCCCTATCGGCCGACCTGAAAACCAACGCAAGACTGCGTTTGCACTCGGATTGCGGAAGCTGCATCAGACGGTGGTTCGGGACGACACGCCCGTGATTCGCGGTATGGTCAACCGAATTTCGCATCTAGTTTCCGTTGAAGAAATTGACGCGGAGTAAAGACAAGGAGGTGCCGACATGCAAATCCATGAGTTGAAAGCTCCGGAGGGCGCCCGCAAAGCTCGCAAGCGGGTTGGGCGGGGTACCAGTTCTGGTCACGGAAAGACGTCCACACGCGGCCATAAGGGTCAATGGGCACGCTCTGGCGGTGGTGTGCGCCTCGGTTTTGAAGGTGGCCAGACCCCCCTCTTCAAGCGGTTGCCTAAGCGCGGTTTCACCAATGCGAAATTCAAGACGGAATACGCGGTTGTGAATCTGGAACAATTGAATAACCTACCGGAAGGTACAGTAGTGACTCCGGAGTACTTGTTGGAAAACCGCATCATCCGCAAATTGCTTGATGGGGTCAAGGTGTTGGGGAAAGGTGAACTGACGAAGAAGCTCACCGTTCGCGCCCACGCGTATTCCGGTGCCGCTAAGGAGAAGATTGAAGCGGCTGGTGGAACCGCCGAGGTGATATAAGGTGTTAAGCACCCTTGCGAACCTTTGGCGATTAAAGCACCTGCGAAATCGTATATTGTTCACATTGTTCATGATTGCCGTGTACCGGATTGGCACGTACCTTCCGGTACCGGGCATGAACGTTCAGGCGCTCAACAACACGACGGGAAACAACGCGCTGTTTAACTTGCTCAACATGTTCTCCGGCGGGGCGTTCTATCGCTTTTCGATTTTCGCGATGAGTGTTACGCCGTACATTACGGCGTCCATCATCATACAGCTCCTTCAGTCCGGTGTCGTTCGGCGGTTTGAGGAGTGGCAAAAAGAGGGCGAATCCGGACGCCGGAAGTTGACGCAAGTGACGCGTTACCTGACGGTTGTTTTAGGGATCATTCAGGCTGCGGGATTGACCTACTCATTCGCTCGCGAAGGGGTTCTGTATTCAAACGACTGGTGGACGTACATCGTCATTGTCATAGCCCTGACGGCAGGAGATACCTTACTGATGTGGTTTGGCGAGATGATTACGGATAAGGGCGTAGGAAACGGGATTTCCGTTATCATTTTTGTGAGCATCATTGCTCGGCTGGGGCAACTGGGACAGGAAGTGTACCAAAACTGGTTCTTTGCGCAACCTGGCCAATTGTTCCTGGGCGTCCTGAAGGTTCTCGCGCTGGTAGCGGGTATCGTTCTGATCTTCGCTTTGATTGTGTTCGTACAACAGGCGGAACGGAAAATTCCCGTCCAGTACGCGAAGCGGGTGGTTGGTCGGACTGTGTATAGTGGACAGCAGACGCACATTCCGCTGAAGGTGAACGCGGCGGGTGTCATCCCGGTCATCTTCGCGACGTCGCTTCTGATTATCCCGTACACAATCGCTTCCTACTTCTCGACACATGCGTGGGCGCAAACCGTTCTGCGCGTTCTGTACCCGAACTCGGTTTGGTACATCGTCTTGGAAGTACTGCTGATTGTGGCATTTACGTTCTTCTATACACACATACAGATCAATCCGCATCAACTCGCGGAACAATTACAGAAACACGCAGGTTACATCCCAGGGGTTCGACCGGGACTGGAAACCGAGCAGTACATCATTCGAGTGGTGAACCGAATTACGGTGTTCGGCTCTCTCTTCCTCGGGGCCATCTCGGTACTTCCGTTCCTGCTGTTACAAGGCGCAAACCTGACATCCGTCTACTTCGGTGGAACGTCTCTTTTGATTATTGTCGGTGTCGCGCTCCAAACGTTGCAACAACTTGAGGGCCAACTGCTGCAGCGACACTATCGCGGATTCATACGCTAACGCGAGCATTCAGGGAGGAATTGCGATGCAACTGATGCTGTTGGGTCTGCCCGGAGCCGGAAAAGGTACCCAGGCGGAGCGGATTACTGCAGAATATGGCGTGCCGCACATCTCTACTGGGGATATGTTTCGCAAGGCGATTGCTGCTGGGACTGACCTAGGGAATGAAGTGAAGGCGTACCTCGATAGTGGGCGGTTGGTTCCGGATGAATTGACCATCAGGGTAGTTCGCGACCGACTGGAGCAACCGGACGCACAACAAGGGTTTCTTTTAGACGGTTTCCCCCGTACACTGCCACAGGCAGAGGCGCTCGATGCAACGCTGGCGGCGATGGGGCGACGGCTGGACTGTGTGTTGTACATCCACGTGCCACAGGAAGTCTTGCTAGCCCGATTGACGGGGCGACGCATCTGTAAGTCGTGCGGTGCCACGTATCATGTAGTGTTTCAGCCTCCCGCAGTATCGGGTGTTTGCGACAAGTGTCACGGAGAGCTCTATCAGAGGTCTGATGACACAGAGGAGGCTGTGGCTACGCGGCTTGAACAGTACGCCCAAACAGCGCCCCTGGTCGACTACTACCGGGATCGAGGCTTACTGCGGCAGGTGGACGGTCAGCGGTCCATCGACGACGTGTACGCCGACATTCGGCAAATCCTGTCGGACATTCGGGCGTGAGGTGGGTGCATGTCAAAGCTTCCAACATTGCCTGAGTTGGGTCGGGTCGTTGAGATCACGCGTGGACGGGACAAGGGGTTGTACTGCGTTGTCGTCGGCCAGGAAGTGGATAGATTTGTATACGTCGCTGACGGAGACAAGCGCAAGGCGGAACGGCCGAAGAAGAAGAACGTGTTGCACGTTCGCAACACCCCGTACATCGCTCACGAAGTGCTCGATGAGTTGAGCGCTCACGGCAAGGTTACGAACGCGAAATTACGGCATGCAATACGACAGTACGAAATTACACGTGCGGAAACCTTAGAAACCGACGCGGAAGGGGGCATGGCAGATGGCGAAAGATGACGTCATTGAAGTAGAAGGCACGGTCATTGAGCCGTTGCCAAACGCGATGTTTCGAGTCGAATTGGAGAACGGCCACAAGGTACTGGCACACGTGTCAGGGAAGATTCGGATGCATTATATTAAAATTCTTCCTGGCGACCGCGTGACGGTTGAGTTGTCTCCGTACGATTTGAGTCGTGGTAGAATTACCTATCGATATAAGTAAGTGCAGTTGGCTCAAGCGACCGATTTTCGGTATGATAGCGTAATGAGGGTCTGGAGCAATGTGACTTGCGCCAGATCTCAAGTGAGGAGGGTGTCTGGTGAAAGTTCGTCCATCGGTGAAACCCATTTGCGAAAAGTGCAAGGTAATCCGCCGCAAGGGCAACGTCATGGTCATTTGCGAAAACCCGAAGCATAAGCAGCGCCAAGGCTAATCTTTGCGTTGCGATTCCTGTGGTTTAATCACGGTGCAGCAGCGGCTGCCCGAAATGGGGACTGCATCGTGTTGCAATAGATTCAGAACATCACTTGGAGGTGGATTCCCTCAATGGCTCGTATCGCAGGCGTAGACTTGCCGCGTGACAAACGAGTGGAGATTGGCTTGACCTATATCTTCGGGATTGGCCGGACAACCGCCAACAAGATTCTCGAAGCGACAGGGATTAATCCAAACACTCGCGTACGGGATTTGACTGAAGACGAAGTGATTCGACTTCGTGACCACATTGACAAGACGTACAAGGTAGAAGGCGATCTGCGTCGTGAGATCGCTCTGAACATTAAACGCCTTGTGGAAATTGGATGCTATCGCGGCATTCGTCACCGCCGCGGCCTCCCGGTTCGCGGACAGCGGACAAAGACCAATGCACGTACGCGCAAAGGACCGCGCCGTACCGTCGCAGGTAAGAAGAAGTAAAGGAGGTCTGAGAAATGGCGAAAGTGCAGCGTAAAGGCGCAACTGCTACTCGTACGCGCCGCCGCGACCGCAAGAACGTCGAGGTTGGCGTAGCACATATTCGTTCCACCTTTAACAATACCATCGTGACTATCACCGACACGGCTGGAAACGTGATTTCCTGGTCGACGGCTGGTAACGTAGGTTTTAAGGGATCGCGCAAGAGCACACCGTTTGCGGCACAAATGGCTGCGGAAGCAGCGGCTCGGACGGCGATGGAACACGGTATGAAGACAGTGGAAGTTGCCGTGAAGGGCCCGGGCGCTGGACGTGAAGCGGCCATCCGCTCGTTGCAGGCTGCGGGTCTGGAAGTCAGTGGGATTCGCGACGTCACACCCATCCCGCACAACGGATGCCGTCCGCCTAAGCGTCGCCGCGTTTGACGGACGCACACAAAGTTATGTATTATGCTCACCTTCGCGTGAGTTTACTCGTGACCTGGGTATAGATTGAATTGGAGGTGTCAACACTAGAATGGCAAGATATACCGGATCTGTTTGCCGCCTCTGCCGCCGTGAAGGCGTAAAGCTCTACTTGAAGGGTGAACGCTGCTTCAGTGAGAAGTGCGCGGTAGACCGTCGGCCATTTCCACCTGGACAACATGGACAAGGCCGTCGCCGTAATTCCGAATACGGTCTGCAACTTCGCGAAAAGCAGAAGGCACGCCGTTATTATGGCGTTTTGGAGAAACAATTTGAAGCGTATTACGACGAAGCCGCTCGCCGGCCAGGCATTACGGGTGAAAACCTGTTGCAAATCCTTGAAAGCCGTTTGGACAACGTCGTGTATCGACTTGGGTTTGCGGCTTCCCGTGCGGAAGCACGTCAACTTGTTCGCCATGGCCACTTCACTGTGAATGGCCGCAAGGTGGACATCCCGTCGTACTTGACCAAGGCCGGAGACGTGATTGCCATCCGCGAGAAGAGCCAACAGGTGGCTCGCATCAAAACCCTGCTCGAAAACGCGGAGTCTCGAACGATTGCACCTTGGCTTGAACTGGACCTCGCGAACAAGAGCGGTAAGGTTGTCCGCGTGCCATCGCGTGATGAAATCGACGCGCCTGTGGCAGAGCAGATGATCGTTGAACATTACTCGCGCTAATCCGACCCACATTCAGTGGAAGGTTGCATGCCGGTCCAATAGGGACGAGGTGTCCAATGGACAGCCCCGGGAAACCGGGCTTGATTTGGGCGCCGCTGTGTCCGGTGAAGGCGAGGGGGCCAGGTGTTTGGTGGGGTGACTACCAAGTACACCGTGCCCCGCGAAGCGAGGAGGGTTACGGATGATCGAAATTGAGAAGCCGAAGATTGAGGTTGTCGAGTCTACCGACAGGTATGGAAAGTTTGTGGTGGAGCCCCTGGAACGCGGCTACGGCACGACCATAGGGAACTCCCTGCGGAGAATTCTGCTGTCCTCCATTCCTGGCGCCGCCGTGCGCTCGGTGAAAATTGAAGGTGTATTGCATGAGTTCTCGACCATTCCTGGCGTAAAAGAGGACACGACAGAAATTATCCTCAATCTCAAACGGCTCTCGCTGAGAATACACTCCGACGAGGACAAGATTCTTGTCATCGACGCGGAGGGCGGCGGAACCGTCACGGCCGCCGACATTCGTGCGGATTCCGACGTCGACATTGTGAACCCGGATCTTCACATCGCAACGCTGTCGGAAGGCGCCCGGTTGTACGCGGAGTTGGTGGCGGGCCGCGGGCGTGGATATGTACCCGCGGATCGCAATAAGACGGGAGACCTGGAGATTGGTGTTATTCCTGTCGACTCCATCTACTCTCCGATTATCCGCGTCAACTTCTCGGTTGAGAACACGCGTGTCGGTCAAGTCACGGACTACGATAAGCTCACCCTCGAAGTATGGACCGACGGCAGTATCGCACCTGAAGAAGCGGTGAGTTTGGGTGCCAAGATTCTCACAGAGCACCTGTTTCTGTTTGTCGGCTTGACCGAGCACGGCAAGGACGCAGATATCATGGTTGAGAAAGAAGAGACGGCGTTCGACAAGACGCTCGACATGCCGATTGAAGAACTCGACCTGTCTGTCCGTTCCTACAACTGTCTGAAACGAGCCGGCATCAATACGGTTGGCGAACTTTGCTCGAAGACCGAAGAAGAAATGATGAAAGTCCGGAACCTGGGACGGAAGTCGCTCGAGGAAGTCGTAGAGAAGCTGAACGGTTTGGGCCTGTCGTTGCGGCAGGAAGACTGATTGGCAAATACATGGCATGACATGGACCGCAGGGGAGGGAGACTGAGAAATGCCATACCGTAAACTCGGACGTACATCCAGCGCACGTAAGGCGCTGTTCCGCAGCCTCGTTACAGACTTGTTTCTGTACGAACGCATTCAGACCACGGAAGCAAAAGCGAAAGAAATCCGAAAGATTGCTGACAAACTGATCACGCTGGCGAAACGGGGCGACTTGCACGCACGCCGTCAAGTGGCTTCGTTTGTCCGCGCCGAGCTCGTGAGCGACGAGTCCAATCAGGACGTGGTGCAGAAGTTGTTCTCCGAAATCGCTCCACGGTTTAAGGACCGCAATGGTGGTTACACGCGCACGGTCAAGGTCGGACCGCGCCGTGGCGACGCAGCACCCATGGTGATTATCGAACTCGTGTAACGACGAGCGCCGTGTGTTGTTGTCACTCTTCAACACTGGCGGTGACCTGGTATGATGAAGATTAAACTAACCATCGCTTACGACGGAACCGACTTCCACGGGTTTGCCCGCCAACGCGGGCTCCGGACCGTGCAGGGGACGTTGGAAGATACGCTGCAGCGGATCCTGAGACAGCCCGTGGAAGTTTTCGGGTCCGGGCGCACGGACGCAGGCGTACATGCCCGTGGACAAGTGGTGCACTGGACGCAGGAGAAAGGACCTCCCGCGTCGCGCTACCCATATTTGTTACGCCGCGCGTTGCCGTCGGACATCGTACCCATTGCGGCCAGCGAAGTATCCGACGCGTTTCACGCGCGCTTTTGCGTTGATAGGAAGACCTATCGGTATACGATTCAACGGGCAGCGGTGGAGGACATCTTCACAAACCGATATTCCTGGCATCAACCGCAGCCGCTCGACACGGACTTGATGCGTGAAGCCGCGCAGTATTTGCTAGGCACGCATGATTTTACAAGTTTTTGTGCCGCGGCAACGCCAGTCGAGGATAAACGCCGGACGATTTACGATATTACGTTGATTGAACGTGATACGTATCTTGATATCTACTGTACCGGCAACGGTTTTCTGCAGTACATGGTACGTATCATCGTAGGCACGTTGGTCGACATCGGACAGGGCCATCTGAAGCGAGATATACGCGATATCTTGCAGGCTAGGGACAGAACCCTCGCGGGACGGACCGCCCCGGCCAAAGGCCTGACACTCTGGGAAGTTCGGTACAGAGACTTGGATACTTGACCAGAGAGTCGGAGTGTAATACAATACTCGCTAGTGTTTTTCTCACTGCACCCCGTTACAAACAGTGATGAAGAACGTGAAATCAGGAGGGACTCCCATGCGAACGACGTACATGGCAAAGCCAAACGCCGTGGAACGCAAGTGGTATGTGATTGACGCAGCGGGTAAGCGCGTTGGCCGTCTCGCGAGCGAAATCGCATCCATTTTACGTGGAAAGCATAAGCCGGAGTTCACGCCCCACGTGGATACAGGCGACTTTGTCGTCGTGGTAAACGTGGAGAAGGTAGTGTTCAGCGGCCAGAAGTTATACAAGAAGATGTACCGTCGCCACTCTGGGTACCCCGGTGGGTTGAAGGAAGTGCGTGCGGTTGATCTGTTGAAGACGCATCCGGAAAGGGTATTGTACCAGGCTGTGAAGGGCATGCTCCCACACAATTCCCTGGGTCGCCGACAACTGACGAAGTTGAAGCTGTACGCCGGACCGGAACACCCACATCAAGCCCAGCAGCCGATTCCGTGGGAATCTGCGAGCAACTAACGGAGGAGGGACTCTGCCATGGCACAATTGGCGTATCTTGGCACAGGCCGTCGTAAGCATTCCGTAGCTCGCGTCCGGCTGGTGCCCGGCGATGGCAAGATTATCATTAATCGCCGTGATATGAACGAGTACTTTGGATTGGAAACGCTGCGACTGATTGTGAAGCAGCCCCTGCTTTTGACGGAGACGTTGAACCGTTATGACGTTTACGCAAACGTCTATGGCGGTGGTATTGCAGGTCAAGCAGGTGCCATTCGGCACGGAATTGCCCGCGCATTGTTGAAGGTTGACCCCGAACTGCGCGGCCCCTTGAAGAAAGCGGGCTTCCTGACGCGGGATGCACGCATGAAGGAACGGAAGAAATACGGCTTGAAGGCTGCACGTCGTGCACCGCAGTTCTCGAAGCGTTAAGTTCAAATCTACGACCGGATGTCGACATTCTTGTCGGCATCTTTTTTTTGACCGCGTCGTGCAGCATTCCGTCGAAGCGGTAGCCCCCGTGTGAAACTAGGTTATTAAACCGATGACGGCCCATTATGAAACCCATCGGTCTTTTTTATGCGAATACATGACCTGGGTCTTACTGCATACACTGTATGGGGACAATCACCGAATTCGGAAAACGAGGTGACTTCCCTTGTTTGCGCGAACAACTTTGGCAGCACTCGCAGCGTTCACATTGCTCTTCGTACTTCTACCCGTGTCAGCTGAGGCGGAGGAATTTGGACTGGCGCAAAAGACCATTGTCATTGACGCTGGGCACGGCGGGCCCGACGGCGGTGCAGAGACGGCGGATGGAAGGCCGGAAAAGGTCGTGACCCTTGCCATCGCCAAAAAGTTAAAAATTCTACTCCAACAGGCGGGTGCCACCGTCTACATGACGAGAGGGACAGACGACGACTTGGCAACCGACGAAGATCAAGCGATGGGACTCCGACACCAGTCGGACCTGCGTAACCGAACTCGCTTAGCGAAATCTAAAGAACCGGATGCGTTTGTCAGCGTTCACTGCAACGCTTCACCTTCCCCATTGTGGCGCGGTGCCCACACCATTTACATGAGGGACAACCCGGAAGGTGAGCAGTTGGCAAAGATCATGCAGGCACGCTTCAAGGAGCTGTTGCTCCCGACCAAACGGGAAGCGGATGACATGGACACCCTGTATTTGCTCAGGCGGATTCCAGGGCCTTCGGTGCTGGCGGAGGTTGGATTTCTATCGAATTCAGAGGAAGCGAGCGCGTTGCACACAGAAAAGTATCAACAAACGATTGCTTTTGCAATGTACCTCTCTCTGTTGGACTACTTTCAGCACGCAACGGACAACCAGGATGAGGATGCCTCATGAAGGGATTTACGCCTTACAATCGGAAGCTGGCCAGGCGACGACTTTTCGCGCTGGCCACTTTGACGATCCTACTCTCCTTGATTACATGGCATGCGGTGCAGAGCACCAAGATTATACCCTCAGCTCCGATGATGAGTGCGAACGGCGCCGCGAACGTGCAGAACATGCACGTGTACTCCACGGGTCGCACATGGGCTGGAGAGCCTCTGTACCAACTGAAAAATGACGGTGCTACGGCGCTACAGAGGATCAAGGTCTCCAGTTGGGCCGAAAGCTTGCTCCCTATCCTGTATATCGGAGAACAGCTGCCGAGCGAAATCTACCGCCAGCGCCCCCTGGCCTCGGCCCCGTATACACTTCTCTCCCACCAGTCATTGTGGTTCGTCGGCCCCGCCTCTGCAGAGACCAACACATTTGCGGTCATGTGGCAGGCTGACGGACACGAGGAATATGCCAGTTTGAAGGTGTCCGAAGGCGGATAATAGATGACTTCCAGGCGGTTTGTGTAGATTCCTGGAATACGGTACACTTAACGATGGTGCGTGATTGCTTGCTGGGAGGGCATATTCATGATAACCAAGGAACAAGTTATGGAAGCACTCTGGGATGTCGAAGATCCCGAGATTCATAAAAGCATTGTTGAATTGGAAATGGTGAAAGACGTCAATGTGGAAGGCTCGAAGATCCACGTGACGGTCGCTGTCACCATTTCAAACTGTCCTCTTCGGACCACCATTGAGAAGTCTGTGAGAGATGCTTTGTCCCGCCTTCCAGGCGTTACCGACGTGGATCTGACAATTCAAACGATGACGGATGAAGAGCGGGCCAAGTTTGCGCAGAAGCTGCGTGGTCGAGCTGAACCGCAGAGCAAGCCACCACTCCTCGAAGTGGATAACAACACGTTATTCCTCGCTGTTGCGTCCGGCAAGGGGGGCGTCGGCAAGTCGACGGTTACAGCAAATCTGGCGGTTGCTCTGGCTCGCGAAGGGTTGCGCGTCGGCATCATTGATGCGGATATCTATGGCTTTAGCATACCTGCCATATTCGGTATCAAGCAAAAACGACCCACTGTCATTGACGACCTGATCATCCCGATAGAAGTAGAGGGTGTCAAACTCATTTCCATGCACTTTTTCGTGCCGGAAAATAACCCTGTGGTGTGGCGGGGACCGATGTTGGGCAAGATGTTGCGCAACTTCTTCGGCGAAGTGCATTGGGGAGACGTTGACGTGATGCTGCTGGACCTTCCACCGGGTACAGGCGATGTCGCGATGGACGTTCATCAGTTGTTGCCAAAGAGCAAGGAATTGATTGTGACCACACCCCAGGCAAACGCTGCCGAAGTGGCGGTTCGCGCTGGCGTCATGGGAATTCGAACAAACCATGAAATTGTCGGTGTGGTCGAGAACATGTCCTACTATCAGTGCCCAGGATGCGGTGAAAAGTCGTTCCTGTTTGGGAAAGGTGGCGGCGACGAGGTGGCGCGCGCGTTGCGAACGCAGGTTCTGGCGCAGATTCCGATTGCCAGCATGGACAACAACTCTACCACCGCGCTGTTTGCACCCGACACACCACAAGGCATGGCGTATGCTTCTTTAGCGAAGGGCGTCATGCTGCGAACGAACTTGAAGTCGGGTGTGAAACAGTGAACATTGCGCTAACGACAGACGGCCACCGCAGGGTTATCCCGGAGTGGCCGTTTTTACAATTGGGGAAAGTGATATGCGCTGCGCATGAGGTGATGATTAACCCTCGCCACCGCCACCGTCGGATTGCCCTTGGTCGCCACCACCCTGGCCGCGACCTTTCTTGGATTGTCCTCCACTTTCACCTCCGGCTTGGTGCATGGATTCGGAAACGGCCTGTTTCAAGGCATCCTGAAATTGCATGCGGAAGCTCGGGGTTTGAAGCGCATCCGTCATGATCTTCATCACTTGGCCACGGAACTGCGGTGTTTGCAAGAGCTCTTGAAGATTCTGGGTGAATTCCGGCGACTTTAGTAATACCATCATGTCGCTTTGGTATTGCGGGTCCTTCATTAACTGTTTTTGTAGTTGAATCAAATTGGGCTGCACGGCCTTTGCCAACGCCGCCGCGAACTTCGGGTCTTTTGCCGCCTGGGTGAGAAACGACTGATTCTTGTTGTTTTGTAGCGCGTGTTCCACAGCCTTTGTGATGTCGGTCTCCGACACGACGATTTGCTGTTTCATCGATGGGTCTTGCAAAATGTCTGCGACGGCCTTTTTACCGTCCGGGGAGTGCAAAATGTCTACGACCATCTGTTTCGTTTGGCCATAATCCTGCTGGTTTTGGGCGCCACTGACGTCCGCTCCCATACTACCACCCTGCCCACATCCAGCGAGCAGCAGTGCAACCAACAACGGCGGCCACCACCGACGTACTAGGCTCATGGCTACACCTCGTTTCGCGAACAATTCCACACCGAGAGTATGCGTCTCGCACGTCTGTGTTATTCCGGCAGCCCACTTTTGCTGTTCCTGTTTGCTTTCGCCGTTTGGACAGTCGCGATGCTGTACGGTATGATGGGAGCGTCGGGAGGCGAAAGCGCGAATGAGACTCAACCAGTTCATTTTTTGCTCGCCAGTACTGTGATGGTCGGTGCACTTACGGGAGTCATGACGAGCCTATTGGGGCTGTGGATGCACTTGTCTTGGTACGCCGGGCTCGTGTCAGGCGCTTTTTTCTCGACCACCAGCCTGATGCGATTCTGGGCGTATCTGATGCTTAACTTCGTCGCGCGCGTCACACTACCGAGACGTGTCTGGCGCTGGGCACAAGCCGTCTTTTTACTGATGGCCATTTACGACATGTTATGGTGGCGCTACCATCTGAACGTCACAATGCATGCAACACATGCCATGTTTAGCACTTATTGCTATCAAGGTTTCTGGCCCCTCGTCGCAGCTATCATCGGTGCCTATCTCAAGCGGCGCATGTCCGGTTCAGCGAGTTTCTTGCCTGCCCTATTCTTCATCTACGTGTTCACCGTCATTGACTCACTGCCGTTTATTTGGTTGCAGTACGGGCTGGGTGCAGTCGGGGCCGCTGGTGAACCAGATTCTCATTGTGATGACGGTGTACAACTTGTAAATCACGTTAATTTATGGGAAACTTCTGACTCCAATGAACCAAATGCAGGTGAAAACGGCCAACAAACCGTCGATGTGACGGCTTGTTGGCTTCCAGGGGTTTATTGAACTTGCGTTTTGACTTCCGCTTGAGCTAGCAACTCGGATACCGTTGCGAAGCGGTAGCCTTTCGCGCGTAAGCCGTCAAGGATTTGGGGCAACGCTTGCGTGATTTGCTTCGACGAGTCGCTAGCGTGCATTAAAATGATATCACCGGGTACGGCGCGATGGAGCACTCGATTCGTGATGGCTGCGACACCAGGGTTTTTCCAGTCGAGGGAGTCGGTATTCCACTGAATCACGGTGTAGCCCATATCGTTCAGGCACTTGACCACCCGCGCGTCGAAGTCTCCGTTGGGCGTGCGGATAAGTTTCGTACGGACACCGGCGACCTGATGAATGGCTTTTTCAGACAGCCGTACCTGCTCGGTAATCCAGGCGTTGGAGTAGTTGGAGAAATCCTTGTGCAGGTGCCCATGGCTGCCAATCTCAAACCCCATCTTGTGAATGCGTTTCACAATCTCCTGATGGCGTAACGTCCACGGGCCACTGAGAAAGAACGTGGCTTTGGTGACTTTCTTCTTCTCGAGAATGTCGAGGACCGGCTCAGGGACTTTGTTGCCCCACGAGATGTCGAAAGTGAGCGCAACCACCTTTTGCTGGGTATCTACCTTGTAAATTGCGGAAGGCTTTTTCTCAGCGGCTCCCACCGTGGCGGGACTCACTGCACAACACAGTACAGTCATGAACATCGTGAGGATGGACAAGATGATGGAAGTACAACGTCTTGTTCTCATATCAGCGCCTCCTTTCATAAGTCTCTGGAAAGTGTGCGCGGAGGTGATTGTAGATATTCAGATGAGGAAGGGAAGAGGAACGGTGAACAGTGTCAAGCGAATGGACGCGCTTCCGTGGTTTGTGCTATTGACAGCAGCAGTTTTGCTGATTGGGTTTGCCAGCGCCGTGATCTCTCCAGGTCGCTATGCGCACCTCGCACAGCCCGCATTGCAACAACTGCGTCAACTCGCAGCAGGGGTGGGGTCTTCACCTATCCGCACTTGGGGGCTGATCTTCGTCCACAACATCCTCGCTGCTGCGACGTTTTTGGTCACCGGCTTCCTGTTTGGCGTCATTCCCGTGATTACGTTGTGGTACAACGGTGTCTTAATGGGATATGTGACGGTGTTGGGAGCGCATCGGCTGCACGTATCCGACTGGAAGTTGTTCTCATACGCATTGTTACCGCACGGGCTCCTGGAACTGCCCGCATTGATTTGGGCGAGTGCCCTGGGCGTACAGATTGGATTCAGTTTGTTGTACGAGATGGGACAAATTCTCCGCGGCCTGGTCACCGGCGAAGCGGAGACGCTCAGGAGCCAGACGAATCTCTCGGAACAGTTTCGCAGGGTTTTGCGGCATGCACCGTTTATCGTGTGCATGTTGTTCCTTGCTGCGGGCGTCGAGAGTTTCATTACGCCAAAACTGATACAATGGGGCTTGTCACCGTCCTCCTTAAGGTGACAGCCGGTCGTACATACGCACGTGGATCATTTGTTGATTAGCCGAAGGAGTGTGAATCATCGTGCGAAAGTTAAAAATCATTGGAGCACCTTCCGACCTTGGACAAGGTCGTCGCGGTGTCGACATGGGTGCCAGTGCCATTCGCTATGCAGGACTGAAGGAAAAACTGGAGGCACTCGGATATGACGTGGAGGATCTCGGGAACGTCCCTGTTCCCATGTCCGAAATGCTTCGCGTCAAAGACGAAAAACTGAAGTATCTGGACGAAGTGAAGACGGTGTGCCACTCATTGCATGACGCCGTGAGCAATGTCGTCAAAGAGGGACATACGCCCATCATTCTGGGTGGTGATCACAGCATTTCGATTGGATCTGTCGCGGGCATTGCGTCCGCCCAACCCTCCTTTGGAGTAATTTGGTTTGATGCGCACGGCGACATGAACACGGACAAGACCACGCCCTCCGGCAACATTCACGGCATGCCCTTGGCGGCCAGCCTGGGCTACGGGCACCCGGATCTTGTCAATTTGGCCGGGTTCGCCCCCAAAGTAAAGGCGTCCAACGTGGTGCTTGTAGGCATCCGTGACATCGATGAAGGAGAAGCGCAGCTCATCAAGACATCGGGAATCAAGGCGTACACCATGGCCGAAATTGACAGAATGGGCATGGCGCGCGTGATGGAAGAAGCGATTGCGATTGCCAGCGAAGGAACCGCAGGTATTCACCTTAGTCTTGATCTCGACGCCCTCGATCCGATGTACGCCCCGGGGGTCGGAACCCCGGTCAACGGTGGCGTAACGTATCGCGAAGGACACCTTGCCATGGAACTCCTGGCGGCATCGGGCAAGCTTTTATCCGTCGACGTGGTGGAAGTGAACCCCATTCTGGATCACCAAAACCGCACAGGTAAAATGGCTGTAGAGCTTGTGGAATCGCTGTTCGGGAAAACGGTGCTATAAGGGCGCGTTTGAATCCGTTTTCGTACGCCTGTTGCTCAAAAGACGATAGTCCAGGGAGGTCCTTTGCCAGCCTCTAGAACCACCAGCTGGTAAGGGGCCTTCTTGACATGGAACAGGAGAGGTACCCCATCCGCTTTTACTGCATACGTTGCTGTTGCAGACCTTTCGTGAATTCGTGCTATCAGGGTGAAAGGACAGCACATCGCACATACGCGCAAAGGGAGGAAGGGGTTTGCTGTACGCGGCACTGGGGGACTCTATTACGTATGGATATGAGGCAACCACCGACGAAGCGGGGTATGTACGACGCTTTGCCAAGGTGTTGTCCAAAAGGCAGCCTGTCAATGTGTTCTTGAACGCAAAGCCAGGATGGACGTCGAAACAGTTGCTGAAGTCAGTGTCGAAAGTACCCGAGTGCATCTGGGCGGAAGCCAAAGTGGTTACCATCATGGTCGGAGGTAACGACATTTTGAAGGCTTCTCCTTGGTTGTTGAACGGGAGTGACAAAACCGTGTTCAAAATCGCCCAACGGGTACAAGATCATTTGGAGCAAATCATCGAGACGGTTCGGCAACCGGGAGCGGCCGTCGTCATTGGTACCATCTACAATCCGTTTCCGAATTCCGTGTTGGCGGAAGAATATATGGACACAGTAAATAAATCGATTCTTAGGGTAGCAGAACAGTACAACCTGGCTGTGGCGGACGTGCGGAGTCTTTTTCGCAACCAGGAAGACAAGTACATCAAGGGGTACAAGCAAGGCGTGCTCCGGGACATGCGGCTGATTGGCAACCCGATTCACCCCAATGACGCCGGACATCAAGCCATTGCCAGGTCATTTCTGAGCGCATATCGCCGGGCAATGGCGAAAGCCCGTAAATCCAAACAGAAGGCGTAGCGTTGAACGCATGTCGACGGCCAGAAATGCCTGTCCTGTGTCACTTGACGAAGTTTCCGATGTAAGAAAAAATGAGAAGGAATTGATTGCAACTACGCGTGGGTGGCGGCGACATGGAATCCTGGATAAACGTAATTCGGCATTTCACCATACTGAACCTAATTGATATTCTCATCGTCACGTTTGTCCTTTATCGGCTGTTGCTGCTCATTCGCGGTACGCGCGCCGTGCAGCTTCTGAAGGGCGTCATTGTCATTTTGACAGCAACCGCCATCAGCAGCGTGCTGCATTTGGACGAGCTGAACTGGCTGTTGAACAAAATTATCACCATCGGGATGTTCGCCATTCCGGTGGTGTTTCAACCTGAACTGCGTCGGGCACTGGAGCAACTAGGCCGCGGCGGTTTTTTCTCGTTGGCGTTCGGAAACGCAAACACCGAGGACTTGCAGCAGACCATTGTTGAGGTGGTAAAAGCTTCTCAAGTGCTCGCGAAGATGAAAATCGGGGCGCTCATCATCATTGAGAGATCCACGGGTTTGACGGAGTATATCGAGACGGGGACACTCATCGAAGGCGTCATCAGCTCGGAGTTGCTCATTAACACCTTTATTCCGAATACGCCACTGCACGACGGCGCTGTCATCGTCCGCAGAAACCGGGTGGTATCAGCAGGCTGTTTCTTGCCGCTCACGGAGAACCGAAATTTGGACAAGAAGTTGGGTACGCGACACCGCGCCGCGCTAGGCGTCACTGAACAGTCAGACTGCGTGGCCGTCGTTGTTTCCGAGGAAACTGGCCGCGTCTCGCTTGCGGTAGATGGCGTGCTGAATATCGGCCTCGAGGAGAATACTCTCTACGAGATGCTGCAGTCACTGCTCGTCCCAAAGCGGTCTGGCCGCTTACACTTCCTGAACCGAAAGGCGGAGTCGTAAGGTGGACAGATTTCTGAAGAACAACTGGGTGTTGCGGATTATCGCATTGGTGCTGAGTTGCATTATCTGGGTTACAATCAGTATTCAGGGCAATGACACGGGGAATGGCGTGGCAGCGACGCAGAGGTACCCATATACGTTTCCCGTTCACGTCTTGGTAGATCCGAACCTCGTTGTCACTTCCATCGACAGTCCGATCGCCGTCGTGGAAGTGCAGGGGAGTGCACTGGACGTCGCCACTTTGCCCGCGCAAATGCTGGGGGTGACCGTAGAGGCCGATGCGCGTGGCTTGTCTCCGGGGACGCACCAGGTGCGGTTGATAGCCACGGGCATGCCGCCGGTCAATTACACGATAGATCCCCCCACTGTTACAGTGGTGCTTGACCGAAAGATGACCGTATCAAAAGATGTAATAGTGAATGTTCAGGGCCAACCAGCGAATGGTTATCACACGGGAACACCTATCACTGACGTGCAAACGGTGGGCGTGACCGGAGTGCAGGCGGATTTGGAAAGAGTTGCTTACGTGCAAGCCTCCGTGTCGATTCAGTCGGCCACGCAGACGGTGACTAAGGACGTCACGTTGGAGCCCGTGGACAGTCAAGGAAACGAGGTGCCCGGGGTTGAAGTGAATCCGGTGGATGTCAACGTCACCATTCCAGTTCAATCGCCGCAGGCGACAGCCAGCGTGGTACCGGAGATTGTCGGTAAACCTGCGACCGGGTTTGCCATCTCGGATGTAGAGGTACTGCCACAGAGTGTCCAGTTACAGGGGACGCCGAGTGTCACCTCCAATCTGCTGGCCGTCAGTCTACCTGTGAATGTCAACGGGTTTACATCCACGCATACCCTGCAAGTGAAAGTGCCACAGTATGCGGGAATATCGAGTGTGACACCCAATACGGTTTCTGTTACCGTCAAAATTGAGCCGGCGGAGACGAAAGTTTTTACCGGGCTGCCGATTGCCATTCATAACTTGCCCAGTAATACCAAAGTGACGATTTCCAATCCGCAATCTGTCGACGTTACGGTGTCTGGACCCAAGTCGGTGATGGACAGGCTGCAACCATCAGATGTGACTGTGTACATCGATGGCGCTGATTTGCACAACGGTGACACGAGCGCACCACTGAACGTTTCCATCCCGAACTGGGTTCAGGTCACAAACATGTCTTCGCACACTGCTGAGATTTCTGTCAGTGGCGCGAATGCTAATCCGTAGTCAGGAAGCAGGGATTGTCCAGCTGTCGGAAAAGACAGATTGCCGGATAGTTCGACCTGTGGCACAATGAGTTGTGATTCGAAGGGAGTAGAATTACGTGGCTCGTATGTTTGGAACGGACGGTGTCCGTGGCGTAGCAAATAAAGAATTGACTCCAGAGCTGGCCTTTCGTCTTGGCCGCGTTGGTGCCTATGTGCTGACGAAAGACAGATCTGGTTCTCGCATTGCCATCGGAAAGGATACGCGTATCTCCAGTGACATGCTGGAGGCCGCATTAATTAGTGGAATCCTGTCGATGGGCGTGGATGTTCTACGGCTTGGCGTCATTTCCACGCCGGGTGTAGCATACCTGACGAGACACTTACATGCAGACGCAGGCGTCATGATTTCCGCGTCGCACAACCCTGTGGAGGACAATGGAATTAAGTTTTTCGGCGCCGACGGTTTCAAATTGCTCGACGACGTGGAAGAGGAAATCGAGAAAATCGTGGCCGATTCGGAGGATACCCTACCACGCCCCATCGGGGCCGCAGTTGGTCGCATCTACGACGCACCGGCTGTCGGTACGTATGTGAAGTTTCTGCTCAGTACGGTAAAGCACCGCTTCGACGGCTTGCACATCGTTCTCGACTGTGCTAACGGCGCGGCGTCCGGGATTGCCCCGGAAGTTTTCGAGAAGCTGGGCGCCAAGGTAACCGTGTTGAACGCGCAGCCGGACGGTGTCAATATCAATGTCGGGTGCGGATCGACCCATCCGCACGTTGTCCAGCGTGCCGTGCTCAATTGCGAGGCCGACTTAGGGCTGGCGTTTGACGGCGACGCAGACCGATTGATTGCTGTCGACAGCAGCGGACAAGTCGTCGACGGGGACTTCATCATGGCCATCTGCGCAAAGGCGTTGCGACAAAAGGATTTGTTGAAGAACAACACGGTCGTCGCGACGGTGATGAGTAACCTCGGTTTTCTGAAGGCGATGGAGGAACTCGACATTCGTGTAGAAACCACGGCGGTTGGGGATAGATACGTGATGGAAGCCATGCGCAAAGGGGACTTCGTACTTGGTGGGGAGCAGTCCGGGCACATCATCTTCCTCAACCATACCACGACGGGCGACGGCATTCTGACTGCTATTCAGCTGGTTGACATCCTTGTGGAAAGCCGTAAGTCGCTGGCGGAGTTGCGGCAAGTGATGAAGCGTTATCCGCAGATCTTGGAGAATGTCCGTGTGCGCGACAAACACGCTTGGAGAGAGAACGAGAAGATTCAACAAGCACTTAAATCCGGGGAAGAACTGCTCGGCAACAATGGACGCGTGCTCGTGCGCGAATCTGGAACGGAGCCTATCGTTCGCGTGATGGTTGAAGGTCCGGATGAACGGTTGCTGGAGGCGTGCGTTTCACAGATTGTGAAAGTAGTGCGCGAGGAACTCGGCGCCTGAGGATGGCTGAAGCAGATATGATTGACACAGCAGGGCTACAGTGAATAGAGTGCCATGTAGCCCGGCTTTGTCTTTGCTTTGTTTGGGTACCGTAGCTTGAAAGGAGGGATGCTAGCGCGGAGGGGCACGAGGAACGCAAGTGTGACCATCGCGAAAGATCAGATCAAAGTGAATGAGAAAGAAAACATTGTCGAACCATGCAGCGGTGAATCTACCACGCCGTAGGCATGCAGAAGCGCCAGGACTGATGGCTCTACGCAAGGCCTCAGTTGACGCGGAGGAGGTTGGCGAACCATTCGGCGGATGCCTCCCGGCTTGAGACCGAGCCGCAAGCGGCACTCGAAACCCAGCAGGTGACTGCTGGAACAGGAGTTCGCAGGTCATAAGGAGGAACTATTTCAGTATGTGCGGGATTGTAGGGTACATTGGGAACCGGAACGTGAAAGACGTCGTTATCGGTGGTTTGGCGAAGCTCGAGTACCGCGGATATGACTCCGCCGGAATTGCCACGCTCGATAACGACAAAGTGACTGTCGTCAAGTCGGTCGGAAGACTGGCAAACCTGGAAAAGAAACTGGACGCGAACCCAGTCGGCGGTCACCTTGGCATTGGTCACACCCGCTGGGCCACGCACGGACGTCCCTCGGATGAAAATGCGCATCCCCATCAGGACTGCAGTGGGCGATTTGCCATCATCCACAATGGGATCATCGAAAATTACCTTTCACTCCGTGAGGAGTTGCAAGCAAAAGGCCATCAGTTCAAGTCCGAAACAGACACAGAAGTCGTAGCACACCTGATTGAGGAACTGTACAACGGAGATTTGCTCTCGACCATGGTTGCTGTGGGCAAGCGCATTACAGGCGCCTACGCGCTCGTCGTCATGACAAAGGACGAACCAGACAAAATCATCGCTATGCGCAAAGCGAGCCCGCTGATTATCGGCCTTGGCGAAGGTGAGAACTTCATTGCATCCGATATCCCTGCTGTGCTCGAGTATACGCGTAAAGTGTACGTTCTTGACGATGGCGAGATGGCTGTCGTCCACAAGGACTCCGTCGAATGCTATACGCTATCTGGAGATCCGGTCTCGAAAGACGTTTTCAATGTCACCTGGGATGCGGTCGCTGCTGAACGCGGAGGCTACGCACACTTCATGTTGAAGGAGATCCACGAACAGCCGAAGGCAATCCGTGACACGTTGACCGGCCGCATTGCTCCAGACCTGTCCAAGGTGGTATTGGATGAAGAGGTGAACTGGAGTAGCGACTTTGTAAAAGCCGTTGATAGGATTCACATCGTCGCCTGCGGAACCTCCTGGCACGCTGGCCTGGTTGGGAAATCGGTTATCGAGCAGTTGGCGCGTATTCCCGTCGATGTGGAAATTGCGTCGGAATACCGATATCGCGATCCGCTCCAAACCGACAACACTTTAATCATCGTCATCAGTCAGTCTGGTGAAACGGCCGACACATTGGCCGCGTTGCGCGACGCCAAAGCGCGCGGTCGCCGGGTACTGGGCATCACCAACGTGGTTGGTAGCTCCGTGGCTCGCGAGGCAGACGATGTGTTGATTACGCGCGCTGGTCCGGAAATCGCTGTCGCTTCGACGAAGGCGTACACCACGCAGCTCGTGGTGCTGTATCTGTTGGCCATTTACTTTGGCCAAGAGCGCGGCTTGCTCGGTGAAGACCAAATCCGTGACATTTTAGCGGGCCTAGAAAACTTGCCCCAAGCTGCCGAACAAGTATTGGATGCTGAACCGCAGCTTGAGCAGTTCGCAGCGGAATGGAAGGACGCACACGACACATTCTTCATCGGTCGCGGCGTGGACTACTTCCTCTCTATGGAGGGCGCGCTGAAGCTGAAAGAGATCTCCTACATCCACGCGGAAGCATATGCTGCTGGCGAGCTTAAGCACGGAACGTTGGCCTTGATTACCGAAGGCGTGCCTGTGATTGCTCTGGTCACCCAGACGGATCTGTACGAGAAGACGCTGAGCAACATCAAAGAAGTGAAGGCGCGCGACGCCTTCGTCTTGGGCGTCACATTTGACGGGGACGAAGCGTTGCAGAAGTCGGTGGATCAAGTCATCTATCTGCCGAAGACCATGCCGCTACTGTCTCCGATTGTGACCGTGATTCCGCTGCAACTGTTGGCGTACTACGCCGCTGTGGCGCGGGGGAACGACGTCGACAAACCGCGCAACCTCGCAAAGAGCGTTACCGTCGAGTGATTTCGCGGGTACCGACAAATAAAGACTGTTACTGAAATGCCTCTGGTCCTAGGACCAGAGGCATTTTTGCGAATAGGCGCGCTCTCACCGTATCGATATGACGAACTTTTGCTGCCACAGCTGCGCCTTCAGAAACAGTAGGAGTGTCTTAACATGAAGTTTGCGCTTGTGGTAGTGATGATGTGAAGGAGTCTGTAATAAGTGCTTTCAATCAGTCGTAACCTGAAGACAGTGTAACTGTCATCGAGGGACTTCTCTGACTATCTGTTGCGCTCGGCGAATAACAAACATCCTTTGATGAGCTCGGAGGGGAACGAAAATGAACCTTGTTCCATTGAATTGGATATGTTGGGGTATCTTTGTCTTGGTATGGATGATTGGAGCTATCTACAATTCCTACAAAGCACCTGCGACATTACAAAAATATTTCCGCTACGATTGGCTCATTGCTACGGTACTGGGTTGGTTGATCCTGAAATATGTTCCCCATCATTACTGGGCATTTATGACGTTTCATAATTCCTGGTTACAGGTTTTCGGGACTGCTTTGTTAGTCGTATCCACGCTATTTACGTTATGGGCCCGTTGGGAATTGGGAAAAATGTGGGCGTCTATCGCGGCAGTTAAGGAAGATCACAAGTTAGTTACGGATGGGCCGTATCGAATGACAAGACACCCCATATATTCAGGAGTTCTCGGAATGATGCTCGGTTCTACATTTTCGACAGGGGAAGGTTCGATTTTTCTAGGCTTTATCGTTGTACTGCTTGTGTTCCTAAACAGAATTCGAATCGAAGAACAGTTGATGACTCGAACTTTTGGTGATCAGTATGTGCAATACAAAAAACGTGTACCACAATTGATACCCGGTCTGAAATGGAGAAATATAACGAATCAGTGATCATTGTCAATTCCGCGTCGGCGAGAGGTCTCTCAGGCTTTCATAGAATTTTTGACGGAAGGCGATAGGGTCTGATAATCCCTCTGCACCGAATGGCTTGGCATAATATTTCCTCCATGTTCAATAGAGTAATAACGGACAACGTTCTCGTCCACCACTCTCGAGCATGGAGGTGTAGTGCAGTGGAAAAACGTGTGGAAACCCTCCAGGTCGGTGGAATGCACTGCGCCGCTTGCGCCGCTCGCATTGAAAAAGTAGTAAAGCGCCAAGACGGCGTGATCCACGCAAGCGTAAATCTTGCCTTGGAACGAGCGACCATCGTATATGAGCCACAGACAGTTAATCTAGCGACTGTCATGGGCCGTATTGAAAAGATGGGATACTCGGTAAGACAAGCCGCAACAGAGAAAAGCCGCACGGACTCCGATGGTATGCAATCTCAGACGGAACTCTTTTTGTTTTCTGCGGTGTTATGTATTCCGTTCTTGCTGTTGATGTTGCAGATGATGGGGTTCGATGTAGCTCCACACGTTTTCAATAACCTGTGGGTTCAACTCGCCTTGGCAACTCAGATTCAATTCATCGCGGGATGGAGTTTTTATGTTGGTGCACTTCAATCGATAAAAGACAAAATGGCGAATATGGATGTTTTGGTTGCTCTCGGAACCACATCTGCCTATTTTATGGGCGTGTACATGATGATGGATGGGAATCCACACGTTTACTTTGAAACGAGTGCAGTGATAATTACACTGGTCCGCCTGGGTAAAGTCCTCGAGTTGAAGGCAAAAGCACGTACATCGGAGGCCCTGAAAAAGCTCGCCTCTTTGAACGTGAAGTTCGCCCATCGATGGAATCAGGGGCAATTGGAAGACGTGCTTGTTGAACAGTTATCCATAGGGGACATTGTACTTGTAAAACCCGGGGAGAAAATACCCTTGGACGGTCAGATATTATCGGGCGAATCGAATGTTGATGAGTCCATGCTGACGGGAGAAATCCTACCCGTGTCAAAGCAACCTGGAGACCGTGTCTTCGGTGCAACTATCAACCATTCGAGTTCATTGCAAATACGGATTGACCGCGTTGGAAGAGACACTGCCTTAGGGCATATCATTCAGTTGGTTGAGGCGGCACAATCGTCAAAAGCCCCCGTTCAGCGATTGGCGGATACAATCTGCGCATACTTTGTACCTGCAGTGCTCGGTGTTGCACTCGTCACATTCACCGTTTGGTATTTCGCTTTCTTGCCTGGTATGACCACGTCTCTCCATACGGCTATCATGAATGCCACCGCTGTTTTGGTCACAGCATGCCCCTGTCCACTTGGGCTTGCAACACCTACGGCAATTCTGGTTGCCACCGGAAAAGCTACTGAGTATGGCGTCTTTTTCAAGGGTGGAGAATCACTCGAAACGCTAGGAAGAAAAGGTGTATGCCTGCTAGACAAGACTGGAACCATTACGCAAGGCAAACCGAAAGTCCAGGAAGTACATGTACTCCAGAACCCCTACATTCACTCCAAGGCAGACTTACTCGTTCTTGCGGCAAGTGCTGAAATCCATTCAGAACATCCTATCGCAAAAGTCATTGTGGACGCTTGCCACGGCAGTTCCCTCTTCGAAGCGCATCATGTCACGTCCTATTCCGGCTTCGGTGTCACAGCCATCATCCAATCACGCAAAGTGACTATCGGATCAATTCGGTTTCTTGACGAACATGGCATTCGTACGGATCAAGTGCTCTCGAGGAGAACCGCCTTAGAAGAACGTGGAATAACGGTCATTGGTATTGCAATGGACCATCAAATCGTTGGAATGATGGGTGTCTCCGATCCCATAAAATCCTCTTCCGCTGACGCTGTCAAACAGCTCAAGCGATTGGGTATGCAGGTCATGCTCCTCACAGGAGACAATGAAAGCACTGCACATGCAATGGCTCAGAAGGTAGGTATTCGAGAGATTTACGCCAACTTATCCCCTGAAGATAAGGTAAAGATTGTACGACATTTCCGAAGCAAGGGACGTCACGTGGTGATGGTTGGAGACGGAGTCAATGACGCACCATCCCTTGCCGCTGCAAACGTTGGCATCGCACTTGGCACAGGAGCCGATGTGAGTGTTGAGGCTGCAGACGTCGCCTTAATTGGAACGGATTTGGAAGGCGTTGTTCACGCCATCAAGCTTTCCCGCGCTACCATCCGCAATATCCATCAAAGCCTATTTTGGGCTCTTGCGTATAACATCATTGGTATTCCCGCCGCTTCATGTGGTCTCTTGAACCCTATGCTTGCTGGTGCCGCCATGGCTTTCAGTTCTGCTCTCGTCGTGACAAACGCACTGCGCCTCAAGCGCGTGCGCTTATAACTGGAGATGTACACACTTTTTGAAGCCACTGAATTCATGCACTGTGACGTACGGAAACATCATGGAGTTGATGGTGTGGGCAACGTCCATGTATCGTACTGTGGCATTCCCCATGCCTTCAAGCGAAACCCTTCTCGCCCCACCACAAAACTAACCTGCCCCCGAAGTCCGCGTCATGAGTGCATATTCTATGTTGGCACAATGGGGAGCAATGATTGTCGGCATTTTAGCGGCTGTTTCGATTGCGGTGGGCGAACGGATTGCCATCATTACATGGGTTTGTGGTTGTCGGGATTAATCGTTGGTTGGGTAAACCACCTCAGATCTGAAATCAAGACTGGATGGGCGTTTGATTGTCAGTGTTCAACAATGTCGAGACCATCGTCGCACAAGTTATTGCCGCTGTATTGGTGCTCGGCTCGTACTTCGTCTCTCAGTATGTGCGAGTATGCAAACCGCGCAAACAGGCTTTGCGCAATAGTGGTGCAATCCAGTAAACGACTTCTGGTGATCCAACCTTAAATCGTGTACTCTTGTTTTCATGGTGGCGTTCTCCTTTCCTGAGCGGAGATTGTCCAAACCCGTTGTTCCAACGGAGGCAGGAGGCCGCCAACTTTACATTTCCACGAAAACAGGTACTTCTTCATAATCGGACTGGTTGATAGATGGTGGGAGTATGAAGTGATGAAAAATCCAACGGTCATCATTGACTTTACGGATCCAGATGGAAACCGTCTGACTGGAATGTTTGGCACTCCGTGTCAGACGATAGTCGCTATGAGCATTGAAGAAGTGGTTGATGCCATACGTAACGTAGAGTGTGCAGTACGTCATGGAATGTATGCGGTGGGATACATTGCATACGAGGCCGCACCGGCATTTGATTCTGCGCTCAGAGTACACACAACCACTCATCACATGCCATTGGTATGGTTTGGCCTGTTTGATAAGATGTGTGATTTGGATGAGTCCGTACATGGTGAGTTTCATGTATCTGAATGGAATCCGACCGTAAATCGGCAGACGTACAATGCGGCAATTCAGCAAATTCGTGCCAATATTGCTAACGGCGTAACGTATCAAGTCAACTATACCATCCGGATGAACGCCTCGTTTCATGGTGATGATTTGGCTTACTTTCACCGAATTCGTAAGGTGCAGGGGGGAGGGTACAATGCTTACATAAATACAGGTCGATTTCGCGTGTTATCTGTTTCGCCAGAACTGTTTTTTCATTGGGGGCATGGCGTAATTACAACGAAACCGATGAAAGGTACTGTGAGAAGAGGCAAGTGGGTCGGGGAAGACGAGCGCTTAAGAACATGGTTGCAGACTTCGGAAAAAAACCGAGCTGAAAATCTCATGATTGTCGATTTGTTGAGAAATGACTTAGGGCGTATTTGTGAGACGGGGAGTGTCAACGTACCGGCACTATTCGATGTAGAAAAATATCCGACGGTTTATCAGATGACTTCAACAGTCACTGGTCAAACAAAACCGGGTACCACCTTGGTGGATGTGCTTTCTAGTTTGTTCCCCTGCGGTTCGGTGACTGGTGCTCCTAAAGTGAGTACCATGCGCATCATCTCAGAGTTGGAGGGGAGTCTTAGAAACGTATACTGCGGTTCAGTGGGAATTATGACTCCCACAGGACAAACGATTTTTAACGTTGCCATACGGACCGTCGTTATTGACGTAGAGACGGGAATCGCCGAATGCGGAGTGGGCGGGGGGATAACATGGGATTCCACTGCGGAAAATGAATATGACGAAGTCGTTGCGAAATCTATGTTTTTAAAGGTGCTACGTCCCACATTTGGGCTGCTAGAAACGCTTCGTCTGGACAATGGTGATTACTACTTGTTGGACCGTCACCTAAGTCGGCTGCAGAAATCGGCACAATACTTTTCGATTGACGTCGATATTGACGAAATTCGTGCGTCGCTTGCGAAGTGTGCCCAAAGCCATAACGTAGGTCGTTATAAGGTAAGGTTAGTCGTTCATGGAAGAAACAACATAGAGGTGAGTGTAAACGACATTCGGCCAAGCGACCCAAACGGGATTCCAGTTGTTTCATTGGCTGACCGACCAGTAAACTCGAATGACATTTTCTTGTTTCATAAAACCACGAATCGAACCATTTATGAATCAGTCAGGAAGTCGGATAGTTATGATGTGTTGCTCTGGAACGAAAAAGGTGAGTGTACGGAGTTTACATCAGGGAATTTGGTCGTTGAACTCGAGGGAACCCTTTGCACTCCGCCACTATCCTCCGGGTTGCTTCCTGGTACGCTGCGGGAATATCTGATTGAAACAGGTGTGATACAGGAACGTGTCATACGTAAAGAAGACTTGCAACGCGCCAGTCGCATATGGTTTATCAATAGTGTTCGCGGGTGGGTCGAGGTGGATGTTCAACCACGTTCTTAGAACAAGTAGAGAACAGGGGATGAGCTGTGTGTGATAGATCATCCCCTTTTCCAATGGAAAGGTTTCTGTTATTCCAAAACCCATCCGACCATTCATTCTGCTGTACATGCCCTGGATCCATTTTGGATAATTGGTCAGCAATGTCGTTTGCCAGCGACGGAAGCGCACTCGGGATGTACCATACGTGCGGATTTTCCCCAGTTTTGCCGATGGCGTTCATTGTGGCTCCTGTTCTCTTCGGACTGTCCATGATGCACGTGGATGTTCATCAACTGATGCCGTTCTCGCCGACGGCTGGCAGCTAGTGTTGCGCGGTGCGGTCACACCGGATATCGTCTACGCATTGGAGCTTTTGATTGGCCTGCAGTTTGCACACACGTTGCGCAACAATCGAACCCTTCCCAAAAATATGACCATTGCCACCGGCATCCTGACCGTCGTCGGAACCCTCCTCGCGGTGGTCACGATAGGCGTGGTAGGGCAGTCCGCCAATTATCTGGCCTATCCGGTGCTTGAGGTCGTCCGCAGTATTCGCATCGGTGGAATCTGGAACGCTTGGACACGCTGTACGTGATGGGGGTGATGTCGACCGTTTTAATCAAACTGGCAGTATTTCACTATGCTTGGTGCGAAGGGATGAAGGACGTGTTTAAGTTATCCTCGCACCGGATCGTGGCGCTTTCTGGCGGCTTATTGGTGTGGGCCGGTAGCATTGCATGCTTTCGCAGCACAGAAGATGTGGATCACTTCATGACCTCTGTAGCGCCAGCCTATTTTGTGGTGACGTTGGCTGGAATTCCAATTTTGGCTGTCATGGTGATGGCATTTCGCAAGCGAGCACAACGCTAGACGGAAGTTCATGGGTGATGAGCGCCCAGAAGAGGTGGTCCACCGGGAGAACCTTCACTTGACATTCTCTTATAAGTGCATTAGACTGAAGTTGTTCAAAGGTAGTTCGTATCCATGTATAGAACTGTGAGCCGTTCTTTCTACGCCTCATAGTGGGTGCAGAAAGAACGGCTTTGTCATTTGCATATGTGACCGTACCAATGAACAATTACGATTGTGCTTAGGTGAGCACCAGGAGGAAATAGTATGCACGAAGGTATCGTGAAGTGGTTTAACTCGGAGAAGGGCTTTGGCTTTATCGCTGTGGAGGGTGGAGACGACGTATTCGTCCACTTTAGTGCCATTCAGGGGGACGGATATAAGACTCTTGAAGAAGGTCAGCGCGTAACGTTTGACATTGTACAAGGACCAAAAGGTCCACAAGCCGCAAACGTTGCGTAAAGCAAGTTGTTGAAAAACGGGGTTGATTCTTCTGGCATCTTTGAGATACCTGGAGAGTCAGCCCCTTTTACTTAAGCATCACGTGTCATTAAGTCCTGCCCAGGAAGAGGGACGTTCGAATGAGCTTTTATAACAAGAAACCACCGAGTGAACATGTTTACGAGGATACCATCGTCTGGCAGTGCTCAGCCTGTAACTGTTGGTCGAGGCTTGAGTTTGTTTCCGAGGCGGAACCCAAATGTCCGATATGTGGCAGCCAGATGAATAAAGAACTAAAAAATATTCGTGTCATTGATGAGGATGAGCAGAAATAATCTCTCTTTAGAGAAAAATCTGGAGGTGGTCCATCGTTGTTTCAGTACAACAATGTCGATGTTAGGCTTGAAGAGCGATTGATGAAACTGTATGCCAATCATCGAGAACGTGCAGCCAAAATCGACTGGAGTTATCACGACTTCCTTCCATGGGAACAAGGACGCTCTTTCAAAACAGATCCTTGGAATGAAGGGCAGAGAAGCCTGCCATTACCCATATATACGGCCATCGAAACCGCATTGCTAACAGAGGTAAACCTCCCGTGGTTTACAACACATTTAAGCATCACATTTAGGGGTAGTCTTGATGTTCTTCAGGACTTCATTCACACTTGGACCGCGGAAGAAGATCAGCACTCCAATCTCCTAGAAACTTATCTGATTTTAACACGCAATGGGAATCCACATGAGCTACACACTTTGCGAAAAAATGTTGTGGAAAAAGGCTACGAGTCCGAATTCATGGTGCCAACGCAAGTCATGGGTTACACGGCAATGCAAGAATTAGCCACAATGGTGTTTTACAACGATGTAGCAAAGGTAGCTCACCCTTATGATGAGAACTTGTCAACACTGCTCCGTCGTCTCGCCAAGGATGAAAGTCTGCACTATGTGTTTTACCGAGATGCTGTCAAAGCACATCTGGAACTTGAACCAAACTATATTTACCATGTGGCTCACGTAATGAAAAACTTCATGATGCCGGGTGGTGAAATGCCCGACTTTGAAAATCGTATGCAGATCATTGGTCAAGGAGCCGGCTATGGACCAGAACAGTTTTATCATCAGGTTCTGAATGTGTTGGTTGAATCTTGGGGATTGAACCATCTACGTCCGTCGAGTTCAGAGGCCGAAGAATCACGTATTGACCTCTTGAAATTTCATGATCGCCTAAAACGTATTATCGAGCGGATGTCTCTTCGAAACCGCGACATAAGTTAGTCGTACATGAACTAGTTCTGGTGAAAAGATGACGAACGTAGAGAGGAAGCCATCACAGACCACAGACTCTTTTCCGCGCCAGTTTGGAAGAGCACTTTGAACTTCGATGCGACTACCCATCAAAAACAAAGGCACCCACTCAGGGTGCCTTTGCATTGTATATTTACTTTTTTGTGATCGTCTTCACATCGCCGCTGGCGAGAACTTTTAAGTCCTTAGGACCTTGATAAATGAGGATGACCCAGCCGGTTGCGGGGATGTTTTTCACACCTTTAATCACCGTTGTAGAAGTTGCGTCACCATTTTTATCAGCAGTTAGATTTGCCAAAGCATAAACCTCCGCACCTGGTTTTGCGGTCGTTCCACTGTCAATGTGTACTGGATGTACGCTGTTCGGTGCCAAACCGGAGGCTTTCACGACAACCGTTAGCTCGTGAGTTTTCGGATCCAGCGTCAAAGTAGCTGTCCCGTTCACCTTGCTATCCTTCGATGGACTCAATGTTACCGTAGTGGATGAATTCACATTTGTTTTCAAACTTATATTCTTATCTGTTTTTGTCGTATTCGCCGCTGTCGTTGCGGTTTGGTTCGTAGATGAGCTAGATGTGTTATTAGCGGTGTTGTCTGTACCACAACCAGCCAATCCGAGAGATGCTGCAACAATGACTCCAGCAACTGTTTTCAAAACTCTTGTTGACATGCTCCATCGACCCCTCTTTTGTATTTTTTAAGCCAGCATTTTGAGCATAGCATTTCAATTGTGACAGATCTTTTTCGATTTACCTTGAAACCGCTATCTTCACAACGATTTATCGAAGTTTCTCAATGACCTCTTTACATCTCATACATTCTGGATTAGATTATAGACATTATTACAATTCTCTAAATCCGATGTATTTACTCAACTTAGGGAGATGAAATGAATGACACTGTTTTTAGCGGAATCGATTTTGCCGAAGGATCTCCGAGACAAATCGCAGCTTGAAACCAAGGTTGACGTTTTGGTGGAACAGGCTGAGAAGCAGGGATTGAGCTTGATTGAAATCCAGGTTTCGGGGGACCTGGCTCGAGCATTTTTCGTGGTGGAAGCAAATGACCAATCGGCAGCACGGAACCTATTGAGCAACAATGGCATTCCGGTCACCTTGGTGAAGCAGGTACGTCTGGTCGGGCAGGAACTCGATGAGGTCCGTAAAAGCGCGGGACAGGTTCGCTACGTCGTTGAATGGAATCTGCCCGAGAACCTGACCATGGAAGCATATTTGAATCGCAAGAAGATGAATTCAGTTCACTATGCGGAAGTACCGGAGGTCTCCTTCAAACGCACCTACGTTTGCGAAGACATGACGAAGTGCTTGTGCCTCTATGATGCACCGGACGAAGCAGCTGTGTTGCGTGCACGGGAAGCCGTGCAGGCACCTGTCGATGCCATCACCGAGACCGCGCCAGTTGCACAACGCGTGACCGACTGAGACAGGAGGAGAAACGTGTGAACTTCGCCCCGCGCGGCATAGAGGAATTGGTTATAGATTTGGCGGATCAGTGCGCTGAGAAAAACGAGCGTCTTACCAAACGACCGATTTCCTTTTTCTTGCAATCCGTCATGGGGGGAGCGATGGTCGCCTTCGGGGCCATCCTCGCCCTCTCCGTCAGTGCAGGCATCCCATGGCCCGGTATTGCGAACCTTCTGATGGGACTGATGTTTGGGTTTTCTCTGGTGATTATCCTGGTGTCTGGCTCTAACCTGAGCACGGCGGATATGTTCCTCGGGATTATCGGATTGTTTCACCGACGCATTGGCTGGATTCAATACCTTCGGCTGGTTGCAGTCAGCTACATGGGCAATGCCATAGGAAGTCTAGCCATCAGCTTTCTCGTGTATGTGGGTGGCAGTGGGTATCTCCAAGCGCCTTGGCTCATCCGTGCTCATCAAATTGCTTCCTTGAAGACGGGCATGAGCGATGTGCAGATCTTTGCGATGGGCTGCTTGTGCACTTGGATTTTGCAGACGGCCGTGATGCTTTATGGAAAAGCACGAACCGACATCGGCAAAATGGCGTTGGCATACTACGGTCCGCTTGCATTTGTCTCCGGGATGACGGAGCACAGCATTGCGAATATTGGATTCATCGCCTTGCCGATTCTCCATCAAGCGGTCTTTACCAAGGTCACACATCTTGCCTTGACAGCATCAGGCCCGACGGCACGCCTTAGCTGGGGCTTCGGACAATATGGCTGGGCTCATAATCAGCTCTTTACGCTGATGGGCAACTTTGTCGGTGGTGTCATTTTTGTTGGAATTATCATTCATTTTATCTGCGATCCGCACAAGATATCTAAACTCTATCAATCGTCAATAGAAAAGAATCGCGTCTTTTTTTCAATCCAAAACCGAGCAAACCAATGAGAAATAGGTGATAAAGATGGCGTATGCGGTTTGGAACCCGTTACCTTGGGGCTTGTTTCTCGCCGGGATAGTCGTATGCGTTCTCAGTGTGCGGATGTTCCATCGGAAGTATCCTAATTTTCCGCTAAATACCTCGGCGGATGTAACAGAGGAACGGACAGCGACAGCGTATCACCAAAATGTCTTCCCTGTGGATAAAGCGTCGCAGTAACGCAGCAGTGACTGGGGAACTACCCGACTGGATGATACGTCCTTCCGTCGAGGTGCGAAGGAGATGAACGACAAATGCTTGCGATTCAAGATGGTTCGGCGCTCGAGGCCTTGCTTACCGAAGCTTTGAAACCAAAGGTCACTGCTATCGATCTCGACGGCGTGTACCCGGCTGACGTTCTACGCCTTCTCGGCGAACACGGCTACTACATGTCGGCACAAACGGAGGCGGAAACGGTATCTCGGAACCTCTCTCTCATTGAGGATGTTGCTTCCTTCTGTGGCTCGACAGCGTTCATGGTTTGGTGTCACATCACCGCGATGAGCTATGTCAGAAATGGTCATAGCGAGTATTTGAAGCGCGAAGTGCTTCCGGAGTTGGAAACCGGACAATTGTTAGGAGGGACCGGTCTCTCCAACCCCATGAAGTTCTATGCCGGTATGGAGGATCTCCGGTTACAGGCGGAATTGGTAGCGGATGGCGTCCAAGTCAATGGGATGCTGCCGTTTGTCTCCAATCTCGCAAACGGACATTGGTTTGGAATTATCGCGAAGCGCTCTCCAGAGAACCGGGTCATGGCATTCGTTCCCTGCAGTTTAGAAGGCCTGTCCATGTGGGAGAGGAGTGACTTCATTGGAATGAACGGGACCGGAACTTATAATTGTCACTTTCGGGACGTGCACATTCCGTTCGAATACATCCTCTCCGACAACGCGGATGAATTGGTTCGGCAGATTCGACCCGGGTTTGTTCTGACGCAGGTGGGGATGGCACTCGGGGTGATCCGGGCTTGCATCGACAATATGCAACACCTGTGTAATAAACAACGTGGATCCAATCAGTATCTTCGTGTGCAGCCTGACGAACTTGAAAAGAAGTTTTCGATACTTCGAGAAAAGGCCTATCGCTGCGCTCAGAATCTTCAGTATGTGCCTATACAGGATATTTTTCAGGTTCGCCTCGAGAGCGCATACCTTGCCTTGGAAGCTTCGATAGCGGGTGCACTTCACTGCGGTGGAGCAGGATACATCAAAACGAGTCCAGCCTCTCGCCGGCTGCGAGAAGCCCAATTTATCTCCATCGTCACACCGGCCGTCAAACATCTGGAGCGTGTACTCCAAAATCAAAGCGCCTGCATTTTGTGACGTATGGGCCGGATGACCTGGCTTCGTCACTCTGTTGCAGTCGTATCTCGGACTGACGGAGTGAGAGTGAAGCGGTCAAGATGCCGCAAAAGTAGAGTATGAGATCTCAAAAGGGGCTCTTCCCTAGGCACCATGGCCTGCGGGTTCAGCCCCTATGTGTTTTAAGTTCAGCAATTTGCACTGACTATCTCCGATAAGTAATCCTACTAAATTAATCGGGTTTGTGTTATCGTTTAATTATCTAAAACATTTTGATTGGTGATTTTCCTCTTCGTATTGAACGTCCCGTTCTTGATTGTCGGCTATCAACAAATTGGAAAGACTTTCGCGTTGTTCACGTTATTCACCATCATCATCCTACGGTGGATCATCGGATGGAACAGAAGTGGTCGCTGTACTTGTGAATAAGAAATTACTTGGTCGGTCTAGTGGTGATGTTTTTAATATCTTTATCTCGGGAAGTGCGGATTCATATTCGGATGGAACCACGCGATGTATTCCTTGATTGCATATTTTATCGCCTTTAAAACCATCGACGTGACCATTGATGGCTTTGATGAAACGAAGGCGATATGGGTTATCAGCGACTAGTACCGAGAACTCGGGGAGGCCATCTTGCATCTTTTGGGGCGCGGAGTCACGTACATGAATGCAGAAGGGGCTTTTACGTGAGACGACAAGAAGGTCATTTTCTGCGTGATTTTTCTCCTAGAACAAGCGAAGCTAAAATCGATTGTTGAACAAATTGATCCCGACTTCTAGCAATCGGTGCGATGGCGGAAGTTCGTGGCGGGCGGTTTAAGAAGCGCAGCATTCATTAACCTAAGAACGAATGTATTTCGCACGTAACATCTTTCGGATGCCTAAGCCGATCAACAGAATGAAAATGGTCACCAGGCCTTGAAACGTAGTTCTCGGAGAGTCGGCCAGATTGTTGATGAACGACTGGATGATGGGGATGTCCAGTGTCAAGGAAGCTGCAGCCCACGCCATCATGCCTGCGCCCAGGGGTGAAATCCATTTCTGTTTCTCGCTCTGGTCTGACAATAACAGTGCTACCGCTACGAAAAGAGGAATGGTTGCGAACGAAACAATAATCAAGGCGAAATGCTCCCCTTGCAGTTCGGAACCAAGCCAAAACATGTTATCCAAGTTTCCCACTAATGTAAATAACCACAGTTTTGCGATGGCCGTCGACGTTTCAAAATTCCGGGCTGCATGCATGTTGAGCGTGCGTATACACATCCACCCTAATAAACCAATGGCAAAGAGCCTGAACAAAATATTGTGCAACAGTTGACCAACGCTTGCCGCCAAAAGGACTTGCGAGATGGCGAGGAGGAAGGCAAGGATGATGAGTATTGACCGCTTTCTTTCGTGTAACAATGCCGGCGGAAGTAGCAAACCTGCAAGGAGTGCGTTGTCAACCGTAACAATCATGGCGACAAGTCCGATTTCCAATAGCTCTTCCATGTGTCCACCTCGGTGACATAAATGAGCCCCCGCCGCGAAAACGTAGGGGCGCTAACCGACTCACACTCGTCAGACGGTGAAAAGTGAGCTCATCGTCTGATTTGCTTGAAAACCATTATATTCATCTTTTTGGACGGCCATGTCATATGGACCCTATTTCATGTATCGCGCATCGCAGCAATCTATGAGGACAGAAGTCGTGTTCAGGAAGTTGATTGTATCGATTCTATCTCTCGGGATGGATAGTTTGATGCTGTCCATTTCATTAGGGTTCATCAAAGTCAAATCAAAAGCGAAATTTGCGATGGTTTTTGCCTGTTCAGAAGCAGCGATGCTACTTGTTGGCTTTTGAATTGGCAAAGGTGCGGGACAGATCATTGGTCACTGGGCGTATCTGATGGGCGGAATTGCACTTTTGGCCGTCGCTGTATGGCTTATTTTCTTTGAGGATGAGGACGAACAGCAAGAAAGACTGGAACGGAATCTGGTAGGTTGGACTTTCGTTGTAACGGCTCTCAGAATTAGCTTCGATAAATTCACAGTTGGGTTTTCGATTGGGCTTGTTGGCGTACGGGTTGCATTGACCATTGCTCTCATTGCGTTTCAGTCCTTTGTCTTTACCTTCTTCCTCGGGATGACAAGATCAAGCCATTTTTGGTGAATGGTCCGAAAAACCTGCAGGTATTGTACTGGGTTACTGGGGATGTGGGATACTTGTCGATGCCACACTTGCAATAGTTCGGGGTAAAGTTCAGGAGGGGTTACTAACGTTTCACAGCCAACGAGCATAAGTGCGTGTTCACAGGGGGGCGCATGGTTTCCAGTACGCACACAACCTGTATGATAAGAGCAATCAGTGTATACTAATTGGAAGAGGGCATCGTATAACCATATCAAACAGGAGGTACAACATGACTGTTCACACGACCGAAGAATTGGCCACTAAAGTTGCGGAGCATCGAACACCTACATATGAAATTGAACCTATTTTCTTGAACCGCTGGTCACCACGAGCATACAGTGAACAACCCATCGACGACGATACGTTATTTCGTGTGTTTGAAGCTGCCCGTTGGGCGCCGTCGTCGTATAATTTGCAGCCGTGGAGGTTTATTATCGCCAAATCGGAGGAAGACCGGAGGAGGTTCTTGTCGTTCATCTTTGAAGGGAACGCGGCTTGGTGCAAAAAAGCACCTGTCCTGGCGGTCTTGGTATCTCATACAGTAAATCCCAACGGTGGGTCTAATCATAAACATGCATTTGACGCAGGTACTGCATGGGGATATCTCGCGCTTCAAGCCATACAGTTAGGCATTTACGCCCATGCAATGGGTGGGTTCGATCACGAAAAAGCACGAGAAGTTTTGCAGCTCCCGGCAGAATATGAACCACAGATAGTCATTAGTCTTGGGTATTATGGAGACCCACAAGACTTGCCTGAAGCATTACGAGCAAGAGAAGTTCCATCCACGCGACGTCCGCTGAGTGAGACCGTTTTTGAGGGTCAATTTGGAAGAAAAATCGAATCACTTTGATGTCAATAGAGCTGGCGCGACTTGTTTAGCCCCAGTTTGAGGGGCTGAGATTGTCGAGCAGGTACTCGGCAGTCTTTTCTTATTTTCAGCGATTGGAAAACACTCTGGCCCCCACAGTTGTGGGGGCATGCGTTTTCGCTGTACGATTGTGGTTATCGCGTTTCACCCTCGCATTCATTTTGGATGCCACTTGCCATCAACGTTTCACCAAACACTCATTGAATGTAAATGAACACTGAACGTAGTCGGAGTATAATGGCGAAGGTGAAAGCACCAGGCATTCCTTAGATTCCGAGAAGGAACCATTGTATTGACAGCTTGATGGTTTCGGAGTAAAAATTAATTGTTGACGTGATAGGCGAATCGCTGACGTGATTCTTGACAAGAAGCAGGCATTCGCCACGAACTCCGTGACGTTACAGCGCATACGATTAAATTGAATACAGCCAGTCCTCGTTAGGCGAGGCGTCTATGTGAACACAAGCCACTGCCCGGAAACGTCGAAAGACGCCAATGGGTAGAACAGGTACTGCCGGATTAAGGCTTTACTCAACGTGGCTGAGTGAAAACTCTACGTCACATAGTGCTAAAGCTCAACTAGGGGGATGTACGATTCTTTGCGTGTGTTTTCACGTGCAGAGTATGCCCCCCTGATGGTTCGTCAGGGGGTTTTACTTTGGCCTTGAAGGAGGTGGTAGGTGTGGACATAGGTCCTAGTAGTCAGCAACGAAACGCTGGTTTTGTCTTGCAGGTGAATGCGAAATGGGATTTCTGTCCCTCCTATCTCTTCTTCAAGGAGGTTTGTCATCATGAGCAAACATCCACTCATTGAAAATAACACTGTTTTGGATAGCGCACATGTTGGTGATATTCAAGGAGCCCTCGGTACCGTTCGTGTGGATGACACGGCACCTCGGAGGAGCTGGAAGGCTCGGTTCCTCACACTACTTGCCATCATGGGCCCTGGCCTCATTGTGATGGTAGGCGACAACGACGCGGGCGGTGTGGCGACATATGCCCAAGCCGGACAAAACTTTGGAACGAGCTTGTTGTGGGTATTGCTTTTATTGATTCCTGTTTTGATTGTGAATCAGGAAATGGCAGTTCGTTTGGGATTAGTCACGGGCGTTGGCCATGCACGACTAATTTTTGAACGGTTCGGGAAATTTTGGGGCGCATTTTCAGTGGGGGACTTGTTCATCTTGAATTTGCTCACCATTGTTACGGAATTTATCGGAATCCGTATGGCGCTTCAACACTTTGGTGTCAATCCGTGGGTGGCTGTTGCTGCAGCTGCCGTATTTCTAGTGGCCATGACGGTCACAGGAAGTTTCCGGAGATGGGAACGGTTGATGTATGTGATGGTTGCAGCCAATTTTCTTGTGATCCCGCTTCTCTTCATGAGCCATCCCAAGGCTGGGGCCATTGTGCATGGATTTCTGGTGCCAGGTGTCCAAGGCGGATTGACCTCCAATGCATTACTGCTCATCATCAGTATGGTTGGAACGACTGTGGCACCGTGGCAGTTGTTTTTTCAGCAATCCAACGTCATTGATAAACGGTTAACGCCGCGCTGGATGTCGTATGAACGTGCCGACACAGTGATTGGCTCCATTGTTGTAGTGATTGGGGCAACGGCCATCATGGCGACTACCGCGTTTGCGTTTCATGGAACGAAGTTGGAGGGGCAGTTCGTCGATGCTGGGTCAGTGATTGCCGGATTGTCACAATGTCTCGGCACATTGGCAGGAGATTTGTTTGCCATCGTACTCCTGAACGCTTCTTTGATTGGTGCAGCAGCAGTCACGCTGTCGACTTCATATGCATTCGGAGATGTGTTTGGAACGAAGCATTCATTGCACCGTTCAGTGAAAGACGCAACGGGCTTTTATGTTGCTTATTCCGCCATCATCTTGATTGCTGCTGGCATTGTGATCATTCCGCACGCACCGCTTGGACTGATAACCACCGCAGTTCAAGCATTGGCCGGGATTTTGCTCCCGAGTGCAACTGTCTTTTTGCTGTTACTTTGTAATGACAGAGCCGTTCTCGGACCGTGGGTAAATCGCCCATGGCTTAACCTCGTGAGCAGTGTCATTGTCGCGGCATTGGTGATGTTGTCATTCATTTTAGCTGTGACGACGTTCTTTCCCAGTGTGAAAGTGCAGATTCTCAGCATTATTTCCGGTGCTGTAATGGTGATTGGTTTAGTTTTGGGGGGAATCGTGTGGTATCGGCGCAAGGGAACGAGTGACAGGACCTATCTAGGAGCGGAGCGTCATTCGTGGCGAATGCCGCCCCTATCGACTCTGCCGAAACCCGCATGGTCACCCATGCAGAAGATGGGGATGATCACGCTTCGTGGTTATCTACTTGTAGCGGTCATAATGTTGGTCGTAAAGGTTGTACAGCTTTCCATTGGAGGATGACGGTCGGTTGAAGGGAGCCCATTTCATTATCGGCGAATGGCCGGCATGTGAGTCCGGGAAAATGGTGGTTTGGTGCAAGGAATCGCAGATGTGAAGCACAATATGTTCGACAAACTGCTACAATGAGTCACGGATTCAGGAGGTCGTATTTGTAACCTCGTACCGAGCTCTTCTCGGCGTTATGTTGGCATTTGGGACGATAACCGCCGTGGTTGGCGACACACAGCCCGGAAATCATCGGCCAAAGGCCCGGCAAAAGGCGCAGTTCATCAGAAAAAGGTACCACGCGCTTCCGAACCGTTACAGGCGGGGACATACAGAGAAGCGCCGCGGGTATACGGCATGCGTAAGTTTCCCCATCCGTATCAGGCGATGCTCGCCCTCTCATCCGACGCAGACAGTGAAACACTAACGTAAATTTAACCTTGTCCATCAGTTCATCAATACGAGGGACATGACATCAGCGCAAGTTCCGACTTCGGATGAGATTCGTGGTTTGACATTCTACACATCGAATCCGGATGGTACCGTCATTGAAATCGTTGACAACCCTATTCTGACCGACAGCATCATCCAAGCGATGGTGTTCATCCTAGCGTTGCGGTGCAGTGGTATCCATCCGATACGACGAACTACGCCATGACTGTACCAGGGGTATACTGAGCATTCGAGCTCAGACACGGTTTCGTCAACGATATACGCTGCATCACGAAGGTCCCTGTGCAGTGTTCCTGAACCACTGAATACTGCGTGGAGGAAAGATTTGGTTGAAAAAGCGATGTAAGAACAGTGTGATAGAAACCATCGAAACAGAAATTGAGGATATTCGTAAGTATGCAGGCAAGGTTCCTCGATAGTCTTTCTTGATTGCCGTTCTCTTGATTGGAATTCTCGTTAGTGTGCTATCGGAAAATCTAACGCTCAGTCCCAGCTGGATTGTGCTCGCGATTGTCAGTGTCTTGCTTATACCATTGTTGGCATCGGTGTTTGTTGGCCGCCACCGCTGGACACGACGGCTGGCGCTCACAATTACTTCCGTGCTTCTGCTGCGAGCCTTCCGGGATGCTGTATTTCTGTGGTCGGCTAATATCATGGTATTTGCCGTCTGGTATTGGGAAGTGGATCAAGGGGGGCCGATTCGCAGACATGCCAATACGCCGGATTTGTTATTCCCACAAATGACATCGAACTTAGTGCTGGAAAGATTGGAAACCTTCGTTTAATTGCCTAGTACGGGCTTGGACCACAGAGACGGTGGAGGGAACATCCCTACCGCCGTCCTGCACTAATCCATTACTCTACGTCGTATCCTGCGTCTTCCACAGCCTGTTTCAGGGCCTGAATGCTCGCCTTTGTATCATCGAACGTTACCGTTGCCTTTTGACCCTGCAAATTCACGTTGGCCTCTTGTACCCCGTCTACACTTTTGAGAGCCTTGGTCACGGAATTGACGCATCCGCTGCAAGTCATGCCTTTCACCGTGATGGTTACTGTTGCCATGTATGTGCATCTCCTTTTATAGTCCAGTATGTCGCATTGGATAGGGGATTCTCTCTGGGTTGCGACTACCTCGCAGCATGCACCTCCCTTCCGAACTTCAGACGACGGAGCAGCAAGCTGTTGGATACGACGCTCACTGAACTGAGCGCCATCGCCGCACCCGCGATAATCGGGCTCAAAATCCCGAACGCGGCCAATGGGATACCGAGTACATTGTAGAAGAAGGCCCAGAACAGGTTTTGACGAATCTTCCGCATGGTGGCTTTCGACAACCGAATGGCATCTACAACACCCCTGGGATCCCCGTGCATCAGCGCGATGTCCGCCGCTTCAAGCGCGACATCAGCACCTGTTCCCATGGCCATCCCGATATCTGCCGCCGCCAGGGCGGGGGCATCATTGATACCGTCACCGACCATCGCAACTACCCGCCCGGCTTTGCGCAACGCTTCGACCTTCGCCGCTTTGTCACCGGGGAGAACGCCTGCGATAACATGGGAGATACCGACTTCAACAGCAACGGCCTTCGCCGTGCATTCATGATCTCCAGTTATCATCCACACTTCGATGCCCATGTCTTTGAGTTGACGTACCGCATCTTTCGCACCGGTCTTGATAGTGTCAGCGATGGCAATCACGCCAAGCAACCGATGATCCGCGGCAACCATGACCGCTGTTTTTCCGGCGCCTTCAAATTCCGCTACAACGTCGTCCGGAACCGAGGTGACACCAGACTCCGTCAACCAACGGCGATTCCCAATTTGCACATTCATGTTGTTCACCCATCCGACAATCCCCTTACCTGGTATCGTTTCGACGTTCGTGGCGGATGAAATGGGGATGCCTTGTTCCTTGGCGTGATTCACAACGGCCATACCGAGAGGATGATCACTTTGCGATTCGAGGGCAGCCGCAAGGGCCATGAGGTCTCGTTCCGTGACACCTGTCTCGGTCCAAACATCGGTCACTTGCGGTCTTCCGGATGTGAGAGTTCCAGTTTTATCAAAAATCACAGCATTCACTTGATGAGCCAGCTCCAGGTGCTCGCCACCTTTCACCAAAATGCCTGACTCAGCACCAAGTCCTGTTCCGACCATGATTGCAGTGGGCGTTGCAAGTCCGAGAGAACAAGGACAGGCGATGACAAGGACGGCCACTGCCGCCATGAGGCCGTACGACCAGCCATTGAACACGCCCCAAAGCATCAACGTCACCAGAGCAACCACAAGTACAATGGGAACGAAGATACCTGAAATTCTGTCTGCCAGACGTTGAACGGGGGCCTTTGATCCTTGGGCTTGATTCACCCAACGAATGACCTGAGCCAGCGCCGTGTCTGCACCAACCTTGGTGATTTCCATGGTGAATGCACGGGTCTGATTCACAGAGGCACCTACCACTGGGTCTCCGGGGCCTTTTGACACGGGGATAGATTCGCCAGTTAGGAAGGACTCATCAACCGTTGTGTTACCTTCTTTGACAATGCCATCGCTGGGGACTTTCTCACCCGGTCGAACCCGGACGACGTCGCCGACACGCAGTTCTTCCACAGGAACATCTGTTTCTTTGCCGTCATGCAGCACATGTGCCTCTTTCGCACCAAGTTTCGCAAGTGCTTCGATAGCAGAACTTGATTTGGCTTTGGCCTTGGCTTCCAGCAGCTTGCCCATAAAAATCAGTGTCACAACGGTCGCCGAGCTATCGAAGTAAACATCCGGTTTACCTAGCACGGTCAGAATGGCGCTGTACGCATACGCCACAGATGTCCCCAGGGCAACCAAGACATCCATGTTTGCAGTGCCGCCCCGCAAGGAGTGGTAAGCCCCTTTGTAGAAGCGCCATCCAATGTAGAATTGAACGGGAGTCGCTAGGAGCCAACTGACCCAGTTTGGCATCAACGCCATTCCGCCAAACAGCATGTAGAACATCTGGATGACAAGGGGGGCCGTTAGCGTAACGGACACCCAAAACTTGATAACCTGTCGTTTGTACTCACGTTGTTTCCGCAGTTTTTCCTCTTCGACGGCGGTTTGGGATGCCAACTTCGCTCCATAACCGGCTTTTTCAATGGTGCGAATGAGATCCGATTCCTGAACAACGCCAGGTACAAAGGTGATATGCGCTTTCTCTGAAGCGAGGTTCACGTTCACGGACTTCACAGCATCCAGCCGTCCAACGACTTTCTCAATGCGGGCTGCACAGGCGGCACAGGTCATGCCTTCAATACTGAGCTCGACACTTCTAGTTGGGACGCTATACCCAGTCTTGACGTCAGGCATGCCGACACCTCCTTGGATACGTCGTCATGATTTCGTGAACTGGCGGATGACCTCCATCAGCTCGTCAATCTTCTGGTCGCCATTGGCCTGGTTTGCCAATGCATCCGCCACACAGCCTCTGGTGTGGGACTCAAGGATGGACAGGCCAACCTGGTGAACTGCGCTCTTGATGGCAGCCACCTGCACCAGAATGTCGACGCAATACCGATCTTCCTGAATCATTTTTTGGATGCCACGAACTTGGCCTTCTATACGTTTCAACCGCCGCAGGAGGTCGTCTTTCTTTGGAGCGTAACTGTGACTGTGATGTTCAGGACCCATCGGCGACGCCTCACTTTCTGTTGATACTAAAAAAACGATACCCCGGTATGGTATATATGTCAAACGGAAGGGCACGCCTGAAAGATGACGTCCACGCCGGATGAAATGTGATGCACATTGTGAAACACCAAAGGCCCGGATAATCTGCCTTGAACCGGGCAGGGCCAATTTTGGGAATACATAGGTTCGGGTGTATAATGAAGGGCGTTGCGCTATGAGAGTGCTTTCATAGGTGCGTATGGGTGGTGCACTCCGGCTCGCTGATCTGCACATACCCGTATATGAAGTAGGGCTACAGTTCCACTGAGAGTTGTGATGATGGGGAGAGAAAGCGGTGAATCATTCCATTCAGGCAAATAGAACCAACCTCGGATTTGTCACCCTAGTCTCGATTGTGGCTGCAATCGGTGGTCTTTTGTTTGGTTATGACACTGCCGTCATATCCGGTGCCATCGGGTTTATGCAGCAGAAATTCAATTTGGATTCAGTCATGACGGGCTGGGCGGTATCTTGTCTTATGATTGGCGCGATAATCGGTGCAGGCTTTGCTGGGGCGCTGAGCGACCGGTTTGGACGCAGGAGAATGTTGATTTTGGCGGCAATTCTGTTTTCGGCCGGCTCCATTGGATCCGCCATTCCGACAACCATTTCACAGTTTGTGGTGGCGAGGGTGGTTGGCGGAATCGGGATTGGCGTCTCGTCCACGCTTGTCCCGCTATACATCGCAGAGATTGCCCCAGCACGGTATCGCGGTCGTTTGGTTTCGTTAAATCAGTTAGCCATCGTCATCGGTATCTCAGCCATTTATTTCGTAAACAGGACTGTGGCCAGCGCCGGGGGGACGGCATGGGACATCTCCACAGGTTGGCGCTGGATGTTTGGTCTTGGCATTCTTCCAGGATTGGTATTCATGCTCCTTCTTTTGCTTGTTCCAGAAAGTCCAAGATGGCTGGAAAAGCAGGGGAGAGGAGAAACAGCCATTCGAATTTTGGAACGCATTAATGGTCCTCAGCAAGCACAATTGGAATTAGAGGACATCAGGGATTCCCTTAAAAATGAAACAGGATCCATGGGGCAGTTGTTTCAGGGCGGGTTTCGGATTGCCCTATTGGTGGGGGTTGTATTAGCCATCCTGCAACAGGTGACTGGTATCAACGCCATCATGTATTACGCTCCGGAGATTTTTAAGAAAACGGGAGCAGGCACGGATGCGTCCTTGACCCAAACCATTATCGTCGGCGCTGTGAACCTCGTCTTTACACTGGTTTCACTGTGGTTGATTGATAGAGTGGGTCGGAAAGTGTTGCTGCTGATTGGGTCCGCGGTGATGGCCATTAGTTTGCTGGTGGTAGGTTACGCATTTCATACGGGGAACACCGCGGGGCCGCTGGTATTGGTGTTTGTTTTGCTGTTTGTGGCTGCGTTTGCGGTATCGTTCGGCCCCATTGTGTGGCTGATCATCGCGGAAATCTTCCCAACGCGGATTCGCGGTCGTGCGACAGCCATAGCATCGGTGGCATTGTGGGCAGCCGATTATGTGGTGTCACAAACGTTTCCTATACTTCTGAGTGGGGTTGGGTCTGCCGTTACGTTTTGGATGTTCGCCATTATGTCAGTCATCGCCTTCCTCTTCACTCTGAGCATCGTGCCCGAAACGAAGGGGAGGTCTTTGGAAGACATTGAGCGCATGTGGGGAACCTTCAAACGGTAACTGCCGAATGCCCCGACGGGGTGATGAGGTTTTCGGGGGATACGGTAGGGGGGTATCCCCCTAACCGTTCCCGCCCTAAGTCAGGGTGATTTCCGCGTCCCGCCGGCCTTTTCTCAAGCCGCGTCGCAGGCAGGCTTACAATGCGCACTCTTCGATTTCGAATCCAAGGTCCTCAATCATCTGCCAATCCGTATCTGGCAGCTGTCCCTCCGTTGTCAAGTAGTCTCCCACAAAGATTGAGTTCGCTGCATACAGACCCAGTGGCTGCAAATGACGTAGGTTGACCTCACGACCGCCTGAAATGCGTATCTCTTTTGTAGGATTCACAAAACGCATCATGGCAAGGATCTTTAAGCACGCAGTCGGTGTCAGCTCACGTCGGCCTGCAAGTGGGGTTCCGTCAATGGGATTGAGAAAATTGCATGGAATGGAGTCTGCATCGAGTACCTTCAAGGAGAAGGCGATGTCGACTCGCTGTTCGTCCGTTTCCCCCATGCCGAAAATCGCACCTGAACAGGGTGACATACCTGCCTGTTTGACGTGCTGTATGGTTTCTACCCTATCCGCGTATGTGTGCGTCGTACAAATATTCTCGTAATTCGTCTGACTCGTGTTCAGATTGTGGTTGTAACGTTGTACGCCTGCAGCGGCCAGTTTCTCCGCATGTTCAGGGCTCAGGAATCCGAGACAGCAGCAGATTTTCAAGTCAGTGTTTTCCCGGATTTCTCGGACGGCCTCGGCCACCTGGTCAATCTCGCGATTGGAAGGTCTTCTCCCGGACATGACAATGCAGTATGTACCCGCCTTGCGTCGCCGCGCTTCCTCTGCACCTGCCAGTATGGTCTCTTTTGATAGAAGTGGGTACTTCTCAATGGGCGCCTCCGAAATGATGGACTGTGAACAATAGAAACAATCCTCTGGGCACATTCCCGATTTTGCGTTGAGAATCATGTTCAATTTGACTTTTGTACCAAAGTACTCGCGCCGAATAACGAAAGCAGCGCTCAGCAAATCCAGTATCCTGTCATCTGATTCACGTAAGATTTGAAGGGCATCTTCTCGGGAGACTTCGTAGCCGCGGATGACTTCATGGGCTAGGCTCTCCCAGTTTTTTTTTGTCGTCAATACGGACATGTCTACGTCCTCCTCGTGACTATTGTTAACTTTATGCACATTCAAGGTTAACAATAGGGCAATACCTTGTAAAGAGTGAATTTTGAAGATTTAAGCAACGGTACAGGCGGTTGCCACGGTTTCCCACGGGTTTCAATTTTCCGTCATTTGAAGGATAATCTACAAGGGGATACCGGTTTCGAGAAGGAGGTTCTTGAATGAACATCACGGGAAATACGGTCTTGATTACAGGTGGTGCTTCCGGTATTGGCTTGGCACTCGCAGAACGTTTTCTCAACGCTGGCAATGAAGTCATCGTCTGCGGACGTCGCCAGGAGAAGCTGAACGAAGCAAAGCAGAGATTTCCCCAACTACATACGCATGTTTGCGACGTAGCGAATGAGGCGGATAGAAAATCTTTGTTTACGTGGGTAACCAGTGAGTTTCCGGAGTTAAATGTTCTGGTGAACAATGCTGGCATTCAGCAAAGGGTGAACCTGTTAAAGCCCAACAATGAGTGGAGTTACTATCATCAAGAAATCGCCATCAACCTGGAAGGTCCGATTCACCTCACCCTGCTGTTTGTGCCTCATTTGGTGCAGAAGAAGAACGCTACCATCATCAATGTGTCTTCTGGGTTGGCCATCACACCAGCGACGTGGGCCCCGATGTACAGCGCAACGAAAGCTGCCTTGCACTCGTTCACCATGACGTTGCGGCTACAACTATCGAAAACGAATGTGGAGGTTGTGGAAGTCCTACCGCCAGCCGTGAATACGGATTTGGGGGGACCCGGTTTGCATACGTTTGGTGTACCTGTAGACGATTTTGCGGATGCCGTGTTCAAAGGCTTTGAGGCCGGGAATCTGGAAATCGGTTATGGGGGCACGGAGAAGCGGGGGCGTGCTTCGCGGGACGAGATTGATCAAGCAACGAAGCAAATGTGGGAAGGATTTTTGCGCAACAATCCACACTTTCTGGACTAGTCTATGACTGCTCCCTTACGAGATGGGGAATGTCATGCATGGACATCCTTTCTGAGAACATCTGTGAAATTGTACATGAAGGCATCTCAAGGGAGGCTGCAATATGAAAATTGAAATCTGGTCTGATTACGTTTGCCCATTCTGTTACATCGGAAAGCGGCATTTGGAGCAGGCACTCAGCCAATTGTCGTTACAAAATGAGGTTGACGTTGTCTATCGCAGCTTCGAACTGGATCCCAACGCCGAACTGACCCCTGGCAAGAACATGCACCGTTTGCTCGCTGACAAGTACGGAATAAGCATTGAGCAGGCCAAAGCCATGAACGATGAAGTTGCGAAGCGTGCTCAAGCAGTAGGCCTCACCTATTACTTCGACACAATGATCCCGACAAACTCGTTTGATGCACATCGATTGACGCATTTTGCCGCCGAGCACGGAAAAATGCATGAAATGGTGGAGCGATTGTTTCAAGCGTACTTTTCTGAGTCCAAACACATTGGTGACCGGGAGACGTTATCTCAACTGGCGGCGGACGTCGGTCTCTCAAAAGAATCGGCTGCCAAAATGTTGTCAAGCAATGAATATGCAAATGCTGTGAGGATGGATGAGCAAGAAGGCCAAAGACTGGGTATCCGCGGTGTTCCGTTCTTCGTCATCAACCGGCAATACGCCGTTTCAGGCGCCCAGCCGATTGAGGTCTTCATCGAAGCGCTACAGAGAGCTTGGAACGAAGAACATTCGATTACCATTGTAAACAAATCAAACGGGAATGCGACGGACACAACCATGTGTGCGAATGGAACGTGTGATGTTCCAACCAACAAAGACTGAATCTCCAGTGGGGCGGGGTTGCCCCCTCAGCTCATCTGGCAATGGGACAGCCCCAATTTACCCGCTGATTTCTCCGTCCTTGTTACGCGAGCCCTTACACACCTACTGCTGTCCGTCGATTTCGGTTTTGCGCGCAGCTATTGGGTTCTGTTTTCGAACTTGAACTTTTTGCATGATAAAATCAAGTGCTTCGCTGGGGGTGGTGGCAAAGTCGAGTTTCCCGTCGTAGCTCTCTCGGCGATGATCCAGGTACAATCCGTCGTATGCAATCTCCTTTGCCCTGCTTGCCCATCCTCCGGACGACTGCATGACAACCACCGGCATTCGCCGCATGTATGCGGCAGAGAGTTCCACCAGCGTACCTATTCCACCGCTGATCATAATGATTGCGTCGGATGAATGAATGAGCACCATGCTGCGGTAATCAAAACCAAATCCGGTGGTGATAGGGATATCCACGTACTCATTGGCGACGCTCGCATCGTCTCCTGGTAAGATCCCAATCACCCATCCACCTGCCAGTTTGGCTCCTCTGGATGCAGCCTCCATGACTCCATTGGTGCCACCTGTCAATAGCACTGCACCTCTTGACGCAATTTCCTTGCCCACATCTTCCGCTAATTGGAGGACTTCTGGTTCCACGACGCCAGATTGCCCAATCACACCGATTCGAATCATCCTGTATCTCCTTTGTTCAACTTCGTTTCATGTAGTGTATCACTCTGCGGGTGGTAAACAGAACTGATTCAGGAGGCTTTTATGTTTTCTCAGATACACACTTTCCCCCCAAATTACCCGAAACGTATTCAAATTCTGTCGAAAGCGTCATTACATGACAGAGTCCATGGAAGGATGGTGCACGTGGAAGAATCTTATGCAATCAGCTTGGGAAAACACAGATTGTTGTGTGAAAATCATACTTGTGCTGGCCGTTGTTCTGGCTTTTTTACCAGAGTCAGGAATACTTATGAACGTGCTGGTTGTGTATGCGCATCCCAATCCAAAGAGCTTCAATGCCGCCATCTTGCTGCAAGTGGAACGCGGTCTTCATGAGGGTGGTCATACGTTCACCGTGGTGCATCTATATAAGGACAATTTTAATCCGGTATTGGTAGCCCATGCGACCTTCAGACGCAAGGATCATCCAGAGACTGCATACTACCGTGAATTGTTACAGTGGGCAGACCACCTCATTTTTATCTATCCAGTGTGGTGGTCTGGTACACCCGCGATATTAAAAGGCTTTTTTGAACGGGTCTTGTCCTCGGGATTTGCGTATACATACGAGGTTGTGGTTCCCAAAGGGCTACTGCGTGGCAAATCTGCATGGGTGTTTTACACGATGGATTCTCCACGGTGGTTTGTGAGGGTGTTTCGTCAGAACGCTGAGTGGATTGCAATACGGGATGCGACGCTGAAGTTTTGTGGGGTGCGTCCGGTTCGAAGGTTCGTGTTTGCAGAAGTCAAACGGAGTGCAGAGCGTCGTCGTGAACAGTGGCTGAACCGCGTCTATCGTCAGGTACGGTACGGGTTGGAGTAAGGGGCATGGATGGCTCGGACATGGAACGAGACGAGTGAAAAAGGAACCGCGGATGGGGAATGACGTGCATGAACGATGGCACAATGGCGCAGACTCTCGTTCACCCGTGCGGACGTAACCGTGGGATCGCTTGGTGCCGCAAAGCGGAACTCCCGGTTGTGGGAGTGCTTCCAAGAATCCCACGGCCCATCATCGTGTGGAGTAATCAAGCTGCTCGCTTGACGAAATGGTGCCATCACGGGCTACAATGAAGAAGTGTCACGAGTCAGCTCCGCTTTCACCGGACGTCAGCACTGCCACGACGTCCTCCAATTGCATACCTCTGGAAGCCTTTACAAGCACGGTTGCGTCGGCCGGGATGAGCTCGGCAATCTGCTCAAGCACGTGCTGTTTATCGGCAAAATGTATAACTTCTCGACATCCGGCTTCGCGAGCTGCCTCGGCAATCCACGCTCCCATCGGCCCGATGGCAATCAACAGATCAATCCCCAACTTCGCAGCGTACTCACCCACCTCCCGGTGTCCGCTTTCCGCGTAGTCGCCCAGTTCATACATGTCTCCTAGTACGGCGACGGCGGGCCTACCTTCGGCGATGTCCGTCATTGCAGAGAGACTGGCTTTCATCGAGATGGGACTTGCATTATAGCTGTCGTCGATCACGGTCCACCCACGGAGTCCTTTCTTTACTTGCAACCGTCCGCCGGTTGCCTTCATGTGTCGTAGAGCGTCAGCCATGTCCGAAAGCGGAATTCCATGTGCGGCGCCGAGCGCGAGCGCCCCGAGCGCATTGGCAATATTGTGACGGCCGTGCATCGGCAGCGTTACGGCATGAGACTGTCCGAGGACGTGTGCCATAAACGAAATCCCATCCTTGCACGGCTGGACCTCGGTTGCGTACGCATCCGCCCGCGATTCCAAACTGTACCATAACACCCTAGATGATGCCCGATCCGCCATTTTCACCAACCAAGCGTCATCACGGTTTAGTGCAGACATACCGTCGCTTGGCAAAGCCTCCAACAACTCGGCCTTCGCTTTCGCGATGTTCTCCTGACTACCAAGGATTTCGATGTGACTTTGGCCGACATTGGTGATGATGCCGGCTGTGGGCTTGCCAATTTCACACAGCTTGGCAATTTGACCCATGCCGCGCATGCCCATTTCCAGAACCATGGACTGGTGCTCTTGCCGACGTTCAAGAATGGTCAAGGGCAGTCCCAATTCGTTGTTGTAATTGCCGACGGTCGCTAAGCATGGCCCCTTGACTCCGAAGACGGCGGCCAACATGTCCTTGGTGGTAGTCTTTCCGTTGCTCCCGGTCACGCCGACGACGGGCCCCGCGAAGGATGAGCGCTCATGTGTAGCGAGCATTTGCAAGGCGCGCAAGGCGTCCTGCACTTGAATCACGGCGCCGTCCGGGCTGTTTGTCTCAACGTCCCTTGTTACGATAGCCGCCGTGGCACCGCGTCGAAACGCGTCGTCAACGTGAACGTGTCCATCTACCTTTTCTCCTACGAATGCTACAAACACATCGCCAGGTCTGACCTTTCGGCTGTCGATGGCGACTCCGGTTACTGTATGCTGAGGACTTCCGTGTGAGAGCGTGCCTTGCACGATGTCACGGATTCGTCCAGTTGTGAGCGGAAGCATTCGAGAACACCCCAATCGGTTTATCAAAGCTGTGTGATCCACGATTCATCTTACACGCAAATCGAATTGCTCGCACGCGGGAACAAGGGGAACATGCATTAAGAAGCACAGTTTTTCGCGAATCCAACGTCGAATGTTAAATCTGGAGGGATGACACCGCCTACCTTCTAGGCATAAGCTATAATGTAATTTGAGAAGGAGTTGACGATGTGAACAAGCGCATTCGAGTCGGTGTGATTTTTGGCGGCAAGTCGGGTGAGCACGAAGTCTCCGTGCAGTCTGGGAAATCTATCATACAATCACTGAATCCGGAGAAATACGTAGCTGTCCCGATTGGCATCAGTCGGACGGGCAAGTGGGTCGTTGGAGCGCACGCTTTTCGCACACTCGAAGCTGAAGCTCAAGTCTCGCTCGGTGCACCTGTCGAGACCGACGCGTTGGTCCCTGTTTCCGATGCGTCTGTGGAGTCCGCTTTACAGAGTGCAGCGGCCGTTCCAAACTTGACAGAGACGATTGACGTGGTGATTCCTGTTCTGCACGGTCCGAATGGAGAAGACGGTACGATTCAGGGTATGCTCGAAGTGCTCGATGTACCTTACGTGGGCGCCGGAGTGCTCGCTTCCGCAGTAGGTATGGATAAGGTCTTCATGAAAAAGCTGTTTGCTGCAGCTGGGCTACCGCAGGTGAAATATACATTTTACACGCGAAAATTCTGGGAGTCCTCACCAGAGTCCGTCATTGACGACATCGAATCAAAACTTGGCTATCCTTGCTTCGTCAAACCAGCAAACATGGGATCAAGCGTCGGGATTTCCAAGGTCAAAAGTCGCGATGACTTGCAGGATGCGTTGAGTCTGGCGGCGAAGTACGACCGGAAGATCATCGTAGAACAAGGACTTGAAGTCCGCGAAGTCGAGGTCGCCGTCCTTGGCAACGACCATCCGCAGGCTTCTGTGCCCGGCGAAATCATCCCGTCCAATGAGTTTTACGACTACAACGCAAAATATGTGAACGGCGAGTCGGAACTGGTGATTCCTGCAAATTTGTCACCGGACGTGACGGACGAGATCCGCAGACTTGCTGTAGAAGCGTTCCAGGCTGTCGACTGCAGTGGGTTGGCGCGGATTGACTTCTTCGTCGAAAAAGAAACGGACCGCGTGCTCGTGAATGAAATCAACACGATGCCCGGTTTTACTCGATACAGCATGTATCCGAAGCTCTGGGAAGCGACAGGCCTCAGCTACTCTCAACTGATTGACAAATTGATTGAACTGGCGATTGAGCGCCATGACGATAAACACAAGTCTTCGAACGATGTAAATACACTTTAAGTCGTGATATAAAACCACCTTATACAACCCTTTTTGTGCGGAGCGATGGGCAGTGCCAGCTCCGTGCAAGGAGGGTTTTGATATGTTCGGGGGCTTCGCAACTCACTGTATCAAGCGCTACACGCAGGTTGAACGTGCTATTTAGGGGAATACGGGACTCACGGTCTCAAATCGACTGCATTGTAAGTTGAGTTTTAGGCTTGAGCGGTTAAAATGGCTCCATTGAATCCAACATGCCGAATCCCTCAGCGGAGGGAGCGGGGGACCCACGTCGTTTTGGGGTGAATCCAATGGATCTGGTAGGGCCATCTCTTCTGCGGCCCGAACCCGTCAGCTAACCCCGTAGGCAATGGAAGCAGGAGAGGGCAGGGTGACCCTCTGGGTGGCCCATTTTTTCGTGTACTTTGGACAATGACGCGGGGAGATGGACTGGTGAAAGCAATACTGCGAAATGAGAGTCTGGAACTGACGGGGATGTACTACACATCTCTTTGAATAGACACGAAACCGCTGTCACACTGAAGAATCTTCAGACCGTGGTCGAACTGGTTTCGAATACCCCACATTGCGTAAATACTACGATATACGTGTAGATTGCCATCCATCAGAATGGGCACCCGGCATTGGAAGTTGACGCGGTGTGCCCAGCGATTACGCGACGATTGATTGAATGGAGGACTACGCTATGGTCAAGGCATGGCCTTGGATCCATCCTGTATTGATTTTCGCGGCGAGTATCGCAGTTTTATATGCTGCTGTCAACTTTGGGAGCGTCAAGCGATTCTTGATAGGTCGTCCGATGCGAACCAGGGAGTTGAATGCGGCACACAATAAGCTGGTCTGGTTCATTGCACTGCCGATTTTATCGGCTGACCTATACTCATCAGTCGCGTATGGCCCAGAGGCTGGGATTACGGAACTGGCTCACTTGGGGAATGCAGTGAAGTGGTTCGTACTGCCCATTACTGCCGCAACCGTCTGTCTGTTGTTCATGTTAATTGTTTCGTACATCATGGGTGTACTGGCATATCCAAACGGTGGTGGAGCGTACGCCATCGCGAAGGACAACTTTAAGAAACCCTGGGTCTCGCTTCTCGCAGCCAGCTCGTTGCTGGTGGATTATGTGTTGACGGTTGCCGTGTCTGTATCTGCTGGCATTCAGGCGATGGCGTCCGCATATCCTGTCCTGGCCCCATATGCCACGACACTATCCATTTTGTGCGTGTTGATCATCCTCATTGTGAACCTGCGCGGCGTCAGCGAATCGGCGACGATTTTTGCATGGCCCACGTTTGTCTTCATGCTCAGTATGGTGACGCTCATCATAACGGGATTTGTCGATGAAATGCGGCACGGATTTTTCCAGAGTACGACTCCACCGTTCGGGACAGTTCCCCATGGTATTTCCACCTTATTGATACTGAAAGCATTCAGTTCGGCTTGTTCCGCTCTGACGGGGATTGAAACCATCTCGAATGCCGTCCCGGTGTTCCGTGAAGGGGAACGAGGGGCCATTAAGGCCTACATTGGGCTTGGCCTCATCACAGGCGGAACGCTATTGGGATTTGCGTACCACCTGTATGTCAAAGGTGTATCGGTCGATCCGCACAACACCATGCTTTCGCAACTGGCCGGACTATACTTCGGCCATGGTGTCATTTACCAAATCATCATTTGGTCCACATTTAGTGTGTTGATTATGGCGGCCAATTCAACATTTACGGGATTTCCACAGTTGGCGGCGCTGGTTGCCACCGACAGATTCCTGCCTCGCTCGCTGAACATCCGAGGCGACCGACTCGGATATTCTAACGGCATGATTGTCCTTGCGGCGTTGTCGGCCCTGCTCATTGAAGCGTTCAACGCGCAGACCAATGCCTTGATACCTTTGTATGCCATCGGTGTCTTCGTCGCATTTACAGTGGCGCAGATTGGTTTAGCACGTCGCTGGTTTCGGGTCAAAGACGCGCACTGGAAAGCCAAAGCTGGCATCAACATCTTTGGTGCCGTGATCACGGCGATGGTTGCGGCCATTTTTGCCATCACGAAGTTCGCGGATGGGGCGTGGGTTGTGTTGATTGTGCTTCCACTCCTGGTCTTCGCCGCATTGTCGATTCGACGGCATTACGACCACGTGGCAGAGGAACTCAGAATCGACCTGAAAACGATGCGCCCGTCTTCGCATCGCGTGATTTCCGTGGTATTGGTTTCCGGCATCCATCGAGTTGTGTTAAATACCGTCGAATTTGCAAAGAGCTTAGGAACAGATGTGATTGCACTGTATGTGGGATTTGACGACGAGTCGATTGAAAAGATGAAGGCAAAATGGGCTGAGTGGGGAGAACCTTGCCGACTTGTGACCATCAAAAACGAGTACCGATCCTTGCTTTCACCGCTGTCGCGGTTCGTAAAGATGCTTGAAACCGCGGAAGGGCACAAGCCGGATCATATTCACTTGTTGATAGCCCAATTTGTTCCCAGAAGATGGTGGCAGTACATCTTACATAACCAGACTGCTCTTCTCATCCGTGCGTGGATGATACGACACAAGGAAGTTGTCATCACAACGGTTCCGTACCACTTGAGTGATTGACTGGGTCAAACAAGGTCTATGAGCGATACGCCGATGTGCTCAGACAGTAAAGCGAAGCGTCGGGAGGAGGGAGACTGCGACGTACTTACGGCCCCTCATCCTCGACAGACGCTTCACTGTCGACTCATTTTTTCAGCAGCTCCATGATCCTCTGGTACTCGGATTCGTCAATTTCGCTGTTTGCCAGGCGACGCTTGAGAATCGCTTCGGCTTCACGGCAGTTTTGTGCCTCATGGCAACAACGTCCATAGCGCCGAAATACAACAAACCTGAATATGAGGAACCATACCAGCAACGCCACCAACAACATGCCAATTGGGCAGAACCAAAATCCATGATGCCACCACATATGCAACACTCCTCTGGATATGGCTTTCCATGTCACACGTCTGTCCGTGGCCCGCATTCGGCCGCGAAACAACCACAAGAAGAGCATATCGGAGTCACCTCACGAATTCGTGAAACAAATCGTCACGAAATGATCAACAACGTGGCACAGAGCTATCACAGGTGTCCTCTGGGGAGGTCATTGGTGTTGGCGGGCGTGGTACACTCACTGGTAAATGAGCAGTGACAGGCGGGCGAAGCCAATGGCATTCGTTCGCGAATGGAGGAAGCATGGAGTCTGCAGCAACCGTTCTTGTGGTAGATGATGACGAAGCCATCGTCGACTTGATGCGAGATTTTCTGGAGAACGAAGGGTTTCGTGTAGAAGGAGCGCTGAATGCCGGTGAAGCCCAGGTGCTACTGGAACAGAGTACAGTGGATTGTGTGCTGTTGGACATCATGATGCCTGGACAGAGTGGGTTTGAACTTTGTCGACACATCCGATCCACAAGTGACGTACCGATTCTGTTTCTCAGTGCGCGCGGAGACGATGTGGATAAGATACGCGGGCTTGGCTTAGGCGCGGACGATTACATCGTCAAGACCGCTTCACCAGCCGAAATTGTGGCACGGGTGAAGGCCGTGTTGCGACGGTATGGCGTGCAAAGAACAACTCGCGACACCATCCTGGATTTTGGACGGTTGGTGTTGGATGTTGGGGCACATGAGGTGCGGATTGACGGCAAGCAGATCTCCTTGACTCCAAAGGAATACGAGATCCTCGCCCTGCTGTGTGAACATCCCCGCCAGGTGTTCACGTATGAACAGCTACTGGCGCGATTCTGGGGCAATGTTGGCGACAAGCACACCGTCCGCGTCCACATTGGCCGCATTCGGGAGAAAATTGAGCCAGACCCGAATCACCCCGAATGGATTGTGAATGTATGGGGCGTCGGATATCGTTTCGAGGGTACAAGGAGATGAAGACACTCAGAGTCCGCAAGTGGATGGCCATCGGTATGATGTCCATTGTCGTATTGCCCTGGATGTCGTACTTCACAGTACACGCGCTTGAGCAGAGATTGCTCCACCAGTCGGAACAAGAGCAAAGCCAGCAGTACGCCGCAGCATTGAATACCGCCATGCGTGATATCGCGGGATCTGCGGAATCGTGGTACGACGCACAGTGGCAAAGCACCATTCGACGTGAACTGAGTCAATTGGGTGTAGACGCCGTCATTCAATCACCGGACGGGACAGAAATATTCAGCACGAGACACATTGGACACTGGATGCAGCCCGCCAAGCAGGTGGTCGTGATGGAAGGCGGCCGGCCATTGGGAACGGTCAGTCTGTTCACCCATATGCAGCATGATGCGTTGGCTTCGGTGGCTGCCATCGCCGCCGTGGTATTTGCCATCTTTTTCGTCGGACTTCAGATGCGGAGGTATGTGGTCAGACCGCTCGAAGCGATGAGTAAGGCGGCGAGACAGATTGCGGGCGGTGACCTCGATTTTGAGCTTCCCAGTACGCGCGTCACCGAGATTGACGAAGTTCGTACAGCGTTCCACGCGATGGGGCAGGGGATTCGAGAATCGATTGAGCGTCAAGCAAGACTGGAGGAGGAGCGGCGCTTTTTCATCGGCGCCATCGCCCATGATCTGCGCACACCGCTGTTTGCCCTGCGTGGATACCTAGACGGACTGGAGCAAGGGATTGCCGCCTCACCAGAGAAGATATCCAAGTACATTGCAGTCTGTCGACAGAAGTCGGACCAACTGGACCGGCTTGTCTCTGATCTATTCGCGTACACCAAATTGGAATACATGGAACAAACACTCCGCCTTGAGACAGCAGACCTCGTGCAATTACTGCAAGGAGCAGTGGAAAGTCTGCGGCCACGCGCACAGGAAAAAAGTGTTTCTCTTAGACTCCACGGCGCCCAGAAGAGGTGTGTGATTGCGGCAGACAAACACCTCCTGGAACGTGCGGTGGACAATCTTCTCGATAACGCACTGAGGCACACGCCGACCGGAGGCGAGATTTCCATCCGTTGGAGAACAGAATCCGGTCGGGTGACGTTCTCGGTCGCGGACACGGGCCCGGGGATAGCACCGGACGACTTGGCTCACGTTTTCCAACCCCTCTATCGTGGCGAGTCTTCCCGAAATCGAGAGACCGGTGGCGCAGGGCTGGGGCTCACCATTGCCAGGCGCATTCTCAGGGCGCATGGGGGCGACCTTGTCGCGGCAAATCAAGTGACGGGCGGTGCAATTCTCACAGGGTGGGTGCCACATCAAGGATAGACCAGCGCGGAATACGCGGTAGCGCGGGAAAAGTGGTGAAGTGCGGACGGGAACGGTGTCGGGGCCATAACGCCTCGCACCACTTTACACCACGCTGGAGAGCAATCTGCGCAGCACGGGTGCAAACGCATCTGCCACTTGCTCTACGTTGGTCACGGTCACGGCACCGGGACCGTAGATGTCTCCAATGGCCTTCTTAGCACTCGCTGTCCCGTGTCCTCCGGTCAAGAACAGGTTGACCACCTGGATCCCTTGCCGCCGGGCTTCTAACACGGCTTGGTGCGTATCGTAAACCCCGGTGTTTTCGTAGTTCAACGCGGCCGGTTCGCCGTCCGAAAACACAATGAGAAACTTCCTCCGCTCAGGGCGCCTCACGAGTTGCTGTGCCATGATGCGAATGGCGTATCCATCCCGGTTGTCGAGATGGGACTCCAATTGGCATATGGTTGGTCCCACAGATTGCTTGAGACACTCTTCGAAATCGATAACAGGTTGGAACAGTGTGAGCGATGCATCGGATCGGACGCCTGCTGTGTCTTCCCAGAAACCGACGACAGAGTGGACCACCCGCAGCGCTTTCAACGTTTCGTGAAACAAGGTCACACCGAGCCGAGTTTCTTCCATTCGGTCGAACATGGACCCTGAGCAGTCGACCAGCAGCACGAACGCGGCATCCCATTCATGGGTCGGGCTCTGCTTCTTCCGAAACATACGCGGTGTCGGGTCTATCACGGCGCGTACCAGTTTCGTGCTGAGACGCCCCGCTAACAACCATTCGCGCCGCCCAGTTTGTTTCGGTTGCAACTTTGCTTCGAGAATATGTTTGAGTCGCAATGTCAATGGAGCCACCACATCCACCATGTCTGCGTACGCCGTGAAATCCGTTTTCGACGGTTGTAGGCGGGGGAGGAATCGGTGCTGGACAGACGTCTTCGGCACCTGGCGGTTTTTGTCTGAACGGATGGAGCCGCTTCTTCGCACGGAGGGTATTGCATCCTCCGCAACGTCGTGTTGTGCCGCAGATTGTGAGGCGCCTTGTACGATATCCGACAACGTGGCGACCTGGTCGTCTCCTTCTTTCCAAGTGTCAGCTCGTTGGTTGGAAGGAGTTCCGCGTTCTAGGTTCATCTGTAATCGATTGCCTGCTTCATCTTCTGTCTCGCGGTGCCACATCTCAATCTGCTCGTCGATGCGGTTGACCTCATCTGTTGGTGCCGTCGTTTCTGAGATGTCGTTGTCGAGCTTGTTTGTACGCACGATGTCCGCGAAGGTTTCGGCGTCATCAATGGAGTCGTCCGCGGCGTTGTGCTGGTGAGTGAGGAAATACGTGGCTTTCACGTCTTCCTGCAGCATTGGAGACACTCTCGTCAGAAAATGCTGGCATGCGGCAGCAATGTCAGCGGTGGCATGGGCTCTTGTTATGTCTGTCACCAGAGCGTCGACGTGCATTCTGGCCCAATCCAGTTCGGGCGGCAAGTTCGCCTCCGGTGGCTCCTTTTCTAACGTGGCCACCAATTGCTGATACAGATGAAGCACCAGTACATCTGCAAGGTGCCCTTGGCGCGTGCGGATGGCTTGTTGTTGCGCTGCAAATTTTCGATATAAATGATGCCGCACGGCAAAAGCACGAGCTGTCCCCGGGCGGATCTTGCGGCAGATCCGCTCCAATCGAATGTCTTCACACAGTGCAAACAGCTGGTTGGCCAAGCTTGGCAGCGGATATCTGGCGTTTAGATACCGGCGAGTCTCATCGGCACTGGAAAACCAGGCGTTGCCGATGGCGCGCAGATACACGTCACTCTTCATGCCAACGAGGCGTTGCTGTTCACCAAAGCGCTCCCAGAACGTGCTCACCGTCAATCGATTTCGACTTTCGTCGTACAACGCGTGTAGTCCAAATTCGAGTTGTAGTTCTGGATTGCGTGTGAGAACTCTGGCGAGATCCAGAAGTTGCATGTGCACTTTGGCCGGGATCCGCTCGCTTTCATCCGGAACATCGAAAAACTTCATGACCATCATCCTACCTACATGCTTGACCTGGGTAGTACATGCATCATCCTGGCGGACATTAAGCAAACAGCGTCTCCGCGATGTTCTCGACCGCCAGCTGTTCTCTCTCGTCGTCCAACTTCGTCGTAATGGCTCGCTGGATGGCGCGACGCGGCGGCATATAGACGGAGAGATCGGCAGCGTCAATCAACGCTCGAATCGAGGCTGCCTCATCGGGGAGTTGCCCGAGTTCCACCTGCTTCACTAAGTCCGCAGACAGCTGCACAAAACCGTCAAGGAGTTTCTCGTCCTTTAGGCTGCTGGCTTGTCGCAGCAACTGTTTCAGATTATCCCCTTGCAGATACGGCACTTCAATCACTACAAATCGGTTCTTCAGCGCTTCGTTGAGCGGAACTGTTCCGATGTAACCGACGTTGATGGCCGCGATAACGCGGAAGGATTCGTCAGCGCGCACGACCTCCCCAGTAAACGGGTTGGCAACGCTTCGGCGGTAGTCGAGGACCCCGTTGAGCACAGGTAGGGTTTCCGGCTTCGCCATGTTCACTTCGTCGATGTATAGAACGTGCCCTGAGGTCATGGCCTTGACCACTGGGCCTGGAATAAATTCGATGGATTGCTTGGAGCCGTCGTGAGTCAGTGTCTTGAAGCCGAGCAGTGCTTCAATGTCAAGGTCTGTAGAACAGTTGATACTGTGCATGGGTTGTGCAAACAGCCAGGACAACGTCTCGGCAAGTCTGGTTTTGCCGCAGCCTGTGGGTCCTTTCAGAAGTATGTTCTTCCCTAATGCAAACGCTACGACGGCGTCGTACAACACGGACGGATTGGGCGGTGTGTAACCCGGTCGTCCAAGCAGTGCAAGGTCTTCTGGAGAGAGCGCGGATCGGATGGATTTCGCCGCCTCCAGTGCGTTTTGTATATGGTCAGGCAGGTCGGTCTGAAATAGATCATTCCACATGGTCATGACATCCTTCTGGGTTAGATTGTTCTCTTTCATGTTACTCGTCTTCATCCTCCATCGTCTATTGTAGTGAAATCCCATCCGTACCACAGAAGAGTCGCTTGACTAGGAAAGTAGACAGCAATCGATTGGCTCATTAACTAAAATATCCCTTATGAACAGGTATGGCCGAGTCACGCGAGAATAGGGGTACAATGATATTGTGGTATTTGTTTCACAGGGTTTCGTGTGAATGTAGAACTGCACGGGATGATTCGTGTGTTTTTATTCAACGTGGTGTTTTCAGGCATCGAGAGGTGATCACCATCGGGATTATCGTCGTAGAAGTGTGCGATGGCAATCTATTAAGTCGTATCGATTTGGAACAGCTTGAGGCAGAGTATCCCGAGGTGGCCGTGTTGCGGAGCGAGTGTCTCAGCTTTTGTGGGCTGTGCAGAGTCAGGCCATACGCACTGGTTAATGGACAACGAATCTATGCGAACACTGTGGAGGAATGCCTCACGTTGATTCGCGCGGCCATTGAACGTGAACTGGCTGCATTGCGGGACTGACGAATGATAAGTGATTGTTGTGGGATCGGTTCCATCTATATGCTCACTCTCGAAACTTGTGTAGGATGGGCAGACGGGCAGGTTTCATCTGTCAAAGAACGTTATGGGAGACAATTTGGGTTTGTCGGCCGTCTTTTGCGTTCAGTTTGCGTGGGTCTTTGGTGGATGCCTTGAGACAGCGAAAGGCGTATCGTTCGGATCTTTCACTGGTGGCTGTACATGAAGGCACCATCATTGGGCACGTGCTGTTCAATCATTTGCAATTACACGTTGGTGGGCTGCTGTTGAATGGTCCTTCTGTCCCCCATCGCCGTCCACCCTTACCATCAGAAGTCTGGAATCGGACAACAGTTGAACTGCGAAGGGCATCTCCGGGCTACGGAGCTCGGTTACCAGTGTTCCATGGTAATTGGACATCCTTCCTACTATCCGAAGTTTGGGTATATGACAAACATGTACGGAACTTATTGTGAACAGATTACTGTGTCGGACAATCCGGGCGTCGCAACCTCGGCGGAAGAGAGACGCCAAGAGCAGTCCGACTTGGTTGCATTGCGCTCCATGTGGGAGTTGTGATTTGCCGACGTAGATCTTGCCATTGAACCTGGGGGCTCTGTGGTCGATTGGATAGCCAATGGTACGCGTGTCAAGGCATCGGTGGTCTCCATCGACGACCAGATTGCCGGCTAGGTTCGGTATGTACTGGAACAGCCGGACAGAATGATCAGCTTTCTCGCTAGAGACACGCAAGCGGTTTCCACCTTGCTACACCATATGGTAAATAAAGAGAGAGTTGCGGATGCACAGAACTGTGCGTTACCAGTCCCTTCGGGGGCAGCCGTCACAAAATCCATGCTACAGGTACCGTATCGACCCGTTGTGAAGACTTGGGAAGCGGGGATGGTCAAGATTCTCAACCCGGACTATCACTACATCACGAGTTACTGTACCGAGGTACGCGATGGCCAACGGGAGACGGGAAATGTGGTGTGACCTGTGGAAATCGACCTCCTCTAAGACTCATTGTACGGTGCGATTTTGCAAATCGCTGATAACCGAACCCACCTCGGGATACACTTCTGACACGCGCATTCGAAGTGGGAGAGGAGTGTTGGCTGTGAAACCCGACAGGCACTGTGGAGAAACGATATTATCTGAAGACGACATTGTGAAATTGCAGATGGTCGAGGCTTTGCCGGAAGAAACGTCTGCTCGAAAGGCAAAGCGCGAGATTCCGGACATGAGTGTGGGGTGGTACACCAGTCCCATGCGTTCCGAGTACAGCGAAGACGAATATTGACACAAAGAAGATTGAAACAAAGAAGAAGATCGCCTTTGTAGGCGGTCTTCTTTGCCGATATGACACACACAGCCCTCTATTACCTATCTTGGGACGCATTGAATCCATCCAACTTAGCCTCAAGCTTTGATATGTCTTCCGCGTGTGAAGACCGTGCCAATCCGGCTTCGGCTTGCAACCGACAGGATTCCGCGTGAATCATTTGACACAATCGAACCACAAACTCTCTGCTTAGCCCGTAGGATTCTCCCAACTGAAGGTAGTGTTGTTCTACGACAGCTGCCCTGTTTGGTTGGTACACCGGAGCTTTTATTTTGCGCTTGACCGCCGCTACTTTCGTAGTCAGCTGGAAGCGGCGGTGCAGGCACTCGAGCAACTCATGGTCTAACGCATCAATCTGTTGCCGGTATACATCCAACAGCGTGCGACCGTCATCCATGAACTGGTACCTCTTTGACATTCGCGTCGGCCCAAGACACGAGGGTTTCCATTCGTCTCATCAGGTGCCCAAACTCGTCTGGCGTCAGGCTTTGCTGACCGTCCGAAAGGGCGGTTTCGGGGGAAGTATGCACTTCCAGCATGAGTCCATCAGCGCCTGCAGCCACCGTAGCCAGACTCATCGCCGAAACGTACCGCGCCACGCCGGTTCCGTGACTGGGATCTACAATGATGGGGAGGTGGCTGAGCTCCTTCACCACTGGCACAGCGTTCAGGTCTAATGTGTTGCGGGTATATGTTTCGAATGTGCGGATTCCCCGTTCACATAACACGACGTTGGGATTTCCTTCGTTGAGAATGTATTCAGCAGACAACAGCCATTCTTCAATGGTGGCGGCCAGTCCTCGCTTCAGGATGACCGGTTTGGTCGTCTTCCCGACGGCTTTGAGCAGCGGGTAGTTTTGCATATTTCTTGCACCGATTTGCAGGACGTCCACGTATTCGCATATCATGGATAGGTTTTCAATGTCCATGACTTCTGAGACGACAGGGAGACCTGTCACCTGTCCTGCCTCGGACAGAAATTGCAGTCCAATTTCTCCAAGCCCCTGAAAGGAGTAGGGGGAGCTCCGTGGTTTAAACGCGCCTCCGCGCAGCATATGTGCGCCGAGTTTCTGGACCTTTTGAGCGATGTCCAGGATCTGATCACGACTTTCCACAGAACACGGGCCGGCGATGACGATGGGGGTGAAGTCGCCGATAGCAAGGCGGCCTACCTGTACCACTGTGGACTCTGGATGAAACATTCGACTGGCCAACTTGTAAGCACACTGGACTGGACGTGTGGTCACGACAATCTCCTCCTTTGGTTTGACTGGTTATAAACAAAAAAATCTCGTCCGGTTAGGGACGAGATCTTCTCGCGGTACCACCCTATTTGTCGGCTGACGCCTCTTGCACTGAGAGGGTTGGTAGGAATCATAAAACCTCGTCCAGATAGGGACGAGGTTGTCGTGGTACCACCCTACTGCAAGGCGTCAATGCCTTTCACTTCGTTGGGATAACGGAAACACTGGGATGCTTCCGGTGCAGACTACTAACCCAGAGGCGTTCACCTGACAGCTCCGGAGTGAACTTCGACGCTTTTTCAGTCCGGTTCGCACCATTCACCGGCTCTCTGCACTGAATACGGCGTCTACTCTCTCCATCGAGGCTTTTTGTATATTCGTTGTTTTTCGAACGCAAGTGACATGAGTGGCGCTAAACAGTTTCCATTGCTCTTTTGCAAATCGTTGGGATAACAAAAAATCTCGTCCCACAAGGGACGAGATTGAACTCGCGGTACCACCCTACATGAAGGCATGTGCCTTCACTTCATTGAGATAACGAAAACATCGAATGGTTTCCGGCGCAGGCTAGTGACCTCAAGGGCGTTCACCTGGCAGCTCAGGAGTGAACTTCCGGCATCTGCTTCAGGTCGGTTTGCACCATCCACCGACTCTCTGCGCTGAAACAAATCCGTACTCTCTCCATCTCAGCCATCGTGATATGAAGTTTGAGTAAAACTTTACCGCATGTGTACAGTTGTGTCAATAGGGAAAATGGCACAATGGGTATCAACATCGCACCCATATATAGATTGGCACCGGAAGATTCCTTCCATAAATCAGCACGTTGCTTGGCGTTGCAGAGGGCACGGTGAAAGAGAGTTGCTAACGGCGTCATCGATGTGATCATTCGGCAACGAGGCTCTTGTGAATCCAAATGGCTGCTTGTGAACCTTCGCCCATGGCGATGGTGACCTGTTCCGAGTGGGCTACGACGTCGCCGGCTGCCCACACGAAGGGGACGTTGGTCATTTTCGTGCGAGGGTCGACGAGGATGTGTTTGTTTTCCAACAGCTCTACGCCGAGTTGCTTTGCGAGGGCAGAGTGTACAACGTTTCCGCCGAAGGCGATGAATCCCCGCTCGGCCATGATTCGCGCTCCGTCTTGCAGGACCACTCCGTGGATGTTGGCCCCTTCGGTAATGACTTCCACAATCGGTTTGGCGAGGTATTCAATGGATTCCTTGCGAAGTTGGTCCAAGATTGGCGCATCCACGGGGGTCTGTTGATGATTAATGTAGACCAAATCGCGCGACCAGTACGTCAACGTGAGAGCCATGTTTGCTCCGACGTTGCCAGCTCCAAGGACCAGTGTACGCTTGTTGGTAATTTCGTACCCATCACAATCTGGGCACACGTACACCGTGACGCCCAGGCACTCGTGTACTTGCGGCAGAATCGGGATGTTGTCGGAAATTCCCGTCGAAATGAGGAGTCGCTTGCATTCGTAGTGACTGCCGCTTCGACAAGCCAGTCGAAAGTTGTCGTCGTCGCTGTTCGCCTCATCCACCGTATCTGCGACAAACTCCACGCCGAGTGTCTCTGCTTGTCGTCTACCTATGTCCCGCAGTGCCTGTCCGCTGATTCCGTTTGGCCACCCCAAGAGATTATGATAGCTTCGGCACAAAGACGAACGCCCGCTATTTGAGTCAATGACGAGCACTCGATGGCGATAGCGACCCAACTGGATGGCCGCCTGAAGTCCCGCAATCCCTCCGCCCATCACGATACAGTCATAACGCACATGCGGACGCCCCTTCCTGCTATCGTTTCCCATCAGGGTTCCCCGCAAATGTCCCAATTACGCAGAAACTGGGATTGCTCTAGAGGCCGTACGACGTGGGGTACAGTGACACCCCAGGGTTTTTATCCGTCACCCAGCGCAGCGAAAATTCGTCCGGGAACAACATCACGAGTCGGTCATGGTGGTCTCGGACCATCAGGCAGGAGGCGTGATCATAGTTGAGCGTCTCCGGGTTGTCGGCCTTGAGCCACCGAGCAAATCGATAGGGTAAGTGTGAGATGCGAATTTCGGCGCCGTATTCCGCCTTTAAGCGATATTCAAACACGTCTAGTTGCAGTGGGCCGACCACGCCGAGGATCATATCTTCGGTTCGATTGACCATCCGGAACACTTGGACCGCGCCTTCTTCGGCGAGTTGTTGCAGTCCCTTGTGAAATTGCTTGTACTTGAGGGTGTCTTTCACGGACACCCGTGCGAAATGCTCGGGTGAAAACTGGGGAAGTTTCTCGAACTGAAACGCACCTTCCAGGCACAGCGTGTCTCCAATTTGGAAAATACCTGGATCAAATATGCCAATGATGTCGCCGGGATATGCGACTTCGGTCATGATTCTGTCCTGGGCGAAGAACTGTTGTGGCTGCGACAGGTTGATGTTCTTTCCGGTTCGCACGTGGCGCACGGTCATTCCCCGTTCAAACTTTCCGGAGCAGATGCGGAGAAAGGCAACTCTGTCCCGGTGGGCGGGATTCATGTTGGCCTGGATTTTAAAGACAAATCCCGAAAAGGGTGAAGTCGTGTCATGTAGGTCTCCGTCTTCTGTCCGCCGGGGGCCAGGAGGCGGAGCGATGTTGATGAATTGGTTGAGAAAGGTTTCAACACCGAAGTTTGAGATAGCACTGCCAAAGAACACGGGCGTGAGCCTGCCGTGTGCCACCAATTCTGCATCGAACGGATCCCCCGCAATATCGAGCAAAGCCACGTCTTCTATCAGCTTGTCGTGAGCGGCAGAGCCGAGGATGTCGCGCAGACGCCCATCTTCAACGTTGGTCACGTACACTTTTGTCGATTCGGTCGCACGGCCACTGTACTGCTCTAGACAATTGTCGCCGCGGTTGTAGATGCCTTGGAAGTCTGCACCCATGCCGATGGGCCAATTCATCGGGCAGGAACGGATGCCGAGGACGGCCTCGATTTCTTCTAGCAACGCCAACGGATCCTTTCCTTGACGGTCCAACTTGTTGATGAACGTAAAGATAGGAATACCGCGCATTCGGCAGACCTCAAAGAGCTTGATGGTTTGCGGTTCCACGCCTTTGGCGGCGTCAATCAGCATGACGGCGCTGTCGGCCGCTGTGAGCGTGCGATAGGTGTCATCGCTGAAGTCCTCGTGGCCTGGCGTGTCCAGGATATTGATGTGGTAGCCTTGATAATGAAACTGCAAAACGGTCGATGTGACCGAAATTCCGCGCTTCTTTTCGATTTCCATCCAGTCGGAGGTCGCGTGGCGCCTCGCTTTTCTGCCTTTGACGGTCCCGGCTTCGCGGATGGCTCCGCCAAACAGCAGGAGCTTTTCGGTGAGCGTGGTTTTCCCGGCATCCGGATGAGAAATGATAGCGAACGTTCGGCGCTTGTTCGTTTCCATCTGTATTTCTTGCTGTAATGTTCCCATTCAGTCGCCTCCATGTCCGTGTAAACACCCACTTATCATATGGCGCCGTGATTCGAGAAGCAACGTCCATTGAGACGGTGGTTCAACGTGTACGCCGCAGACGCTTGTACAGTGACGCGGCGAATGCGGCCAGCGACACCATGACTGCAATGGCCGACAGCGCCACAAGCGCGGTCGTGTGGCTGGAAACACTGTGGTACACCAAGGCAAACATCACTTCGAAAGGGAGAATGCCGATGGCGGTCGTCCATGTGAAATTCCAGATGGAAATTCTCGTGAGGCCAGAACCGTAGTTCAGGGCATTGAACGAGACAAAGGGAATCAATCGCAGCAACAACAGCCCAAGTGCCCCGCGTTGCTCCACGAATGCGTCAAAACGCGACAATGCGCGCGCAGGCACAAATCGTTGCACCAATGGCCTGCCAAAGCGACGCGCTAAGAAGAAGGCCAGATAGGCGCCGAGCATGCCTCCCAACCAGGTGTAGAATGTACCGATTACCGACCCGAATAGGATGAGGTTGGCGGCCATCAGGATTTCGGAGGGAAGAAAGGTCACACAGTGCAACGTCATAAGAAGAATCATGAGGCAAGGGGCCCATGCGCCGAGTTTGTGCGTGTAGGCTTGCAGTTCCTGCCGCGATGCGACAGTGAAGAACCTGTCGAGTCCATCCTGTGAAGCGGGTACGAGCACGACCACGCAAACAGCCAGTAGGCCGAGAAACGCGTAAGGGATAGTTTTCCGTGTATTCATGTCTCTTCATTATACGGAAGGATTCCGAGGTTTGCCTCGGCGAGAATGGCTGGAACTTGAAGACGGGCGCGTAACGGTAAAGCAGTCTTTAGTTTGGGAGCGTTTCTGCTTTCAATCAGTTCACAAACCCTTGTAGCAACGTGTAATAGTTTTTGGCGTGAATCACCTTTTTGAGATCCTTATTTACGTCTTGTCGCGGTGTATCTTTGTTCTCCAGGATGCCTTTCAATCTCGGCCAGACTTATTCGATGCCGTTTCATCTACGCGCTGTTTCACGTGCAGGGACCGATTATTTCAACAGTCCGTTCTTCTCTTTACCGGCCATCATGGTGGTGGCGATTTGGTCGACAGCAGGTCAATTTATGATTACCTGGCTGCTCTTCAGGACATTCCGACAGAACTCTACGAAGCGGCCGCCATCGACGGTGCGGCGGGTTGACGTATGTTTAGAAATATCACGATCCCGGTGCTGCGCCGGACGGCATTTCTCATCACGGTTGTCGGTATGATCGGGACATTCCAGGTATTTTAGATCGTTTACGTCATCTCAGGCAACAGCGCCTTGCCGCAACAATTTACGATGACTGTCGTATTCGATTTGTTTGAGCAAGGCTTTCGCACGATGCAGATGGGGTACGCGTCGGGATGGTGTTTATTCTGTTCATCATTATCTTGTTACTTACACTGGTTCAACAATACTTCTTGGGAAGGGAGGACTCCGATTCTGGATGGCGGACAAAGACTACTTCGCCATTGCGCTAGAAAAGGGTAAGCGACAGATCCGAACGGTCACCTCGGACCCCGGGCATTGCTTGTGGTCGGCCCTCATCGACGCCGACAAGGTTGGATGCCGTGGTGCGGACGTTGCTGTCTCGCTCTGATTTTGCTCGGGTTTGCGAAGTATGGACAGAGGGATGCCGTGAACACTTTGACGGAGGCGTTGCTGAGAGCCAGTCTCGAGTTCCCGTACCAGCGACTCCCGGAGCTGTTTTGCGGGCATGATGCATCGTTCGGTTTCATTGTCCGCTATCCGGTCGCTTGTATGCCGCAGGTGTGGGCGGCAGGCACGCCACTGGCCATGTTCCAGGCGATACTCGGGACGAAGGTCGACGTCGCCGCGAAGACCATTACGTTGTTACCCACTTGGCCTGCGTTTCTGTCCAGGATTCAGGTAGCCAACATGCCCGTCGGAGAGACTCGTGTTTCTTTCACACTAGACCGCGATAAAGGTGTGATAGAAGAGTCGTTGAACGGGTACCGACTTCGCGTGACGCAATCCGTGTAAACAGTCGATCTCGGGCTTGAGTTCCATCCTCAACCACTACAAGCCGTTGTTCCGCCTTATGCCACAACAGAAATTATGCCTTCTTTGGGGTGGCCTCCTGTTGTCCTTGCTTCGCTGAACCACGCAAGGACGACGCGGCCATCCCCAACAAGGTTGCGATCAATAGTGCCATATACGCCCATCGATAACCGGTGGTGATGAGCCTGAGGTCGGCCTGGTTCAGAGTTGTAGCGGATCCCGAGTACACAGCGTCCTGCAGGCGGGGCGGCAGCACTGCAGTGACAATCGTGAGTGAAATCGTCGTGCTGAGCACCTGGCCCATGTTTTGAAGCATGGATCGCAATCCGTTAGCAAATCCACGGCGACTGTATGGAACAGACGTCATGATGGAGCGTGTGTTGGGCGTCAGAAACAAGCCCGACCCAAAACCGACCAATCCCATACCGATGGCATTGGGGACGTACATTGGATGTGGCCCCAGGCAAAACATCAGTATCACCAAGCCGAAAGCGCTGATGCCGAGTCCCGAGGTGGACAGCACGCGTGCACTGAAACGGCTTGTTAACGCCCCGGCTATCGGAGACGCAACCAGCATGCCAAACGTAACCGGAAGGACGGCAATACCGGCCCAAAACGCGTCCAGTCGCAGAATGGACTGCGAATACAGGCTTGCCAACAGGACAACGGATACCCTGGCAAAAGCGTTCAGGAACGTTGAAACATTGGCCATCGCATAGGCACGGTCTCGAAACAACGTGAAATCAAACATTGGACTTTTGGCGCGCTGCTCCACCAAAATCAGAACTGGCGTCAACACAACAAAGGTGGCAAGGCCTCCGATGACCAGAGAATTTCCCCATCCCAATGTACTACCTTCCGACAGCGCAATAATCAGCCCACTTAGGGCAACAAAGGTAATGGCGGCGCCCCACCCGTCGATGGGTTTTCCTGAGCCACGGGAAGGTACGTTCTTCAGCACGGCCATCCCTGCGAGCACGCCGACAATTCCAATCGGCACGCTCGCCCAAAACACCCACTGCCAACCAAAACGGGACGCCACCACGCCTCCGATAACGGGTCCAACCAATTGTGCTGCAGAACTTACGAGAACGTTGAGGCCTAGTCCTTTGCCGAGGATAGGCTCCGGGAACGCATCCGTGATGAGCGCGGTGTTGTTGGCGATAATCAGCGCTCCGCCAGCCGCTTGTGCAGCGCGCAGAAGAATGAAAGTCCACACGTTCGGTGCGAATCCAATGGCGAGACTGACTGCGGTGAACAACACCATGCCCAACAGGTACAGCTTTCGTCGTCCGTACGAGTCGGAAAACTGCGCGAATACAATGATGAGTACGGTGTTCACCAACATAAACGACAACAGAATCCAGTTTGCCAGCGTGGCCGTGGCGTGAAAATGGATCACAATGAAGGGTAATGCCACATTGAGCGCTCCGAGGTTTACCATGACGAGGATGACTCCAAGACTGGTGATGGTCAACACCAACCACGGATTTACCGGTCGTCTTACATGGGTTATATTGGATATCGAGGTAATCATGTTGTATTCCACTCCAGGTTATTTCTGTTTACGAAATATATTATACTTCAACGTTTGCACATACAGTGAGTGACCAGAAATCGCCAACGTCGGTCAACTGCAGCACGCACGGCGCAAAATGGACGACTTCCCAGGGCCAGCGTACAACTCCTGAAGCTCCCACCGAGAATTCACTGTAAGAGCGGATACATGCCACTGACGTTGGGTGCGGAAGGAGGGAACTTGTGTGGTTTATCGCGGGCACTACATGCCGTTTATACGGGCAACACGTCGTGTTTCAGACGAGGGATGGTATCCACCAAGGTATCTTGCACTCTGTAAGAGACGGTGGAATCCTCGTGCGGCCGGTCGGTGGTTCCACAACACGGGCTTGTCGCCACCGCGGGGAAGTGGGCTTGGTGGTGGTAAGGAGCTCTGATGTGACAGGTGCGCAAAAGCAGGATGTTGGAGCGGGTGCGCGGCCTGGCGGTCGTCAGTCCCGCTCCTTTTCCTATGGTTTGCAGAACGAGCGGGAACGCGATAAAGTACGGAGGCAAAGGAAGAATCGGAATTGGAAGTGGACTGAACGATGATTTATTCCGACGGCATACATCTCATCAGCGATACCAGTCTGGAAGAATTGCATGCGTTTGCGGAAAAGATTGGATTGAAACGGGAATGGCTTCATCAAACGCCGGGGCGTCCACACTATGACCTGGTGACGGAAGATATCCGACAACGAGCCCGTGATGCAGGTGCGAAATTTGTCGGCCGCCGGGAACTGGTCGCTGCGGTTCGAAGAAATCCATTGTATTCGGCGTGGCAAACGGAGCGTGCGTGGCGGCGGGAAATGGAGAACCGGTCGATGTGGGAATAAATACGCCTTTGTGCCACCACTTGGTGTGAGGCACAAAGGCGCAAATGGTCTTATAGACCGGGATTGGTTGCGCGTGTGAAGCGGGGTCCCCAATAATATGGGTCATTCAAGTCATTTATCTGAACGCCATGCGATGTGGTTGCGGAGATGAACTTGCCATCCCCGACATAAATGCCATCGTGTGAGAATTCGGATCCAGTGGTGTTAAAGAAGACCAGATCTCCAGGCTGTAATTCAGATTTCGAGATGACATGTCCAACTTGTGCCTGCTCAGCTGCCGTCCGAGGCAGAGATATGTTGAAATGCGCGAAGACCGTTTGGACTAGGCCGGAACAATCGAATCCGCTCGTCGATTCGCCGCCCCACCGATAGGGCACACCGATGAATTGCTCTGCGTAACTGACAATTTGTTCACCGATGTTGGAAGCAGCCGATGAGAGCGGCCGTTGTGCAGGTGGGCGCGTGTTTGATTCAACGGAGAAGTATACCCTTTGAGATTCGGTAGACATTTGCCAAACGGTTCCGTTCCACTTGGAGTTGACGTGAAGTCGATCCAGGACTTTCATTACGTACCATACGGGCATGTATGTAGTCGGTTGTCCTGAAGCAGGGTCTTTCGCCACTACCTCGTTGACTTTTTGTACGAGGTGGCCGTTTACGTAAATCGAGCTCGATCCGGTACCTGACCGAACACCATTCAAATCCAGCGTCCGGGATGTGGTCATGCTCCAGGCATGGTTGTGCCATGTGCTGTGAATATTGAGTTTATCGAGCGCCTTCATGAGGTACCAAATCGGCATATACGTGGTGTCGTCTTGGACGAAACCGTATGGTTTAGAGATGGTTTGTTGATTGACGACGATGGATTTTTCCTTCATGGATGGGGAAGTGACATTTGCAAACGCCGTCAAGGGGCTAGAAACGACGGCAGCGCTAGCGCAAAATGTACTAGCACACAGAGAAATGAGGATCTTCTTTTTCAATGAGGCACGCTCCTTCACAGTCCTACGAGGTTAGCTGTCGGGTTCGGGCGAAGGATTCCCTACACAGTCCAGAAACTGTGATTCACCCCATTAAAGAGTCCCCCGTTCTTGCGATTCGGACCTTATCATTTCAATTTTTAATATACAATTCGATAGAATGTTGCATTTTATGTCGGTTTTCGCGGTTGAGATGAGATAATTAATACAACGACATCCACTGGGAAACTCGTGTTTACCATATTTGTTGGATAGGTCAAGTTTGAGCGTGAAATAATGAGCGGACGTACCAAGGCAGGATTGGAGAGTGGAAGAGCGCGCGACGGAACAGTGGGAGGCCAGCCAAGAATACAGAAACATGCGATAACCCCGCACATTTCGACATACTTCGCGTTGGCGCCGTGTTATACTTCACTCAAACCTCATCGAAGGTACACCAGCGTGGGCCACCGATACTGTTGCGGTGGCTCTTTGGCGTGCGTATGTTGGGAAGCCAACCGAGTACGCGGTCTTTCTTCTCTTTTGGCTCTGTTCGTACTCGGTCATTCGACGGAATGAGCTTATTGGACTCGTCTTTCCCGACTTGCCATACTTTCTCGCGTAGTTGAAACTTTTGCAATTTGCCGGTGGATGTCCGTGGCAACTCGTTGACAAATTCGTACGATTTAGGCACCTTGAAGCCTGCGAGGTAAGTCCGGCAGAATTGATTCAATTCGTCCGATGTCACTTCCATTCCCGGTTTGACAACGACGAAGGCCACGGGAATCTCACCCCATTTATCATCGGGTTTCGCAACGACGGCCGCGTCGATGACGGCGGGATGCTTTAAGAGCACTCCTTCGACCTCGACGGAAGACACGTTTTCTCCGCCCGAAATAATCACGTCCTTCAGGCGATCCACGATTTCAATGTAGCCATCTGGATGTATGACGGCTAAATCGCCGGTGTGAAACCAACCATTGCGCATGACTTTGGCCGTCTCTTCGGGCTCCTTATAATAACCTTCCATGACGACGTTACCGCGGGCCACAATTTCTCCGATTTCTCTACCGTTCCATTTGACCTCTGTCCCATCTTCGCTCAGTGCGGTAGTTTCGCCGCTGAAGACCATTTCCACACCCTGACGGGCCTTGATTTCTGCCTGTTGGTCCGCGGGCATTTGTTCATGCTCTTTGCGCCACTCGCAGTAGGAAATGAACGGAGAAGCTTCGGTCATGCCGTAGACGTGGATAACTTCCATGTTTAAATACTTTTGTACTTTCTCGATAATCGCGGCGGCCGGAGGCGAACCGGCGGTTGCAATACGTGGTTTCTTCTCCAGCTTCACATCCGTTAGGTTGGGCGCTTGAACGAGCATGTTGAGCACGGTGGGCGCCCCGCACGCGAGCGTGATTTTCTCTCGTTCAAACAATTGCAGAACATAGGCAGGGTTCATCTTGCGCAGACAAACGTGCGTGCCTCCGACTGCTGTCACGGCCCATACACCACCCCAGCAATTGACATGAAACATCGGCAAGGTATGTAAGTAAACATCTTCATGCGAGACCCGCAAATGAAGTAAGAAATCTGCTGCGTTCATATACGTATTACGATGTGTCAGGATGACACCTTTTGGTCGGGAAGTCGTTCCACTCGTGTAGTTGATCGTGATGGGCTGATTTTCATCGAGATCCATGCGAATGTTCGCAGGTGATGACGCGGCGAGCAGTTGTTCGCAATCGATTACCTGTAAGGGTGAGGCATAGCCGCTGTTCACTTGGATGACGTGACGGATCTTGGGCAAGGAGGGGGCGATGTTTTCCACCAAGGAACCCCATTCGGAATCAACAATGAGGATTTCGGCGTCGCTGTGATTCACAATGTATCGATTCTCGTCGGGCTTGAGGCGAATGTTGATAGGCACCAACACCGCGCCCAGCTGACAGACACCATAAAAGCACTCCAGCATCTCATGCGTATTCGGTGCCAGGACCGCTATTTTGGTATCTGTTGTAACGCCTAAAGATTGCAATCCATGAGATAGTCGGTTCGTACACTCACAAAACTCCCGGTATGTAAACCGCAACTCTCCGTCGATGATCGCTACTTTGTTCGGGTACAACTTCAACGCTCTACGTTTAAATTCCATAGGAGTTAAAGGCATAATCAGAGGGAATCATCCTTTCAAGACCTATCAATGATTATTAGTAGGATTAATTGAATAATCGTAATACTCTGTATTTTGTTTGTCAATCAGCATGGATCGAAGGGTCTAACCGGCGGATATTGGGTATGGGTCATTCATGTACAGGCCAAATGTGCGGTTGTTACCGGCGATATTCGGCCATATCCTCCCTTTTTCTATACGAGTCAGTCTTTGATGTTTCGTTATGGACGAGCTACACTTTACGAAACTGAATATCGTTCACGCTGAATTCCGAAAGGGAACGGGGGAACCAATCTTGGGGGTGAATCCAGTCTGAATGACTGGTAGGGAAATCTCTTAATCCCAAACCCGACAGCTAACTTCGTAAGCGTTTAGGAGAGGAGAGTCGTGCTGTACCCATTTACACTGACCTGAGTTACTCACCCCCGTAGACACAATCTGCGGGGTTTTTCTGTGTAAAACCCCCCAAAAATCATCGATGTACCCAAGGACAGAAGAACGAAATGCGACCATCGGGAAAGGATGAGGATTGTATGCAAGCAAGGAGAGCAGAATTGAAAAAATTCCTGCAAAATTCAGAGGTACAATCGTACCTTGACAAATTGCAGCACATGAATCGTTCCAGAAGATGGGTTCCAACATATGGTCGTCGAAGCGACAAAAGATACATGTCGCCAACGAGGTAACTCACATAGACGGCGGATGGTGGCAAGGTGAATCCGGTCCAGAATTAACCATGTAGTGATAGACCGTGGAGTGGTTTTTGTTTGATCTGGAGCGCGCTGTGATGACAAAGGCCCCCAGAATCGTTGGGGGCCTTTGTTGTGATGCATGTCAACCTCTGTAGGGCATGTGTTTACAGAAGTGTAACGTACTGACCTTTTTCACACTTTCATAACACAGTGGGAGGAGTAGATAGTTTGAATCGTTTCGTTCCGGTTCCGGAACCGATGACAACGCCTTTGTCGCGGAGACTGACGTGAACAACGTAAGAAGCACAAGCGCAGGAGAGTACTACGCTGTTTGGAAGCATATTCACCATGGCCTTATTCGTTGTGGCGCTCGTTACCGTAGGTTTCCCACGCCGTGGGGACGTAACATTCGTTTGACGGCCGCTGAAACAGTGATTACAACGCGTCACGCGTATTTGGCGCACTTTCTGACCACGCCAGCAGAGTACAGCCAGTTGTGGGCAGCTTTACACCAGGATTCCAAAAATACGGATGCGTCGAAGTACGTACACGTGGTGTCGGTCACTAGGCCAACCTCGCCGATTGAAGTTCTGCCGTTGTCTGGCAGCGGCTGGAACGGCTATGCAATGCTGGTACACAACCCGAGACTTGTATGATTGGTGACTGCTCACGTGCAGAACGGTATGGGTGAGTACATTAGTGATATGGTCAAACGTACGGGCGTGCTGGCAGGCACAAACGCCAGCGGATTTGAAGACCCCAAAGGTGCGGGATGGGGCGGCATTCCGGTCGGCCTCGTGATGACCGGGGGCAATGTGGTGCAATGGCCCAAAGGCACGGAAGATTGGACCACGGTCGGCTTTACCAAAGACGGGGTGATGGTAATGGGGCGGTATAGTGTTGCTCAGCTCCAGCAAATGGGCGTCCGCGATGCCATGCAGTTCCACCCGGAACTTGTGGTTAACGGCAAGCCAATGATCACGTCCGGAGACGGTGGTTGGGGGTACGATCCACGTAGCGGCCATCGGCCAACGGAAAGATGGTACGGTGATTTTCATCGTCATCAACGGCCGCTTTAAAGGCGGATCGGGCATGGGGGCCAGCCAGCGCCAAGTGCAGGATGAGATGCTGAAGTTGGGCGCGGTGAACGCGTGCGCGATGGACGGTGGATCGTCTAGCGTTCTGTACAAGGATGAAGAGATAGTCAATTCGCCTTCAACCACAGATCCCAACCATCAGCGCCACTTGCCAGACGCTTGGCTGGTCTTTCCGTCAGTCGAAGCGGCCAATGCGTACAGTAAGGTTCTGGTGCAAACCCATGTTGAATATAAGCTTCTAAAGTGAAATTTTGTTAACAGAAGCCTTCGATGTGCCTCCTTCTGCCGAATACTGGTTACTTCTAGTAAATTGCACTCGATGCCTTTCTCGACAATGGAAGACTCAAGAGATGATTGTCAATGCCTGGGATGGTTCATGAAGAACTCGTACATGGCCTGACTTGCGTTCGGACCGAGAGGGTCCGTGAACGATCCACTAAGACTACCGCCCGACCAAGCGTGCCCCATGCCATCTATCACCCAATACTCTGCCACTACATGTCCATGATGATCCTTCCACTTCTGTACTGTGTACGGATAACCACCGAGGGATATACGGGCTATCGTGCTGTCCGGAGATGAGAACCGGGCGTTGTATGCCTTGGAAGCAAGGTGATTGGTCTCCATCCACTGTTCAACCACCTGCTGACCATTGACAGGGTTGACTGTCGTGTCGGCACTGCCGTGGAACACGATGGTGGGCACCACACGGGCGTATTTGCCCATCGCCTGGTAGGCCGCTTGTCCTTGTTGTGTCGGATCCGGTCCGCCAAACGCCATCGCTGTCACACTCGAGGTCATGGAGGTCGCCGCCTGGTACTCCAAGCCCGAATGTACACCGATGGCGGCGAAAATGTCCGGATACGTAGCCCCCATGATCACCGCCATCGCCGCACCGGCCGACATTCCAGCCACATACACCCGTTTCTTGTCGACCGTCCATCGTGAGGTGTTGTTTTCTACTTGCTGCGCAATGCCGGCGATCATTGCGGCTTCTCCACCGCCGCGGACCTGATTGGCCGGGTCAAACCAGTTCCAACATTCACCGCCGTTATCCTGACTGGTCTGTTCGGGATATACCACGATGAAATTGTGCTGATTGGCCAAATCGTTCATGCCAGTGCCCTCGGCGAAGTCCTCAGGCGTCTGCATACATGCGTGCAGCATCATGATCATCGGCACAGACGTTCCCACAGTGTAATGGACCGGCGTATACACATAATAGTTTGTACTACCAGTCGGCCCGCTGTACGTAAACTTCTGCCATGTGCGACGGGGTGTGGATGTGGCGTTCTGAGGGCTCAAAGACGTACGTGTCCGTTTCGATTTGTTCATTTCCATTCCCCTTTTTTGTGGCATGATGATTTCAAGTCCGTCAACTCGCCTCATATGGCCGAAAGTGTCGACTTTCTCCGTAGTGGCATCTACGATGTAGCCGTTGTTCTTCAAACACTCCTCCAAGACTGTTGTATGGTAGTACAGCAGTCATCATATGAGAAAATATTGATTCGGGGCATAAAAGAGTTAGAATACTTAAAATTCAACTCCAAAGTGCATTAGAGATAGATATTGAAATGTTGGCCGTTCTGATTGCGCTCTAGTCTTTATATTGTAACCCATTCGGGTTTTGTTCGGTGATGACGGACAACATTTCGATACTTGCCTCTGTCACTTCCAACTGTGTGGGCACAACCTTACGCATCCCATCGCGGTGTTATAATACACATCTCGTACAATAGAACTTGATCCACCTCCTTCAGCAAGCCTCTCATTCCCTTTACGTCTTTTCTGCCCCTGCAAATCGCTGTCTTTTCTCGGGATTCTGTGCATAAGACAAGGATGTGACGTGCAATTGTCCAGATTTTTACCATGTTGCGCCAGCTTATGTCCATATTCAAAGTTATTAACAAAAAATTTTCATAATTAACTGTATCAAAACAGGTTTACAGACATATTGATGTTGTAGTACAGTACCAACATAAGAATAAAGGAGGAATCTACCATGACTTCGGTGGCCCCAAGGCATGACGATTTACCTCTCGATGAACCGCGAAAACAGTGTTGTTACTGTGGCAGAGAGTTTGACGAACAAGCCCCGTCGTTCGCCGTGATCTGTGAGCACTGTGTCAACATCCAAGATGAATACTCGCAATACTCATAATGTTTTACAAAGTTGAAAGAGGTGGATGAACGGTATGTCAACGGCGATTGGATGGCTTCCCGCAGGCGTAAGTGTGACGGTGCCCACCAGTCCTCAGTTCGCGGAGGTCCTGACCACGGAAGCACTGGAGTTTGTAGCCGAACTGGAGCGAACGTTTGGGCTGCGACGCAAGGAGCTGTTACAGCGACGCGAAGCGCGCCAGGCAGAAATTGATGCCGGAAAACTCCCAGACTTTCTGCCAGAAACAGCACACATTCGGAACGGAGATTGGAAAATTGCGCCGGTGCCTGAGGACTTGCAAGACCGGCGTGTGGAAATCACGGGACCGGCCGGTGATCGGAAGATGGTGATCAACGCCTTGAACTCCGGCGCCAAAGTGTTTATGGCCGACTTCGAAGATGCCAATTCTCCGACTTGGGAGAACACCGTGCAGGGGCAACTGAACCTCCGGGATGCCATTCGTCGTTCAATTGACTACGTGAGTCCCGAAGGCAAGTCGTATCAGCTCCACGAAAACATCGCGACACTTGTGGTGCGTCCCCGTGGTTGGCATCTCGAGGAGAAACACATCCTCGTGGACGGAGCGCCGGTGTCTGGCGGACTGTTTGACTTTGCGCTCTACGTCTTCCACAACACCAAGCAACTACTTGAGAACGGAACCGGGCCGTACTTTTACCTGCCGAAAATGGAGAGTCACCTGGAAGCGCGCCTTTGGAATGATGTGTTCACGTATACCGAACGGAGATTGGACATCCCACACGGCACCATCAAAGCCACCGTGCTGATTGAGACCATCCTCGCGGCGTTTGAAATGGACGAAATCCTCTACGAATTGCGAGATCACGCCGCGGGTCTGAACTGCGGACGGTGGGACTACATTTTCAGCTACATCAAGAAGTTTCGGAACCACAAGCAGTTCCTGTTACCGGACCGGGCGCTTGTGACGATGACGTCGCCTTGCATGCGGGCGTACTCACTGCTCGCCATCCAGACGTGCCACAAGCGAAACGCGCACGCCATTGGCGGCATGGCTGCTCAAATTCCGGTCAAGAACGATCCCATCGCCAACGAGGAAGCGTTGAAAAAGGTACGCATGGACAAAGTCCGGGAAGCCTCGGATGGACACGACGGCACGTGGGTCGCGCACCCTGCGTTGGTCCCTGTAGCGATGGAGGCGTTCAATGAGCATATGCCGACGCCAAACCAAATCCACCGCAAGCGCGAAGACGTTCACGTCACGGCGGCGGACCTGCTTGAGGTGCCGGAAGGGGGCATCAGCGAGCATGGCTTACGAAACAACATCAGCGTCGCGGTTCAGTACATTGAGGCCTGGCTGCGCGGCGTGGGAGCGGTACCGATTTTCAATCTCATGGAGGACGCCGCAACGGCGGAAATCTCCCGCACACAAGTGTGGCAGTGGATCCGCCATCCGCACGGCATACTGAACGACGGCCGCAAGGTGACCTTCGCCCTCGTGAAGGAACTGCTGGCCGATGAACTGGCCAAGATTCGCGAGCAAGTTGGGCAGGAGCATTTCACAGGCGGACGGTATCGGCAAGCCAGCGAACTGTTCTTGAGCCTGACTGCAAACGACGAATTCGTCGAGTTTCTCACGCTGCCCGGATACACCTATTTGGACTAATCATAGAGGAGGAAGATGGAGATGAGCCATTTTGAAACTGCGGAAGCGCTGAAGAAGTACTGGGAGACGGACAGCCGGTGGAAGGGAGTCGAGCGGCCGTATAGCGCAGAAGATGTGCTTCGACTGCGCGGATCGGTCCACATTGAATATACCTTGGCGAAGCTGGGGGCCGAACGCTTGTGGAATCTGCTGCACACGGAGGACTTTGTGCGCGCACTCGGCGCACTAACGGGGAACCAGGCGGTTCAGCAGGTGAAAGCGGGCTTGAAAGCCATTTATCTCAGTGGTTGGCAAGTGGCTGCGGACGCCAACTTATCGGGTCACATGTACCCGGACCAAAGCTTGTACCCTGCGAACAGCGTGCCCAACGTCGTGAAACGCATTAACCAGGCGCTGCTCCGTGCGGATCAGATTCAGCACGTGGAAGGAACGGGGAACGTACACTGGTTGGCTCCGATTGTGGCAGACGCCGAAGCCGGGTTTGGCGGTCCGTTGAATGTCTTCGAGCTGATGAAGCAGATGATTGAAGCCGGGGCCGCTGGTGTCCACTTTGAAGACCAGCTTGCCTCCGAGAAAAAGTGCGGACACATGGGCGGCAAAGTGTTGATCCCGACGTCCCACGCCATTCGCAACCTCACGGCGGCTCGCCTGGCAGCGGACGTCCTCGGTGTACCAACCATCCTGGTGGCACGTACGGATGCAAACGGTGCGTTCCTGATTACGAGTGACATTGACGAGCGGGATCAGAAATTCCTAACGGGAGAACGCACGCCGGAAGGATTCTTCCGAATGAGGGGCGGTATCGATGCGGCTATCGCACGGGGACTGGCGTACGCGCCGTACTGCGACTTGGTCTGGTGTGAGACCTCCGAGCCGAACATCGAAGAAGCGCGCAAGTTCGCAGAGGCGATTCACTCGGAATTCCCGGGCAAGTTGCTGGCGTACAACTGCTCTCCGTCGTTCAACTGGCGAAAGAAACTGGATGAAAAGACGATTGCGGAGTTCCAGACGATGCTCGGACATATGGGCTATAAGTTCCAGTTCGTCACTCTGGCTGGATTCCACACGCTAAACCACAGCATGTTCCAATTGGCGTGGGACTACAATCAACGTGGTATGGCAGCGTACTCCGACTTGCAGCAGGCGGAATTCGCGAGCGAACAGTACGGCTACACCGCAACCCGCCATCAGCGGGAAGTCGGTACGGGCTACTTCGACGAAGTGGCACAGGTGATTGCCGCTGGTTCCGCTTCGACAACCGCCCTGACCGGATCGACCGAAGAAGAACAGTTTGTTTGAGGTACGAAAGTTGGATGTGCAGGGGCGGAAAGCCCCTCTCGATTTCGAAGCCATCTTGAACACAAAATCAGGAGGTGCTTTTAACATGGCTAAAGCAAATGAAACGGTAGTTCGTCGAGTGTTGAAGGTACAAATGGATTCCGAAATGATAGGAAAGATGATTGAATCGAGACTTGATCCAGAGAAAACAGATTCTAGTTTCTGGATCAAGGAGAGGCTACTTGAGTATTACGAACGTACAACCAAGTAGGGACTCGGCAACGGTGGCACCCCTCACTGATCTTTGTGGAAGCAGTCTACCTGACTAGTAGGGCAAGCCCTGAAGTCGACACCCGACACGCAGTTCGCAAAAGCGGCAGGAGAATGGTGCGGTGCCTACTTACAGTGACTTGAGTCATTCACCCCGTAGACGCAATCTACGGGGTTTTTGTCTAAAACCCCCAGATACTCGACGTACCCAGGGACAGAATCAAGCACGTCAAAAGTCAAAATAATACATATTGTAGCAGACATACAGGAAATACGAGTTTGTAATCTACCATCGGAAAAGCATCGGAAAAGGATGAGGATTTGCATGGAAACACGAAGAGCTGAACTTAAAAAGTTCCTTCAAAATTCAGAGATACAATCATACCTGGACAAATTGCAGCACTCAATCGTCTCAGAAGATAGGTTATCCCTCGATAGGGTTTTCAAATTGAAAAAAGATACATTTCACGTCGTCCACAAGGTAAAGGTCGGCTCTATTCAACAGTAGCCTCCTGGCACAATCATAGGGCTGCAACATCTGGTTATTCTCTCCGATGCGTCTTTGAAGTCTGAGGCGCTTTTTTTATTGCTCATAGACCCCCGCGAAAATCCACGCATGTATCAGTAGATTAGCCTGTCCTCCCGATGACACGCTGTCATAAGGTATATCAACGCGATGTGAATGAACGCATATCACACAGAAGGAGGTGAAGTCACATGAGTTGCGGCTTTGATGGTGCACCGAGCATTTTGTTTAGGTTGTCCCCAGGTGTACGTGTAGACGTCGTATTTGACGATACAGGACCGCGAGGGATCAACACTACATTCCTTGGTTTCGAAGGAAATACCGTATAGTTCCTGGTGGATGGAGAAGTACTGTTTATTCCGCCTCGGAGGATTCAAGCCATCTCCATTCATGCGCCACGCAGTTGCTAAGTCAACTCCATTCTGTAAGTGCCTAGATGAGAATAAGGGTACGGACACAGGTCCGTACCCCGATTTCTTGATAATAATGGAGCTCCAAGGGCACAGGTTATGTTCTCGTCAAATCCATTCTGTGAGTGCCTAGCGCACAGAATTCAAAACACAAAACCTCGTGGCTGTGCCCTTGGAACTACTCGACAATTGTATGCCAATACGATTGAATGTGTGTCGTATCCCGTCGAGAATCAAAGCACAAAAAGCTGCAACAGATGTTTATTCTGGATCTGTGACTCCAGATCAGGGCCTCATGTGCTCCAGATTTAATCCAAGATGCCCCCAAGTGATAGATACTTGATGTCCAGATATTCCTGGATACCGTATTTGCTACCTTCACGGCCAATGCCGGAGCTCTTGACGCCGCCGAACGGTGCCTGCGCCGTCGACGGCATTCCATCATTTGCGCCAAGGATGCCATACTCAAGCTGTTCAGCGAGGCGGAACACACGGCCGATGTCGCGTGTAAAATAGTATGCCGCGAGACCGTACTGCGTATTGTTGGCGTAGGAGATGACTTCCTCTTCCGTGTCGAAGGGGACAACGGCGGCCACCGGACCAAATGTCTCCTCCTGAGTCACCAACATCGTGTGGTCGACGTCGGCCAAGACCGTTGGCGGGTAGAAATAGCCTCGCGAATTTTCGCTGGACCCACCAATGATCACCCGAGCACCTTTTGCCACAGCGTCTTCCACATGCCGTCTGACTTTCTCAACTGCTGCCCGCTCAATTAAAGGTCCAACGCTGACGCCCTCTTCGAGTCCGTTTCCGACCTTCATCGCGGCCATACGATTTGCCAACTTGTCGACAAAATCAGCGTAGATGGAACGCTGCACATAGAATCGATTGGCAGAGACACAGGTTTCACCCATGCCCCGCATTTTGCAGGTGACGGCGTTCTCCACTGCCGCTTCGAGATTGGCGTCGTCAAAGACGATGAAGGGAGCGTGCCCGCCCAATTCCAGGGACACCCGCTTGACTGTGTCGGCCGCCTGGCGCATTAGGATCTTGCCGACTTCGGTGGATCCGGTAAAGGAGATCTTGCGCACCCGGAAATCGTCCATGATGACCTTCGCCAACGCGGCTGCATCGGTGCCGGCGACGACGGACAACACACCCTTCGGCAGGCCAGCCTCTTCAAATATGCGCGCCAGTTCGAAGGCGGATAGCGGCGTCAATTCCGACGGCTTGACAATCATCGTGCAACCGGCCGCCAGCGCGGGAGCGAGCTTGCGGGTGATCATGGCTGATGGGAAATTCCAAGGCGTAATGGCGGCAGTGATTCCGACTGGCCGTCTTCAGCACGAGGATACGCTTGTCTCTGGAACTGGACGGAATCGTATCCCCATACACGCGCACTGCTTCCTCCGCAAACCAGTCCAAGAACGAGGCTGCATAGGCCACTTCCCCGCGGGCTTCGGCGAGCGGCTTGCCCTCTTCGAGGGTCATCACGCGCGCGAGGTGTTCCACCCGCTCCCGCATCATTTGTGCCGCTGCCCGCAGGATCTTCGCGCGATCCGCAGCCACACTGTCCGCCCACTTCGACTGCACAGCGTTAGCCGCGTCGATGGCGGCCAATACGTCGCTTGCGGTGGCGTTCGGCACGGTGGCGATGGTCTCTTCGGTGGCGGGGTTGACGACGGCAAACGTCTCTTTGGCATCTCCATCGGTCCATACGCCACCGATAAAGTTCTGATAGGCACCAAGTTCCATGTTTTTACCACGCTCCTCTTTGTGTATCAACAGCTCGTTCCATGCCGGTGGCGCGAAGCTCCACAGAGAGATTTTTGGGTGAGAAGTCAGCTCGCACAAGCCCGGTGGACGAAAGCAATTCACTTCATTTAACAATCATCTCATAAATTATAGGCTGACGACCAGTCGCGATGCTTCCCCGCGGTCGAGGCGATCGAATCCTTCATTGATCTGGTCCAGCGACAGGCAATCCGTCAAGAGTTTATCCACTGGCAGTCGCCCTTGCTTGTAGAGTTCGATGAAGCGAGGGATGTCTCGCGCCGGGACGCAGCTTCCGACATACGACCCCTTGACCGTTCGCTCTTCCGCTGTCAATGTCACCTGCGGAAACGAGAAGAGGTGGCTTGGATGTGGAAGTCCGGTTGTCACCGTCGTCTCACCACGGCGTGTGATGGCAAAGGCGGTGTCCATCGCTGACACAGCGCCTGCGGTTTCGAACGCGTATTCCACACCGCCGCCCGTCGCTGATTTGATCTGGTTGACGACCTCCGGATCGCGAGCGTCAAATGTATCGGTCGCACCCAGTTCCTCTGCGAACCTCAATTTCTGTGGATTCACATCGACAGCGATGATACGGCGAGCGCCAGCCACCCTGGCTCCCAATAGCGCACTTAGTCCGACGCCGCCCAGCCCGACAATCGCAACGCTGGCGCCGACCGGAACGCGTGCTGTGTTCACCACGGCCCCAACGCCAGTTATGACCGCGCACCCGAAAATCGCGACTTTGTCAAACGGAACCTCAGGGTCTACCTTCACGAGCGAATGACGGTCCATAACGGCATAGTCGCTGAAGCCGGAGACCCCAAGGTGGTGGTGCACCTCGTGGCCGTCCTTGTGGAGACGGCGTTCACCACCGAGCAACGTACCGGCTGTATTCGCTGCCGCGCCAGGCTCGCAGAGTGCGGGGCGCCCCTCTTGACAGGGCAGGCAATGCCCACAGCTCGGAACAAACGCGCAGACAACATGATCGCCAGGTTTTAGGTCGTAGACATCCGGTCCCACCTCTACGACTTCGCCGGAGGCCTCATGGCCGAGTGCCATCGGCATCGGCCGAGGGCGGATTCCATTGATGACGGACAAATCCGAGTGACATAAGCCCGTCGCCCGCACGCGGACCAGGACCTCCCCCTTCCCGGGAGGATCCAACTCGAGTGTCTCAATTTTCAGCGGCTTGCTCCTTGCATAAGGCGCCGGTAACCCCATTTCGTACAGTACTGCGGCGCGGATTTTCATGGGCATTCCTCTCCTTCGTAAGTTAATCCTTCATCGACGAGATGGAATGATCCAATGATTCATAGTATCCCTCGTCTAATTTTCTGAAGATTTTGAACTGATCCGCTTTGTAACCAAACTAGACATCGGCCTGCTACGTCCATAGTTAGCTCAAGATCTGAAGTGTCAGACAAATTGTAGCATGATATTGTAGAAGAGGGGACCGGCTCACAACGGGAATAATGAGGTAACCGAAGAGATTCAAAAGGAAAGGGTGTCTGAGTAGGGTATTCGCCATTTCCCTGCGCATCGAGGTTAGTTACGCTGTCAATCTGCTAGATCCCGTTTGAGGCAGGAAACAATGTCCATTCGCTCGTCTGGCTCTGGTAGTAGCAGGCACCATTGGTGTAGTAGTACGTGTCTACTTCGGTGGTTGGCACGTGAATTTTCGGTGGAAGTCACCTCTTCATCCTCTGTCACAGCGTGGAACAAGGTGAGTTTTATCTTTTGGATTTCGTTCTCTTCGCAATACTGTTGCCACGATGATGTATCAACTTGCATGGCACTGACGTAGTTACTGGCCACGTAGCCTTCGTGATACAGCTCGTCCAGGAACGCGTTGATGTCATTCGTGTTCGAGAGGTGGGTCAGCAGGCTGTCCGAATATTTCACGATGGCAGGCGCCGAATTGCCAACCTAGTTTAGGTTGGTTTTGAGGTTCAATACAGTCCCGTTCCAGGTGGGTGTTACAGGCAGGCGCTAGTGAATCTGCTCCAAGTGCCAAATCGGCATATAGGTGGTTGTTTATCTTGAAGCCGGATCCACAGCCGCAACGGAATTGACGTTCTGAGCGTATGATTCAAATAAATGCTGGCACCCCCGGTACTGGGCTTGATGTTGCTCATGTTCGGTTCCATGTAGGAGGACGTGGTCACATTCCAAGTATGGGTCTTTACATACCAGGCGTTCTAGACACCCAACTTCGTGAGTACCTGCTGCAAGTAATAGATGGGTATGTATGTAGTTCCGTCGTGTACAATTCCTGTAGGTTTCGACAAAGACTGCCCGTTCAACTCAATGTTTTTTCAGCTTGGTTGCAGCCATGGCCTGAGTGCCCGCAAGAGCATCTGCCGCAATGCTTGATGCTCAACTTGTTTTTGAACAAATGGCTTCATCCTCCCTTAACCATATGAGGAACCCACTTGTCAGGGCAACTCACGAGACCGGACTGGCCGACATCACGGTGACCTATTTGCTCTATTGTCTCTCCTATCAAATATCACTATAGTGACAGAGAATTCGTATCAATGATAAATTTATTTAAAATCCGTCAATAGTTTTGGTTTGGAAAAAATGTAATAAAACATATGAATCTAGTACGATAAAAGTCCATACAAAGAATCAGGGCTCGGGTATCGATTCATCGCGCTGGATCACCGCTCACATGGCGAAAGGTGAAAGGTGGAACCTCTGATTCGGATGATTTTCACATGAGGAGGAGCGATTGCTGCAATGGCGCAATCCTTGCCAGACGGTCTTAAACAACAAATGGCTGCGCTCTCCGAGCGCCATTTTGAGTTTAAAGCGTTCACTGTACAGTCCAACGACGTGCACCGTGTACTTCACATGTATAGCGGAGCGTTTCGCAATCGCGGCTGGATTCACATTGGTCACATCAGATCCAGTCGGATCACCACAATCTTCTACGCTCGCCTGCTTTCAGCTGGATTGCGGGCAAAATCACATCGTCAGTTTCAGTTCGAATCCATCGTCACCTTTCGCTTGCCCGGGAAGAAAGTTCTGGAGCGGTACCGCGACTGGGAACCGCTGTTGACAAAACGGTGGTCCTCCTTTGAAAAAGATGTCCCCAGCGACTTTTGCGTGGCCTTCTTCGTACGGAGGCGGGATCGTAAGTCTATCGCTGTGTGAATCGCATCCAGCGGGGGGCGTGGGATACTCTGCCGTCGGAATACCTCTACAAGCAACTGCATACTTCGGTTGAGAGGCACCGTGATCTGTCAACTCGCGTCTACGAACGCCGACAGGTTTCGACCACGGGCTCGATGTGATCTGATCATCAGGGCACGCCTCTTGTCCGACGGTTAGTGGGCCAATGTGTCTTCCGACAACATGAGTTGATAGAAGTGAACATCGTGCCACTGATGGAACTTGTACCCGACTTCTCGCAACGTGCCGACTTTCTCGAAGCCAAATTGTTGGTGAAGCCGTTCACTGGCCTCATTCCCCGCTGTGATGCCGGCAATCACGGTGTGATAGCCTAATGCCCTCGCTCTATCGAGTATCGCGGAGACGAGTGCTTTCCCTATGCCACGTCGATGTGCGTCTGGATGTACGTAGACTGACGTCTCTGCCGTTTTGCCGTATGCTGGCTTATCTCGAAATGGCGACAAACACGCATAACCGAGAACATCATCTTCATCTACGGCGACGAGAATAGGGTGCTGTTCCCCATGTGCAAGAAACCATTCTGTCCGTTGCTCCAGTGTTTGTGGTACGAGGTCAAACGTGGCCTGCGATGTCAAAATGGCCGCGTTGTAGATGTCGAGAATGTCCGGCACATCCTCCAATCTTGCTTCTCGTAGGATAATCAGTAGGAAAACTCCTTTCTTCCGCGCAATGATGGTTCGCTGGAACTATTGTACATGCACGTGGAGGGTTTGGGTCAATGGACGTGGAACGAATGCGAACGTCGTGTATTTTACTCAGAATTGAAGAAGGCAGTTGTCCACCAATGGCGGCAGCTGCCTTTTTCAATATCTAGCGGACAAACCCATTCATCCCAAAGCTGGCGGGAGACTCGCAGTTCCTAGTTGTCCGCAGGAGATGGAGCCTTACTCGCGGGTTCCGCATGTCCGCGAGCGCCTTGTCGACAGCACGAGATCCGGGAGGGGGGATGTCGTCACTGGACGCAAAAGCAGGGCAAGCCGCTCATATCGCCCTCTTATCTCGGCCAGACTACGGAAGGGGGGAGATGTGGATGAACGTGAACGAAAAAAAGTCCATTCAGGCTGTTCGCAGAGACGTACAAGGGCGGAACATTGCGTTTCGCCTAAGTAATGGAGAAGAGATTGACTACCATGAAGCCATTGATCTCGCGCTCAATGGTCAGCTCGAAAACGTCAACGCCTTTCGCGGTAAGGACGGAGACTGCCACTTGCGCAGCAATGCGGACGGAAATCCGAACAACAACTTGGACAACTTGCCGACGTTTTGAGTGTTGTAGTATTGCAGCCACACCAAGGCCGATGCCGGTAAATCGTGCATCGGCCTTGGTGTGGTTGCAAGCTTCACAAATCGAAGGAAGGTCGCCGCGCCTTCACTCGTTCATACGTTCTTGGTCTTGATTTTTCCGGTGTGTTATCGCAACGTGGCTCATGTAGTCTATGCATTGAACAGTTATAACCACGATATCACGGTGCCCACAGTGAGTGGCACCGCGACCTCAGTGACAACTTACACTTGCTATCTAGTACTTCTTCGCGGACGAAGTGCGAAATCCGCGTCGTAGAATGAATGGGGGATAACGTGACTCAGGTCTGGCGCGATATTGAAATTGCTGTGCCGCATTTATTCTCGTGGCATGAGGTCCTCGCATATCTGAACCGTTCTCCGAGCGAATGCCTACACCGCGTCACAAACGACGAGGTATGGAAGTGCGTCGACCTGGCAGGGCAACGCGTATTGCTTCGAGTCGGGGTGAAGAATGAGGATACACTGCGCGTTGCTTATTTAAGTGACTGTCTGGGAGATCACCAAGTTGTTCAGTACGTTCGTGAGTGGTTTGACTTGGACCGGGATCTCGCGCCGTTTTACGCACTGGCCGAGTCAGATTCGCTTCTGCAACCACTCACTCTCGCCCACCGTGGCCTGCGGATTGTCGGAGTTCCCGACCTGTTTGAGGCACTGTGCTGGGCCGTGATTGGCCAGCAAGTCAACCTTGCCTTCGCTTACACGTTGAAGCGGAAGCTCGTGGAAACCTACGGTGATAGTATGACTCTAAACGGAACCCAGTACTGGCTTTTTCCTCGTGCAGAATCTCTGGCATCTGCATCGGTCAGCGATTTGCGAGCACTGCAGTTGACGGAGCGAAAGTCGGAATACCTAATTGGTATCGCACAAAAAATGGTCGATGGCGGGTTGTCCAAACAAGGTCTGCAAGCTCTTGGATCCGGAAGCGCCGCTGAGCGCGAGTTGTGCAGGATTCGCGGTGTCGGCCCATGGAGCGCTAACTACGTCCTGATGCGTTGTTTGCGATGGCAAGACGCGTTTCCCATCCAGGACGCGGGATTGCACCAGGCTGTACAGAGACGCCTTGGCTGGGATAGAAAGCCGACGCTTGCCGAACTGGAGGAGTTGTCGCGCGGTTGGGAAGGCTGGAGAGCGTATGCGGTTTTCTACCTCTGGCAGAGCTTACTGTCCTAGGTACCGCGCGCAAGTCATGGGTCCTGATATGTTAGCGACTTGCAAATTGCTGATGTGAGAAGAGCTCCTGTGAAGTACGCTTTAGCTAATGGGCCCATCGTTGCGCTTTGTTGACGTACCGATTGTAGAGAAAACCGCCTATCCAAATGGTAGCTACCACTAGCGCGCCAATCACAAGGTAGTATCGGAAGCGCGTGGACACGCCCAGGAACAAGAGCGCCGCTCCGAGATCATAAGGTAGCAGTCCAACGGCTGTCGTCCAGACGTAGTCAAACGGCTTTACGGATTTAAGAACACCTGCAGCGTAGTTCACCACAATGAAAGGCAGGGGAATGAGGCGGACCAACAGTAATCCAATGGGTCCCCGATTGACAATCCACATGTTGACCTGCTGCAGCCTATCGGCCGAGACAAACGCCTCCAGCAAGTGTCGCCCGAAGTATCGGGCAAACCAGAACACAGTGAGAGCCCCCAACATCGCTCCTATCCACGTATAGAAAATGCCCCACCAGACCCCGAACACTTTCATGTTCATAATCATGAGAAATTCTGAGGGGACAGGAATGACGCAAAACAAAGCCATCAACAAAATCGACAGGATGATGCCAAACGCACCAGAGGAGCGGATGGCATCAGAGATTTGATTATGTCTATCCAAATGAAAGAACAACATCATCAGGGCAATACCAATGGCCAATATGGCCACGCTCCACGCCGCGCTGGCTCCCTTGCTTAGCTTCGGAAGGTGTTGCGCAGGCTGCACATTCTGTTGTATGGGGGCTTTTAATTCGTCATTCGCTATCTTCCTAAGTTTAATGGACACACAATACCTCCATCCTAGTGAACCTTGCCACAGCAGGGGGTGAAGCGCTTGTATTGAGCGACTTGCAAGATTCCACGAGAGTGCCCGTTGTGGGTGGCGATTTTTCAAATTGCCGGTATTGTTATTGTTATAGCCCGGGTATCGCGCAATCAATCTTCTTTCGTGATCTCCCGGCATTGTCGCAAACGCTTCAGTCAGGAGAAGCAACACTGGTACATCGATAGCACGAACAAAGCGCTCCACAAATGATGCGGGAAACTCTGTTTTGTTGTCAAAGACTTTTTTTAGGGGGAGCCGAGGTGCAACTAGGTACCATTAACCATCTATTGTTTTCCGTGTCTAATCTGGACAAGTCCATCTGGCGACTGGGGTGATTCTCGTACTCACCCGCAGCCTGGACAGCCATGCCCGAGACACAGCCTAACCCGCGATATCCGTGGCGTTGGACGTAATCCACATGTGTGGCGCCTCCCTGTGGATGGGTGGCTTGCTCGCATTGACACTCTTTTGGAGGACGTCCAAACAACTGGAAGGGGACAGAATCCAACGGTTTGGAGACCGGGTCCGCCCATGGTGGTACGCCATCGGGTCAGTGGCGGTGCTTGTCCAGACGACGTACGTCAAACCTTGCTGGTGAAGTTGGCATTGGTCGTCGTCATGCTTGCTTCTTGGGGCGACTACCTTTTTGTATACGCGTTCTCGTGAAAAGGAAACCGCGAAGGCAGTGGGCACAGACTGATTCAAATTGTACTGGGTGTCGGGGTCGTGGTGCTCCTTGTGACATCGTTTTTGACGAATCTTCCGACCGCTCGTGCGAATCCCGGCCTCGTGCATGTGACCAAGCACTTGACCTCACCAACACTGACGGCGACCTTACAAATCTCGCGGAATCGGGTCGGAATGAATCAGTTTGACGTGACGTTGACGGATGCATATGGACATCAGATGTCCAACAAGTGACCATGACGTTGACGTTAACGATGTCTAACATGCAGATGCGCACCGACCAATTTTCAACTCACCCAGGTACGCCCAGGCGTCTATCAAACCGAAAGGCATGTACCTAACCATGGCGGGACCGTGGAACCTACACCTTGATGTGTTGCTCACCAACTTTACGGAGGCCGGCATCGATTACCGCATCTTCGTGGGATCTATGTAACAAACGCGATGGACAATGATAGACTAGAATCGTCTGAGGATTCAGAGTGTAGCAGAATTCGCTCGGCAGAACGGAGGATGCGGTGGCATGACGTTACGGCTTCGAGGGGCTCTTGTTGGTGGCTGTCATGAGCGGCATTGTTTCATGTACGCGTGGGGATCTTCCCGGTTTCCGGTGGTCGGTCAAGCGACGAACTTTACGCTTACCAACCGGCAGGCAAGTCAGTCCAGCTGACCGATTCGAACGGCAAAGTTCGGTTGCTCGCGTTCATCTACACGCGCTGCACGAGCGTTTGCTCGATTACGACGTACACGATCGAACAGGTGCAATCCAAGTTGAAGCAAAAAGGCGTCTTTGGGAAGGACGTCGAGTTTGTGTCCGTGACGATTGACCCTGAAAACGACACACCCGCGTTGTTGACCAAGTACGCGCAGGAGTATCACGCGGACCTCTCTGGTTGGGAGTTTCTGACTGGTTCACCAATCCAGGTGTTCAACGTGTTGAAGCTGTACCAGGTACAAACCGTGCAGCAAGGGAACGGGCAAATCGGTCATCCCGTGGTCACCGCTCTGATTGATGGTGCGGGCAATATCCGCAAAGAGTACGGCGTTATCAAACCGACAGATGCACACCAGATTGCATCAGATATCATGCGTTTAATGAATCAGTAGTGTAGGGGATGAAGTAATCTCTGGCGGAGAACGCTAAGCTTATGTTGCCGAGGGAAGTGACTGGATGCAGCTGATTGAACCGATGGAACCGATGCCCAGTGAAACGGTGCCACAAGGAGAGAACTGGGTAGCTCAGGTCAAGTGGGATGGAGTGCGCATTCTGACGTACTTTGATGGGACACATGTGGAACTGTACAATCGCAAACGTCGGCCGCGCACCTTGCATTACCCAGAACTTAACCTCATTCGTTCCTATTGTTCTGCAGACTCCGTCATTCTGGACGGAGAGGTCATCGCCCTTGGGGCGGATGGAAAACCGGACTTTCATCAGGTCATGAAGCGCGACGGATTGCGGCGCATGGAGCGCGTGAAGCAGGTTGCGAAAAGCGTTCCCATCCACTACATGATCTTCGACATCCTGTATTTGAATGGAGAATGGATTCTCCATCAGCCTTTTCGTGTAAGATCGGCCCGGTTGTCCGAGGTCATCACCCCCAACGAGTACGTCCAGTTGGTTTCTTCCCACGACGATGCGGCAGCGTTGTTTCAGGTCGTGAAGAGTCATGGAATGGAAGGCATCGTGGTGAAACAACTGGAGTCCCAGTACTACCTTGGCGAGAAGCGAGATGTATGGCGGAAAATCAAAAATTACCGGGATCTCGTCGCCGTTGTCGGCGGTTTCACTTTGAACGACGCTGGCGTCGTCAACGCCCTCCTGTTGGGGCTCTATGATAACCAGGGGGGGCTCGTTTACATCGGTCACTCCGGGACGGGGAAACTGTCGCACAGCGACTGGCGTCGCCTGACCGATGTACTCAAGCCACACGTTACAGACATGCGCCCATTTATCAACACGCCTGAACGACATCGCAATGCCTACTGGGTGACGCCTTTTCTGGTAGTCAAAATACAGTACGCAGAGTGGACAGAAGGGCGGTCCCTGCGACAGCCCAGTATTCAGTCTGTCGTCGAGGTGCCGTCCGAGGATTGCGTCTTTGAGCCGGGGATGATGCGGCATCGCTAACGTATCAGACAATTCCGAATTCGATCTATCGGGTGTACGTGATGATACAGATGACTGCTCAGGTCGTAGACGGTTACAGCACCATCTGATTTGTGCGCCCCGCTCGTTCAAACGCTTCTTTTGGCACCGTGCGAAGCATTACCACGCTGAACGTTTGTAGTGCAGAGATCAATTGTATTGCAGTGTCGACGGGGACTTCCGATGCCCTTAATTCATTGACCCACAGATCCTGATTGAACACGGTCAGCAGACTGTTGCCTTCTGCAGTACACCAATACTCGTCCGCCAGATGGATGATAATCTGCCGAATTGTCCACTTTCCGGTTGCGGGGCAGTGTCCAGTTCCTCGACCGTCAGCCCGCGAACCGCGTCTTTCAACCTTTGCGGTCCGGACTCATAACTCCAAAAGGCCTGCGAAATCCCTCTTGCATCTGGCAGGACACCCGTCCACACTCATGTATGGAGCCATTGTAACACGAAGACCAAGGTTGGATAGCGTTTTAACCCCGCAACCTCTATAATGGACGCTGGCATTTGCATGGAGCCTTACAGTTATGGGTGGGGGGATTTCGTTGCACAAGTCGACAAACCGCCGTTTGGTCACGGTCGCCATGATGGTGGCTATTTTGTTGGTCGCTATCGACGTTACCGTCGTCGGCACGGCAATGCCGCGTATTGTCGCAGACCTGGGCGGACTCGAACTGTTCAGTTGGGTATTTGCGATTTACACACTGACCGCGTCTGTGACAACACCCATCTACGGAAAACTGGCGGACCTATTCGGCCGGAAGATCATTTTTTCCATCGGCGTGGTGTTGTTTCTCCTGGGGTCTGCGTTGTCCGGATTCTCACATACGATGACGCAGTTGATTTGGTTCCGGGGGATCCAGGGCGTGGGTGCTGGTGCAGTCATGCCACTCACGTTCACCATCATTGGTGACCTGTTTCCTGGTGAACAGCGCGCTCGCATGCAGGGATTGTTCAGTGCCATCTGGGGGATTGCGGGCTTGTTGGGACCACTGGTGGGTGGATTCTTTGTCGACCAGGTTGCTTGGCAATGGATTTTCTATATCAATATTCCCGTGGGCATCATTTCTCTTGATACTGGTGTGGGTATCCTTGCATGAGTCGTTCGAGAAGAAGGCAGGGCGGCAGATTGACTACTGGGGCGCACTGACCTTTACCATCGGTATTTCTGTGCTGTTATACGCGTTACTCAACGGCGGTCAGAAGTACGCTTGGGACTCAGCGACCATCATTGGCCTATTTGCGCTGGCAGCCGCCGCTGCTGATTGTGTTCGTGTTCGTCGAAAGCAAGACGAAGGAACCGATGCTTCCACTGTTTCTGTTCAAAAACCGCGTGATTTTGGTGTCCAATCTCGTCGGCTTCTTTGACAAGCTGCGTGCTCATTGGCATCTCGGCCTACGTGCCGTACTGGATTCAGGACATCATCGGGTTCAGCGCGACGAGTTCCGGGTTGACGCTCATGCCGATGTCCCTCGTTTGGCCGATTGGCGCTACGCTGGCAGGGCGGTTCATGTATAGAATCGGATCGAAATTCACTGCGGTTGTTGGGGCCATCGTCATCACGGCAGGATCGGTTTGGCTGGCATCCGTCACGCTGGGCTCACCGGCATGGATGTTTGTCGCCATCATGGTATTGGTTGGGCTCGGCATGGGCTGCGCCACCACGCCCATCACCGTTCTGATTCAATCGGCGGTGAGTTGGAACCTGCGTGGGGCGGCCACGGCATCAAGCACGTTTGTCCGGTCGCTCGGGCAGACGGTTGGCATTGCGATATTGGGGACCATGTTCAACCAGTCCCTAGCGAACTACGCAAAGGACCACTTCCAAGGGAAGGGCGAGTGGCAAGGGCGAGGAGACATGAGTCAGATGCTCCAGCCGGACATCATGCATCACCTGCCAGCGCAGGCTGTTCAGATGATCCACGAACTGCTGGAACACGGGTTACACACGGTGTTCGTGGCGGTCCTGGTAGGTGCTATTCTTTCGGTGATTGCGGTACTGTTGTATGCCATCGCACAAGTCAATTATGGCCCAGCAGGTGCAGGAGTAGAGGCAGGCCCGGTTGACGGATTTACCGAAAAGGGGCGTTTCCGATACGTTCGGGAGCGCCCTTTTTTGTGCCTGTGCGCCCTTGCCAAGACCGGGTGCAAGCGGGGGACTTCACGGGTGCCCAGCAGTGTTAAATATCCCCGGATCAGCACGCCGAGGAATCCATCCCCATTTCTACAAAGGAAACCTCTTTTCACGGACACACTTCGACAAATTCTGACCTGGTAGGTGTGTTATTCTAGCACCTGTGTCTACGCCAACGACGTAGGGTGACTACATCCAACGGGTGGTCACGGCCAAACAGCAAGCCTCCATGGAAAGGGCTTTTTGCAACTCATGAAGGAACATCCCCGCGCTATACGTCGACCTTGCCTACGGAGAACTTGATCATACACTGCAAACGCTTCAGCAATCTCCTTCAGAAATGAAAGCCCGACTTGAAAGAACACCGGAGAGGCAATTCCGGAACAGGGGTATCCGTATAGTTGCCGGTTGTTGAGTACATCGGTACTTATCGCGCGAAGAAAATCCAAGAAAGTGGCGACGGAGGGAAACGGGATACGCATGGAAACCGCACGCGTCCTGACGGAGGCGGGGTTGCTTGCAGCCCTGATGGCGATGGTTGTATGGGTCAGCCGATGGAGATTGACCAAGCAGTGGGAGCAGGAGAGAATGCATCTTCAACGTGAAAAGGAACAGTACTTGGCACGTCTGCAGCGGATTCAAGACACGTTTGTCAGCCAACAAAGTATGTTCTTCAGTTTTCATAAAGTAGGTGGAGAGTTCGTACACACGTCGTGCTATGGGAAGTTGTGGGGACGCGTTCAGCCGGACTCGGTGGTTGGTAAGACGCTGAGTCAATTCTTGTCACCGGAAATGGAAGCGGTGGTGCACCCGCAGTACGAACGTGCGTGGAACGAGGGGAGCGCCTTACAATTTGAGGTCCACTCATCGTCCGACCGCCATTACCTGTGTATCCTCAGCCCGGTTCTTCAGAACGGCAAAGTGACGGAGGTGGCGGGATTTGTCTTTGACATCACTGCCCAGAAAAACGTGGAGACGTCTTTGATGCAGAGTGAACAACGGTATCATAGACTCGTTGAAATGTCACCCGAAGGGATTGCTGTGTTGCGCGGGCGAAAGCTCGTGTTTGTCAATCCGGCCGCCGTCAATATCCTCGGCGCCAGGACAGTCTCTGACCTCTTGGGTACATCGGTTTTATCGCTGATTCATCCGAGCGACCTGGACTCCGTTCGAGCGATGACCATGCGACTACGCCGTGAACGCCAGGTGGTGGACTTGGGGGAAACGCGCATTGTTCGCCAGGACGGGAAAGTGATAGACGTGGAAGTCGTCGGCGTTGGCATCCGCTATGAGCAAAAGCCCGCCATTCAACTCATATTTCGCGATATCACGCTGCGCAAACAAGCAGAAGAACTGCTCCAGCGAGCCAAAACATCTGCCATCGTCGGCGAAATTGCCGCAGGCATCGCCCATGAAATCCGAAATCCGCTCACAGTATTACGTGGCTTCACCCAGTTTTTACAGGAAAACGACGCTCGATATGAAGATTACTACCGAATCATGCTTGCCGAATCAGACAAAATCAACACGATTGTCACTGAATTATTGACCCTGTCGAGCCTCACTTCAACACCCGTGCAAGTGGTAGATTTGAAGTCGCTTCTCGATTCCGTCGTGGAGGGATTTGCTGAACAGTGCGTCACGCGCGGAATATCCATTCATCAAATGTACATCCCAGGACGTCCATGTGTCCATTGCAACCCGGATCAGTTGAAGCGGGCGTTCACCAACATTGTGCAAAACGCGTTTGACGCGATGCAAGATGGCGGGATGATTTCCGTTTCGCTCAGGGCGCTCGACAGCGAAGACGTCATAGTGGAAATTGCCGACAACGGTCCGGGGATAGCTCCCGACAGATTGTCGGTACTTGGCGAACCGCACTATGCGATGCAGGAAAAGGGCATCGGACTTGGACTCATGATCAGTTATCATATCGTCCACCAATATGGCGGCACCATCCGTATCGAAAGCCAAGTCGGAGAAGGGACACGGGTTATTGTACAGTTGCCTGTGGCCATGCACAACTTACAACACGTTGGGCAAGGAGGGGAAAGCCCATGAAGTTTGTGGTTGCGCCGGACGCTTTCAAAGGAAGCCTGACGGCGGCAGAGGCTGCTGCCATCATGAGGGATGCCATCCTCGCTACCCTCTCGACGGCACAGGTGCAATGCGTGCCCATGGCGGACGGCGGTGAAGGTACATTGGACGCACTGGTGGCTTCCACGCAGGGGCACAGAGTTTGGGTGGAAGTCCGCAATGCGCAAAACCAACCATGCGAGACGTGCTATGGCGTGCTCGGAGACGGAGAGACGGCCGTCATTGAGGTTGCGCAGGTGGTGGGTCTGACGTCTGTGCCGGAGCGGGATCGGAATCCTTTCGCGTTGACCACGTACGGTGTGGGTCAGCTCATTGTGCACGCGCTCGAGGCCGGGTATCGGAAACTGGTGATTGGACTCGGTGGGTCTGCCACAAACGACGGAGGCTTTGGATTACTGCAGGCGCTCGGCGTTGAATTTTTCAATGCGGAGGGTGAAAAGATCCCGCCATTTCCGGTGGGACTGCAGGAGATCCACCGCGTCTCCTTTCAGCACCTCTTGCCTGCCGTTCACAATGCAGAAATCTGGTTGGCGAGCGACGTCGACAATCCGCTTTGCGGCAAGGATGGGTGCAGCGCTGTGTTTGGCCCGCAGAAAGGGGCCACAGTAAAGGACATCGCGGTTCTAGACGAAGCCTTGGCTCATTATGCGGATGTCATTGAGGCGGAACGATCCGGCCAGTGGAGGAATTGTCTTGGTGCCGGCGCAGCAGGCGGCATGGGGTTTGCACTTCAGGTACTTGGGGCGCAAGTGGGCAGTGGAGCGCAACTGGTGGGAGAGTATTGTCGACTCGACCAAGCGCTGGCGGACGCCCATTGGGTGTTCACCGGTGAAGGCCGAACGGATCCCCAGACGGCTCGCGGCAAAGTACCCCATTACGTCGGCACCGCATCCAGGCGACTGGGCATACCGTGCGTTCTCATCTCCGGTAGTTTCACAGATGGAGACGAAGCGTTGTATGATACGTTTGTGAGCGCACACGCTGCCGTGAATCACCCAATGTCGGTGGCGGACGCCATGGAGAATGCAGAGGCTTTGCTCTTCTCTGCGACGCGGAACGTCGCCCGGCTCATCTGCCGCGCGAGTGCTTGTCGAGCCTGAAAATCAGGATGGACAGAAGTAGATGGCTGCCACGTACCAGCAGTTACGTACGCCCGAAGTGGAGGAATGATTATGGCTGGTTCCAAGACGATTCGGCTACACATTGGCTTATACGAAATGCCGGACGGCATGTATGTCGCGTCCTGCGCGGAGGTTCCGCATTGTCGAATCCTTCGGCAAAACAAGGAACACGCGTTCCAGGATGCAAAGCGGTACATCTTGCAGTTCCTGAAAGAGCGCCAGGCAGAAGGTAGGCCGTTTACACCGCTGGAACTCCGGGCCGTGGACTTTCCGCTGCCCGAATAAGCAACGAGCGGAACCCCACATGTGTCCGGCAGAAGGAGGAGTCTGCCGGACTTCGCTGATCCTATTGGTACGGCTCACGAGGGCCATACCATCACGTCACCAAGGCAGCCCCTTTGTTCCACAGTTTTTCTCCAATAGCGGGTCTCAGCGTGCGTGCTGCGTGTTTTAAATGCTGCTTGCGGCGCTTTTGCCACTTGCCCGCAGCTTCTAGCCACCGTGCGTCGGCAGAGCTTGAGGGTTTGATCTGGCTTAGATAGTCCTCTGCTTTTTGGTCGTGTTCGCGCGCTTCCAACAGGCATTCCACAGTCATCAAGATGAGCCGCTCCTCTGAGCTTCCGCTCCCCGTCAAAAGGCGCTGCAGGTTTCCAGCGGCTGTGTTTCTGTGATAGCTTGTTTCGTAATTTTCGCTATGCAGTTTTCGCAAGGGGGGTTGATCTTGAAAGGCAGGCAGGTACGTCATTTCTGTCACAATAGAACAGAAAATTTGCTCTGCGTGTATGCTGGCTTCGATGTGACTCAGCACAGTGGACAGCGCTGGATAGAGCGCGGTATAGTCACTCACTGAAGGGACCTCCTCGTGTTCGGAATACCATGAGGTGGGCATTGCACACCCATAGATGACACACTTTACATATATGGGCGACTGGCCGGCTCTGTGAGAAACAGTTTTGGACCACGCGATGGTTAGTAGGGGGGATAATGAATGAAAATCCACGTCTTAGGATATTGGGGCACGTATCCGTCCGCCGGGGAGGCCACAACCGGGTTTCTGGTCGAGACGGAGAACGAGAAGGTGTTGCTCGATTGCGGATCGGGCGTCCTTGCACAGTTGTTTAAAGTCTGCTCGGTTGATGATTTGTCCGCCGTCGTTGTCACGCACCACCATTATGATCATACCGCAGACCTGGGGGTTCTCGGCTACGCTGTGTTACTCTCACGCCTGACGGGGACGAGAACTGCGAAGCTTCCGATTTACATGTTGGAAGGTCCGAGCTATTTGATGAGGGATCTGAGGGGAGAACCGCTGTTAGATGTGAATCTAATTGACCGGAATTCCAAGGTCAACAACGGCGAGCTAGAGCTATCGTTTGCTCCAACTGTTCACCCTGTAGACTGCCTGGCCGTGAAGTTCTCGTATCGCGGAAAGTCGTTTGTCTTCTCCGCAGATTCCAGCGTGTGCGACGAACTTCGAGAGATTGCGACAGGCGCAGATTTGTTTCTTTGCGAAGCGAGTATGTACGACGGGCAGGAAGCCAACGCAAAGCAAGCTGGGCACCTGACGGCACGGCAAGCGGGGATCTTGGCACGCGAGGCCGGTGTGAAGTCTCTTGCGTTGACGCATTATCCGCATTACGGGAATCTCGACGATTTGGTCTCACAGGCTTCTGAGGCATTTGGAAAGCAGGCCATACGGATTCGCACATTAGATGTGCTCACCGTCTAAACGAACACAGGCGCCCTCATATTGTAGCCGCCAAGCGCAGGACCTGCCCATCATAGTGCCCGCTTCATGTTCCGGCTCATGGGTTTCCGGAACAAGTGGCTATTATCGAAGTATTAGCACCAATCGCCGTTCTAGGATTTGCAAGGGTCTGATTTGGTCTTGAACCTGTGCAAAGAAGGAATGTAGAAAGTCCAGGTCATTGCCGCTTTGCAACGCCGGATGGTACAAATAAGGAGCGAGATGTTCACAGACATAGCAGCCTCCTTAATTGGGGATGAGCTCAAAAAAATGTTGCCAAAGAACGCGTGGAGAAAGGTGTATTCCGCCGATGGCGACTCCGTTTGGGAGAATACGCACCCCATCAAACAGGCGTGGATCAACACTGGGGGAACGATGTCGCTCTCATCCTGGAGCATCAATGGACATACGTGGAAGGTAAACACTGCCAAGGCAGGAACCCTGACGATTTCGCAAAGCTACGATCCCAACTGGAAGGTATACGCCAACGGTCGACAATTTCGTACATTTCCAGCTTACGGTATGCTTTTGGGTGTCAACATCCCGAAAGGGAAGTACACCTTAACTGTTTGCTACCAGCCGACGTGGTTTTACATGGGTTGCGTCCTCAGCGGCCTCGTCTTGGCGGCGTTTCTCCTAGCGGCAGCTGTCAAGGAGAGACGCACCCGCCGCTCCGCTTGATTACCGGTGTAATGTATCGGAGATCATTGGTGCCCGAAGGCAAACGGGGAACAGGTCATGGTCTGGGCCGACCACGGCTATCCGAGTGACGGGATGGCGCCGAGTATCGGCATCAATTGGTACCCACCGGACACGACCAATTACGCCTTGAACGATCCGAACATTTCTAGTTGTCATGAACGAGATCATCGTAGCCCATAGGGCCAGCGAGGTCTCTGACCCGGATCGAAGTGCACCGGCTCCTTCGGCCCGTGGAACAGACGGGAAACTGTGTGAGAGGGCAATTGTACATGTAATGTCGCGATGGTCCCCCGGTTTTCTAACTAGTACCGTACTGGATCGGAAAGACGTGGTGATGCGCGAGCGCTTCGGGGATATCCATGTGTACAGTTAAGCTTCGTTACGAACAGTTCGTTCCTTTCTCCAACCAACCATCCATTGATACATGGCAATCAGGTAAGTTGGTACATATTGAACTGGCAGATAGCGATAAAACTGGGAGTACGACAAGGCATACTCGGCGTGTATAGCAACAGACAACCACAAAATTGCAATATCGCCGGCTACAATTGCAAACGGTACAAACGGAACGGTATACCAAGGACGCATCATAGGAGACGCAAGCAAAAAGGTAAACCCTAAAATACAAACCTTTCGCTCGATAGTGTATTGTTTGCCCAATGTAAAGACAAACAACCAAGCGCACAATTCAAGTCCTGCCATGAGCAATGTTGAACCGTGTGGGACATGGGCGATGGTGCGCCGCAGCCACCACTGTATACTCGCACCATAGTACAAGTTTGTACTTTTTTTGAAGTAGGCAAATACCTCAAGTTTCGGTGTTAGAAAAGGTAAGTAGATGACGACCAGGACAATGAGAAAAACTCCCAGCATCTTGAAAACAAACCGCCAATCGCGTTTCTGCCAAAAAGCAGGCAGTAATACGAGTGGGTACACTTTGATGGCAGTCGCCGCTGCAAGAGCGAACCCAAGTCGCACAGGCTGTTGCTTGAGCCCATACAACCATGCGGCCAGAAGCCAAGGCATAACAAAGGCATCGACGTGTCCGGCTCCTAATAATTCTGTGACTATTGGGGGGAACAAGGCGAAAAGTGTAAAAGCTCGGATATCCCCAGTGGTTACAAACTTGTCTCCATATTGTTTAGTACGGCGCACGAACAATACACGATAGAACAAGAGGAGTGTGATCCACTGATTCACAAGCACCATCAATTTAAGCGGTATCGTGTCTCCGTCTCTTATTAATGCAGAGATCATAAAGTAAAGCTGAGCTAGAGGCGGATAGGCCTCCGGCCAGTTTTTCCAACCGACCTTATTCCACAACGGCCAATTTTGCAACGGCCTAAGGTGCGGATCTTCTGGGACATATTTATAAGGGCTGATGTGATGAATCAGTAAGTGTCCATCCCACAAATAACGATATATGTCTAGTGAAAAAACAGGTGGTTGAATCGCTAACCACGTGGATACCACGGCGAAAATAAGACATACATTGAGCAAGCGATTTCGAAATCGTTTAAAGGTGTGAATTTGTAGACAAACGGCGCCGGCCATGAAACAAGCAATGATAAACGGGAGCGTCTCCATGTACTTTGCTTGATGAGCTTGCATGCTATCGAGTCCATGTGACCCTATATTAAGCACATTTGCACTGTGGCAAGATGTTATTAGAGCAACAACATACACCGCTGCTGTAAAGTAAAACATGCTATAACGCAGCACTTGATTTACCATCACGTCACCCATCTTAAGTTGTTGTATTGAACAATCTGCACATTCCGGCCTACACCGACGCCCCTCTCTCCCTAACAGAGGACAGACATAAACGAAATCCGGGCATCGAAGAGAGTGATGCCTTGAATGGATATGTTTGTTATGCTGTAGCCTTTGTTGTGTGGTTCAGCGGAATCACACCTTTAAAGATTGTTTCGCACTTGGTGTATCAGTGCGTGGCGTTGCCCTGTAATCTTCGTGCAATACCCGGTGCAAGTTTTCGGCCGATAAAAATCAGATAAAGTACTCCAATAAATAAAAACGGCATTACTGGATAGGCGTAACGGTTGATGGGGATAAATGGAAGTTGAATAATGGTAAGATATATCGCGATGATGGATACGAAGCGATATTTTGGCACTACTGTCCCCAACAGTATGCCGATCATACCAAGAATAACAACTAGCGGATGAAGATAGTTCCAAATATCAGACAAAGCATTGGGCTTTCCCATATACCATGGCTTTGAAAACAAGTATTGAAGTTTGCCCACCGTGTACCACTTAAATGTGGACCACGGATGATGAACGATACCATATTTAATTCGCTGAATTGCAAGTGCTTGTTGATTTTTCACGCCGACTATCAAATTGTCGTGTTCAAAGTTAGGATCTGTTCCGTATAGCAGAGGATTCCCTGAATCATCGTCGGTGAGAAGCAATCGATGCAAAGTGACCATATTTCGAATCCACCATGGCAACATGACAATGACAAACCCGAACGCGTAGAGACTCTCTAATCTAATCGATTTCAGTAATCCTTTTTTCTTAAATAAGCCCCAAATTAAAACGCTTAAAACGAGTGGAAAAGTCGTAGGGCGAACAAGTGTCGTTAGACCAAGGACAATCCCAGACAATAACCAGAACTGCCATTGTTGCTTCTCCATCGCGAGAATGAACGTGTACACAAAACCGAGCAGAAAAAAGACGTACAAAGTCTCGGTTAACAGCAATTCAACCGAACTAATTGATGGTAAGTAAAAAGCGAAACACAAGGAAATGAAAAATGCCCACCACTTATTGAATATCTTTTCCGCTATCAGATATAAAAACCCAACGGTCAAACTGGATAACACCATTTGCACGTAAACAGTAAATAAGATTTGACCGTTTTGAGACGAAATGTGCAGATATTTTGCGATTTGATAACAAATGACAAGAAAAACCGGATATCCTGGTGTAACAAAAGCATCTGGCTGTGTTCCCCAGTAACTATACACTCCATTATCAATGATCGAGCGAGCCAAATGATTGTAGTGAACCATGTCTCCGTAGAGCGGCACAGTATGCAAATGCAAAACCGGATAAAGTCGAAGTACAAACGATATGGAAATGACAACAATTAGCAGCATCTGACTCCATCTTAGTTTCTTCATCTTATTAACGATACACCACCTATGTGTGATAATAACTGACCGATTATCAATCATGTCGAAATTTAAAAGGCGCAACGAAAGATGTACCGCGAATTTTGCCTAGTCGATGTCCCCCAAATTTGTGCCACATCATCTGTTATGCCTATCGCCATTCAGCAGAGCATGCATTGTGTATCTTAAGTAAAATATTACTCTATCTGATTAATAATAGCGTTCACAGTGTCACTTTAATAGATCAAGTCTATCTCGCCGTGTACTTTCCCTCTTAGGGCATGGGGCCCGTGTCAGTTGCTTGACGATGATCACGATACTCCGAGTAGTCCTGCATGTCGATATACCGGTGCCAGCGTGGTTCACTTTTCCGTCCATCTGCATCATCAATTGGCCTAGGAGCAGCAAAGCAGACTGGCGATGGGGGAAGATTCAAATGACGTGCTCCAGGCGCCGGATCTCCTCATTGAGCCTTTCTATGGTGAAGTCGTCCGCAGCCGAGCGTATTGTACGTTAATGAGATAGGGAGCCATTGTCGTTCTCCTTCTTGTGAATGGGTACGGCCAAATTTTATTTTACCGAGGGGGGGACGAGATGTACACGTTTTTTGAAACGGTGTGTAATGGGGCCCACGAAATTCAATTTCATACAATTAAACCGGCTCCGAAGAAACGGAGCCGGTTATCTTTATTTCATTTGACTCAATCTTTGTGTGATCAATTGTTTTACTTCAGGCAAGAATTCTGCTTCTTGTAGAAGTTGTCGCAAGGTGTTTGGATTATTGGTTGTATCTATACGATTTTCAAGTGTTGACTTGATCTGACTTTGTAATGACTTCTCGCTATATTCATATGCCACCGCGAGAGAGTATAAATCGAATTGTTTGTATGCATTTTCAGGCATTGCATCCACACGGTAGATGTCTGTGTTTGGAACAACGGTAAAGTATGGCGAGTTTTTGTATGCCATATTCACTGGTACCCTAGTGTATTTAGTCCCAAATGGATAATTGCTGACACTGAGGAGTAAGCTGTTGTGCTCCATCCAAACATAATCCACACTATCGAACCGGTTGTACTTCAGTAGCCAGGCCATGGCTCGTGTATCTTGGACTTTACTTAATGCCGAAACAAAGTGGTAACGATCCATATAGAGAGCTGCCGGGTTTGCATAATTGATGTTTGTACCGATAAACAAAAATATGGGCTCAAAACACACAGCATCATCTTGGTCTGTCAAAAATACAGCTCCCTGCAGCGGTTTTACATACTGTAATTGACTGATGTTGACTGGCGGTGCTTGAGTTGCGAGTGCTGTTTTATACATTTGCCTGTCCGCTGTCTGATTGTTTGCCTGACTACTTGCCTGACTGCCTGTAAAGTTGTCAATAGTCGCTGATCCAATCGTTAAAAAGGATACGACAATCACTGTAAGTGAAACACGTGCGCTATATTTCTTCATTTTTTCCCAATTGTCTAGTTCACCCAAACAAAGCGCTGCACCCACGAATAAAACATAGTTATTCAGTGGCCAAGCTTTGACATATAGATTGAAGGCTCCAATAAAGATGCCAATAAACCCTAACAAATACCAAACGTAACAGGTGAATAACAATTGCAACATGATACGACTATTTGCATTTCGTGAATAACTAATCACCAGATAAACAAATCCAACCAACATGATAATCGTTGGTATGTCAGGCGTTGTAAGTTGGTCAAAGAAATTGATTGAAAGCATGCTTGGGCTGATCCATTTGTTTTGGAAGTTCTGATATCCGATTGTTATCGATTGATGGATGACAGGGTACCAATAGTTGGCGCTGCATATTGCAACAAAGACCAATAGAAAAATTTTGTGTAGCAAATCGGACATTGCTTCTCTTATTGTTTCGACTCTTGTCATCGTGTTCCACAAGAATCGCACAACCATGTAGACAGCAATCACCATAAACCAGTAATAATACGTTTGAAAAATTAAACCGCCGGTAATGCCTCCAATGATAAGATAGATTACTGTTTTAATCTTTGTTTTCCACATGTTTTCGATTCTGCGTTCGGCGAAGATCAGCCACCAAGGAACAAACAAAACAACAGTTGCGAATTCGTATGTCTTAAATAAATCAAATGAAGTTAATTGGAATAAAACAGTTAAAACTATCGCTGATTTTTTTCCGATGATTGGTCTCCACAGGTGATACATGGCAACCGGGAGAATAAACGCTGCCCCAATGAATCCCCATTTGACGGCTGTATACGCTGGGATGTTAAACCACGCTGCAATTTTTCCAAGCAGATAAAAATAAAGTGGTGGATAGTAGGATGCCATATGTGCGTAGCTGAAATCCACATTTGTGGAGTAGTATTTAAATTTTTCTATTGCAGCAACAATGTAATGTTCATCTCCAAAATACCCATTCAAACCAAACGGTGTTTTGCGAAACAAAAACCAAAACAAGCATGATTGCGAAATTGCTAGTACATATGCGGTAATTATTTCACGACGCTTACAAATAAACGAAAGCGGGCATAAGTAAACTACACTTACCAAGAGGCTTGCCCCGAGAAGAATTGACATTGGGACGACTGTATCTTGCATTTCTCCGACTCCCTTTAGTCTGTTTTTTGTGTACGTTATTAGTGTACCTTTTGTAATGACTGGAACTCCGTTTCGGTCACAACTATTACTCATCCGTTAGTTTGATATTAGTGTTGATTTTTAGAGAATTCACTCGTATCAAGTCTATATCTATGTGAACTTTCCCTCTTCGGTCATGGAGTTTACGCTAGTTGTTTGACGACGGTGGCCTCAGATCTACGCCACTCCTAGTAGTCCTGCATGTCGAGATACCGGTGCCCTGTCGTCCACTTTTCGTCCATTTCTATTAGCAATGTACCCAGGAGCCGCAAAGTAGACTGGCGATTGGGGAAGATGCGAATGACACGCTCTCGACGCCGGATCTCCTCATTGAGCCGTCCTACGGAGTTTGTCGTCCGGCACCGCCGACGATACCGTTCCGGCAGCGCTAAAACGGCCGTGACATCATCAAATCCCTCCTCCAATACATTCCCGCATAATCGCTCAGCACCTGGTTCAAAAGCAGCCGGGCCGTATTCAAATCCGGAGCCTCTAGGATAGTCCGTACCCGTTGATACATCTCGCTTGTAACGACTTCGGTGTAGCATCCAAAAGATTTCTCATAAAGTGGGTCTGGCACCGTTGCCAGGGCAATCCGAGAAATGGGCGAGTAAGGCCTTTACCAGTAGAAACGGGCAGGAGTGTTCCTTCAGCGGCCGGTCATTCCAGGCCTGTACGACGGTATCAAGACGTTGGCCGAGTGCCGAAATCGCGGATTTCGAGAGCTCCGTCCCACAAAGTTCTTCCGTGATTGAGCCACTTTACGCGTCGCCCCTTGAATGACCATTTCCATTAGGGATAGCACCAGCGCTTCACCTCGGTTCGCTGATTGGGTGCCGCCAGCAATTGTTCGGCCACCTGAGCCTGCAGGACTTGGTTGAGCACCTGTTCGAGCAGGCGAGCCACAGCCCCATCTTGCTGAAACAGGCCGTGCAAGAGAGCGTCATCTAGGTTAAGATAGGGAGCCATTGTCGTTCTCCTCCTCGTGAATGGGTTCGGGCAATTCCATTCTACCGAAGGGGGACGAGATGGCTCATTTTTCCGACTTTGGAGCCAGTCCCGTATTATCCAAGCGTTTCAAGGGCACCCTTTGTCAAGAGGATCACCATCGCTTGAGAAGGTAGTTATGTCTGACGTTACGGTTCAGATGATGAACCGTAACGTGAAAGGGTTCTGTAATGCACTGTGAAACGATGATCTACTCTTATCGTGCTATGTATTTACAATAACGCCAAAAAATTTCAAACCTCTGTGTGAACTAAAACAGGATGGTTTGTGTCCATTATATTAGGTGAGGTGGTATATTGGGCAACACGCTGTTCGCAGTAAATGTTGTTAACATGTTTTCAGGGACTGATGCTGTCGAGATTGCACAATCGATTGTTCGCAAATCCGCTTGTTGAACTAAGGGGCTGGAATGTACGCCCAACTCAGAGAATTAGGGGGAAAGAGTTAGCATATGAATAAGTCCTTATCGCAGCGGATCTTCACTAAGGTTCCGGAAGTTACGGTCTACTTCTGGATCACCAAACTGCTGACCACTGGAATGGGTGAGGCGACTTCTGATTATCTAGTCCAGCATCTAAATCCGTTCTTTGCGGTAGCTCTCGCGGGAATTGGTCTGGTAGCCTCATTGATACTGCAATTCTTAGTACGCCAATATGTGGCATGGATCTACTGGTTCGTTGTTGTCATGGTCAGTATCTTTGGCACGATGGCTGCGGATACTGTGCACGTTGTGCTTGGGATCCCATACCTTGTATCCACCACGTCCTTTGCAGTGGCGCTGACCATCATCTTCGTAACTTGGTACGCGATTGAGAAGACGCTGTCTATACACAGTATCTACACCCGTCGTCGCGAAGCTTTTTACTGGGCCACCGTAATGGCAACGTTTGCACTTGGCACCGCTGCAGGAGACATGACCGCGTCAACCTTGCACCTGGGCTACTTCTCCTCAGGAGTGCTGTTTACCGTCTTGTTGGTTATCCCGGCTCTTTGCTATTGGTTTTTTGGTCTGAATGAAATTTTCGCCTTCTGGTTCGCCTACATAATGACGCGTCCGGTAGGCGCCTCGTTTTCGGACTGGCTCTCGGTGCCTCATAGTAGCGGCGGTCTTGGGCTGGGCAAAGGTCCGGTCAGCCTTGTTTTAACGATTATGATCATTGTCCTTGTCGGCTATCTCGCGGTTACCCGCAGGGATGTTAAGGATGAATCTGCCGTGTCACAGAGGCGGTACGCATCACAGACGCGGTAGTAAGCTCACTCGCCCATAGCTTTACAGCAATTGCTATATAGAGGCTGCTGAATGAATGTCTGTGACCATACCTTATGAGCGTGCACTACACAAGCCAAAGAAGGAGTTGTAACTTCTTCTCCAGGTTTATCACCAAAAGCGGCGTTAACCTTAATTCCTGAGGAAGTTTAAAATCTACATCCTTTCATGTCATGCCAGTGAGACATTAACTGCGGCAGACGTACTTGTCCCGAGCGACTGATAAACCCAGAATGGCAAACCCGATCGGGTTCCCGTTCACCTGTATCGTGGGATACAAAGTAGACACTCCAACATCTTGACCTGGCAAAAAGGTTCGTTGCAAATTGCGCATGTTCCTGTGGATACAGCGCACTTGTACCGAACCTTTTTAGTATCAATGTGGAGACAGTTTTGTATTCACGGTATGAATCGGTACAGAGGACAGTATCCTGACTAAGCACGGGCAATATTTGACTTGAAATCCCTTCTGTCTTCATGCTTGGCATGACCAATGACACTGTGCGAGCCGTTTGACGTAGTACCAGCACGGGGACTTGTTGTTTATTTCGTCCCCTTTGATCGACCTCTTTACACTGATTTCGTGGATATCGTCCAAATGCTTTGAAGAACTCTCCACGCCGAGTAGCTGGGTACTGTTTTGTTCTTGAAATGGCTGCCTTTATACAGACCGAGCAAAAAACGTTTCGTCTGCCCTTCAACAATACCTGAAAGCACAGTTGCCAAGTCCCAAGTGACGCCAACACTTTGTGCCGCCATTTGAAGGCGGTTGACACAGAAATCTTGAGTTCTTTTGCGATGCGGCGGCACGAATAGCTGTCCCGCACAAAACGAGCGACTTCTTGTCCTTCTTACACTGCCTAGTCTATTCACCGTCATCGGAGGCTCTATGTTCCTCTTACAGCTTACGGGGCCAGGAAATCCGGTATTTTACACCAGCCATTCTTCTGTCTCTCGTGACTGCGTTTGCTGACTACAAGTGGACGTTGTTATCCGCTTCAGTCCCGAATGTCGAGTTCTGGAACCCGTTTCCCGGGTTCTTGACGTTGGGACTTGCCTCGCCCTCCAGCTTGTTGAATTTCCCTCATATTTCCCGGAGGTTGTAGTGGAATCGGTTGATTTACGGGCTAGTGGGCCTCGTCTTCTTGTGTCCCTCAATGTGTCCTGTGACGGAGAAATACACGGTGAAGCGACATACAAAGACGTGAGGTCTCCGGTGTTCTTCTTCGAATGAAACGCCGGGCTTACGACCTACCTTGGTTTGCATGGATGGGGTTCTAGTTCGAGAGGAACGCATGGGAAACGGTGTTTTGCCGAATTTGGCAGCTGCACTGTGGAAGCTTGATTTGTTAACGCACACTTCGAATTTCGTATCAAGGCATCCTCCTTCCCAAACCGTCAACGATTCCGTATGCGCCATTCCCGCTGGGACAGGTCTACGAGTCCATGTACGCTGGGAATGGACGCGTGTTCCTGCTCGGAATGGGCACTTGGATGCCCGTTGCACTGTCAAAAATGGAAACAGTCCCTTCGATCAAGAGCGGTAGTCTAACACTATCGGGCGTGCATAGGGCTGGAAGTTTGGGGTTGACTACAGACCTGACATATAACGCCGCGAATCACAGTTTTATCGGGGACGTCGGGGCAGCGGCAAAAATGTCCACGCCCTACACATTGACACGCGTTTTCGGTGAACATTCCGGTGTTACAGCAGCAGGCAGAGGACTTGCTGGGTATTTTAGACGCAATGTTTGTGTCAACCCCAGACGTGTGTGAGAACATCCTGCGTGATGTGCGACGGGGTGACGTGACGGGCATTGGTGTTCTTAACCCGGATCAACGCTACTGGGTACGGGAACTGTGGACCAGCGTCGGGGGGATGTCCCCGAGACAGTGGGCGACTGCCCGTATGAACGTGTCGAAGGTGCTTTCCAGCCAAAATGTAACATGGACGGAAATACAGAACATGGTACGGGAGGAGTGATGCGCCGTGCGACGGAAATGGGTATTGTCTCGGTATGAAGTGGGGATTTTCTGGAGCTTCACAGCCCTTTTGGTACCTCTCGCGCTCGTGCTTATTGCGATGACACACGGAGTAATTGAGCTGGTAGAGTGAACACTTCATCGAGAACTGTGAGTCTTTCATTCCCATCGCTACGACGCTCATTACGACGTCGCTATTGTTAGTGGACAGCGATGGGGAATGGTGGAACTTGATGCCTTATTGCCAAAACGGAAAATTCTCCACCTACGATGGTTAGCCCTGTGGATTCCGTCCTGGTGTGTCCTATTGCTTGGGCTCGAGTTCATCAACGCTTTTGGGGTCCGGTTCACTTTTGGGAAGGTTTATATGGGCGCCTGGCCGGCTCTAGAAACAGTTTTCCGCCCTATGCGATGTTAGGGGAGATAGCGAGTGAAAATCCACGTCTTCGGATATTGGGGCACGTATCCGTCTACCGGGGAGGCCACAACCAGGTTTCTAGTCGAGTTGGACTTGTAAGGAGGTAACATTCATGCACTACGTTGAATTAATTCAGTGATCGATAAAACTTGTAATGTTTGAGAAAAGTATCTGCCAATACACGAGACAGCTTTACCGTTTAAGATAAAGAGTAGAGGTTTTTGATGTGTTGGGTAGCATGCGTTTATAGTGCGCAAATTGATAGTGAAAGAAGTGCAAAGGGTGTATATCCTCTGCATTTCTGCCTTTCGCATGGTATAATATTTCAAAACAACTTGTAGTGATGTTATGATGTGTTGAGGTGGTTTCATGAAAACTAGCATGCCATTGTATCACCATCTAAAGAACACGCTGATGCAACAAATTCAAAATGGCAAGTGGTCACCGGGAGAGATGATTCCGTCGGAGCCGGAGCTTGCAAGGCAATATAACGTTAGTCGAACAACAGTACGGCAAGCTATTGGGGATTTGGTGTCTTCCGGATATCTCGTTCGACAACAAGGGAAAGGAACCTTTGTCGCCAAACGTAATAAGACTATGACTACTTCACCGTTATACGGGTTTGCAGAGGAACTACGTCAGCGTGGGCATGAGGTCGCCGTCAGAGTTCGTTCCATAGATATTACGCCATGTCCCCCCAATGTTGCGGCCGCACTGGGATTCCCATCTGTTCCAGTAGTTCATGTATCTCGGACAGCCCACCTAGGTAACACATGTATGTTTCATGAATCTTCCTATCTCGTACCTCCGAACAACACATCTCCACAGGACCTGTTACAAAGAAAAGAGCTTTTCGACCACATTTACGGGTTCTTTGAGCAACATGGTGTAAAAATTGGACTCGCAAGGCAAACTGTCAGAGCAGAAAAAGCAACGGCAGAAGACACAGAAACATTACATGTGTCTTTGGGTGAGCCCGTCTTAGTTATAAGGAGAATCACTCAGGACATTACCGGAACGCCTCTGGAATTCTCTGAAGTTCGATATCCGGGTAGTTTGTATGAGTACGAAATCAATCTGCATCGGGAAGAAAGGTAGGTGTGGGTTAATGTCGGTTTTGTACAGACCACTGGGAAAGACTCTCCTTGATAACTTTCCGCTCAAATCGGTCCGACAACGTAAGGGGTATCACTGGTTCGTGGTCGGGACCGTGTGCGTCGGAGCGTTTATGGCGGCCTTGGACGCTAGCATCATCAACATTGCACTACCTGTACTCAAAAAGCAGTTCAATGTTCAAATGCACATCATTGAATGGGTGAGCCTTGTTTATCTGCTGGCGCTTGCTGGGTTAATTGTTCCTTTTGGCCGGATGGCGGACATGATTGGACGGCGTTGGATGTATGCACTTGGATTCACTGTATTCATAATTGGTTCGCTGATGTGTGCGCTCACTCCTACTTTGTCATTCTTACTCGTTTCGAGAGTCATTCAGGCAATTGGTGCTGCCATGCTCCAGGCGAATAGTGTATCCATTATCACGGCCGCAACGCCGGCATCGGATCGTGGCAAGGCAATAGGTTTTCAGGCGAGTGCGCAGGGAATCGGACTAAGCCTTGGACCAGCTATCGGGGGAACACTGATTTCGTTTTTAAACTGGCGGTGGATCTTTTTCGTGAACCTTCCCGTTGGAATTATTGGAACGGTACTAGGTATTTTATTACTTCCTCAGGACCAAAAGATCCCCAAACAGGATCGGTTCGATTACGTAGGTGCGGGTCTTTTGGTACCGACACTCGTTGCACTCATTTATTTCTTGAATATGGGCCTCAAAGAGGGATGGACATCACCTTCTGTGGTCGTCAGTTATGCAGTTTTTGCGATTGGAACAATTGCATTTTTGGTGGTCGAGAGAAAAACAGATGCTCCAATGGTGGACCTTAGCCTGTTTCGGAATAAAACCTTCGCTCTCGGAAGTCTTACGGGCATCCTGTCATTTACGGTGATGTATGCCGTGCTTCTGTTAACCCCGTTTTATCTTGACCACGTACAGCGTATGAGTGCGTTCAACTCAGGGCTGTACCTGACCATTATTCCGATTGGTATGACTCTATTCACCCCAATATCCGGGGCTATCGCTGATAGGTTTGGTAGACGACTTCCGACAATGATTGGAATGTTGGCTGCTGGTACTGGGTGCATGTCTTTGGCAGTGATGGGGGCAAAACTTGAATTTATCCCACTTGCGGTTGGCTTGTTCTTGGTGGGGACGGGCATTGGAGTTTTTACCCCTCCGAATAACAGTAGTGTAATGGGGAGTGCCCCGTCTAACCGCCTGGGTGTTGCAGGTGGTATCCTCAACATGTCAAGAACACTCGGGATGGGACTTGGTATCACACTTGGAGGGCTCTGTTATCAGTTGTTTCTGGCTGTGAACGGAATTACTAACGAGAACGCTGCTTCGGTAGGGACTATGGTCTTTGCATTTCGATGGTCGTTCGTCGTGATTGCTGGGGTGGCCTTAGTCACAGTGTTGCTGTCGGCTTTACGCCAAAAATCGTGAATCGTTGGATTATAGGAGTATTCCTTTCGATCCGGCGTACTAACCATCTTCACCGAGGTGAAAACATGAGGATTTTACTCGTCGGCTCTATCCGGCAGCCTTTCGGGAACCCGGTTCCTTGATCCCATCTCGCCACTTATTGATTCATATCCTGACAACCGTGAACAGTACCGGAAGGTGTTCTCGAATACTTCGCTAGCTTGATAAGAACACAAAAAAGGGTCCCATCAACCAGTTTGCGCCGAAGGTGTACAGCATCGGTAACCGGGGAATATGCATGCCTAGAGGAGTAGGCAGATATCTGGGTGGTACACCTCATACACCCTGCATAGGGTGAGATTACTCGGTAACATATGCGAACCATTTGGTGATTAGTTCCTTAAGACGGTAGGGGGGACAGTCGACAACACCGCTTCGACTGTCCCATCGTGGATCAGTGTGTCCACTGGTCACTCTGACCGGCTAGGTGGCTTTCGGCGAAGGCCACGAGGCGCTTCGTCATTTCTCCACCAACAGAGCCGTTTTGCCGAGATGTCGTATCTGCTCCTAGCACTACACCGAATTCACTTGCGATCTCGTACTTCATCTGCTCCAGTGAAGAAGCCGCCTCCGGTACGAGTCGTTGGCTGTTGCTTTGACCACGTTGCTGAGTTCTTGGCATTTGTTTAAACCTCCATGAAAATGATGGAATGTATTGTTGTACATATCGTTTACGGAACATCTTGGATTATACACAGGAGTGTTTGGGGGTATGCCAAAACTTTAGGTGTAGCTTTGATGGAGGTATGCTCCAGGCTGTACATTGAACGCCGCTTTTTACACAAGGGAACCGTTATGAGGTTTCAAGCGGGCACTCAATTTGCCTGATTTCCCGAAGTTAAGGAATCATTGAGCCATAACAGATAATGAAGGACACTGAGACAGATTACAATACAAATCCGAAATTCGCATATTTATCAAGCTTGTGAGAAAATACGTTGCCTATCCCGGTGCTTCCATCCCAAGCAGCCTAAAGCATACGACGAGAACACAACCACCAAGCTAACACGCAGGTGAGTAGTTCGTCGGCCACTCCGATTACAAGGTTTCGCAAAGGTCAACCTGTAAGGCGGACACACTGTACATATAAAAGTCCGAATGTGCACCATCACGTTATGGGCAACGACGCCGGTAACCGTCTCGTTCCGATGAGGTGAGGTCAAACGAATATCGTCATGTATGAAACGCCCCGTAAAGAAGCGACTGACGGATCTTACGAGAAACACTGCACTTAGCCTTCCAATATATCTCATTTTACTACCAACGGACTAAAAATGTTCATGAGGAGTTGCCTGCTACTCCGTAAGTTCACTCACTGGTAAACGTCAAGAGGACCTAAAATTGACGAGAACGATACCGTGTCAGGTGCGACGGAATTCTTGAAAAGTACGGTGTGAGGTATCCGGCACTGCTTGATGGGAAAGGGACTTCCTCACAGATGTAAACTGATTGGATATCCGACCACGTTTATCCTCCATTCAAATGGAATCGTTGTCATTATCCATATCAGATTGTTGATAAAGGATCAAATTAACAACTGTATCAACAGGTGATGTCGGGACCCGCCACGCATGAATTGTTGAGTAAGAGAAGATTTGAGAACATGTAACTCCTGTCCCCTGTACCAGTATTTGATGCCACGTCGAACAAGTGTCTTCGCAGAATACCTCGTGATGAGTCCAACAATCAAAGTGATTTGCATCAGCAACCATAAGTCGTAAATTGATTGTGGCGGAGTGATTCAAGCCCATCTGAAGGAGGAAGTGACAGGATCTGTCAAGAGTTTTATAGAGTATGTAAAATATTTGTGTAAACTTCCAATCTCCACCGGGAAATATAACATTCAGAGGCGACATATAATGACTTTGATTTCAAATGAGCAGTTGAGGGAGTTCATAAGAGATAAACAACCTCAAGTCAATGGATGACGAATGACGTACAGCATCCCTGAGTAGCGATGTCAAAGTGGGAATTCACAGATAATGTTGCTGTTCAAGGCGTCATTGACCAGTTCATTGGCAGTTTACGTTTGGCCACATTTATTCGTGGTATCCGAAGGCATCGCCTTAATCGCTGCCATATTGCTCATGCGTATATTCCGCACGAGGCTTGCTCCTACAATGGCAATATCCCTTTTACCAATTCTGTTGCGGCATGTGCCCATATTGGAGTTCCCACTTTATGTTCTTGGTCTCAGTGTCATCGTTCTGCTCGTTTCAGTAATTTTTTCGCACATCGTGTGATGGTATCGTCACTGTGTTGCCGAATCGACCTACAAATCAAAAATCTGTGTGAACAGACAATTGGTACGTCCAACACGCAGTGTATTTGTGTCTTGAATTGCAGTTTCATGTATGTTGGCCAATATCTTCCTACACACATATCGCAGTGTATTTCGGGAATGATATTGATGACTGTGTGGAAAGGGGTAGATACATGAACTCGCTGGGAACAATTGTTCGATTCATTGATTCCGCATTGCTTTTGATGATTGTCGGTTTTCTCGTCCCTGGTTTTGCAGTAATGAACATTGGTTCAGCGCTCATGGCAGCCGTAGTGATTGCACTTCTGGGGTGGGGGATTGAAGTATTATTTGGACGCCGGGCTTTGCCATACGGGCGTGGTATTGCAGGCTTCATATCTAGTGCAGCGGTACTCTATGTCATACAACTGTTGGTGCCGGGGATGAGGGTAAGTATTCTCGGAATGCTGCTTGCTTCATTGGTGATTGGATTTGCAGACTTATTTGTCCCGACAGGATCAAAAGCGTAACCGTGTCGGCTGTATATAATGCGGGATGAAGAGGTGAGACTATATTTAATGATGATGTAATGTGTAGAGTATCGTGAGTCCACTTGGTTTCTTAGTTTTCCTCCTGGTTTTGATACTCGTTTTAATTCGAATGGAATTGGATAAAATTTAAATAACAATTTTTTATGCAAGGTTTAGATGTACCATTAAAAGGATGTAATGTTGTTACAAGCGGTATTATGAAGTTTACATACAGTTTGGAGGGAGTTTGAATGTTCGCATTTCCTCTAATCGTTTTAGGAATAGTCTTAATAATGGGTATTGTACTTGCGTTTGGACATTTTCTTGGAAGCCGTCCGCCACTGTTCTCAGTCGGTATGATTCATGGAATTGTAGCCTTAATTGGGCTTATTGCTCTGATTATTACATTGATTTTTGGTGTTAGGGGTTCATCAGTTCTAACATCACTTATACTTTTCGTTTTCGCATTATTTATTGGATTTATTATCTTCTGGATAAGACTTCGAAGAAAGGTCCTTCCGAAAGTCCTAATTTTAGTTCACGCACTTTTCGCTGTGATCGGGTATGTGTTCTTGGTATGGGCTCAGGTAACCGTTCATTAGGTTCAGGCATGTTTAAAGCGTCAATACGTTGTCTGGTACTCGCTTCGGGTTCTTCGGTAAGCGCTATATCACTATAGGCCACCTCCTCGATCTGTGAGATTGTCTATTCAGTCGCGTGACTACCTCCCCGAGTTTGGCGGCCTTTGATAGTTTGATTAGCCGTATGTAAGGGAAAGTCGCCGATTATAACCTAGTATCAATTTGCGATCAATGCGGGACCAAGCGTGTTCGCAACCTCCAGCGTTGCTTCGAGTGGTCGCTTCGAGTGGTCCGTGAACTGGTACAAGCGTGCAGTGGTATCGAGAACAGAAGTGGGATGTAAGACCGCGTCGTTCTCGTGAATACCACAGGCTGGTTGATAGGAAACGATATCTTTACCGCGTGGTACCCCATCCATGTTGGGAACATCAATGAACTGTATCACGCACTGAGAGCCCTACGATGATATGAACTGCACCCCCAAAAGTAGACACACAGGATTTACCCCCCTGTGCAATGAACTACTTCATTGGGGGTGTTTATTTGGGGAAAAGGGCAACGCACATACGATGCTGAGTTTAAGTTACGTGCCGTGAAGATGTATTTGGAGGGTAACAAAGGATATAAAACAATAACTCGAGAACTTGACTTATTTGACACCAAGACTATTCGTAGTTGGGTTAAGGCATACCGTGAACTTGGTGAAGAAGGTCTCCAGGATCGGCGAGGGAAACATGGCCATCATCACCGGTCCTCCACAAACACACAACCTGTTGAACAAGAACTTCTAAGGCTACGAGCGGAGAATGCATACTTAAAAAAACTCTTGGAGTTAAAAAGGAGGGATGCCGTAAACAGGTTGAATTCAGAACCATCTTCGAATTGAAGTCGCAATATCCGATTGAACTATTGTGCAACGTGGCTGGAGTGTCCAGAAGTGGTTACTACAAGTGGCTGTCGTGTCAAGTCATTGATAAGGACGCTGACTTGAAGGAGATAATCCGCTTTGAATACCAACGACTTAAAGGAATATACGGATACCGACGTATGCAAACTCTCTTAAAGCGGAAGTACGGTGTGTACGCTAACCACAAGAGAGTTTACCGGTTAATGAAGCAGATGAATCTATTGGCCGTGATTCGACGAAAGAGACCGTACACTGTGTATGCAGATAAAGTGTACGATGAGATCCCTAACATCCTGAACCGGAAATTTGGAGCGGACTTGCCAAATCGCAAGTGGGTTACGGACATAACGTATCTAACAGTGAATGGACAACGAATGTATCTGTCTGCCATCTTAGACCTGTTCAACAACGAAGTTGGAGCTTATAACGTAGGCAGGCATCCAACCCTTGAGTTTGTTGTACACACTGTTACCCAAGCTGTGACCAAATGCAAGCCGAACCAGGTCATTTTGCATACCGACCAAGGAGGCCAGTATACATCCAGATACTATGCAGCCGTTCTTCGGTCCTATGGGATTACTCAAAGCATGTCTAGGCGGGGCAACTGTTTGGACAACGCAGTCATCGAAAACTTCTTTAGCCATTTCAAGAGCGAAATGTTATATACCCGTAAGATAACTACGCTCGAACAACTTAAATCAGGAAGTCGACAAGTATATATATTTTTACAATCATGAGCGGTATCAAAGGAAACTTCGTGACATGGCCCCGGTTGAATACCGAAACCACATCACGAAGTCTGCATAGAAGGGGTATTTCACTGTGTCCACATCAAAGGGTGCAGTTCAATATGAGTAGGGGTGTCTCTAATATTGCGTTATTTACAAAGAACGGTGTTTTATTTTTCGGTGATTGGTCTCGAGGAACTTTTGAACAACCAGCCCTTTTCTTCTTCACTTAGAGAAAACGAGCTGGTTTTTTCTTTTCCGTTTAAACCGGAGATTGGCCATCGCTCTCTATTTAGATGGTAATTACCAACGTTAACAAAGTTAATGAAAAAACACAACGATTGTTACAGATGATTAGCAGTTTTTTAACAATGTCACAGTATAGTCGTTCTTGTGGATTGAAAGAGCAACGAAGAACAAGCAAGTGTTTGTCAAAAGGGGGAGAATCAGCTTGAATAAACAGCTTCGCAAAGTGACGCTGCCTTTAGCGCTACTCATTGGAACTGCAGCCGTGGCGGGATGTGGTACTACCTCTGCTTCAACTCAGGGCAATGTTTCTCCGAGTACTACGAGTGCTCAAAACAATTCGAATGAAAAACTTGTGCTATATTCCGCTCAAGGTTATGACGCTGCCATGGCCAAAGCGTTTGAGAAGCAGACAGGAATCAAGGTGCAACTAGTTGACGACTCTACGGGCAATATTGTCGCGAAAATGGAAGCTGAAAAATCGAATCCACACTGGGATGTGGCATGGTTTGACGGGGATTCGACCATGCAAGGGCTCGATAACGAAGGTTTATTGTTACGAGGATGGACTCCGAATGATGTAAATAATTATACGGCCGAAGGTCAATCTTTGATTCCTTCTGACAAGGCATACTATCCCGCTTCCATTACAGCGGCGGCTGCGATTGCTTACAACACAAAGTTGGTGCCTGCATCCGAAGCTCCGAAAGATTGGAGTGACCTTTTAAAACCTGAATTTAAGAATGCCATTGCCATGAATGATCCGAGCATATCTGGTCCAACGTTCCCCTTTGTCGCTGGAATGATGCAAATGATGGGAACCCAAAAGGGCGAGCAATTCTTCGAGTCTCTAAAACAAAATGGATTGAAAGTATTTCCTACGAATGATAATACCTTACAGGCGCTTGAGGCTGGCCAAGTGAAGGCAATCATGATTCAAGATTCTGCTCTTGTTGCTGCAAAACAAAAGGGTGCCCCGATTCAAATCGTATACCCAAGTTCTGGGGTCTTCACCTTACCGGGCGTCATTGCGATTGACAAGAACGCGCCCGACATGGATGCCGCAAAAAAGTTTGTCGAATTCGTACTATCCCAAGAAGGGCAACAGGTGATGCTTGACCCGAACAATGGTGGTGGAGATTCCTACTTTAATCCCGTCATTAAAGGTGTAGAGCCGAATCCCGCTCGTCAACAAAGCGGAATTACATGGGTCAAGGTAAATCCAGTTGAAGCCGCACAGGATGAGAGCGCAATTAAGCAGTGGTTCCATGATAACATCACTGAATAAGTTACGACATCTAGTACGAGGTTGGGGGAGTGCGGCACCCAGCCTCCTCGTACTCGTGGTTTTGATTGTATACCCCATGGGTTCACTGCTTATTCAAATTGTGTTTCCTCATCTGTTTGACTTGAATATGAGTTTTACTCCATCTATCAAACCGTTTCTACAGGTTTTCACATCTAAGGACAACCTCATGTCTGTAGTGAATTCCTTCGGAATTGGTCTCGTTGCAGCATTATTTGCGATGGTACTTGGGACTCTTACGGCGTTTGGCCGTGCAAAAGCCCCCAAATTTTTGCGGGTAGTGCTCGACGGGGCGGTGTGGATGGTATTTTTCACGCCTTCCTACATCATCGCCGAAGGATGGATTGTTTTGATGCAAGATGGAGGTATCTTAGCGCAATTGTTCCATTTGCAAAACGGCTGGTCGGCGTGGTTTTTCACACGTTTTGGTTTAGTGTTGACCATGGGATTTCGTTATTTTCCATTCGTTCATATGGCGATGGAGCAGGCCATTGTGAATGTCGGACAGGAGTTTTTGAACGCCGGGCGCATGCTTGGCGCGACGCGTGCACAAGTATTTCGTAAGGTTGTACTTCCCTTGCTTACCCCTGCTTTACTAGCTGGCGGATCTATTGCGTTTGCTGAAGGATTTGGTGATTTTGGTTTCGCAGCAGCCATTTCGCCTCAAACGCACATTCCGCTGATTTCCTATCAAATCTATTCGGCTTTGGACCAAGCACCCGTGAATTATTCGGCAGCTGCAGGACTTTCCCTAATTCTCATGCTTGTCGTCGGCGGGACACTCCTTTTGCAAATGTGGTGGATGGGAAAAAAGGCGTATATGACGATTTCCACCAGTTCCAAGGTGAAACACGCGGAACCTACAAAACGCATTTCCATAACAACAATCATCAGTATCGGTATCACGGTGTTTGCTCTTGTTCTGCCTTTAGGTGCTACGTTCTTGGAATCCCTGTCGAACTCAGATTCGGTGGGAATTTCTGCTGGGAACTGGTCTCTTCAAAATTACGTCCAAGTCATGCGATTGGGAAGTGATGGTACCCAAGCATTGACTCGATCCTTTACCTACGCTTTGGTGGCTGCCGTACTGACGATGGGAATCGGGTTGTTCGTTGCTCATCAGATGGCGTTTCGTAAATCTGCCGCCACTCGCGTTTTGAACATGGTGACGATGGCTACCATTGCTATTCCTGGTGTCGTTCTGGCTGCCTCGTTCATTTTTGCGTGGAATGCGGTGTGGTTGATTCCGATTCATTTAGTCCTTTATGGAACAAGTTGGTGTTTAGGAATGGCCTACGTGGCTGGGCATCTTCCCTACGCCATTCGTCTACAACTGGGCTCCATGAGTCAGCTGGCACCGAATCTTATGACAGCGGCAAGGGTGCTTGGGGCGAAGAATCGAACGGTACTCCTTCGGGTCGTGTTCCCACTTGTTCGAGCAACGACCATATCTACTTTCTTTTTAACCTTTACGGACACAATCTTTGAATTGCCTGCTTCATCCTTGCTCTATCCAGCGGGACAGCCGCCTTTTCCGGTTTTAATTGATTCGAAGTTTAGCGCGTTCGAGTGGGGGCAAGGGGCGGCTTTGGCCATAATTGGTTTGGGTTTTGTGTTTGTCTCTTACGCACTAGGACAATATCTCACTTATTGGTTAGAAAACCGGATCGTGATGAAGAATACGCAGCCTCAAGTGGACACTGAGGCGCACGAAGCGGAACTCCTTCTGTCTCAGTACTCGTGAAACTTAATCAATGGAGAGGTAGAGACATGCACATAAAGTTACGTGATATTGTGAAACGGTTCGATGCTAAGCAGGTGTTGAACGGTGTTTCACTCGAAATTGCTGAAGGACAGTTTGTTGCGTTACTTGGTCCTTCAGGGTGCGGAAAAACCACATTACTACATGCCATTGCCGGATTGACCGAATTGGACGGAGGAACTATCGAAGTCGGGCAGTCTTTATGGTCGAGCCAAGGATACAATTTAGCTCCAGAACAAAGAAATGTAGGCATGGTGTTTCAGGATTTCGCCTTATGGCCGCATATGACTGTATATGACAACGTGGCGTTCGGACTAAAGGTGAAAAAGGTCCCTTCTCATCAAATCAAGGCAAGGGTAATGGAAGTCCTGAACATGGTTCAAATGGGGGATTACGTACGACATTTACCTCATCAGCTCTCTGGGGGACAGAAACAACGTGTCGCTATTGCTCGGGCTTTGGCACCAAGACCCACGCTGATGTTGATGGATGAACCATTATCGAGTTTGGATGCGAAGCTTCGGGAAAAAATGCGTTGGGACTTACTCAGCGTGATTCGCAAGGCCGGAATTACTACCATTTTTGTTACTCACGATCAAGAGGAAGCCTTAAGCATGGCGGATCACGTGGTCGTAATGAACCAAGGTCAAATTGAGCAACAGGGGAGCCCTACAGAGTTGTACCGCTCTCCTGCCACCACTTTTGTTGCCACGTTTGTAGGGGCATCGAATCTATTACGTGGAGAAGTCGTCGAAAAATCTGGGGCATGGATCACCGTGGATTGCAATGGTTGTCGGATTCAATCCGCCTCTCATGCTAACGTGGGCGAGGCGGTTACATTGATGATTCGGCCAAGTGACATTGAATTTGCCAGGGCGGAAAATTCAATTCGTGGAACCATCGTTCAGAGAGCTTACCATGGTTTCACTTGGCAATATCGGGTTATCACGGACAGCTTCACCGGTGGACACCCAATCGAGGTTTGGGATACGGAAGAGCGTCCCGTGGGGACAGATGTATTCCTGTGTTTTCCCCCAGAGCGTTGCCAGGTAGTTGCTGAAACGAAACATGCAGTCACGGTGTGATGACCCAATGAAGGAGGAACCACTCTATGAATATTTACGCGATAGGAGCCAGTTTTTTTGGCACAGGCGTTGAATTTATTGAAGCCTTGACGATTATCTTAGCTGTCGGAGCTGTACGCGGCTGGAAGAGTGCATTATGGGGAGCCGTTTCAGCTATCGCCGTCCTTGGAGTGTTAGTTGCAGTCATTGGGGCGCCTCTAACCATGGTCATTCAAATTTTTTGGGTACAGACCCTGATTGGTTTAATGATGCTTTTGTTTGGGATTCGTTGGCTCAGAAAGGCAATCCTTCGATACGCCGGACTAAAGGCGCTACATGATGAAGCGGAAGTTTATAAGGAAGAAATGGAGCGTCAACGGAGGGCCGGAGCGGTAGCTTCTGGGCTAGACCGCTTTGCTTTTTCCACCACTTTTAGCGGGACGTTTTTGGAGGGGCTGGAGGCGATTTTCATCGTCATTACGTTCGGACTCAGCGCCCACAACATGAACTCCAGCATCCTTGGAGCTGTGATGGCAACCATAGTCGTTACTCTCGCAGGAATGATTCTACGGAGTCCGTTGGCCAAGGTGCCGGAAAACACGTTGAAATTTATTGTTGGGGTCATGCTGACGAGCTTCGGATCCTTTTGGATTGGTGAGGGGTTTGGTGTTACATGGCCACAAAACGATGTATCGATTTTATACATCGCAGGCACGCTGTGTCTGTTTACCTGGTTGGAAGTGAGACGATGCAAAAGTAAGCTCAATGGAAGTTCTCAGTCAAATCCAGTTTCTATGGGGGGGAACTAAGGTGAAGGTGCTACAAGTGTTATGGGGATTGTTGGTGGATGATATAAGATTAGCGTCCATCTTGATTCTGGCGTTGATGCTCTCCGTTTCGGCAGTGGTTGTTCATCGAGTGCATTTGGCGGCATACATCATTTGGATAGGTTTACTCGTATCCTTATGGGTGTCGGTAGAGCACCAATTAAAGCAGAAGTTGAAAAAGTGAAGTGTCTGTTAACTAACCATGAAAAAAACCTGGACTCTCGTTTCATAATGGACGAGCTCAATCCCATCTATTCGGGGATGGATGAACGACTACGGCAGCGTAGACCCAGGCAGGTCAGAGGAATTCGGACGTTGGGACTGAAACGAGTTAGTGCATGGAGCAGCTATACTGTACAAGGTGAAGAGCAACGGAAAGCCGCTCGTACCGTTTAATGAGGGGGGGCTGGGAGACCAGTCCTCCAACTCTACAGATTTTGGCTTGACATGGCCCCATTATTGCACATTTTTGTGCCTCTGACATTGTGAAGTTACAATATGGAGATTTCGCGATGAAAAGGAGGGGGGCACCCTCATGTTTTCGCTGCACAAATTAAATTTAAGTCAAAGCCGATATTATGATTCCACCAAGTGCAGAAATAAGTACAACAATCCAGGGCGGGAGTTTCCAAATAATGAGCAATCCAAATGCGATGATTGCAAGGCAAAAATCGTATGGTGTCTTGATTGCACTAATCCATACAGGGTTGTACAGGGCAGCAATTAATATTCCGACGACAGATGCGTTGATTCCAGCAAGTGCGGACTGAAAGCCTGATTTGGAGCGAATGGCATTCCAAAATGGCAACGCACCTGCGACCAGCAAGAATGCTGGGAGGAAAATTGCAACTAAACTAAGCAATCCGCCCACGATGCCGTTGGGATAAGGCTTTGAAACAAACCCAAGATACGCAGAAAAAGTGAACAAAGGTCCTGGCACTGCTTGTGCAGCTCCATAGCCAGCGAGAAACTGTGCATTTGACATCCATCCCGTTGGAACCACATCACGTTGAAGTAATGGCAAAACAACGTGACCGCCGCCGAAAACTAAGGCTCCTGCTCGGTAGAAACTATCAAACATAACCAGCCACTGGCTATGAATGACAAGTCTTAAAAGCGGGAGTACGATAAGAAACGTAAAGAATAGCGCGAGAAAAGCAATTCCTGTTTTACGGTTTATGGGAATTCGAATTGGTTCAATTTGTTCTGCCGAATCTATTTTGAAAAATTTCCATCCAATTAGCCCTGATACGACAATGATGAGAACTTGAATTAAAGATGTTGGAACTAACAGTGTTACAACAGCAGAGAGTATAGTAATTGCCCCTCGTACTCGTCCTGTGGCAAGTTTAGTTGCCATACCCCAAACCGCCTGGGCAACGACAGCAACGGCTACAATCATTAGTCCATGTAACCAGCCAGCTGTTTGGATGTTCTCCCCTTTGAGAACAAAAGCGAAGATCATGAGCGCAATGGCAGATGGCAGCGTAAATCCAAGCCAAGCCATGAGACCGCCGAGCATTCCAGCACGTTTAATACCAATTGCAATACCGACTTGACTGCTTGCAGGTCCAGGGAGGAACTGACAAAGGGCAACCAAATCTGCATAACTTTTTTCATCCAGCCACTTTCTTCGTTTTACATATTCCTCGTGAAAATATCCCAAGTGAGCAATTGGGCCCCCAAACGATGTAAGTCCTAAGCGAGTCGAAACCTTCAACACTTCAAGAATACGGCCCATGCGGCGCTCACCTCCTATTTGCCGTCTTTAATTTCCTTGAATAGTTCGAATGCTTTTTTTCTGGCTTCAGCGAGAACTTCCGCCCCAAGCGACGTGGTGGTGTAATACTTTCTTATTTTTCCATTGATGAGTCTATCTTCCCTACTAAGAGTTCAATATGAGTAGGGGTCTTTTATGTTAACATTGAGTTGTCTACAAATAACTATGTTTCACTTTCTGGTGAATCATCTCGTAATTTTCGCTATGCAGTTTTCGCAATGTTAACGTCGGTCTAAAATTGACCCAGTAGCATCAAAAAAGAATTGACCCACTTCCGTCGAATATATCCCCTTCGTTGAAGGTCAATTCATCGGAGGGAGACACATTGTTAGGAAGTGGGACAGTGATAGCATTACACGAGTTAAGGGCTTCTGGCAAGAGTATTCGTGCGATTGCACGCGAAACCGGACTCTCGCGAAACACGGTTCGGAAGTATCTGCGTGCCGATGGGATTCCAGAACATAAAGCGCGGCCTAAACGGCCGTCGAAACTGGATCCGTTTAAGCCGAAGTTACAGGAGTGGATGTCAGAAGGTATCTACAATTGTGTGGTTCTCCTGGAGCGTCTCAGAGAGTTGGGATATGAAGGAGGCATGACCACCCTCAGGGTATACGTACGGGGCTTTCGCCCACCTAAACGTATGCCAGCGGTCCAGCGTTACGAGACACCGGCCGGTAAGCAAGCCCAGGTCGACTGGGGATTTTGCGAGTATCTGGATGAGCACGGTACGGCACACAAAGTCGCCATGTATGTGATGATACTTGGGTATTCCAGGATGCGCTACGTTGAGTTCACAAAGCGATGTGACATCCACAGTTTCCTACGCTGCATGATGAATGCCTTCATGTACTTTGGCGGTATTCCCAAGGTGGTTCTCACAGACCGAATGAAGACCGTTCTGCTTGGAATGTGCGACGATTCAAAGCCACGGTGGCACCCCCGATTTGAAGACTTCGCCGCCAGTTTTGGATTTATTCCGAAGGTTTGTCGGGTACGTCGTCCTCAGACCAAAGGAAAGGTGGAACGCTTGGTCCACTTTGTTAAACAGAACTTCTTCCCTGGTCGACGGTTCACGGACCTTGGAGACCTCAATCGGCAGGCTCGCGACTGGTGTGACCGGGTAAACCGTCGCACTCATGGAACTACTGGAGAGATACCCATCCAACGTTTACAGGAGGAAGGACTAAAACCCTTGCCTCCCACGGAACGGTGGGAGAAGTTTCGCTATGAAGTTCGTCGGGTCAGCTTGGATGGGTTTGTAAGCTACGATGGAGCTCTCTATGGCGTGAACTGGAGATACAGTGGTCGAGAGATACTCGTACGAGAGCTGGCCGGGCAGGTAGAGATTTGGGCAGACGGTGTATGTGTAGAACGCCACCGGAAGCAAAACCTATCCCGCGTATTTACGCCCAGTGAGGGTCAATACGCCGGATTGTCGACTGCAAACGGATACCCATATCCGAAGCCAAGAGCTTACCAAGTCCCTAATGACGAGGTACAGGTTCGCCCGCTTGAAGTCTACGAACAGCTGGCCGAGGTGGGCATATGATAGAGCTTGAACAAGCGAAGCAGCGCTTGGAGGAACTGGGCCTCGACCAAGCGAGTGTAATGTTGGATGCACAATTGGAGAAAGCATCCCATGAACAACCGACCTATCTCACGTTTCTCAATGAACTTCTGGAAGTCGAACGAGCTGCAAGACAAAAACGAAACCTGGAGGTTCGTACAAAGCTTGCTCATCTGCCTTACCGAAAGACGCTCGAGGAATTCGACTTCTCTTTCCAGCCAAGCATTGATGAACGCCTGGTTCGAGAGTTGGCCACGATGGCCTTTGCAGCCCGGGCAGAAAACGTTCTGCTTCTGGGACCACCTGGAGTTGGGAAGTCTCATTTAGCGGTGGCGCTGGGTGTGCAGGCCATTACTCAGGGACTGTCTGTGTATTTTGTTACCCTGACCCAAATGATTGAGGACCTGAAGCGTGCATACGAGGAGAACCGATTGGAGAGGCGGTTGCGGATCTATGCCCGACCGAAGATCCTTTTGATCGACGAAGTTGGTTACTTGCCCCTCGACCGAGCTTCAGCGAACCTCCTCTTTCAGGTGATTAGTGCACGTTATGAACGCGGCAGCATTGTATTAACGAGTAACAAAGGATTTAGCGACTGGGGAGAACTGATGGGAGATTCTATTCTCGCTACAGCGATTCTCGACCGCCTTCTGCACCACTCGCACGTACTCAACATCCGGGGTAATAGCTACCGTCTTCGGGACAAGATGAGAACCGGAACCTACAGCCAACCCAAGACAACCTGATTTCGCCGGGGTGGGTCAATTTATAACTGATTCTCCCGGGTCAATTGAAAGTCGATGTTGACACGCAAGGCAGGTTGATCTTGAAAGGCAGGCAGGTACGTCATTTCTGTCACAATAGAACAGAAAATTTGCTCTGCGTGTATGCTGGCTTCGATGTGACTCAGCACAGTGGACAGCGCTGGATAGAGCGCGGTATAGATGACACACTTTACATATATGGGCGACTGGCCGGCTCTGTGAGAAACAGTTTTGGACCACGCGATGGTTAGTAGGGGGGATAGTGAATGAAAATCCACGTCTTAGGATATTGGGGCACGTATCCGTCCGCCGGGGAGGCCACAACCGGGTTTCTGGTCGAGACGGAGAACGAGAAGGTGTTGCTCGATTGCGGATCGGGCGTCCTTGCACAGTTGTTTAAAGTCTGCTCGGTTGATGATTTGTCCGCCGTCGTTGTCACGCACCACCATTATGATCATACCGCAGACCTGGGGGTTCTCGGCTACGCTGTGTTACTCTCACGCCTGACGGGGACGAGAACTGCGAAGCTTCCGATTTACATGTTGGAAGGTCCGAGCTATTTGATGAGGGATCTGAGGGGAGAACCGCTGTTAGATGTGAATCTAATTGACCGGAATTCCAAGGTCAACAACGGCGAGCTAGAGCTATCGTTTGCTCCAACTGTTCACCCTGTAGACTGCCTGGCCGTGAAGTTCTCGTATCGCGGAAAGTCGTTTGTCTTCTCCGCAGATTCCAGCGTGTGCGACGAACTTCGAGAGATTGCGACAGGCGCAGATTTGTTTCTTTGTGAAGCGAGTATGTACGACGGGCAGGAAGCCAACGCAAAGCAAGCTGGGCACCTGACGGCACGGCAAGCGGGAATCTTGGCGCGCGAGGCCGGTGTGAAGTCTCTTGCGTTGACGCATTATCCGCATTACGGGAATCTCGACGATTTGGTCTCACAGGCTTCTGAGGCATTTGGAAAGCAGGCCATACGGATTCGCACATTAGATGTGCTCACCGTCTAAACGAACACAGGCGCCTTCCTGTTGGCGCTGTAACCAACTCCTCTCCTCAACATGGGTCTGTAACCTGTGTTTTGTTCTTTAGCAGGAAATCAAAAAAGACCTTTGGCTTGTTCGATTGATTCATGGAACTTGCCGAAGGTCTTTTGTACCCTACGTTGTACGCAGATTGCGTTTGCGTCGCTCGTTTCCCCCAGTGTCGGATCCCAAGACGTACTTCCAATCCATCCTAAGCTATTCTGTTGTGCACGTGATATATGGAGTATCTGCTGCGGTGTCAGCACATGTTTTTGAGCGATGTCGAATTACCGCAAAGGTATCTTCAACTTCAGAATCGCTGTAGACTGAAACATACCGAAGCGATTTATAAGACGCTTGAGCATTTCCATTTGGGAGGAGACATCTGAGTACGTGGCGATGGAAACGGACGCGATTCAATTTATCGATGTCAGTATACGATTGGGGGACGGAAATGGAGGGATAAGCTGCTTTACAGCCACCGTCGAGGTCGGGAAAACGGTCTCCATCATGGGGCCATCCGGTGCCGGGAAAAGCACGCTCATGTCTCTTTGCAACCTATTTCTCACGCCGCAGCGCGGTACCGTCAAAATCTTTGGGAAGAATGTCCTAGAGTGGGATATCCCCTCGTTACGCCGACAGGTGGGGATGGTATTTCAAACACCGGTGATGCTTCCCGGAACGGTGTTGGACAACCTCCTACTCGGACCCAAACTGCACGGAGAAACAGTGGATAACATAGAACAATGGCTGGAGGACGTTGGGCTCGATCCCGCTGTATTGCAGCAACCCGCACAAGATTTGTCTGGGGGGCAGAAGCAGCGATTATCCCTCGTCCGAACGTTGTTGAATTATCCGAAAATCCTTCTTCTGGATGAAGTCACGTCTGCCTTGGACTCGCACTCGACCCAGCTGGTCGAGCAACTAGTGCAGCGAGTCAAGGAGCAGCAGAAGTGCACTGTGCTTTGGGTCACTCACAACTTGGAACAGGCTCGGAGAGTCGGCGATGAAACCTGGCTGTTGATGGGGGGGCGACTGGTCGAAGCAGCGGCAACGGAGGTCTTCTTTACAAGACCGCAAACTGAAGCCGCTCGCCGGTTCCTGGCATCAGTCAGCGAGGGGGGACAACCGTCATGACCTTGCTCTCACTCTCGTTCACGTTGGCGTTCGTCGCGTTTACCATTGTACTGTCCATCCGCAAGCGGTTGGGGATTGAAAAGGACCTCGTCGTGGCATCCGTTCGCGCCACGGTACAATTGCTCACCATCGGGTATGTGTTGAAACTCGTCTTTTCCTTCAACTCACCGTGGTTCACCTTTCTCATGGTCGCCGCCATGGTGGCTGTGGCCGCGTACAACGCGGGGAAGCGCGCGAAGTTGTGGAAGACGGTGTTTTGGAAAGTATTTGTCGCCATTGGGTTAACGGAGACGGTGACCATGGCGTATCTTCTGATCCTACATATTCTTCCCCTCAAGCCACAGTACATCATTCCAGTCAGTGGCATGATTGTCGGAAACGCCATGGTCATCTCGTCGCTGTTTTTAAACCGGTTGTACGGGGAAGTTTCGAACCGCAATCAAGAAATCTTACTGCTGTTGTCGCTTGGGGGAACACCACGGCAGTCGATTAGTCAGGTGTTGAAGGATGCCGTGAAGGCGAGCCTCATCCCGACCGTGGATACGATGAAGACCACTGGATTGGTCCAGCTGCCCGGGATGATGACGGGGCAGATCATTGCAGGGGCCGATCCGATTCAAGCGGTTCGCTACCAGCTGCTCATTCTCTTTGCGCTGCTGGCAGCAGGGGCCATCACCAGTATCACGTTGGGCGGGTTGGTGTATCCGACTTTGTTCAACGAGCACCAGCAACTGAAACGGAATTTCAAATAATCTCATGGTGCGAAAGCGCAGAGAACGCCTCGGAGAGTTCTTGAGACGTTTTTTGGAGATGCTCCGGATTGGGATGGATGCGTCAATTCATTGCTTTAAACTGCTCGTTCAACCATCGAGCTTGCGCTACCGCTTGCTCGTCTTTCACAATATCCCCCGGTTTGTTTGCCTCACCGATGACATACCCAGCAAACTCTGCGCCGACGAAGTCGAAGATGTACTGGAATTGCTGGATGAGCGGCAATCCCTTCAGCCGTGGGGCATCCCCGCCCACAGCGACCACGTACATCTTCTTATTGCGAATTTCCTCCTTGAAGTTGTAACGGGTATCTCGGAGGCTTTGTGACCATCGGTCCACAAAATTCTTCATGACGCCCGACATGCCGTACCAATATATCGGTGTTGCAAAAAGGACGGCATCGTGTGTAAACATGCTCTTCACAATCGCGTCGTAATCATCTGCGATAGGTTGAAATCCTTCGGGGGTGTGGCGCTGATCCACGATGGGGAGGATGTTTTGTTCGCGCAAATGGACTTTTGTCGACGGGATTCCGTCCACGATGAGATCGGCCAATTGTTCTGTATTTCCGTGTTCGCGGGAACTTCCGTTTAGTATAAAGACTTTCATGAGAAAACACACCTTCGCAAAGAGTAATGCATGTCCGTTTTATTGTAGCGGATTCTGGATTTCTCTGCTCTAAGTCTGGGAATTTTGTAATAGTCTAGAGAAAAAACTGACTGATGCGGGGAATCTCTGTGGACCATCGGAAAGTGTACTTTCGGGACAACTTGTTCTCATCTGATATGACTGAAATCATGGACGAGGAGGGAGTAGAAATCGGTCAGTTATACCTCGCATCCATGTTTTCTTCGGCCGATCAGGTAAGGGATGCGGCGGTTGGACGAGAACGAGAAGCACGTGGTGATGTTTCGACAGGTTAGCCATTGGTTAGCCCCTGCAGCGCTTGAGTTGTGCAACGAAACAGACCGCATCCCGTCAGAGGAGCTGATTGTGGCAGTAATGGGCGTGAACGCTATCCAACGACGGGATGGAAAACGCAATGCGTTCATCGGGATTAACCATTAACCACAGTACCACCGTTTACATGTAACACTTGTCCGGACATGTATGATGCGTCTTCGGACGCGAGAAACACGTAGCTGTGCGCGACTTCAATCGGTTGACCGGCCCTTTTCATCGGCGTGTCGCTTCCGAACTTCGCCACTTGTTCGGCCACAAATGTGGATGGAATGAGCGGCGTCCAGATGGGACCCGGGGCCACTGCATTGACTCGGATTCCTCTACCGACCAACTGTTGCGACAGTGACCGGGTGAAGGCGACGATGGCTCCCTTGGTGGCGGAGTAATCAATCAGCTGTTCGTGACCCTTGTAGGCGGTGATGGATGTTGTGTTGACAATCGAGCTTCCAGATTGCATGTGTGGGAGCGCTGCCTTGGTCATGTAAAAAAACGAAAATACGTTCGTGCGGAACGTTTTTTCAATCTGCTCTGCTGTGATGTACTCCAGGCTGTTTTGTGGATGCTGTTCCGCGGCGTTATTGACCAATACGTCCATGCGCCCAAAGGTATTTATCACTTTCTGAACAACGCTCTTGCAGTTTTCCTCCACGCCAATGTCTGCCGCGATGGTGAGACACTGGCGCCCGTATTGTTTGACAGCACGTGCTGTTTCGTCAGCATCCTGATGTTCGTCCAAAAAGACGATGGCGACGTCTGCACCTTCCTTCGCAAACGCGACTGCAACCGCACGGCCAATGCCGCTGTCACCGCCTGTGATGATGGCTGTTTTGCCCTGAAGTTTGCTGGAACCCTGGGCTTGTGGATTGTCGTAAATGGGCCTTGGATTCATCTCGATTTCGAGGCCGGGTTGCCGCTGCTGATGCTGTGGAGGGAAGGTGGTTGGATAGGGTTTCCTCGTCATGGCTCTCAGTCCTTTCCGATACTTCCATCTCACAGATTGGTCCAAATGAAAAAACTTTATTCGGCTTCGTGTCCACGTAGTCGCGTTACACATGGCGTAATCGCTCGCACAACGCTCGAACTTTGTCTTGTATCGCCACAGGTGCCGTATCGAGGGGAATCACCTTCGTCATAAAACCACCACTGCCATAACCAAGGTTGTTTTTGGGTAAAGGCCGCTGTAGGACAGAGATGTCGGATTGGTAGTGATGCTCTCCTGAATCTTCAAGGCCCACCGATACGTGAAACCAATGATTCCCAATCTGATTCGAGTAGTGATAAATACGTGGATGTTGTTGTTGAAATCCGAGGTCTTTGAATACCTGTACCGCTTGCTCCAGGCGTTCCTGTGGGAACGTTGTCACGGTGAAACACCCTTTTGAGAGTAACGTTACCGAAGCACAGGTCCCGTCGATTCGATAAAGTTGCAAGACTCCAACTCTTTCTGGCAAGCGTATTCCCAAGTATTGTCCAACGTACTCACTCATCGATTGTCGTGGAAGACGGCTTGCCGTGTACACGTGGCAGGTATTTATGTACGATAGCCCTTGCATTCAGGCAGGGAATGAGGATACGGTAGACGGAGAATATCGCGTAAGTGGTTCATGAGAATGGAAGGTGAACCTGGACACCGTGAATTGGCGACTGATTGCACTGGACATGGATGGCACAACACTGATCAACCACAGATATGTTTCAGAAGAGAATCGAAAGTGGTTGTACAAAGCCCGTGACGCTGGTATTGAATTCACTTTTGCGACAGGAAGGCACATTAAGGGGATCCTCACCGAGCTGGTCCGAGAACTGGAGATTCGCACACCCATTGTGACAATGAACGGTAGTGAAGTGTGGACCTCGCAAGGAGAACTGCTGTCGAGGCACGCCCTCTCTGGGGATGACGTGGCCTGGCTGCGTTCCCTTGCGAAAAGGTACAATGCGGGATTCTGGGCTGGGGCTGTGGATAGGCCTTACAACATGGACGAGTTTCCAGTGCACTTTCGTGAACACACGTGGTTGAAGTTCGGGTTTTTCGCTAACGATGGCAACGTGATTGCCGCCCTGTGGAAAGAGTTGGATAATAATCGATTTGAGTTGTCCAATTCGGACCCGTTGAACATCGAAGTCAATCCACTGGGTGTGACTAAGGCGGCCGGGTTGCAGGTGGTGGCCGACTATCTCGGGATTGACGCCTCACAAGTGGTGGCCATTGGGGACAGCCTGAACGACCTCCCAATGATCCGCTGGGCCGGACTCGGCATCGCCATGGGCAACGCGCAGCCGGAAGTCAAAGCAGAAGCCGACTGGGTAACGACGTCTTGCGACGAGCACGGCGTGGCACACGCCATAGATCAGCTATTGGCGGGGCAGCTCGGATAAGCCATACCCCAGATGGGCACAGGGAAATCCGTGGTAAGTAGATCATAATGAAATCCCCCCGTGGTCGTCGGGGGGATTCTAAGGGGGGAACTGCTGCTTCCAATGGGCCGGAGTAGACTAAGGAGTATCGTGAAGCAACAGTTGGAACACGTCGAGTATACGCCTCCTTTAGAGGGAGGACCAACTCAGATCTCATATTTGTCTTGCCGGAATCGGGAGCATTTTTACGAATCGAATGGACTGTAATCATTTGAGGTGAAGACAGAACTTTATTTCTCACATAATCATCGTAAATCAAGATTGTCATCTTCCTGGTACTGAGCAACAATGTAGCGCTGTAGGAGGCGTAAGATATGCTCAGCTTATGGAAGGCAATTCGACGACGAGAGTGTGGTGTCCCCCGTCATCATATCCAATTACGGGATGTAACGGACATTACCTATGAGATGGTGGCTCTGTACTATAAGGCGTGGACGGAGATTGTTGACGCGTTCAACCAGGCGACAGGTCAAACGCCTGTGCATGAAAAGCCAATGGGCCAAGAAGGCCTGCACATTTACCTGAAGCATGGTGCGGAATTTCACGTGTACCCGGTGGATAGGAATCACATATATGTCTTGTTTGTACAAGATGGAATAACGATGACTTACAAAGCTGAGTGTGAACCATTGTACCTGTGGTTTGCCAAACGGACTTCACACACACCGAGTTTAAATCAAAGACAGCAATGTAACAGGTATTCAGGGGAACTCGCAAAAGGTATGCAGCTACAGAATAAGATATGATTTGTGAGGCTTTATCACGTGAAGCATGGGTAACGGCTGGTGCTCTTTTTATTTGAGCGTTTTGCAGAATTACATTTCTAGTGAATTGAAAAAGAAGCACACAATACCTAGGCTAAAAGTGAGTTTTACAGTTTTTGTTTGGTGGCATAGCCGCTTACAATTCTACTGAACTACCGATTAAGCAATGTGTTTCAGTCCTACTGCTTTGCTCATCGCTAGTGCTAATGCCAAAAGGACGATGGCATTGAGATAAACATGTGTCGTCACCTTATGGATTCCAGAGACATGAACGTCGTTCGCAGTTAAGTTTTCCTTTAGTCTTGAGTTGCATCGCTCAACGGCGGTTCGTTCATTGTACAGTTTCGTCCAGCCGCGCGTATTGCGGTGGGGATTCGAAAAACGGCGAACGTCATCAGTAATGTTCTGCTTCACAACCATTCCATAATTTGAGCCAGAACATGCTGCTGCACCTAATGGGCAGTCGACCTTGCCTAAGACATGGGGACAACGGAACTTTAGCTGGTCACCGTCGGCTCCCCAGTACACCATGTCATAACCCATGGAGCAACGGGGCGTACCATTCGAAGACATCCCAGCGGGAGGTTCCTTCTCACGTCGTCGGTTCAACGCAATGATGGCCTGTGCTCCGTAACTACGAGCAGCTTCATAGTTCTTCACCTGATCGTATCCAGCATCCATCATGACGAATTTGAACTTCCAACCCAGGTTTTCAGCAACGTCTTTCATCAATGGAATCGCCATCTCACCGTCGTATACATGTGCTGGTGTGACTTCCAGGGATACAGGCAGTTCACTCTGTGTGTCCACTGCAAGGTGAATTTTGTAGCCAAACCACGTGAGTTTGTTACCAAACGTGTCGTACTTGGCACCCCAGTTGGCGTTTCCTGTCTCCTGACTACACGACCTGGGTTGCTTCTTTTCGTAGGCAGAGATTGCTGTGCTGTCGATGGCAAGGTGAGTCCCGTCAATAACACTGGCTTCTCGACATTGGCTGACCAGGTCAATGAAGAGCGCCTTAGCAAGTCCCTTTTCCGTTAAGGCAGTGAAGACTCGGCTTAGCGTAGAAATCGACGGAGCTGCTTCATCCACGCGGAACCCGCACTGGTACCGAAATCGAATGTCCTTGTCCAACCGTTCATGTAATCTCGTGAAGGTAGAGATCCCTTCGAGTGGTGCAGCGAGTAATGCTCTTAAAATTGCCTCCCGGTTGATGGGCTTTGCCCCCTGGGGTGACGAACTTGTCAACTTTTTGGCGTACGGCTGAAGGTCTAGAGCGGAAAAGAACAATTCCAACCGCTCACTCGATTCAATTTCTAGCCACTGCTCAAAGGAAAACAGAGACTTTTGGAGAAGATACAAGTGGACTTCCTCCTTGAGAGTTTCTTGTTTCGTCGCTTGAAATCTTCTCGAATTTGGGGTGAAGTCCTTTTTTATGCTCTGTTATCCCTTACCCTACAAGGCCTCAGTAATCTGCAAAACACTCATTTTTATAGGTACCTTGCTTTGTACAGTACTTTCTGTTAACGTGACCTCGAAGTCGCGGTGGCTATCCGCTCATAGACAGATAGCGTGTACGTCGATACAAATACACGTTGGCACATGACATGTCGGAAAAGTCTGCAAATCCCTAAACGTCGTCCGGGGAGAGAACATGGTATGGTTCGAGGGGCTACGGTGATTGGAACGGCTTTGTTGGCGATAGGAGTTATAGGGCTGGGTGTGGAGCTGGCCAATGGACAGGGGCTTTATCGTCTGACAGATATGACATCGTATGATCAGACAAAGCGGTTTGTGGCAGCGGATGTCAAGATTGTAATCGTAGATGTGGATGTCGCTCATGTTCGGCTGATCCGGGGAAGCACCCGCGACATTCAGGTACATGTGTACGGTGACGTACCCGGGACGAGCACGGAGCAAGACATTCTATTTCAGGGAACGGTGACTGGGCAGCAGTTGCACGTGACTGTGAAACATCCATGGTTGCGGCATTCTTTCTTTACTGCCCCGATGTCTGTGTTTCAGCTTCCCAGAAATCTAACCGTTGACGTGGAACTGCCTGAAGGAGCGTACGACGAGTTATCGGCAGACGTCATCGCAGGTAAGCTGGAGATGGACGGCGTCGATGCACAACAAATCACACTGAGCGACGACGCGGGAGAGATTCAAATATCGAATGTTGATGGTCGGTTGCAGGTCAAGTCGAACGCAGGTACGGTGAACGTCAACCATGTTATTGGAGCAATGGACTTGCGTACGGATGCCGGGAACATATCCGTAAACGTGGACACCATTCGCGATGACATCCAGGCGCGCACCAACGCGGGCGCGGTGTCCGTGCGTGTGAAAAACGTGCCTCCAAACCTGCAGTTTCATCTGAAGACAAACGTCGGGCGTGCGACGGTGGCCTTGCCGAACACGAAGATCTCCCGAGACACGCGTTTTGCTATCGATGGCAGCATCGGATCAGGAGGTCCAGTGTTGGATCTGCAATCGGATGTCGGAGCCGTTTCACTAGATCACGGCTGATCTCCACTTCTTTGTTACACCTCTTCTGCCAGCATTCGATAGATAGCCACTTGTTCGGACAGTTTCATACGCACCAGACCGCTCGTGGAGGGCGCGACGAAATCACGAACGCCATCCACGATGTCTTTGTTTTGAAAGCCCCATGGTATCCTGACCTTTGGACGCGCAAACTGTTCGTAGACCCCTTTGCCTACGTAACACGCGAATTTCGGGCGGTATCGGGTAAGTTTCTCCAATAGCACCATCCTCCCCTCCGCGTACTCCTCCTTACGGATTTCCGCAGCTGTTTTCGTCGGGCGAGACACGATGTTGGTGAATCCGTACCCATAGTCATCGAGTAGCATCGGGCTTTCGTCAGGGCAGTAGAGGCGTGTGGTTAGCCCACTTTGGTACAACACGTGGTAAAATCGGTTGCTCTTGCCGGCGTAGTTAAACCCCTTTTCGTGCGAGGTCAACGACGGGTTGTATCCAATGAACAAGATAATCATCCCGTGGGTCAGTCGTTCTGTGATGGGCACAAACTCACCTGCTTCGTCCGGATTCTCTTTCTATTGTACGCAGTGAAGAAAATTAAGCCCTACGGTCTTGTTGCGAAAGCCGGCATCTGGTTCATTGTTGGCGGGGTGAGAGAGCAAACGTAGGCTTTTCGCATCTCGAGGATTCGTTCGTTTCAAATCATTGAAGGTTTCGCCGCACTGATATAAAGACGTTCCCAATCAACTGCATATGGATGACGGATTTTTCGAATCGTCTTGCCGCGTAAATATTGGCAAGCGAAACCACTCCTGTCATGATATAAGAGACAGCCATCACAAGACCAATCATACGGGTGAAGGTACCAAACCTTACGGACAACCAATAGGAAGTCGTGGTACTGGATAAAGTCACAGCAATGCGGTTTACAAGGTTTACGAGACTTATGATTTCCTCCCTTTTCTCCGCCCTTGGCGCGGTGGTTTTGAATTTCAATATTGTTGGGTTTGTTCATTATCTCACCTTGGGATGTTTTCGCTTGCCTCCTGTGACGTTTGCAATCACGAATATACACACCAAAGTAAGGATGAAAATGAGGGCGAACAAGGAACGGTATTCTTGAGCGTCGGGTAACCAGTGCTTCCACAGCGGAGGGAGACTGGCAATGATGCAGCCGATTCCCATCCCGAAGCAGCCGAGCAAAGCGTTAAAGATGTGATGCATTACTGCGGGAATACGTAGTCAGCCATCCGCGTTGGATGGGAGTGATTAGACTACCCGATCCGGTATGTCCTCGCCCAAACCCGGCTGCAGTCACAGCGGAACACAGCGCGACGTTGTTGTCTGTTAGCGTCATGACCAACGCAGCGGCTGCTGTGATGCTCTCGTAGACGATCATGTAGAACTTTGGACCTAGACGTACGTTCAGTTCTCCGGCAAAGGAGGTAATGGCCGTTCTGACCAAGCCGGCGCCCACCAACAATCCTCTGATTGCTCCTCCAGTCCTTCCAAGGTCCTTCAAATAAAGGGTTACATCGACAACGACAATATTCTGGCATATATTGCGAATGATGGCTTCAAGTTGTAGAAATCTTACGGTTTTGTGAGGACCAAGCCATTCCCAAATTTTCTTCATATGGTCACCTGATCTACGCTGTCTCGTGATAGGGCTTATTCTAGCACCTTATCGTTGACATCTTGTGTTTTATCATTGAACTTTCTACATTCCTTTTTAACCGGGATGAAGCTCCATTCTGACTCCTTGTCATGGGGATGACTTAAGTTTCGTACCCGTACTGAAACTGCAATCCCTTGATTGTATCGGGCTTCCAGATAAGGAAAAAGCAAAAACACCCTCACTTTTGGTAGATTGGAGTGGTTGAGATGACCAATTTACCGAAAGCGAGGATGTTTGTTCATTGTTCCCACTTTTCGCAGGTCGCCTACCATGAAAATCCCGGTGAGGGCTGAGCTACTTATTTTTTCTTGTCAGTTCCGCGAGTTGATCCCACTGTTCGGCTGTCACAACCTCCAATTCATTGAACTCTCCTGCCCCTTTCAGCCACTCGCCGCCGTCAATGGTGACGACTTCGCCGTTGATGAATGCAGCGTAATCCGATACAAGGTATGCGGCAAGATTCGCCAACTCATCCTTTTCACCCACTCGACCCAGCGGAACCCGCTGAACCAGTTTCTTGTGCAAGTTAGGCGTGGGCGCCAATCGGGACCATGCACCTTCTGTCGGGAACGGGCCAGGGGCAATCGCAACGTGGCGAATACCGTACTTTGCCCACTCTACAGCCAGTGAACGCGTCAACGCTAGAACGCCGCCTTTGGCCGCTGCAGAAGGTACCACGTAGCCAGAACCCGTCCATGCATACGTCGTGACAATGTTGAGCACCGTGCCGGATTGGCCGGAAGCAATCCAGCGTTTTCCCAAGTCGAGTGTGCAATACGTCGTACCGTGAAGGACAATGCCTAGTACGGCATCGAATGCCCGGTGTGAGAGGCGTTCGGTAGGGCTGATAAAATTGCCCGCAGCGTTGTTGACTAGGACATCGATTTTTCCAAAGTGGTCAATGACCGCGTCCATCATGGCAGACACTTGATCTGGGTTACGGACATCACAAGGAACTGGAAATACAGGTGTGTCGCAGCCGGATGACATCTCCTGCGCCGCGGCTTCCAACACGTCCTGACGTCGGCTGGCAATGGCCACTTTGGCGCCGAGCGCGAGGAATTTCTCTGCCATCGCTCGTCCGAGTCCAGTGCCACCACCGGTCACGAGAATCACCTTATTTTTCAGCAAATTTGCTTCGAACATGTATGTACACGCTCCTCCATCCATTGTCTTGGTGGCATCTCTATCCTACCATGTTAAACGCTTGTTCCAAGTGTGATGATTATCAGTGTTGGCTGCTAGTCAGCACGGATCACGAAGGAAATGGAAATATCAAATATTAATGATAAATCGCTCTGAAGATCATATTTCGAATCGGTGGGTGAAGTCCACGCTCAAAGTCGACCAATCCAGCGGAAATGATAAACACGAGTATCCCTTAGTGCCGATTCCAACTCTCTAAGCCGTTCACAAGAGCATTCCGTCCTTTAGGTATGGAACCTATTCGCTTGCAAAATGTAAGTAACTATAGTATTGTAATCAATGGGTTAGGCGAAACGGATTGAGTACAATTTGATTCTCATTCCAAGTCGCACTGATTCTAATTGGCGCCGGAGCGTATGCGCTTTAATCTGGCGAGGGGAGCTGACTACACATGAGTCAAGGCATTTTGGGGATTCATCACATCACTGCCATGGCGGGCGCCGCACAAAAGAACGTGGATTTTTATGTGGGTGTTCTTGGACTTCGATTGGTGAAAAAAACGGTGAACTTTGATGCACCGGAGGTGTATCACTTCTATTACGGGGACACAGTGGGCAATCCCGGAACCATCATGACATTTTTTCCATTTGGGGAAGGTCCACGGGGAACGAGTGGAGCAGGACAGGCAACCGTTACCTCGTTTTCCATTCGTCATGAGTCGATTGAATTCTGGACACAGCGGTTAAAGGAACTTGGAGTATCTTTTAGCAGTCCGGAAGAACACTCGCACCAAAGACAGGTCATTTCGTTTAGAGATCCCGATGGAGTTGCCTTGGAATTGGTTGCACATGAGGGTGCCGATTCGCGGCCGGGGTGGGAAGATGGACCGGTGCCAAGTGAGCACGCGATTCGAGGATTCTACAGTGTCACGATTAAAGTCAGAAATCACGCGCTGACATCCGCGCTTCTGACGGAGGTGATGGGATTTCGTTTGCTGGAACAGGTTGGGCAACGTTACCGATATGAAGTGGGCGAAGGCGGAGCTGGAACCATCATTGACGTGATTCGTCAAGAAGACGCCCCGTACGGCAGAAATTCCATCGGCACCATTCACCATGTCGCATGGCGTGTGGCCAACGAGGATGAACTTCTCCGGTGGCAGTCCAAATTAATGGACGCAGGGATGCACGTAACCGAAGTGAGAGATCGCAACTATTTCAAGTCGATTTACTTTCGTGAACCAGGCGGTGTACTGCTCGAATTAGCCACCGATCCACCGGGATTTGCGATTGACGAATCGGTCGAAACTCTTGGCAGGGATTTGAAGCTACCGGAATGGTTGGAATCGTCCCGTTCACAGTTGGAAGCAGAGTTGCCACCCATTCAATCACCAACCATTGCGAGGTGAAGATGGTGGACTTCATACACAAATTTATTCCGTCCAACACGGGTGACAAGCAGATAACGCTGGTTCTTTTGCACGGAACGGGTGGAAATGAAGAAGATTTGATACCCCTTGGACAATTCTTGGCACCAGATGCAGCGTTGTTGGGGATTCGGGGTAAGGTCCTTGAAGGAGCTGCACCTCGATTCTTTCGTCGCTTAGCGGAAGGCGTATTCGATGAACAGGATCTCATCTTCCGTACACATGAGCTGGCTCGATTCCTTGAACAAGCGACCAAGGAGTATTCGCTGAATCCCTCACGGCTGGTGGCTGTAGGCTATTCCAATGGGGCAAATATTACAGCCAGTTTACTGCTGCTTGAGCCAAACATTCTGTCGGCGGCGGTGTTATTCCGTGCGATGGTTCCGCTTGAACCTGAAAAGCTTCCTAAACTTCATGGAAGACAAGTTCTCATTCAGTCAGGAAGACGCGATCCGATTGTGCCTCCCAGTCATAGCGAGCGGTTGGCGGAACTTCTAAAACAGGCAGGTGCTGATGTTACGCTCAACTGGCAGAACACCGGACACGGCTTGACAAATCCCGAACTCACGATGGCACAAGCGTGGATGAAAAAACTTGCGTTGTAATGGTTTAAGACTCCGCCCGCTGGTTTTAGCGGGCGGAAACCTTCAGTTCACAAATGCGAGAAAAACGACACGCCGGACTTCGCCACGTGCCGTGAAATACATATGTGGCCTTATAAATCAAATGAATATGCGAGGCTCTGCAAGCAATGATTGAGGACGGTGTAACCGTCCTCGGCATGCACGTAAAAATTTCGGAATCGACACATGATTTGTACAGACCACCCCCACAGAGGGAGAGCGCGGATCGAATAGTATCTATAGATATAGATCTGAGCTCATGCGGGGGTGAGGTCCATGCAGTGCTTCTGCATTCAATGTCAGTCAATGCATGACCAGACTTTCATGTATCGTGTATTCAAGACAGGTTTTCGGCGCGTCCGAGGCGTAGACTATCAACTCGGAATTTGCGGACCATGTCACGCAAAGCAAGTTCTCACAAATCAGGAACGATTTCCGTTGGCCAGTTATCCTCGAATCGTTGCCAACTCGTAGATAGCCTTAGCGAAAGCGGCCATCGACAACCCCCAGTTGTCGATGGCCCGAGGGTCTCTTAGAGCGAAATGCGAGACTGAACCGCACCTTTCACACGCCATTCGTTCGTAATGGCTGTCGTTGTCAATACTTTTGCCTTCGTAGTTGCTGGATACCAAATATTAGGCGGCACCTTGTCGCTGTACTCCGCGTGTATGCAAGGACTCCTACATTCATTATCGACCGACCGGTCGGTTCGCCTGCGATAGGGATACCTATTTTTTACAAACATTCAGAGCATGGTCCACAACTGTTTCCCAATCATCAGCACGGTGATACAAATGAAAATAGGCTTCACGTATGCTGGGCCATTGCGGATGGCGACCTGTGAACCGGCGATGGCGCCTGCAACCATACCGATGCCCATCATGATGCCGTACTCCCAGTTGACGGCGTGTAGCAGGGCGAAGGTGAGCAACGCGCCGATATTGCTGGCGAAGTTGAGCGCCTTGGCGTTGCCGGACGCTTGCACGTAGTCGAAACCAATGAGCACAAATGCAAAGATGAGAAACGATCCAGTGCCCGGCCCGAAAAAGCCGTCATAAAATCCAATGGCAAACGCGACACCGGCTGCGGCGCAGATCATCGCTCGCGTCAGGCCCCGGTAGGTGGATGTCTTTCCCATGTCCTTTTTCAGTACCGTGTACACCGTCACGAGAATTAACATGAGGATGACGAGTGGTTTGAGGAATCCGCTAGGAATATGGTGGACGAGTTCCGCACCAAGAATGGAACCAAGGAGCGACATTGGCACGAGATACTTGACCAAGTCGAAGTTCACTTTACCGGATTTTAGGTAGGACAGCGAACTGGTCAGCGATGAGAACGTACCTGCCACTTTGTTGGTGCCTAGCGCGAGCACTGGAGGCAGGCCGCTGAATAACAACGCTGGCAGTGACACTAGTCCGCCTCCACCCACGGTGGAGTCGATGAACGACGCAAGGAATCCAGAAATAAACAGAAACGATAGCGTACCCATCGTTAAGTGGTGCACAATCAAGTCACCTCTGTGTCTGCGGCGTCGCGGTATGTCGTCGCCAACCGCGCACTCACATTGACCACCTGATCTTAAGCCACGGTCCGACACGGATCAATATCCCAGTTTGATAAAATAACTGAGGTATCATATCGAAGGGGGAGTTCCGCGGGTGCGTATCCTGTTGTGTCTTTGTATCATCGCCCTTGCGTTGGTGGCGTTCGCCGCGCTGTGGATGACGATGCAATATCGGCGCTACCGCAAATCTGTCCCAAGACCGCTTTACAAGCAGCCAGCGCAACACCCTGACCTGAGTGTTTTACCGGACGATTCGCTGTCGGTGTGTTGGATTGGACATTCCACGTTGTACATCCGCTGGAATGGGGTTGGAATTCTCACAGACCCGGTGTTTTCTGAACGCGTAGGCGTAAACATTGGACCGTGGGCCGTCGGTCTGAGACGTCATACGGCGCCTGCGGTGACAATTGAAGAGGTGATGGGAAGGGTCGACCTGATTCTCCTGTCGCATGCCCATATGGACCACTTCGATATTCCGTCCCTGCGCAAGCTAGCTGCTCCGGGCGTCGAGGTGGTGACGGCCACTGCGACGGGACGGTTGCTTCGACGTATGAGATTTGGCCGCGTCTGTGAACTGGGGGGAACGGACTCCGTGGAGACCTCGCATGGGGTCAAGGTGACATCCGTTCCGGTGCGGCACTGGGGTGCACGGTTCCCGTGGAATCAGCAGTACGGCTGGACGGGCTTTCTTCTCGAGTACCATGGGAAGCGGCTGTTTTACGCTGGAGACACGGCGTACGTGCCCACGTTTACGGCGCTCCGCGAGCGTGGTCAGATTGATATCGTGTGCATGCCTATCGGCGCGTACGCGCCGGATTCGTTCCAACAGTCTCATTGTACACCGGAGCAAGCATGGAGTATGTTTGTGGACACTGGAGGGCGTTTTCTGGTCCCGATTCACTGGGACACCTTTGTGTTGTCGCAGGAGCCCGTAGACGAGCCGATGGAGCGACTGTTGGCAGCTGCGGGGGATGACGTGGATAAGATTGTCATTCGAAGCCATGGTGAAGTGTTTACACTGCGAACAGCCGACGAAACGTTGGTGCAGTCATACAGCCGTCACAACAGGTGATCAAGCCGCATGCCGCGTAGGTGCGGGGTATTTGAGAACAGCGCCAGGGGCTATTGGTGCATCTTAGTGATTGGCCAGTGCACACCGGGGGGAGGAGTTGATTCGGATGAAGATCACCATCGTTGGAGCTGGGGCTGTTGGGGGATACTTTGGTGCCCGATGGCAGGAGGCGGGCCACGATGTTACCTTTCTGGTGCGGGAGGGTCGGAAGGCACAACTGCAGCAGACAGGTCTGGTCTTGAAGAGTCCGCAGGGTGACGCACATCTCGTACCGACACTGGCGACCAGGGCTGAGGACGTTTCCGAAAGTGACCTTGTACTGGTGGGCGTGAAGAACTATCATTTGACTGGGGCCTTACCGAACATTGCAAGGTTGGCTCACAAAGGCGCTTACGTGTTGCCGTTGCTGAACGGAATCGAGCACTTCCAGGTGTTGCAGGACGCGTGTGGAAAGGACCGCGTTCTGGGTGGGTTGGTACATATCATCACGACCTTGAACAGCAAAGGGCATGTGATCCACACCCACCGTGCTCACCACATTACCTTCGGGCCGCTGCACGAGAGTCAGGTTGTTTTTTGCGAGAGGCTCATGGCCGAAAGCGCATCCGCCAATATGGTGTTGGTGAAAAGCGAGAACATCATGGTCGATGTGTGGAAAAAGTACGCGTTCATCACAGCATTTTCCGGCGTCACGACAGCAAGTCGGCTGCCTATCGACGAGGTGGTCGCCCACGCGCCAACGGTTTCCATCTTCCGCAGCGCCCTGGAGGAAATGTCGATGCTGGCGGACGCTGACGGATCGTCCCTACCTGAAGACTACGTGGCCTCGCAGATGGCGTTGATTGAGTCGATGCCAAAAGGTGCTACGTCGTCCATGCACCAGGACTTTCGCAAGGGTCTCCCGTTGGAAGTGGAGAGTTTGCAGGGCGCAGCGCTGCGTGTTGCTGAACATTACGGCTTAGATGTGCCAACGCTGCGAACGCTGTACGGCTTGCTCTTGCCTTACGCGAACGGGCAAATTGGAGTGCAATGACAATCCAGCTTGGAAAGGGGATGCGAGCATGCCACATTTGAACTCAACATTTACGTTGAAAGGTTTGAGTTTAAAAAATCGTATCGTGATGCCGCCGATGTGCCAATACTCCGTGGATGCGAAGGACGGAAAACCGAACGACTGGCACTTCGTTCACTATGTCTCTCGCGCAGTTGGAGGGACCGGGCTTATTATTATCGAAATGACGGACGTGGAACCGGACGGCCGCATCACGGACTACGACTTGGGATTGTGGTCTGATGATCATATTCCTGCGTTTGCTCGGATTATCTCGGAAGTGCATAAGTACGGTGCAAAAATCGGGATTCAAATTGCACACGCGGGCAGGAAAGCAGAAGACGCGGAAGTGCCGGTGGCCCCCTCAGCGATACCGGTCAGTTCCAAGTATAAGACGCCTCGTGCACTGACCACATCTGAAACGAAAGACATGGTACAAAAGTTTAAGGAAGCGGCACGACGGGCGGTGGAGGCTGGAGTTGACACCATCGAATTGCATGGCGCTCACGGCTATCTGATCCACCAGTTCCACTCGCCTAGCATCAACCATCGCGATGACGAGTATGGTAGAGATCTGGCTCGGTTTGGTGTGGAAGTAGTGCAAGCGGTCAAGAGCGTCATGCCGGAAAGCATGCCTCTCATTATGCGTGTATCCGCCGTCGAATACATGGATGGAGGGTACGACCTGGATCACAGTATTGAGATATGCAGGCGCTACCGTGATGCAGGCGTGGACATGTTTCACGTCTCGTCAGGGGGTGAAGGGCCAATCGGCGCACGGAAACCTGGAAACTATCCTGGCTTCCAGGTACCCATGGCGCGGGCTATCAAGGAAGCGCTAGGCGTGCCGGTTATTGCCGTCGGTATGTTGGATAACCCCGCGTTGGCCGAGTCTGTCATTGCCAATGGTGATGCGGATCTTATCGCGGTGGCGCGCGGGATGTTGCGTGACCCATACTGGGCCATCCATGCGATGCAATCGTTAAAGCAAGAAGTGGCACCCCCAAAGCAGTACATGCGGGCTTATTAAGGAAAGCGAGCGTAGGGCCGTCCCGTTCTGGACGGCCCTGTCTATACACGGTGCACCTAAGGCACTCTTCACGAATGCTGTCGCTTAGCAATCAGGGTGTTGATGACCGTCAGTACCGCCCCGGGTGCCAGCAAACGGATTCCGCTCTGGTTGTCCACCAGCGGCTGGCATCCGCCCCCATCGTTGTGAAACGAGCGGACGCTGCCGTCCTTGTAGTGAAACGTCAGTGTATAGTGGTCCGTGGTCATGGCCATACAGTGCACCTGCCCAGGCGTCTGCTGGCGCGCGAGGGCGTTGACCGCACGCACCAGTGCATGCAACTCCGTGGAGTCCGTCACTGTGGTGGTGCTGTCGTTCTTCACGATGGTGACTTGCACGGGATTCGCCGCCAATTGCATAAACTTTAGCGCTCCCTGGACGGTATTCTGCAATCCGGGCGTGGGCGCGCTTGCCGCAATGGGAGGCATACACGCAGTTGCCATGGTGACACTCACGAGGCAAAGTCCAACCCACTTATTCACAAGTTACACCTCCTTGGGTCCGGGGGTACAGGATGGCAATGGAAATGGTTCACTGTTGAAGACGCAACATGTTGCACGCGGGTAATGGACAACGTACAACTCCTCATGAAAACCAGATTCTGTATTGTACGGTCAATGTGAACAGTTGATATAATGGATATGAATCGTTGACACATGGGAAATATATCCTGTCCTCTCATAGGGCCCTGATCTAAATGACACACATCGGACATCTTGTGCGAAAAGGAGAATTCTATGCAGAACCTCAACAGAAAACTTGGAACGTTCGCATTGACCATGACGGGTGTGGGGTCCATCATCGGATCCGGCTGGCTGTTCGGGGCCTGGAAGGCAGCGAAAGTAGCAGGGCCTGCGGCCATATTCGCGTGGATTCTCGGAATGGCAGCCATCTTGTTGATTGGTCTTACGTATGCCGAACTCGGCGCCATGTTTCCCTTGTCGGGCGGAGCTGTTCGTTATGCACAGTATTCGCATGGTTCCCTGGCAGGATTTATGGCTGGCTGGGCCAACTGGATTGCCATTGTGTCGGTGATTCCCATTGAAGCGGAAGCTTCGGTTCAGTACATGAGTTCCTGGCCTTGGCATTGGGCACAGAATTTGTATGATGGAAAGGATTTGACGAGCATTGGGTTGCTCTATGCGGCTGTGCTAGTCTTGTTCTATTTTTTCATCAACTACTGGACATTGGAGTTGTTTTCACGTGTCAACACGTTGATTACTGTGTTTAAACTGGTCGTTCCGACGCTCACCGCACTTGGACTCTTGTTGGCAGGCTTTCATCCAGGGAATTTTTCGCATTACGGAGGATTTGTACCGAACGGCTGGTCGGGAGTTTTGACAGCCATTGCGACCTCCGGTGTTATTTTCGCGTTTAATGGTTTTCAAAGTCCCGTGAATCTGGCGGGAGAGGCGAAAAATCCTGATAAAAGCGTGCCGCGGGCAGTGCTTGGCTCTGTGTTGATTGCCGGTGTCATCTACGTCCTGTTGCAGATAGCCTTTGTCGGCGCCGTGAAACCGGACATGGTCTCGCATGGATGGGGTAGCATTACGCTCAACTCACCCTTTGCGAACTTGGCCATGGCGCTCGGTTTGAATTGGCTTGCAATCGTTCTGTTTGCAGACGCGTTTATCTCTCCATCCGGAACAGGCATTACGTACACGGCGACGACGTCGCGCATGATCGTCGGAATGACGGAAAACGGCTGGTTCCCGAAAGTGTTTGGGGCCGTCCATCCGTTTTACCGCGTCCCGCGGCGGGCGCTGGTGCTAAATCTTGTGGTGGAGTACGCGTTTCTTCTGATGTTCCGCGGCTGGGGCGAACTATCCAGCGTCATCTCCGTGGCCACACTGGTGTGCTATCTCACCAGTCCTGTGGCGGTGATGTCGTTGCGTAAGACTGCAGCGAATTTGAAGCGACCGCTCAGGCTAAAGGGACTTCGATGGATTGCCCCGTTGGCTTTCATGCTTGCCTCGCTCATTCTCTACTGGGCAAGATGGCCATTGACGGGCGAGGTCATCATTGTGATGCTCGTGGGTCTACCAATTTATCTGTACTATCAAAGAAAAGAAGGTTGGGCTGGATTCGGTAAGCACCTCAAGGCTGGGCTGTGGCTGGTTGTTTACATGATGTACATGATGCTCGTTTCGTGGTTGGGTAGTACGGCTTTTGGCGGGACTGGCGTCATTCCGTACGGATGGGACATGGTGCTGGTGGCCGTTTCGTCACTGGTCTTCTACTTCTGGGGGATTCACAGCGGATTTACCACGACACAGGTGGAGAAGGCATCCACGCATGTGGAGCAGCCTGCCACCCGTGTACAAATTTCTAGCTGACACCTGTAAATATCAGGTTAGACGGGTTCACGAGCGGACGCCAATATGTGCGTCCGCTTTCTTCTATGGACGGCTGTCTGTAACTCACTCGTAACTTCGGAATGATACCGTTTCTCCATGGTTGAATGCGCTTACAAAAATCGAGGGGGAACCGGATGTGAAATGTTTGCGGGGGCAAAAACAGATGGCAGCGGCCGTGCTCGTGGCGACGGTCGCATTGACGGGATGTGGAGGGACATCGGGCAGCAACAGTGACAACAAGAATACCGCGTCGGCGTCGCCCATCAAGATTGGCGTGGTGACGTCGCTGACGGGCGTCATCGGGGAGTACGGGGTGGAGTGGCGGCGGGGGTTCAATATTGGACTCGAGTACGCGACGGGTGGAACCAACAAAGTGGACGGACACCCCATTCAAGTAGAGTTCAAGGACGACGGGGGGATCCAAACGTGGCCGTGACAGATGCGAGGGACTTCCTTTCCAGCGAGAAGGTCAACATCCTTGCCGGATGCGCCAGCAGCGCCAGCGCCATTGCAGTGGAACCGTTGGCCGCGCGGTACAAGACGGTGTTTGTCGTCGGTCCGGCGGTGGCGGACAGCATCACGGGTACGGATTACAATCCATACGTGTTCAAAGTGTCCCCGAATTCCTACATGGAGGCAAAGGCAGCGGTCGAAGCAATAACCGAGCCTGGCGCTACGGTCGCCCAGTTGGCACCGAACTACTCGTTCGGCTGGGACTCGGTGAATGCGTTCAAAGATTTGGCCACCAAGGCTGGGCTGAAGGATGTCCAGGATGTGTTCGCTGACCAAACGGCAACCGATTTTACCCCGCAGTTGGAGAAAATCATTCAGTCGCATCCCAAGTATCTGTTTGTCACATGGGCAGGCGCTCCAGGGCCGTGGAAGGACATCCAGGACATGGAGCTGGATAAGCAGGGGATTACTGTCATCACCGGCATCCCGAACATCGGGGCCATCAAGGCGCTCTTCCAGGGTGCGGAGGGCATGCACGGTTTCACGACCTACTACTACACACTGCCGAACAACCCCATCAACGACTTCCTCATCAGTCACGACAAATCGCAGTACAACACTGTTCCTGATTTGTTCGATCCCGACGGCATGGCAGCGGCCATTGCAATCGTGGATGGTCTGAAGAAGACCCATGGCGATGCAAACGGCGATGCGTTGTCAAAGGCGCTCTCAGGTATGACATTCCAAGGCCCGAAAGGGACGTATGTGTTCCGCACGGCGGACCACCAGGCACTGCAAGACCAGTACGCGGTTGTGCTGAAGACGCAAGAAGGCGTGGATTATCCGGTTCCGACGCTGGAGAAGGTCATCCCTGCCTCAGACACGGTACCGCCCGTGTTGAACCAGAAGTGACGAGATATGAATTCGGGGAAGGGCGGTGAACGCTGTATGAGCAGTGGATCTGTGACGCTACAAGCCGAAAACATTAGTGTCTCGTACGGCCAGGTTCACGTGCTGAAACATGTCACCCTACGGCTCATGGCGGGTGAATGTTTATCGTTGATTGGCCCCAATGGTGCTGGAAAAACCACGCTCATGGGGGCGCTGAGCGGCGGGGTGCCCGTCACAAGTGGGAGAGTGCTGTTGAATGGGCAGGACGTCACGGCGTGGCGTGCCGACAAGCGGGCACGGGCAGGGATTGGACGGTCGTTTCAGACCACCCACCTGTTCCCAACGCTAACTACACTGGAGAACGTATACCTTGCTGTGCAGGCCAGAGAAGGAACAAAGGCATTGGATTACTTCAGGCGGGTCCGAAAACGGCTGTTGGATGAAGCAGAGTCTCGACTGGAAGAAATCCAGCTGATCGCCAACCGGGATAAACCGGCAGGGACGTTGTCGCACGGCGACAAGCGAAAATTGGAAGTTGCCATGTTGCTGGCGCTGAAACCGAACGTTCTCTTGCTCGACGAGCCGACCGCTGGCATGGCGGTGTCGGAGGTGCCTGGCATGCTCGAACTGGTTGACGCATTGAAGGCGCAAAGAGCGTACGCGATTGTCCTCGTAGAGCACAAGATTGACGCCGTGATGCGACTTTCCGACCGAATTGTCGTCCTGCACCAGGGGCAAGTCCTGGCAGACGGCGAGCCGCACGAGATAATGCACAACGCCGACGTCGCACAGGCGTATCTGGGAGGTCGCCATGAAACAGGTGCTTGAACTCGATGGCGTATACGCGAACATCGGGCAATTTCAAATTTTGCAGGGCGTCAGTTTTCGGGTGCCGGAGAATCAGGTGACGGTGCTCATGGGGCGCAACGGGGCTGGAAAGACAACCACGCTTCGGACCATCATGGGCTACGTGCGTCCACGCGTGGGGCACATCCGCATGAACGACGCGGTCATCAGTGATTTGTCCACGCACGAGATTGCTCGGCGTGGCATCGCGTATCTACCCGAGGACAACCACGTTTTCCACCGTTTGACGGTCGCAGAAAACCTGCAGATGGCCGATAGACGTGCGCGGGATGGGCACCATCAGGCGCGTGTAGAACGGATGATGGATCTGTTTGACGACTTGCGACGAGCGTGGCGCAGGCCCGCAGGATTGCTCAGTGGCGGTCAAAAGCAAATGCTGGCGATGGCAAGTGCATTGATTTCAGATCAGCCAGTGCTGCTCATTGACGAACCGAGCAAAGGTCTGTCGCCGGCGTACGTCCATCGGTTGGTCGAGATTCTGCAAGGACTGAAGGGCTCCCGGAGCGTGCTGCTGGTGGAACAGAATTTGTGGCTGGCGGGTGAGGTGGCAGACACTTTTGTCATGTTAGACGACGGTCGTACGGTGCTCTCTGGGGATATGCAAGAGTTACTGCAACGGGAAGATTGGCAACAGCAGTTTCTCGGCGTGCACGCGACAAGGGGGGAGCGCTGACGTGGACGTTTTCTTGACACTGGCAATTAGCGGAATCGGCGACGGCGCCCTGTACTTCCTGACTGCCGCTGGCCTGACTTTGATATTTGGACTGTTGCGGGTGATCAACTTCGCGCACGGCGGCCTGTACCTGTGGGGCGCGTACATGGCGACGTTTTTGTACGCGTTGACACACGAGTTCTTGCTGGCGCTCATCGTTGGCGCGGCGGTCGGCGCCTTGCTCGGCATTGCGATGGAACGTGGATTACTCGGTCGGCTTTACCACCATGGGACGAATCAGATCCTGATTACGATGGGGGTCATGTTGATTCTCTCGGAATTTGTCAAAGTTCCGTTTGGCCTCAACGGCCTCAATGCCCCAACGCCAGGTTTTCTTTCGCATTCGTGGCTAGTGGGGCACGTGGTGCTGGTTGAGTACCAGTGGTTCACCATTGTCGTGGGAGCGATGGTGTATCTGTTTTTGCAAGGGCTCCTTCGTCGAACGCGCCTGGGCATTGTCATTCGGGCAGGCGTGGAGAACGCGGGACTGGTCGAAGCCTGTGGCATCCCCATCCGAAAAGTGTTTACAGCCGTGTTTGCGCTGGGAGCTGCCCTTGCAGGATTTGCTGGGGCGCTGGCAGGGCCGTATTTCGGATCTGTCACGCCAGGGATGGGGTTGGACATGCAACTCACTGCCTTCATCATCGTTGTCATTGGCGGTATGGGCAGTGTGCAGGGAGCTTTGGTTGGAAGTTTACTCGTTGGCGTCGTGACGTCGTTCATAAGCTTCTACTTCCCGAGCTTGTCCGTGCTCGTGACCGTTTTGATCATGGCCCTGGTCCTGCTCGTACGGCCGCAGGGATTGTTTGGGGAAGCGAGGGCTGCGGCATGAACCGTAACATCATCCGGTACACCGCTGCGGTGCTGCTGCTCGTCGTGGGCTTTCTGTTGCCCACCATCGCAGGGGGCGGAGGCACCACCACACTGCTCGAACAGGTCTTCACGTTTGGCGCATTTGCGATGTCCTACGACCTGTTGCTCGGCTTTACGGGAATTATCTCGTTCGGCCACGCTATGTTTTTTGGCACTGGCGCGTACATCATGGGCATCTGCCTGGTTCGCGGCGATGCGTCGACGCTCAGTTTTATGTGCGGAGCCGTGCTGGCGGTTGTCGTGTCCGTGGTGCTCAGTTTGGTCGTGGCGTTTTTATCGCTGCGCATGAAAGACACCTACTTCGCCATGATCACGCTGGCGGTGGGGCAGACGTTCTACGTGCTGGCCGGATCCAGGGCGCTGCAGCCGTGGACCAATTCCAACGATGGCATCACGGTGCTTGTTCCTGACTGGCTGAACAGCGACTACGCCATCTACTGTCTCTGCTTTCTCTTCTGCGTGGTCGTGGCTTTTCTGCTCTTCCAGTTTGTGAAATCGCCTGTTGGCGTTATTCTAAAAGGGATACGTGACAACGAATTACGTATGGTGGCACTTGGCCACTCGGTCTTTCGCTACAAGACGGCTGCGTTCGTCATCTCGGGCATGGTGGCGACGTTGGCAGGCGCGTTATTTGTCATCGCAGAGATGTTTGTCAGCACCCAGGTATTCGACGTCTCCACCAGCATCAACGTTCTACTCATGACCATCATTGGGGGCACAGGGACGCTGTTCGGCGGTCTCTTGGGCGCGGCCGTCATCCTCATTGCGCAGAGTGAATTTTCGACGTTGGCAGGGACGTATCCGATTTTCAACGAGTACATGATTGTATTTGGCGTCCTGTACGTGTTGGTGGTGCTGTTCTTGCCAAGAGGAATCCTAGGGACGATACTGCAAGGGAGAGGGCGACGTAGATGGACGACATGGTTTTTGAATTCCAACAGGTAGCAGACTTGACCACCAACGGATTTGGCGTGGACGCAGATGCCCATCCGCTCGTCGCTCACCGGCCTCGCATCCATCGAGCGGTTCCTGGTCGCCTGTGGACAGGCACGGTGGGGGGAGCCCGCGCCGTCCTCCGCTTGCCCGACAAACCGTTCTGGAACGGCAAGCTGATGATTGGTGCGACACCTGCCGTACGCAACGAGTTTTCCCTCGACCTGCTGCTCAGTGACATCGTACTGCAAAAGGGGTACGCGTACGCTGCCTGTGACAAAGGGACGCCACAGTTGGTTTTACGAGACCCTACGAGACAAATGACGGAATGGACAGAAAATTATCGGCAACTCACCGAAGTGGCTGGAAACTGCGTCGCGCAAGTCTACGGGAAATCCGCAGAGAGAGTCTACATCTCCGGTGTCAGCAACGGCGGATATATCACACGTGTCATGCTCGAGCGGTTTCCGGAACTGTACGATGGCGGCGTCGATTGGGAAGGTGTCCTCTGGCACCCCGAGTCGCGCCATTTGCTGACGTGCCTGCCCGTATACGTGGAACAATTTCCGGTCTACGCGAACTGGCGCGGAGATAAGACTGAACGGGAGCGGAATAAGGCGTTGGAGCAACTGGTGGAAGCGGGGTTACATCCCGATTCTCACCCGTACTGGGCGCAGTATTTCATGATGTATTGGATTGTCTCGTTGTGGCTGTACGGACGGAACTTGGATCCCGAATGGGGACCGTTTACGGCGGAGTGGGACAACGCTTGGCTGCAGGATCCAACGCCGCTGTCGTATCCCTGGCAGGAGCGTCAGGGTGTGTTGAAAGCGCGGATTGAAGACATTGCGAATACAGGTCGTTTGACCAAGCCGCTGTTGTCGGTTGCGGGAAACTGGGACTGTCTGGTTCCGTTCCGCCACAACGCACAGGCGTACGCCAATCTCGTTGCGCAACACGGCGCTGGCGCGTTTCACCGCCTCTATGAAATTGACCGCGGGAACCACGTAGATGGCATGTTGAGGACCAACCGGGGAGCTCAGCAGCCGGTGCACCCGTACTACGAAGCAGCGCTCAACTACCTTGAACAATGGGTGGAGCACGGCGTACAACCTCCGAATTCTGGTAAGTACGAGACCGTGGACGCGTTCGCCGCGAACATGGACCTATATACTCGCGCGCCCGAGCGTCTCGAATAATCCAAATTCACCAAGAGGAGTGATCAAACATGGAAAAACTGTTGCAAGGGAAATCAGCGGTTGTGACTGGCGCAGGCAGTGGCATCGGTCTTGCCATTGCGACAAAGTTCGCGGAGGAAGGCGCTCGTGTGGTCATTTCCGACCTGCGGTCTGACGCAGCGGAGATGGCTGCGGCATCCCTGCGCGAGAAAGGCTGGGATGCCCTGCCCTTTGCCGCCAACGCAGGGGTCGAAGAAGACGTTCGTGCGATGATTGAATTCACGCGCCAAAAGTACGGCTCCCTCGATATCCTCGTGAACAACGCCGGAATCCAGCATGTCGCAAGCATCGAGGACTTCCCGACGGAGAAGTTTCAGCAGATTGTGCAACTGATGCTCGTCGGTCCCTTCATGGCCATTAAGCACGCGTTTCCGTACATGAAAGCGGCCGGTTTCGGGCGGATCATCAACATTGCATCCATCAATGGATTGATTGGGTTTGCGGGTAAAGCGGCCTACAATTCCGCCAAGCACGGGGTTATCGGCTTGACGAAAGTTGCGGCGCTGGAAGGTGCGACACACGGCATAACCGTCAACGCGCTCTGCCCTGGCTATGTGGATACGCCGCTGGTACGCAACCAGTTGCAGGATTTGGCGAAAAACCGCGGAGTTCCCTTGGAGGCCGTGCTGGAAGAAGTCATCTATCCGTTGGTTCCGCAGCGGCGGCTGCTCCTGCCAGAGGAAATTGGGGATTACGCGGTTTTTCTCGCTTCTGACAAGGGTCGCGGCATCACGGGTCAGGCTGTCGTGATTGACGGGGGCTATGTGGCGCAATAATCGTCTGAGCGTAGATATGGCAACGCTGCGTGGATCATGCGGACCGGAGAACGTACGGTAACATCGTTCGGACATCAAAGGGGCAGACCACGAAAAATTACTTCGTAAAGAAACGGGTGAAGCCAAAATGGACACAACCCCAGGTAAAAACATTTACGCGGACTTATCGTATCAAATGTTAATTCTACAGCGAAACCTAAATGCAAGTCTGACCAAGCTGGGGTTAACGCGGACCCAATTGCACATTTTGAGTTACCTCAGCAGACACGAAAGTGTAACCGCTACCGAGCTCGCAAAAGCCGTGGACGTCAGCCCCAGTACTGTGACATGGCAATGCGATGAGATGGAGAAACAACAGTTGATCACACGACACCGTTCGGGCGAGGATCGGCGTGTGGTTTACGTCGCGCTCACAGAGAAAGGTCACCAAAAACTGATTGACGTTCGCGAACGCCGAATCCAACAACTGACCAAACTCTTTGAGCAATTTGATGTGCAAGATGTGGAAACCTTCCTAACGCTTGTGTCTAAGCTGAATCGCATCTCCAATGAGTTTAGTCAAGAGTAGTTCAGTGTCTAGGCAACGGTCGTATCTCCCATGGGGGATTACGGCCGTTTTTTATGTTCGGACGGTGTGGACGTGATATGTGTTGTTACATGTAGTAGGGAGGAAGGCGGCAGGCCGAGGGGGAACATCCCGCAGGGAAATATTTTGCATGGCTTGGAGTGATTTGGTCAAAATACCAAGAGAAATCATACGCGGGGAGAGTATGCCGTGTTGTTCAAGAAGCGGGGTACGAAGACAAAAGCTCTCGGGAACCATCCCGACAGAATCGCCGGCTTAGTGGATACTTCGTGGCATCGGCCGGATGAACCCTTGCCCTCCCGTGTAGAAGGTTTACGTGGCTGGATTGAAGCGGAGTGGCAACACTGTGGCGACTTGTTGCTCTGCGAAGTCGACGTTCACGGTACACGGGTACTCTTGGTGTGGATCCGCGGTATGGTGGACCAGGCGCGCATGGAAGAAGGCGTTCTCGATCCGCTCTCGACCTTGCCGAAACGGCAGGTTGGCATCTGTCACTTGGAGTCCGCCTTGCACACGGTGCACGTCCGTCGGGTAAAGACACGCCAAGAATTGAACACTACTGTATCCGACGGCCAGGTCGTCCTCTGCGTAGACGGTTCAAAAGAGGCTCTGACGCTGGACGTTAGCCAGCCCCCTGGAAGGGTCATCGAAAAAGCCGAGACCGAGCCCACCCTGCAAGGTCCGCAGGAGGCGTTTGTCGAGAACCTGGAACTGAACATCGCACCGCTTCGCAAGCGGATCCGCAGTCCGCGCTTCAAGGTCGAATCGATGCGTATCGGTGTGTACTCCAAGACCAACGTATGTATCCTTTATATCGAAGGCATCGTGAAACCGGCTTTGGTGGAGGAAGCGCACCAACGGCTGCGCAAGATTTCCATCGATGCGGTGAATGACACCAACAAGTTGCGTGAACTCATCAGTGACGCGCCGTACACCCTGTTTCCGACGTCCGAAGAGACCGAACGACCGGACCGAGTGGTGGCCGGTCTGTTGCAGGGGCGCATTGCCATCATGATCGACGGGGCACCAACTTGTCTGATGGTCCCGGCTCAGTTTATCCATTTCTTAACTTCGGCCGAAGACTATTACATGAACTACACTTTGACGCTGTTCATTCGCATTTCCCTATGGCGTATTGGGCTTCCCTCTTATTGCCGTCCCTGTACGTGGCGCTATTGACTTACAACCAAGACCTGATGCCGACACCGCTACTCGTCACCGTAGCATCTCAGCACCGCGGCATCCCTTTCCCAACCATACTGGAAGCGTTCTTGATGATGGGCGCTTTTGAAGTCTTACGTGAAGCCGGAACTCGGCTGCCTCGGGCGGTCGGACAATCCGTGAGTATTGTGGGTACGCTCATTGTCGGAGATGCGGCAGTGCGTGCGGGGCTAGTGTCGCCGGGCATGGTTATCGTGGTGGCTGGGACCGGGGTCGCTTCGTTTGCTCTGCCAGCGTATGGGTTTGTGAATTCGAGTCGGATTATTCAGTTTCTGTTTGCCAGCATAGCCGGTATTTCGGGACTGGTCGGTATCGTCGTCTTCGGAATGATCCTTGTGACGCATCACGTGTCGCTCCGTTCATTCGGCGTTCCTTACATGGCGCCGATTGCGCCCTTCAGCTGGCAGGATATTAAGGATTCATTCTTTCGAGCTCCCTGGTTTGCCAACAAAAGACGTCCCGGGCAGTATGAAACCCTCGACAGCGTCAGCAACCGCACTCCGGCACCTCGGTCGCCCAATAAGTCTCACTTTGGCGAGGGGAAGCGATGAGATGGCGTATGCTTCGCAAGGTGGTCGCTGCTTTCGTGGTTAGCCTGGGTTCGTTGTTGTTGCCAGGGTGTGACATCGCGGAGGTGGACGACTTAAATGTCGTCGTAGCCCTTGGCATCGATCAGACCGACAACGGTTTGGTGAAAGTGACGGCCCAACTGGTGAACCCGGCTACCGTGCCTTCGGCTGGCGGAGGTGAGTCAAGTCGAGGAGCCGCCGGCCGGGCCTTTTTAGTCCGTGAGGAGACGGGCAGTTCCATCGAAGAAACGGTGGAAAAATTCAATCAGGAAGTGCCACACCACATGTACCTGGCGCACAACACGCTAGTCGTGTTCGGGAATGCCTACGCTCAACATGGTATCGAGCGGGCTTTCGACTACTTGGAACGGGACCGGTACTTTCGCCGCAATGAACTATTTGTCGTGACGTCGGGAACAGCAGAGGATCTTCTCTCCGCATCGACCGCCCCCGAGCCGCTAAACGCGTTGGGCATTCGCGCGCTGGTTCAACAGACGGCGGAGACGTTGCACATTGCTAACTCCGAGCAACAGCAGGTGATGCAGGAGTACTTGTCGCCGTCGCAGGCGCCCGTTGTGTCGTTGATCGACCTGGACCCTGCAAACCACCCGGTCATGAAAGGCGTCGCCGTGTTTCGCGGCACAAAGATGGCAGATACATTAACCATGGATGAGACAAAGGCGTTGGCTTGGCTGCTGGGGAACACTCACCAGGTCGAAATCCACCTGCCGTGCGATGGTCATAGCAGCAACGTTGAAACCACCCTACGTCTCACCAGTTCCAACACGCAGGTCGTCCCGCAATTTAGAAACAACGGGGTGCGTTTTCTCGTTTCGGTGCGTGCACAGGCGGAGATTGAGCGGCTGTGTCCGTATGAACGTATGAGCGAGAAAACCAACAAAGAACTGGAGAAGAAGACAGCCGATTATATGGAGCGGGAGATACAAGCGGTGGTGGCAAAGCTCCAATCCGATGGCGTGGACGCCTGTGAGTTCGGCAACCGGTTGTTCACAAAAAATCCGCGGTACTGGCGGCAGATCAGCCAGTCGTGGCCAGATGACTTCGCTGCGGCGCAAGTGACATGCAACGTGCGCGTACATGTGTTCCGCTCTTCCCTCAGTTCCGGGACACCAGAATCCACGGTCTCGCAGAGCGGGCTGGCTCCGCCGGCAGGACGAGGGGTGACCGTACCGTGATTGGGATTGCTCTGGTGACTGTCATTTGCATCGCTGCCATTGATACAAACTCTCTTCGCCAGGCCAGCCGACATGAAATTATCGTGTACGCAGCACTCGTGGTTTTGGCACTCGCGATGTCCGCGTTGGTGTCTTGGCACCTGTGGTCCGAGGTGCATCTTATCGCTCCGATCGATGCGATGTTTGGCTCAATGACAAAATGGCTGTACAAAATCCTCTAGGAGGCCGGCGCCCCATGTCGAAGGTACAGATCTCCCGATTCCAAATCGTACTTGCTCTCATTTTGAGTGTTCTCGGCACGGCCATCGTCACGGTCCCTTTCATGATTTCCCAGTTTATCGTTCGCGACGCCTGGATGACGGGTCCCTGTTCGTGGTCGGCGGCCTGTTGTCTACCGGCGTCGCGGCACTGTTCATTTATGCGTTCCCCAACCGATCTCTGACCAGCGGTCTTATCGATGCGCCATGGCTCGGGCGCGTGGTGGGTCTCTGGTTCCTTGTCTGACTATACCTTGTCAACTGCAAGATCCTCCGCGAGGTCTGTCCAAGGTGCCACCGTGGACGGCCGTGACACCCTCACAGAATTATCTAAATTCTCTTCCAATGATATACTAGTCTCACGAGAGTGTGGCACGGAATGGAGAGGTGTGCACATGACGCGGAGACGGAACCAGATTCCCCATACACGACGGTCCGTTCTACCGAGACCGCGCCTGATGACACTGTTTTCAGAGATCACAGACTTCCCATTGACCGTGGTCAAGGCGTCTGCCGGCTATGGAAAAACGACATCGCTCACTCATTTTGTCGAGCAGTGTCATGTCCCCGTCCATTGGCTTAGACTCACGGAGGACGAGCGTGATCCACTCTCCTTCGTCGAACATCTACTCCACACGGTGTTTCCCGGTATGCACGCCTCCCAGGAGTGGGTGCGTGTGATGGAAGCGGCTCACCATCCGCTCACGTGGACCCATTCTGCCTTGTTGACAGCGGAATGGGCTGGGACGTCCCTGCAGGAAGCGTGCATCGTGGTCTTTGACGACTTTCACGTCTTGGACAACGACACAGCGCAGTTGCAGTGGATGGACCACTGGCTGCCCCGGCTGCCCTGGAATGTCCATGTTGTGTTGGTCACACGCACGGAGCCTATCCTGTCGCACGTCGACACATTGCGATTTCGCGGAGACGTACTATTTATCCGTGAGCGAGAGCTCGCGTTTACGGTAGACGAAATTCGCTTCCTGTTCCAACCGGGTACAGGGGAACCGGCTCCCTCTCTCGCCATCGCCCAAGTGGAGTGGCTGCTCGAGCGTACGCGCGGCATGGCCATGTTGCTGTCGATGGTGTGGCGGGAGTGGCGTATGAACGGATGGGGCGAGAATGTGGAGTTACTGTTTGACACAGGAAGCTCCATCAAATCTCAAATCGGCCCACTGTTTTTGTCTGAACTCGACCACGAGCACCGACACTTCCTGATGCAAACATCCGTCCTAAACGCCCTCACTGCAGAAGTGTGCGACGCAGTTACCGAGCGCGACGACAGTGCGCATCTGCTTCGCGCATGTGAGCGTAACGGGTACATCATTGCAGAGCCGGATGGTATGTCCTACGCTTTGCATCCTCTTATTCGCGAGCACCTCGTTCATCAATTGGCCTCGACAGACAAACATGTGCTCTTGCAGCGAGCGATTCGCTGGCACTTGGACGCCGGACAGGTGAGCCGCGCGGTTAGCTATCTGTTTCAATTGGACGATTTCGCGGAAGTCGAGCGCGGGCTCCTGCAGCACATTCCAGACTTTTTGCTGCGCGGGCAGGTGTCCACGGTTCGGGGGTGGCTGGATAGGTTGCCATCGGAGATGATTGAGCAGTCTCCAGGTTTGCTCGTCGCCAGAGGGGATGTGGCGCGGCATGCCAATCGGTTTGCGGCCGCCCTGCAAGATTATCGGCGGGCGTATGAAGTCGCCGCCAGCAGAGGCGATAACCGGCTGGCTGCACAAGCCCTGCTCGGTAGTGCGCGATTGTACCTCGACACCATTCAACCGTCACTCGCCGTGAACAGCATTCGCGAAGCGCGCGGGCACGTCCATCGGGCAGATGTCGATACGCGGGTGGCCATTGTTCAGATAGAATTTGAAAACGCTATTAACATCGGCAAGCTACGGCGGGCGCGGAGATTGCTGAAACTGCTCACAGCCATGCACGGAACGCATGTGCCTGCAAACAACAGCGATGCCCGCGTGCTCCTCCGCACCGGTCACCTTGCAGAGGCCATTCAACTGCTCAAGTCCCGCGTCGGCACACATGAGAACTACCAGCGAACGGCGCTTTCTCATCGAGAGGCGAATTTACTGCTGGCGTTGCTCTACTCCATGATGGGGAATGCGGCGGCCGCACAAGAGCAGGCACTGTTGGGCCACTCAGTTGGCGACTCGCTGCAGGCGCCGTTCACCAGCGCAGTCGGGTTCATCCGCCTCGGACACGCATATCACCTGGACCATCCCCTCGGGGACCAAGCCCTCCAAGCCTACCAGATGGCCGTACAGCGGATGGACGAAATGGACCTGCCACGCGGGAAGTCGGAGGCGTTGTTGGGGCTTTGCTTGGCACACGGGTACCGGGGACAGTACATCATTGCCCGCAACTGTGCGGAGCAAGGGATTCACATTGCTGAACAGGTGGGTGACGTCTGGATGGCGCACCTCGTGCACTTGGGCCTGGCGCAGGTGGCGTGCGTGAACGGGCAATTTGAGGAGGCGCTGTCGCACCTTCGTCAGTGCGCCATCGTATTTCGCCAGTGCGACGATGTGTTTTTATACACCACGACACTGCTTTGGCGAGCCATCGCGCAGGCGGGGATGGGGCACGATGTCGTTGCGGATGAAACGGTAGAGGAACTCCTGCGGTTGGTGGCACAGCATCAGTACGAGGATTTGCTGCTACAGTCCACTCTGTTTGGCCCGAAAGATGTGCAGCAGGTGGTTCCCCTTTTACAGAGGCACCGCTACAGCGGGAGGGAGCGAGAGATGGCGCACGAACTGCTCTGTCACCTTGGGTGTGAAAACATGGATGGTCATCCGGGGTATGCCGTCCGCGTGCAGACCTTGGGAGGATTCCGGGCGTGGCGCGGCTTCACCGAGATCTCCCGGAAGGAATGGAAACGCGAAAAGGCCCGTCAATTATTCCAGTTTTTGCTCACGCACCGCGGGGTGCACCTGCATCGGGACGAAATCACAGAACAATTGTGGGGCGAGGTCCCGGCAGAGATTGCAGAGCGAGACTTTAAGGTCGCTCTCAACGTTCTGTCGGCGGCACTCGAACCGAGAAAACAGACCCGTGGGCCGACCGTGTTGATTGAACGGATGGGCAGCACCTACGCTCTGACGGCCGGGAACTTGTTGGTCGTGGACAGGGATGTATTTGTGGACGCGGTAAACGCAGCCAACAAGGCACCGCCTGACCAACGGCGCAACCTGCTTCGCCGCGCACTCTCGTTCTACAAAGGAGACTACCTTCCGGAGATGAAGTACGAGGGGTGGAGTGAAGTGGAGCGGGAGAGGCTGCACGTCCTGTACGTGCGAACGGTGCTGGATTACAGTGCGGCCTGTTTGGAAGAGCGCATGTACGCGGAGGTTATTCGCGTCTGCGAGCAACTGCTGCAGGTGGACCCCGTGCAGGAAGAAGCGTATGTTCATGTGATGTACGCCTATGCGGCGCTTCGCAATCGTCCTATGGTGGTGCAGACGTTTCGTCATTGCGAGCGTGCACTGGAGCGAGCGTTCGGGGTCAGTGTCTTGCCATCAACGCGGGAGCTGTACCATCAATTGGTGCAGTAACACTGATGTCGGGGGGCGTACATCCTGTTGCCCGGAGTTCAGAGGCCTTATAACACATACCCTAGCGGTTTGCAAAATAACGACAACAACTGGTTCAGCACAATACGAATTGTTTCCTAGTCGTGCTGAACAACTCTAGTGGAATTTTGCAAATTGCTTATACCTTTGTTGACAAATCACTAGACTTGTGTCTATAGATGTTGGCAGACCGCCGAGCACGTCCGCCAATCATAGAACGGAACGGCTCCAGGATTCGGGAGGACGACATGCGACTGCCGTACACCATATGTTTCATTCAACGCAACCACCAGATCCTGATGATCCACCGGAAGAAAGATCCCAATAAGAACAAGTGGAATGGCGTCGGAGGCAAAATTGAACCCGGTGAATCACCGCTCGCTGCCTGTGTCCGCGAAGTGCGAGAAGAAACGGGATTGCGCGTTCGAAACGTCGCGTTTCGCGGGGTTGTTTCGTTCAATCAACAGAGTGGCATGTACGTATTCACGGCAGAAAGCCCGTCCGGTGAAACGCGAGAGTCGGAGGAAGGCGAATTGGAGTGGAAGTCACTTCTGTGGGTGATGACGTCTCCTGATGCCACGACGACGCTGCCGTACTTCCTACCGGAAGTGCTTGGGGCCAATCCTCCTGTGGAGCATGCGTTTACGTTCGTCCAAGATGGGGCGGAATACGGGGACATCGTGAACTACGAAATGCGGCCCCTTCGCCCAGAGTGGGCACTCGTGGAACAGCCTGTAGAAATATTGCGCAGCTAGTGCATATTATAAGGCGGCGCTGATGTTAGGAAGGCCTTGTTTGAGGTGATAGAGGTGTCCATCTTTTCATATTGGGAGCAATAAACCATCTATTACGAAACAGACAAACAAGAAGCCACATACCTCAAACAGATGATAGACACACACAAGAAGGCCCAGACGGGTGGGACAAGGTAAAGCATAGCCTTCTTACACCAAAGGGAAGTCATGGTTCTAACGCAGTTTCATGCAACCCCTGCGAATTCCAGCAGGGGTTTGTCGTTGTGACGGGGAAATCAACTAGAGATGGATTTCGAACGGAGGATGACCTCGGTGCGAGTGTTACATACAGCAGATTGGCACTTCGGAAAGACGTTGGAAGGGCGCGATAGAATGCCCGAGCAGCGGCAGTTTGTTAATGAACTGTCGGGGATTTGCGATGAAGAGAGCATAGACCTGGTGTTGATGGCGGGGGACGTCTTCCAGACAGTGAACCCCAGTGCGGAGGCCGAAGAACTGTTCTATGAAGCGTTGGACAAGCTGTCGGGTGGCGGAACGCGCGGCATCGTCGCGATTGCAGGTAACCACGACAACCCGGAGCGGATGGCGGCAGCGTCTCCACTGGCAGAGAAGCTGGGCATGACCTTAATCGGGCTGCCGCATCAGACGCTGTCTGCGGAGACTCCGAATCCAAGCCGGCCGTGGCGTGTCGCCGCAGGTCCGTCTTGGCTCGAATTGGCCGTGCCGGGGTGTGACCACACGGCGGTAATTGCAGCGTTGCCATACCCCTCGGAGGCGCGTTTGAAGGAACTGCTCACACAAAGTCTAGACGAGGCGGAGTGGGTGGAGCAGTACAACGACCGTATTGCACAGATGTTTTCTCACCTTGCCAGCCATTTCAAATCCGATGCAGTCAACCTGGCCATGAGCCACCTGTTTGTTCGGGGCGGTATCGAGTCCGACTCCGAGGTGCAGATTCAGGTCGGAGGCACGTATGCGGTGGACCCCGATGCGTTCCCGGAGAGCGCGCAGTACGTGGCGCTCGGACACCTGCACCGACCGCAGGTGGTGGCGGAGGCACCGGTGCCGACGCGGTACGCGGGATCGCCGTTGGCATACAGTTTTTCAGAGGTCGGTTACAGCAAGTCGGTGGTGGTTCTTGATGTCCAGCCGGGGCGTCCGGCGGACATTCGGGAAGTGTTTCTGGCTTCCGGCAAGCCGCTCGTGCGCTGGACGGCGAAAGAAGGTCTGCCGCAGGTGGTGCAGTGGGTGGAGGAAGGCAGGGATGCCAACGCCTGGATTGATTTGGAGATCCACCTCAAAGATCCGCTGACAATGGAGGAAACGCACATGCTCCGCACCATTCACCCCGGTTTCGTCAACATCCGGCCTGTGTTTCAGATGGAGGGCGTGGATACGGTCACGGCTGCGGAGCGCAAGAACCTCCCGATGGATGAAATGTTTGTGCGTTTTTTCGAACGGCAGAAGGGGTACACACCGGATGATGGACTGGTCCAACTGTTCTTGGAACTGGTCGCGGACGAGTCGGCAGACGAACCTGCGACGGAGGACACGGAGGAGATTGCGGGATGAAGCCCATCAAACTCAGCATTGCGGGGTTGCACAGCTTCCGCGAGACCCAGGAGATTTCCTTTGACGAACTGTCGGATACCGGCGTGTTTGGCATTTTCGGGCCGACCGGCAGCGGCAAGTCGACGATTCTTGACGCCATGACACTGGCGTTGTACGGATCTGTCGGACGCGCAGAGCACAACACGCGCGGTATCCTCAACCACGCGGAGAAGTCGCTCACCGTCGCCTTTGAGTTTGAAATTGGGAAGAATCCGAGACGGCGGTACCGGGCCGAGCGGATGTACCGGCGCCGGGATGAATTGTCGGTCCAAAACGTGCGGAGTCGTTTTGTCGAATGCACCCCTGCGGGGGACATCGTGCTGGCTGACAAAGACTCGGAGGTCACTGCTCAGGTCAAGCGAGTGCTCGGCCTGGAACCGGAGGACTTCACGCGCGCGGTTGTGCTGCCGCAGGGTAAGTTCGCGGAGTTTTTGTACCTCAAAGGCGCGGATCGGAACAAGATGTTGCAGCGACTTTTCTCCTTGGAGAAGTACGGGGATGGATTGCAGCAGAAGGTCAAGGCCCGATTGGAAGCGGCAGAACGGGAAATGGCCGTCCTCGCGGCAGAGCAGTTAGGGTTGGGTGACGCTTCTGCGGAAGCGGTAGAGACTGCGAAGGCTGCATTGGCGGATGCACAAAACGCAGAGCAGGCGGCCACGGCGCGGCTGGCGGATGCACGCGCGGCGGTGGATCAGGCGCGGGCCATCTGGGAGAAACAACAGCAACTGGCGGAGATTGAGGCGCAACTGCGCGCGTACGAACAACAGGCAGACCAGGTTCGACAATGGGAGCGCACGCTGGAAGCGGCGCAGCGTGCGCGGCTTGTGGCGTCGTTTATCCAGGCAGCTTCCGAGAATCGCCAGCGGATGCAGCAAGCGGACAGCACATATCGGCAACTCGCTGCACAGTCGGATGTTCAAAAGGCGCAGACGGAATCTTTGCGACAGGCCTGGGAACGCGCAAAATCCGAGCAGCAAACACAGGAACCGCGGCTTCGCCATCGCCAGAAAGAACTCGAGGAAGCGATCCTTTGGGAGCAGGAGTGGCGGGCGCTGTCCAAGGCATTGGAAGCGTTCCGGAAAGAACATGCCGACTTTACGCGCAAGCAAGTGCAACTTCGGAACAAGGTGGCTGAACACGAGCAAACCCTTGCGGCGGCGGCCGCGCGGAAAGCGGAGTTGCAGGGCCACATTCGCGAGCGCACGGTGTCTCCAGAGCGGCGCCTCCGCGTGCAGTCCTGGCGTCAGTTAACAGATCACTATGTGCACGCGCGACGTGAATGGGAGGAGTCTGCTGCAGCGCTTGCGGATCGATCCGCGAAATGGACCCAGACCACAGCGCAATGCGAAGCAGCGGAGGCGACACTCAGGGCTCTGGAACAAGAGGTAGCAGCAGTGCAGAGCGTCCTCGAGCAACACGAGGCGCTCCCCCACCGAGCCCTGGACGACGTCCGGCGGGCGGAGGCCGATTTGCAACGAATTCGGGACCTGCTGCGACAGATGGAGTCGGCCGAGGCGCAGAAAGATTCGGCTCTGCAAGCGCAGATCCGGTGGACGCACGAGCTGAAAGAGCGGACGGATGCCCTTGCGGCCAAGATGAGCGAGCGCGAGCAATTGGAGGCACAAGTGGCAGAACTGGAGAACCGACGCGACGCCGTCCAGCAGCAGATGGCCGCAGCACTGTTGGCGAGCGGATTGCGGGACGGGGAGCCGTGTCCTGTGTGTGGATCGGCGGCGCATCCGAAGCCAGCGCACGCACACGGCCGGTCTACTGAGGTGATGGCGCAGGTGACGGCGGACCTTGACGCCACTCGCCGTGCGTTGGAGAGCGCAAGGAACGTGGTTCATGATCTGGAGCGATTGCGAATGGAAGCGGAAGCGGCCCTGCGCCAGGCGGAGGAATCGTTGCAGGCGGCAAACGGGACGATTGCAGACGTGCAGATCCGGGTGCGTGACATTCGCGACGACGCACACGTTGCGAGTGCAGTTTCCCTTCGCACGTGGATTGACACAGAGGCGAAGCGTCTTGCAACGGACGAGCAAGCGGCGCACCAGTGGATACAGGCGCATGATGCGCTGATAGAGCGTCGACAAACGACGCGGGACGCCATAAATGAGCAGCGGATTGTCGTAGCGAGCCTGGCTTCTGAAGTGAAGAGTCTACGGGAAGAGGTGGACAGGCTTGAGCGGCAGCGCTGGGCGGCGGAAACGCGACTTCTGGAGGCCAAGCAGCGCCTGAAAGCAGCGCTTGTGGACGTAGAAGATGCGCCGGACCTGGACGTAGAGAGTGAAGCGTGGACAGCGTGGCTCCAGCGCCAGGTGGATCAAATCGCGGCTGACGACGCATTTGTGGATGGTGCAAAGCGTGAGGTAGACCAACTGGAGACAGAGATGGAGCGCCTTGCCGCAGAGCGGGACAGGCAGCAAGCCACGCTCACAGAGTTACACGTGGCGGTTGCACGAGTGGAAGTCGAAGTTCGCGGACGAACGGAGCGGGTCAAGAGCCTGGAATTGGCCATGCGAGAGCGGGCCGGTGAGCAGTCTCCGACGGTCGTTCTGGACACGGTGCAGCAAACGCTGCAGAAATTGTCGGATGATGTGGAAACCGCGGAAGCGGCCTATCGTGACTCGGAAGAAACACTGCGCGCCATGGAAAAAGATGTAGCTGTGGCGCGGACCCGGCTGGAACAACTCACGACGCAGTACGAGATGGCGGAGGCCGTGCTGGCGGAAAAACTGCGGGAGCACCATTTCGTCACGGTGGCGGAAGCAGTAGACGCGATGTTGGATGATGCAGAGTTTGAAGAACTGCAGGCGCGAGTACAGGCGTACGCCAATGGAATGAAGCGGTTAGAAGCGCAGAGAGAGCCACTGTTGGCCCAGCTTGGCGACAGGAGAATCCAGCCTGAGGAATGGCACCAGGTACAGGAGCAGCTAGCAGATGCGGACAAGCGGTGGAAGGACGCCGTATCGGCAGTGGGGGCGGCGCAGGAGGCGCTCACAGACGTCTGCAAGCGGCACGAGTCGTGGAAGAGGCTCGAAGAGAGACGCGTACAGTGCGCCGAGTTGGTCGGGCAGCTGACCACATTGCGGCAGGTGTTGAGCGGGAACCGCTTTGTGGAATTCGTGGCGGAGGAGCAGTTGGAGTTTGTGGCGCAGCACGCGTCGGAACGCTTGAAACAGCTCACGCGAAATCGCTACGCACTGGAACTCTCGGCCGACGGGCGATTCGTGATGCGAGACGACTTTAACGGAGGTGTGCGGAGACCGGCCACCACACTGTCTGGTGGTGAGACGTTCCTCACCTCGTTGTCACTCGCATTGGCCTTGTCCACGCAAATTCAGTTGCAAGGCCAGTATCCGCTGGAGTTCTTCTTCCTGGACGAGGGATTTGGCACGTTGGATCCGGAACTGTTGGACGTGGTGATGAACACGCTCGAAAAGCTGCACATGGAGAACATGACCATTGGCGTGATCAGCCATGTGCCAGAACTTCGACAGCGGCTGCAGCGGCGCTTGGTGGTGCAACCGGCGGAACCAGCGGGGCGGGGGACGCGTGTCGTTGTGGAACGAGCGTAGAGGATTCGAGTTTGAGGTGCAAAGCGCGAGCACGGCGATAGCACAGCAACTTCTATGAAGAACGATGCGTGAAGGGAGGCGCCAGATGATGCCTCCTTTCTGACAATGATGGGCATTCTGGGAACGTCCACATCACCCTCTTCACCCCCTGTTGCTTCGCTCGATGGAATGCTTCCCAAGCCACAATGGATACCTTTTTGAACTCCGAAAAGTTGTGTAATTTACACCAGGGTTGGGGAGTGTATAAGCGTATGAACGACTGATAATTCACTTCTCCGGGAGCACGTGTAACTTGTAAACGACGCAGATGCTTTTGAACAGAATAGATCCGTCATTTGACGTAGTTGTACGGCCGATTCCAAATGCTCGCATGGATGTCGTATTCATTTCGACGATTGTTGACCTGACAAGGGTTGAGGAACGGCTGCTTGGGCCGCTCACTCACATACCTCGCCAGCGACGGGGCGATGTGTCGGAATGGTTGGACAATACGTTGCGATTGTCAAGCATAGAAAGGGTCTCGAACGTTGACGACGCCGTTAAGGCTCTTTTCGCTAATCATGCGGTCTTGTGTTTGCAAAGAGAGTACATCATCGTTGGGGTGCAAGGACTCAATCGAAGACAGCCTCAGGAGCCATCGACAGATATCGCAATACGCGGTCCTCGGGATGGATTCACGGAATCCATTGATACAAATGTGTCTCTTCTGCGTACGAGACTCAAGGATCCAAAACTCATCTTCGACAAATTTATTATCGGAGAACGGACGCGAACGACGGTTCTGTTGGCGTATCTTCGTGACTTGGCCAATCCCCACATTGTTCGAGAAGCAACTGAACGCATTCGTCGGGTAAAGATTGATGGTCTGCT
>CAWBGB010000008.1:0-400470 GCA_963788285.1 uncultured Alicyclobacillaceae bacterium
CCGACACTCAACCCAAGAAAGAGTATACAGGATAGGTTAAATGCGGTTGGACCTCTTGTTATAAAAGGTGTGGTCAATGGCCACGCCTGTTTTTGTGGACATCCTATGATGTCGGCCCCCATACACGCCTTTGTATCCGCAACGTGGTCACGTCACTATCTCCTAGAAACAGCTTAGATGCATGTATATGGTATCTTTACATGATGGATTGTATTAACTTACCCATCTACACTTTTCGGGATTGTTGCCAAGATATCAATGTTCCACTAGGTCCAACTGAATCAATCTGCACCTGCCGAGAAGCATATCAACTAGTCCCATGCTCATCTCCACCCTTACATGACTGACTTCTTGACTGCCCAGAATAGACCCGTCAGCACTGCGTCAATCTTACGTCGTTCTTCCTCGGTTAACGGTATGCCGTCCAACTCAAGATCTGACTGTTTAAGCAATTCCCTCAATTCTTTGCACTCAGTAGGTTCACTGCCGTCATTGCAGACGCAGGATACGGGAGTGAAGAGAACTATACATACCTTGAGCAACATCAAATCACTGCGTACGTGAAATACAACACTTATCACAAGGAGCGGACGAAGCGTTGGAAAGCAGACATCAGTCGGTATGAGAACTGGGAATACGACGAGGAACGAGATGAGTACATCTGTGCAGCGGACCAACGATTGACCTTTCGATACGAAAGATACGAGAACACTGAGACTGGATACCGAGTGAAGAAAAGATATTACAGATGTGACGCCTGTGGAACATGCCCGCTACGAGCTCGGTGTACGAAAGGGTTGGGCAACCGGCAAATTGGCGTAAGTCGCAAGCTCCAAATATACAAACAAATTACGAGGGAACGTCTGTCAAGCGAGGAAGGCCGAGAACTCTCAGTCAGACGTATGGTGGAGGTTGAGAGCGTGTTTGGGCAACTAAAAGCTAATCGCGGGTTCCGCAGATTTCACCTGCGGGGCTTATTAAAGACGCACATCGAAGTGGGGCTCGTAAGTTTAGCTCACAATCTGATGAAGAGGGCCGCCTTCTCGGCGTAGGAAGAGCCACCTTGTCGCACAGCAAGCAAAAAATAGACAACTAAAAACAAAGGGGGCTGTCCCCTCCCCCGTCTTACGATGGGTTTTGGGACAGCCCCTTTTTTATTGGAGAAAGGTGGTGTTGGGTCTTCCTCCCGGCCACGCCTTAAACAAAATCCTACCTGCAAAATTACTATTTTTAACGAATATACTATTGCCACTGCCGAGGCCGCATACTGTAAAGAGACTGTGTATAACGGCTTAACTGTCTAACTGACCCCGCCCCTGTGACAGTTACCTGTAGTCCACCTCTAAACTCATGTCTTCACCCTTCAACCACCGCTCAACTGCCTAAATTGGAAAACAGTTAGAAAGAAATGGACTTCAACATATAAGCGTTTCTGAACTAACCAGATTCGAAAACACAAGACAGTAAGATAACTTGATGAACGTTTATGGCAGAAGGTCTGCTGTGGGACGCCGACTTGCAGGGCCAATGAAATAAAAAGAGCACCAGCCGTAACCGGTGCCCTTCAAAATCACTGCTTTTCATTAGCATCTTCTGCCTGGACAACCTGGATCAACAACCACATTTCTTGTGATTGGTTGGTAGAAATGCCGAGGCACATTTACAATGACGCTTCTGTTAATGTTTACGATGGGATGCACATAAGGAACCATACGCGGAATGTAGCAATCCCGAACACAGTAACGGGGCGGACATATGATTGGCGGGCAATTCATTGCGCAGTCACCTCCAGTAAACAGCTACAGGATGATCGATCAATATCCTGCTCCCCCAGTTGTTGGAATGATCAAGACGAACAGCACAAAGATGATTAGGAACACTACTGCCCACCGAGTAAATCCACCAAAACATCCATCCATCACTCATCACCCCCATTCGAACAGACGACTTATTTTAGAAAGCCATTTCCCTGTCCGAAGCGGCGGTTGTCTTACAATTAGTTCGAGCACCAGCCGTAGCTGATGCCCTCACACGGCACACAAGGTACCCACTGTAGCGAGTACGTTGTTTATACCCTTTTTGCATTACTCAGTATGCTCCGAATCCAGCACCCGGGCCATAAGCGCCAGCACCTGCGCCATAAGCACCGCCACCTGCGTAACCGCCACCACCGTATCCTGGTACCAATAGGAAGAACAGCACGAAGATAATCAGAAACACGACTGCCCAACGGGTGAAACCACCGAAACATCCTCCATCGTACACGGACCAACACCCCTTTCCCGTCAGATGCTGTTATGATACGCATGCTTGACTGCATAAGATTAAGCCATTTGCCGTGCGTCACACGCGGATATCAAATAAAAAACCCGCCGAAGCGGGTCGTCTTGGTTGTATCACTTCTCGGGTCGGACAAACACGTGGCATACCACTCCTTAATAGAACCCCATTGCAAATCTCACACCTTTCTTTCATGAAATATGCGATTTGCATAATTCAACTTGAGTGGTTCGTCCCTGTTGTGCCAATCACTCATATGGTTTCTCATACTTGTCGATAACCAAGTAGTTAGAGGGTCAAGGAAACCACGAGACAACACATCTATTCATAACGCAGCGCGTTGATGGGCGACAAGCGAGCTGCCCGAAACGCTGGATATATTCCAAAACCAATGCCTACGACCAAGGACACCACGAACGCGATCCAAACGGCTGACACATTCACTTGAACCGTTGTGTTCATTACCCGCCCGAGGACGATGGCGCTCACAGCACCAACGGCGATGCCGATGACGCCGCCGAGCAGGCCCACCAATGCACTCTCCACAAGAAATTGTCGAAGCACTGCACTGCGGGTGGCTCCCAACGCTTTGCGCAACCCGATTTCCCGCGTGCGTTCGGTAACGGACACGAGCATGATGTTCATGATGCCAATGCCGCCGACCAACAACGAGATGCCTGCGATACCACCGAGAAAACTTTGCAGCGTTTGTGTCACGCCTTGCAATGTGTCTAATAGAGTAGATTGGTTTGTAATCACGAAGTCATCTGGTTGCGTGTAGGACAGTCCATGGCTCTGCCGCAAGGTAAGCTCCACCTCTTGCTGTGCTTGCGTCATATCTTGACTGCTCGTAGCCGACGCGTAAATGTCGTCCGGATTGGTGGTTCCGGTAAAGTGGTTCTCTAAAGTCGTCAAGGGAATGATGATTCTATCGTCGTTGTTAGTTGCTCCGCTGGAGCCTTGGGTCGTCAACTCACCAATCACCTGAAACGCTAATCCGTTCAACCAAATGGTTTTTCCCACTGGATTCTGGTTTCCAAAGACGTTTTGTGCGACAGTCGATCCGATCACAGCGACGTTCGCTGCATGCTGTTCCTCTACCAGATTAAACGGTCGTCCGGCAGACAACGACAGATTTCGAACACTGAACAAGTCCGGCGTACTTCCTTCGAGAACGGTTTGGTAATTCGTTGATCCGTACACCACCTGAGCTCGACTCGTCTGATCCGGCGCGACCGCGGACAGAACCGGCAGTTTTTGCAGTGCCGCCACATCTTTGTCCGTGAGGCTTTGCGCTGTCCCCAATCCTTGACTCACTCCGTTTTGGACGGACTGTCCTGGAGAAATCACCAGCAAATTGGTGCCCAGTCCCTGAATGCTGGACGTGACACTGCTGGTAGTTGCACTTCCCACGCTCATCAATGCAATGACAGCGGCAACGCCAATAATGATACCAAGCAAGGTGAGAAACGTGCGAAGTGGATTCAGCGCGAGGCTCTTTACGGCCGTACGTAACACTTTTGTGAAGTTCACTGCGCCCCCTCCATTCGCCGCAATCGGTTCTCAACCCGCTCATCGGACTCAATCCGACCGTCACGGAACCGGATAATTCGTTTTGCGTGCTTCCCCACGTACTCTTCATGCGTCACCATGACAATGGTCGTTCCCTCGTCGTTCAGCGACTGAAACAGTCCCAAGATATCGTCGGTCGCTTTGCTGTCGAGATTTCCCGTCGGTTCGTCAGGCAAAATCAAACTCGGCGCTGTGACCAGCGCACGAGCAATGGCTACCCGCTGCTGCTGTCCACCGGACAGTTGATTCGGATGATTCGCTCCTTTTACCTCGGGATCCAAACCGACACGACGCAACGCAGCAGCTGCCCTGGAAAGGGCTTCTCCGTCACTCACTTTGGCATACCACAATGGAAGTGCTACGTTTTCGAGAGCCGAGGTTCTCGGAAGAAGGTTGAAGCTCTGAAAAACAAATCCGATTTTTTGATTGCGAAGCATGGCGAGTTCGCGTTCCGGAAGTGCCGACGTCGGGATGTTCTCAATCCAGACTTCACCTTTCGTTGGCGTGTCTAAGAGTCCCATCAAATGCATCATCGTCGATTTACCAGAACCAGACGGGCCCATGATGGCTACAAAATCACCAGGTTCGACGCTGGTATGCACATCTTTTACGGCATAGAACACTTCGCCAGCCATGTCATAGCATTTGCTGACACCTTCCAACTTCAGTAGGGACATCAGTTCCCACCTCCACCGGCACCACCGAAGCCTCCTGTGCGGCTACCTCCGCCTGCACCACCGAAGCCTCCTGTACTGCCACCGCCGCCGTAACCTCCACCATATCCGCCAAAGCTATTTAATACGCCTCCAGTGTTCGACCCTGAACCACGAGTGCTGGAGTTGGTGGATTGCGCTGGTATGAGGACAGCGACTTGTTCTCCCTCGGACAACCCACTCTTGATCTGGGCCCAATTTCCTCCATACAATCCGACAGATACCGGCTCAAACTGTAAACCACTTGGAACTTTGGCACCAACCGCGGTGTCCGTTCCTTGCGAATCCGTGGTATCTGAGCCTTGCCCGGCCTTAACATAAACCCCGGTGGTGCCCCGCCGTTGGGTCAGCGCTGCTGTGGGTAACTCCAACACATTGTTGGCCTGTTGTTCCGTCACCGTGACGGACACACTTTGTCCCGGCAACAGTTGAACATTCTGCTGTGAGGGTGAATTGACTTGAATGGTCACCGGATACACCGTCACACCCGCTTGTGTTTGGGGAGTGTATCCAATACTTTCAACCTTGCCCGTGAGTGTCTCGCCTCCCGTGGTTGACAACGAAATTTCAGCCGATTGACCAGGCTTAATGTTTGCAGCATCTGCCTGATCTACCGTGGCATCCACTTCGAATGCAGACGGGCTAAGATCCGCGATGACGGCGATGGTGTTCCCATTAGATGAACTGCTGCTGTTACCGGCGCTGCTATTTGAACCGGAATTGTTGGATCCGTTTGCACCAGTTGCACCAGCCGAGGTCGAGGTGTCCGTGGAATTTAGGTTCGCGACTTGCAAAACTGTACCCGAAATGGGGCTGGTGATGGTACAAGCCGCAATCTGCTGTTGAATGGCGTTCACCTGATCCTGCGCCTCATCCACTGCCGCTTGCGCCTGTGCAACCACGTTCGGATCCGGACTCTGCGTGGTCACCTGCCCATGGCTCCCAGCACTAGTGGTGACAGGTTCCTCGGACTGAGCGAGTTTCGCTTTTGCCTGCTCCAACTGGGCCTCAGCCTCCTGAAGTTGAGGTTCCAAACTGGACGTGTCCAACTGCGCGATAACTTGGCCTGTGCTCACCTTTTGTCCAACGTTTACCGAAACGGACACTAACTTTCCACTGTTTGAAAGGGTGACTTCGTTCACTGGAGTCAACGTACCAGACAAATTCACGGTCTGTGCCACGTTACCGCGTTGCACGGTCACCCACCGAACCTGCATACCACTAGCAGCCCCGCTGCCAGCATTGTTCTGGAGGGCAAAGTAGGCAACGCCTCCTCCAACCACTACAACAATCCCTGCCCATGTGAAAGGTCTTTTCCACCACCGCCTGCCTTTGCGAAGGCGAAGTTCGTCCGTCAGAGACGACGTCTGTGCTCCCATACCTGCTCCTCCGTTCAACCACATCAAGATTATGGTTCGAGACTGAATCCCATCGCCGAACCTGGATTGTGGTATCTCCTGTTCACCTATGCTGATATAGCGATTCTTGGCAATTGTATAAATAATCGCGCCCAGATTGGTGGAGAAGTTATGGAAAATTGGCCGATGTTTCAAGGCAGGGATGTACTCTGTATGGATAAGACGGAGGTGGGGCGCTCCCTGCATCTTCTGGCATGACACGCCCGAGAAAATGTGGGCAGCCGCAAGAGGCCCCTACGGTGTACTTTTGTTTACAACATAGTAGAAGGTAGAAGGTGCCGCATGTGCTGGAGTTAGAGTCTCAGGTAGTGGTGTAAAATCAGCGGCTTGAATTGACGAAAGAGCCACCGAGTGCAATCTACTAAAAGTGACCAGCAATCAGTAGAGGAGGCACTCGGTGGCTATATGGACAAAATCGCACTTTTGGAGCTAATTCGCAAGATCGGTTTGGAAGATGGCGATGTGGATTTTCTAAAGGAGGGTCTGAGAGTTCTCGCCCAAGCTGTAATGGATGTGGAGGTCAGCTCGCTGATCGGTGCTGAACGCTACGAGCGCACCAACAAACGCAATAACAGCCGCAATGGATATCGTGATCGAGAGTGGGATACTCGTGTTGGAACGATTGATCTTCAGATTCCGAAGCTCCGTAAGGGGAGCTACTTCCCCAGTATTCTCGAACCCAGAAGGAAGGCTGAGAAGGCGCTCCTATCTGTTGTTCAAGAGGCGTATGTGCATGGTGTAAGCACCCGTAAGGTGGATGAGTTGGTTGAGTCCATGGGGATTCAGGGGATCAGCAAGAGTGAAGTCTCTCGCATCTGTAAAGAACTGGACGACGTCGTGCAGGACTTCAAGAACCGTCCGCTTGAAGGGATGTATCCATACTTATGGTTGGATGCGACATTTCCCAAGGTTCGTGAGGGCGGACGTGTCCAGAGTATGGCGTTTGTGATTGCGATTGGCGTGAGATCCACCGGTGAGCGAGAGGTATTGGGATTTGACGTTGGCACCAGTGAGGACGGCTCGTTCTGGCTGACTTTCATTCGTGGTCTGATTGCACGAGGTCTACGTGGCGTTCAATTGGTCATTAGTGATGCGCATGAGGGACTACGCAACGCCATTGCGTCTGCCCTAACAGGAGCGACCTGGCAGAGGTGCCGAGTTCATACCATGCGTAACATCTTGAGTCAGGTGCCCAGGACGTCACAAGCGATGGTCTCGTCCATTATCCGGACGATATTCGCTCAACCAACGCAAGAGGCAGCGAAGCAGCAACTCGCCGTTGTCGTCGACCAACTCAGGGGAAGGTTTCCGAAGGCGATGGATGTCCTCGAACGTGCAGAGGTCGACGTGCTTACCTACATGGCATTCCCGAAGGAGCACTGGAAGCAAATCTGTTCCACAAACCCGCTGGAGCGCCTGAACCGTGAACTACGGCGACGGTTTGATGTAGTTGGCATCTTTCCAAACCGAGACCGTAGTACGCCTTGGAGGAGCGACTCTCCAAGAGCAAAATGATGAGTGGATTGTTGCAAGGCGATACTTTAGTAGAGAGTCGATGGCGAGACTGATGGGAACTCAGGAACAGGAGTTACCGGCGCCCACGTCAGTTTTACATAAATGATCCGTGTCACGCAGTAATTGCACTCAAGCAATTTACACCACTTGACGGGACACTACCGTGCTGGATGTCAAATCCACAACGACGACGCATTTCCGCCATCAAATGCCATTTCACGAAGGTCGAAAAATTGATCGACATTTGCTGAATCAAACAATTCGCGCTCTCCTCTCTGTCAAGATTGAACGCGACCACACGGCGCTTCTCGCCAAAGGTCACACCAGATCCACAATACGTGGATTACGCACTAAAAAAAGAACGCTCCAGGCACGTGGCCAAGAGCATTTTAGCGTGTATGTCATTCGTAATACATTTCGTCAGGTGACTCTGATGCATCCACAAAACAGAGGTCGCACACAACGAACCTTGGTGTCCACGATTCATATGGGTCTGTGGCGGCGTAGACAGCACGACCATCACTAATCTTGTCTGTATCGCATAACCTACACTTAAACTCAGTATTACTGATTAGCGCCCATTCCTCAGCGGTTATGTATCCGAACTTGAATTTCATTGGTTATCCCCTTTCATGGCCATCCATACTTTCCATCCTATCCCTATCAGTCACCGTTAATTCGTCACGCAGAGTTTCTACATAATTAAGATCGTTCCCTGCCGTGTATGGAACCGTTCCTGCAACATGGGGTGGCTGAGGTGGTACGGATAGCGACCGTCACGAGGCGTTGCGGACAGTCGCGTGAACGTCGGTGTGCATCGGCGGTCGATAAATGAACATTGTGTTCACTTCAATTGGAAGACCTTGGGGTTCGAGATTCGACGCGAATGTGTACGTTACACCAGGCGGCACGCTCTGTCGTGGTGGCCCGTTCTTCACGAAAGGGTTGCTGGGAGTATGGAGAGGGTGGGATTCGAACCTACGGTGCCCTTGCGGACACGGCGGTTTTCAAGACCTATTGCCGGTTCTTTAGCCCATTTTAGTCCTCTGCGCCCCTTCATGAAAAAGCTTATCTTACGGCACTTTTAAGGGTCATTTTCACGATTGTTCACAAGTCTTCACTGTACTTTGATTAGAACTTTGATTAGAAGTGATAAGAAGTGGCTAGAAAGAATCATAACACCTAACAATGTCCCCCTAACACGTATGACTACCCGCCACTCATGCCCTACGTTCACCCTTTGCTGTCCTTTCAAAAATATCGATCATACTCGAAGTAGGGACAGGAAGCTTCTCCGGTCATGTTGACTGGTATTGTTAACCCCATGGTTGATCACCGATGTTCATTGTGCGAGCCACCCCCCATCCACGTAAAAGGACATGTCCATGCACAAAATCAGAAGTTTCGGATGATAAGAAGACAACCGGACCAACGAGGTCCCTCAATTCTCCTAGCCTCCAAGCAGGAGTTCGGGATAGAATCGCCTGACGTCGTTCAGGGTCTGTCAACCACTTTTCCGTCATAGGAGTTGTTACGTATGCCGGGGCTATCGCATTTACGTTGATTCCGTAGGGGGCACATTCCAGGGCCCATACCTTGGTAAGTTGAACAATTCCTCCCTTCGACGCTCCGTAAGCGGTCTGCGACGGCATAGCTACAGCACCAAAGATGGAAGAGATGTTAATGACTTTTCCTTGATTTCTCTTCTTCATGACTCGAATGACCTCTCTGCCGACCAAAAAGATCCCTTTCAGGTTTGTGTCAATTACGTCATCCCAATCTTCTGTCGTGTAATCAACCACTTCTTTTCGAATGTTTTTCCCCGCATTGTTTATCAAAATATCAATAGCACCAATGTTGTTTTCAACCCATTGGATTGCACTACAAATTTGTGTCTCGTCTTTGACATCCGCTTGAACGAATTCAGCTCGATTCCCAAACCGTCTCAGTTCATCGACAGCTGCTTCGCCACTTGCGCGGTCACGCCCTAGGATGACTACGTCACTTCCCCGCATTTGCCAACCCTAACGCCATCGCATATCCAATTTCCACGCGAGCCTCCCGTTACTAGTGACAAACGACCGTTCAATGAGAACGAAGGGAAGTCCAGCATATGGTAAACCTCCCACAAGCAATTCGTCTCGACATACCAGACAATCCATAAAATGAATAATAGTGGATTGTGATTTTCGTCAGTTGCATCTTTTCTCCCCAATCGAAGGGGCTGGATTGAAAGTAGAGACCTACTTTCGGTCCAGCCCCATTCTTCGGGCGCTCGCAGCAGCCCACCTTAAAATTAAACGCTGAGGTCTACGTAGAAAGGTGGTTCCACGCCGAGTATACGAGAGTACGTCCATAGCTGCCCCTTGTGGTGTGCTTCATGACCAATCAAACGGTGCAGGACTTCAACCACAGGCTCTGTCACGTTTAATGCCTTCACTGTAACTATCTTCTGTAGGTCATTCTCCGAATACCCTCCAATGACTTCTTCATGTTCCCGAGTTAATTCAGCCAAAAGTTTACTGGCATCTGCAACAGTAGTGGGTACGGGTGGGATCTTCATTTCACGATCCTCTATGGCAGCGAAGAAAAAGTCAGGTGTCCACGCAATGTGATGAATCAATTCCAGAGTCGTCATGGCTCCAGACCAGGGCTTGAATGACGCACCCGACTCGGGCAACTTGTCGACCAACCCAATCAGTGCATTTCGATGCATTCTCCAGCGCTTCAAAATTTGTTGAGTCGGTGTTACGGGAACAGTTGACATCACAATTCCTCCTTGTATATTAAGAGCAGCTATCAACTTGATTTACATAAATCCAGGTTGTGGTTGCTCTTTTTAGATTTCTGGAGAGCGTAACCCCAGCAACACAGCCGAGACCCATTAGAAGTCCATCCACCGTGACTATCAAGTCACGTCACAGGGTGTTTACGACCTTGGGCTGACCTTGGGAAAATAGCCTTAGGTGTTTACCAAGGGAATGTTCCAATGCCTCCCGTTGCCCCTCGTTATAGGGTGTCTTCCGAGCGTAGAGTGTTCCCCTGGCCCCATGGAATAGACCTACACGCTGACTGTTTCCCGGTCAGTCATCCCTCCTGCCAGCAGAGGGAGGCTCGTGCACCGATGACGCCCGGTGTATTCCAATAGCTCGCAAGGCTGTCGTTCATGGGTTTCCCAGGGTCATCCCAAGGCCATAGACATCTGCATTCCAACCAAAGGAGGTGATTTTACATGTCCTCTCCATTGTTTGTCGGAATTGATGTAGGCAGCGAGTCCAACGTGGTTTGCTGTTTAACGAGGCACGATGAGAAACGAGCTGTGAGCCGATTCACTGTTACCAACAATCGTCCCGGCATTCTGGAGTTTCAGGATCGCATTACTAAGTTGGCTCAGCAGCTCCAGTCTGAAGAGATTCTTTTCGGTCTCGAACATACCGGCTGTTACTCAACTCATGCCGCAATGTATCTGCAACGTCACTTGGACTTCGGCGTTCCGCGTAAGGTGTACGTCTTCAATCCCAGTCTCATCCGGGAGTTTAAGAAGTCCCATTATCTGAGCGCCCCCAACAACGACCGAGTGGATGCCTGGTTCATCGCAGCCAACCTTCGGACAGGCCTTCTCCCGCATCCGTTTATCTGGAGCGAACCGCTTATGGCACTGCAACACCTGACACGTGCTCGCTATCATCTGATGCAGGATCTGACTCGGGAAAGCAATTTCCTCATGACGAACCTGTTTCTCAAGTTCAGTGATTACTCCATCACTGGACCCTTTCGTAGAAACAAGCTCTCTGCCACTTCGCTGGCCGTCATAGAGGAATTCGAATCCGTCGAGGAACTCGCTGAGATGCCCCTTGAGCGTCTTATTGACTTCCTTGTCGAGCATGGAAAGAATCGCTTCGACAATCCCGAGGTAGTCGCTCAGGCTTTGCAGAAGGCCGCTCGCTCTTCGTACCGGTTGCCGCAGTCCATGTCGGACTCGGTGAATCTTGCAATGGCTTCCAGCATTCGCATGATTCGAACGGCACAAGAGCAACTCAAGGCGCTGCGTAAAGGCATTGAGGATCACTTGGCAACGATCCCACAAACGCTTGATTCCATTCCCGGTATCGGTCCCATTTTGGCTTCTGGCATTGTGGCTGAACTAGACGTTAGCCAGTTCAGGAGCCACGCGGAAGCAGCAAAGTACGCCGGGCTCGCTTGGACCGTTAACCAATCTGGGAAATTCACAGCAAACCGAACTCGACTCATTCTTTCTGGCAACCGCTATCTGAAGTACTACATGGTTGAAGCGGCCAACAGCGTCCGGGTGCACGACCCTGTTTTTGCCGAGTACTACGCCAAGAAGAAAGCGGAGCCCAAAGAATTTGCCGAGGGACGTGCCCTTGCGCTTACAGCCCGGAAACTGATGCGGGTGGTCTTCTATCTGCTAAAGACCAACCGACTCTACACTCCGGAGGTGATCCGACAACAGGTATAACAGAAACGTGCTCGACACCAGGACCACCAGTTCCTAGCTCCAAAGGAACAATGTGAAAAACCGGGTAGGGTGGGCTTAGTTGAGCATTGCCAAATTCGGCACCGCCTCCAAAAAAGCAGTGATTCAAAAGATATTATGTTGCCTTATGGTCTTGACATCGTACCGCTGCTCTATTTATGTGAATTTTGATATAACCAGCGATTTGCAAAATGGTGACGAATAACTGGATCAGCACAATGTATCGTGCTTCCGGCCTTCGGGAAACCCAACGTCAAGTCGTTCTGAACCACTCGAGTGAAATCTAGCAAATCGCTCACAACCTACACGCTAAGATCTACGTAAAACGGTGGTTCAATCCCCATCATTCGGGCATATAACCAGAGTTGCCCCTTATGATGGGACTCGTGTACAACCAATCGATGTAAAACCTCAATGGCCGGTTCCGTAACAAACAGCATCGGGATTGTAACTATTCTTTCTAAATCAGTATCGTCGTAAGCCTTTATTGCATCTTCATGCTCCTGCGTTAACTCACGGAGCAGCCTGCGAGCTTCACTGATAGTAGTCGGGATAAGTATTGGATTTGGGCAGTGTCCCGTCAAGTGGTGGAAATTCTTCGAGTGCTTCTACTAAGTGACATGCGTCATTTGTGTAGAACTGAAGTCGGTGCCAACAACGCCTGGTTGCTCGTCAGCTTAGCCATCGACTCCAAGCTGAAATAGCGGCGTGCAATGCTCCATTCATCGTGTTGCTCTTGGAGAATGGTTCCCACGAGCCGGATCACAGAGTCCCGGTTTGGGAAGATCCCAACGACGTCTATACGACGGCGAATTTCTCGGTTCAGTCGCTCGAGTGGATTGGTTGAGCAAATCTGACGCCAATGCTCTCTCGGAAATGCCATGTACGCCAGTACGTCCTCCTCCGCTTTCTGCAACACATCCATCGCCTTCGGAAACCGACTCTTCAATTGCTGTACCACCACAGCGAGTTGTTCTTTCGCTGACTCCTGTGTTGGTTGGGCAAAAATCGTGCGGACAATCGACGAAACCATGGCTTGTGAGGATTTTGGCACCTGACTCAGTACATTGCGCATCACATGGACCCTGCACCGCTGCCATGTAGCTCCGACCAGCGTCGTTTCAATCGCCGCTCTCAGTCCTTCATGAGCATCACTAATCGCCAGTTTGACGCCCCTTAGCCCTCTTGCCACCAGGCTCCGCAGAAAGGTCAGCCAGAATGAACCGTCTTCGCTTGTTCCAAGGTCAAATCCCAACACCTCGCGCTCGCCGGTGACTTTCACACCAACGGCAATGACAAACGCCATACTCTGGACCCGACCACCCTCACGAACCTTGGGGAAGGTGGCATCCAGCCAAACATAGGGGAACTCACCTTCAAGCGGGCGACTCTTAAACACATGGAGAACCTCATCGAGCTCCTTAAGCCATCGAGTGCAACCTACTAAAGTGACACCAACCACAGTAGTAAAGGAGGCAACCTCGATGGCTTCTATGGATAAGATCGCACTTTTGGAGCTTATCCGCAAGATCGTTGAGGAGTCGTAACTGACCGGAAGCATTTATCAGCACATACACGTCCGCCAGGCATCGTCGGGAAATTGTAACATCAAACATGTTTCAGCCCAGGCTCGATTTCCTCAAATTCCAATTGATATCCATCTGGATCGAGCAGAGTGAATGTTCTCTCACCCCACGGACGAACCGTTGGTTTCCCGGTAATTTTCAAACCCTTTGCCTGCAATGCATTGTACATGTCATCCAGATGTTCGGTGAGTAACTCCAAATGAAATCCCCTATGGTCTCCAGTACCAATAAGCCCAATACGAGCATCTCCAATCCTAAGGATAGCTACCTTCCCTGGAACATGCAGTACAATTTCGGCTCCTGGAATTTTTGAATAAAAATCGCATGAGCGCTCTACGTCTGAAACTTGCAGCGTAACACCGTCCAGCGATGCTTTCATGTACCTTCCCCCTCCTAAATTCATGTGCCCAACATTTTATGTCTGACACGACACCCTGAACGTAATCAACGTTTCTATCCTCCTACCATCGATAGCGTAGTTAGGCCCATCCAAGTCAACGTCAATATCCATAGCCAAACGCGATGTTAGGACCCATGATTACTTACTAAGGAACGATGATTTGAGTTGGTGGCTGCTGTTTTCTTCTGATACTGAGGTAACCAGACGTTAAGTCCAACACCCCCTCATGGCTACGGTGCAAAAATATGTTTGTACCCGATATGCAGTGTAGTTTCATCCACCAAGCACACTACATATTGTTTGCACCAGAACCACGGATGAGTGTTCTTGCCCTTGTTATTCTTTGCACCATAACCTCTGCGGATGACTCCATTCCATACCGAGACTCACCTACATGTGCGTTGATTCCTCTGGAAAACGGTGTTCCAACTCCTTCGCCGTTTGACTACGCGGAACTTCCCTTTCATTCTTGTAAGTTCCGAACAGCAAATCCATTGTGGGATTCGTAACTCCATACCAGTAGTTTTCGTTTTTGAAGTGGTGCCATAAATGATTTCTCTTCATCTTTCGCCCCCACGGTGTCACGGGTTGAATTGGACGGTGGGCGATATAGTGCGTCCACTCATAATACAGCAAGAATACACTGATGCCTGTAGCAAACGCGATGGTGTTCAAAGCACTACGTGTAATAAGGTAAAAGATTGTGAAGGCCAAAATGATGTTGGGCACGCTGTACCATATCGGTAGAAACAGCAAGTGAAGATCGCTCGGATCGACGTGATGATCGTAATGTATACGCTTTAGAAAACGTAGCATCAATGGACTTTTGGGCGGCCTCATATGAAACAGGAAACGGTGTGTTGTATACTCCGACACCACGTAGGATGTCATCCCCACCAGCAGCGAGACCCATATCTTCCACGCCCCGACATGCAGCAGGGTAATGACACATCCTACGAGGCTCAGGCACCCCATCATGATGATGTCTGGGAACGTAAAGAATTCCTTAACAGCGCAATTACGCATCGCCAACTCCTCCCTCGGTACACAATCCCAAAAATTACTACGTCAGAGCAATACATAGAAATGATTCCGCGGTCGCCTTTATGGTTTAAATGATGTGGCAACTGTTAGATCCACCTCTCGCTAACGCCTTCGGCTCTGGTGCAATATTTTTGTACACTATATACAGTGTAGTGTCAGGCACAAAACACACTACATATTGTGCTTTGTTGAATTTTTGCACCAGAACCTGAATTTATTCGTGATGATCGCAATCGGTGTTTTGTTCTTGGTTTTTGCGTTTAACAAGAACATTCAATACCGAGGACAAAATTGAATATGTGATTCGGCACTCGGAGCAATCCGGGGCCGAATTTGTGTTTATTCATGGTCAAACGAGTTCAGCGCAGCCAGTGAAAGCTCTGAAACATGCCAAACACCGGGGCAAACAGTTTTGGATGACATTATGTAGCCATCTGAACGAGGTGTAAGGGTGAACATGTACTGCGTTAACAGGTTTGAGGTCACAGAGGTCACAGATTTCACTGATGCCAAACCGAATACCTGATTCAAAACTGATGGATTGCACCACTATGGTCGTGGTTTTGATAGTGTATGGTGAAGGCAGAATCCTTATATACCAAGGGATCTCTGGTGTAAAGGAGACGAATCGAACCCGCTTCCACAACATGGTGGCAACACGTATGACCACTTTAGCAAACTAAAGATTAGCATTTGATTTGCAACACTTCAGTCCTAACAAAAATCGCGGTTCCTCGGATACCCCAAGAACCGCGATTTCTCAACGTTTCTGGCGAAGAGGGTGGGATTCGAACCCACGGTGCCCTTGCGGACACGGCTTTGTGCATTCCTCTTTTAACAGCACCCCATATCCAACTATCGCAAGTGCAGCTTGACCAAGGATGGTCGGGTGCACGTCACCAGGAAGAACTAGATATGCTTGGCGATTGTCAAAGAGACTGTACGCATCAACAACAGGTAGCCCAGCCTGGGTTGCTACGGCAGTGATAATTTGATTTTCTGGAGCTATCATCTGCTCGGCTAAGGCGTGCAGAGCAGGGGCGGTTTGGGATGAGAACGGATCGTATAGGTTATAGAGTACAACGTTGGCCTTCGGTGCGAATTGATGGACGATGGCAAGGATTCTAGGCAAATTGGCAGAAAATTTCTGGATGGCAGCTGCAAACTGGTTCTGTTCTGCTGTGGTCAAAACAGGAGGACTGGGGCTGAGTAAACCATCCGCACTCGCAATTTGGAGTAGGTCATTGCTCCCGATATCAATAGTGACTGTGCTTGCTCCACGAACCGTCGCATCAACTTGAGGTGACGTCTGCAAGAGGTTGAGAAGGTCTGAAGACGTGGCGCCTGGAACCGAGAGATCTTGTACCTTTTCGTTTGTGGCTTCACCGATGAGATACGGGAAGGCATAAGTCGAAGGTTGGTTGTTATTTGGCCCGAGGTTGTAACCGTACGAAATGGAGTCACCCAAGGCAACGAGCTGTTTCTGCGGGAGCGCACTTACACGGGTCTCTGACTGCGTTGCAGCCATGGCCACACCCGAAGACATGCCCAATAGGCTGAGTGTGGAAACAGCGCCGACAAGCCATTTTGAAAGTCTCATGAGAAGGCCTCCCTTTATATAGCGAACAATACCTTTGACGGATATGAAGTTCTCATGTCAAATATTCCGGAATTAGTGGGTGATGCGGAACCACACGGATACTGAAGATAATGCGAATGCAGGCGGATGGATGGTATGTCATTTCCGAACTGCTCGCTTCCCTTTTTGGCCGAGGATGAAGGCGCTTTGTTTCTTCCATCATGTATGAACAAGAGGTATACATGCGAAAGTGCTAAGTCCTGTGGTAAACGGTGCTAGAATGATGCCACTACCCGCAACAAAAGGCATTGATGCCTGCAAAATTCGGGCACAAAAGTTGGGATACCCCATTCGTTTGGTTACTTGCGCCAACCAAATCATCCCCTTACAGCATGGATACTGCGTAAGGGATTGTCCTGATTCGAATTAGTTTTTAGACTTGTGCTCCAACCTTCGAGTAGATAAAAATGACAAGACGTGGATTAGCCTCAAATAGGGGGAAATTGGGATGGTAATCAACGTGTTTCTTGATGATCTGCGAAAGTGCCCTGAAGGGTTTGTTTTGACAAGAGATGTGGATGAATGCATTCTATTATTGCAAGAGTGTGAAGTTGCGGTTTTGTCACTGGACTATCATCTTGGAGGGAACGAAACCGGGTTTGACGTTGCCAAGTGGATAGTCGGAAATAAAAAATGGCCAAAGGAAATTTTTCTTCATACATCTGACCCCGTTGGACGAGAACAAATGTATCACCTTCTAAAGAGTCATGCACCAGAAAAAGTACACATCCATAACGGACCAATGAGACGTCATTAAAATGAAATAAGCCTACTAAAAGTATTGGTCTCAAATGACGGATAACTGCCTCCATGAGTGTGTAAAATGTTTTGTGTGAACTCCCAATCTCCACTAGGGAGTAGCAGATTGGGAGGCGACATAGAATGACTTTGGTTTCAAAGGAGCAGTTGAGGCAGCAGTGAGAAAATAACCTCAAGTCAACGGATGACGTGCAGGCAGCCCTCAGGGACTTGTTCGCCAGCACCATGCAAGAGATGCACGACATCCTGCTTCGTGTACAATCGGTGCCCTCCTTCCGTACGCGCGGAAGGCGTCAGCAATCCCACTTCCTCGCAGAAGTGCAGCGTGCGCACCGTGAGTCCAGTCAACTTTGCCAATTCGCGCCCACTTTCCAAACCCTTGTGTCCGCCGGAATCATCTCCATGTTGACCTTTCTATTTTGCGGTAGCGTCTACGTTACATCCTGACGTAACGTGAGAATCAATCGTAATGTAAACAAAAAGAAAGCGGCCTCCCTGTATAGGGACAGCCGCCGACTGTACTCATCATCACCAAATTGACGAGGACGAAACGAACCACGTCCGCCTTACAGGCGCTCGACCACCATGGCGACGCCTTGGCCGCCGCCAATGCAAAGTGTCGCGAGTCCGTAGCGACCCTCACGCTTTTGCAGCTCATGTAACAGCGTGACCAGCACGCGGGCGCCGCTTGCTCCAATTGGGTGACCGAGCGCAATGGCACCACCGTTGACGTTGAGCCTCTCAGGGTTAAACTCGAGGTCACGCCCGACCGCGAGTGCCTGTGCGGCAAACGCCTCGTTTGCTTCCACGAGGTCCATGTCCTCCACTGCTAGACCGGCTTTGGCCAAGGCCTTCCTCGTCGCGTCAATCGGACCGAGGCCCATGACGGACGGATCCACACCTGCGCTGCCGTAGCTGACCACGCGGGCAATCGGTTTGAGGCCGAGCTCGTTCGCTTTCTCCGCGCTCATCACGACGAGAGCCGCCGCACCATCGTTGATACCAGATGCGTTGCCGGCTGTCACTGTACCGTCTTTCTTAAATGCAGGGCGCAGTTTGGCGAGGGTTTCTTTCGTAGTTCCAGCGCGTGGGAACTCGTCGGTATCGAACACAAGAGGATCTCCCTTGCGTTGGGGGACTTTGACTGGGACGATTTCATCCTTGAACTTGCCTGCCTTCAGTGCCGCTTCCGCTCTCTGTTGACTGCATGCAGCGAATTCATCCTGCTCTTCCCGCGTCAAACCGTAGCGCTCAGCGATATTTTCGGCGGTGATGCCCATGTGAATGTCGCAGAACGCGCACCAGAGGCCGTCGCGAATCATGCTGTCAATCACCTTTTGGTCGCCCATTCGGAAACCGCTGCGGGCGCCTGGCAACAAATAGGGCGCATTCGACATGCTCTCCATGCCGCCAGCAACCAGAATGTCTGTATCCCCAGCACGGATGGCTTGCGCGGCCAACATCACGGCTTTCAAGCCGGATCCGCACACTTTGTTGATGGTAGTGGCGGGCACGGTCTCTGGTAGCCCAGCGTTGATGGACGCCTGCCGCGCCGGATTCTGACCCAGCCCTGCTTGCAGAACGTTGCCCATATACACTTCCTCGACCTGCGCTTTGTCCACGCCAGCGCGATTCAGGGCAGCTTCAATGACTACGCTCCCGAGCTCTGTCGCTGAAAGCGAAGACAACGTCCCCATAAAGTTTCCAATGGCGGTGCGAACCGCGCTGACAATGACAACTTCCCTGCCCATCGAAATTCCTCCCCGACAAATATGTATGGTATCTCCTCTCCAGCGCCCTCGCAGCAGGCGCCAGGGTGAAACCCGTAGTCCATGGAGATCACGCCCGAGTTCCTAGCGACCCCCACTATCGTTTTACGTCGTTACCATGCCGACACGGTACGTGAACGGTTTGGAGTGGCCAAAATTGTGCGATCATCGATCCTATCACGGATCAAACCACTGAGAGGCGGTTCCAAGGGGTTAATCAACCTTCGTTGGAATAGCCCCCCTTTTCTTCCCACCATATTGGCATTCAGGTCATGCTTCCTCGCCACAATCGTGGGGCTACCTGTCTCGACACATTCCTGAACGATCTGCTGCTTAAAATTGTGCTGAAAATTTCCGTCACGCCATGAGACAACCTTCTGCTGATTCAAGTCTCCTACAGTTGTCTCACCTGATTATTGGACTTGAGAGTGAGAGGTCAGGGCGTTGCTGGTTCTACCCTAAGATACATGGATCTGCGGAACTGTCGAACAGCCTCGTAGCGGCATGGATTGCACATGAAATCCCTCACAATTCTTGCACGTGAGGGACGGACCTCTGGTGCAACTCGTCAAATGTAAACCAACCGCACGCCTACCTAAACGTCTGTCTGACGGCATAAAAAGACCTCCGTTCTGTGGTTATACAGAACGCGAGTTGACTGAAACCACGACGGTTCGTTTTCAGCAGCAACGTCCTCGACTTTTTTCAGCCGAAAACGCTGCCGTAATTATGGAGTTTGCCTCGTTCATTCAGTCTCCACAGAGTGCTGCTTCATATTCATGAGCACATAAAGAACAAAGAGGACCAATCCCTGCTATCCTTAATTCAACGTTGTTTTTGTCTAGTTCTTCATGGCAAGATACACACTCTGCTTTGATTACTTCACCCATACATTTCCTCCTATTTATATTAGTCACGTACTCCAAAGAGTTTGGAGATGCAATGTTCTGCGGGTCCGCCCCATTTGGAGGCACGAGCTGTGTATTACGTCGGTATTGGCATTGGCGATTTAGAGTTGAGCGCAAGCTGTACAGGCAGAACCATCCGCACGCCAAAGAGCCACCGCAACAGTACCGATGACTCATGTGGTGTACCTTCGATGAGGTTTGGTTGGAGTATAGCACGGCGGCAGCGCGAAGTGTGTCGAATTGTGTTGGTTATTTGACGTTTCTGCGTTCCTTAATATATCTGTACAACGTGGTCTTACTGATTGGCTCTGGTAGAAAAAATCAATTCATGATGGCATTATTAGATTATTAGGGTCAGAATGGAAGTGGTATCACCATTACGAGAGAGAAATCATATTATTCTCTGTAAGGTGGTATCTTCGGTTTAGTCTAAGCTACCGTGATCTAGCAGAAATCATGGCAGAACATGGTTTGAATATCGATCATACGCCCATCATGCGTTGGGTTCATCTGGAGAACATAGCCGAAAAGCGATTCAAGGAAGCAAGAATTCTGGTCATAGTCGTTCAATGGTTTTTTGCTTTGATGTAGAAAAATGCAATTAGTCATCTTCGCGATGGATGCTACAAACCGAATGCAAAAGCCAAAACTTACTCGATACGGATCGTCGCAGAACACTATAAAGAACACATGGAGTTCGAGCAAAGTGATACGTTTAAATCACGCATTCGGCGAAGACCCCTATTATTGAACACAAGAACGCGGAACTTAAGAGACACCATGGTTTAACCAGGGCGAAGTACCGTGGTCTATTCGGCATGCGAATACAGGCATATCTAACAGCTTTCGTTGTAAATGCAAAACGAATGGTACAGCTGATAAATAAAATGCAGCCTTCCTCTTGAGCGAGGAAAGCTGCGCTTTGATCATCACTATTCAGAAAGATCCCAACCCCATATCCAGAACCGTTTTCCCAATTATGTTGCACCTTCTCAATAACTTCTTTCTGACGCTCAAGTGTGTAATGGGAATTTGGCTTAAGAGGTTCATAGGGCTTTAGAAACTGCCGATTTCGCACTCGTAGATCGAGCAATTGGTGTATATCAAGCCACTCCCTTGCAAGAAAGGCCCCGTGTTGTGTAGCACGCCCCCGCTCGATCTTTTACGTACGATTGCGCCAGATCGCGAAACTGCGCCTCCCATTCGCAAACAGTGCGCGATTCCAGTCGCTACCTGAAAGCATCCTATAATGGCCGTCGATAGCCCTTCCCTTCACCTTCGCCTGTGTATGACAGACGCTTACAAGTGCCATGTCCCGCACCACCGATGCGCCCGATACGCCTTATTCCAGTCATCACCATCGATGGGTGGCATACATAAATTCACGTTTCTTTTAACTTCTTGGTGATTAGGGTGGTGCAGTAAATGTGGTGGGAATGGCGGATCATTCTTGAATTTCTGTATAGACTCTACGGCAACTGACTTTCTGGCCTCGTTGGTGTGGGCGGTTAGGGGGCGCAATGGTTCTCACGCGTCCAAATATGTAGGGCCACCTATGCCTTCAAATTAAATCGTCCACTCCCTCTATGATCTTTCGTTTTCTCGCGTATTCTAGCTCATTCGCAGTATTTCGCAGTTAACCCAGCAGACGATTCGGGTCGACTATCCCAATAAGGAAGGTTCTGGACCACAAGGGTGCACTCAAATAAGGGGTATGCCCCTTTTGCTAGAATATGGTTGCACATTGGAGCTCCACATACACCTTTGCGGCTTACCCTCCCATGTCTCACAGGGTCCTTATTTCGTCCCGTTTCATTCCTTCGTCCTGCCTGTCAAAGGGTGGAGACCAGTAGTTTGCTGCCCGGCAGGGTCGTTGCCCCATAGTTATGTGTCGTACCGGTTTCTCCGTGCTTCGTTTGTCGTTTGCGTTTACTGCGAGTTAGCTAGATATCGAGAAACTCCAAGATGTTAAGCGGCATTCTGTAAACGTGAAATGTGTACGGGTCCGAGCACCTTTACTGGATCGTACGGCACTTGTTTCCGCCCCAGTGCGAACAGCACTCGAATCAGTCGGCAACTCAGTGCAATCGCTGACTGCATCCGCTTTAGTGGATTCTGCGATCTCTGTGTATAGTAACGGTGCAGCGCCTGAAACTCTGCGTTCTTTGCCAGTAGTGGTATGACACAACGGAACAATAGTGACCTTAGCTTGGGACGTCCACGCTTGCTAATTGTCGTTCGTCCCTTGTGTTTCCCAGAACTATTCTCCTTGAGATTCAGCCCTGCCAGCTTCTGTATCTGCCTGGCATTGTCGTAGCCCGAGAGATCCCCGACCTCAGCTAGGAATCCAGCGACGGTAACCAACCCTACACCAGGCACACTAAGCATTTGCTGCGTCCCAGGTATCTGACTCACCAGTCGCTCGACTTCGTTCATGAGAAACTCTAGCTGCTCTTGGTACAAATCATATTGACTGAGCAGAATCATCAGCTCGTGGCGTGCCATCTGCAGTCCTTCAGTCAACCCGATTGACTGTTCTGCCATCTCCTTCAGAAGGTTTGCCTTACTGATTCCAACGCCTCGTAAAATTCCGTTCTCTCGCCATGCCTGAACAATTTCGGATGCCGTCTTTCCCCGAACATCCACCGGACAAGGGAATTGGTGCAAGCATACAAGAGCTGCTTTGCCCTCCCAATCCTTGAATACCGTCGTGAACTCTGGAAAGAAACGGTCCAACCAATTATGAATACGTGCCTGTACTCGCTTCAGGTCCTCAGACAAACGATCTCTTTCGTTCATTCCCACGCGCAAATCCGCGTAGATATCCTCGGGAATGTGAGGTACAGAGTACCGTCCGTCTTTGACCAATTGTGAAATCACACGTGCATCCTTGCGGTCGTTCTTGGTCGGGTTGTTGTCCTCAAGTTCTTTGGTCTTCTTCACATGCATGGGGTTAACCAAAACCACCTGGATTCCCTGATGACGCAGAAACTGCGCGAGATTCATCCAGTAATGCGCTGTCGGCTCTACACCGAATACGACGTTGTCACAGCTGTGGTCAACCATGAGTGACCGGATCCAGGTCAGTAATTTCTCAAAGCCACGTCGACTGTTGTCAAAGGTCAATGGCTTTCCCAGTTCGACGCCTCGTGCGTCGCTGGCGCGAGCCACGTGAACCTTCTTAGCAATATCTGCTCCGACGACCAAGGTTGAATCCGTGATTCGGCGAATCTTGCTGTTCTGCGTTATACTCATGTTGTAGTTCTACCTCCTGATTAGTGGTGTGTTTTAGACGACATCAACACTATCAGGAGTTTTTTATTGCCTCAAACCCGATTTTGCTTCTTAACAGGAATGCTGTCCTAACGACCAATTTGTTTTTCCGACAACCATGGCCGCCGCTTGGCAGGGATACACCTAGGCGCTTGTCCTTGCGTACATATACGTGTGGTACGGAATTAAAGTCCTTTAAGGACCGCTATTCGACAATCAAGGCAAGGCGGTACATGACTATCATTCCACGCCGAGCAGTCCTGGAATCGGTGTGCTGACATGTGGCGAAACAAGTACGCTCATATGCCGCAACGCCAAGCCACTCCCTCGCAAGAACGCCCCCATGTTATATAGCACCCCCGCCCGACTTTCCGCGCCCGTTGGTACTACTTTTTCCATTATGCGCCATCAAGCCCCTGGTGCGCTAAATCAGGGGGTGGGTGGGATACAAATCGAGGAGGTTCTGTGGCCGTTCCATTAAAAATCCCCGTCAGATTCAATCACCTGACAGGGAAATTCCATAGGTCATCGACAGCATAAGCCAATCACGACCGACGGACGTGTCACCAAGGGAAACCTCCGAAGCAACCGCCGCACCCGAAACAACCACCACAACCGCCGCACCCGAAACAACCGCCGCAGCGGAATCCACAACGGAAACACCCGCCACAACGGCCCCCGCATAGGACAAGAACGGTGTCGTATGGCCCCGTCTTTTCGGTCGACTTCAATTCCCCCGCCCGAAAGTCGTTAACGTCCAATTTTTGCAGTTCCTTTTTAAAATCATCCATTCGTACCCCTCCCCCCACAGTGAACATGCTATAGATGTATGTGGGGCGGCATGAGACCGTCAAGGCCTATATCTTGTATGAAACACCCATGTTTTTTTGATACGCAGCATCTCGGATGGGTTACCTAGTGCGGCACGCATCAATATTTGTACTCCTAAATTCGACAAGGGATTTCATAGTGAAAACTAATGATTTTTCCTAGAACGTAAGAAACGTCCGCTTACGTTTGCCTCCGAATCGACGCTTGCCCCCGTTTACAGACCAGACATGGATGTCAGGCATACGCCCGTCCACATTTCAAGTAGTATATGTCCGATTAAATGCCTTACTACCAATGTTAGAACAAATGGGTTTCTTGGAAGCACAGGACAAATTAGGTATGATAGCACCCTAACGCAGCACTGTGAATAGGTCTGATGAAAGCCTACGCGATTGACCTTGTCGTTGAGTCTGGAGCCGGAACTCGCGTTTCTCATGACGAGAACACGCTGTCGCTCCTGTTGGTCTCGACCATGATAGCCTCATCACACTCTATCGCAAGAAATAAAAAGGGGAGCATACGCTCTCCCTTTCTCTTTTACCAAAGCCGTCCGTCTGCTCTCGGTTCCTTCACATAGTCTGTTAGACGTTTGATGGCGAAGTCTTTTATTTCTGAACCTCGAAGTGCAACGGTCGTTCCAGACGTGTTCTGCACTCTCACCCATGTAGCCTTGGAGAGGTCATCCATCACCTTAGCCCACATAGCTTCCTCATTGTCGTAGCCGTCCTCTTCTGTATAGAAGTATGTCGAGCCGTCCTTTGAATGTACAGTCACCTTGTACTTGTCTATATTGAACCTCTCCTTTCATCCTTGTCCAGGACAATTAAACCACCATATTCCTCAACTGCCTCTCGACTTTTCATGTCACAACGTCCGAAGTCCTCCGAATTCCGTGTAATCAATCATGGAGGTGCTCACAGTAGTGAATATGCAATATCAATTTTCCTCATGCTCAGAACTTCAGGGGGCTTTGATATATGTGTCTAAACGCCGAAACCCTTGTATCGACTGCGATTCCCATGTTCCTTAGTCGGAATTAAGGCGACGGCACGTCGATGACATGACATGACATGAAAGACTTAGTGTACGAGTTCGACGAACGTACCGATGCCTAAATGAGAAAGGTGGACAGGCTCTCGAGTATTATGTTATTCCGCAGACGCAAAGATGGGCGTCCGCACAAACGGACACCCGTTCTTTCCATCCAATATCCTTAGTATGCTCCGTAACCACCGACACCTGCTCCTGCTCCACCTGCATAGCCGACACCAACTGCAGGAACGAGCAAGAAGAACAGGACAAAGATGATTAGAAATACAATCGCCCAATGTGTAAATCCACCGAATACACCGTACATAACACACCCCCCCCTCTGCCCTTCAACGTGACTGACCCTTTCAGACTATGTTCACCAGATTCCCCCTGCTTGGACTTATGTCCATTTTGGTTACATGAAAAAGGCATCCATCATCGGACGCACTTCATAGCTTTCTTTAGTTCATCTTCTGGCGGTTCGACATACCGCATGGTTGTCTGAATGTTGTTGTGTCCTGCAAGCCGTGCAACGTTCTGTATGGCGAACCCGGCGTTAATCAGATTTTTACAGAACGTGTGGCGTAGCGAGTGACAAGAATGTTGTCCATCCGTCTTGGAGCCATCCTGTGAGCGTTCTAAGATAGGTGGGCCGTCTTTTTACGCTGTATGAAGCTACCCGCTTGCAAGAAGTAGGGTGTGTGTTTATAGCACCCCCCGCCCGTCTTTCCGCGCACATTGATACAACTTTTCCAAACATCACGCCATGAAGCCCCTCCCTACGCAAACAGGCGGTTGGTGTGCAATTCGGGCGCAGTTAAAAAAATTTTTTGTAAGATCGTCACAAACTCGGCCATCCATACGTAAAGTTACGGCACCCCATAACGGCCATCAAAATCGACGAAATGATGTTTTTACGTGTAGTTTCAACGGTTCCAACGGCCCACTAGTAATGACTGTATCCTGTATTTGTGCGCGGCCCCTCGGTGGGGGTTGCGCTTCTCCTTGGCTGTGTAAGCGCGCATCTAAAGTGGGCACTTTTTGGGGTGATCGGCGGCGAGTGGGTTCGACTGCCACCCCCAGCTCCAACGCCCAGCTCCCACGGGCACTTACAATAAATGGTTCAAGACTTTCTATATAGAATCGCAGACTTTCTGATCAGAAACAGATCTATATAGAATATCTATAACGATATATAAAGATCGATCTATCGCAGCCCAGGTGTGCTGCGCTGATCTTTTAAAAGAAAAAGAAAGGATCTCCCCAGGGATGAAATGAGGGGGCCACCGGGCGCACGAGCTGCAACCGCGCGTGTCCATCGAGCGGCCCACACTCCCCTGGCGTTGGGACCGTCAATACCCGAAGCCCATCATCTACCCGAAGCAAGACAACTTTGGGCGCAGAAAATCGGAAGATGGGAATAAACAATTGCATGTGGGGGTATTTTAAGCGCGCGTGCATGTCGATCTCCGTGCTATAGCAGATGAGCGGCCTTACTGGCCGCCGTTTGCGTTTTATGCACTAAAAAGGGCAGGTATTATACCCTTACCCACCCTTTAAAAACGCCTCAGAAGTGATTCTAGGCCGGGACTTTTTTCGTCCCATTACTAGTTTTTGTTCAAGTGTGCGCTAATGAAGCTCTCGACCGTCTGATAACCGCCTAGAATGTGCGACACTTCGTAATGCTCGCCTGACCCCACTATGTAGTAGTGGATGTCCTCGGTAACTCGGTGGAAATACTTCAATGCTTGGGCCCCGTCTGGATAATCTTTGGCTTTGTATTCCTGGATTGCAATCTCGTAAAGTTTTTTCAAGTTTGCATCGTCGGCGAGTAGCTTCTGTTTTACATCATTCGGCGCTGTACACTGTGGGATTTCAGATTCAAGCTCATTCGGACCTTGGACAAGCTCAGTGTCGTGTAATGGTAAACTCCACCCATTGCTATCACCGCTGGACAGTAAGTCCATTTGTGCATACCCTGTGTCAATGTCAATGGCATCCTTGAGCTGCAAAACGGTGTTTTCTATCGGCGTTAAGTCAATGGATTGTGGCTTGTTATTTACGATGGCTTCCGCGTTTTGTTGCGGTTCATAGACGGTGAAATACCACCAAGAGAGGGCTGAGATTGTGGCGACACCTGCTAACGCGCTAGACCCGATAATGAATTTTATCATGCTCACTGATCCCCTTATCAACATATGTAACTGCTAAAATGGGCGGTGATTTTAATGCTGGAATTGACTAAGCGATCTCCAAGACACGAACTCGCCCATGCCATCCGCAATGTGACTTTGACCAGTTTCGTCCTGCCATTCTGGAGCAAAATCGTCCATACCAACCACTTGACCTTGGTAGTTAACTAAGGGGCCGCCGGAATTTCCAGGGTTAGTCGCAGCATCTGTTTGAATGTATTCAACGCCTGTAGACGAGGTCCAGATAGACGATACCACACCCTTAGTTACCGAATCATACATGCCAAGTGGTGAGCCGACAGCAATTACCGCAGTACCAGGTGCCGGATCAGACGTTGCAACCGGGAGCGGTGACACGCCTGTCAATGGAGTACTGAGTTTCAACAGAGCCACGTCAGCGGTCGCGTCGTAACGTTCAACCGTCGCGCTGTACTGGTTGTTTCCAAGCTGAAATGTGATACTAGACGGCGGTGTATATTGGGTGGGATCCGTGGAGCCATTGTTGATGACGTGGAATGCTGTTAGAATGTGTTGATTGTCTCCAATCACCCAAGCCGCGCCTTCGTCAACAGACTGTGTATCCGAGTGTTGAACCACTACCATACCAGTAGACTTCATAACGGTGGCAGCCAAGTCAATTGTCTGTTGGTCTTCGTTAGACATCTTACTCAGCGCTGTTACGCTTTGTTGAAGCGAGGTTGTCTGGCTTTGCAGGCTGCTGATTTTTTTCTCGTCCGACTTTACGACGTTTTGGAGCGACGAGTTTTGGCTCTTCAAGTAGTTGATTTCCGTTTGCACCTGGGCGAGAGCGAACATCGCCTGATTGCGCGTATAACTCCAATTAAGATGCACTTTTCCGTCCGCATATGTTCCGAACAGACCTGCGTTATGTACCTCGTTGTAGTACGGCACCATCCACTTTGGTAAATCTGACGGCTCAGATGAAGCAAATGCTGTTGTCGCCCCTCCGATAGCAACCAAGGTGCCAAGTGCAGATAAACCAATCTTCAATTTTCTGTTCAAGAAAATTCTCCCCTTCCCCTAAATAAACAGGAAATATTCTGACACCGTTACCTCGTTCGGCAGATATTTTAATTTTCCTTTCGTCGTCTCGCAAAAAAAGCGCGACTCTCGACGCGCCTTCCGTGATTCTAATTAGTTTTTTTCGACTCGCCATAAATCGTGTTATTCGTCGATACAACGCGCCTTGAACGCTATTTTGCGCTCTATTAACTCTGCAACCAATTCCTGCTTGGCGTCCAAGGAAAGAAACAACGACAACAGCCTTGTCATGCCGATAGATGTTATCGCGTTCATTGCTTGGAGACCCTCAGTTCCTGTTCGACATCCGCGAGCCTGTGGTTGTGATCTTTCAAAATCCTTTCATGCCGCAGAATGTCGCCTTCAATGCGCCCAAGCCGTTGTTTTGCTTCCGCTATATCTTTGCTTAACTGCGCCACGTGCTCATAAACCGCATCCAGCTTTTCCGCTATAGGTGCGAGTTTCGAGCCCAACCGCTCTAACACCGCATCTAGACTTGCGTTCAGGCGCTCTTCCAGCTTCGCGCCCAAGCGTTCCTCTACGCCCCCATACGCTCGTCCAACACCTTACCAAGCGAATCCACCAGCTTCTTCTCGTCCACTGTGACCCCTCTTTCAGGCGGTTCTTTTCCGCACACTATTTTGTACAACTCTTCGGTTAGCTCGGTTTGACGTTCGATCTCTCTAACGAGCTGTTGAAAACTATCACTGCTCGTATCGATTTCCATCCTTGCCTGCTTCGCCTTGGCTAGCTTGTTTAAAGCTGATGTTAACAGTTCCTGGGTTTCGTCCGCGTCCGTCAGAACCGTCACTCTCCTTACTTGCCCATCGCCTGCATTGGCGTGATGACCTCCAGCTCGATTTGCTCTGTTAAATGGCGTACACGCTTACCAATAAAGAATACGTCAAGTAGCGCCCAAATTCCTAGACCTCCGAGAGTCAGTAACATTGCAATACCGCGCCTCGGCTGTTTCCATCAGAATCTGTCGCTACTAAAGCCGCCCAGGAAGAACCATGACAGGTACACGACTGCCGCGTTAGATTTACGCTTTCCCCTTTTTCCCCTTTCGAGATGAGAACACAAGCTGTTCACCATGTCCAACGTTTTGCTGCCACTTTCTCCTGCTCGAAATGCTGTGAGACAAGTTAGCGCAAAAAGATTACGTCTTGGACAAGGTTAAGGCGCTGACGATGCTGCCGGATCACTTGCACGTAACGACTGAGATGGGTGCTGAGTACTACGAAGTTGATAAGATGGTCATTCGACTGGTTGTACACCGTCATCGGGACGAATTGAAGTCCGATGGTATGAAGGTTCTCCGTGGTGACGAGCTGCAAAGGTTCAAGAAAGAGTTACAAAATGTAACCCTAAAAGCTCGCTCGAAGTTGACCATCCTTCCACGACGAGCGGTCCTGCGAATCGGTATGTTGCTACGGGACTCCGAGGTTGCCAAGAAGGTTCACTCCTATCTGTTGAATGTCGAACAGTTTGGAACACCAAGCGGCTCCGATAGCGTCTCAAACTTCCGCTAGAAACTCAGCCATCCATACGTAAAGATACGGAAATCCATAACGCTCTTTAAAATCGCTAAAATTACGTTTTTACGCGTATCTCCAGCGACTCTTGAGCGGTACTCCAACGGCCACGGTCCAATTGCGGTCTTATTTGAGATCGCTGCGAACCTGGTTGAGGGCCATTATGGTCCCCTAAAGAAGCCGTTCTTTGACTGATTTATGCGGACGGCAGTCGTCAACCCCGCGTATGTCAGGTGAAGGGTGGTAAGAAGGCCCTTCCAAAAACTACACGAAGGAGTGTTTATATATGTCCAACATTGTTGATGCGGCAGTGCAATATGCACGAAAATGTTGGCCGGTTTTTCCACTTCACACGATCCAAAACGGACAATGCTCCTGTGGAAATCCCGAATGTTCCAGCCCAGGGAAACATCCACGCGTTAAAAATGGAGTCAAGGAAGCCACGACAGACCAGCAAACGATAAAGGACTGGTGGACGCGCTGGCCTGATGCAAACATTGCTATTGCAACAGGTGCGATCTCTGGGCTGATCGTGCTGGACGTCGACCCGCGCCATGATGGCGATGATTCATTGCAGGAACTACTGAACGAATATGGCAGTATTCCGGAAACTGTGGAGGTTAAAACCGGAGGAGGCGGCCGTCATATCTTTTTCCAACATCCGGGTGGGAAGATCGGGAATAGAGCCAACCTGTTGCCTGGACTTGATATTCGCGCTGATGGTGGCTACGTTGTTGCCGCCCCGAGCGTCCATGCAAGCGGCAATCCTTATGAATGGGAACTCTCGTCTCACCCGGATGAGATTAACATTGCGCCGATGCCGGAATGGCTACTGAATTTGATGCGGCAACCGAAGATGCTCACAGCTAATAATTCGACTTCGCATCTGTCGCTGGTAAATCGACCGTCGAAGGCGGTGATTCAGTCCGATGTCATACCGGAAGGAAGACGAAACGATACGTTATTCCGCATGGCCTGTTCATTACGGGGAAAAGGCTTTGACGAGACGCAAATTTATACCGCATTGTACGGTGCGAATGTGCTTCAATGCATACCACCATTACCGGAACAGGAGGTTCTAAACATCGTGAACAGTGCAATGAAATATCCCGTGAATAAGATTAGTGAACCGCAATTGATTAAAATGCCGGGAAGCGCGTTGGTGCCATGCCCGCCGCCGGAATCCTTTTTTGACCAAGGCAAATTTGTGCCACTATTGGCCGCCGAGTTTATTCTGCGACACAGCTCCTGGTTTTACAACGGAGCCCAATTGTATGTGTACGACAACGGTGTTTATCGGGCTGTAGGAGAGCAACGCCTACGGAAACTCGTTCAGCGCCCGGAAATCAAAGCGCAGTTATGTCGAGGAGGTAGTCTACGCGATTCAGCAGGAAACGTGGATCGAAAATGTGGAGACCGATCCAGATGATGGTCTTATTTGCGTACAGAATGGACTGCTGAATTGGCGCACAGGTGAACTTTTTGACCACGATCCGAGTCGGCTGACAACGATACAGTTGCCGATAAGATACGAACCAAGCGCAGATTGTCCGGCGATTCGCAAATTCTTTTCGGAGGTTTTACCGGAAGATGCAATTCCTGTCGTAGAAGAGTTGTTCGGATACGCGATGATTCCGTCTACCCGCTTCGAAAAGGCATTTATTTTGACAGGGACCGGAGTGAACGGAAAAAGCACATTTATCAATCTTCTAACGCGTTTCATTGGGCAGGAAAACGTCTCGAACGAATCGTTGCAAGACCTGGCGGGGACTCGGTTTAAAACATCACAGCTTGTAGGTAAATTGCTCAATACGTTTTCCGACTTGTCTCCAAAAGCACTGGATGATAGATCGCTGTTTAAGGCTATTGTCTCTGGAGATCGTATTAGTGCGGAGTTTAAAAACAAGGATTCCTTTGACTTCGAACCGTTTGCGCGGCTAGTTTTCAGTGCGAACATGATTCCGCATAGCCGCGATGTTGGCCAGTCGTTCTTTCGCCGATTGATCATCATCCCGTTCCCGAACACGTTCCAACACGGTGGAAATGCGGATGAGCGTTTGATAGACAAGCTCACGACGGAATCAGAATTGTCCGGGCTGCTGAACTTGGCTCTAGAAGGGCTGCGACATTTGGATAAAAACGGCACCTTTACAATGTATAAGTCTACTGAAGAGGCCTTGGAGAAATACCGTCGAGCAACGGATAGTGTGGCGACGTTCGTCGATGAGATGTGTGTCTTTGGCGAAGGACATAAATGTGGAACCAAGGAACTCTATCAAGCCTATGCGGTATGGTGCGAGGAGTCCGGCCTCAAAGGCTTAGGTAAGAAGAACTTTAACGAGCGTTTGGAATCTTCATTCCCGGAACTCAAACGCAAGCGTGAAGCAGGTATGTCCAGCGAGACATGGTTCGGTATCGGGTTGACAAGTCGAGGCACGCTCCATGACCATCGCGGCTCACTCTAACCTGTTTTGACCCATATACCACCTCGGTACAATGCAATAATTCATGTTTGTCTTCACTTCTTAGCTGTAGTAGTAGTGTAATAAATGGCAAGAAGCGAGAAACAAACGTGAATTAATGAACAAAAAAGCGGCCCATTGCACATCAAGGCGTGGGCCGTCGTTGTTATATCAATGATTTACGTTGTGCTTCTCCCTTGTCTTGTGAAAATCATCGACCTAGTAATTGATGCAACGGTGAGAATTGGTGGTGCTTCTCCTTAACATCACTTTCGCTTAGACGCACATACCGCCTAATCATAGACATATCGGTATGTCCAAGCATCTTTTGTAATGAAAATGGATCTCCCCCCGCCTTAATCCAATGCAAAGCGAATGTGTGCCGAAATGTGTGCGCCGAGACTCGTACACCTTCTACCCTGCTAGCTCTCCGTATATCTTAAGCCGATCATCAAACGAATCTCCTGTCATTGGATGACCATAGCTTGAGTAAAACAAGTAATCCGCTTGCGGCCCAAAATCCATGTTTTCGCGTATCAATTCAGCCAGTAGCCTGGCGGTCCGTTTCGAAATCGGCACAGTTCGAGTCTTCCGCGTCTTCGCCTTGTCCCACGGGACAGTCAATGTTAATTGCTCAAAATCGACATCATCCACTTTCAAAGAGAACAATTCACTTATCCTCAACCCAGTGTCCAGTAACGTAAGCATAATGACGTAATCGCGAAATCCTGTAAAAGAGTTTCGGTCCACTACGGCTAGCAACGTTCTTATTTGTTTTTCGTTGAACGCAGAAATGCGCTCTTCATCGGTCTTTTGCAATCTAATATCCTTCGCGGGTGATTTGGCTACGTAGCCCTCTCGCTCACACCAATTGAAAAATGCGTTCATCGTTCGAATCCGCACATTACGTGACTGGCGACAACCCCACAATGGACCGCTTCATCCTGCGTGGATGGTCATCGTATTTCTCCTTTTCATTGCTCATCCATGTTACATACTCACGTAAGATGCCTGGTGTTATTTGCGTTAATTTAATTCCCGGATGCTTAGAATCGAGCCAATTCATCAAGTACCGAAAGTGTCTTCGGTAATCTTTAATGGTTCTCTCGGCAGCGCGTTCAGATACCTTCGCGGTGATAAATTCCTGCATGGCTTGTTCGATCGAAATCGCCACTGCATCCTCAATCTGTTGCTGCTGCTCTACGGTCAATGCCCGACGCGTCCTGTCACGCTTTACAATCGCCTTATCTCGCCTCTTGTCCACCTTGCGTTCCTCCCAAATATGTGTTGCGGAAGAACGTTGGAGCCGAATCCACGTTGATCTCCGACGCCATACGGCGGACTCATCTGCGCAGTAGACCGTATGTCCCAGCGAACTATCAAGAAGACTGGCGTTTATTGCGGTCAATGTACGAGTTCTAGAAAAGTGCCCTGAAATGCAAAAAACCCGCATTTCTGCGGGACACTTTCTATGGCGGAGAGGGTGGGATTCGAACCCACGGTAGCCCTTGCGACTACGGCGGTTTTCAAGACCGCTGCCTTAAACCACTCGACCACCTCTCCAGGTATACAACATTCGGCCAGTTTTCTTCCCGCTGGCCGAATGTCCTGTTGGCTGTGGAGCGGAAGACGGGATTCGAACCCGCGACCCTCGCCTTGGCAAGGCGATGCTCTACCCCTGAGCCACTTCCGCAAGTGGTGAGCCATGCTGGACTCGAACCAGCGACACCCTGATTAAAAGTCAGGTGCTCTACCAACTGAGCTAATGGCTCGTTCAAGACGACGCCATTGAATATAACACAGATTACGACCTCGTGCAAATGGTTTTTTCGACCATTCGTCCATAGACCATGGACACGCTGATGGCAAGCAAATCGAAGAAATTCCTGTTCGACTGTGGCCCATCCGTCGCTTTCGTCACATCGGAGATCTCGCAGACGAATCACGGCGTCAACGTCACCGAAACGTGTCTAGGATGTCTTCGTAGTCGTCTTTGGACAGCATCCAGTTGCTCCGCGCAATGGGTACTGCGGGATATCCCGGCAGAGATTGCTCGAAACTTGGACGGTTCGGGTCCCGGTAAATGAGTCCGGTGATAATGTTGTTAGCTTCGACCACCCGCTGCATCGCTAGAATGCGGTTCGAAGGGTCGTACGTGGGGTCTTCGTCCAGGTTCACCAGTTCCGCTTTGTAAAACTCGTACGTGTTGATTTTGTTGAACGTAACGCAGGGACTGAACACGTTTACAAAGGAAAATCCTTTGTGCTGCATGGCCTGTTCTATGAGTGAAACGAGTTGCTTAATATTCCCTGAAAAGCCCTGCGCCACAAATCCACAGTTCTGTGCGAGCGCGATTTGTACTGGAGCGATGGGAGCCTCCACCGTGCCTGCGGGGGACGTCTTCGTCTTCGCGCCGACGTCACTCGTCGGCGATGCCTGCCCGGTGGTCAATCCGTAGATGTGATTGTCCATGACGATGTAGGTGATGTCGATGTTGCGTCGCATGGCGTGAATGAAATGCCCCATACCGATGCCAAACCCGTCCCCGTCTCCCCCCGCAGCAAAGACAGTCAGGCTTTTGTTGGCCAGTTTGACCGCTTGGGCGGTGGGAACGGAGCGACCGTGGAGGGAATGGATTCCATAACCACCGAAGTGCTGCGACATTTTCCCGGAACACCCGATACCCGACACGACAACGACGTCTTCGGGCTCAATGCCGAGATTCACACAGGCCTTCTGCATGGCGTTTAACACGCCAAAGTCGCCACAACCGGGACACCACGTTGGTTTCTCCGTTTTGAAGTCGGCCATGGTTGCCATTAGTTCGACACCCCCGTCACAAACACTTGGGACGCGCGTTGCAGCACCTCTTTCAGCAGAATCGGATCTCCATCGTACTTCAAGCAGTGTTCGAGAACGTTGTGGCAAGTGATGTATTGCCGCAACAACTGCGCCAGCTGCCCGGCGACGTTGAGCTCCGTGACCAACGACTTTTTCACGCCATCCATGGCGCGGTGAAACTCATCCGCGGGAAACGGAGCGACGCGCGAAAAGTGAATGTGTTTCACCTTCATACCGTCTGCAGCCAACGCTTGGCGGGCTTCCTCCAGGACACCAAAGGTGCTTCCGAAGCCAATGAGAGCCAAGGACGCATGTAGATCGCCGTGAACCGTTACGCCACTTAGATGCCGAAGATTCTGTAATTTCCGTTTGCGCTTTTGGACTTGTTCCATGCGCGTCTGGATGTCCTCCACTTCGACGCCAATTCCATTGTGCTCGTTGCCGAGCGCAACGTACCGACCGTTCTTCTGCCCTGGTAGCGAACGAGGCGAAATGCCGTCCTGCACGAGGGGATTGTAACGTTGGTATTCGTAAGGCCCAAGCGTGGCCAACAGGTCGTCGCCAACAAGCTTGCCTCTCACCTGCTTGACTTGGTCAATCGGAAAGGCGTCGATGGATTGATAGGACATGCCCATGTACAAGTCGGTCATCAAAATAACGGGGCACTGATACGTTTCCGCGAGATTGAAAGCGTCCGCGGCAAACAGGAAACTTTCTTCGACCGTACGCGGCGTCAGGACAATCCGTTGAATGTCGCCATGGGTTCCGTAGAGGGCCTCATTGAGGTCACTCTGCTCCGTCTTGGTCGGTAAGCCCGTGGACGGCCCACCGCGCTGTACGTCCACGATGACGAGGGGTGTCTCCGACATACCCGCAAGACCCAAAGCTTCCATCATCAGCGAAAATCCAGGGCCTGACGTTGAAGTCATGGCGCGAACACCGGCAAAGTTCGCCCCAATAGCCATGTTCACCGCAGCAATTTCATCTTCCGCCTGCAGGACTACCCCACCGTGTTTGGGCAGGTGTTCAATCATCCAGTACATGATGTCGGTCGCAGGAGTGATTGGGTAGGCGGCCAGTAAGCGACATCCCCCTGCAAGCGCGCCGAAGGCGACCGCCTGGTTACCAGACGCATACAGCCGTTGGTGGGAAGTGGATTGAATGTCCGGGAGGGGAAAGTGAACTGAGAAGTGCTCTTGGTAGTACTGATACCCTTTCCGAAGCGCATCCATGTTGCTTTGCACAACCGCTTGGCCTTTTTTTACGAATTTGTCCTCGATGACTGGGCCGAAGGCCTCCGGATTCAAGCCGTGAATCGCGGCACTGGCCCCGATGGCGACGAGGTTTTTCATGATGGGATTGCCAGCTTCCTTGGCGATGGCTGTGAGCGGCACCCCACATAGTTGAACGTGTCCCATTTCGGGCGCTGTCGCCTGAAAGGCGCTGGAATCGTAGATCACCACACCCCCGTCGACCATGTCCCGACCGTTGACATCGACAGTCGTTTGGTCAAAGGCGATGAGGACGTGGGCGTCGTCCCCGTGATGACGCACGGGGCGCTCTGCAATTCTCACTTTGTAATTCGTGTGTCCCCCCTTGATGAGTGACATGAAATGGCGATACGTAAACACGTAGTAACCCATACGGTGCAGGGAGATGGCCCAGATCTCACCCGTACTGTCAATGCCTTCGCCCTGCTTGCCGCCGACTTTCCATCCGATTTCTCCCACTGTGCATCCCCCTTTGACTGGCGCCACTACCGATGGGCTCCCGTCTACGAATAATTCACAGCCATTCCGAGATACTACGACTATGAACATAATCTTCCGATATTTATGCATGCTCGGATTGGTCAGTTGTATATTTCTGGGGACACAAAGTGTGAACCCAACGATGGTTGAGCGTCGGGTCAGTCATGGTGCTGCTAATTGTATATTAGCACAGCGGCTGGTTCATGCCGATAACAGCATAAGGACACCGCAGAAAACCAGGCATTCTTCCGCAGTTACGGCAATGAGACAGGGATCGGAAGAAGACCGCCAGGCAGGGACAGCACGAACGAAGCATGCGCACGGTTTGAATGGGGAACATCGAGGTGGAACACAGCCTTCCGTGCGATTGACCTCCAGCAATCTTCTTGCTGACGCCACGACGCTCGGAGACTTTATGCTGACAGCGTATTCTGTAAGTCCGAGATCTACCGGGAAGTTACCGTCCGCGCCAGACTATGGCATCACCTACAGCGGTACTCGTGCGGATGTCAGGCGTACGGTTGCTGTCGATCCGAAGGTCATTCCGATTGGCACCCACCTGTACATCGAAGGCATTGGCGAACGCATCGCCGAGGACACAGGCGGCGCCATCAAAGGGCGCCACATCGATGTCCTGTTAGCGTCCGACGAAGCAGCGATACAGTTCGGTGTCAAGCGACATGTGAAAGTGTACGTGTACAGAAAGCAAAGGCTCTCCACTAACCGCGAATCCCTAGATATGAGCGAATGGCCGCAACATACGGTGCAAACAACGGTGTCGACTCGACAACAGCGTTCCTGACCTCTTCAGAAGTTAGATGAAGATATTTGCGAATCAGCCGTTCTCGAACCGATATGACGCTCAAGAACTGTTCAAACCAGGCATTGTCCACAACTTCTTCTTCCGCAAGTACGCGCAGAATATCCGCGTAACCCCCGGGGTCGCGCATCACCAGGGCGTCGATGATCTCATTGGCGGCGTCAACCACACACTCAACAGCGACGTGGAGTGCGCGCTCCGCTGCCCAACGTAGAGAGGGCTCGTCCCACCAATTTGGCGACTGCTCGAGCGTTGCCAACCAATCTGCGCGTTCCTCTACGGCGCACAGCATCTCGTTCACTTTCTCGCGCAAAGCATCTGTAATAAACATCGACTCCCCCATCCTTTCAGAAAATTGGACGAAGTGTGATAGAAACGTTTTCTTGACCACCTCAGTACAGTATAATTGACGTTGGTGGGTGTGGAAAGTACACCACGAAATCAACTCTGCCCCCGTGACAACCGTGTGGATCAGCACGTCGACATTGTGTCCATCGAAAACGCATTACATAGTTTTTGAGGATCGAAATGCCACGTTGTGGGCCCATGGCCCAGATATGTCTGCATGTGCAACGGCAGAGCTGTACAGAGGAGTGGACGAAGCATGCTTGAGCAACTTTCTTGGAAAGTTGGCGGCCAGCAAGGGGAAGGTGTGGAAAGTACCGGAGAAACCTTTGCCGTTGCCCTCAATCGTCAAGGGTATTATGTGTATTCTTTCCGTCATTTTTCCTCGCGCATCAAAGGCGGTCACTCAAACGATAAAGTACGTGTGAGTCTGAAACAATACCGCGCCAGCGCAGACCACACGGACGTATTGCTGGCATTTGACCAGGAATCCATCGACCTTAACGTGGGCGAAGTCAAGCCGGGTGGCATCGTCATCGCCGACGAAAAGTTCAACCCAACGGCACCGGATCACGTACGCCTCTTTGTTGTACCCATCACAAAGATCGCTGAAGAGTGCGGATCGGCCATTATGAAAAACATGGTCTCTCTCGGCGCTTCCGCGTGCGTACTCGGGTTACATGTGGACATCTTTGCAGAAGTGATTGAAGAGCGCTTCAGCCGCAAGGGGCAGAAAATCGTAGATCAGAACATGGAAGCTGCACGTCGCGGTTTTGAGTATATGAAGAAACTTGGTGGCGCGGACCCTGCGTTCGCTTTGAAGCCCGCAGACGGAACACGCCGTTTGTTTATGATGGGCAACGAGGCCCTCGGTCTCGGTGCATTGGCGGCAGGTGCTCGCATCATGCCGGCCTACCCGATTACGCCGGCTTCCGACGTGATGGAATACCTGATCAGAAAATTTCCGCAGGTAGGCGGTGTCGTTGTGCAGACGGAAGACGAGATTGCAGCGATGACCATGGCCATTGGTGCAGCATACGGCGGTGCCCGCGCAATGACATGTACGTCAGGTCCTGGTCTCTCGTTGATGATGGAAGCCATCGGCTTGTCAGGCATGACCGAGACGCCGGTCGTCATCATCGACACACAGCGCGGGGGTCCCTCTACCGGCCTTCCCACCAAACAAGAGCAATCGGACTACCTCGCAGCGCTATTTGGTACGCACGGCGAGATTCCGAAGATTGTCCTGACACCGGCAACCCCGGAAGAATGTTTCACTGTCATGGGACGGGCGTTTAACTATGCGGAAAAATACCAATGCCCTGTTATTGTCATGACAGATTTGCAATTGTCTCTCAGTAAACAAACGACCGAAATACTTTCCTTGGACGACATTCAGATTGACCGCGGAAACCTCATGACAGAGGAAGCGATTGGTACGGCGGACCCAAAGGCGGAGTTCAAGCGGTATCAATTGACCGAAGATGGCATTTCTCCGCGCGTGCTGCCCGGCACGAAGGGCGGGTTGCACCATGTGACGGGTGTAGAACACGCAGAAAACGGCCGTCCCAACGAAACTGCGCCGAACCGCGCTGCCATGATGAACAAGCGGTTGCGCAAGCTCGAGGGCGTGGAACTGCCCGGCAGTGTCGAGAAGACCGGGGATGAAAATGCGGACATCGCCATTATTGGCGTCGGATCCAACATTGGGGCCATCGCGGAAGCGATGGAAAGGCTCCAGGCCGACGGCCTCAAAGTGGCGCACATTCAACTTCATGCGCTGCTGCCATTCCCGACCCAGTCGCTCACTGCCGCCATCACCGATGCCAAGAGAGTACTCGTGGTTGAGAACAACGCAACAGGTCAGATTCGCCACCTGATGTCTTATTTCGGAGTCCATCACAGTGACGTTTCCGGTTTGAACAAATACGACGGCCGACCGTTCTTGCCGTCCGAAATCTACAAACACGTCAAGGGGATGTTTTAACGATGGCGACGGTAAAAGATTTTCGCAATGACATCCGCCCCAACTGGTGCCCGGGGTGTGGGGATTTCTCCGTGCAAGCGTCCATTCAACGCGCTTTGGCATCGATGGGCAAAGAACCACACGAAGTCGCGATTATTTCCGGGATTGGCTGCTCCGGGCGCATTTCCGGTTACGTCAACAGCTACGGGTTCCACGGCGTGCACGGCCGCGCGCTCCCCACGGCGCAAGGCGTGAAGTTGGCCAACCGCGATTTGACGGTCATCGCAGCGGGTGGAGACGGCGACGGATTCGGCATCGGCCTCAACCACTTCATGCACGCAGTGCGCCGCAACATCGACATCACGTACATCACTATGGACAATCAGATTTACGGTTTGACCAAGGGGCAGCACTCCCCCACCAGCGCTCGTGGCTTTAAGGCGAAGACGACGCCTGCCGGAAACATCGAAAACGCGCTCGTCCCGACCCAAATTGCACTCGCGGCGGGTATCGGGTTCCTCGCGCAGGGCTTTTCCAGTGACGTAAATCAATTGGTATCACTGATTGAACAGGGAATCAACTACAAAGGGTTTGCTCTGATCAATGTATTCAGCCCTTGTGTGACGTACAACAAAATCAACACGTACGACTTCTTCCGCGAAAACGTGCACAACTTGGATAAAGTCGAAGGATATGATCCGACCGACAGAGCCAACGCGATGAAAACCATCATCGAGACAAACGGCTTTTGCACTGGGCTCATCTACAGAGATGATTCCCGTGTTCCGTACCAGAACCAGATTCCCGGATACCGCGAAGAGCCCATCGTGAAGTTGGACCTGAACCTGGATCAATCCGTGTTCGAAGCGGCCCTCAAGGAATTTGCGTAATCGAGCCATCACAGGTACGATGATGAAAAACGCGGATGGGAATTGTCTCCCATCCGCGTTCTTATGAATCCGATTGGAGGAGATTTCCCCGTGAATCGCGTACTCACGATGGTTTGCTTCACAGCCGCCGCACTGTGGCTGGGTACAGGGTTCTACTTTTACGTGTTTGCTGCCAATGAACTGTTTGCCGCTCTACCGGTCGACACAGCGGGAATGGCGGTTGGTGCCCTCTTCCCCACATTTTTTGCACTGTGTACCATACTGTCTGCTATCGCGCTGATTGTGTACATATGGGTCGGGCGGATCAACCGCGCCCAGTCCATCCGATATTCCATCGGCCTTTGGAGCGGAGGTATCGGGTTTCTCCTCAATGCCGTCAATCAGTTCTACTTGTTGCCACAGGTTCAGCGGATTGAAGCCAAAATGGGTCCCGTGAGCAAAGCAGCACCGAACCTCTTAAAACAATTTTGGATGATGCACGGCATCTCCATGTTGTTGGAGTTGATAGCGCTGCTAGCCGCAGCCGCATTGTTTTTGATGATGACAGGATCTGTAACATGGACGTGGGACAGGAAAGGAGACCGAAACCGATGAGCGATTTCAATAGAAACGGGTTCTCCCGCGTGCGGATTCCAGAGGGATGCATGCTGAAGCGGAAAGAACTCTTCGAGTACACGACACCCCATCACGTATACGACATCGAGCTATTTGAACAACAGGACGGTGCGTTTTACGCCATCGGCGTGCCACGTGACGAAGAACGATGGATTGTATACGGGTCCAATATCGTGGACTCTGCCGAGCAGGCGTTACAGATCCTGGTGGACAAGATCCAACGCGAAGGGGTCGACGTGCTGTTCGGATCAGGAACGTCAGAGAGCGATGGCGGCGAATAGCCTTCCTACGGCTACGCCGTCACCACCACTTTCCAAACACGGCGCCAATCATGATACCTAAAATGGCGCCGACCACCACTTCGCGAGGTTCATGTCCCAGAATCTCCTTTAATCGCTCGCCTTCAGACACAGGGCTTGGTGACGTTTGAATGGTCATGCCGGCACGGCGCATTTCCATCGCGATGCGGTTCAACAAAGCTGCGTGCTCACCCGCGTGTCGACGAATGCCGCCGGCGTCATACATCACGATGGCAGTGAATACCACGGCGGTTGCAAACGTGGGCGACTGAGGTCCCACCACGTACGCCAACGCCGTCGTTAGCGCGGCCGCACCCGCGGCGTGCGAACTCGGCATTCCACCAGCGTCAACGACTTTGTGAACATCCCACACTCGATACAGAACGTAGTGAATTGGAATCTTGAGCACTTGTGTAATCAGAATGGCTGCAAAGGCCGCTATCAGCGGCGAATTATGCCAAATACCTGTGAGAAAATGGCTGAGTTGATGGAACATACGCGCCTCCACATGAATCAGTGTTTCGCCAATGAACATGTTATTCCGGCCGTACCTGCCCAGTACAGGATCTTTGGACCCTAAGGCCGGGCAGGGTACACGTCGGGCGGTTTTCCGCTTAGTATTCTTGAATCTCCTTCACTGTGTTCCTGTCCAGGCGCCGTACCAGTTCAGCGACCAAACGAACTGCGTTCTCGAAGTCATCGTGGTGGTAGATGGCCGAATGGCTATGAATATACCGCGTTGGAAATCCGATTGCAACGGACGGAACCCCCGACCCAAAGGTGTGGAACCTTCCTGCGTCTGTGCCGCCTCCAGCGACAAATTCCACTTGCAACGGAATGTTGGCTTCCTTTGCTGTATCTATCACGAAATCACGGAACCGCGTATTCGGAATCATGGAGGCGTCGTATATCAGCAAGATGGGACCTTCGCCGCATTTGCTCATCGCCTCTCGCTTCGTCAAGCCGGGGGTGTCACCAGCAACTCCGACGTCGACCGCGATGGCGAGGTCCGGATTCACTTCGTGAACCAGCGTCTGGGCGCCGCGAAGCCCAACCTCTTCTTGTGCCGTGGCTCCGGCGTACAAAATGTTCGGATGGGCTTGTCCCTGCAACGCGCGAAGCACTTCGATGGAAGCGGCACAACCCAAGCGGTTGTCGAGCGCCTTGCTCATGAAGTACTTCTCATTTGCCAACGGCGTAAACGGTCCCCACGGCGCAATGGGGTCTCCCGGACGGACGCCGACTTCTTCTGCCTCTGCCTTGTCTTTCACGCCAATATCAATGTACATGTCCTTGACTTTGACGACTTTGTTCCGCTCATCTGCAGGCAGAACGTGAGGTGGCTTGGATCCAATGACGCCCATAATGTCTCCTTTGCGCGTCTGAATCACAACGCGCTGCGCCAACATCACCTGCGACCACCAACCCCCGACCGTCTGGAAGTAAATGAATCCTTCGTCGTTGATGTGAGTGACCACCATTCCGATTTCATCGAGGTGTCCGGCAACCAAAATCTTCGGCCCGTTCGCATCGCCGACTTTCTGGCCGACGACGCCCCCGAAGCGATCCCTGACCAGTGCGTCAGACACTGGTTGCAGGTACGTCTCGTACAACTTTCGTGCATTATGCTCGTGGCCGGAAACACCATTTGCATCCGCGAGTTTTTGAATGATTTCGAGGCTGTTGGAAGTCAAATGAAACCCCTCCTGCATGGTATGTACGTCTCCTGCTGTACCTAGCCTCCCCCATCGTAACACATCTACATCCCGTGGGACATAGCGCACGGACTCCACTGCCGAAATCGAGGCATTTACCCCTCACCATTGGGTGAGATCCCCATACGCTGAATATGGATGAAGAAGAAAGGAGCACGAGAGAATGGTCAAAGTGGAGCCTCTGTGGCTAGGTGATTACCCCGTGGTGTCGATTGAAGTGCGGTTGCCGAAGACCAACTTGCTGATCATCCAGACTGACCATGGGTATGTCATGTGCGGGGCACTTGACGTGCAGCTCCTGCGGAATAAACTGACCGATAGAGGAGTTATTGCAGCAAGGGCCGTAGGCGTGAAGACAATGGACGAACTGCTGGGCGGCACCGTGGAGTCCTGCACACAAGCCGCTGAGAACATCGGGATACATGCAGGCATGCCGATTCGACAAGCATTAGTCACCATGATTGAAAAGGCAGGAAACCGAAGCCTCCAATAACAAAAATACAGGCGCCGCTATCGGCGCCTGGTTGCACTTTCAGACATTTTCCAAAGCACATCCGAAGCTCAGCGACTACGCAGCTCGTCGAGACGAATGGCACGTTTGTGGATGGTGTGCGCCCACTTCCGGTTGGTTTTCGTGAAGTACGCTTGAAACACCACAGGGCCCCAGGTCCACAGAAAGAACGGGAGAATGATGAGCCCGACGTACGCTTTCCAGTTCACACGCTCCAGAAAGAGCGCCAGCGGCATTTGCATATACAAAAACACGTTCACAGCGACCCAAAAGTCAGTCGGCAAAAATGACGTAACGTGCCACATCACTGTGGTCTGCGGCGTCGACACTTGAAGCAACAGCATCAAGGACGTCAAGAACAAAATGAGAAAGCGCGCTGGCTGGAACAGGTAGACACCTGCATCAAACTTGACGAAATTACGTTCCTTGATACCCGCCACAAGCAGCGGAATCATGTGCTTCTTGGCGCAATGGAAGTGACCTTGCATCCAACGCAAACGTTGGCGCATCGAAGCGATAAGCGTAGTTGGTTTTTCGTCGTATACCACCGCGTCATGCGCCCAAATCGGAATGATGCCACGCTCGACGCAGCGCACGCCGAACTCAAGGTCTTCCGTAAGACCTGTGGCTCCCCAACCCATTTCTTTTAACAGAGCCATGTCGATGCATAGCCCCGTCCCGCCCAGTGAACTGGACAGCCTGAGATTTTGCCGGGCGTTTTGCCACATCCGATTGCTGTACCAGTAGGAAATGGCCATCGATACGCTCACCCACGTATCGAACGGGTTCTTTACGCCAAGGTAGCCTTGGATGACCTTGTGACCTTCCATCAGCCTGTCGTTCATGATGCGCAAAAAGTCAGGTGCGACGAGGTTGTCTGCGTCGAACATGACTATCGCGTCGTATTCCACGTTCCTTTTCCAGAGGCGTTCTAGCATCCACTCAATCGCGAAGCCTTTGCCCCGCTTCTCCTCGTCCACTCGAACGTGGACGATAGCGCCGTGTTTTCTTGCCACATCCTTTGTGTGATCCGTACAGTTATCTGCGATGACGTGTATATCGTACAGTTCTTTTGGATATTCTTGGTCGATAAGGCTGTCAATCAAAGGACCAATCACGCGCTCTTCATTGTGAGCAGCGATAACCACCGCAAAGCGCTTTCTCGGTTCATGACGTATTGGCTGACGACGGTGCCAAATGCCAAACAGCGACATCAAAATCTGATACACGCCGATGGCGCCCGTAAAGAGTTGCATTGCCACATATATGAAATTGAGCAACGCGTGAAGCAGGGACATGGACGTTCCCTCAGCTTTCTACACTGGTTTGCTTTCCGTGCATGGTTGACGTTCCGATGAAACACGGTGAGATCATATCGCAACTCGGGCAAACGCCCATCCGTTTACCAAGCCTATGCGATACAACCGATGACTACCCCATTGTCCTGAGATTCGGGGAGTCTGTCAACCCCGCGGTGTTACAGCCACCGATTCACATTTGAGCGAAAATCATGTACCATGGACAGGACCGCAAGATCCCGGACTGTCCAAGGAGGGCCCAAGGGTTGGCAGAGCATCTCAGTACGTTTATTTCTCACTATGGTAGTCTAGCCGTCTTTTTGCTCATGACACTGGAAAGCCTTTTTATCCCGATTCCCAGCGAAGTGGTCATGCCGTACGCTGGGTATTTAGCTTACCTGCACGAGCTATCCTTCGTAGGTGTAGTCGTGCTTTCCACAGTGGCGAATCTGGTCGGCGGACTCATCGCCTACGCCATCGGACGTTCCGGTGGTAGAGCTTTCATCACCCATTATGGCAAATATGTACTGCTCAGCACGTCTCATCTTGAGAAGGCAGAGCGGTGGTTTGCCAGATACGGTGAATGGACTGTCTTTTTTGGACGCTTGTTGCCCGGAATCCGAACCTTCATTTCGCTGCCCGCAGGCGTGGCAAAGATGAACGTGGGCAAGTTTATCCTGTTTTCAGCACTAGGCGCCTTGCCTTGGAACCTTGCCATGACCTATGGTGGATTTCAACTCGGCAAACACTGGGATAAGCTGGACCAGTTGCTTAAGCCTCTTACATATTTCGGTGCTGCGCTCTTGGTTGTGGCTGTGGTCTGGTTTTGGTTCGGAAAGCGAAAGTCAAATCGGCGGCAACGCGAAGTCTCATGACTCCTGCTTCGCCTGTACGATGGATAACACCCGGTGCTGGAGCGGCCCGTCCGACTCCAGCATTTCTTTTGGCAAAAACAGACGGTATTCTGAATCGGGATTGAGTGACCGGACGATTTTCGATACACGACTTAACTCGTTCACTCGTCCGTCGTCCGACAACACCAGGATCCCCTCACCGCGATACACGTAGGCAGCCACTTCCGAGCTCCTCCCGGACACGTAGTAGTCCGGATGAAATCCCAGCGCTCGCGCCGCCGTACGTAAGGCTGCCCACTCTTCGCTGTTCGGTTCCGAACGGATCACTGGCGCAAATAACTTTCTATCCAGAAAGCGTTGCGCCAAATTCGCCAGAACGCGGTCCTCAGCCTTCGACCACCGCCGGAAGGCGTACTGGAGCGTCGACTCGTCAATCGCCAAGTAGTCTTCCACGGTGACCTGATCTTCCCCTGAGAATAGCGCCGCGAGCTCCAAAGGCATGTCCACCCCTTGACCATCGTTCCACAGCTCACGAGCCCGGCGGAGGATCTGCCCGACGAGAATGTCGCTGCCAACGGTCACCGGATGCAGGTACACTTGTGTGTACATAAAATAACGCGCGAGAATGTACTGTTCCGCCGTGTGCAATCCACTCTGTTTGAGCATGACCGTGCCTTCGTGGAGAGCGAGGGAACGCACCAGTCGAGCAAGTTCAAACCGCCCGTACGTCACACCGGTATGCAGCGCGTCCCGCAACAGATAATCCATTCTATCCACGTCCAGCTGACTAGTGATGAGTTGCTGCACGTACGGGAATCTTCCGTCCTTTTGCAGCACGCCGACGAGATCTAGGGCAAACGCCTCGTCGACTTGATTGAGTACCGAACGCAATTCCGGGTCCTCTAGAATGATGCGCTTCGTCCAATGTTCGTGGTGCAAAGGATAGATACGTTCAAAAGTATGCGAAAACGGCCCGTGCCCGACGTCGTGCAACAATGCGGCCGAAAGTGCAAGTCGCCGTTCGCGAGTGGAATCGGGCCATCCATACTCGCGATGTAAGTGTTCTACGACGCGTCGCATCGTCTCGTACGCACCGAGCGAATGCGTAAATCGACTGTGTTCCGCTCCGTGAAACGTCAAGTACGATGTGCCGAGCTGGCGAATGCGCCGCAGGCGTTGTACAGCTGACGTATTCACGAGTTGCCAAATCCACGGGTCGTCCACCCGGATTTCGTCGTGTACAGGATCTTTCAATACTTTCTCAAAGCGGGCCAAAGCACATCCCTCTCCCAAGCGCTGGGTATAAAAAAGCCTGTCCGCAAACTCTGGCAGACAGGCAGAAGACTATCTTACACGTCGCAGGATCCAGGCTGTCCAGCTTTTGTCGCTGTCCGAAAACTCGATCCGCACCCACAGGTGGACGTGGCGTTCGGATTGAAAATCCGAAACCCTTGTCCCGTGAAGTCGTCCACATAGTCCACTTCAGAGCCGTCAATCAGTTCCAGACTCTCCTTGTCCACGAGTACAAGGATGCCGTTAATGTTGTACTGCAAGTCCGACTCCTTCGGACCGTCCAGTGCCATCCCGTAACTGAATCCGGTGCATCCGCCTGGTTTCACGTAAATCCGCAGTGCGCTTTCATCTTCACCGCGGCCGGCCATCATCTCCCGAAGTTTTTCGGCAGCGTTGTCAGTGACTGTAATCACGTCTGACCCACTCCCTTCGGTTCTTATTATACTGCACCCATTCAGAGTCTGCATGACCCGATCTCGGCTGCTACTGCATCGACTTCACGAAGGCCAACACAGTTTCCGCGTGTCCGTCCACTTTGACCTTCGGGTAGATCTTTGCAATACGGCCGTCGCGGTCAATCACGAACGTCGTGCGCTCGATGCCGAGCACCTTCTTGCCATACATGTTCTTTTCCTTTACGACGCCATACGCGTCGCACACGGCACTCGTGGTGTCAGCCAGCAACGTGAGCCCCGACAGTTCGTGCTTTGCAACGAACTTTTGGTGTGATTCCACCGTATCCCTGGACACCCCAAGGATGACAGCCCCCGTTTGTTCAAACTCCTGCGCCAGGCTGCAAAACGTCTTGGCCTCCAGCGTACACCCCGGCGTATCGTCCTTCGGATAAAAGTACAACACCACAATTTTTCCTTTACAGTCTGCCAGCGACACCGATTCCCCGGTTTGCGTCGGCAGTGTAAAATCTGGTGCAACTTGTCCAACGTGAATCTCTGCCATCATCCGTCCTCCCACCACATTGTCGTTTGTCAGCAGTATATCACTATACTGCGAGGCTTCTGTATTTATGAGCGCTATTTCTCATCATTTCTACCTGAACGAACGCCGGCCTTAAGTCTCAGGCCGGCGACAGATATTAAGATTTGACCACTTTCACAAAGCGAATTTCCGGATCATCAGGCCCTTGTACAGGCAAGCCCGCGCGCAGGTTTTCTTCGATGTAGTCAATGTTGTCCTGCGTGACAATCTCGCCGGGAAGCAGAATCGGTATCCCCGGTGGATACACCATAATCATTTCTGCAATCGTCCGGCCGACGCTTTCCTGCAGCGGCACCAACTCCGTTTTCGCGTAAAACGCCTTGCGAGGCGACATGCTCAGCGTCGGCATGGACGGCGTCTTGACCACGGCGCTGCGCCGTCCAATCCGGTCTTCGTACATGTGCGAAATCTTTTGGAGCGCTTCGACCAGGCGGTCGAGATCCTCAGGCTCATCCCCCCAGGAGACCAGACAGAGGATGTTGTACAGGTCGCTCAACTCCACTTCAATGCTAAACTCCTCGCGCAGCATTCGCTCCACGTCAAACCCTCGGATACCCAAGTCCTTGACGCAAATGGTCAATTTTGTCGGGTCCAGCGCGTAAGTGGCGCTATTATGGAGAATTTCTTCTCCTGGGCAGTACAAGCCCGGGATTTCGTTGATTCTCCGTCGCGCATCTTCTGCCAGAGCTATGGCTTTCGACACGCGCTCGTGCCCATACAGTGCGAGTTGCTTCCTGGCCACATCGAGCGACGCCAAGAGCAAATAGGACGTAGACGTGGTCGTGAGCATGCTGAGTATTACCTGGACGTGCCGGGGATCGACCAGTCCCTCCCGGACATTCAGGACACTGGACTGTGTCATGGACCCGCCAAGTTTGTGGACACTGGTGGCCGCCATGTCGGCGCCCGCCTCCATCGCGGACATCGGCAGGCGCTCGTGAAACGGCGTATGCGTTCCATGCGCTTCGTCTACCAAGACCAAGGCGTGGTGAGCGTGCGCAACTTCGACAATCCGCTTTAAGTCTGCCGCCACGCCAAAATACGTGGGGTTGATGACCACAATGGCTTTGGCGTCGGGATGCTCCATGAACGCCTGTTCCACGGTCTCAACGGACAGTCCGTGCATGATGCCCAATTCGTGGTCCACCTCAGGATGCAAGAACACCGGCATTGCGTCTGCCAGCATGATGGCAGTAAGCACTGATTTATGCACGTTTCTTGGGACCAGGATTTTTTCACCTGGGTTGACGGCTGCTAGGACCATGGTCATGATGGCCGAACTCGTCCCTTGAACGGAGAAAAATGTATAGTCAGCACCAAACGCCTCCGCCGCGAGTTCCTGGGCCTGTTTGATGATCCCAGTGGGTTTGTGTAGATCGTCCAGTGGCGCAATGTTAATCAAGTCGAGCGACAACGCGTTTTCACCGATAAATTGCTGAAACTCAGATTCCATCCCTCGGCCGCGCTTGTGTCCTGGGATGTGAAATTGTATGGGTTGTCGCTGCACGTGGTTGAGAAGGCCCGTGAACAGCGGTGTTTCCGTTTGGTTCAATGAACTACCCCTTTCTCATCTGTTCATATTCAAACGCTGCACGAAATGCAGGCGCAGCGTTCTCCCACAAATCAGGTCGTACGTTTACAAGGAAGTCGCGGACTTTGAGGCGGACGTCGTCAGGAATGCCATCCAAATCAATCTGGCCCCTTACCGCTTTGTCCATCTTGTTAACTTGTTCCGCAAGAGATTTGTACCCCAATTTAGCCTGTTCGTCAATCCATATGACAAACGGCATGGCGCCGTGAAAACCCATCTTACCTTCTGATCTCTTCAACGTAATCCAGAACACGTACACGGAGCGTGGACTGGCCAATTCGTCCTTCGACTTGACGAATGTGACGCTGCGCTCCAACTGGCTTTTGGCGTGAATCGCACCGTTGTCGATGAAAACCCGGTCACCATCCACAAAAACCGCCGACAACCCCTTCAATGTATCGTCTGTGCTGTGTGCGGATTTCCCAGTCAAGCTTAACTTCTCCATGCCGCTCAACCTCCTTCGTCTTTAGCTGCCGTTCGGAGAATCCCATTCATTGTAACGATTCCATACGGGAAAGTCATGCATGAGTCCGCCCAACATTACCGGAAAACGTGCATGGCAATCTTGACATTGGGAATTGTAAGAGTATCTTGCACCTTTGTGAAGCAGGGGGAGGCTCATGAAAAGACTACTGATTGGGAGTGTCGCGTGTGCGATGCTGACCTTCCTAGGGTTGGCACTACCACCGCGCGCAATGGCTGAAAACACGATTTACAACACGTCTTTGCCTGATATTGTTCGCGTCGCCGTCCGGGAAAACAACGCCAGCGGACAACCAGATCCGCGCGGACGCATCATCTGGGTGCAAACCGTGCCGTTTGAACAATACTGCGAGGATGTGCTGCCAAACGAATGGATGCCCTCGTGGCACCCAGAGTCCCTAAGAGCGGGTGCCATGGCCATCAAAATGTTTGCTTGGTACCACCACCTACACCCGGTGACGATTGACGGGTTTACGTTCGACGTGGATAACACAGTGAACTTCCAAACGTATCGATCCTGGTCTCGCCAAACAGAGACCAATCGCGCGGTGGAGTCGGTGCGTGGCTACTCGTACGTCAAGCCGAATGGAGAAATCATCGAATTAAACTACCGTGCAGGCTATCGCGACGATCCGAACTGGCAGTACCGCAACGCACAGAAAATGGCGCAGTGGGGTTCCCAATACTGGGCCGAGCGCGGCAGAACGTACATTCAAATTCTGCAATTTTACTACGCCGAACGAGCCCTGCGCAGAGTTCGATAATCTTTCGAGGGGGATTGTTCGTGAAAAGCTGGTTACCTTCTGGCAAAACCCTTGGCGTGTGCCTGACAGCCATCGCGTTGGCGCTCTGGTCACTGCCGAATTCGCCGGCCCCAAACTCAACGTCATACCTGCACACAGGCTCGTCGATATCCCGTGGTGCCATTCCCACAGTGGCTGTCCCTGTGGAAGGACCGGCGCAACCAAAGCCAAGCCATCCGCAGAACCAGACGCCGAGCCACCCGCAGCCCCCGAGCAATGCCGTGAATCCCGCGGCACCGAAGGCCGCACCTGTGGATCCGACGGAGCCCACCGACAAGTTTTCGCCGTACGTGCCGATACCGAAGTCGAAATTGCGCATCCGCGTCATCGACGGGCGCACGGAGCGGCCGATTGAAGGGGCCGAGGTTGTCCTCATCGAAACCGAGCAGCGGTTCAAGACTGGGCCTGACGGATTCACACAGTGGATGGACGCGCCGGTTCTTCGCGATCCGCGCTATCGCCCACTGGTGGCCGAACTACACGGGCAACTTGGGGCCATCGCCTATAGAAACGGGTACCGCGATTCCGTACAACTCGGTATTCGAGTGCATGAAGGTGTTCGCAACGAAACCACCATCTGGATGTATCGACTTGGACCCGGCGACAGACGGATTGAACCCGTGTTGTACGAGGTTCCGTATCATCGCCTGTGGTTGATTGAGTTGGCCGACCGGTTCAGGAGCAAGTCTCAGCCCGGTGAAGGTCCAGAGCGCCCATAACACAAACAGGGCTGTCTCAACCGGGAAGGCACCCGTAGAGACAGCCCTGACATGTGGAGTACCGCCGAACACCGATGCGACGCTCAACGCGCCTCTCTTGCTTCGCGCACAGCCCGCACAATGCGTAAGGCTGCTTCGCAGAGTCTATCCTCCGTCGTCAACAAACCCACGCGGACAAACCCGTCTCCACATTCTCCAAAGCCGACACCCGGAGCCACCGCAACGTTCGCTCGTTCGAGCAAAAAGTCCGCAAAAGACGTCGATGTGTATCCACTCGGCACAGGCATCCAGACAAAGAACGAACCTTTTGGACGAGGGCAATCCACGCCGTTCTCCTGCAGTGTGGAGACAAATGCGTTGCGACGCCGCTCGTACGTATCCACCAACTCACGTACACATTCCTGTGATCCACTGAGCGCCTCAGCCCCTGCCAACTGCACAGCGGCGAACAGGGACACGTAGTAGTGATCCTGTATCAAGTTGATTGCCGACACGACCGATGGATTCCCTACCGCGAAGGCAATTCGCCACCCCGCCATGTTGTACGTTTTGCTCAACGTGTAAATCTCCACGCCGCACGCTTTGGCACCCGGCGTCTGCAAGAACGACGGCGGCTTCACGCCGTCGAAGCCGATGGCGCCATAGGCAAAATCGTGTACCACGAGGATGTTGTGCTTGTTGGCATACGCGACGACGTCCGAGAAAAACTCCGGTGTTGCGACGGCGCCTGTGGGATTGTTTGGATAATTCAAAAACAAAAGCTTTGCCTCATTCGCTTCCGCTTCCGGAATGGCTGCTAGATCCGGTAGAAACTCATTCTCCGACAACAGCGGAAACTTCACCATCCGGCCTCCTGCGAGGGCGATTCCGCTCCAGTAGTCCGGATACCCTGGATCCGGCACCAACGCAACGTCTCCCGGATTCAAGTAGATTTCGCTGAGCTCCACGAGTCCCGTCTTTCCGCCAAAAAGCACTGCCACTTCTGTGTCTGGGTTGATATGTACTCCGTACTCCCTTGCGTAAAAATCAGCGGCAGCTGCCTTCAACTTCGGCAGGCCGGAAAACGGCGAGTACCGGTGTGTCTTTGGATTCAACGCAGCCGTTCGCAGTGCTTCTACAATGTGCGGAGGCGTCGGCAGGTCTGGATTTCCCTGACCCAGGTTAATCACGTCGTGGCCTGCCTGTACACGCGCATTCACTTTAGCCACCAGGCTGGCAAAAAATTGTTTCGGCAATTTCGACATTCTATGTGCCATTTCAAAGTCCACTTGACAGCACCCCCATTGCAACTTGCGAGACCCATTGTCTCACGCTTGTCCATGCGACGCAATGGATGTGGCATGCCCAAAGACAGAACTGGGCTGCAATTGCGGCAAATGACGCAAATGCAGGCCAGGTAATTGGACAATCTACGCTGTTACCGAACACGCATCATGCGGCAACGGTTTCGGATTCGTGACCGGATACCGTCCGCTTCAGTGCGAGAACAAGAACAGCACTCACGATGGCACCGATGAGAATGCTGAGAATGTACTGCAGGACGTGTCCTATCAGCGGAAAGACGAAGATACCACCGTGTGGGGCTGGTAAGGTCACCCCAAACAGCATCGTTAACGCGCCGGTGACAGCAGATCCAATCATAATGGACGGGATGACACGGAACGGATCGTTCGTCGCAAACGGAATGGCGCCTTCTGTGATGAAGCATGCACCAAGGACGAGAGCAACCTTACCGGCGTCTCGCTCTTCCTTGTGGAACTTCCGTCCATTGATCAACGTGGCGAAGCCAAGCGCGAGCGGAGGAACCATACCTGCCCCCATGACCGCTGCCATAATCACTTCGGATTCGTGCGTATGGCTTCCGAGTAGGCCAACGGCAAAGAAGTATGCGACTTTATTGACAGGCCCACCCATGTCAAACGCCATCATCGCGCCCAACAACAAGCCAAGCCCGATGGACGCTGACGCGCCGATACTGTTCAGACCATCCGTCATCCATTGCATCAGTGCCGCAATCGGTGAACCGAGCACATAAATCATCAAGAGTCCGACAATACCGACAGACAGCACTGGGAGGATCAGAACCGGTTTCAAACCTTCTAGCGCACGCGGCAACCGAATCCATTGTTTCAACCACTTCGTAACGTAGCCGGCCAGGAAACCCGCCAGAATGCCGCCGAGATATCCCGCACTCTCGTGTGGATGACCAAACATCGTCCCCTGTGTGCCAATCCACCCTCCGACAAGTCCAGCTGCAAACCCAGGCCGGTCCGCGATGGACTGTGCAATGAACGCAGCCAAAATCGGAACATACAGTGCAAACGCGGAGTCACTTCCAATGTGCATGAACGCTTGCGCCAACGGAGATTTGTTATTAATGTCGATTGCGAAAGAAAGCGCGATGAATATGCCTCCTGCGACAACGAGCGGCAACATGTGAGATACACCATTCATCAGATGTCGATAACCGGAAGGCATTCCTGCCTTCTTTGCTTCCTTGCCCGCTTGGACTTTGTCGAGAAAGTCACTCGACTTGCTGGCTCCGTACACAGGCTGGCGCAATGCGTCTTCCAGCAGTTGCTCCGGCGCCTTAATGGCACTGGAAACGGACGTCTGGAGTAAACGCTTACCTTCAAACCGATCTAGCTCGACCGCTTTGTCTGCGGCGACAATCACGGCATCTGCGCTCTGAATGTCCTCGTATGACAACTCCTGTTCCACACCGGAGGCACCTTGCGTCTCAACTTTCACCTCATAGCCCATCTTCTTAGCCGCCTGAAGCAACGCTTCCTGCGCCATGTACGTGTGTGCGATTCCTGTCGGACATGCCGTTACGGCTACAATTTTTTTCATGGATTCGCCCTCCGTTCGACCACCTGGACGGCGGCCTCTAAATGAAGTACATCGGCCAGTTCCGGTCTCTTCGTTCCGGCAGTGCTGACGGCTGCGGTCGCTGCAGCAGCTGCAAAACGGATGGTCTCTTTCATCGATTTACCGGTGCATAGCCCGTGCAGTACCCCAGCGACGACCGTATCACCCGCACCTACGGACGAAACAACCTCAACCTGGGGAACGCGGACCTCCCACGTTGCATCTTGGGTAACAACAACCATGCCTCTGGCACCCATGGAGACGAGAACCATGCCTACGCCATCGGCAACAATCTCCCGCGCTACAGACACCACTTTCTCGACGTTCGAGAGTTCCAAGCCGGTGAGTTCCTCTAACTCGTGCACATTGGGTTTAATCACATCTGGTTTTGCTTGAATGCCATAACGTAAAGCGGCTCCGCTCGAGTCAAGCAGTGTTTTGAGTCCGAATTCCTTGGCCTTGGTGATTGCCTCTTGGTACCAATGGACAGGGCAGCCTTCGGGCAGTTTGCCACAAAACGCGAACCATTCACTTTCGCTTGCCAACTCCGTTAGTCGCTTTTCGAACTCCGTCCACTCGGCTTGCGAGGGCAGCGTCGTGCTGCTATTGAACTCCGTCAGAACACCTTCGCTGTCGACCACTTTCACGTTCATGCGCGTCTCTGTCGCAGTGGGAACGAATCGAGCGTCGATTCCCAAGTGCTGGAGCTGACTCTCTATCCAGCGGCCGTGGGCCCCGCCGAGAAATCCGGTTGCCACGACGGGAGTTCCGAACGCCTGCAGCGCCTTGGCGACGTTAACTCCTTTCCCGCCAACAAACTTTTGCGGCTTCGGAATTCGATGCAGCGTCCCAGGCATGAGTTTCTCTACCCGTACAAACATATCTACAGCCGGCGTAAGAGTGACGGTGACGACACGCTTCCCTACTTTGAGTCGTTCTTCCTGATTGTTCATGCTGTCATTCCTTTTGTTGTGTTTCCTCTGCAACAACGACCTTGACGCTATTTCTGTTCAATACTTCTACTTCATCTGTTGCAAGCGGAGCGTCTGTGATAAACGTGTGAATTTCATGGATATCACAAATTTTCACAAGGCTCCTTTGCTGCAGCTTGCTATGGTCTGCAACCAGGATGACTTCGCGAGCCGAACGCATCATGGCGCGTTTCGTTGCGGCCTCGGTTGCATTCGGTGTCGTGACTCCAAACGTGAGATGAACACCGTTGGCACCCAAGAAAAACTTGTCAACGTGCAATCTCGAGAGCACCAATTCTGTGAACGGCCCGACCATCGCTCCAGTCGTGGTTCGCAACTCTCCGCCGAGAATGATCCGGTGAATTTTTTCATAAGAGGCCAGTTCCTCGGCAATCATGAGGCTGTTTGTTACGACGGTCAATTCCACGTCCGGCAACAGTCTGGCCAGCTGCAAGGTGGTTGTCCCTGAATCCAGTAAGATGGTGTCACCGGGCTGGATCCACTGCACCGCCGCTTTGGCAATCGCGGACTTCTCTTTCGCACGCTGCGTGTGTTTTTCCTGAAGTGTCGGCTCAAAGGAAGCCACCTCAATCGGAACCGCTCCACCATGCGTTCGCTTCAACAGACCAAGTTCGTCAAGTTCCTGAAGATCTCTTCGAATGGTGGACTCAGACAAGCCGAACTCTGCGGCGAGCGCCGATACTGTGACACTTTGCGCATGCGTCAGGCGTTCTAAAATTTTCTTCCTACGCTCATCGGCAAACACCAGGCACCACCTATTTGGAGTCGAGCTGAGGATCAATAAGCCGCTACTCGTTGTCATTCAAGCCATCATTCGCGCATCGACGTGATTGTTTGTGAATGAATATGCTTGATTGTGCTCATTATAGTTTGATAACATGACAAGTGTCAACCGTTTCTGATAAGCGCTTTCATGCGGACAAAAGCTAGCTTTTTTGAGATTCAAAGAGGTCGCGCTGGCGGTTACGCGAAAATCCGATTCGGTTGATGGCTCTGTCAAAAGGCGTCGGAAACGAGCACAATCGAGCACATGTGTGCGCAACCCAGTAAATGATGGAGGGATCCATGTGATTGAAGAAAGGCAAGTACTCCTCAATGTCTCGGCTAACAGCCAGCGGGACGTGATTGAACATTTGGTCAAAAAAGCTTTTGAACTGGGTAAGGTCACTGACGTGGCGAGTGTCACTGAAGCCGTTCTGAAACGAGAACAGGAAGGCACCACGGGTTTCGGTAAGGGAATTGCCATCCCGCACGGAAAATCTGCCTTTGTAACCGAGCCTTCCCTGTTTATTGCAAAGACCACCTCAGGTCTCGACTGGAACGCCATGGACGGACAGCCCGTGTCGATCCTGTTCCTCATCCTGGTTCCCGAAGGCAGCCATACAGAGCATCTGCAAATTCTGGCAAAGTTAGCACGTAAACTCATGCATAACGATTTCGTGGAGACGGTGACTCAATTGAACGACGAGGCATCGTTGGCAGACTTTATTCGGCGAGAGATTTCTGATTGAGCGATTTTACAAATCGCGATTGAGAAAAAACCAGGCAAGGGAAGAACCATCGTTCTTCCCTTGCCTAGTCCCTGGATTCACCAGAAAGCGTCAATCGTCAGTGTGGGCCACGTATACTGCGCTGGTGTCGTCACCAGCAGCACCCCTATCGTCGCGAACACTCCCTGACGGCCAACGTTCCAAAGTTCGCAAAGCTTCTTCGTACGAATCGTACACCTGTGCAAACGTGTATCCGGCGGGATGACGCGCACAATTCCCTATCACAATCTGCCACTGATGATCCCCAATCTGATGAACCACGTACGGCAGACCGTTGATTTCCCGGACGGGCACGCCCCGAAATTGAAATGTCACATTGCTCCCCTCCATTTGAGTGCGAATACCGTTAGCGTATCCAGAGGTGAGACGTACATTCAGTAGCTCAGACACGCCTGGATTGGCGGGAATGATTGGCGCTGAGTTCCATTAACAGTGTATCTTCCATCAGGCCGTCCGCTCCTGAAGAAACCTCCTTCGCACAGCCACGCCAACGTCCGGCCGATTGGTGACAATCCCATCCACGCCCATGCCAAGCAGGCGAGACATGATGTCTCCGTCGTCAATGGTCCATACGTGGACCTTGAGTCCCGCCTGGTGCGCGGCATCCACAAATTTTTTCGTCACGACAGGTAATCCGTAAAAGTCCATAGGGACTTGCAGTGCGACGTACGGAAGCGACGTGAAGGTGTCGCGTCCCGTCCAGATTCGCGAGAAAAAGTAGGTGCATTCCCGAATCGATGCGCTGGTTGCAATACTGCGTGTCATCGTGCGAATGAGCCGCAAAACATGGTGGTGAAACGAGGCAAGCAGCACACGTGACTCCGCATCCAGGTCGTAAATCTGCCGGACGAGCTGTTGCAAGCTCAGTGGCCGATTGGGTTTGACGTCGATGTTGAACCGCACATTCGGAAAAGCTGTCAGGGCTTCCTGAAGTGTCGGTATTTCAATACCCTGGCCGCGGAACGGATACGTTTTGCCTCCGTCGTCCGTAAATTGGTATCCGAAGTCCAACCGTTTGAGTTCAGCGAGCGTAAATTCCTTGATGGATCCACGACCGTTGCTTGTGCGGTCGACCGTTTCGTCGTGACTGAGAACCAGAACTCCATCTTTCGTCCAGTGCAAGTCCGTTTCCAGAATATCTGCGCCGCACTGCAGAGCCAGTTCAAACGCAGGAAGCGTGTTGCTCGGAGCCTGCTGGCTATGGCCTTGATGCGCTAGGATGACTGGATACGGACTCTCCAAGTACGGATGCACACTCTTCACGGCCGCAACCCACCACCTTGTCGGTCATCAGATGTTCATAATTATCCTATTATAAGGAGGTCCCGTCTGTTGCCGCACTGGATTATTTGGGCATTCGCCGTCTCTACACAGGCAAATGTCCCATAGACTGGTGCCAAGGAGGGGCGTACATGAAAATCACCCACCGATTCTTAGAAAAATTCATTGGCCAACACATCCATTGCTATACCCATTTTGGGACATTTCGGGGTATCGTCGTTCACTGCACTAAGCGGTACATCATTCTCGCTGCCGCACCGCGAACCCCATATATGGATCCGACGTGGAGCACGGAGGAAGAGATGAATACCAGTGCGCGTCCGTTTTTCGGTGGTCCCTGGGGACCTGGGGGACCTGGTTACGGTCCCGGACCTGGTCCTGGTCCTGGTCCTGGTCCTGGTCCTGGTCCTGGTCCTGGTCCTGGTCCTGGTCCTGGTCCTGGTCCTGGTCCTGGTCCTGGCCCTGGCCCCGGTCCTGGCTGGGGAGGCGGAGGTGGAGGTGGGGGTTGGGGCTTTGCCATCCCACTCGCAGCGATCCTTGGTGTCACCGCCATTGGCCTACACTGGTGGTAGTCTTCGCCGCGCGTCACCCTTCGGAAATCCCGAAATCGTAGCAGGGAAGTCTCCGTCCACGTCGAAAAAGATTCATTTGTGCAGACTGGATGGGGGGTGACGCGCTTGCAAAGACAACGACACCAGATGGATTATGTACTCTTCTTCACAGTGCTCATTTTGACAGCGGTCGGTGTTCTCACCGTTTACTCCGCAAGTACGGTCATCGCTCTACAGAGTGATTTACCGGCGTCCTATTACGCAGTCAGGCAATTGATATTTGCCATCGTCGGTATTGCCTTGATGATTGGTGTTAGTTTCCTCCCTCACAAATTCTGGTATCGACTTGCGGTACCATTTATGGGTAGCAGTTTGCTTTTACTGCTGCTCGTTCTCGTCATCGGTCATGAGACGTTGGGTGGACGTCGGTGGCTGGGCGCGGGTAGCGTGCTCATACAGCCCTCAGAAATCGCCATCATTGCGGCTGTGGTCTACCTGTCGTTCTTTTTCACGAAAAAAGTAACGTTGATACATAGTTTTAAACGCGGACTCCTGCCCGGGCTCATTGTGGTAGGATTGGCGTTCGTCTTGATTATCGTGGAACCGGACATGGGCACAGCCATGAGTCTATTGACGACGTGTACCGTCATCCTGTTTGCTTCTGGAGCGCGTCTGAAGCCGCTCATCATGCTGGGCGGCGCCCTATTGCCGATTGTGATTGGACTTGGCTTCATGGAGTCTTACCGATCCGCCCGTATCAAAGCCTGGCTGGATCCATTTCAGAGTAGCCAAGCCTACCAACTGCTGCACGGCTTCACCGCCATGGCGGCTGGCGGATGGTTTGGGCGTGGCTTTGGCATGAGCATTCAAAAGATGGGCTACCTCCCTGTGCCGCAAATTGACTTCATCTTCCCCGTGTTCGTCGAGGAGTGGGGATTTGTCGGCGCTATCGCGTTGCTTGCGACGTTTGGTGTGCTCATCTGGCGTGGATTCCACACGGCGCGACACGCGCCCGATCGGTTCAGTGCCTTGCTCTCCATCGGATTGACCGGCATGATCACCTTTAAAGCCATCATCAACCTCGGTGCCGTCACTGGCCTACTTCCGGTCACGGGCATCCCGCTGCCGTTCATCAGTTACGGCGGCACCTCGTTGATAATGAACCTGGTTGCCATGGGCATGTTATTGTCCGTGTCTCGCTTTACTATTGCTGAAGAACCTGAAGTGGATCAACTCGCCGACGTCATCTACGTAGAAGACGTGGAACAACTCCGGGGCAAGCGGTTGGGCCAGGCATCGGATAGGCCGCCGCTTGGCGTAGTCTCCAAGCGCCGTCGTGCGGACGTACGACCGTTGTACAAGGGGCAAGACACGACGGGCTCTTGGCGTACGCGCCAAGAGGCAGCGGCAACGCGACGAGAGACGTCCACATCCCGTCGTTCCGTACCCATGACGTGGAGAGAGCGTCACCAAGCCACCCATCGCCCTGTATCCGGCAACAACGGAGGTAAACCGAAACGAAAATCGTTATTTCGAAAGGATTGATGAGAGATGACCGGCGTTCGCACACATATCGAAGACATGGGACACGGCGTGTGGCTGATAGACTTGTTCGAACAGGACATTCCCTACCGAACAGGCGCGTACCTGATTAAAGACGAAAAGATCACGTTGGTCGACACCGGTTCCGGCAAATCACACGAGACATTGGTCCACGGTCTGCGGGAGGTCGGCGTCACGCCCGACATGCTGGACTATGTGATTGTCACCCACGTGCACTTGGACCACGCGGGCGGAGCAGGGCACATGATGGAATTGGCGAAAAATGCGACCCTCGTGGTTCACCCGCGTGGAGCCCGTCATATGGCAGATCCATCCCGGCTTTGGGCAGGTGCGGGACAAGTGTACGGCGACCAGCTGGAGCACTTTTTTGGCTCGGTCAAACCCGTGGAGGAATCGCGCATCTTGATCCGGAACCACGGCGATACGCTCCATATCGGTCAGCGCACGCTCACCTTTTTCGATTCTCCAGGACATGCCAAACACCATTTCACCATTCTTGATCCCGTCTCGGACGCCTTGTTTGCGGGCGACGCGGTCGGAATACGGTATCGTACGGGATTTACCGGATGGGACTTTGAATGGGTGCTGCCCTCGACATCGCCTGTGGACTTTGACCCGGCAGCCATCCATCGGACGCTGGACATGTTGGAACAGGTGCCGTTCAGTTCTGTCTATCACGGTCACTATGGAAGGTCACCAAAGGCAGAGGCGATTGCGGCGACCCGCCGCGGAGCGGATGAAATGGCCGCCCTGATTGCACGGGTGTACCACGAGGGCGTTTCGCCAGAAGACGTCGTGTCAGCGCTGCAGGAATGGGTGGTGGAACACTTGCGGGCCATCGGCTTTGAGCCCGGAGCGGACCTCTCTTCTCTGTACTTCGATTTCATGGTCGATGCCTTCGGCCTCATCCACTACGAACGCCAGCGGCGCCGGGCATAAGCCGGCGCCGTTATGGCAGATTTCCGGAAAGTGGATATGATCGCACAACAGGATACGCGAGTCTCCCGTTCACGCGCGTGGACTCGAACAAGCACAGTTCCTTCACACGAAAGGAAATGCCTTGTTGCGGGAAGACTTCGCCGCCCCCGGCGGCTTGAAATGTGGGCACATTCAGTTTCCGCGCAAGCGTCAGGTGGGGGCGATACGGCCGCGACTCTACCGGAATGTCGGCATGCCTCGCGACCCGTTGCTGTACAGACGAGTGCAGGGTATGTAGCATTTGATGACCGTCATCCTGAGCCAGGCCAAGCCACAGAATGCGATTTCGTTCAAACGCACCAGAGTGCGTGAGGCGAAGCGCAAACGGGCCCACGCTCTTCGCTGCCGTCTCCCCCACTTCGTCGAGAAAAGGAAACAGGTGTGGGGCCAACTCACCCAAAAACACAACGGTGATATGGAAGAGGTCCGGAGCGGACCAGTTCCCTGCAACTACGCCGCGCTGCTGAAGGTTTTCCTGGACTGCAGCCACATGTGTCTTACACTCAGGCGGTATGGCCACACCGTAAAACAGTCTCGGCACAATCGGTCAACCCCTTGCCGCCAGTTCGTCGTACTTCGCTTTGTCAAAGCCCACCACAACCGTGTCTCCCGCAACGAGCACAGGGCGCTTGAGCAATTTGCCGTCCGACGTCAAGAGGTCCATCCACTCGTCATCTGATAAAACCTTGTCTTTCAGCCCCAATTCTCGGAACCTGGTTCCCTTGGTGTTCACAAATGGCGCCACACCCTGCCCGAGTTTGTCCACCCACGACTGCAATTGCTCTCTTGTGGGCGGACGGTTTACGAAGTCCTGAAACGGAACGTCCACGCCGCGCTCCATGAGGTACTTGTGTGCATTTCGGCACGTTGAGCATTTCTTGTATCCGTAAAATTCCACGTTCATCACCCCTAGGTATCGTGGTGGCGCCGGTGTTCACCGGGCCATGAATCTCGTTCCTGCCAGTACAACGTCGACAATCCTTTGCAGACCGACTGCGTCCGCTTCGTCAAACCGTCCCGGAATGGGACTGTCGATGTCGAGCACGCCAATTAAAGTTCCCTCCTTCACCATTGGCACAACGACTTCTGCGCGCGAGTCCGGATCGCATGCGATGTGTCCGGGAAACGCAAAGACGTCCGGCACCACTTGCGATGTGCGAGTTTCTGCAGCAGTTCCGCAGACGCCTTTGCCAAGCGGAATGCGAATGCAAGCAGGTTTTCCCTGGAACGGGCCGAGGATGAGGGACTGTTCTTCACTGTACCAGAGATAAAATCCAACCCAGTTGATGTCTTTCATGTGAACATTCAGCAGTGCCGCTACATTGCTGAGATTTGCAATTTCATTGGGTTCATCGGCAATTAGGTAAGATACCTGCTCTACCACCATGTCGTAAAACTGTTCTTTTGTCTTATACTGCAAATCCGTCATGGTAAACACCGGCTTCACTCCTTCGTCCGTCGCAGTCGAGCTCCGTTTTCAGACCCCCACGTCCCATACGGTATAGTATAATCCATACGACAACCTTCTGCGGACGGACCCGCGGAAAAGGACCGTGATGAAGTTGGGCAAGTGGGTCTACAAGAACGTGCTCCCCGCCATCTCTACCTTTTCCATTGTGGCCTTTGACGAAACGACACAGGAAATCGGCATCGCGGTGCAGTCCAAGTTTTTGTGCGTCGGCGCCTTTGTGCCCTGGGCAACCGCGGATGCGGGCGGTATTGCGACGCAATCCTTCTGCAATACTTCGTTCGGCCCTCGCGGGCTCGACCTAATGCGTTCAGGGACATCTCCGGAGGAAGTGCTCAAACTGCTGCTCGCGGATGATCCGGACCGAGAACTTCGGCAGGTGGGCATCGTCGACACGAAGGGACGAACCGCAACGTTTACAGGTGTCAAGAATGCTTTGATTGGGCAGGTGGTATTGCCGAATCCGGCTTCACTTGTCAAGGAAACATCCTCAGCGGGCCTGGTGTGGTCGAGTCCATGGCGCATACTTTCAAGACAACCACAGCGCCGCTGCCGGAGCGGCTCGTCTCCGCGCTCGCAGGGGGGCAGGCCGCGGGCGGAGACCGAAGAGGAATGCAGTCAGCCGCACTCTATGTCGCAAAGCCAAATGGCGGCTACGGCGGCTTTAGCGATAGATACGTTGACATCCGAGTAGACGACCACTTGCACCCCATCGACGAGCTCGCACGCATCTTGCGACTGCATCGCCTGTACTTTGAACGAACGCTTCCGGAAGACGAGTTGCCGCTCGAAGGTTCCGTCCTTGAGGAAGTGAAAGACTTACTGCAGGCGGCAGGCTACACGCCGGGCCCAGGCAACAACTACGATACGAAGACGCAAGCGGCGTTAAAAGCCTACTTCCTCACGGAAAACTTTGATGAACGCTGGACCGAACGGCCCGTCATCGACCGCAAGGTGTTGGATTACATGAGAATGACGCATCAGTGACTTCTGGAAGTGCACGCGTGGAGTGGCCACTCCATCCTGCGCTTGCATCCAGAGTACCTGGATAAGGAGTTGAATCAGATTGTTCGGCGTCTGGATTGGTAAGCTTATCCTCCTCCTGCTCAGTGTGTTGCGTAAACGGGCAACCAGTTTACCAGGAAAAATTGCATTGAAAGTGTCGCCGCGTTTGCTTCGCAAGCTCGGCACCCAGCTGGATCGGTGCATCGTCGTGACCGGGACCAACGGGAAGACGACGACAGCCCGACTCCTCGCGGCAGCCATGAAACAAGAAGGCCCCATCATCCACAACACGGAAGGTGCCAACCTTCCGCAAGGCCTGGCAACAGCACTCCTGCGCCACACCAGTTGGTTCGGCCGCGTACGACGCAAGACTGCACTGTTTGAGATTGACGAAGCCACGCTGCCACTGGTGGCCGAAACACTGCCTATCAAGGTGGCTGTGGTGACCAACGTGTTCCGAGATCAGTTGGATCGGTACGGAGAGTTGGATACGACGGTTGAGAAGCTGCTCGCAGGACTGCGCAAGACCGACGCCGTCGCCATCCTGAACGCGGACGATCCGCTCGCCCGCCACATTGGCTTGTCCTACGGCAAAACGGTTTTGTACTTTGGTATGGCCAAGGAACATCTGAAACAGGAACACCGCAACCAGATGCGCGACGGCGCGTTTTGCATGCAATGCGGCCATGAACTTCAATACGACGGCTTTTACTACGGGCAATTGGGCGACTACCACTGCCCGAACTGCGACTTTTTCCGACCCATGCCTGACTTTGTCGGCCACTTCCAGGAATCTCGACTCGAGGTGGCTCAGGGTCAACTTCCACCTGTATCGTTCCAACTCCCTGTGCGCGGCATCTTCAATGTGTATAACGCGCTCTCTGCGATTGCGGCTGCCCGCGTGTGTGGCCTAGACGCGAGCGTTATTCAGCAAGGACTGCGCCAGTATCAGCCACCGCTCGGGCGAATGCAGGCGTTCGCCACTCATCCGCACACGGTGTTGAACCTCATCAAAAACCCGACGGGCTGCGACAGCGTGCTTCAGGCCATTCATTCGGAACCTGGAGAAAAAGTACTGTGCATTGCCATCAATGACCTCGCTGCCGACGGCAAGGACGTGTCCTGGCTGTGGGATGCGGATTTTGAACTGATCACAGAGGATGACAGTGTGGTCAAATGCGTCACGACGGGGCTCCGCGCTGAAGACATGGCGCTACGCCTCAAATACGGAGGGTATCCGGAATCCAATCTGTCTTACGTACCCGAGCTCGAAGCGGGCTTGGACCACGCGATGGAATTGGCAAGGGCATATGGGGACGTGCCGGTCTACGTATTGTCGACGTACACCGCACTGTACCCACTCGCAGACTTGTTGAAAAGGAGGGCGCACGACAATGAACCGGCCGCTATGTATCGCCCATCTGTATCCTGACTTGTTGAACTTGTACGCAGACAAGGGAAACATCCTGACACTCAAGCGCCGACTGGAGTGGCGCGGCCTGGAAGCACAGGTCACGCTCGTCAGCAGCACCGAAGACGTGCGCCCCGGTGACTACCATTTGGTGTTGCTCGGTGGGGGATCTGACCGGGAACAGGAGATTGTGAGCCGGACACTTCGGCGTTCACGCGACGAATGGAAAGCGGCAGTAGAGAATGGGTTGCCGCTGCTCGCAGTCTGTGGTGGATATCAGTTACTGGGCGAGTACTACCAATTGCCGGACGGCACCAAGGTCCCTGGCCTGGAGTTGCTCGATATGGTGACTGTGGCGGGATCGCCACGACTCATTGGAAACGTGGCGATTCAGTCGGATGAGTGTGGCACCATTGTCGGATTTGAAAACCACGGAGGGCGGACAACACACCATCACGCCCCGCTCGGCAGAGTCATCTCGGGCCACGGCAACAACGGAACGGACGGCCAGGAGGGCGTTCGTTACAAGAACGTCTTTGGCACGTACATTCACGGACCCTTGCTCCCTAAGAATCCTGCGCTGGCCGACTTCATCCTGCAAACGGCACTCGATTACGCCGGAATCAATGTGAAACTTGAACCGCTGGACGATGAACTGGAGCAGGCGGCACGCACCGCGTTCCAGGTCCGTCGAATGAACTTGTCCGAGTTGGCGGCTCAGACGCCGTAAATGGACATCCCGCCTGCAACAAAGTTTATGGGCCCTGTAGGATCACTGGAAGCATCCGTCACAGGGCCCACCCTTTCTCCACTTCCCCACGCTACAGAGGCAACCAAGGGAGGATACCCACCCGCCACCAGGTAAGCCGGGTCATCTAGAAACGTTTTTGTGGAGTAGACTATCCGCGTGTAGCGGGTACACCCGCTGGTCCTTCCAGGTGGCTTTGTAAGGCAGTTCTCACCTCGTCCCACAGCGGAACGCTTTTCTTCGCGGCGTAGTCATAAGCAATCAGCGTTGCCTGTCCGCGCGCTACCCACTCACCCCGACCATTTTGCAGGGCGTGTTCGACGGCGAAACTGGAGTTTCCAATCTTGCCAATCCATGTGTAAATCTTTAGCGTTTCAGCATACGTGACTTGTTGCAAAAAGTCGCAGTGTGTGGACGCCACAATCAGGTTCCACTTCCCGAGCTCCAGCGTCGGATTGAACAACCGAAACACGTCCATTCTCGCGTCTTCCATGTACGTGAAATAGGTCCCGTTGTTCACATGACCAAGCCCATCACATTCTCCGAATCGTACAACAATCTCTCTCACAAACATATCGACTCGCACCTTTCGTTGGTTGAAAGCCATGTCCGCTACCACATACACATCATATCGAAAGGGTCCTGGTCACGCGAGGTTCCGATACAACGCTCGAAGTTCCCTTTTGAGCACCTTTCCACTTGGATTTTTCGGTAGCGCGTCCACCACCACGACATGTTTGGGTACCTTAAATCGAGCCAACTTCTCCCTGCAATGCGCCAGCAGCGAGTCCACGTCGATGACTTCCCCGGGCTTCGGTACAACCACGGCAGCCACTGCTTCAATCCAGTACGAGTCAGGGACGCCAATGACCGCAACTTCCGAAACACTGGGAAATTGATACACGACCTCTTCCACCTCCCGGCTGGAGACATTGACACCCCCCGATTTAATCATGTCCTTCTTGCGGTCAATCACCGTCAGGTAACCTTCATCGTCCATCACGCCAAGGTCCCCGCTGTGAAACCAGCCATCTTTGAATGCTTCCGCAGTTTTCTCCGGGTCTTTCCAATAACCTTTCATGGCGTGGGCCGTGCGATGGACGATTTCGCCAATCTGACCGGGTGGTACTTCGTTGCCGTTCTCGTCGACAACTTTCGTCTCCACGTTGAGAGATGGACGGCCAGCGGAACCTAGTTTGCGAAACTGGTCCTCTGGCTGGAGTACCGTCGCCAGCGGCGCCACTTCGGTCTGCCCGTAGAAGTTCCAAAACTTCGCCTGCGGCAAGCGCTGCGACAACTCTTTGAGGACTTCAACAGGCATGATGGCAGCACCGTAGTAGCACTTTTCCAAGCTTAACAAGTCGCGGGTCGAAAAATCCGGATGCCGCAGCAGCGAAATCCACACTGTAGGTGGGCAAAACAATTGCGTTACGGACTCCCGCTCGATGGTCTCGAGAATTGCGTCGGGTGCAGCTTGACGGAGGATGATGCCCGTCGCGCCGACGTAGATACCGGGCCCGAGGAAGCAGTTTAGCTGTGCACTGTGGTACAGAGGTAACGCGTGGACCGCAACATCCCGCGCTTCCATGCGGCCGTCGACAATGCAACTGACATACTCTGAAATCAGATTGGCATGCGTGAGCATGACGCCCTTCGGCCGCGACTCAGTGCCGCTGGTGTACAGAACATGGGCGACGTCGTCGTCTGCCACCTCCGTTTCAAAGGGCGTCACAGGCGCAGATGCTCGCCGGGCATGAAGTGGAACCCAACGCGACGAGTTAGCCGACGCTTCGGACGTGTCCATCAGGTAGCGTGCGACAATACTCGGTTCCAGCCCGGACAACTGACAAGCCTGGTCGAGGAGTGGAGCAAATTCTGCCGACGCCGTCAGACAGGAGACTTCCGCGTGCTGCAGTATGTAAGCGATTTCCTCCGCGTTCAACATATAGTTGATAGGTACCATTATCGCTCCGAGGCGGGCTAACGCGAAGGTGATCACCGCAAAATCAAGGCTGTTCCGGGACAATACAGCCACCCGTACGCCTTTGTCCACACCGTCTTCGGAGAACGCATGCGCGGTCTGATGAACGGCATCATCAAACTGTTGGTACGTCCAACGAAGGTCCTTGTAAACCAGCGCCAGTTTATTCGGATAACGTGCCCTCGTTCGCGTTAAAATGTCACCAACGGTATTGCGCCTGGCGCGTGCAACGCAGGGCGCGGTCTCTGTGTTCCCCGTCATAATATGGCTCATGCAACCTCATCCCCTCTTTCATTTCTGAATATTCTATCACAAAAGAGAGGTAGTCTGCGGAGAGGCCAGCCGCGTCGGTCCCCCATCAAATGGGGGGAATGTGACTGGTCCCTTTACGGTGAATGTCGCCAATCACTTCTCCTTCGGCGTTCACGGCCAAGTACGTCATATCTTCGACGGACTCGCCGCCCAGCTTCTTTACTTGCTCTAATAGCCAATCCATGTCGTGGCCCGTGCTGCGCAGCTTGTCTTTGTCCACTTCCCCGTCAATGATAATTTCCACGTACGGGCCCTGACCCTTGTCTGATAAATCCGGACCATAGGCCAGGTCTGCTTTGGAGACCGACTGTGACGCCTGTGTCGGAAGAATGCTAAGGTTTCCCGTCGGCTCGAGAATGGCATACTCGATGTCAGCATAAGAAAAATAACCTTTTTCGCGCAGCAACATCATCAGGACGTCCAGGTTCACTTTGGTTCGCCCAAGGTTTTCCCGCAAAACGACGCCCTTGTGGATGAGCACCAATGGCTCGCCGTTGGAGATTCGACGAAACGTCCGGCTTTTCAACGCGATAAACGCGGCAATGACGGATGCTGCCGTAAAGACGACAAGGGTGTAGCAAGAGGCGGCCCAGTCCCGTACGGTCTGTGCCGCCATCATGTTGGCTGCAATGTTACCCATGCTGGCCCCGGCCACCCAGTTGAAAAACGTCAATTGCGTCAATTGTGTACTACCAATCCAGCGTACCAAAAGCAGTAAGATCGCGAACGTCAGCAGTGTACTAGCGGTCAGAAACACCCAGTACAGATTCATCATGCCCTCCGATGGCAGGTCTTGGTTCGTGGTCTGATCACCCGACCTACGTATCGGTATTGACATGTCCGCGCCTTAACAAACCCCTCGCTCAGTCCGTGAACGGCTCGTAGTAGGCCTCCAACACCTTGCGAAACTCGTCCGGAACTGGCGCTGGCTTTTGTGCTTCGTAATCGAAGTACACCACCACGGCCACTCCTTCAAACACCACCGCGTCCGTACCTTGCCGCCGCATGCGACTTGCGACGTCGAAGCTGCTGTTGCCGATTCGAGTCACCCATGTCTCAACCTCTAGCACGTCGGGGTAGTAGGTCTGAGCTCGGAAATCGACCTTGGCAGAGGCCAGGATCAGCGGGATGTCGGTCATCCCAGCAGCCTGTAAAAAGTCACATCGCGCCTCTTCCATGTACGTGAAGTACGACGCATTGTTCACATGCCCCAACATGTCGGTATCGCCGAAGCGCACTCGCAGTTCTGAAAGATGTCTCATGTCAGAGCGCTCCCATCATCAAAAAATTCTACATTCATCAATGTACTGAAGTTGAAACGCTAAAATCAAGAAACACCACTACCGATGGTCACCATTCGACGCACGTGTTCAACAAAACATGATGCCCCGCACCACCGTACACAGTGGTGCGGGGCATCTCGTATGGCAAATACATGCCCGTATTATTCGCTATCCTTGTACATCGTCTTCAGCGAATCTATCACAGACGGATCCGCCAACGTCGTGGTATCGCCAATCACGCGACCCTCCGCAATGTCCCGCAGCAGCCGGCGCATGATTTTAGCGCTGCGCGTCTTCGGAAGTTCTGCCGTGAAAATGATCTCTTCCGGCCGGGCCAGGGCTCCAATCTTTTCGACCACGTGCTGCTTGAGTTCCGCTACCAACTCTGGCGTCTGTTCCACGCCTTCTTTCAGCGTCACGAACGCAGTGATGGCTTGTCCCTTCACCTCGTGTGAGCGGCCAATGACGGCAGCCTCCGCAACGCTTGGATGGTCTACCAAGGCACTCTCGACTTCCATAGTACCGATGCGGTGACCGGATACATTGATGACGTCGTCAATACGCCCGAGAATCCAGAAGTACCCATCCTTGTCCAGATGAGCGCCGTCCCCCGGCATGTACGTGCCTGGGAATTTTCCAAAGTAAGTGTTGCGGAAGCGTTCGTCGTCGCCCCACACCGTACGCAACATCGACGGCCACGGTTTAGTAATGACCAAGTAACCTCCGTTGCCCGGCTCCACTTCGTTGCTATCTTCGTCCACGACTTTCGCAGAGATGCCCGGCACAGGGCGCGTGGCAGACCCCGGTTTGAGCGGCGTAATCCCTGGTAACGGCGCAATCATGGCCGCTCCGGTTTCCGTCTGCCACCATGTATCCACAATGGGCGCCTTGCCCTTGCCGACGTGTTCGTGGAACCACATCCACACTTCCGGGTTGATAGGCTCTCCCACAGTTCCTAACAACCGCAACGTATCCAGGTTGTACTGTTCCAGATACTCCGTTCCCCACTTCATGAACGTTCGAATGGAGGTCGGTGCTGTGTAGAAAATGGTCACGCCGTACTTTTCGATAATCTCCCAGAAGCGCCCGCGATGCGGCCAATCTGGTGCACCTTCGTACATCACCACAGTGGCGCCTGCGGATAACGGCCCATAGACGATGTACGTGTGGCCTGTGATCCAGCCGATATCCGCCGTACAGAAGTACACGTCGCTGTCCTTGATGTCGAATACGCTGCGCAGAGAGGTGTTCGCGCCCACCAAATAACCAGCTGTGGTATGCACGATGCCTTTCGGCTTGCCGGTGGTTCCCGAGGTGTAGAGGAGGAAGAGAATGTCTTCCGCGTCCATCTCCTCAGCAGGGTATGGCGTACTCGGCACTTGTTTGTAAAGCTCGTGCCAGTACACATCGCGGCCATCCCGCATTTGAGCACCGGACTGTTCACCAACGCGCTGTACCACCAACACCTTTTCCACCGTTGTGTCCACAACCGCTTCGTCCGCGTTTTGTTTGAGTGGGATCAATCCACCTCTGCGCCATCCTGCATCTGCGGTAATCAACACTTTGGCGTCGCAGTCCATAATCCGCTCCCGCAGCGCCTTCGACGAAAAGCCACCGAACACCACGGAGTGGATGGCTCCAATTTTTGCACACGCCAATAATGAGATAGCAAGTTCAGGGATCATCGGGAGATAAATCGTCACCCGGTCACCTTTCTTGACACCCAGTTTCGTCAACATATGTGCGGCCTTGTCCACTTCACGGCCGAGCATGTCGTAGGTGAACACTTTGCTGTCGCCCGGCTCCCCTTCCCATATGATGGCCGCCTTGTTTTTCCGCGCGCCTTCTCGGTGCCTATCGACGGCATTATACGCTGCATTGAGCTTGCCTCCGATAAACCACTTCGCGTGGGGAGGATTCCATTCAAGTACTTTCTCAAAAGGGCGGAACCACGTGAGGTGCTGAGCCTGTTCAGCCCAATAGCCTTCGGGGTCTGATTCAGCTCGTTCGTAAACGCTTTCGTCGTTGAAGTTCGCTTGCGCACGAAACGCCTCCGAAGGTAGAAAGGTCCGTGTTTCTTGCAGCAGTGTGTCGAGTTTGTTGGATACGGTCGTCACTCAGCTTATCCTCCTTGTTGTCCCCGCCGAACATCGCCTCGGTCAGGTCCCGATTTGTCATGGTTCAGTAAATTTACACTTCTCTATCTAGAATAACAGAAGATTGGCCGTGATTGAACCAAGATTTCGACTTCAGTGACGCGACCGTCAATATCCCCACTTCAGGATGACCCATCCCTCCCGCGGCGCACCGCTTGAACAGCCACACCCGCGTTGTCCAAGGCCAGCCGCAGTCGCTTCGCGAACCTCAGCGCATGTGGGCCGTCTCCGTGGATACAGACCGTATCCGCAGCAATCACCACATCAGTGCCTTGTTGCGACCGCACCCGCCCGTCCTGGACCATGCGCAGCACCTGCGCCACTGCTTCCTCCTCCGTTTCGATCAACGCGCCCGGGACCGACCGAGGCGTGAGCGATCCGTCCTCCTGGTACGTTCTATCGGCAAAGACCTCATTCGCCGTCTGCAATCCGATGGCTCGTCCGGCGTCAACCAACGCACTTCCAGACAATCCATAGAGGATGAGGGAGCCATCGACCTTGTAGACCGCTTCCGCAATCGCTGTGGCAATCGACGGCTCGCGGGCCGCGACGTTGTAAAGCGCACCATGCGGTTTCACATGGTGCAAACGTCCACCTTCGGATTGAACAAAGGCGGCAAGCGCGCCAATTTGATAGACCACCATGTCGTAGACTTCCTGCGGACTCGCATCCATGGCGCGGCGTCCAAACCCGACCAGGTCTGGGTACCCCGGATGTGCACCAATGGCGACCGAGTGTTCTAATGCGAGACGCACCGTCTTTCGCATGGTGGACGGATCGCCCGCGTGAAACCCACACGCGATGTTCGCCGATGTCACGTAGGCCAACACATCAGCATCTGCGCCTTTCTGATAGGTTCCAAAGCTTTCGCCCATGTCGCAGTTGAGGTCAATCTGTGGCATTGGACGTCATCCCCTTTCCCACAACTCTGTTACACTGAATCTTAAGATTTGTAGTGCCCGCTGTTGCCGAAGCCACGCTCGTCGCGCCGCCGCCACGTCCACTTCCTCGAATTGAATCACATCACCGGGGCGCTTCTGTGCCAGCTTGGGCAAGTCCGCCGTCGCCACGTGTAGAATTCGTGGATACCCACCGGTGGTTTGTGCGTCCGCCATCAAAATCATCGGCTGTCCACCCGGTGGAAGCTGAACAGTCCCAGGCATGACGCCAGCGGACACCAGTTCCGCGTCCAGTGACATCGGCAGCGTTGGCCCATCCAGCCGTATCCCCATCCGATCCGCTTTGGCCGTAACGCGAAAGCTCGCACTCCACACGGTGGACTGAGCCTCGCGGGACAACTTCACGAAATGCGTTCCTGGCAAAGCACCGATGCGACTGGACCGCAGCTCCGACCAGATTCGAGTAGAGACTCCCCACCGCGGCCATTGACAAGCGCCATCCGGACTTGCACACCAACCGCCTGTGTTGGGCGTAGAAGACACGTCTTCGATTGGCAGTACGTCTCCTTGCATCAACGCCCGGCCTTTCCAACCGCCGAGGCCTGCTGGCACATATGTGCTGCGCGACTCCATGGTGCAAGGGACATCAATTCCCCCTGCCACCGCGATATACGCTCGACACCCTTGCACAGCTTGGCGCAGTACCAGTACGGCATCTTTTCGGATGAACAGCGGACGCCACATCGGCACCGGCGCCCCATTTACAGTGGGCTGAAAAGCGGCACCACAAATGGCGACAACAACATCTTTCGTACATCGCAAGGTCGGCCCAACGAGTGTCACCTCAAGTGCCGCCGCGTCTGGCGGATTTTGAACCAAGATGTTGGCTACCTTGTATGAAACAGCGTCCATGGCGCCAGATCCACCGACGCCATATTTTCGATACCCTGAACGCCCGCCGTCCTGTACGGTGGTAAACAGTCCGGGCTGAAGAACCTCCATCATGAATCCCCCTCGCTTCGCACCCAAACGGTGCCCACTGGGCACCGGAGACTTCGTCAGGCTACACGGTTCACACCGTAGAGCAGCTCAACGCAGCGTATTGTTCGGCCGTGATGGCCTCAAAACGAACCTGCTGGCCAGGGTGAAGCAAGGTCGGCGGGCGAGCCTCTGGATTGAACATTCGATACGGTGTCCGACCGATGATCTGCCAACCTCCGGGCGTGGCGAAGGAATAGATGCCAGTCTGCTGACCAGCGATACCCACGCTACCGGCTGGCACGACCACCCGAGGCTCGGTACGCCGCGGCGTCGCCAAACGCTCGGAGAGTCCCCCTAGGTATGGAAAACCGGGCGTGAAACCAATCATGTAGACCACGTACACGCCGGACGTGTGCAGTTCCACCACCTCGCTCGGGGTCAAACCGTGGTACCTAGCAACGTATTCCAGATCCGGCCCGAATTCTCCCCCGTAACAGACCGGAATAACCACTGGTTCACCTACATTGTGGCTGACATCCTCCGACCGCTGCCAGAGATCTAGAATGTATGCGCGCACCGAATCGAAATCGATGGTGGCTGGATTGTACACGATGGTCAGTGAACTGTATGCAGGTACGAGTTCAACGTAACCGGGAAACGGATGCTGCTCACACTGGTGCGCCAGCCGGGTGACGTCCTGGTACACAACGTCGTCAATCACATCGCCGAACGAGACCAGAACGGCAGAGTCGCCGAGCGGTGATACCTCGGGCGTGTTCAACATGTCCAGTCACCTCCCGATGGCTTGAGATTGCTCCAACATCACGCTGTGCCGAGATAGCCAGCGCGCTACTCCCGTACTCAACAACACAAGCAACAAGAAGACCAGTACGAACGAAAAGCCGAGCGCCAAACCGAACGACGACGCCATCCAGCCGATGAATGTGTTCAGCACCATGGTCCCGATGCCAGCCGCCGTGAACAAAAAGCCTATCACCGCGCCAGCGTCCTGGCGAAATTCGTGACTGGCAACCGATGCAATGGTTGGAAAGACGATGGCAAAGCCAGCGCCTGCAACCATGAACAGGGGCAGCGCAAATTTGACCGACAGCGCCATGCCAACGGCCCCCAGTGAGAGGCACGTACTGATCAGAATTGCACGGTAGTTTCCAAGCCGCGAAACCCACAGTGGTGCGCTCAGGCGACCGATGGTGAACGTCAGGTAAAACCCGGATAGACACAGTGAACCTTGCTCGACGGACGCGTGGCGGACGTTCACGAGATAGGTCGGCAGCCAGCCACAGACGGCCGACTCTGCCATCACGTACGCAGTGATGGAAACCAGTAACATGTAAAGCAACGGACTTTTGTAGACCGCTTGGCGCCGCGAGCGGTCCGCTTCCGATGTGGATGTGGGCCTGGCGGAGGCTGAGGTGGTGCGTCGGAGGAGCGGATCGTGACTGAGAAATGTGACCCCCAAGACACACAGGAGGCACGTGCCGAGCAACAAATACAAACTGCGCCAGCCGTGTAACACCCCGATGAGCCAGGCCGCAAGCACCGGAAAACCGAAGGCTCCAAGTCCGTAGAGCCCGTGCAGCGTATTAAAGTAGCCAGCTCTTTGTTGCTCTGTCGCAGCCAGTGCTGGAACCACGCCGTTGACGCCAATTTCCAAGGTGCCTGTGCCAATTCCGTACAGGAGAAACCCGGATACGACAAAGTCGAACCCGTAGAAAGCGACAAACGTCACTAACCCAAGAACGGTGAGTAATCCCCCGCACAGAATGACGTTTCGCATCCCAAACCTATCGACGAGAAACCCGCTGACGAAACTGCCAAAAACGTATCCGAAGGAGTTGGTGGCGAAGGCTATCCCGAGTTGGAAATACGTCAGCTGCCAATCAGATTGCATGAACGGTGCCGCGACACCCCGAGTGATGTCGAACGCGCCAAAGAGAAACATCGTAGCGAGCGCAATCGCGAAAGCGAGCGTCCGCACAAGGCGTCATCCTCTCCATGAGAAAGAAATCAAAATTGCGGCGATAGCCCACACTTCTTTCACTGTAACGTAATTTGGCTCGCCCGGGAATACACGGACCACCAGTACACCGAATGGACTGTGCCGTGCTGTCGGAAAGTGAAGACGAGCGCTGCAAAGTCATCCAGACGTCTGGTTGATTTTAGGTAGAACTTACAGTAAAATTTTGAATTCTCTGAGTAATAGCCAACTTCGGACGGAAGAGGAGTGTGGTGGATGGAATCGATAGATGCGTACACGTACGAGGCACGTAAACTTTCTGAGACGCTCGCGGAGATTGATGGGCAGAAAGAGAAACTGGACAGTCTGCCAAGGTACCACGGCGACGACCTCGTCGAACAGTCGTTGGACGCCATCCGCGAACAGCAGCGTACGAGCTTGGCCATTGCGGCGCGAGAGCCCTTCTTCGGGCGAATCGACTTTCAGCCTGACGAAGCTCCTTTACCCTCCCCGCTGTACATCGGTAAGGTCGGACTACAACAGGCGAATACGGGAGATGTCCTGGTAGTGGATTGGCGCGCACCGGTCAGTAATCTCTTCTATTCATTTACCGGTGCCACCGACACAGCGGAATACGTCTCCCCAGAAGGCGTCGTCACGGGCATTGTGGCATTAAAGCGCAATATCGTCGTTCGCGACCGGTCTCTTGTCCGGGTTGTGGACAGCTACGTCAAGGGCGCGGACAACCTCAACGTAACGGACGAATACCTCCTGTACCGATTGGGCGAAAACAAGGACAACCGGTTGCGGGACATCGTATCCACCATTCAGGCAGAACAAGACAACATCATTCGTGCTCCACGCACGCTCTCGGTCGTCATTCAAGGCGTCGCAGGAAGCGGCAAAACCACGGTGGCACTGCATCGATTGGCGTACCTGCTGTATCAGTACCCGGAGAAAATCCGGGCCGAAAAGCTCATCATTTTCGCACCAAACGCGCTGTTCCTCGACTACATTTCAGACGTGTTGCCAGAACTTGGCGTCGGCGGAATTCAACAGACGACGTTTGAACAGTGGGCATTGTCTATCCTGGAAGAACAGGTGAAAGTGGCCGACCATAGCGTGATCCTGGAACAATGGTTCCAGCCTAACGGAATGACGGACAAGGCGCTGGTTGAGCAGATTCGATATCGTGGGTCCATTCAGTTTGCCCGCGACCTGGACGCGTACTTGGCAGCATTTGAAGCGAACATGGTGCCTGCGACAGACTTCGACGCAGGCAGTAATCTGAGGGTCGATGCAGCGACCATTCGCGATTGGTTTTCACAAGAATACGCGCATTACCCACTGGCCCAACGCCGAGAGAGAATCCTATCGCGGTTGAAACGAGTGATTGAAACAGAGGCCAAAGTACGGAAAAGTAAGGCGCTTTCGTTTGACCGCAAGAAGGCACTAGAGCGGCTGAAGTCGTATGAACGGCTGTGGCCGGACTGCCGACCTCTGGAGGTCTACCGCGAAGCGACCGCGTCCCAGGGGATTGCCAGCCTGTCAGAAGAGAACACGCGAGCAAAGCGGACACAAAAATCCCACACAGGATACACCACCGTACAGCGCGAAGAGTTGCCGGCCCTGGTCTACCTGCATACGTGGCTTCGCGGCATCGACAGTTCGCAGATGTTCGACCACGTGGTCATCGACGAAGCACAGGACTTTTCACCCTTTCAATTGTGGGTGCTCAAGGCGTTCTGTCCATCCAACTCGTTTAGCATCCTCGGGGACACCACCCAGAATATCTACTCGCTCTACGGAATTTCCGATTGGCAATCGTTTTTGGAACTATTCGAGGGACAATCTCAGAAGTTTACGTTAGACAGAAGTTATCGGTCCACCGTGGAAATCATTGAGTTTGCCAATTCCGTACTCGCCGAGGCGGCCGTCCAAGAGACCTTGCCAAAGCCCGTGTTCCGCAGCGGCGAACCGGTCCTCGTACAGACCGTGCCCGACAGTGAACAACCGCGCGTCATCGCCGAGATTGTGTCAGCGTGGCAAGAAGCAGGCACGCAGTCCACAGCCGTTGTCACCCGCACGCTTGCCGAGGGCAAACGCATGGCAGACCAGCTGAACGCCCTCGGAATTGAAGCGCACTGCCTGACTGGGCAAGACACCACGTACCACGGCGGCGTCTCGGTTGCCCCTGTGCATCTAACCAAAGGGCTTGAATTTGACGGCGTCATCATATCCAGCGTCAGTGACGACAATTATCGACGGCAAACGCTCGACGCCAAACTCCTCTACGTCGCGTGTACGCGTGCCATGCACAAACTCTGTATCCTCTGCGCAGAACCACCATCAGAGCTTGTACGCGGTCCTCACAACACAACGTCTGTGTCCGAGTGAGACAGGTCGGACACATGCGTCGCACAACGTCGGCTTGTGTCATGCGAGCACACAAAAGCGCGAATGATGTAGAAACATTTTTCTCCTCTGCACCAACGGTTTGACAGGGTTTGCCGGGAGCGTCTTTTATGCTGGTTTCAAACCCCGCATTCGGAGGTAGATCCGCATGAACGCAAGCTGGCAAAAGTCACTGGCTCGGAACAACGTAGTCGGCTGGCTCGCTGTTGTGGCACTGCTGGCCGTCGGTTTGCAAGGCGCTACACTCATCTCCAATTGGAGTAGCCACAGGCTGGGCAGAGTCAAAGCCCCCAGTTCCGTCGTGCGAAAGCACATTCCGGTGTTTATGCAGCATCTCTCTCGCCGACTACGATGAGTGCAGCCGTCGTCAGGCCGATGCCGAACGGACCTTCACCCGTGTACGGCACTTTCCATCTGTCCAGACAAACCGGACGGGACGGCGGCTGTCGTCGGCTTCGACGGTTACTCCGCCGCCACACCGGATTTACCGGGGCACGTGTACGAGACGTTCGACGGTGGCACACATTGGACAGACATCAGTGGCAACCTGCCGGACGTTCCCGTGCAATCGCTCCAAGTTGTCGGCAGGCAGGGCGCAAGAAAGCTGGTGGCAAACGTTCAGGGACAGTAGTACGCCATGCAACGTCCAGGCCGTTGGATCCAGTGGAATGGGGCATCGGGGTGAGCGCATCAGCCGCACGGTCCAGCCGCCCCTCCTTCGGCGCATAACTCAGCAAGACAAACGCAAGTTGTGAGTTTCACAAACAAGCCGCCGCACGAGTATGGATTGTCCGAGACAATTCCGTATAATGTGCGTATGCGGCCTCTTGCCGTGAACTCCGACAAGACAGGAAGTGTTGGCGATTTTAACGCAGTTTTCCCGAACCGAACTCGTCTTTGGCAAAGAAGGCGTTGAAAAACTGAAAACCAAAACGGTCGCAGTACTGGGAGCAGGCGGCGTTGGATCATTCGCGATGGAAGCTCTCGCGCGGACGGGGATTGGACGGCTCGTGCTGATTGACAAAGACGTCGTGGACATTACCAACGTGAACCGCCAGATCCCGGCTCTCGTCACCACCATCGGTCGACCGAAGGTCGAAGTCATGAAAGAGCGCATTGCCCAAATCAATCCGAATTGTGAAGTCATCTCGCTGCAAACGTTCTTTCTCGAAGACACCAAAGAACAGCTGTTTCAATTTCCACTGGACTACGTCGTCGACGCGATTGACATTGTCACGGCGAAAATCCTCCTCATTAAAGAGTGTGTCGAGCGGAACATTCCCATCGTGTCGAGTATGGGCGCAGCCAACAAGCTTGATCCAACCCGCTTTCGCGTCATGGACTTGTCACAAACGCGCATTGATCCCATCGCAAAGGTGTTGCGCCGAGAGTTGAAAAAATACGGCATCACCAAAGGGGTCAAAACGGTTTGCTCGACAGAGCGGCCGCGCACGCCTCGGGAAGACGTGCGGCAGCAAATTGTCTCACCGGAGGTGGAAGCCGCGTCGAAGGTGCGCAAAGCAAAGATGCCGCCTGCCAGCACCGCGTACGTACCGTCCGTCGCAGGACTGATTCTAGCAAGTGTGGTCATTCACGACCTCACAGGCGTGTATCCAGAAGATTGACATCGACTTAACGTGCAGACTGCCCCATTACCACCCGCGTCCTCTTACAAGCTCAGGAAGTCACGCCACAACAAAAAATGACGTGCTGGCAGTGGTAGCCTGCAGCACGTCACATTTCCTTCGATGCAGTTTAACAATGCGAATGTGGTCCCCCAAATTACTTCGGCAGCACCATGGACACCGACCGCTGCTCGGGCACAAAATGCTCGCGCAGGCGCTGGTTTGCCTGTTCCAACGTAATCCGTTCCAGCACGTCAGCCGTCTCAAACATGTCCGCCCCGCGGAGTGCGTAACTCACAAATGCGCGTGCGACATAGTTGGGATTGTCAACGGACGTAATGAAGCGCCCGATGGCTTTGCGTCGGCTACGCTCGAAGTCCTCCTCAGATATGCCTCGTTGTTGTGCCTCATTCAAAAGGGTCTGAACCGTCTCTACCAGACGCTGTGGATTGGGTGTATTCCCCCCGAGCACTGAGTATCCGTAGGTTGGGGCGCACTCGTACTCCCAGGAAAAATTCTGGTCAATCAGGTTCTCGTCAATCAAGCGATGGTAAAAATCGCTGCTTCGTCCGAACAATGCGTCGAGGAGTACGCCGGTTAGAATCTCCTGCTCCAATTGCTCCGGTCCAGTCAAGCCGGTCTTTGCGTCCTTCCAACCCATGAAGCAGCGCGGTTGACTCACGCCAAGCTTCGCAGTGACTTCTGGTGAATCCACCTGGGGAGGTTCCTGCGGGAAGATTCTCTCCACGACAGGCGCGGGTCCGAACTGCTTCTTGGCTTGGTTCTCCCGGATCCACTGTAACATGGCTGCTGGCTCAAATCCGCCAACCGCGAAGAACACCATGTTCGACGGATGGTAAAACGTTTTGTGGCACTGGTAGAGTGTTTCGGGGTCTATCTTCGCTATGGACTCCACCGTACCAGCGATGGGCACCTGCACGGGATGCTCCTTGTACATGGCTTGCAACAAGTTGAAGAACACCAGCCAATCCGGATTGTCATCGTACATCCGTATTTCCTGGCCAATAATGCCCTTTTCCTTTTCTACGCTTCGCTCGGAAAACCACGGATCCTGGACAAAGTCGAGCAACACCTCAGTGTTTTTGGCCACGTCGTCTGTACAAGAAAACAGATACGTCGTCAGGTCAAACGTCGTAAACGCGTTCGCCGAAGCTCCGTGCTTTGCGAACTCTGGAAATACGTCACCATGTTCCTTTTCAAACATTTTGTGTTCCAGAAAGTGCGCAATCCCGTCTGGAACGGTGGTGGGCTCGGCGGCTCCTTGCAATTTGAACGTCCTATCAATGGATCCATACCGAGTCGTGAAAGTGGCGAACGTTTGCTGGAATCCGGGTTTGGGCAGCAAATACACGACGAGACCGTTGTCCAGTTTGTCCTGGATGAGGGTCTGGTGAAGTCTATCGTAGGAGATTTCACGCACTCGCGTTCACCTCCTGATTGTTCAAAAAGTACACGGTGTCCAATTCCAGTGTCTGTGCAGCCCGAACCACATCTTCTTTGCCCACCGCAGAAATCTGGTCGAGCAATTCCTCAACACTTCGACGAATGCCTGCCAACACGCCACTGAAATGGATCTCCGTCAACGACAACGGCTGATCCAATACTTGCCGGTACTGGTTACGCAAGCCGCGCACCGTGAACTCGAGTTCCTCATCGGTCACGTCACCCGCTTTGAGTGCTTCCACTTGCCGTAAAATGATGTCGTACGCCTGCGCCTTATTCCCGACTTCAATGCCCGTCTGTACTGCGACGATGCCAGTTAGGCCGTCCAGGCGACTGGAGGCGTAATACGCCAAGCTGGCCTTTTCGCGAACGTTCATGAATAGCTTGGAGTGAGGAAAACCCCCGAGTATGCCGTTCGCGACGAGTAAAGGTAAGTACTCGGCATCGCCGTAGGATACCCCTGTGCGGAACCCAAGGTTTAGCTTTCCTTGTTGCACAGACTGGGACTCCACGACTTCTCTGGTTTCACCGTGTCGGGTTGCGAGCGCGCGGACCGGGCTCGTGTTGGGCGCATTGCCTTGTCCAAACGCCTGGTGAAGCTTCCCCATCATGCGCTGCAAAGTCGCCTGCACGTCCTGCACGTGCCCCACGACGTACACGTGGACGTCTGACGTAGCAAGGAGCTCCTGGTACACATCCCACAGCCTATCCTTGTCGACTTTTCGCAGATCCTCGAGATACCCAAGGCGCGCCAGACCTTCCGGCTGTCCCTGGCACATCTCCTCCAGGCAACGCTCCATGGCGTATGTAATTTTGTCGTCGAACACACTTTGGATCCGCCGCTCGTGCAGAACCCGTTCGCGCTCCACGTTCTCGGACAAAAAGCCGCGGTCGCCCAGCGCAGGATCCGAAGCGATTTGCAGCAACAAGTCCTCCAGTTTGTCAATCACCTCTTTGGCACCGGTCACAGTGCCTTCTTCAGGAGCACTTGCCTGCACTTCAAGCACGTGTCGATTTCCTCTTTTGTTGATAAAGGTGCGAACAGAGGAGCCAAACAATTTATCCGCGTAGCGCGTGATTTCCAATGCAGACGGGTGCTGCGCGGTACCCTCCATCCACAGGTACGGCAGCATTGCACTTTCAGTGACCGTCTCCCGTTGGACAGGACGTGAAAGCTTCAACGCGAGATGGCGTGTACGAAACTTGTCCGTCGCAAGTACGTGAACGGAAAACCGCCCCTCTGTATGCGTTACGAAATTGGCCAAACCAGGCACCCCAATCCTTTTCCCACGAGTGGGCAATGTACGACACACGGTCGCTATCACACAGAAAAGAGGCAAGGTGCCTCTTTTCATTTACAATTCAGTATGATCGATTCGAGGCTTGTTTATCAACGTTAGCGTTTTTAAATACGGCGCTAAGCTAGGTTGCGTATCACTTCCATATCATTTTTGTAAAACGCCTGCCTAGAACAGCGCTGTGTCTCTGGTTCTACGCGTTAGAGGTTCGGCGCCGCAACATCGTGCGGGCGGCGGCCTGCGCAAGCTCGAAATCAAGCTTGGTAATGACTTGCGCGTCACGGATCCACCGTTGCACCTCACTGTCAATGCGAGGGGCGACGTACTTTGGTGCACCGTGACGCGCAATCAATTCCTGTTTCGTTGTTTGATGGCGTGCGACGCAGTGGACATTGGTGAGCGCTTCCATCAACTCTCCGCACACTGGACATTGGAACAACGAAATCCCTTCTTTCTCTTTTTTTCCATTCATATGGTGGGATAGTGCTCCGTATGCGGTCTGAACAGAGAAAGTATTTTCACACTCAAGAAACACGATATCATCCTTTATCTGGGGAGGAGGTGGGTCCTACCGCCCTACCCCGAGACAAGGCGGGCGAACCCAGATTCCCCTATATAAACACCCTCTCGGGCGGGTGAGCACCGTGCCGGCTACGCCACACGTCATTCTATGAGCATATGGACCGATGTGTTCACGGCGAGTAACGACCCGCTCCCGGCCGCCTGTGTACAGTAGATGATTCTTGCGTCATCTGATGGTGGCGCTGCGAAACTTTTGGTCATCAGTACGACTGGAGTTTTTGTAAACGCGGGTAGACTGGAAGGTGCGGCTGCAACGACTTTTCGGCGGTGCACAAACGATTTACAATCCTGTTTGGACGAGTTTGAGCGTTCGGGGCGATATTGGATGAAAATGAACACACTCCATACATACAAGAGGAGGTCACCATGCGGCTGCGTTAGGTTCGTCATTGCGTACAGTCCATATATAGACTGGAATTGTACGAAATACTCGGTATCGCCGTTTCCGCTCTGGCGATAGCGGTCTTCTTCGCATTTGCGAAGAGGTTAGATGAGATTATCGGTATCAGCGATTACCACTGGAAAGTGGCGAATGCTGTAGTAGGAATGTACCAGAACCTGATTACCTGGTTGTTTACAGGCGCGTTTATGCTGCTGTTTCTTTTGCTCGCGCTGTTTCGCAAGCAGAACCATCAGCTTCTGCGCAAGTTGGCTTACCTCATTCGCGTGCTGCTGGCCTTCTGCACGATGCTGGCGATTTACAAGATTGTAAACGTCTACATCTCGGTGTTCAATCCGGTTGACCGCGACATCGTGTTGCAGCGGATAGACAGAGCGTTATTCTTTGGAAAACTTCCTGCGCAGTGGTTCAGCTACATCACGTGCAAACCGTTGACCGACCTTTTCAGCGCAGCGTACATGTCCTGGTATGTCCTGACCTACAGCACCATCTTCGTCATGATGACGCACAGCCGCAAGGCAGTGGTGGAATACGTTTTCACCGCCATGTCCACCTTTTACATTGGCTACTTAACCTACATCATGGTTCCGGCCATTGGCCCCATCTTCACCGTGCACTTCGCGCACCCCGTCGGTGGGATCTCAAGCGTGTTTACGCACGACCAGGTGCTGGTGGAGCGAGATTGCTTCCCCAGTCTTCACACGGGTATATCCTTGGTTATGCTGATCTCCGTATGGCGGTATCGGCGCAAGTGGATGTGGTTATACGCTCCGCTTGTCCCCTTGATCATCTGCTCCACCATGTACCTGCGGTTCCACTACGGCATCGACGTGATTGCCGGCAGCGCCTTGGCTGTCGCCATGACGCAGTTGTGCCCGTTGGCCGTCCGCTGGTGGGAAGCAAAGCGCGAGTCGCACCTCGGCCTGGCTTCATCAGGCGCCGCTCCCGCAGCGGATCGAAACAGCACGGTTTCGTTTCGTAACTAGCTTGAGACCCCCTGCCGTCCACACCGTGGTTGAAATGGGTTATGTGGTGTTATATCATTGTTCTAGCATCGTAACTTAACATGTTTGAGGAGGAGTCCTACGTGGCATTTGTAATCACCTCGCCATGTATCGGCGAAAAAGCCGCTGACTGTGTTGAAACTTGCCCCGTTGACGCAATCCACGAAGGCGAGGATCAATACTACATTGATCCAGATTTGTGCATTGATTGCGGTGCATGCGAGGCGGTTTGCCCTGTCTCCGCCATTTACATGGAAGATTTTGTGCCGGAAGAGGAGAAAGAGTTTATTCAAAAGAATCGCGATTTCTTCCGGAAGTAGTCTGAGATTTTGCAATACGCTGCAAATGTTGCGTAGGGATATAAAACGGGAACTTGGCCCAAGTTCCCGTTTTGTCTTTCCCAAGGATGACTGATATGGACGGAAAGTGACCAGAATCTACGACCCTTTGGCCTTGCGGCGAACCGAGTAGATGTGCCCTACGTTTTCCATGGGCTTTCGCTCCCTTTGCCCGAGATAAATCAACCACCAGGTGATGACTTGTACAAACCCTAATACCACAGCAAAGGTTCCAATGGTTCTCGCCGTGGGACTGATTGTCACCAGCGCGATGAACACCGAAATTCCGACCACTCTGCCGACGTTTTCAAAGACCTCCCGCATGATGATGTACTCCATATGGTGTTCTTTGGAGTTGGGCAACTGGCTGATGGTGTCGAAGACAAAGCCCTGAAGCGGAACCAAAAACAGCGGCAAAGCGACAGCAATCAACGCACCGTACCACACCAATGAACTCGCTCGAACGGGCAGTAGGAACAGGAGCGCGGTCAACGCCATGCAAATGGAACCAGTACCAAGAAACCACAGCCGTCGGTGCACCGTGACCAGCCGACTTACCGTGTAGAAGGATACGAACGACAATGCGCTCTGTAGAAGTACGAATTCGCCCAGTTTGAGTTCACTGCCAGTGGCTATGTACATCAACAGCGCGATGAGAAACAAGAACACTCCTTCACGCAATCCATACACGGAACAGCCAAACAGAATCATTCGCCACGGTCGCACCCGGAACGACTCGCGTACGACAGTGAGAGACAGATTCCCCACACCCCCTCTGACCCGAAGTTTGGCGCTTAGTAGCGTCGCCAATACAAACAGTGCCAGAGACAGTCCGAAGATCCAGTGATAACCGGACAGTCCACCCCATCTGTCCTCTGTGGAAATCAGGTAACCAGCCACAGGTGGAGCCACGATTCCAGCAACAGCTCCCATGACGCCGTGAAGCCCGTAGAAGCGATCTCTCGACCCACTCTCGGTAAACTGCAGGCTCAACTCGTTGAACGAACACCAGTAAAAACCACCCGCCAGCCCCATAATGGCACCTAACAGAATTGGCCAGCGAGCGATCCATGTACCGCCTATCAGAGCCGTCAAATAGAAGACGCCGTGTAGGCAGATGCCGGTACGTAGCGTCAATACACTGTGAACTCTGTTGGCAATCCACCCTGCCAGCACGAATGTGGCAGGGATCACACAGTATATAGCCAGGTTGTACCTGCCAATCGCGCCGTAGCTCTTATCGACTTTCCACAGGTACACGTTGACAAACGTATTCGACAACGACACGGACAACGCGAAGATCCCGCTGATGACTAGAAGCCAACGCGCACGCCCTGCAAACGGCTCACGTGTCAGAACCACCACCTCCAATGTACAGGTTCGTCTTCGCAAAGATGCTGAGAGATAAAGGCCGACACTGAGGACTCCGGACGGAAGTAACGACTGTGCACGGGGTCATAGAGAAGTCCGGCATTCGTAATGTAGAACGTTCGATCAACAACACCTGCGCGTTTGTAAAACACAAGCACGTGTTGCAATCCATCTCGCGCCGCGTTGTGCAACGTTGCATCGTTGGTCCCTGCGGCCAGCGATGCAAGCGTCGGTTTGTCCTGATTCGTGACCGTCACGACCGGGTTGTCCATCGTGAGTCCTTTGTAAAAGACTACACAGGTATCGGTCTTGGCGTCCACCGGACAAACCGACGACAGTCGAATGGCCGAGTTTGCCAGGCTTACAGTGTGTTTCCCATGTGGAAATCCGGCGATGGTGGAGGTTAGACAAAGTAGTACGCCGCATAAGGCCACCCCGAGCTGCGTACGCTCCTTGTGTCTCACAATGTCCCTCCTTCCGGTCTGCTTTTGCTTTCCCACACCGAGTATGGTCAACAACGGCGCAGTTGGCTCTTCGCGCAGTAGTGTGCCCGAAAAGTCAGCCTTGAATCACGTGTACTGCGCACGAAAACGGCGCCAGGAGTCACCTGGCGCCGTTTTACAAATCGCTCGATTACATATTGCGTCGGTACTTGCCACCGACTTCGTACAATGCGTGCGTAATCTGACCAAGGCTGGCCACCTTCACCGTTTCCATCAGCTCAGCAAAGATGTTTTCACCGCGCTGTGCAACCTGTTGCAGCCGCTTCAGGGCAGCTGGTGCTGCTTCCTTGTGCGCTTCCTGGAACTGTTTGACGTTTTGAATCTGTTGCTGCTTTTCCTCATGCGAGGCGCGTGCCAGTTCCAGCTTGGGCGGTTGATAGTCGGATGCGAGCGTCTTGGGATTGATGAACGTGTTGACGCCGATTATCGGCAACTGCCCAGAATGCTTGAGTTCTTCGTAATAGAGCGACTCCTCCTGGATCTTGCTGCGCTGATACTGCGTCTCCATCGCGCCGAGCACACCACCGCGGTCGTTGATGCGCAAGAACTCCTGCATCACCGCTTCCTCCACGAGATCGGTCAATTCCTCGATGATGAATGCCCCTTGTAGCGGGTTTTCGTTTTTCGCCAATCCAAACTCGCGGTTGATAATCATCTGGATGGCCATCGCGCGCCGCACAGATTCTTCGGTCGGCGTGGTAATCGCTTCGTCGTAGGCATTGGTGTGAAGCGAGTTGCAGTTGTCGTAAATAGCAATCAGTGCCTGCAGCGTCGTTCGAATGTCGTTGAAGTCAATCTCCTGGGCGTGCAGTGACCGCCCGGACGTCTGGATGTGGTACTTCAACTTCTGGCTGCGCTCGTTCGCTCCGTATTTATCCCGCATCACGATCGCCCAGATGCGCCGCGCCACCCGGCCAATGACCGAGTACTCCGGATCCATGCCGTTGCTGAAAAAGAACGACAGGTTCGGTGCAAAGTCGTCGATATGCATGCCACGACTCAGGTAATACTCCACGTACGTAAACGCGTTGGCCAGCGTGAACGCCAATTGCGAAATCGGGTTGGCGCCCGCTTCCGCGATATGGTAGCCGCTGATACTGACGGAGTAGTAGTTCCGGACCTTGTGGTCGATGAAATACTGCTGGATGTCACCCATCATGCGCAATGCGAACTCGGTGGAGAATATGCACGTGTTCTGTCCTTGATCTTCCTTCAAGATGTCCGCCTGCACGGTCCCGCGAACCGTTTGCAAAGTCCTCTCCTTGATTTCCTCGTACTCCGAAGGCGTCGGTTGACGCCCGATACTCTCCATAAACTTCTCAACTTGCTGGTCTATCGCAGTATTCAAAAACATCGCGAGAAGAATCGGCGCAGGTCCATTGATGGTCATGGACACGCTCGTTGTCGGTGCGCACAGGTCGAAACCCGCGTAGAGCTTCTTCATGTCGTCGAGCGTGCAGACGCTGACGCCGCTTTCACCAATCTTCCCGTAGATGTCCGGCCGCGTATCCGGATCTTCGCCGTACAGTGTGACACTGTCAAACGCTGTAGAGAGGCGCTTCGCAGTATCGTTTTGAGAAAGGTAGTGGAAGCGACGATTGGTCCGTTCCGGCGTTCCCTCTCCCGCGAATTGTCGCCTTGGTTCTTCCTCGGTGCGCTTGAACGGGAACACGCCCGCCGTGTACGGGAACTCACCCGGGACATTCTCCTTGAGTGACCACTTGACGATTTCGCCCCAGTCTTCATAGTCCGGCAGGCACACTTTGGGTATGCGCGTCCCGGAAAGAGAAGTCGTATACAGCGACGTGCGAATTTCCTTGTCGCGAATTTTGGTGACAAACTCGTCCGCGCGGTAGCGCGCCTTCTTCTCCTTCCACCCTTCAATGATGCGCTGCACATCGGCATCCAACTGTACCCAAGTGTCCTGATACACCTTCTCCAGTACCTGGTTCACGTCCGCGCCAGAACTGGATTCCTGAACCACTTTCATGGCGCCCTTCAGTTGGTACGCCTTTCGCGCAAGGGACACCTGCTTGGCCACCCGCTGTTTGTAGTTGCGTACGGTGTTCACGATGTCCCGTAAGTATTGCTCGCGTTCGCCGGGAATGATGGCCCGCTTCCGATCCGTCGCCTTCCCTACCTCCAGCTGGCTTTGCCAGTCGGTGCCGCATTTCTGATTCACGGTGTCAATCAGGGCCTTGTACAGGACATTCGTGCCTGGGTCGTTAAATTGGCTGGCAACCGTTCCGTATACAGGCATTTCGTCGGCACTCTTCTGGAAGGCGTTGCGACTCCGCTGTACCTGCTTTTTGACGTATCGCAGCGCGTCTTCGGAACCGCGCCGGTCAAACTTGTTGATGGCCACCAGATCTGCGTAGTCGAGCATGTCAATCTTCTCGAGCTGAGACGGTGCGCCATACTCGGCCGTCATGACGTAGAGAGACACGTCCGAGACAGAAACCACGTCGGCGTCCCCCTGACCGATACCGCTGGTTTCAATGACAATCAGGTCGAACCCGGCTGCTTTTGCGATGAGAATCGCATCCTTGGTCGCTGCAGACAGCTCGCTCCTCGCCGACCGGGTTGCCAGACTCCGCATGTACACGCGAGGATTGTGAATGGCGTTCATGCGAATGCGGTCACCGAGCAGTGCGCCACCCGTTTTCTGTTTCGATGGATCAATGGAAAAGATAGCTATTGTCTTGTCCGGAAAATCACTCAGGTACCTCCGCACCAATTCATCCGTCAAGGACGATTTGCCGGCGCCGCCAGTCCCTGTGATACCAACGACTGGGACCTGCTTGGCGCGTTCGCGAAGTACGGAGATGACGTTTTTATATCCCGCCGAGTCCGTCCTGACCCGCTTGCTCGACAAACGTCACGAGTCGCGCGATGGCCTGTGGTGCCTGGGTCGACAACTGCTGCAACGCGGATTCCACGTCAGCTGTCCAGGGCACGGTCACAGGTTCTCACCATGTAGTTGATCATGCCCTGCAGTCCGAGGCGGCGACCGTCATCCGGGGAGAAAATCTTGGTGATTCCATACGCCTCCAACTCTGCGATTTCTTCCGGGACAATGACGCCGCCCCCACCGCCGAAGATGTGGATGTGGGAAGCACCTTTTTCTTGCAGCAGGTCGTACATGTACTTGAAAAACTCAACGTGGCCGCCTTGATAGGAACTCACAGCGATGCCGTGCACATCCTCCTGAATGGCAGCGCTTACAATTTCTTCGACAGAACGGTTGTGCCCGAGGTGAATCACTTCCACACCGGTCCCTTGAAGAATGCGACGCATAATATTGATGGAAGCGTCGTGTCCGTCAAACAGACTGGATGCTGTGACAAAGCGAACTGGATGGATCGGTTTGTAGGGTTCTTTCTCCTGTGTCTCCGCCCAATTGACGCTCGTGGCGTTTGCCACAGGTTCGTTCTCGGGCTGTACAGCGGTTTGGTCGTGCATGGAAGTTGACATGTCGCGAATACCTCCTGTCGTAAAGTCACTCGCCGGGCACGTCCACCGCGCCACTGGCTGACATCAACATCGCTGTTTGCAGCTCTGCAAACTGTTCAAACGAAACATCTTTCAGCGCCCAGCGGTGGAACGCCCACATCTGTCCCATCACCACGATGTTGTGGGCGAGCAGTGGAATCCTTTCACATGGCACCCTCAACGTCCCGTCCTTCACGCCTTCTTGCAGCAGGTGCTCAAACATCTCCACAATGCGCTGTTCCTGCCGCAGCACCTCGTGTAGGTATGGGCGGGGCAACGACTTCGCCTCTTGGTAAATGAGAAGCACATCAGCCTGCATCCGCTGCATAACGGCAAACAGCCCTTCGATGGCGCATCTCAGTTTGACCGCGCCTGAATCAGAATCCGCCGGGCGTATTTGCAATTGCCGTGCAATTTCGTTGTGGATGTGCTGACATACGAGAAACAGGATGTCTTCCTTGGAGTTTACGTACTCGTAGAGCGCACCGTTGGATAGTCCGCTCGCCTTGGCAATTTCGCGTGTGGTCGTCTTGTGAAAGCCCTTCTCCGAGAATAGGCGAACTGCCGCTTTCACAATTTGCTGGCGCCGTTCGCGAATCCGTTCCGGGTCCTTCACGCTACTGCCAATCTGTACGCCCACTCCCCCGCCTCCTTCCGACTGAGCGCTCGCTCAGTTTCAGTGTACGGGAATACGATGAGGAGCGTCAAGCGACAACCCAGAATCTATCTATTTTTTTGACGGTTTTGGGCTAGTACCTACCGCCGCTTCCGTTTCCAAGTAGGCTGGCATCTGAAACCAGTTCAGTGGCGGACCGGTCGGTTCAATCCACTCTCGCTGTGGAAAGAACGACGCGTGGTGTTCCTTGAAATAAACGTCCAACAATTGCCGAGCAATGGGCACCGCCGTGTCGTAGCTGCTGCCACCCCCCGGAATCATGACAGCAACGGCCACTTCTGGATTGTCGGCCGGGGCGTATGCCATGAACACCGAAGTGTCTTCCGTTCCTCTACCCACTTGTGCGGTGCCGGTCTTTCCCGCCGCTTTGTACGGTGCGTTATAGAACGATCCGTACGCGGTTCCGCCAGGCGTATTCACGACGTCGTACATCCCCCGCTTCACGATGTGCAAGTACTGTCGCTGGATGTTGATTGTCCCGAGCACTGTGGGCTGCACCATTTGACCTTTCGCATCCTTGGCTGGGTCCACCCCCGGCGGATAGACTGTCTTCAGCACGTGGGGTTGAATCCGTCTGCCACCGTTCGCCAAGGTAGAAACGTACTGAGCCAGTTGGATAGGCGTGAACTCTTGCATCTGGCCAATCGCCGCTGCCGCATTATCGTACAATACAGAGTTGTTCTGGTAATACCCTTGGGTATGTATCGCTCGCATGGCCTCATCCAGCTTGTAGGGGATGGCTCGTCCCTTGTTCGCGTCGTCCTGAAAGAATGATCCAAGCGCTTCTCCCGGAAGATCAATCCCCGTTCTAGTGCCTAACCCAAACAAGGTCTCCCAATGAAACAGCGTGTTTAACCCTTTTACGTGCCCTCGCCACAACCATTCTGCGACCGTTTGACTTGCAGGAGGTCCTCCCCACCAGTCCGCAAGCCACATCCCCACATGGTAGAAAAACGTGTCGCAGGATACCTGTAACGCCTTCACCGGATCCACTTGGCCGTGTCCAGAGAGGTTATCGTCCTTGGCCCTGTACGTGCCGACCATGGCGTAGCCCGGATCGGAAATGGTCGTATTCGGCGTAATCACACCCTGTGTTAGGGCGGCGAGTAAGTTCACAGGTTTCACAGTGGAACCCGGTGGATGGCGGCTCGCGATGACGTGGTTAAGTGTCGGCGTCAGCACTGGATCCCAGACGTAATCCAAGTGCTTCTGCAGGATTTTCTGGTCCATGAACCACTGCGGATTGTAATACGGATAGCTGACCAGGGCGAGGATGGATCCGTCCTTCGGATTCATCAGGACGGCGCTGGCTTCCTTGGGATTGTAATGGTGCTTGTCACGGACCTCCTTCAGGGTGTCCAGGACAATTTGCTGTGCATACGCCTGCAACGTCGAGTCAATCGTCAACTGCAACGTGTTGCCCGCCGTGGGCGTAGGGTCAAGCCCCAAGTCCCTGATGGGGATGCCGAGCGTGTTGATCGCCACCATGCGATATCCAGATTGCCCCTGCAACAGGCTTTCATATTGAAGCTCCACACCATCCTTTCCCACCAGTTGATGGATGTCATAGTGCTTGGCCGCGTACTGCGGCCTGTCTCTATCCGATTGCTTGCCAACGTAGCCGAGTACCTGACCAGCAAGGCCTCCGTATTTGTAAACACGCTGCGGGACGACCTCCACCTGTACGCCTGGCAGGTCTGACTGATGTTCCCGGACAAACGTCACCTGTTGCTCGTTCGCGTTGTCGTACAGCTCGATTTGCGATTGATTCTTGTTCGTGCTGTTGTTCAGCAAGCCGAGAAAGCTCTTCGGCGTCATCCTAAGTACTGGAGCCAGGGTCTTTGCGATGTCGTCAAAGTCCTGTTCGTGCGAGCTGAGTCGAGTGATTGAAATCGAAAATGACGGCTTGCTGTAGGCCAGCAGCACTCCGTTGGTGTCGTAGATCCAACCACGAGACGGCAACACGGACATGCGGGATAACATCGTGGTGTGGGCCTGTACGCGGAAGTCGGAGCCACGGGCAATTTGCAAATACCCAAGTCGCATAATGAGAGAAGACAGCGCAAGAAAGATGATACCGTACACCACGCGAACCCGCCCGATTCTCGGATATTCCTCCTTGTCCACCTTCATCTCCCTTTCTTCTGTCGCAAGCGCTTGCTCACGACGCTCGGTATCCGGGTGAATCGCGCCATCCGCGTTGGCTTTGAACCGGGTTTTCCTCTATGTTGAAAAGTTGGTATGCTAGACAAGTATCCCATCCATGAGGAGGCTTTCTGTATGACATCGCCGCGAACCTATGACACAGAAAAAGGCATTTATCTCGGCGCCAACGTGTCCATCGCAAAAACAGGTCTGCTGGCCGCCGTGGAGGAAACCATTTCTTATGATGCAAATACCTACATGATCTATACACGCAGCAACAGAGGTGGCAAGGCCCGCCCGATTGAAGAATTCAACCGCGACGAAGCGCTCGCCTTGATGGAAAAACATGGAATTGAAGACCCGGTCGTACATCTGTCGTACCTGGTGAATTTGGCAAGTCCAAAGGAAGACACCTGGGAATACGGGATATCCGTGCTCACCGAAGAAATACAGCGCGTGGAATACCTCGGCTTCCGGTATATCGTCATGCACCCTGGAAGCCACGTGGGTGAAGGGGAGGCGTACGCCATCAAGCGAATTGCCGAAGCGCTCAACGGGATTCTGACGGGTGAGGAGAAGGTCACGATTTGCCTGGAGACCATGGCGGGAGACGGATCGAAAGTCGGAAACTCTCTGGAGCAAATCGCGGAAATCATTTCGCTGGTCAAACACCAGGACAAGTTGGGCGTGTGCATTGACACCTGCCACAACTATAGCTTCGGATACGATATCGTCAACGACTTCGATGGGTTCCTGCAGAAGTTTGACGACGTCATCGGACTGGACCGGCTGAAGGTGGCACATATTAACGATTCGAAGACGCCATTTCAGTCTCACAAGGATCGGCACGCCAATATCGGTGAAGGCTCCCTCGGTCTGGAAGCGATTCGGCGCATTGTCCACCATGAGGCACTTAAGGGGATTCCTCAGATTCTGGAGACGCCTGGCGGCAAGTACCGTTCCGAAATTGACCTCCTGCTTGGCCGCTGAAGTGCTCTCATCGCTCTCTATCACCGCCGCCTACGGACCTTGGCGAGCGGTGTTTTTTTGTGCCGACCAGAGGTTTATCTTTCCGGCTCCTCGTCCATGCTGGTAGATACCAACGCATTGATAGAGATGAGAGGAGAAGGAGAGACGATGCGATTGCGTCGCGCCGAATTGTCGTGGTTAACCGCCTTTGTAGTCTTGTTCTTGACTCCATGGATGTGCTTTGCGAGCGCGATGTATCCGGAACCGCAACAATTAGACTCGTTGGTCGCTCGATTCAGAACAGTTGCGACCCAGGTATACACTGTGCAGCCAGGCGATACATTATGGGGGTTATCCAAAAAATTAGGTGTCACCGTAGCGAGCCTGATGCAGCTGAACCATGTGTCTAACCCGAAACAATTACAGGTTGGTCAGCAGCTCAGATATGCAGGAAGCACCCTAGCAAAAGAGACCAGTTTACGTCGTATCGTGTTGTACGGGAAGGAAGTCCTGGCGTCTCGCGACGAGCGGCCTAAGTTGATGCCGACAGGCACCAAGATTCTCTTTTGCACCATCACCGCCTATACTGCGGGATACGAGTCGACCGGGAAACGGCCGGGAGATCCAGCGTACGGCATCACTTCCATCGGAATAAGAGCACTACAGGGCGTCACGGTGGCGGTCGATCCGCGCGTGATCCCATATGGAAGCAAGCTGTACATTCCTGGCGTCGGGTTCCGCGTTGCGGAGGATACGGGCGGAGCGATTGTGGGAAATCATGTGGACGTCTACTACGAAAGCTTGTCGTTTGCCCAAGAGTTTGGCGTAAAACACAACGTTCCGGTGTACATTCTTCCAGACTGGTACACGCCTCCGAACAACGTATAGCGGTGCCCGTAGACATGCTGTCAACGTGCTTTGGGAAACAACGGTCCCGTCTTGACCATGTGAGCTGCCCAACAAGCCAGCCAGCACAAAAACAGGTATAGCAAGGGCCACGGCATGCCGGCGCCGTACTCGAACAGAGGCGTGTCTCCCGGGAAGACACGTCTCTGCTTCGAGGTTTGGTCAAGCGAAACGCATATCAGAGCTCCGGTACCCGATAAGCTTTGACTAGGCGAGGTATTTCTCCGCTTCGATGACGCGTGCCGCAATCTGACGTTTCAATACCTTCGAGTTCACCGGCTGGAACCGAGTCAGTTTGCGCAACACCGCCAATTGCGTGCGCAGTGCGTCACCTTCCTCCATCGAAGCCAGCACTTCGCGGGCGTAGCCTTCAATCCGACTCATGGCCTCCGGTACGTATACCTTCACCATGTCGAGTTTGTTGTCGGCGTCCTTACCAGCTTCCACAGCCTTCAGGGCGCGTGCAATCGCACTCTCCATGGCGTAGATTTCGATGATGATATTTGCGAGGTTGGCAAGAATCTCCTGCTCGTTCTTCAACGCTTGCATGTACTTCTGAACCGCTGTACCGCCGACGAACAGGAAGATTTTCTTCGCCATCCGAAGCAGATGCTTTTCCGCACCGAGCGTCTCGGACTCGTCCGCCATCGGGAGCATGCCCATCAGTTCTTCCTGAAGACCTTGAGCCGCTTGCAACAACGGCAATTCACCCTTCATCGCCTTACGCAGCAACATGTCCGGAATAAGCAAGCGGTTGATTTCATTCGTCCCCTCGAAGATGCGGTTGATTCGGGAATCACGGTACATCCGTTCCGCTGGGTAGTCCTGAATGAACCCTGCTCCACCGAAAATCTGGACCGTCTCGTCTACGACGTAGTCGAGCGCCTCTGACGCGTACACCTTGTTCACGGAGCATTCCAGCGCATATTCCTCAATTGCCTTCGCCACGGTGCGTCCGTCTGCACTGCCACCGAGGGATTCGAGCTGTTTGTCGATATCGCCAGTGGAACGGTAGCACATGCTTTCCGTGACGTACGCCTTGATGTTCATGTTGGCAATCTTTTGTTGGATGAGCGGGAAATTCGCGATGGCAGTCTGGAACTGCTTGCGTTCCTTCGCGTACTTAACGGCCGTCTCAAGCGCTGCCTTCATGCCTCCCAGGCAACCGACAGCCAACTTGTAGCGGCCGATGTTGAGGATGTTGAAGGCAATCACGTGACCGCGGCCTGGTTCGCCAAGCAGGTTCTCTACCGGCACCTTGGCATCTTCCAGAATGAGTTGGCGGGTCGAAGACGCCTTAATGCCCATCTTCTTCTCTTCCACACCCGTGGAGACTCCCGGGAAGTCGCGCTCGACGATGAATGCGGAGAACTTCTCCCCATCGATTTTTGCGTAAACCACGAAGACATCCGCGAACCCGGCGTTCGTGATGAACTGCTTGGTACCATTAAGGATGTAGTATTTTCCGTCGTCCGACAGTTTCGCGACGGTCTTGGCGCCCAACGCGTCCGAACCAGATCCCGGTTCCGTCAGCGCGTATGCCGCGATTTTCTCACCGGTCGCCAGCGCCGGAAGGTATTTTTTGCGCTGTTCCTCAGTGCCGAAAAAGACGATCGGCAAAGAACCAATTCCAACGTGTGCGCCGTGACTTAACGCAAACGATCCGCCGCGCGTCAGATACTCGGTAATCAGCGCCGAGGACACTTTGTCCGCGCCGAGTCCTTCGTACTCTTCCGGCACGTCTGCAGCCAACAAACCAAGTTCGCCGGCTTTCCGGAGCAATTGAACCGTAAGCTCCCAGTCCTGGTGCTCCAACCTCTCCTGGTTCGGGAGCACTTCGCCCTCGACGAACTGGCGCGTGGTTTCCGCAATCATCTGGTGTTCCTTGGTGAAGTCTTCGGGGGTAAACACGCGCTCCGGCGTGGTCTCCTCAATCAGAAACGCTCCACCCTTGGTGAGTTGTTGTTCAATCATGCTCATCAGTAGTTCCTCCTCTGCGCCTGCGTACAGGCTGGATGTCAGGATATGCGTTCAAAGACGCCAGCAGCGCCCATTCCGCCGCCGATACACATGGTGACGAGGCCGTAACGACCGTTTGTGCGCTGTAGTTCATTCAGAATGGACACCGTCAACCGAGCGCCCGTACAGCCTAAGGGATGTCCGAGTGCAATCGCGCCCCCGTTGACGTTGACCTTGTTTTCGTCCATCTCCAAGGTGCGAATTACATGCAGCGCTTGCGAGGCAAACGCTTCATTGAGCTCAATTAGGTCGATGTCAGACAGCGAAAGTCCCGCAAGCTTGAGCGCTTTCGGAACAGCAGCCACAGGACCTACGCCCATGATGTCGGGATCCACCCCTGCGACAGCAAAGGAACGGAAGGCTGCCAACGGCTTGAGCCCGTATTCGCGCGCCCTATCTGCAGACATGACCAACACGGCAGCCGCCCCATCGCTGGTCTGAGACGAGTTGCCCGCAGTCACGGTACCGTTGACACGAAATGCCGGCCGCAGCTTCGCCAACGCTTCCATGGACGTGTCCCGGCGCACACCTTCGTCGGTGTCAAACACAAACTCTTTGTGGACCAGCTTGTTGTTGTCGTCGATGTACGTCTGTTTCACCGGTACGGGTACAATTTCGTCGTTGAACTTGCCGGCCTCAATGGCAGCCGCAGCACGTTGATGGCTGCGAAGGGCGAAGGCATCCTGATCTTCGCGACTGATACCGAAGCGACTTGCAACCTGTTCAGCGGTATGTCCCATGGACATGTACACTTCAGGGAACGTCTCCGCCAGCGTCGGATTGGGAGACAGGTTGTACCCCCCCATCGGGAGGAGACTCATGGTCTCCACCCCACCTGCAATGACCACATCGACCATTCCAGTCATGACCTGCTGCGCGGCCATGGCAATCGTCTGCAGCCCGGAAGAACAAAACCGGTTCACTGTCACCCCAGGTACGGTGTTCGGGAGGCCTGCTCGCAGAGCGATGATACGAGCCACGTTCATGCCCTGTTCCGCCTCGGGGATTGCACATCCCATCAACACGTCTTCCACGTCCTCCGGCGATACCTGCGGCGCCCGCTTCAATAGCTCCGAAACCACCAATGCGCCTAAGTCGTCCGGGCGAGTATTGCGAAGTGTGCCTTTCGGAGCTTTTCCGATGGGTGTTCGTACGCCGGCGACAATCACTGCTTCTCTCACGAGATCTTCCCTCCTACCCTGAAAATAGTTGCTACCGTCCAGTCATGTCACTCATGGCGCTTTGATAGAATTCTCATGGCACTACTCATGCAAGGAAGCGCCCTGAATGACGGTCTATCCGCTAACGGACTAGTTGCGCAACGGCTTACCGGCGGTGAGCATATACTGCATGCGCTGCTGCGTCTTCGGTTCTCCAATCAAGCTGAGGAATGCTTCGCGCTCCAGGTCCAACAAGTACTCCTCCGTCACGAGCGTACCACGCGGTACGGATCCACCCGTCAGAACGCGAATCAAATGATTCGCAATTTTTTCGTCGTGTTCAGAGATGTAACCGCTCAACTTCATGCCGTAGACGCCCATCTTCAGCATCGCGGCGCCCGCTTGGCCAATCACCGGTACCTTCTTCGGATGCTTACGCACGTAACCGGACTTCGCCATTCCGAGCGCTACCTGTTTCGCGTCGTAGAGAAGGAAGTCTCGATTCACGCTGATACCATCGGAATCACGCAGATATCCGAGTTCCTTGGCGTCCTTTGCGCTGGTGGACACTTTTGCGAGAGCGATGTTTTCAAATGCCTTTCGTACAAATTGATCCAGTCGTTCCTCGATGTTCTGCGGCACGTGTTCAACCATCCGGATGAGCAACTCTTTGTTGCCACCACCCCCTGGAATCAAACCGACGCCCACTTCGACAAGACCGAGGTAACTTTCCGCCGCCGCCTGGATTCGGTCTCCGGCAAAGGCGACCTCCAGTCCGCCACCCAGAGCCATCGCATACGGCGCGGTCACCACAGGCTTATCGAGGTACTTGAGCTTTAAGAACGTGTACTGGGTCTGCTTCACGATGTGGTTGATCTCATCCCAGTTTTCGTCCTGTGCTTCCATGAGCATCAGTGCCAAGTTCGCACCGACGCAGAAGTTCTTGGCCTCTGCCGCAATCACCAACGCATCCCAGTTTGCAGACACTTCTTGTGCGGCAAAGTCCATCATCTGAATGACATCGACACCCAGTGCCTGCTTCAAGGAGTGAATTTCCAGACAAGCCACACCGTCGCCAATGTCAATCAAGCTCGCGCCAGAATTCTTTCGTACCACTTTGCCTTGTTCTTTGAGGCGAGCGAGGGAAATGTACTCTTTGGGTTCCTCCACGACACGGAACTCGCCACTGCCGACGTAGAAACGCGGAACTTCCCCGTTCCGGCGCTCGTAGAACGATGTCTTACCGGAGCTAAGCAACGTCTCCACAAACGCTGGGATGGTCTCACCCTCTGCGCGCATGCGTTCCACGGACTCTGCAACGCCAATCGCGTCCCACGTCTCGTACGGTCCGAGTTCCCAGTTGAAGCCCCACTTCATGGCGTTGTCCACCGCAACAATGTCGTCTGCAATTTCTCCTTGCTTCTCTGCGGTGTAGAGCAACACTTTCTTAAGAATTTCCCATGCGAATTGCGAGGCCAGATCTTTTCCGCTGATCAGTGCCTTGATTTTGCGACCTGCACCTGAGGCCGCCTTCGCAGCGTCGAGCGAAGGGGATTTCAGCTTTCTGCGCGGACGGTATTCCAACGTGGACAAGTCGAGCGCAAGAATATCCTTGCCTTCCTCAGTCTTCACGCGGCGGAAGAAGCCTTGTCCGGTCTTCTCTCCAAGCCAACGGTTTTCAACCATCTTTTCGATGTACTCTGGCACCCGAAACGCGGCTTTTTCCGTCTCGTCGCGGACAGAGGCCTGTACGTTCTTCGCCACGTGAACAAACGTGTCCAAGCCCACGAGATCCAGCGTCCGAAACGTCGCACTCTTCGGACGTCCCATGGCCGGCCCAGTGATGACGTCGACTTCGTCAACGCCAAGTCCATACTTCTCCATCGCCTGCAGCGTCACCAACAACCCGTACGTGCCGATGCGATTTGCAATGAAATTGGGTGTATCTTTGGCAAATACGACCCCTTTGCCGAGGACCCGTTCTCCAAACGACCGCATGAAGGCGAGAATCTCACCGTCCGTGTCCGGCCCGGGGATGATCTCAAGCAACTTCATATAGCGCGGAGGGTTGAAAAAGTGAGTGCCGAGAAAGCGCTTGCGAAACGACGCGCTGCGGTCCTTGACCATCTCAGCGATGGAGATGCCCGACGTGTTCGAACTGACAATGGCATCCGGGTGGACGACATTCTCGAGTTTGGCAAACAGCTGTTGTTTCACAGCCAAGTTCTCGACAACGACTTCGACTACCCAATCACAGTCTTTCAACTTGTGAAGGTCATCTTCTAGGTTTCCGATTTCAATGAGCTCAGCATCTGCCGGCGAATAGAACGATGCCGGCTTGGCACGCCGGGCGGCTTCCAGTCCCTTGGCAGCGACCCGGTTGCGAACAGACTTTGTGTCCAGGGTCAGGCCCTTTTTCGCCTCGTCTGGTGTGAGTTCGTTTGGAACAATGTCCAACAAAACGACGGGAATTCCGACGTTGGCCAGATGTGCAGCAATCGCTGCCCCCATCACGCCAGCACCAATGACACCCGCCTTGCGGATTTGTCGCGCCACTTGCCAATCCTCCTCGCACCCGGTCAGTACCGACCGGTCGGTAGATTTTCATATACTATCATACCAAATTCTTCAGTGACTGAACAGACCTTCATTTTTTGAATCACGAGCGATTTGAAAAATTCCGCGAAAGACGTGAGTGGTTTAACGCGACGAGATGTTGCTTACGTTTTTCACTTTCCTTTTTGGAATGGTTCAGCACACATCCTTGGTGTGTGCTGAACCCGTATTTGGTGGCTATTTTGAAAATTGCTGAGATGTTTTTAAGGGTATGTCCCCAGGGAGCGTAACTCCGTGTTTCCGAAATTCCTCGATGAATTCCTGAAAGGCAGTATCTAAACGTTCTGTCAGTTTCCCCGGTACGGTGTTCGTACGCCACAATGTCAACAACTCATCCGGTTCGCAAACCAGGTGCTCTGGTGCGGCTTCCGGTAGCGCGTGCAGCTGGCGGAAGTGATTTCTTGATACCACAATGGACTGAACAGGCAGGATCTCCTGTGTGCTGCTCGTCATAAAGACTTCTTCCACGGTCTCCAAGTCGTCCAGCGAGATGGCTTGCTCCACCACAGGGATGTTCGCGAGCCGCGCCAATTCAATTACGAAACGCCGGGTGATTCCGCCTAAAATAAAGCGGTTGGCGGGCGCTGTATAGAGTTTGCCGTCGCGTACGAAGAAAGCGTTACTGCCTGCACCTTCCGTAATCACCCCGCTTCGCACATACAGTGCTTCCACCGCGCCCGCTCGATGGGCATTTTCCTTCGCCACCACGTTTGGCAATAAATTAATGCTCTTCACGTACGCGTTCGCCCAACGATCATCAGGTAATGCGAGCAACTGAGTCTCACCCGAAGGTTTGTGTTTAGGGGAGGCCGAATGAACGGTTAAGCTCGCAACCGTCGGCGAGGCGGGAAAGGTATGTAGGCGGGGCGCAATACCACGGGTCACCTGCCAGTACACTTGAGCTTCCGCGAATCCACTGCGGCGGATGGCCTCTGTAATCAGCGTCACCCACTCCTGACGAGAGAATGGATTGGCCATCTCCAGTACGGACAGGCTCCGTTCAAAGCGATCCAAGTGCCAGTCCAGCAAAAATGGGCGTCCACCGTACACCCGTACCACCTCGTACACCCCGTCGCCAAACTGGTGTCCTCGCTCCTCGATAGGGACTGGGGTCTCCCCAGGCGCCAAAAATCGGTCCTGGTAATAAAAGATATCTGGCATTCTCGTTCCCTCTTTTCATTGATAAAGTATGATGCGCCTTGGAATGAATGTACTGTGGAGACGTGGTAAACTACAAGCAGAAGGAGTGGTGAATGTGTCCGATTGCATTTTTTGCAAGATTGTCGCTGGCGAGGTCCCCAGCAACAAGGTATATGAGACAGACGACGTCCTGGCTTTCCACGACATTCGCCCGCAGGCACCCGTGCACGTGTTGCTGATTCCAAAAAAGCATATCGCGTCCGCACATCACATTCAGCCGGAAGACGCGGCCCTGGTGGGTCGACTGCATTTGGCAGCGCAAAAAGTGGCTGAAGATTTAGGTATCGCGAACGACGGCTATCGATTGGTCACAAACATTGGATTGCACGGTCAACAGACCGTCCCCCATCTGCACTATCACCTGATTGGGGGACGACAATTGCAGTGGCCGCCAGGTTGATCCCCAAAGTGCTACGGTGGGTCTCCGGGTAAAGCCAGCGTTGCGGCGCAGATCACGCTTTTGCGCCGCTTTCGTTTGCGGTTGAGGGAACTTCTGTACCGTTCAGGACAAGATGCGGAACAATGGTGGCGTTTAATGACGCAGACGCGGAACAGTACTTTTCCTCGCTGAGAACAATCGCGCGCCACGCCTTGTCTGCGTCCACATCGCCATCCATTCGGTAGGTGAGGTGAATCTCTGTAAACGCCTGCGGATACTCCTCCCGCCGTTTACCGACCGCTTCAATGCTGAATCGTTCCAGCCGTTGTCGCATTTTTTCCAGAATCATCGTCACGTCAATACCGGTACAGCCGGCCAACCCCATCAACAACAACTCCATCGGTCGGCTTCCTTTGTCTTCCCCGCCGACGTCTGGCTTTGCGTCCATCGTCACCTGGTGTCCCGAGGCCCCTTGTGCCACAAACTGCCGCTTTCCTTGCCAATGTGCCGAGATGCTCATCTCCATAACGCCACGCCCTCCCGCAATCTCCACAAACGTCCTGTTCTCATTGTAGCGCGGTTTCCCGAAGAATACGACAGCGCTGTTCCTGAGGTTAGCGCACAGTGAGCGTCCCCCTCATGCCTGATTCCGGTCTGCCGGCTTTGTCAGAGTAAAAGGGGAATCGGCCCGTTTTGTCGGGGGTAAAACCGACGGTGACATCCTCGCCGGATTGAAGGTTGTTGGAGAAAACGTAGAAGTCACGAATGACAAAGTTGTGCACATTCGCTCCGGCGTTGGTGACGTGAATGGTGACTTTGTCGCCTTTGCGAACAGAGATTTGTGTGGGCTGAATGCTCCCGTCCCGCAGCGTGACCTCAAATGTGGATTGCGCGGATGCCACTGGCGCAAAGGAGGCACAGACTAGTGAGAAACTGGCCCATGCCGTTGCGACCATTCGCTGTATATGCAAGCCCCTGCTCCTCCCATTCGGTTCCCGTAGTGTTTCAGGACGAAATGAAACACATTATCGATGAATGCTAGACCATTCTCGTAGAATTTTGTAAATCGCTCATCCTATAACGTAACCGAACCAGGCTACGTTGATGCTGTTCGGCCGGTCCGATTTGCTGGATTTAGAAAGACGACAGGATGCCGTGAAACGTAAAAAGCATCAAACAGGACACTGCCGTCCCGTGCAAAGCGCCAGCCACAACGTCCGTCACGAAGTGCAGTCCCGTGTACACACGGGCGATTGCGAGGAGAAGGGCAAGCGCGAACAAAATCGGAAAGTAGTTGGGTACCCCAGCCATACCTATCGCCAAGGCAAAAGCACCTGTCGCATGGTTACTCGGGAATCCGTTTCCTCGAGAATGTTCCGTGAGCGAAGCAAAGCCCAGGACTTCAAACGGTCGAGGTCGCGCCACTTGAACGGACAACGGTTCGTTCAGGATGCGCGCCACGACTGCCGAACAAACCGAGAGTAAACCGTGCGTCATGGTCCAGCGAAGTTGTCCCACTGGCACCGCGAAGCCGGTGGCAGCCAATGCAATCAACCCCGTCATCACGACGGGGGTCCAGAGGGCCAAGGTAATCATCAGAGCGTTCAACGTTGGAGACACGTCCCACCACGTGTGCATCTTGTCTGCCAGCTTGACTTCCCACAGAAATGGCATTCGCAAGTTGATAAGTCCTACACCTGCCTCTGTTTCACTGTACGACCAACCCACAAAAGGTACCTCAGTCACCTTCCAAGCTCGTGGAGCTGGTTGCGTGCTTATGATGCGCGGGATAATCCGTGCCGCGTTCAATTTGTAAGTGAGGTCGCGTTTGAAAGATTGGTCGAACGCCGGATACCCGTGTAGTTCAATGTCTTCTTTGTGGTTGTATGTGTAAGCTTGGTGGCTGAAATTCGTGCTGCCAATCATAAACGTTTCCCATGGTCAACGTCGAGAATTTTGGCGTGCATCCATTCATTCTCGTACGGCTTGTAAAACGAACGATGGCACCTGCGTCGCGCGGACGGTTGGCAGCCGACACATTTTGCGATTGGCGGGGATCCAGCAGCACTTCTACCGTCACACCTCGTCGACTGGCGGCATCCAAAGCGTTCAACACGTCCCAGTCAGACAGGTTAAACGCCTCGAGGTAGACTGTGGAAATCTCGAAAGTCTGGTGCCGCGTAATCGCGCTACCTCCGACTCAACCCAATCCCCATTTTGCCGCGATTCGGTCGTCCCGCAAATGACGGCCTACCCTCGGGTGGACAGCGACCAGACTTTGGACACCACAAGTTGAGGGCGACTCCCGCCACGTCGTTGTACCGTGCCCTCGACGCCGACGAAGCGACCGAAAGGGGTAAACAATACTGCGCCGCTTTCGTGATACACCGACTCGAACATCGTAGCATCCACAAATCCAGTCTCATCTTCCAATGTAAAAAAGACGACTGTTTTCCCACTTTTGGTCGGCGGGCGATGCGGGCGAACCACCAGTCCAGCCGTACACAGCACTTCGCCATCCGGACACGCTTCCACTTGAGCAGCCGTCCGATATCCAGAGACGTTCAGGTACGGACGAAACAGCTCCATCCAGTGGCCAGAGATCCCAACGCCGACTAAATTGTATTCATCACCAAGCTTAGCCGCAAGAGGAAAGTCGCCCTCAGGCAATTCCGAAGCGTCCCCAAAATCCCCTTGGCCCGCCGCTAACAGCGGCAACGAAGGCATCGACCGAAGCGCCATCCAGTCTGGAAGCTCCCACAGTGCCCGCCGTCTCGAGGTGGATACACCGTCGAACGCGCCAATCCGGATCAGCCGTTCTGCCAGCAGCCTATCGAGTGCTGGGACGCGCTGCAGACAATCGAGAATAGAAGTGTACGCCCCTTGGCGTTCGCGCTCCTCACAGAGCGATATCGCAACAGATTCACGAAATCCCTTGACCCGACAAAATCCAAGGCGTATGGCGCCGGGCTCCTCCACCACGCATTGCCATTCACTGCGGTTCACGTCTACGCCTCGCACTTCAATGCCGCGGCGGCGCGCTTCCGCGCAAATCACGTGAACAGGGTAGTAGCCCATGGGGTACTGGTTCAAAATCGAGGCGTAAAACTCGGCTGGGTAATGTTGTACTAAATAGGCCGTCTTGTACGCCGTCGTAGCGAACGCGGCGGCATGTGCCTCGCAAAACCCGTAGCTGGCATATCCCTGGATGTAGGAAAAAATCGTTTCCGCCACGTCCGGGGCAACCCCGGCTGCACTCGCCTTTTCGAGAAAGTGTTGGCCGATTTTCTCCATCTCCGCGCCGGATCTCGCCCGGCTCATGACCCGCCGCAACTGATCCGCTTCCCCTGGTGTGAAGTTTGCAATAGAAGTCGCAATTTCAATCACCTGTTCCTGAAACAGTACCACGCCGTACGTTTTGCCGAGAATCGGCTCGAGTTTCGGGTGCAAGTAGGAAATCGGCGCTTCACCACGGCGGCGTAACAGGAACGGATCCACCATATTGCCCTTGATGGGACCTGGGCGAATCAATGCCACACTCGCCACAATGTCCTCCAGCCCTTCCGGTTTCAGCCTCGCTTGCAATGCGCGCTGAGCGGGACTTTCCAGCTGAAAAACGCCAATCGTGTGACCGGTACCGAGCATCGCAAACGTAGCCTCATCGTCCAGCGGCAGTTGGTCGTAATTCAGAGCGTGACCTTGCCGCTCCCGCAATACAATCGCGTTTTCCACCGCCGACATGGTCCGTAGCGACAGCAGATCCAGTTTGACCAGCCCCACCTCTTCCGCGCCGTCCTTGTCAAAGGGCGTCATCCACTCCCCTTTGGCAGACGGCTGCAAAGACGTGGTCTCCAACAAGGGGCGGCGGCTGATGACTAATCCGCCAACGTGCATACCAAAGTGCCGAGGGAATCCGGCGACCTGTGCGGATAGTTTCCACAACCACTGGAGTTGACGCTGGTATCGCGAGATTTCTTTTAGCTCCGGAACGGAGTCAAACACTTGCTCTAACCTGTCCGCATGTGTCATCCACGGCACTCGCTTGGCCAGTAAATCAATCACCGCGTCGGGTAAACCCAGCGCTCCTCCAATGTCGCGGATGGCGGAACGCCCGCGAAACGTCTGATACGTGGCAACACGCGCAACGTGGCGTTCCCCGTATTTTTGATAGACGTACTGAATCACTTCATCGCGGCGGCGGCTGTCAAAGTCGATGTCGATGTCCGGCTTTTCCGCTCGCTCGAGACTCATAAACCGCTCAAACAACAGACCGCGTCCGGCAGCGTCCACATCGGTGATATAGAGGCAGTAGGCGACGGCGGAATCCGCCGCAGAGCCCCGACCGGCACAGCGGATACGGTGACGGCGCGCGTAGTGAACGATGTCCCAGACGACTAAAAAGTAATCGACGTAACCCAATTGTTCAATAATGGATAATTCATGTTCCAGGCGGTTTTGTAAATGTCTATCCACGTTTCCATACCGCTCTCGGGCACCTTGATACACCAGTGTGCGCAAATAGGATGCAGCGTTGCGTTCAGAAGATGGGAGTGGGTACGCCGGGAACAGAGGATCATGCAAACGCAATACGACCTCGCAGCGCTCTGCAATACGAAGCGTATTCGTCAGCGCCGCCGTTGGCAACCGGGCGAAGCGCCGCTTTGCTTCCGATTCGTCAAACAGCCAGCGCGTGTGATTGAACGGCCTATCTGCATGCGGCGTGTGGATGTCACACTTCAGTCGAATACAGGAGAGGATGTCATGCACCGGGAATTTGTCCGGTTGGTCGTAGTGCACGTTGCCCGTTGCGACGAGCGGAATACCGAGGTGTTCCGACAGCCCCACTAGCTGTCGTTGTAAGCCCTCCGACGAAGGGTATCCGTCGGCCTGGACTTCCAGAAAAAACGCATCTTCAAACACCGCTCGATACCGCCTGGCCACCTCTGCCGCAGCCTCGTTGTCGCCGCTGAGCAGATGTCTTGCAATCTTGCTTTTGCGACAGCCGGAGAGGACTATCAGTCCATCCCTGTGTTCAAACAACGCCGTTTCCGAAACGCGCGGCGCCAGTCTGCCACCTTCGCCTGCGTGGGCCGACGTCAATAACCTGCAGAGGTTTGCATATCCCGTTCGATTTTCTGCCAACAACGTTAGATGTGTTTCATCATCAAGGGTAATCTCAGCCCCGGAAATCGGCTTGATTCCGTAGACAGACGCCCACTTGTGAAACTCCGGCAAACCTGCGATGGTGTTGTGATCCGTCAGGGCCAACGCAGACATCCCGTACAGTTTAGCTCGAGCCACGAGGGATTCTAAGGAAGACGCCCCATCTAAAAACGAAAACGGTGAGTGACAGTGAAGATGAACAAACATTTGCTTAGCCCCCGTGGTGTGCGTCCTCGAGCACGGCCTTTAATCGAAGTTCTCGAAAGGTGGGGTGTAAACCCACTTGCAGTCCTTTCGGGAATTTCCGATTGACGTGGTACAGGAGTCGGCTCAATTCGTTTCGCGACACTTCTTCAGACGGCACAAACGCACCGTTTTTAATGGCAAACGAGGATTGAATCGACTGCAGAGGTCGAATGTCAGCCACGGATACTTCCAACCGCCGAAGTGCCGAACCACGAAATGCATCCAGCCCTGGCCACAGTGCGGCTTGCAGCGCCTCCGCGGTATACGCAGGTTTCTTGGTGACTCTTTCGAAGAAATCCTCGGCTACATCGCTTTCCCAATCCATGCGAACATTCAAGGCGCCACAAGCCGCCTTCTCCAACTCCACTGCGAGTTCTCCAGTCAGAGATAGCATCAGTTCTTCCAGGTGAGACACTTCCATCTGCTCCCCCAACGGCGCAATCCAAACTTTTTTTCGTTGCACAGGCGGGTAATTTACCCGTACGGTTCCGCCCGGCTCCTGGTCGAGCAGTCGAAGCCAAAACAGTACCTCTTTGCCAAAGTGCCGAAACAGATGCGTCTTCGAAATTTGTTTGAGCTGCCCCAGCCGTGAAACCCCTAGCTTTAGCAACGCGTCCTTGATCTCCGCTGGCAGCGTCCACAGTGCCGCCAACGGAAGGTTGTGCACCCAGGTGCCAAATGGACCTGCATATGGCCCCCCATCCCGGAGCCATGCAGCCAGGGACGGAGACAACAGCCACTGTTGCCTACCCACTTTGTAATACAGCGCCGCCGGAACCCGCTCCAATCGGCTCCATTCCACCAGCGCTCTCGCCAAAAATGGGTTTTCCGCTAAACCAGCGCGAATCCGCTGCTGTTCAGACAATCGTTCTTCGAGAGACAAAAGCAGATTGCGGACTTCACGGAGCGGCGGAGTACGTCCGGGAATTTGCAACAGAAACGCCCGTTTCCCCACGGTTTCCAGCCATGGAGAAGTGACCCATAAACGCTCCCAAACCGCTTGCATGACCGAAGTGGGTTCCTCTGGCTCGTCTTCCAGCGCAATCCCTGGAACCAACGCTTTTGCCGCCTTTGCTGAAATGCCGGGAAGCACACCCTGAGTACGCGCGGAGACGGAAGCATCGGTCACGACACCCTGGACAACCGTCGCCCAATGCGTCTCTTTGGCACTTCCGAGCACCCCTTCGGCTTCTCCGTAGAGTGTAAAGCGCATCTCCTTCACCGGCTTCCTAAGAACACATGTTCGCTTTTTGTTACACATTATATGCTCTCACACCGAAAAAACAAACATATGTTCGCATGAAATGTCTGGGCATTCTGGGTCAGATTTTCTAACTGAGCATTTTGCTATGCATTTGACAAATTATAAATATTCTGATATATAGACTCAGCACGACTATATGTCGCTTGCGTTTTATCAAATCACTGAACTGAAATTCATTTTTGTTCTCATTGAAACGTTTTTACTTGACAGGCGTCTATATAGTATGAAGAGGAAACACAAGGGAGGTTCCCAAAATGGGATTCGCATTCGTACTCACCATTGTACTACTGGGCGCACTGCTGGGGATGGCTGGGCGACAGGCACTGGCATCATCGGAAGAACAAGCGGGGGAAGTAGATACGGAAACAGAGCCTCCCACACCTCACTCCCACGTCATGTAAGTTTTCTTCCACGTCGTCCAAGGGTTGAGTAGGACTTCGGGTGCAATTCGGTGCCTCAGTACAGGTTTTGTCTCTGTCTCCGCTCTGCCGAGGCAGATGTCTTCCTCTTGCTGCCAGGAAAGGTTGACCTGCAGCGCGGGAGGTGTCGTTATTCGCCCAAACAACGCCCTCGCCGCAACAACGCTGTGGGCTTTTGCGCTGGACAGCAGTTTCTCCACATCGAGGCCGACGTATGTAAACGCTGCAAGTGGATTACTTTGCATTTCCCACACCAAATGGTACACCAGCGTAAGAACGTGTGGGCACAGCGGTTCACGGTCGGAACAGGTGCAACGCACGCCGGAAATCCACTCGTCGACCGTCGATGGCTGTGGAAACAGCGACAATCCCGCCTGCGTCACGAACTCCAGAAACTCGTCGTTCCACGTCTTGGCGTACAACGCAGCCAGCCAATCCGGACGCCGCGACAACCATATCGCAACCTCGTCCAAAAACGTTGCCCACCAGTCCACGGCCGGAACCTGCACGCGAAAATTCCCGGTCCTACCCAATTTCACTGTTGCCACAATCACCTTATCAGAAACTGTGACACCTTTGACAACACCTTGCTTCGCCGTGACTTTTGCGCGCCGCAGCCGACTGCTCTCGGCCTTGTCAAACAACACTTTCCAATGTGACTCAACCATACTTGCCTTGTTCACTTTTCGCTTCGCCATTCATCGTCCTCCAACGCAGCTTGCAAATCTAGCGCAAACAGAGATTGCAGCGCATCGTTGTCCAGCTCTGTAATCCAACTTTCCGACCGACCGACAACCGCGGACGACAGACTTCGCTTCGACTGAATCAAAGCATCAATGCGCTCTTCCAAGGTACCCGGACAGACGAGCTTATGAACCTGAACGTCCCGTACCTGTCCAATGCGAAATGCGCGATCGGTCGCCTGATCTTCCACAGCCGGATTCCACCACCGGTCGTAGTGGAAGACGTGGTTGGCCCGTGTGAGATTCAACCCCACACCGCCCGCCTTGAGCGACAACACGAGGACAGGTGACGGATCTTGCCCAGACTGAAAACGCTCGACCAACTCGCCACGCTCGCTCGCACTCAGGCCGCCGTGCAAGAACCCGGGCCGCCAGCCAAACCGCTCTTCCAAAGCGCTGCACAGAATGGATCCCATCTCCCGGAACTGTGTAAACACCAGCGCCGCTTCGCCTTCACTCACCACAGATTCCAACAAATCGAGCAGCAGTTTCAACTTCCCGGATCTGTCCGGCCCTGTCCGCCCGCCCTGAATCAGGCAGGGGTGATCACAGACCTGCTTGAGCCGTACCAGCGACGCGAGAATTTGCCCACGTCTGGACATCCCCTCGCTCGGCAATTCCACGAACAACTGGTTTACAATTGCCTGGTACAACGCCGCCTGTTCAGTGGTCAATCCCGCGTACTGTGTGTACTCCCACTTCTCCGGCAACTCCATTTGGATGGCCGGATCCATTTTGCTTCGGCGCAGGAGCACAGGCTGCAGCAACCGATGCAACCGCCGTGCGGCTGCCCCCCCTTCCCGGCCTTGTGCAATCGGCTGCGCAAACGTCTTGCGGAACCACGCCGCGCTGCCTAGATACCCGGGGTTCACAAACTGCAGGATGGACCACAGCTCTTCCAGGCGGTTTTCCATCGGTGTCCCCGTCATCGCCACCCGATGGTACCCCATCAACGAACAGATGGCCTGCGCTTGCTTGGTGTCCTGATTTTTGATGTTCTGCGCTTCGTCGGCAATCACCACGTCCCACGCCAACGGTTGCAACAACTCCAGGTCGCGAACGACCGTCGCATACGTGGTCATGACCACATCGCACTCAGCGAGCGCTACCTCCAACGGACTGCGGCCACTCTCCAATCCCACATTCCGATCCGCCCCATGGTGCACGTACACCTTCAAACTCGGCGCAAACTTGGCCATCTCTGCCCGCCAGTTCTGCACCAGCGAGGTTGGACAGACGAGTAGGTGCACACCGCGAGCGCTTCCCGTCTCCTTCACTCGCAGCAGATAAGCGAGCACCTGGACGGTTTTCCCAAGTCCCATATCGTCGGCCAGAACCGCGCCACAGCCTGCGGATCGCAAATGCCAGAGCCAGGAGTAGCCGAACCGCTGGTAATCCCGGAGCGTCCCTTGGAACCCGTCCGGCGTCGGCTGCAACGTGGGCGTCCGGGCCTCCAGCAACGCCTTCAGGATGCGCCGTGCATCTGCCGCCCCGTCATCGAACTCGACGTCTACCTGGACACCGTCCTCGCCTTCGCTCTGCGCCATCAGCACCGACCGCAAAAACTCCACCGCACCCAGATTCTCGGTTCCTCGCCCAGCCCGCAATTGCTCAATCTGCTCCAACACCGCCTGAATGGGAACCAATTTCCAAGACCCGCCCACTTGCACGAACGGCGTCCGTCGCTCCACCATCTGCTCAAATTCCTGCTGGGATAGTTCCACGTCACCCAGCACCACAGTCCAGTCGAAATCCACCAGTTGATCTGCCGAGAACCACCGTTCAGCAGGCATTCCCTTGCGGCTCGACGTCACTTTGGGACGGGTACGCCGAACCTGCATCTTGATGCGCACGTCCGCCACGGATTGAGCGGATACGTCCGGGTAACGTACAGGAACACCGATGTCCTCCAACTGCAACAACTGCTCGGTAAGAAATGTGAACACTTCCTCCGGCGACAGCGAACATTCTGACACAGCAGGCTGCCCTAGTGCGTGTTTCAATGCAGGAACGATGTCTGCGACCTCGAGCAGCTTCGGTAGAATCCACGTATCGGGCGCCTCCAAAATCTCCTGTCCAATCTGCCACCGCCGACCCGGTTGCAGCCACCAGTCCGCAAGTGGTGCTCTCGCGCTCCACTCGTTGTGCGCGACGTACAGCACTAGTTTCCAGTCCACCAGTACTCCGTCCATCGGGGGTGGGACCAGCTCCACCTCCAGGTGGTAGTTCGTCTTCCCGGATTTGTCCGTCAGCCACTCCCTCTGCCACCCGCTTTGCGCCAGAACCTGTCGCAGCGTCCGCCAAATCAGCCAACCGTCGGCGAAAAACGCATTGTCCGGGCCTTCCAATGCCGCCACCCAGCGGTCGAGCAGCTCTTCCTCGCCGCGGTACATCACCCGATACGAGGAGCCCAAATCATGTCGCAAAGCGAGCTTAGGTTTGCCGAATTTGCGCATGAGGATGTCGACACAGCGCCAGATCCACAGCTCCGCCAGCAGAAACGAGCGGTGCGACACACGCCAGTCGCGAAGCCCAGAGTGTGTGGGCTTGGCCAACAGTTCCTCCGCCACGCTCATCCACATACTGCGCAGCGCTCGATGCTTCGGATCGGACCAAGCCGGCGCCCACACCGCACTGTAGCTCCCCACTGCCGAACCCCACGCGCCAAGCGCATCTTCCCCGCTCGCGGCGGCCAACTCGAAACAAGTGTCGTACACGTCCGGCCACGCGCTGGTTTGCGGAGCGGCAAACGCCACCACCTCTCCGCTGTCCACAAGTGCTGCTGCCAGCCTCATGAGATGCGCGTAAAAAGCAAGCTCAGAAGACACCTGCTGTCCAAACGGCTCCAGCGAATTCAACGAGGGCCGCACGCTGGAGGCCAGTCTACAGACCACTTCAAAAAACGTCGCTTCATCCACCGAAACGGCGTTCTTTGCATCGACACGCTGCGTACCCACAGAGGAAAACCGTACGTCCGCCGCATCCCCGAGTATGGAGCGCAGATGATGTTCAACCTCTTTCTCTGTCAAGTCACTTCCGGTGAACCAAAACATTCCCGTTCCTGGTTCCGCAAATGTTTTCCCCGGCAGATACTGCCCACAAAGTTGCATCGTCGGTTGTTCAGTTGTTGGCAGTTCCCTGCTGGTTTTGGCCATACACAATACCTCCGAACAAATAGCTATTCATTCATTATACCGCGACCGGGCCGCTCATGATATGTTCAGGCGCGAAAATGGTTCACGGCGGGTTTGGCCATGCTATGCCATGATATTGATTCAAAACAACGAAAGACCAGGTGTTCCAACATGCAAATTCGCGAGAAAATCCACCCATCCGAAGACTCTAAATACATCCAGCAACACCTTGCCAACGAGCGAACCTTTCTGGGGGGATTCGAACCATCCTCTCCATCGTTGGCATCGGCATGGTGGCGACGAGTTTGCACTTTGAACTCAACCGAGACTTGAGTCGTCCAGCCGATTTCCTAATTAAAATTGTTGGCTTTTCGTCTTTGTTGTTTGGCCTGATCATGCTCATTTACAGTACCTACAGTTACATGGTGAAACGAAAAGGCATCAACGACGGTACATTTCGATCCGTGTCTGCCTACGTCGTGCTAACAGGTGCTTTCCTGGCCGTTCTTTTAGTGATTCTTTGTGTCTCGTTTTATCTGACGTACGGAGTGGCAATTCGCTGAATGTGTTCGCGCAACGCCACAGACATGAAGTGGCCGAAGCATAAATCTTCCCTCCGAGTCGTATCCATCAGTACAAGCAGGTGCGCCGAGGGAGGTTTTTTTATGTCGTCAATATCGGCATCGACGCTATCAAACCTCTTTATCAACTTTATGGTGGCTTTTGGCATGGTGGTCGGAGGATCCATCCTTGGTGGCATTGGCATGATGCTCACGACGCACAGGCCGCCGTTTCTCTTTATGGTCAGTTTGTCGGAGAGGTTGAAAATCTGGGCCATGGTGGCGACGCTGGGTGGATCCATGGACGCGCTGAAAGCGATTGGTGACGGGGTGTGGATGCGTAATTTAGATACAGTAGGTCGACAGTTAACGTACCTTATTGTGGCCTTTGTCGGGTGCCAGTTGGGATCGCTCATGATCCAATGGCTCGCTGGAGGCAGCGCGCAACAATGAACAAGCCCAGTTTTGCAGCCGCATTGTTCGGATTTATACTCGGTGTGATTGCGATGTTTCTCTTCCAAGCACGCGACATTAACACACTCCGCTACAACAACGCCAGTCTCAAACAAGAAAACATTGACCTCTCGCACGAAAAGGAATTGTTGTCCTTAAAGCTTGAACAGTCGAATCCAAAGCAACTGATACAAAGTATTGTCGTCACTGTGGAGCCACAACTCCCCGCCGGTGTTTCGCAAGTAGATGTCAATCAATGGGTACGACAGCAGATTGGCTTTCTGATAGGAACTGAGGTGTCGACGCTCAATAGCCACCCCAACATGCCGAGGGAGTTTTTGAATGATAAAATATTTACTGTGGACCAAAACAAATACAAAGTGAAAGTGAATTATGCCTTTCTCGCGGAGACACTGACCATTGGACTCACACTCACCCCGATAGACAATTCATGACAAAGAGGCGAGCAATCAGTGAAGAAATTATATAGCCAGATGACCCCAGAAGAACTGCAGGCTGAAATGAAGCATCTCCAAGAACAAGGGCAAGCGGCATTTGACGAACAGCGATGGAGCGAATACGAGGTCCACATGAAAAAGTGGTACCTAGCGAAGTCGTACCTCATCAAGGACACAGCAAATATTGAAATCGGTCGCACCTACCGCATTGCAGAAGAGTACGACCGACTGACCGTGAGCTTCATTGAAGGTGTCATGGCCTGGGGAAAACGCGAGTCCACTGCGCAGTCCGCGGCGGTCCCCATTGCGATGCTGGAGGAAAAAGACGACGACTGAAATCTGGTCGTCGCCCCTCGCCTTCGTCAAGCGCGAATGATGACGTCTTCCAACGCTTTCGGAGACTGGTTCAAAGACCGAGCCCCATCCTCTTCAATAACGACGAGATCCTCAATGCGAATCCCGAATTTTCCCGGCAGGTAAATGCCCGGCTCGACACTCATCACCATGCCGGGTTCCAACACGGCTTCGTTGCCAGCGACGACAAATGGTTCTTCGTGGATGTCCAGACCTACGCCATGACCCGTCCGATGCGTAAAGTACGGACCGTATCCCTGGTCGGTGATGTACTGGCGCACAGCTGCGTCGACGTCCCCCAAGCGAACGCCGGGTTTCGCCGTTTCAATGCCAATTTGTTGCGCCCTCAATACACACTCGTACACCTTGCGAATTTCCTCGGAAGGTTCTCCTACGACAAACGTTCGTGTGGTATCCGATACGTAACGTTGATAGATACCACCAGTGTCCACAATCACTGTGGACCCCTCCACAATTTTTGAGTGGTCTGGCTCGTGGTGAGGCGCGGCTCCATTTGCACCTGCGGCTACAATGATAGGGAACGACAGTCCTTCCGAACCAGCTTCCTCCCACAACTGTTCAACAATCTCGGTGGCTTCCAGCTCGGTCATACCCGGTCTCAAAATGGTCTTCAGTTTGCCAACCACTTCGTCCGCCATCGCGGACGCTTTTTCCAGTTTACTCAATTCATCCGCGTCTTTCCGTTCGCGCAGGGCACTGATGATGGCGTCCGCAACCACGGGTTCCGGCGCGGTCGGGCGAGTCGCCATCAACTTGATCACATGCCGGGCAGCCCAATTACCGTCAATCGCAAGCCGGGCGTTTACCCCCACAGCTTCCCCTATGAGGGGATACGGCGAAACACCGTCTTTCCAGAACACCTTTTTGACGTCTGAACTACTCACTTCATTGGCAAACATTTCGTGGACAATCCACACAGGTTCCTTGTACGGCCGGATAATCAACGCCGTTGGCCGTTCCCCGGTTTCTAGCCATACTCCGGTAAAATAGTAGAGACTTGCCGGGGAAGTGATGACGACTCCGTCTAGATGAATTTGCTGTAACACTGCGTCCAAACGTCGAATTCTGTCTCGGTAGATGTCTTCTTGTACCATCCCCGCCGCCCCTTTCACGAATCGCCTGTATTTTCATTGTACCAGAGGCTCGGCGATTGGACACCTATCATCGCTAGTTTGTCATCTAGAGGATGCCGATGGGTGCCGTGGCGACTCGGGTGATCCAACAAATACCTCGCGAAACCAGCCACCGAGTGCACAAACGTTTGGACTTCCTGGTCTGTGAGAATGTCCCTGCCTGGGCGGCCGTTACAGTCGTAGACGTACCACTTACCTTCCACGGACCGGCCAACGTCTACGCCGAGGCTGCCGAGCAACGGGTACTTCTGCTGCAAACGTTTGGCCACACTCAGCGCAAACTCCTGCGCATGCCCGAACTGAATGTCGGGAATCCCCTGACGAACTAACCACGCGAGATCCTCCTCGCTGGAACGAGTCAACGACCGGACGGCGCCTCCCGCATGGTAGTTGGTCAACATCGAGCCTCTGGCGCTCAGCCGAGCGGTGATGGCGGTCATTTCCCACGCGCCAGTTTCGTTGCGCTGCACTGTGACGCGAAAGTCTACTTTTCGACCGTCCCGCGAAGTGAGGAGCGGTATGTGTTGCTGCGCCATATATCTACGGCGCTCCATCGCCTGACACAGAATACGTTTCAACTCGCGCCTGTTCACTTCCCCGACCAATCGCTGCCCAAAAAATCGCTCTCCGGTGACCAAGTACCTGCCTGGTTTCAGCCTCTGCACGAACAAGATATTGCGCCCACCGGATCCGTACACGGGCTTCAACCACCACTGAGGTACTGATTTGAACAATTGAAGTACGCCGTCCGGCAAAAGGTCATACCTCGTCTCAGGTAGCCTCCCGACCTTCAGCGGCCTTCCGGAAAGAGTACGGTAGACGGTGTCTTTCGGAGGCAGAACAGGATTAAACACGGGTACCTCAAGTTCGTGTAGCGCATGCCGCAATGGCTGGAAAGAAGTGCGAAATAACTGCAGGTCCGAGAGGTACATTGCGTCGTACACGACGGCCTGCCGAGACAATGGAATTTCAGCACTCTTCCACGGGGACTCTTCATCGTCTGTACGGTATAGACGACCTGCAATCCGCCGTCGATGCGGTCGAAATTCCGCAGGCGTCGTCACCATCAGTGGTAACCCAAACTGTTCAGCCGCACGCCCCAGCTGTAGAAATGTCCACTTTCGGCGCGCATGCGTGAGCCCATCGGGCGGTACGCCAGTCAGGGCGACAAGCACAGAAATCCCCCATTTCGCCATGAGCATGTTACAGGCTATGAAAGGTGGGCGATGGCGGAATGGGCGAATGTCTGGGTCTCTCCACATCGTGGCAGCGAGCATACGCTAACGAAAAACCATTGGGAGGTGCAGGAAGTGAGGATTGCCATCCTTGCACCAGAAGATCTGCCAGTTCCCCCAGTTCACGGAGGCTCCGTCCAGATCTACGTGCATGCGCTATACCAGGAACTCACCAAACGCGATTGTAACGTCACCCTGTTGAGTCCGAGCAGATCTGCAAATGGGGATGGGCACATCCGGATCTCCGCTCGCGGGCACGAGTATCAGCGCAAAGCCTTGCAATGGCTGCGCACTCTCTCGCCGGACGTCGTGCAAATTGAGAACCGTCCCCTCTTGGTTCGTCCTGTCCAACGCACGGTTCCACATGCCAAGGTCATTCTGAACCTGCATTCCACGACCTTCCTGGGTCGCAAACATTTGACTCCAGCCGCAGCGCGGCAAGCGTTACGGTCGGCAGACCGGGTGGTTCTCAACAGCCGCTACTTACGGTGCACCATTGAGCGGACGTTCTCCATCCACCGAGCGCAATGGAAGACGGCGGTCATCCATCCCGGCGTGGACCTTCACAAGTTCACGGCAGATGGCACTCCGCGAGGCGAGAGCACGCTTCGCCTGCTCTATGTGGGCCGCGTCATTCAACAAAAGGGTGTGCACGTGCTCGTGGAAGCCGTACGGATTCTCGGGCAACAGGGGATTCCAGTACAGTTGACCGTTGTCGGAGGCACGCATCCTTGGGAGCGAAAGTACCGTGCCAAGTTGCTGAGACAGGCCCGCGGGCTTCCTGTGCACTTTGTCGGATTCGTTGCGCCAGAACACCTACCGGAATACTTTCGGGACGCGGACTTGCTGGTGTGCCCGTCACAGCGCAACGAAGCGTTTGGCATGGTCAATGTCGAAGCATTAGGGGCCGGTCTGCCCGTGGTGGCAAGCCGACAAGGGGGGATCCCTGAAATCATCGACGACAGCTGTGGCGTTCTCGTCCAGCACTTCACAAGACCCGCGGCGTTTGCAACGACGCTTCGCAGGCTCGCGCTCGACCGAAGTCAGCTGAGGGCGCTGGCTGCAGGAACCAAAAAACAAGCCGACCGCTTTCAATGGTCGCGGACGGCAGAAAAGTTCCACAAGCTGTATTATCATTTGTCACTTGTCCCATCGGGCGTTCATCAGGACTTCTCCTGCGGTAAAGCCGGGCGTGGTAACTTGAATCGATCCCTAGTCCGTACATAGTCGTCCCCCGCCATGCGCCCGACTGCCGCGAGGGTGTCGGGGTTGATCTTCCCGTCCACGTACACGTCATCGCGCACGTGCATCCGGACCACTTTACCAAGCACGAGAAATCCGCCGCCGGGACCATCTCCGAACTGCAGAATTTGCTCGAGCTCGCATTCCATCTGGATGGCGCTTTCTTCAACCCGTGGCGGTGCAACGTCCACACTCGGGATGGGAGTTAGGCCGGACACCTCGAACTCATCTACCTCAGGTGGAAACTCAGGCGCAGTCAAATTCATCTTTTCCACAATGTCTTCACTGACCACGTTAATCACAAACTGACGGGTTTCCTCTATGTTGCGGAGCGTATCTTTTTTCTGCCCATCGTGTCCCCGGAACATCGGCGCAAATGCGACGATAAACGGCTTCGGACACACGCCGTTGAAAAAGCTGAAAGCACTTAGGTTCCGGGTTCCGTCCTTACTGACGGTGGACACGAACGCGATAGGCCGAGGGACAATGGCCCCAATCAAAAGTTTGTAGACGTCCCGCCACGGAAGCGCGTCTGGTATCAACTCCACCACGAACCATCCACCTCCATTCCAGTGCGCAGCGTGGCTCACAGCCAAGAGTACATATAGTTAGGATCTTCCACGGCAAGCGCCGGTTTCAATACCTTGAGTGGCCGGAATGTGTCCACCATGACTGCCAGTTCTTCCGTGCGCTCCTTACCCAGGCTGGCTTCCACCGTTCCAGGATGCGGTCCGTGTGGAATCCCAGATGGATGCAACGTCATGGATCCAATCTCCACACCACGTCGACTCATGAAATTTCCACGTACATAATACAACACTTCGTCGCTATCGACGTTGCTGTGGTTGTACGGAACCGGAATGGCTTCCGGATGATAGTCAAACAACCTCGGAACGAAGGAACAGACGACAAAGTTCTGTCCGGCAAACGTCTGGTGCACCGGAGGTGGCAAGTGAATACGGCCTGTCATCGGTTCAAAGTCCTCAATGTTGAACGCGTAGGGATAGACGTACCCATCCCAGCCGACGACATCGAATGGATGATGCGCAAGCACAAGGGTCGTGATGGCGCCCCGGGCTTTGACGCGGACCGGAAATTCTCCTTCATTGGCGACGGGCGACGCGTACACCGGCGGACGAAGGTCCCGTTCACAAAACGGCGAATGCTCGAGAAACTGGCCGAATTCATTCCGGTAGCGCCGTGGCACTTCGATGTGGCTCGCTGATTCAATCAACAGATAGCGAACCGGTTTGTCAATTACCAGTTTGTAGATGGTGCCGGCGGGAATCACGAGGTAGTCACCGGGGCGGAACTCGATGTACCCAAACATCGACTCCAGTGTACCGGTGCCTTCATGGATGAAGAGGATTTCGTCGCATTCGCCGTTCTTGTAGAAATCGTCCATGCTCTGTGTCGCCACGCACGTGCCCAACAACACGTCGTCGTTGCCAAGCAAATACTGGCGAGCAGCAATCGGATGGCCCTCGGTCGTCAGTCTCTTGGTCCAAAAATGACGGTGGCGAAGCGGTCCGGCTTCCTCCGGCACATACGCCACGGGCACGGGTCCCTCCACGCGGCGAACGGCTGTCGGCGGGTACGTGTGATAAAGAATGGACTGAATTCCAGAAAACCCCTTTGTGCCAAATACTTCTTCCTTATACAGTTGTCCATCCGGACGCCGAAACTTCGTGTGGCGTTTGTGCGGAATCTCACCACGAACGACGTAATACGGCATTGTCCATCACCTCCAAGTGGGTCTCTCGACAATCGGTGTCCGCAACACACCTAGGTTATCTACGGTCAATTCCACGACGTCCCCAGGCTGCAACCAGTTGTGCACCTGGGTTCCTAATTCCAGGATGCATCCAGTTCCCACGGTGCCTGACCCTATCACGTCTCCTGGCATGAGGTCGACGTCCGCAGATGCACGCTCAATCATTTGTGCAAACGTGAAATGAATGTCCGCTAGATTGCCACTGGAGATGGTGCGACCGTTGACAGAAGCCTTCATCGTCAGGCGATGTCTACGTCCATGTTCTCCCGGCACCACAACATGGTCCAGATGGTCAGCCGTGACCAGATACGGCCCGAAGGAAGTAGCAAAATCTTTCCCTTTTGCAGGACCAAGCCCCACTTTCATCTCCTGCCGCTGCAGATCGCGAGCGCTCCAGTCGTTCAAAATGGCGTACCCAAGGATGTACTCATCCGCCTCTTTGGCCGCAATATTTCGCCCGGGTTTTCCGATGACGCAGGCGACTTCCAATTCATAGTCCAGTTCCTGGCAACCCAGTGGCGCCCAGACCGGTTCATCAGGCCCTCGGAAACTCGTCGTATTTGAAAAGTAAAAAACCGGGAACTCATACCATTCTGGCACCATATCCAGCCCGCGCTTGCGCCTGCAGGTGGCCACGTGCTGTTCAAAGGCGTAGAAGTCACGGAACGAGCGAGGTCGAAACGGCAAACACAGGTCTACCGTGTCCGAATCCATCGTGCAAGCGAGCGCAGATTCATTGCCGTGCTCTACGGCCTCGGACCAATCGTGGTAGACCTGCCGCATGGCTTTCCACAGGTCACTCACTTTCCCGCGCCAGACAAGTTCGGAGAGATCCTGAAACAGCGCGCCATGCTTGCGCAGGAAACCCCTGACGTGGCCTCCGCCCGCTCGAACACTGTATGATTCGCACCACCACTCAACCGCACGACGAATATCTACAATCGTGCCGTCCTCGACAACCCAGGCCGAACGCAGGGCGGCCGTCGCGGTCCGCCCCTCTTTTCTTCGATAACTCGCCAGCCTCATTCCAGGTTCCCGCGCCTGGCCTGCTCTTTTTCAATCGCTTCGAACAGCGCCTTGAAGTTGCCGTTGCCAAAGCCGCGGCTGCCTTTGCGTTGGATGATTTCAAAGAACACTGTCGGCCGGTCCATCAATGGCTTCGTAAAGATTTGCAGCAGATAGCCTTCTTCGTCTCTATCGACGAGAATGTTTAACGCCTGGATGCGCTTCACGTCTTCGTCAATCGGGCCAATCCGATCCCAAAGTTCCTCATAGTACGCGTCTGGGGCGCTGAGAAACTCAACGCCAGCTGCCTTCAATTCGGTGACGGTCTGCAGAATGTCCTTGGTGATGAGGGCAATGTGTTGCACCCCGGGACCGCCAAAGAAGTCCAGGTATTCTTGAATCTGCGACTTCTTCTTGCCCTGTGCCGGCTCGTTGATAGGGAACTTAATCTTTCCGCCGCCGTTCTGCATCACCTTCGACATTAGAGCAGAGTACTCGGTATTGATATCCTGGTCGGTAAAGTGAATAAACTGCTCAAAGCCGAGCGCCTTTTCGTAGTATCGGACCCACTCTTCCATCTTGCCCAGTTCGACGTTGCCAACAATGTGGTCAATCGCGAGCAACCCTTTCGGCTCGCCGCCGAAGATGTTGTCCATCGGCTCGTACCCAGGCAGGAATGCCCCGTCGTACTTTTCGCGCTCAATGAACGCGTGTACTGTTTCCCCGTAGCTGCCGATGACGGACTTGCGTACCACGCCGTGCTCGTCTTTCAGTTCTATCACATCGGACACAGGAATTGCCCCGCGACTGGTCGATTCCCGATACGCCGCCGCCGCATCGTCCACAGTAAACGCAATCTCTTTCACGCCATCCCCGTGCTTTTTGACGAACTCGGCAATGGGATGATCCGGCCCCAGAGCACCCGTCACAACAAAGCGGATGTCCCCTTGTTCGAGCACATAAGAAGCTTTGTCGCGAACCCCCGTTTCCATCCCCGCGTACGCAACCACCTGGAAACCGTACGCCCGCGACAAAAAGTACGCGAATTGCTTGGCGTTACCGACGTAAAACTCTACGTAGTCAATCCCTTGCAGAGGTAAATGGTCTGCCATCCCTGTTCTCCTCCATGCCAGTGGTTTCACGAATGCCCGTTTGTAAAAGTTTCTACGATACTAATCGCCGTGTAAGCGATTCCAACGCTATCTTACTGAAACGCGGGAATTGTCTGCAATGACACATGCTACTGCAGATGTGCTGCTCCGTGTTAAAGCAACGAAGGCAGAAAAAAGACCGCCGAAGCGGCCGCTATCCCATCTCCGTACCGCGCGTATGGGCATCTGTCTTGCCGACAGGCAACGGAAACAGTTCACTCAGCCGCACCGTTCGGCCGTACTCGTTTTTGTAGACCACGTGTTCGCGCGCGAATTGACGAGGACTGTCCACTCCACATGCGGCTGCCAATGCGAACAGCCCTTGTCGAAGGCTGATAATGTAGTTCATCACGCGCCACTGCTTCTCTTCCGGAACCAGCGCATGTTGATACTTGGAATGGGTCGTGGTAATTCCTGTCGGACATTTCCCCGTGTGGCACTGCAGCGCCATGATGCAGCCGTTCGCCATCATGAAGCCGCGCGCCGAATTGACAGCGTCCGCTCCAAGCGCCAGGGCAATCGCCACTTTGTCCGGCGTTATCAATTTTCCGGAGGCAAACACAGCGAATTTATCGCGAACACCATACCGGACAGCAGTGTCCACCAAGGTGATGAGTGCCGGATAAAGCGGCAAGCCCATGCTGTCCGACATCGACTTAAACGCCGCGCCGGATCCGCCCTCGCCACCGTCGACCGTGATGAAGTCCGGATACACGTCCAGCCGCACCATGACATCGAAAAAGTTCTCTAAACGGTGCTGATCTCCCACCACAATCTTGATGCCGACCGGTTTGCCTCCTTCCTCCTGCAACATCTGCACAAACCGTAACGCCTCTTCACTGCTGTGCAGGAACGGGAAGCGGTTCGGAGAGTTCACCGTCACGCCAACAGGAACTTTGCGAATCGCTGCTACCTTCGCATTCACTTTGGAGCCCTCCAGATGCCCGCCACGGATCTTGGCCCCTTGTGCAAACTTCAATTCGAACGCCTTGATGTTCAGTTCCGCCGCCTTGATTCGGAACTCTTCGAGTGAAAAGTGACCCTGCTCGTCGCGATAGCCAAACAGCCCGGGCCCAATCTGAGCTACGACGTCCGTGCCAGTCTGCAAATGCTCCGGCGCAACGCCGCCTTCGCCTGTATTGATCCAGATCCCCCGGCCATCCTTGCCCCGTTTCCAGTTGAGAGAATATAGTGCTCCCCAACCGCTCCGTAGGACGTTGCCGATGCTCCGAACATCCCTCGCAGCTTCCAAGGATGCCGACGCGTAGAGCCCACCACAATCTGGTCTTCTTCGGTATACAGCCATTTCGAGATCTCAACGGTCTCCAGTTCCTCTTCCCGCGTGAACAACCCTTCACGCACAATTTTGTACCTTCTTGCTTCCACCACCTCTTGATTGTCTACCTTCAATTCGTTCACAAGCAGCGGAAACAGGTCATTGGAAATGTAGTAGCCTGGTTTCTCAAAATCCCGCTTGGATCCAAAACTAAGTAGATCACTCTGATACTTCGACGCAAACACAACGCCGAGAAAATCGTTCCTCGAAAACGGACGTCCGTCGGTATCTCCGTCAAACCAGTACTGGCGAAACTCCGGGCCGAGTTTCTCCAATAGGTAGCGCAGCCATCCAAGGTACGGATGGGCACGAATCACCGAATGCTGTGGTTTCCGCGAGGCCATGTACAGGTATCCAAACAACAGCGCCGGAAGCACAAGGAATATGACGAGAAACAGAATCAGAAGGACGGTTTCCAAGATTCTGACACCCCCCTTCTGTTGGGGTGGTTCGCCTCCGAACTCGCCTGGACCTCATCCACCACTCCGGGCTGCGCCTGTAAGGCTCGTCAGGTATTCATAACTCAGCCGCACACTCTCCAGTGGGTCCCGTCGGCACACATCCTGTTCAACGATGTACCACTCGACGCCGGCCCGCTCCGCTTCACCCAAAATGAGGGGCCAAGGCAGAACCCCCCGACCGACCACCTCGAAGAATCGCTCCTCGTCACCTGTCATGTCCTTTACATGCAACAGTCGGCAGCGGGACGCGTACTGGGTGATGTAACGTGCTGCGTGCTTACGGGCGAATTCTACCCAGTAGACATCCAGCTCAAACTCAACCAGGTCCGGATGGGTGCATTCATACAGAAGGTCCAGCGCAGTACGTCCCCTCCACAACTGAAACTCGAACGCGTGATTGTGGTACGCAAACGTCAGCCCTGCCCTACGGCACGCCTGCCCAACACGGTTGAAAAACTGAGCAAGCTCACGGTATTGATTTTCGCTGCCGCGCAGAGGCTCTGGGATAAACGGACAGACCACGGTCCCAATACCGATGATCTGCGCTTCGCGAATCACCGCGTCGAGCTCGTCCTGCAGACGATGTAACGGCACGTGGCTGGCCACTGGCACCAACCCGAGCTCCTTGACACAGTCCCGCACCGCTTCGGGGAGAAGACCGCCGTACCCCGCGAACTCGACGCCTTCAAACCCGATGTCTGCCACGTCCCGCAACGTGCCCTGAAAGTCCTGCTGCAGCCGTTCCCGCAAGGTGTAGAGTTGTACCGCCAGTCGTACCAATCCTTTCGCCACCCCTTCGCTCCCTTTTTTTCTGTTGTTATGCCCACCACATGTCCGCTACGGATTCCCGCAACAGCGTTCGCTGCAACAGTTCAACCGCCTTTCGAAAACCTTCCAGCGGAGAGGTGAGCGGGTCTTCGTGTTCGATGCTGAGGATACCGTCGTACCCGACAGTCCGCAAGACGCTGACGATTTCGCGCCACTTGTGCTCCGGCAAGCCGTAGCCGACACTCCGGAACGTCCAGGCGCGGCGGTTGATCTGCCGGTACGACTTCGTGTCGAGCACCCCATTTACCCGAACATTGGTCGGATCCAGGTACACGTCCTTCGCATGGACGTGGAACATCGCGTCGTACTGCGCTAAATAACGGATGGCCTCGCATGGATCGATGCCCTGCCACACAAGGTGACTCGGATCGAAATTTGCCCCAATCTCCGGTCCGACCGCTTCGCGCAACCGGATTAGTGTCTCCGGGTTATAGACCAGAAATCCCGGATGCATTTCAAAGGCGATGTGGCGTACCCCATGCTCTCGCGCGAATTCCACCTCTCGCCGCCAGTACGGGATGAGCTTTTCGTTCCATTGCCATTCCAGGACCTGTGCGTATTCCGGCGGCCACGCGCACGTCACCCAGTTCGGAAAGCGCGACGCGTCGGAGTCGCCTGGACAGCCTGAAAAAACATTGATGCAATCGATTTTAAGCTGCTCAGCGAGAAGCACCGTCTGTCGCCACGTTCGATGTGCCCTCTCTGCGACATCCCCATCCGGGTGCAGCGGATTGCCGTGGCAGCTGAGTGCGCTGACCACTAGATTTCGTCGTTCGAGGGCCTCACAGAACTCCTTTCGCGCCCCTGCGTCATTCAACAGCACGTCCGGCTGGCAGTGGGCGCTGCCCGGATAATTTCCGGTTCCGATTTCCACCGCGTCTAGACCGTGCGCCTTCACGATGTCGAGCATCTCTTCAAACGGGTGATCCTGAAACAAAACCGTGAATACCCCGAGTTTCATAAATGTCCTCCTCCCCTGTCTCACGCATCGTAGACGACAGATACCCACTGGCGCCGCGCGTGGCTTTCCAGAATCGCGTCGATGACACACTGCATCCGGTGACCCTCTGCAAATGTCGCGAAACCGCGGGATTGCGTGTCGGTGGATACAGCCCCTTCTCTGACGGCCTCGTAGAATCGGAGCATGAGATTTTTCAGGCCGTCCGGCCACCCCTGGTTGTGCCCGCCAGGGTAGTGCAGGAATGGACGAGCCGACTTCGCAATCAAGGCCGGATCCGCCATGACGATTTCGTTCGGACCATCCCGGTGTCCAATCCACAAACGCTCTGACACCTCCTGATCCCACACCGCCGACGCGTCGCCCCCGTCAATCTCGCAGACGAGATGGTTCTTGCGCCCAGGAGTAATCTGCGAGACCGTTACAGTGCCAACGGCCCCGCCGTCGAATCGCAGCAAAAGCGTCGCATAGTCCTCCGTATAGACCTCGACCTCCTCGAAGTCCGGGGCAGAGGTCTCTGCAAACGTCGCCGTGCTATGTTTCGCCCGCCGGCGCGTGGGCACCAGCGTAGCGAGGTCTGCAAAGACCTCGGTGATACGCTGTCCGGTCACGAACTGCACCGTGTCCATCCAGTGCGATCCGATGTCCGCCACCGCCCGAGACCTACCACCCAGTTGTGGGTGGACACGCCAGTTGTAGTCCGATTCTTTCGACAACCAATCCTGCAGATAACGGCCCCGGATGAGACGGATGGTACCCAGCCGTCCGTCTGAAATCATGGCCCTCAGGTGCTGTACCATCGCGTAGTGCCGGTAGTTGAAGCAGACCCCGTTCACCACGCCGGCCTCCTCCGCCAGCCTCACCAGTTCCGCGGTCTCCGCCCGGTTTATGCCCAGGGGCTTTTCCGATAACACGTGCTTGCCGGCCAGAATGATGTCGCGATTGATGGCAAAGTGCAGGTGGTTCGGGGTACAGTTGTGGACGCACTGGATCTCAGAATCCTGGAGCATCTCGCGATAATCACCGTACGCCCTGGCGATACCGTACTCTCTGGCCGTTCGCTGAGCCGTGTCCAGATTCGATCCAGCCACTGCGACGACCTCCGCACACCCCGTCCGTTCCACCGCTTCAATGTGTGCTGGTCCGACAAATCCAGTCCCAATGATTCCGACCTTAATTCTCACCGCCATCCTCCGTTCTTCGAATGCCATGCGGTCGACTCCGTAACTGCCTCCACAGTTCGGCAAAAGCCAAGACTTTGAAAGTCACCACAGCGCCCGAGCCCATCTTGCGCACGTGCAAACTCATGCGAGTTGAATCGAGGAGCGCCGCTGTGCACTGCGATACATCGCGTCGACAATTTCGGTCACTTGCAAAGCTTGTTGGACGGTCACGAGTGATGTACGTTCTTCCAAAATCGAATGGACGAACTCCGCAATCTCCAAGTCGCCCACATTGTCTTGTTCCCCAGGCATCCACGCAGGTTTTGTGTTCAAGAGCATGCCGTGCGCGGCCTTGTTTAACTGGAAAGGAAACACATCGAGACCTGCATGCGTGCCCGAAAAGGACACATTTTCAACGGGCTGTGCAATATTCAGTGCCCAGGACGCTTCAAGTTGCATCGCCATTCCATTCTCAAAGCGAATGAACGCAGCAGCATGATCTTCGACTTCAAAGTTTTCATGATCCCAAGGTCCCCATGGATTGACGTTTGGCTTGGTTCCCAAGTTGGACGAAGTCACACCGGTCACTTCCACGACCTTGGGATTTCCGACGAGCCACAACGCTAAATCGAGCAGGTGTACGCCAAAGTCAATCATCGCACCGCCGCCTTGAAGGCTGCGGGTGGTGAAGACGCCCCAACCTGGAATCCCCCGTCGACGAATCGCTTGCACACGAACCATGTAGATGTCGCCAAGTTCACCAGAATCAATCACGCGCTTGGCCGCCTGTGCCTCGGCTTGAAATCGGTAGTGAAACCCTGTCATCAGTGTCTTTCCAGCTTTCTCTGCGGCCCGGATCATGTTCTGGGCTTCGTCTGGGCAAAGCGCCAGCGGCTTCTCACAGAGAACATGGATGCCTCTTTCCAGTGCTGCAATGGAAATTGGCGCATGGGAACTGTTGGGTGTACAAACACTGATAGCATCCAACTTTTCACAATCCAACATTTCTTGATAATCTGTATAGGCTTTCTCTATGCCGAACTCGGCCCCTGTACGCGCGACAACGTCCTTGGACACATCACAAATCGCGACGACATCGACCTTGTCCTTGAGTTTTAAGTAACCTGGAATGTGTCTGTTACGTGCAATCCCGCCAGTTCCGACGACGCCTACGCGTAATTTTGCCATGTGCATATCCCTCTCACGGTATGGCTTATTTTAGCGATTTGCAAAATAGCGACAAGTAACGGGTTCAGCACAATACGAAATGTTTCATAATGAAACATGTGCTGAAGCGCTCGAGCGGTATTTTGTAAATCGCTCATTTATGTAAACTGCTTAGATAAATGGGCTTGTGTTCCATGACGGATCGATTCGACGCTTCCATCAACCGGGTCAAATCTACGGCCATTTCAATGTTCTCAGTAGCCGTGGTGCCTCGTTCAATATGCATAATCCACTGCTCGAATGCAGACGGCTTGTCGGGAGGGAATTCTTCTAACACCACCCAGTTGGTATCAAACGTACCTTGCTTTGAACTGCGAACCCACAACTTATTTTCTGGGGTGCCGTAAAACAAACTTCCATGCGTTCCGTGAATCTCAATAGAAAATGGAGAGTGTGGGTTTACAAATCCCGCCTCGACAACGCCGATGGCTCCGTTCCGATACCGCAGGATGGCGACGGCATTGTCCTCCACTTGTCTATCGGTTACATAGCCATAATTGGCCGACACACTCTCAGGCAACCCAGCGAATAGGCGGGCCAAATACATGGGATGACAGCCGAGGTCCATCAGCGCCCCACCGCCACACTGGGCCAAATTGTAAAAGTGTTCAGGCAGCCAACCGCTTGCAGCGCCATCACTCGGGATGGCTCCATTGTGAGACAGCCGGACTCGCACAAGCGTCAGTTGCCCCAACAGTCCTTGAGCGAGAATATCTTGAATCGCTTGTGTGGATCCCGCATTGAGCCTGGGCAGAGAAACCATCAATTTGACCCCGGCTTTAGCAACTGCGGCGATAATCTGGTTGCACTCGGCCAGCGTAGGCGCAAGGACTTTTTCCGTAAAAATATGTTTACCGGCCCGCGCTGCCCTGACGATGACGTCATGGTGATCTGTTGTCGGCGTGGTCACAATGACGCCGTGAATGTCCGGCTGCGCCAGAAGGTCATCGAGATTGGCGAAAAACCGCACCCCACGTTTGGCAGCCTCGGCCTCACCCCGCTTTGGATCCTCATCCCAAATCGCCACAATTTCTGTTTTCGGGTGTTGTTCAGCTTGGGTTGCGTATTCCTTCGCATGGACGTGCCAAAAACTAAGGATCGCGAGTTTCATCATAGCATCAACCTCCCGATGTCCTAGAAGCGTTGAGCCTCTTGGCTCTTGCAATCATGCAGACTTTCATGAAACGGAAATTGCTCCTTTCCAAACATTATTTATATTATTATAATGAATTTTCAGACCATGTAGATACCGCGTCTAGAATGACGTTCTGATTCTTCGTTTTCACAAAGTTAGAATTCTGCACAAGTTCTTGGAGCTTTTGCTCGTACTCATCGGCATCAAATGGGACGCTAATCATGCGATTCGTAAAGGATGAAAGCATAATCCCATTTGCAAGTCTAAGTCCGTTTACTCCTTCAGTTCCATGTGCGATAAGTTCTTGAGACCCTTCGACAATCGCATGAATGAATTTCTCAGTAACGACTTGATGGCCTGCCGGTTCATTGGTATCGACCGGTATTTCTGTGTACCAGCTCTCTACGTTCGCAAATGTTTGTTGCGATTCTTTCAGGAACTTCAATGTCGAAATTCGATTTCTGTAAAATACGATTTTCGAATTCTCAAAAACAAGCCTTCCGTTCTCACCAACAATCTCCAGACGATTGGTGCCAGGCGATTCAGCGGTGCTCGCGATGAAGTGTCCAACCATTCCATTGTCATGTTCGAAATAGGCCGTTACTTCGTCCTCCACCTCGATACGATGATACTTTCCAATGTGGGCATGACCACTGATTCGAGCCGGTAGACCAAAAAGCCACTGATACATATCGAGATTGTGAGGGCACTGGTTTGTTAGGATTCCGCCACCCTCACCAGCCCAGGTCGCACGCCAATCACTACTGTCATAGTATGCCTGAGTTCTAAACCACGCCGTGTTAATCCAAGTAACCCTCATTGATTTTCCGAGTTCTCCATTTTCCACAATGTCCTTGAGCTTCTTATAGAATGGCAAAGTTCTCTCCTGAAACATCATGCCAAATACGATGTTCGAATCTCTCTCTTTTGCCTTCTCATACGCTGCAATCATCTTTTTCGCATCATTGAGATGAACGGCTAGCGGTTTTTCACATAATACGTGAAGCCCCCTATGAAATGCCTCTACAGCTATCGGTGTGTGATCATAATGAGGTGTAGCAATGATGACAGCCTCGAGACCGGATTTGTCAAATAAGTCATGATAGGTGTAGTAAGGCACGGTATGATGCGTTTTCGCACATTGATCTGCCTTATCCTTGATGATGTCACATACGCCCACGAGTTCAACGTTTTCCATCGTCGTTATATCGTTGATGTGTGTTGTCCCGATGTTCCCTAAACCAACCAGACCAACTTTCACTTTCCAGGACTTTGTCATGTCACTCAGCTCCTTATTCACTGTATGGTCAGCATGGGGCTAAAATCGCACGCAACGACTATTTCTGTTTGGAGAGATCAGTCTCTCCATGAGCCAGGTATCCTCTTAAAATTTCAATATGCTGTGGTAGCGCCACGTGGGCGTTCTCAATTTCGGGATGCCATTTTCGTTCCCATTCGACGCACAAATATTTGTTATATCCAGACTGCAGTAATTTCGACACGATATCAAAAACTGGAACTTCTCCCTCGCCAAACAGTACAAGATCCCATCCGTCACCGTGACATTGAGCATCCTTTAAATGAACGTGACACAATCGGTCATGTAGATTTTCAAATGTTTCGTCTATTGGCTCGCCCATTCGGTAGGGATGATATGTGTCCCAGAGCGCCCCGATAGCCGAACTATGAACTAATCCAAGTACTTCAGCAACAAGGTAGGAGGAGGAAAATTCATCGTGTGTTTCGAGCAAAACCTGTATCCCCAGCTCCTCGGCCCTTTTTGACACTTGATTTAAGGACTCAGACACCCAATTGACAGCAACTCGGTGAGGGTCATCATCTTGACTGGAACATGCCCCGCCACCAAATGTGCGGACTATCGGGACCTCCATTCGGGATGCCAGTTCTACATAACTTAACAGCTCTTCCACATTTCTTTTCCGCTCTACGGAGTCAGCCATTGCAAATCGAGTAGAAGCCCCAATACCTACGATATCTATACCGTTCCTTTTGGCCGTTTCCGAAATGTTCTTTTGGGTGGCAGCGTCTATATCTGCTCGGATAACGTCGCCATCCAGTAGTCTAAGTTCAACACCATCGTACCCGTACTTGACTGCGTTAGAGAACACCTCTTCTAGGGACCATTCTGGGCAGGCTAGGTTTGAATACGCAATTTTCATGTTTATCCCTCTCCCCACGATTTATTTTCAAGCCAAATCATTTCCACGGTTGACCGAGTTCGCCAAGCATCTCCTTCAGAGCCCTTGCCGCAACACGGAACAAGTCTGGTCCACTAAAACCTTTAAAGGTGGAAGCTTGGGCTAAGTGAGGTTCGATAGACAAAAAACCGTCGTATCCCTTCGAAAACATGGACATCAGCATCTCCTTGACTTCGCCGTCACCTTGGCCGACAGGAACAACCCTCTTGCCATCGAACAAAGCATCCTTTATGTGAATGTAGTCGGTGTACGGCTTAAGTAGGGGGAATGCCTCACGACACGGCTTTACTCCGCACTGCACAAAGTTGGCAGGATCGAATGCGCATCGTAACATATCTGATGAGCAACTTTTCATAACGTCCAAGCAGCGTTCTGGGAGATCTCCGTATATGCCCTTCTCATTCTCGTGCAGTAAAACGACCCCTTGACTGGTAGCTCGACGTGTCAATTCCTTCAGACGGTGTAATACCTCGTCACGGTATTCGTGTGCTTGACGACCGTCTGGGATGAAGAATGAAAAGATACGAATATATGGTGTCTCAAAATAGTTTGCAACGTAGAGTGCTCGTTCAAATCTTCCAAGATGTGCTCCAAAGTCATCCGTAATCGATATCTTGCCGATTGGCGAACCGATAGCAGATACGCGAAATTCACGTGTTGTCAGCGTTTCGCGAACTTGCTGCAGCTCACTGTCGGACAAGTCGAGCACATTTTTGTTCCAAACACTTCGAAATTCAATGTGCTTGATCCCTTCGGATTCAAGCACATCAAGTTGTTCAGATAAGTTTGCGGAAATTTCATCCGCAAAAGCGGATAATGTCACCATACTTGAAAACTCCTTTCGTACCGAAAATCAATGGATTACTACCAAATCGTTGGGATAACCGGATACCATGAATCACGAACGAATGGACTGAAATCTTGCAAAACATATGTTGTGGATTGAAATCGCCTTTGGTGACCATTGGGATCCTTTGTCGAGGGGGTTCAGTGGGCGTTCGCATTCACGATTCAGATTTTGCCAAGACGTATATTCGTCGTCCGGCCTTCACTCTGAGAGCGTAGAGGATCGTCGTTACCTGTTTTATGACTATGAAGGGCAACTTAGTGACAACGAGAACGTCTAACCCTACTGTGTTGGAAGGAGTCAAGTTACCAAATTAGTTTGCATTGAGGCTAATACTCGAACACCCTACTTCTACGACTTCATGTTTGTTGTTAAACGCCGAGAGGAAGATTACAGCAATCACTATGGCAATGCCGGCTGGAATGAACCAGAAGGTTTGCCACTGTTGCAGTGCCCTAGCCTCCTGTAGCGGTCACAGTAGAGTTGAAAATATCACCCGCAATCAACGAGCCGAAGAACATGCCAATGCCTTGAGTAAACAGGATGAACAGGCTCTGAGCTTGCGATTTTACCTTGTCACCAGCCTGCTTTTCCGTATAGATTGAGCCAGTTACCATGAAGAAATCGTAGCAGACTCCGTGAATGGCAATACCAATAAAAATGAGAGTGGTAATCCCTGTTGGTGCACCGATCTGCGAACAACACATACCGGACTGCCCAGGCGACCATCCCTATGAGCAACATATACTTAACACCTAACCGGGCACCTGCGGTAGCATACCAAGCTCCCCATACGAAGTACTCCAAAACATCATCGCGGAAAGGCGAAGTACCTTGAAAACTGCCATCCTGCTTCACTCCTATAAAGATGGTGAGGCAAAATAGAAACACTTACAGAAAAAGTAAGACGTGTTCCTACCCTCACCCTCTGTCCGAGCGCAGTATATGATTTTACGTTGGCGTTAATAGCCACTTAAACCAGCGGGAATCTGAGGCCATGTAAATGGTGGTAAATTCGGACTGTCATCAGGCACCAATTTATATGAGTTGCCGCTTGGTACGTATTTTTGCGGTGTATATGTTCCTTTCAGAAACTCGTAGATAAGATCGTACAAAACACGGTTTTGTTGATAGTCTGTTAAAACCCCTTGTGTATTCTGATACCAGGCTAGTGGTACATTTTGATTGAAATGATAGGCTAGTGCCGCATCCTGATATTGCAGATATGTGTTTGTTCCCTTCGTAGCCCCAGGATTAAAGTCCTGATACGGAAACTCCATTTCCACACCAAGCTGATAATGTTGTGCCAATTCTGCTGTCTCTGCCAGACGATTTACCGGTGCATTGTAGAAGGCATAGTTCGGTTGCATGATGGCGACATCAAAGCCAAGTTTCCTCCAAATTTTGTAACCTGGTGCTTCAAAATAAGGAATCCAATAAAAGCGCAGATCATCCGCATGAATCAAGCGAGACGTATGCTGCAGCAATTGCACCTCACCTGGTTGGTGAACATCTACACCTTCGTTAAACCAATAAAAGCCGGCAAGTTTTAGGTTGCCGTAATGTGCGCTCTTCCATAACTTCTCAACTTGATTTATATACCATGCAACTGCCTTTTGCCGGTCTACTGCTTGACTAAAATCAAGTTGCTGTCCGTTAATGGATCCCCAATTCGTCACCGAAGGGTCAGGATACGGTATTGAGATGATGACTTTTTCTTGGTAATTCGGGTCGTGTAATGCGGCTTTCGCATGACCGACAGCTTGGTTGAGTGCGTTTAATTGAGTTGGCGTTGTTGCGTTTGGCGAACCCCCATTATGGAATATATCATCAAGCCAATTCGTCCAGTCTTGCTGAGTAGCGCTGGGCTGATCTACATTTGGCATGGCTAGAATCGTCTTAAACATCCAGTCACGAATGTGGCCTTGACGGTCGATATACGTGATCATGGGCAGCCATTGCTGCTCTGTAACATCCCACGGGTAAATCTTTTGGTCATACTTTTGCGAAAGCCACATGTTACAAAGCAGAATTCGGTTCGCTCCACCGGTTTGGTCAGCCTTAGCATATCCTAGACTTGTCTCGATTTGATTGGGTGTCTCCCGGGGGGCTTTTGCTCCGGCCACAATTCCCCTCAATCCAAACACTTGAATTTGATCGGAGAGTACATATGTATCCACCGGGAATTGTACCCGCACGTAACGAGCTTGGAGGTTCACACCGCTTTTCACAAAGGTCACGTTGCGAAGGGATTGGTCAGTGAGTGCTATAGGGGAATTTACGCTTGGTAGATTTTGCCAGTGAGTTCCATCTAAGGATACTGAGAAGATCACATTTTCTGGAGCATGAACATAGTCTCCCGGGTCGTTTAAAAAATCCGCAGTAAATTTGTGTACAGTGTCTGTTTGCCCAAGGTCAATCACGATGCTGCGATCGTCTTGATCTACAAATCCCACCCAGCCCTGATCGTTTGTCGATGGAGCAAGGTCTGGATTCAGGAACTTCCCGTCTGTCAATTTTCCCCCTTTGTCCGGAAACCAGCCCTGTTCATCCGCTGATAGCAATGGATCGGGTATCGGAGTTGATACGGTATATGATTTGTTTAAAGCTAAATTGGTATCTCCTTGACTTGTATCGGCAAATGCAACATGAGAGAAATTGAGTACAAGGCAGTATGATAAAGACGATACTACAAACGCAAGCTTCTTCACACAAACTCCCCCAATTATCTTAGACAGAGTTTCACCATGAGCCTTTTGGTGTTTGAGGTCCTATGGTCACGGCAACGCACTTCGTCAACCGAACACGACTTCGCGCCGCTGCTCTGCACTCGCAACAATGGCAGTCAGGATTTCCACAATCGAGACACCTTGTTCCACGGGGATCAGGGGTTGCGTGCGGGTCTTTACCGCTTCCACGAAGTGATTGATCTCTGCCTCATACGGATCATTCCGTTCAATGGCCGGGCTTGAGTCCAGGAAGATGTCGTTTCTCTCCGTGTAATAGGTGAGCGGATCCAGCGACACACCTCCCTTTGTTCCGTACAAGTCAACCTTCAGGTTATCATCCTGGGGCCCGTTCAACGCCCAGCTGACTTCCAATTGCAGGACAAGTCCGTTTTTGAATCGAATATAGGCGCTCGCGTAATCCTCCACGTCGAACACGCCATTATCCTGATTGGCCGCGTCCGAGGAGCGCCAACGCGACGACATGGCCGTCTTGTAGCGGCCAATGCCCGTTACCAGGTGGCCGGATACCGTCTCCGGTACCGGCATGCCCGCCAGCCACCATGCCAAATCGAGCACATGTACACCGATGTCCATCAACGGCCCACCGCCCGATACAGAGCGGTTGGTGAACCAACCAGCGGGCGTACCACGACGTCGCAAAATTTGTGCCCGTGCTGCGTAAACGTCACCCAGATCGCCGGCTTCAACAAACCGCTTCAACGCTTGCGCATCATTGCGGAACCGATGCGTCATTCCCACCATGCAAATGCGGCCGTGCTTAATGGCCGCATCCGCCAGTTGACGCGCTGCCGCCAGGTCTGTCGCCAGCGGCTTCTCGACAAGCACATCCGCGCCGTGGTCAAACGCCATGAGCGCCAGCGGCACGTGGCTGTTGTTGGCCGTGCAGATGCTGACGGCGTCGAGCCGCTCGGAATCGAACATGTCGGTGGGGTCCGCATACCAACGGGCCGCGCTGAATTCTGCCGCCGCCTTTTCGGCTCGCGTTGGATCGACATCGGCCACAGCGACCAACTCTACCTCCGGATGATTTTGATAATGCGGCAAGTGCCCAACGCAGGCAATCGATCCCGTTCCAATGACGCCAACTCTCACAGTCATGCATGCTACCTCCTGAAAATTCGGATTTATCGACCCAGCGCTTTCCGAATCTCTTCCACAAAATCCCGTGTAATGTCCTGTGGCCGTGTGATGGCAGAGCCGACGACGACGGCCCAGCACCCCAGCTCGATACAGGCTTTCGCCTCCTCGGGGCGGCGGATACGGCCCTCCGCGACCACCGAAACCGTAAGAGTTTTCACAAGGTTGGCCACCAGCTCCAAGTCTGGACCCGCAGATGAACGACTGTACGCGGTGTATCCGGCCATGGTGGAAGCCACGACATCCGCCCCGGACTGTTCCGCTACGACGCCCTCCTCTAGGGTGGAGATATCCGCCATAAGGACAATATCGGTGAACTCGCGCTTGACCCGCTCCAGAAACGCCGACGAGGACAGGTTACCGGGTCGCGTGCGCATCGTCGCGTCCACCGCCACGATGTCGGCGCCAGCCTCCACCACCTCTTCAACTTCGCGTAGCGTGGTGGTGATATAGACCTCCGAGTCTTCGTAGACACGTTTGACAATCCCAATCACCGGCAATCCGGTGCCTGCTTTGATCCGGCGGATGTCCTCAGCGCCATTCGCCCGAATGCCTGCAGCGCCCCCCATCTTCGCTGCCAGCGCCATCTTGATCATTATGTCTGCTCCATACAGCGGTTCTCCCTCCAACGCCTGGCATGATACAATGAGCCCGCCTCGGATCCGTTCCAATACCAATTGTTTGTTCATAGACTCCCACCAGACATGTTTTGGTGTTCAAATCCTTTCAGTTGCCGTTGACACACCAACCTTGCTCTAGACTATTCGTCAGAAAATAAAAAATATCCTTTCTTTTTATCTAGAATGGTGGAATAATTTTTTATAAGGACGCCGGTCCGGCAGTTCCAAGCTCCACACTGTTCCGGCCATACGGCCGTCTGTCGGCCGAAAGGCGACTTGAACGAGAAAGGAAGGTAAAGTTCATGGCATCTCAGTCCGGACGTATTGCAGTGTTCTCCGACATGCACTTTATGGCTTGGCAGCAGACGCTCGCCCCTGTGGAGTGGGTACCGGACTTGGAACGCGCCCTGCAGGACGCCGCGCACCAGTCCCCCGACATCTTCGTCTGCAACGGGGATCTGACCAACGGTAAGGATCGCGACTACGACTTGGCCATGAGCGCCATTCGCCGCCACTGTGGCCGACCGAAACACTATTTCACGATGGGCAACCATGAATATTACGGGTTCTACGAGGATGCCGATTTCAGTGATGCCCTTGCGCAACAGCGATTTCTACACCATACCGACATGCCCAACACCCACTTTGAAGTGCGCCACTTCGGGCTGTCGCTCTTATTCCTGTCGACCGACGGTTACCGGCCGGATTGGCAGGACGCCGGAGTCCTCCACCCGACTACGCTGCAGTGGCTTGAACAACGACTCCTCCACGCACCGGCCGGGCCCGTCCTGGTCTGGTTCCATCAACCCGTCAACGGCACCGTCGCCGATTCTACCAACACCTGCATGCAGTCTGACGAACTGCGCTCCATCCTGCGCAAGCGGCCGGGTGTGTTGTTCCTGAGCGGACACACCCACCGCCGCATGGACCGCAAAGACCAGCTCGTGTGCCAAGATGGCACCTTGTTCGTCGGCGGCGGCTGCGCATTCGGCGACACCCCCCAGTCCCGTTGGTTAGACATCGGTTCGACAGGTATTGTGCTCCGCATACGCGATCACCGGGACGAACGGTGGCTCGATGACTGGACGCGGACGGTGCGTTTCCATGGCGGCCGCTGGAGCGCCCATTGACGCTCTGTCGCCTGAAGGCGCGCGGTCATGGAAGAGGAGATGACCGCGTCCGGGTCTACAGGAAGACCTCGCGACCAGTCCGGGACGATTCGTAGATGGCCAGAATGATGTCCACCGCTTTGCGCGCCTCTTCGCCAGGCACGAGCGGTTCTCCATCCTCCACAATCGCCTGCGCCATGTCTTCCACGAAGTGGTAGTGGCCATAAGAACCGACTCCCGAAATGGACGGTGTATCGACTGTGCCGGGGGCCGCCTCGCTACCCTGTACGCACCACTCGAGGAGCCCGCTGTCGTCAAACACGACGGTCCCGCGTTCACCATGAATCTCAAAGCGAGTGTTGCGCTCTGGGTATACCGTCGTCGCCGCTTCGATGACCCCCAGGGCGCCGTTTGGGTAGCGGACGACCGCCACCGCCGTGTCCTCCACCTCAATGCAACGAGCGAGCGCCGCTGCTTTCCCAAATACGGACACGACCCCGCCAGCCAGCCATTGAATCATGTCGACGCCATGGACGCCCTGGTTCATTAAGGCGCCACCCCCGTCCATCGCCCAGGTGCCACGCCAGCCAGCACTGTCGTAGTACGCCTGATGGCGATAGTACTTGAGTGAAGCGTCACACAACACAAGCTTGCCAAGTTCGCCGCGGTCGATAGCGCGTTTGACCTGCTCGGCAAGCGGCAAGGCGCGCCGCTGGTACACGGCCCCGAGCTTGACCCCGGTGCGGTGGCAGGCTTCAATCATCGCGGTCATCCGCTCTGCGCGGATTTCTAACGGCTTTTCGCAAAGTACATGCTTTCGGGTTTCTGCTGCCGCCAATACAATGTCCCCGTGCATGCCGCTCGGAGTACACACACATACAGCATCGACATCCCGGTCGGCCAAAAGCTCACGGTAATCCGTGTAGACGCGGGGCGCACCGTGTTCCACAGCAAATCGACTTGCGCGATCTCGGTCTACATCCGCGACAGCAACCAATTCCGTCATTGGGCATGCCTTGAGCGCTTCTGCGTGCAGTTCTGACACCACACCGCAGCCAACGATGCCAAACCGAACCCTCTCCCGCGGGTACTTCGCCATATTGCGTCTGCCCCCAATCCAAGTTCGTTACATCGGTTCCGGCGCCACCGCAAAGTGCCGCAACCGTTCCATAACCACTGTGCAGCCAAGACCCTCGCCCTCCGGCAATTGCGCTGATCCGTCCAGCACAACTGGCTTTCGGTCAATCGGATCATCCGCGAGGAAGAATGGGCCGTTGAGATCCACCGGGTCTTCCATCCCTAGCGCGTGAAACAACTGTGCGCTGGCAACCAGGCCCAGGCTAGACTCGGTCAATCCGCCACCCAGCAGACCAAGCCCGGCCTCCCGGGCCAGTTCGCCACACAGCCTGGCACGCGTGAGGCCGCCCATTTTTGTCAACTTCACGACCACTGCGTCGCACGCTTCTAGGCGAATCGCTTGCAACATCATGGTCGCGTCCCAAATGCCTTCGTCTAAAGCCACCGGGACGTCCACGTTACGCCGCAGTTCGGCATGGCCGAGCCAATCCAATGCGGCCAGCGGTTGTTCGAACACACTGACGCCAAGGCGGCTCAGCCGCCGCGCCATCGTGATGGCCTCGGGCAGTGTGTATCCCCGGTTGGCGTCAACGCGGAAGAACAGGCCTTTCGCGTACGGGGCCACGGCTTCCAGCAGAGCTTCGTCCACCTTCAATCCAAACCCGATTTTCAAGTCGATTCCCTGATATCTAGCTTCCCTGGCGGCTTTCGCCTTCGCTTCCGCATCGGCCGCATCCTTGGTGCTGATGAGGTAAGACAAGCGGATGGCGGGCTTCGGTGCAGTCCCCCACACCGTACACAAGGGAACATGCTGGTGCCGCGCGAGAAGGTCGTGTACCGCAGTGTCGATGGCCGCTTTTGCAATCGGCTGCCCACCTCCGGGGCCCGGCGCAATCTCCGCGTCCATGGCACGTAGAAGTTCCGTGCTTGAGATGGATTTACCTAACAACGCGGGGGCTAAATAGCGACGAATCGTGGTCACTACTGATTCCAGCGTCTCATAGCTCCAGCGCGGACTCGGCCGCGCTTCTCCCCAGCCGACGCTGCCGTCGCTCGCCGTGATTCGAACATACACGTGCGGTGCGCCAGACGCCATGTCGCCCACCATGCCGCCAGAAATCGCGAACGCCTGGCGCAGCGGCAGGCGAACCGGAAACACTTCAATGGCTGCAATCTTCAAAACGCGTCACTCCCCCACACAATGGGCAGACAGGCACTGATGGCCGGGAACTCAACCATGTTAAGGGCGCCGCCAGTACACCCGTGGAGAGGCTCCGTGCCCGCCAGCAACAACGCAGCCAACGTTGCCGTGTCATCCGACGAACCCGTCTCCCTGCCGCCCAACCCCGATTCCTGCCAGGCCGCCATGAGCCGCACTGGGTCCACAATGCGGCACATCACATCGTCAACCCGCTTGACTGTTGCCAACTCACGTGCAACCCAGCCCCAAAGGTGGTGGTCAGCCGGCACTCCCATTTCCAGGCGCTCCACCCCCTCCGACCGGCGCGCGAGCTGCTGCACTAAGAAGGGCGCTGCCGACTCGTCTCCCTCCGCATAGCACAACTCACAGATCTGTACCTTCTTGTCCGGACCGGGCACCGCGCGCACATAGCCAGCTAATCGCCCGTTTCGCCGGGCGAGCAAAAATGCCCCCCGCCGCAGGGTCCGGGTAGAACTCGCATGCACGTACGTAAGGTCACGGATGCGGGACCCTGAACGGCCTGCGTTGAACGCCTCGTAAAGGCGGCAGACCTCCTCCGCGTCCGACGTCCGGTACTGGTTCACCTCGTACGACGTCTGCGGTTCCGCATTCAACGCTGCCAGCGCCGGTCCTTCCACAACCAGCACCTCGCGGGGTGCGATGCGCCAGCCAAGCGGCTCATAGAAAGCTGGAATCCCGGTATACAATATGGAAACCGCGACACCGTTCGCGCCCATCCAATGGATCTGGGCGTTCAAGATGGCTTGTGCCAGGCCGCGGCCACGGTAGTCGGGTCTAGTCGCCACATTGCCGATACCGCCTATCCGCACGCTCGTCTGGCCGAGCTGCGCCCAGTACGGAAACACCTGGGCTGCCGACACAATCTGCCCGTCCACCAACGCCAGCCAGGTTGTCTCAAGGCCGCAGTCCCCCTCGGCGGCCAGCCGCTCCGCAAAATACGCGGCATCTTCCGGAAACACGCTGCTCCAAAGCATGAGACATGCTTCCCGTTCAGCCCATGTCCGCGCCTGCCGGATCTCCGTCGCTTCCATCTCAATCTGCCCCTTTCCCTGCCGCTACGGCAGGTTCCTTCGGAACCCTTACTTAATGCCGGTCAGCGTGATCCCCTGGATAAACTTTCGCTGCACAAAGAAATACAGCACAATGATGGGCAAAGTAAATAACGTGGAGGCCGCCATCAGCAGTCCCCATTCAATGCTATGATCGCCGATGAACGACTGCAGTCCAATCGAGAGCGTCCACTTGTTCGGATCGTTCAGATAAATCAACGGACCCAGGAAATCGCTCCAACTCCCCAGGAACTGGAACAAAATCACCGTATAAATCGCCGGCTTTGCCAGAGGGATCATAATTTGAGTAAAGATTCGAAACTCTGAAGCACCGTCAATCTTGGCCGCCTCCGACAATTCAAACGGAATGGACATGAAGAACTGCCGAAGCAAGAAGATGTACATCGCGGAACCGAAAAAGTTGGGAATGATGAGCGGCCAGAACGTGTTGACCAACCCCATCTTGTTCCACATGACGTATACCGGCACCATCGTCACCTGGGACGGCAGAATCATCGTCGACATCATGAGATAGAACAAAAACGTGCGGCCCGGATAACGCAATCGGGAAAACGAATAGGCGACCAGCGGGCAGGAGATGACCTGTCCAAGGATGGAGAAGAACGCGATATACAAGGTGTTGTAGGTGTACTGCAAAAACGGAAAATCCCGAACGGCCTGTGCATAATTGGACCACTGGAACACATGTGGGATAAAGATGGGATGCGAAGAAAAAATCTCCTGGTCCGTTTCCACAGACGTAATGACCAACCAGGCGAACGGCATCAGGAACAAGATTCCAACGAGGATAAGCGGCACGTGTGGGAGAATGCGCCTGCGGAACACAACCCAATGCTTTGCGGGTTTCGCTGGTGGTGCCTCGTACAGATCTACAAGCTGTGGATTCATCACTTTTCGCCTCCGTAGTACACCCATCTCGCCGAAGTGCGAAACACCAGAAGCGTCAGGACCAGGACAATGACGAAGAGTACCCACGCCATCGCTGAAGCGTACCCCATGTTGAGGAACGAAAACGCTTGCTGGTACAGATACGTGGCATAGAACAGCATCGAGCCACCCGGTCCGCCAACGTTGTTCGGGTCGTTCGCAAACACGAAGGCTTGTGTGAAATATTGGAACGATCCAATCAAACCTGTTATCAATTGAAAGAGCGTCATCGGCGAAATCGAAGGGAACGTAATTTTCCAGAACCGCTGCCACGGCCCCGCACCGTCAATCGCCGCCGCTTCGTAGTACTCGCGCGGCACCTCCTGTAGTGCCGCAAGGTACATCACCGTACCAATTCCGGTTCCCCAGAACCCCATCAGGATCAAGGCTGGTTTCGTCCAGTCGGGATCGGCCAGCCAAGCGGGTTGCCCCACCCCTAGACTCCGCAAGATTTCATTAACAAGTCCGTGCTCACCGTTCAGTAGCCACATCCAGAGCAAGGAACTGGCGACGAGCGGCACGATGGTCGGCAAGAAATAGATGGTGCGGTAAATGGATTGCCCTTTGACGTTCATGTTGAGCAACAAAGCCATGCATAACGCGAACGCCAGCTGCGGCACGAATCCGAATATGGTGATGTAGATGGTATTGTACAAAGACTGATAGAACTTTGGATCCTGAAACAGGTCCTGGTAGTTCTTCAATCCCGTAAAATGCGGAGCAGACAACAAATGGTAATCGGTTAAGCTGTAGTAAAACGAGATGAGGATGGGATAGAGTTGAAAGATCAAAAACCCTATGATCCAAGGGCTCGAGAATAACAAACCAACCAACAAGGCCTTGCGTCGCCGTCTTCGGATTCCCAACATGTTTGCGTCTACTGCGCTTACGCTCATACTGCCACTCCTTCTGTATCGCGAGAACCTTCTGACATTGTAGCTCATCCCGACGCGTAGGACGCCGCGAAATGGGCTGCCGTGGCACCCCATTTCGCCTTGTCCCATACACGTATGAGCGGACGTACATACCTGAGCGATTTGCAAAATTCCGCTAGATTGGTTCAGCACTACGAGATGTTGCTTGCGTTTTGAAATCGCTGACCTAGTTCCCTTGTCCAACCAGCGGTTGAATCTGCTGCTTGACCTGTGCCATCGCAGCCGCCGCGCTTTCCTGTCCGAGCAAGACCTTCTGCCCCTCGTCAATCAGCGCCTGAGCATACTGCGCCGCGTATGTGCTCGCTGGGAAAGCACCCAAATTATGGCTTACTGCCATTTTGAAGAACGGATCCATCACTTTCATCTTCGGGTCATCGACCAGCGAAGGATCTGTCAACGCCGCCGTGACCGATGGGATGGAGTATCCTTCCTTGGAAAACAGAATCTGCGGCTGTACGCCCATCATCCATTGCAGGAACTCCCATGCAGCCTGCTTATGCTGGGCCTTTGACGGGATGAACACCGCGTCAGAACCCATCAGGCCGGCGCCGGCGAGTTCAGGATGGCCGTCCGGATACGGGAACTGAGCCACGCCAATGGGGCCATTGTCACCCCGGTACTGCGAATCCGTGTAGTCCCAACCCATCTCCATCGCCAGCTGGCCGGTCACAAGCGGATCGTCCGGCGTGCCGTCCTTGCCGAGGCCGGATTTGAAAAGGTTTATCTGGTTGGTGCCATAGAGTTCATAGAATTTGCGCTCGTACTCCAACGCCTGGATGTTCGCCGGATCATTCGGTGTGACCTGTTTCGTCGCCGGGTCGTAGAACTTGCCACCGAACACCAGCGGCCAGAACACGGGATCGAACCACGGATAATCGGGCATAAAACCAATTTGTGTGATGTTCCCTCTGCTGTCTCGCTTTGTTAGCTTTTGCGCATCTGCATACAGCTCGCTGAGCGTCTTGGGCGGGCTCTGGATGCCGGCGGCCTGGAAATCTTTCTTGTTGTACAAGAGTGCGCTCTCAATCCCAACGCTATAAGGCAGCGCGTAAGTATGACCGTTGTACTCCAAGTCCGTCATCAACCCTGGAATGAATTGGGTTGTGCTGAAGTTGCTCTGCTTCATGTACGAATCGAGCGGTTCAATCACGCCCTGGGCCGCCCACGGAATGATGCTGGTGGAGTCTGTCAGAATAATGTCCGGGGGCGAGCCGCCCGCCAACGCGATGGTCAGCTTCTGGTCATTCTGGTTTCCGACTACCGTGACGTGCACATCTTTGTGCGTCTTGTTAAACTCGTCAACGACAGCATCGATTGGGCCCTGATCCTCCGCCGTCCAGGGATGCCAGAAGGTGATGTCGACTGTCCCGGAACCTCCGCCGTTGCCCGTGTTATTGCCGCCACCCCCGTTCCCGCAGGCCACAAGACCGAAAGCGGAAATAGATCCAACTATAACTATAGATGCCGTTTTCAACCATTTGCTCGTCACGTTCCATGCTCCTTTCTCAAATCAACTCTGTGCGTATCCCAGTAGAGCCCACTCTTCCAACATCACTCGGTGTATTATGTACCGTCCCACAACCCGTCAATAAATTGATTTGTGTCGTAGACCCGTCCGGGCGGCAGAAAGGGATAGGAAGCTGGATTGTCCGGGTTGGCGCCGGGATTCAGCCCTGGGAACCACGCATGCATTGTCTCGGCTGTAGTCGGCGTGCTCCCCTTCTCTGTACCTGCTTCGGCAACGGTGCCGAAGAACGGAAGTCCGGATGCCATCAGAGCGGCGCCTGCAACGAGCCATGCTTTGCGCATAAACTCCCTCCTTCAGGAATACATACAGAATCTTCTGAATGATCCCCCTATGTTTGGCCCTATCACCACTCATTCTAGGTGCGTTGCATCGCAGAGTTGTGAAGGTCATGTGGAAGGTGCTGCCAACGGAAATGGGTATGACCCCATTATATGAGAGCAATTTTCTTTTTAGCAAGAGAAACTTGGAGAAATTTTTCGTCACAATTCGACATAAGGGTATTTTTCGTCTTTGGTCGGACTTCGGCTGATTTACCTGCGAGCCCATCTGTATGCGATACAATAGTGCCGAGGACCTCTGAAAGAAAGGCGTGTGACTCGATGACAAGTTTGTTTCGAGAAGCAGATATGTACTTACCGTTACGCGCATTTCTAGAGGAACAGGGGTATACCGTCCGAAGCGAAGTTCACCATTGCGACATTGCCGCGGTTCGCGAAGACGACTTGCTTATCATTGAAATGAAGAAAAGCCTGAACGTAGAAGTACTCGTCCAAGCCGTCAAGCGTCAGAAATTGACCGACATAGTCTATGTGGCCGTACCAAGACCACGTAGGAATGTCGCACGATCCGAGTGGAGAGGCATTCGGCACCTCCTCCGCCGTCTCGAGTTGGGACTCATTTTCGTCACCCTCGAATCCCCACTACCTCCAATGGACCGCGTGCAAGTGGTGGAACACCCTCGCCCATTTGTACGCCGTCGCCAAACCACACAGGTGCAGGCCATCCTCCGCGAAATCTCAGGCCGATCCCGAGACTACAACACCGGCGGAAGCACCCGCCAACCGCTGCTGACGGCATACCGGGAACAGGCCCTGTTTATCGCAACTTGTCTCGAGGTTTGTGGACCACTGTCGCCAAAAGCGCTACGTGCATTTGGCACCGGAGACAAGACCCAATCCATCCTTGCAAAAAACGTATACGGGTGGTTTCATCGTGTGCAAAAGGGTGTCTACGCGTTGACGGAATTCGGTCGGCAGGGTCTTGAAGCGTATCCCCAGTTATCCAACTACTATCGCGGTGTCATTGAACAACACCGGCACGCAGTCGTATCTTCGTCACAGACGTCCAGTTCCAAATAGAGATACATATCGCATGCGCAGAATAAGATAAAACGTGCCCCGAAATGGATTCGGGGCACGTTCGTAATAACGATGCGAAGTTACGAGTTCCTTATTTAAACATTCCTTTCAATACGAACCTCACGTTGGCTGGGCGTTCCGCGAGACGTCGCATAAAGTAACCGTACCAATCATTTCCGTACGGGACGTACACGCGCACCGGATATCCCTCTCTCACCAACTCCTGCTGCAAATTGGTACGAATACCGTAAAGCATCTGAAATTCGTACTTTTCCTTCGGAATATTATGCTTTGCAATAAACGATTTTGCGTGTTCAATCATCTTTTCGTCGTGCGTGGCAATCGCCGTAAATCCTTTGGACAACAATTGCGCTTCCATGAGCTTAATGTAGTTGGCATCTACATCCGCCTTGTCTGGGTACGCGACTTCAGGTGGTTCCTTGTAGGCGCCTTTCACAATGCGCAGATGTACGCCTTGAGCGCCCAAGCGCACAACATCTTCGAAGCTGCGGTACAGGTAGGACTGGATGACCGTGCCGACATTGTCGTAGTCCTTACGCAATTCGTCCAAAATATCCAGCGTAATTTGGCAATGCGAAAAGTCTTCCATATCAATGGTTACGAGAAGTCCATACTTCTTGGCGACATCGAGAATCCGCCGCATGTTGTTCATGCACAGTTCGCGGCTGATATCGAGTCCCGTCTGCGTCATTTTCAACGAGAGAGACGCATCCACACGGGACGCATGAATGGCCTCCAGCGTCTTTACGCAATAATCGGCGGCCTCGTTCGCCTCAGATTCGTCATTCACGAACTCGCCCAGGTGGTCAAGCGTGACTTTCATGCCCTGATTATTGAGCGCACGAACCACGCCAATGGCGTCGTCAATCGTCTCGCCAGCCACAAATCGCTGCGCACCCAGCCTCAACCCATAACGCTTTGCCCATCGGTTTGCAGCGCGGTTTTGTGCCATCGATAAGAACAGGGAACGCATCAACTGTTCCATGTAATAAGCCTCCGTTTCCTGACACTAAGAAAAAAGGGTAAAATCCGCCGTCTATTATACACGCATTTTCCGTGACGCGCTTAACGGAAGATTTTGTACGATTTGATGTCGCTTATGTTTTGCAAATTTCCATTTAGAGCAGTTCAAAACGACCAAATGTTGTGTTTCCCTATTGCCGGAAACACTATGTATGTGCTGAACCAGTGGCCCGTCGCTTTTTGCAAATCCCTGACGTAACCACAGGCCTCAGTAAAACGAAGTCCCCCTGCCAATGAACTGCCCCCCAAAAGTAGACACACAGGATTTACCCCCTGTGCATTGAACTACTTCATTGGGGGTGTTTTATTTTGGGGAAAGGTCAACGCACGGATGATGCTGAGTTTAAGTTACGCGCCGTGAAGATGTATCTGCAGTAGCACAAAGGATATAAAACAGTAACTCGAGAACTTGACTTATTCGATACTAAGACTATCCGTAGTTGGATTAAGGCATACCGTGAACTTGGTGAAGAAGGGCTCCAAGAGCGGCGAGGGAAACATGGCCGTCATCGCCGATCCTCCACAAACACACAACCTGTTGAACAAGAACTTCTAAGGCTTCAAGCGGAGAATGCATACTTAAAAAAACTCTTGGAGTTAAAAAGGAGGACTGCCGTAAAGGGATTGAATTCCGGCGGCGCATGCAAACTCTCTTAAAGCGGAAATACCGTGTATACGCTAACCACAAGAGAGTTTACCGGTTAAATGAAGCAGATGAATCTATTGGCCGTGATTCGACGAAAGAGACCGTACACTGTGTATGCGGATAAAGTGCACAATGAGATCCCTAACATCCGCGGACTTGCCAAATCGCAAGTGGGTTACGGACACGACGTATCTAACAGTGAATAGACAACGAATGTATCTGTCTGCCATCTTAGACCTGTTGAACAACGAAGTTGGAGCTTATAACGTAGGCAGGCATCCAAGCCTTGAGTTTGTTGTACACACTGTTACCCAAGCCGTGACCAAATTCAAGCCGAACCAGGTCATTTTGCATACCGACCAAGGAGGCCAGTATACATCCAGATACTATGCAGCCGTTCTTCGGTCCTATGGGATCACTCAAAGCATGTCTAGGCGGGGTAACTGTTTGGACAACGCAGTCATCGAAAACTTCTTTAGCCATTTCAAGAGCGAGATGTTATATACCCGTAAGATAACTACACTTGAACAACTCAATCAGGAAGTCAACAAGTACATATATTTTTACAATCATGAGCGGTATCAAAGGAAACTTCGTGACATGGCCCCGGTCGAATATCGAAACCACATCACGAAGTCTGCATAGAAGGGGTATTTCACTGTGCCCACATCAAAGGGTGCAGTTCAATGCCAAGGGGATTTACTGCAATTCACTAATCAAGGCATTTCAACTAGAGTCGGACCTTGAACCCGTGTTCCCCGACTGAGTATCCAATCACACATCCCAGCAATGCCAGGAAAGCAATCCAAAACAACACGGCGAGCAGCGTAAACAGCCACTTGACGGCCTTTTTTCGCAACCACGTACAAACAATCGCAATGGCAAGTAAAAGAATCAGTAAGAATACGAGCAAAGCCAACTCTCCCTACAGTAACGGCGTCTGTTCACCGACAACGACTGTCACCGCCCGTGCACAAAACGGTCGTGAGCGTCCGTGGCACAGGTGTGAAAGTCACGACTTCCGAGCTGTCGGCAGAAGCCGATCCGCACGGACCGTGCGCACGGGTTCCCACGTCGCCGGATCATCTTCCTCGTACTGTTCCAGGAACTCAATGACCTCCTTGGTGATGGGCGTTGGCGTCGATGCACCGGCAGTGACGGCCACCTTCTTGACACCCGCAAGCCATTCGCGTTGAATCTCTGTAACATCGGCGATGCGGTACGCCTTGGTGCCGGCGATTTCCTCAGCAACTTGCGCCAGACGATTGGAATTGTTGCTGCGCGGGTCACCGACGACAATGCACAAATCGGCCCCCTTCGCCTGCTCGGCCACTGCCTGCTGGCGGGTCTGTGTCGCCATGCAGATTTCATTGTAAATTTCGGCCTGCGGATACTTTTCCTTGACGGCGTTCATCAAGTGTGCGGTATCCCACTGGCTCATAGTGGTTTGGTTTGTCACGGCAATCTTGTCATTGTCAATCGACAACGCTTCAATGTCGTCCAGATTCTCGACCAAAAACACGTGGTCTGGCGCGACCCCCATGGCACCTTCCGGCTCTGGGTGACCTTTCCGCCCAATGTATATGATATCGTAACCGTCTGCAACCTTTTCTCGGATTAAGTCGTGTGTTTTCGTCACGTCGGGACAGGTGGCATCAATCACATGCAAGCCGCGTTCACGCGCGCGCCGCTTCACTTCGGGAGAGACACCGTGCGCTGTGAAGATAACCGTCCCCTCCTGCACCTGCTCCAGCAGCTCCAGGCGGTTGGCGCCATCGAGGGTAATGATGCCTTCACGCCGAAACGCCTCGACCACGTGCTGGTTGTGCACAATCATGCCCAGAATGTATATCGGGCGCGGCAATGATTTGTCATCGGCCGCCTGTTTTGCGAGGACCATGGCGTCAACAACGCCGTAACAGTATCCGCGCGGTGCAATCTTGATGACTTCCATTCTGATGCACCTCCGTTCTTATTTATTGTATTTCGCATGCGGGCGCCATTGATGTAACAAGTATTGCTTCAAATCCCATAACTTTTGCGAAAGATCCACGTGGTGGATATGCGGATTCACGTGCCGCAGGACCTCCGATGAAAACTGCGAGAGTCCCTTCACCACCGTCTCCCGAATCGCGTGCAGCGTCGGCAATTCGTAGACCAGCCTACCGCCCACAAAAACAGGCACCAGCAGTTCTTGAATCTCGTAGTTCTGAATCACTTTGCGTTTGTACGTGTGGACTGGATCGAACAGTTCCAGCGGTTCCGCTGGGTTAAATTGCTCGTCGTCAAGCGCAATCAGATCTGCCGATGCCACCCCATCCACAAGCAGGCGCAACACTTTCTTCTTTCCGGGATTGGTCACCTTCTCTGCATTCTCCGATATCTTAATGCGTGGCTCCAACCGACCGTTCTCTTCCTGAGCCGCCAGCTTGTAGACACCGCCGAGTGATGGGTGATCATAGCTCGTAATCAGCTTGGTCCCGACACCCCAGCTGTCAATTTTCGCCTTCTGCATAATCAGGTCACGTATCGTCCACTCGTCGAGATCTGAAGACGCAACAATCTTCACGTAATGCAGTCCCGCGTCGTCAAGCATGGCTCGCGCCTGTTTCGAGAGATAGGCGAGATCACCGCTGTCAATGCGAATGCCCTTAAGTTGCTTCCCGTCTTGTTCCATTTCCTTCGCCACGGTAATGGCGTTTGGAACACCGCTGCGCAGAACGTCGTAGGTGTCCACAAGTAACACGGTGTGATCAGGAAATGCACGATAGTAGGCCCGAAACGCGTCCAGTTCTGACGGGAAGCTCTGAATCCAGGCGTGCCCTTGCGTCCCCGACACGGGAATCCCGAAACAGTGCCCCGCCAGGACATTGCTCGTGGCGACACACCCGCCGATGAACGACGCCCGAGCCCCAAACACTGCCGCATCCATATTCTGCGCACGCCGCAATCCCATTTCTATGACAGGCCCTTGCGATCCGCCACTCTTCGCCGCATCCACAATCCGCTGTGTCTTCGTCGCAATCAAACTCTGGTGATTGACGAACGATAACAGAGCCGACTCAATCAGCTGAACTTCAAACAACGGTCCCTCCACCCGCATTATCGGTTCCTGCGGGAAGACAATGGTGCCCTCCGGCACGGCGTACAGATCACCTGTGAAACGAAACAACCGCAACTCTTCAAGGAAAGCGTCGCTGAACATGTTCAAACTTTTGAGATACTCAATCTGCGAGTCATCGAATTGTAGGTGGTGCAAATACCAAACGACCTGCTCTAGCCCTGCAGCGATGACGTATCCGTTCTGACTTGGATTTTTACGATAAAACAGGTCAAACACCACGCGCTGGCGATGGCGCCCGGCTTGATAATGGCCGTACATCATTGTCAGTTGGTACAGATCTGTATACAGAGCGACTGGTCGGTTACGGTAGACCGCCAATTGTGAGATTTCCTCAATGCGCTGAAGCGCACGTTGATGAGTCACTTCTGAAACGGTTTGATTCCTCATTCGATGGTCATCCCCTTAGCGCGTCCGGAATTTGTACTGCGGCGTCAATGTCCTCTACCACATCGTCGCGTCCGGCAGCCACGACGTTACGCACGCCGAGGTGGTATGGTTTCCCGCCAATTTCCCGGACAACACCACCTGCCTCTTCAATCAGAAGGACACCGGCAGCCAAGTCCCATGCGTTTAAGTCGTACTCCCAAAACGCATCCAACCGGCCCGCTGCCACGTACGCCAATTGCAAGGCAGCTGCACCGAGAGCGCGGAAGCTCTTCACCTTGCCGACCAGTTTGAAGGCCGCCTCCGTTGTCCACGCGCGGGCTTCCCCCCGTGTCGGAACGCCGGTGGCGACTACACAGGCGCGAAGTTCCTTCTCGACCGATACCTGGAGCTTCTCACCTGGCAAAGACGTAGACTGCCCGCTTGCGAAATCTGACGCTTGGGACGCAGACACGCGGTAAGCGCCGATGCCGCGGACTGCGTAGAACATTTCCTGTCGGTAAGGATCATAGACGACGCCGACGCAGAGCTTGCCTGCCTCGGCATAGGCGATAGATACGACAGACAGAGGAAGACCTTGGACGAAATTTGTCGTGCCGTCGAGCGGATCAACAATCCACAAGTGCTTTGCGTTGGCCGCTTTTGCGGTTGCCTCCGCCGATGCTTTGGAGCCAGGCTCCGTCGTCTCTTCGCCGAGAACGTCATGCTCCGGGAACGCCTCGGCGATATGCCGACGAATCCGACGTTCACACTCTGGATCCACGTCGGTCACTAAATCAGACGGAGACGACTTCGCCTTCACTTCGCCCACGTTGTCAATACGGGAGCGGAAGTAATCTCCTGCTTCGATGGCGGCGCGAATCGCAACCGCCAACGGTTTCAACCACGGTTCACTTTGTGTACCCAACCCACAATCCAGTCCTTTCTCACGGGCGCCCCACGTGCGCCAAAACACATCCTATGAAAGGGCAAATCGTCGTCCGACTGCCAAAGCCATTCGCCAAGCGGCGCCAAGTTCACCAGAGCGACTTCAACCACTGAGTGTAGTCTTTCCCAAAACCCACGCACTCAGTGGCGATGTTGGCGAAAATGACTCGCGCTTCCAAATCGACGCCGGTTTCGACTGCCCAGTACGATGGCGGCACCACAGATACCGCCTGCCTGTGTCGTGTGCCTTATGCGTGCGACGGCACTGTGATGCCCAGGATGAGAAGTACGAAAATCAGCAAGTAGCCAAGAAACTGCGTTCGCGACGGCCTACTGTCCTTGAGCATGGTATGGCCTAACGCCACGGCAACCAACATGAACAGGGGGTGAAGCAGCCACCGGCTTGGTTGTGGATGGATGATCCAGGTGATGATGCCGAGCAAAACCTGCAAGTCCAGTAATCCCACCAGCACCATCCGGTAACTTGCCGTCTGGATACCACGCCCCAGTCGAAAGCCGTTCCAGATGAGCAAAGCCACTGAGACAATCAGGGTCACAATGCCGATGACGCTGTGCACAAGAATCATTCGCGTATCCTCCTTGGTGCTACTTCGACGTTTTCAACCCCCTCGTCGATGTAGCAAATACCACGTCCATCTTACCGAATCCGCACGCGAATATCTATCAACACCATCAGCGGCATACATAAAGACGGACCTGCAGTTCGCAGGTCCTCGCGGTGGCTTTGTTCATGCCCATCCAGATGAATCAGACGACCAATTCATATCCGGCTTCTTCAATGGCTGCGCGAATCACATCGACAGCCACCGGGGTATCCAGTTCGACGATAACTTCACCGGTCTGAACATTGGCCAAGGCGCTTCGTACGCCTGGCACCTCTCCTAGCGCGCTCTCTACAGCCTGCTTGCAGTGACCGCACGACATCCCTTTGACACGATAGATTTGGCTCTGCATCACATCACTCCTCTCGTATCAGGTCGTCACGATGTCCGGTGGATGACTTGGAATCATTGTATAGTACCCCCATGGGGTATTCAACTGGTCGCCTTCCGTGAATACCCTCGCCTGAGTGAGCTATACTGAATGAGGCGAGGAAAACGTTGCCATACAACTCGGATATCGAAGGGAAGCGACGTGAATGACGACCCCAACCCGAATCGTTCGAGACTCGCTTGGCGAGTTGCAAATACCGGCGAACGCATACTACGGTGCGCAGACAGCGCGAGCTGTCGACAACTTCCCTATCAGCGGATTGCGGTTACCACACGCATTCATTCGCGCACAAGGCATCGTGAAGTGGGCCGCGGCAAAGGCACATGAACAACTGGGCGTCATGGATCCCCGCAAAGCGCAAGCCATTTGTAAAGCGGCGGAAGAAGTGATAGCTGGCAAGTTGAACGAGTGGTTTGTGGTAGACGTCTACCAGGCAGGCGCGGGGACCTCTCAAAACATGAACGCGAACGAAGTCATCGCATCGAGAGCCGCCGAGTGGCTCGGCGGAGCAATGGGCGACACCACCTTGGTTCACCCGAATGACGACGTCAATATGTCTCAGTCCACGAACGACACCATCCACGTCGCCATGAACATCGCGGGCATGGAACTTCTCGCCCATCAATTAGACCCTACCCTCGCTCGGCTCGAGCAAGCGTTCACAGCCAAAGCCGTCGAATTCCGAAACGTAGTGAAGGCAGGACGGACGCACCTCCAGGACGCTGTGCCGATGCGGCTTGGCGATGAATTTTCAGCGTACGCGGAGAACATCCGCCGTCATCGAAAGTGGCTGGAGGCCTCCGCAAGCACCTTGCTGTCGATTGGCTTCGGAGGTAACGCTGTCGGTACGGGCATTAATACGCCGCTCGGCTTTTCGCAAACGGCGGTGGAGTTCGTCGCGGCGTACACGGGTCTGGCGTTCCGACCGGCGGAGAATCCGTTTACGTTCAACCAGAACCCGGACGAGGTCGTGTGGGTCAGTGGGACCCTGCGCAATGTGGCGTTGGCGTTGCAAAGAATCGCAAATGATCTGCGGTTGTTGGCTTCCGGTCCCAGAACTGGGCTCGCGGAAATTGAGCTGCCCGCGGTGCAACCGGGGTCGTCCATTATGCCTGGAAAAGTCAACCCTGTCATGGCCGAAATGCTCAACATGGTGGCATACCAGGTCATTGGGTGCGATACTACAGTGGCCCAGGCCGGAGGCGGTGGACAACTCGAACTGAACGTGATGATGCCCATCATGGCGGCCAATTTCCTGCACGAAATCCAAATCCTCTCGAATGCTGTGAACGTCTTCACGGACAAGTGTGTGAACGGGATTCGCGCAGACGAACAGCGGTGCAAGGCGTACGCCGAACGTACGTTGTCACTGGCCACGGCCCTCAACACGGAAGTTGGGTACGATATGGCGTCGAAGGTCGTCAAGCACGCCCTCACGCAGAACATCGGATTCAAAGAGGCAGGCGTCCAGTTGGGCATTCCACAAGAAGCGCTCGAACACGGGTTAGATGTGTTTCGATTGTCCGAGACCGTGCCAAGATTTCGCAATGGCGGTGCGAAATCAGGTGCAGGCCATGGGTACGGTGTTCCCAATCCGCAGCACAATGCCCCCTCCCCTCAAGGTCAGGGCATGCCCCCGCTGCCACACGACGAAAGAGCGGACTGAAGTCCGCTCTCCACTGGGGGTTGCGCGGAAAACATCCATGTAGGAATCGTTGATGACATCCCCTACAACCCCAAGTTCTTGGCGATGATGGTTTTCATAATCTCGTTCGTTCCGGCGTAAATGGACATGACTGCGATGTCCCGGTACCGCCGGGCGATTTCGTATTCCTCCATGTAGCCATAGCCTCCGTGCAGCTGCAGACACTCAGCAATCACGTCTTTCGCCGCGTCTGTCGACCACCACTTAGCCATGGACACCTCAGTGACAATGTCTTCTCCGGCGATGTGGCGCGCAATCAGCTGATCTAGAAACGCGCGGCTCACGGCCACCTGTGTCGCCATTTCAGCGATTTTGAAACGGGTGTTCTGAAACTTGCTGATGGGCTGGCCGAACGCTTTGCGCTGTTGCACATAATCCTTGGTGATACGTAGCGATTCTTCCATGGCCACCTGGGCTGCAATGGCCACAAGCAGTCGCTCCTGTTGCAGCTTTTCCATTAGATAATGGAATCCCATTCCTTCCTGTCCCAGTAGGTTAGACGCGGGAACGCGACAGTCGTCAAAGAATAACTCTGCGGTATCCTGGCTGTGTTGACCGACTTTCTCCAACTGGCGGCCGCGGGTGAACCCGGGCGTCCCTTCCTCCACCACCAGCAGACTCATCCCTTTGTGTGGAGGATTGGCGTTCGGATCCGTCTTGCAAACAACCAGGACCATTCCCGCCTGGATGCCATTCGTGATAAATGTCTTCTGGCCGTTCAGAATGTACGCGTCTCCGTCGCGGATTGCAGTCGTGCGGATACCGGCTAAGTCTGATCCAGCTCCAGGCTCGGTCATGGCAATCGCTGTGATGATTTCGCCCGTTACACATCTGGGCAACCAGCGTTGCTTCTGTTCCTCGGTACCGTAGCTGACCAAGTACGGTACCACAATGTCGTTGTGAAGACCGACGCCAACCATACCGGAGCCGATGCGCTCGAGTTCCTCGTTCACCACGACCGAGTACCCGAAATCGACGCCAGCGCCCCCGTATTCCTCCGGGACCATAGGACAGAGAAATCCTTGATCCCCCATTTTCCTCCAGAATGCCTTCGGGATCAGCCGTTCCTGCTCCCACTGTTCGAAGAAGGGCTTCGCTTCTTTCTCGAGAAATCGCCGCAGAGAACGCCGGAACATCTCGTGCTCCTCTGTGAGATACAAGTGTCGCAATACGGTTCTCTCCTTTACCACCACGCCGGGGCCTTCGTGTTCAGTCGGCCCCGGCAGAATAGCGGCCCATCATTAACAAACTCGCTTGCAGGGTTTCATCGGGGAGCCATGCGGATGGCCCCGTCCAAGCGGATGACCTCGCCGTTGATCATCGGGTTCTCCACGATGTGCCGTGCCAACAACCCGTATTCTCGGGGTTGGCCGAGTCGAGAAGGAAACGGTACCTGGGCACCCAGTGATTGTCGGACCACTTCCGGAAGCTGTCCGAGCATGGGGGTATCAAAAATGCCCGGTGCAATGGCGGCCACGCGGATCCCGTACTGCGCCAGTTCCCTGGCGATAGGCAGCGTCATGCCGACAACGCCACCTTTGGATGCCGAGTAAGCGGCCTGCCCGATTTGTCCCTCGAAGGCGGCCACAGAGGCAGTGTTGACAATGACCCCTCGTTCTCCGTCTGCATTGGGTTGGCCCTCGGCGGCGATAGCTGCTACACACCGAATCACGTTGAAGGTGCCAATCAGGTTCACCTGGATTACGCGGGAAAAGACGTCCAGCGAATGGGGCCCGTGCTTGCCGAGCACCTTCGCCGCCACCCCGATACCCGCGCAGTTCACCGCGCCATGCAGTCCACCGTAGGCGGCGGCCGCTTCGGCGACCCCATGTTTCACATCCTCATCCGAAGTCACGTCGACGCGAAAGTACCGCCCTCCTATCTCCTCCGCCACACGCTGGCCTGCCTCTTCCTGTACGTCAAACACAGCCACGTGGGCGCCAGCTTCAGCAAACACGCGGGCCGTCGCGGCACCCAAACCGGATCCCCCACCGGTAACGACAAACGTTTTGTTCTGCAGTTCCATATCTCGCTCTCCCTTCTCACTCCGCTTTCTTTCATCTTCAGCCCACACTGCTATCGCGGGATGAACCGTAGACATTCATGTTTACTGTGAGATCCTCTCGATAATTGTGGCATTGGCCATGCCGCCGCCTTCGCAAATGGCGATTAATCCAAAGCGGGCATCTTGCTCTTCCAAGGCACCTAACAGCGTGGACGTAATGCGCGTGCCAGTGGCCCCCAGCGGATGTCCCAAGGCAATGGCGCCACCGTGGACGTTAACCTTATCCCAAGGCGCTCCAATCTCCTTCTGCCAGGCAAGTACAACCGAAGCGAAGGCCTCGTTGACCTCGAACAAGTCAATGTCTTCCACTTTCATACCGGCTCGATCCAAGGCCTTTTTGGTAGCAGGAATCGGCCCGGTCAACATGGTCACTGGGTCTACCCCGACCACCGCAAAGGAGACAAACCGGGCCCGCGCCCGCATGCCGAGCCTATCCGCCACCTCCCTGCGCATCACCAAAACGCCGCTGGCCCCGTCTGAAATCTGACTGGCGTTCCCCGCTGTGATGAGCTCGAGGTCAGGGAAGGCCGGCGCCAATCCAGCCATCTTATCCAGACTGGTGTCTGGCCGAATGCCTTCGTCCTGGGAAAACACCCGAAACTCTTCCGCTCCCTCCCCTACAGGGACATGAACCGGAACAATCTCCCGTGAAAAGCTGCCCCGTTCTCGGGCGGCCGCAGCCAGTCGGTGACTGCGCAGTCCGAAGCGATCCAACTCTTCTCGGGTCAACCCCCACTGCTTCGCAATCATTTCGGCGCCCAAAGCCTGGTCAAAAAAGTGCCGGTTCCAGCGGTCCATCCGGTACCGCTCCTTCATGGCCTGCGTCATCGGAAAGCCGTGCACGCCCACTGTACTGAGCATCGGTACCCGCGTCATCGACTCAACGCCGGCTGCAATGGCAATGTCGTATACCCCTGACATAACCCCCTGGGCAGCAAAGTGCAGTGCTTGCAGACTGGATCCACACTGTCGGTCCAGGGTCACCGCCGGAACCGACTCCGGCAGTCCCGCCGAAAGCCAGGCGTTGCGTGCGATGTTGGCAGCCTGCTCACCAATCTGATCCACGCATCCGACAATCACGTCATCCACCCGGCCTGGGTCCAGACTGTTTCTGTCCAGCAATTGTCGAAGCAAACCCGCCAAAAGGTCCACTGGGTGCATCAGGGCTAAACTCCCGTTGCGCCGGCCTATCGGTGTGCGTACCGCATCCACAATCACGGCTTCAAACAAAGTTTCTACCTCCTCAACGTGTGCTCCACGTGTTTTCGAGCCCGGAAACCCCTCGCGAAGACAAGAATCCGTTTTCACAAGGCACCGTCGAACACCGCACTCCCCGGATTCGAGTCAGAAATATTTGGCCAGTATGACTGGAGCACCCTTGACAGCCCCTGAACCAACCGGTCGTTTGGCGCTGCACACGAATGACCTCAGGTCTGCCTGACATCGGTCTTTGTCATTTCGCGGTGACTGTCCAACCGTGGAGGTTCTGACCAGCGCGGACGCTGCTCGGGCTCCCGACTCCCGCCAGCGTGGGTGTACACTTGGCGGAGGGTTCCCCAAGTGGGAGTCTCTGCATCCCAAACCATGCCCCTGGACTTCGCGTACTCGCTGGCAAAGGCCTCATTCACTTCCAACACCGGTTGCAGGCAGCAGTCCACGTGCTGTCCAAACTGGGTCCATTCCGCAAGGCTGCGCTGTGCAAACAGATCCGTCACTTCGCGAAACACCGGATTCTCCAAGCTCGCCGGTGTAAACTGGGCTTGCACCCAGTCAGGACGCTCGACCCCTGCACAGAACGCCTGCCAAAACTTCGGTTCGAGAGCCCCGAGGGAAACCATCCGTCCATCTAATGTCCTGTACAGGTTGTAACAGACCAGTCCGCCCCCCAGGTCCTGAACACCCCATGGATATCCATTCACTGCGTCAACGAGCGCATGCATCGTAAGCAATCCCATCAGGGCGTCGGTCATAGCGACGTCGAGGTGCTGACCCTCCCCAGTCCGCTCTCGGTGCAGCAACGCCGCGAGAATGGCTTCAGACGCCACCACACCCCCTAGAAGATCTGCTAACTGTACTTTCGGAACCACCGGCTGTCCGTCTGCGTCACGAAACTGCGCCAACATGCCGCTCGTGGCCATGTAGTTCAGGTCGTGACCGGCCATATCCGCAAGCGGACTTGTTTGCCCGTACCCGGTGAGTGAACAGTACACAATCCGCGGATTCACACGATGAACAGCCTCGTATCCGATGCCGAGGCGGTCCGCCACGCCTGGTCGGAAGCCTTCCAGCACCACATCCGCAGTCTCTACCAATGCCATCGCCTCAGATTGACCGGATGCTGTTTTCAAATCCAACACGACACTGGTCTTGTTGCGGTTGTTCGCTAGAAAGACAACGCCGGCCCCCCCACTGTGAAGGCCCATGTGACGGGCCAGATCTCCTCCGGGCGGCTCCACCTTCACCACCTCCGCACCGAGATCAGCTAATCTCAAGCTGGCGTATGGCCCGGGTAGCAAAGGGGTGAAATCAACCACTTTGACGCCTGTGAGCAACACTGCGGTCCCTCCTTCTGTCGTTCTTCTCGCTGCAATCTCACTACTTCTTGGAACCCGTAGACCTACCAGCTGGCCTCGGATATAGTATAGATGAAATACTCAGAATTATGGTATGATTACCAACCAAAAAGCTTCGCTTAGATTAAACAACGCCATATCCCACCGTTTTGAAAGCGTTTTCCAAAGAAGGTTCTTACGAGGAGGCATGTTCCATCATGATGAACACCCCGCTGGTACTACGACACCTATTTGAATACGCCCAAACCTATTATCCGAAAAAGCAAATCATATCCCGCACCCAGGAAGGTCTATTCCGCTACACCTACGCTGAGTTTGGGCACCGTACTCGCCGCCTATCCGCGGCCCTGGCGCAGTTGGGCGTGCAACCTGGAGATAAAGTCGGTACGTTTGCCTGGAACGACCATCGGCATTTAGAAGCCTATTTCGCCATCCCCTGCATGGGGGCGGTGCTGCACACCATCAACATCCGCCTGGCACCGGATCAAATCGCGTACATCGTCAACCACGCAGAGGACAAAGTGTTGCTGGTGGATGTCGGGTTGCTGCCTTTGCTCGAGCCCATCCGCAATCAGCTGAGCAGCGTTCGCGCTTTCGTGATTCTGGGAGATACGGTGGATGTCTCCGCGAGTCCGCTGCAGCCGGCCTTCAGCTATGAAGCACTGCTGGCCGACGCGAATCATGACTTTGTTTACCCAACAAACCTGGACGAAAACGACCCGATGGGCTTGTGCTACACCTCGGGAACCACCGGCAACCCCAAGGGTGTCACCTACTCCCACCGGGGCATTTACCTCCACAGCATGGCGATGGGGCTGGCCAACACCGCCGGTCTGTCCGAGAACGACACAGTGCTGCCGATTGTTCCGATGTTCCACGCCAACGCCTGGGGTTTGCCGTTTGCCGCCGTGTGGTTCGGCGCAAACATCGTTCTACCAGGACCGGCGCCGACTCCGGCCATTCTACTCGACCTAATGACGGATGAGGCGGTTACTTTCGCCGCTGGAGTCCCCACAGTTTGGCTCGGCGTGCTCAAGGAGTTGGACGCACACCCTCGCAAAGTATCGCTGCGCATGGCGTTGTGCGGTGGATCTTCTGCACCGCCGGCTCTGATTCGGGCGTATGAGGAACAACATGGCATTCCGTTTGTTCATGCCTACGGTATGACAGAAACGAGCCCTCTGGCCACCCTCTCCCGACTCAAGAGCTATCAACAGGAATTACCGGAAAATGAGCGTCTGGCCATTCGGGCTACCCAAGGGCTATTGGTTCCGGGCCTCGAGATGCGCTTGTACAACGGTGACGAAGACGCACCCTGGGATGGTCAGCAAATAGGGGAACTGTTGCTACGAGGACCCTGGATTGCGGATCACTACCACAACGACGAGCGCACCAAGGATACGTTTGTCGACGGCTGGCTGCACACGGGTGACGTGGCCACCGTGGACAGCGAAGGGTTTGTCCGCTTGGTGGATCGAGCCAAAGACCTCGTTAAGAGCGGTGGTGAGTGGATTTCCTCCGTGGACCTGGAGAACGCGCTAATGGCCCACCCGGTGGTCTTTGAAGCGGCCGTGGTGGGCGTTCCGCATCCCAAGTGGGACGAACGTCCACTGGCCTTTGTGGTGATCAAAGAAGGTCAGTCCGTCGACAAGCAGGACCTCCTGAGCTTTATTGCAGGGAAGTTCGCCAAGTGGTGGCTTCCGGACGACGTTATTTTTCTCAAGGAGATTCCAAAGACATCGGTAGGTAAATTTATGAAACGAAGCCTGCGGGAGCAATACCGAGACTACCTGCAGGTTAATCCGCAGCACCGCTGAACGGCTGACAACCCGAACATGTTCAACGTAGTCCAAAAGGAGGTCAACATATGCCGAGTATTGGTCAAATTCTCGAGCGCAATGCTCGCCGTGTACCGGACAGAACAGCTTTGGTGTTTGAAAACAAGCGGTACACGTATGCCGATTTAGACGCAACCGTCAACCGAGCAGCACACGCCATAGCCCGCCTCGGCGTTAACAAGGGTGACCGCGTGGCCCTGATGTCGCCCAACAGTGACCAGTTCGTCATCGCCTACTACGCCCTGCTGAAGCTGGGTGTGATTGTGGTTCCCACCAATGTCCGACTGGCTGGGCCCGAGTTAGCCTATCAACTCGAGGACAGCGGCGCACGTTTGATCCTGTATGATCCCGACGTTGCCACGGTGGTACAGTCGGCTGCCGAATCCACTGGAGTTCGAAGCTTGTGCCTGTCTCCCTATGATGATTGGCCAAACCTGTCCAAAGCTCTGCTACGCGAAAGTCCAAATCCGCCCGAAGTCCTTGTTCGGGAAGACGACGACGCACAGATCCTCTACACCTCCGGGACCACAGGTCGTCCCAAGGGCGTATTGCTGGACCACCACCGAGTGATTTGGACGGGATTGAATATTGCCATCGGCGTGGGCTTGCGGGAAGGAGACAGTCTGCTTCACGTGGCCCCACTGTACCACTCTGCAGAACTAGACCTGTTTTTGATGGGTGGCACGTACATGGCCGCCACACATGTGGTGCTGCGGGAATTTCACCCCACCAAGGTACTCAATGCCCTGGCGGCACACCGAATTACTGCGTTTTTCGGAGTGCCCACGATGTACCAGTTCATGATCCGCGAACCGCTGATGCAACAATTGGATCTCTCCGCTTGGCGGGTGGGGATGTTTGGTGCAGCGCCGATGCCTCCTTCGACAGTGACAGCGCTGGCCGAAGCCCTTCCCCATCTCGTGCTGTACAACCTCGCGGGACTGACGGAAATGGGGCTGGGCGGCGTTTTTTTTGGGAGGAGAAGAGCTTCGCCGGCACCCCGGAGCCGCTGGTCGCCCTATTTTAAATACGGAGGCACGCGTTGTGAATCCGGAGTTTGAGGACGTGGCGCCCGGTGAAGTCGGAGAACTGGTACTGCGGGGAGAAACGCTCATGAAAGGGTACTGGAACAATCCTGAAGCTACCCGCCAGGCCATGCGGGACGGTTGGCTGCTCACGGGTGATCTGGCCACTGTGGACGAACACGGTCTCATTACTCTGGTGGATAGAAAGAAGGACATGATCATCACGGGGGGCATGAATGTGTACTCCGTCGAAGTGGAAAACGCCGTCCTTACTCACCCCAGTGTGGCAGACTGCGCCGTGATTGGAGTGCCTCACCCGGACTACGGACAGACGGTGACAGCGATTGTTCACCTTCACCCCGGCGCTATTCTCACACTGGAAGAACTGCGAGAACACTGTCAACCGCTCATTGCAGACTACAAAATTCCGCGCAAGTTGGTGCTCAGACCCATTCCCCGCAACGCATCGGGGAAGGTGTTGAAGTACCTACTACGGCAGGAGTTGGCCGGGGCTGCGTTGCCGTTTTCGTGATGGGGACGCTCTAAATACTCCTTTCGCAGCGTCTACAGGTAATTACTGGCACAAGCAGTAAACGGTCAAATTGACATGGCTGAGCAACCAGGGATCCACATCCCATCTCTGCCTAGCAGTTTTAACCCGTTAACCGCCACTGACGCCGAATTAAAACAATATGGATTCCCTCGCCGACCAACTGACCCCACTGAGTTAGCACAATGGACGACGTTGATGGAGCATGCAAAAATTTTCATTACGCCGCAATTCAAAATTCTGAATCGCACCAACCCGACTCAAAATCCCAAATCGTCGGCCTCGATAACGCCCTCAAACTTATCGTACAAGGACGCTAGAGACCCCGAGCTGGCAACAATGTTACCCCATGCGTTATAGATGCAGCTGGCCACCGTGTTCTGGTTCGCGTCCGCCGTCGAAATGACATGCCATGGGCGTTCAGGTGGTAAAGTAGTACATCGTGCTGGTACCATTGTTCCTCACGGATATGGATATACGGGCTCACCGTGTTCGCCATACTTTCCATCTAGGAGAATTACGGAAAAGAGGAGGTTAAATCCATCGTATGGATCAACTCTCCGGTTTCTATGAAAGAACTTTGTTCAACACTTCCATTGCTTTACCTCGTACTTGCTCTGTACTGCAGTAGTAATCGTATTGCCTTAAGTCTACCTCAAAGGGACTATATCTTGACGTGTCAAAGTTCAGTTCACGAAATGCTTGGTATTCAGATTCGCTCAAATGGTCATAGTCGGTTTCTTGTGTGTACACCGTCGAATATTCGTCACAGAATCTCTTAACGGGAACATTACTGTTGAAAGAGTCTTTTACCAATATGATTAATTATTACTTTTCAGAGTTGATTATAAGTCAACCGCCTTTTTACATGAGCGTTTTGTTAAAATCACATTTCTGGTGAATTGAAAAATACATGAAATGCCCTATCCGAAAAGTCGATTTACATTTATCCAGAGTCACCCTTTACGTCAGTATCCTTCTATCCTTAAAATCAATGATCACTAAGATCGTGCGAAGAGCATACTTAAGTAAGCCCTCGAAGTTGGGGGGTGAATTGGATATGACTACCATCCACGGCGTTACGCAACAGGTCTTACCGTTACTTCGAGTCCGAGTGATTCCAGCTTTCGGATTGCCTGCTTGACCACTACGTCTTTCTTGCGTGCTTCGTAATACGCCGGGCCGAGTTCAATGTAGGCTTGACGCCGCTGTAACATGTGATACACGATGGTCAAAATTCTGTGGGCTACCGCAACCGCCGCACGGTTTTTTCCTCTTCGAGCTGCGATTCGATGGTACTGGGCCGACAGATAGGTTTGTTTCGTTCTTGCTGCTGCACGTGCTGCTTCCACCAGTGCTGCTCTGAGTTTTTGGTTCCCCTTGCGTGTTTTCCCCGTCTTTCGCTTTCCGGCACTTTCGTTGTTCCCTGGAGCCAGCCCTGCCCATGAGCACAGATGGGCAGCCGACGGGAACTGGGCCATATCCGTCCCGATCTCCAAAGTAGTTGTTCTGCTGTTCGTCGACCGACACCGGGGATTGTGTCCACCAGCTCCAGGTCTTCCTCAAAAGGGAACATCCGCTGCTTGACCTCTTCATCCAGCCGGGCGATCTCTTCGTCCAGGTAATCGATGTGACGCAATTGTGCAGCCAGCATCATCCGTTGGTGGGGTCCCATTAGCCCACGCAGTGCTTTTTGCAGATCAGCCTTTTTGGATTTCATCCGGCCTTTTGCCAACTCAGATAGCACCTCGGGGCTTTCTTCTCCCCGAATCATCGCTTCCAGCATCGCCCGTCCAGACTTACCCAGCGTGTTACTGGCCACCGAGGAAAGCTTGATGTTGGCACCTTCCAGTACCTTCTGAACCCGATTCACTTCTCTTGCCCGTTCGTCAATCAAGCTCCGACGGTAGCGAATCAGCTCCCGTAGCTCACGTTGTTCACGGTTGGGAATGTAACTAGCTTGCAGCAGCCCGTGTCGAAGTAATCCGGCGATCCATTCGGCATCCTTCACGTCCGTCTTACGACCGGGAACATTCTTCATGTGTTTGGCATTGACCACGAGCACCTGAAAGTCCGCTGATTCCAGAAGGTTGTAGATTGGTTTCCAAAATGAAGCGGTACTCTCCATTGCCACATGTGTGCATCCGTGTTGCTCCAGCCAGTTGACCATCTCCAACAGGTCTTCGGTCATCGTGGAAAATGTACGAATCTCCTTGCTCTCCGGCGTCAGAACACAGGCGACCACCATCTTCTTGTGCACATCGAGGCCGCAGCAGCGTTCGTATACGACATCCATGTGAATCCTTCCCGGTGATCTGGTGAAATTGAAGGGCTGGTGCAACGACCATATCTGATCATTCTATCCTGCGTGCTTCCCGAGTCGGGAGCGACATTCTGTGGTGCACCTGGTCGTCGTAGTCAGTCTAATCGACGGGCTCGAGGCACCAAGGAGTGACGACCTGCCTTCGCCAGCCACCAAGAAAATCATTCAACGCCAAGCCATTTTCATCCTTCTGCTGGTGCCGACCCGGCGGCATGGAGGTCTAATCGGCAAATTCCCCGCTCGGGTCCATCTTGTTGAAGTGGCAGTTTACATAGCATATTAACCGAAGACCGTTGTCGCCTTACACTCACACATCGCCAAGTCCTTGTCACATCCAAGCATCGTCTGTCAGTATGGCATTGGCTAACCTTTCAATTTCCTCACTCACCGAGGTATCCTCGCGCAGTGGCGGAACAATGCTGCGAATCCACGTCAGTCGCTCCCGAGACTTCGATGACACTTCATTTTCTGCTTGCTCGAGGTAAATGGCTTGGGACGCGCAGATCATCTCCATCGCAATGACTTTCACCACGTTGTGAACAATTTCACGCAGCTGTCGGGCAGCGATGGTACCCATGCTTACGTGGTCCTCCTGATTGGCGGAAGACGGAATGGAGTCGACGCACGCGGGATGTGCCAGAACCTTATTCTCACTCACGAGGGCCGCGGCCACGTATTGGACAATCATGAGGCCAGACTGCAGCCCAGGGTCATTCGATAGAAACGGAGGCAATCCGCTCAACTGTGGATTAACGAGCCGCTCGATGCGGCGCTCGGAAATGTTCGCCCACTCCGACACGCCAATCTTCAAGAAGTCCATGGCAATGGCCACGGGCTGCCCGTGGAACTGTCCACCTGACAGAATGTCTCCGGAGGGCAAGATGATGGGGTTATCCGTCGCCGAGTTCATCTCCACATCGAGAACTCGCTTCACGTGGCCGAAGGCCTGCCAGGACGCGCCGTGAACCTGCGGCGCGCAGCGGAGGGAATACGCGTCTTGCACGCGGAGTTCCCCTTGACGAGTCACTCTGCGGCTGTCAGCAAGCCACGTTCGTACCCGATTCGCTACCTGTTCTTGTTCCGGGTGAGGGCGTGTGTGAAGGAGGTCCGGCTGGAAGGCAGAAATGACGCCGCGCAGCGCTTCCATGGTCAGACACAGCGCGGCGTCCGCTGCCAGCCCAACGCGCTCTGCCTCGGAGAGGGCGAGCAATCCGACGCTGGTCATGGCCTGCGTACCATTAATGAGTGCCAGTCCTTCTTTCGCCTCCAGTCTCACCGGCTGCAGCCCGGCTGCACGAAGTGCTTCGCCCCCTGGCATGATGCGCCCTTCATATTCGGCCTTCCCCTCGCCAATCAGGACGAGAGCCATGTGGGCCAAAGGGGCGAGATCCCCACTGGCTCCGAGGGAGCCCTGTGAGGGGATCACCGGATGAATGCCCTTGTTCAGAAAGTCAACCAGTAACTGCAACGTCTGCGGTCGGATCCCGGAATAACCCTTGGCTAACGCGTTTGCGCGAAGCAAGAGGATTCCCCGGACGACCTCCGTTGGAAACGGCTCCCCGACACCCACAGCGTGAGACCGCAACAGGTTGACCTGCAGTTGCTCAACGTCGCTCTCGTCAATGACAACATCACTCAACTTTCCAAATCCGGTAGTCACACCGTAAACAATCTTCCCCTGTTGCACCTGTTCCTCAATTTTACAACGGCTGGCGCGTACCTTCTGCCATGCCTCGTCGGTGACTTTGCACGGAACGCGATGACGTACGACGCTCAGCCACTCGGACCGAGTCAAATTCTCCCCATTCAACAACACTTCATTTTCCACTTACCGCCATCCCCCATCTGTGCTTCGCTCTTCTATCGCTATTTACCAGTCGCTGATCACAACATCTTGCTAGTGCTTTAGCATAAGAAAGGGTGACCGGATACTCCGGTCACCCTTTTAGCATGCGTGAATGGATATGGAAACCATACCATTGTCGGTACGAATGTCGACGCAAGTTCATCTACTCCCTGACAGAACAGTCACACTTGTGTGTGCGACCATTGTACCCGTGTGTTGACGTCAAGGTCAATGGGTGATGGCCCACAAGCCGCGAGAACACAATCAACCGTTGCGCTTTAGGCGCCCCGTTCGCATCGCAAATCGCTCCGCTGTGACGAAGATGCCAAGCCCAATGGGTACCAGAATCACGCCAATCGCCGCAAGTTCCAACAAGGGAAGCCACAAAGTGGACAGTCCCGCGTTGTTCAGAAGCGCTTCACGCGACATGCTCAACGAATACGTCGCTGGTGACAACCACGACAGCCACTGCACCCAATGCGGCAACACACTCACAGGGTAGTAAATGCCGGAGATGAGCAGAATGACGCCTTGGATAATGTGGGTAGCCTGAGCGCCGCGTTCCGTCGACAACAGTGGTAATACCGCCGCAATGAGCCCCAGTCCCATGAAGCTTAAACTGGAGACGACCAAAACCAGAATCGCGCCGAGAAAGTTGGCGTGCGAGAGTGGCAAGTGAAAGAACCAGGCAATGGCCGCGAGGACAATGAATGTCCGAATCATTCCGTACGTCGCACCGTATAAACACGTTCCCAGCAAGTGCGCCAGTCGCCGGATGGGCGCCATAAGCGTGTATTCGATGGTGCCCTCCCACCGTTCGTAGCTGATGGAATTGGCGACTTCGTCGAAGAGAATCGATAGATATCCCCACAAGAGTGCGCCAATGACCAGGTACAAGGTGGTCTCCGCTCGATCTTTGGCTGGCGATGTAAATCCGATCAGACCGATGGTCATCGCGTTGATAATGCTGTAGAAAATATGTACAACTTCCCAGGACAGATACCGTTTCGCCAGGCGAAAGTTGCGTTCGACAAACGCGTACATAGTTCTGACTTCCGCAAGCGGTCTCGGTTTAGACAGGGTCCTCATCCGCCATCACTTCCTTCCAATCCTTCCCCACAAAGGCGAAGAACACGTCTTCAAACGTCCTTACATTCGGTCCAGCGAGCCGCTTCAACGCCTCCGGTGTATCTAACGCCACCAATCGCCCACCGTCCAGAATCGCCACTCTGTCGCACAACCGCTCTGCTTCTGGCATGTCGTGCGTGGTCAGGATGATGGTCGTCTGTCGCTCGACGATGATCTCTTCCACGAAGTCCTGGACGTCGCGTCGAGATTTCGGATCGAGCCCGGTTGTCGGTTCGTCAAGCAAGAGCAGTTCAGGTCTGGTCATGAACGCCCTTGCAATGGAGACCTTCTGTTGTTGTCCACGCGACATATTTTCCAGGGACGCCTTCATCTTGCTCTGTGTAAAGCCGAGTCGCTCCAAAATCGCGCCAGCCCGTTTTTTGATCTCGGCGGGCTTCAATCCGTATAAACGCCCGGCAAACATTAAGTTTTCCATCGTCGAGAGCTTCTTAAAAAATGACGCCTCCACGGACACTCGATTGATCCGAGGGCGAATGTCGTGTGGGTGCTTGACGACGTCCAGGCCAAACACTTCCACTACGCCTTCATCCGGAAACAGAAGGGTGGAAATGAGTCGAATCAACGTGGATTTGCCCGATCCGTTCGCGCCCAAAATCCCAAGCACTTCGCCTTTGTAGACGTCAAACGTCACGTCATGGACCGCCGTGACCTCGCGCTTGTGCTGCTTCAACCAGCCATGCCTGACGACCTCATCACCCGGCTCGGCGTTTTCGTAAAATCGCTTGTACACGTGCTCGCAGTGGATGACGGGCGGGCCAGTTGGGATCCAAGCAGGTTGAGCAGTATGAACCTGCCCCACCTCCGCAACCTGTGACTGTACATCAATTTGTGTATCCAAAGATCTCCCTCCACCCCTGCCCTGGTAGGACAAGTCGCTTTACGTAGATATTGAAATTCAATCGTCGAGAGAATGGCGGGCTTTCTGTCTGTCGGCTATAAAACGCGTCGTCAAACAAAAAAGCCATGGGCTCGCCATGGCTGAAATGAGTCTGTCTCTGGCCACGGGCCCATTGCCCGCGGCACGGTTCCCTGTTACAGTCGGGCTTCCTGCCCAACACTCCGCCGCGGGACATACCATGCAGTTGTCGCGCTCGGACGCACGCCGACAGCCCCAACGACAGCGCGAATCCGCCCCTGGGTGCGGAGCCACACGTTCTTGTGCATGGTCGTTCCTCCTTCCCGCATTTGCGCAATGCAAGAACTCCGGATAAGATTTCTGCTCTTAGATAATTATCCCGGCATTTGAGATATTATCAAAGTTCGAATGATTTCGTACACTGTATCTTTACCATATGCGCTCAAGTGCCACCTCATGCCATCGTCGATGAAGCGCGAACCGCCTGCTGCGAACACACAAGAGCCTGGTTCAAGTCTGACCAGATGTCCTCCTCATCTTCGATACCGACAGCGAGGCGAATCAGGCCATCGTCAATGCCCATCTGACGGCGAACCTCGGCGGGAACGGGCGAATGCGTCATACTGGCTGGATGTTGTACCAGGGTGTGGACCTCTCCGAGCGATACCGCCCGCTTGCACAGTCTCAACGCATTCATGAATTGGACGCCCGCCTCCACGCCACCGTGGACGATGAAGCCAATCACACCGCCGGGCGCGGACATTTGCCGCAAGTACAATTCTCGCTGCGGAAAATCAGGTAACCCGGGAAAGTACACGGCAGAGACCGCAGCATGCTTCGATAGTTTGTCTGCAATCATCACTGCGTTTTCCACGTGCTGCCGCATGCGCAGCGCCAGCGTCTTCATGCCGCGCAGCACTAACCACGCGTCAAAAGGTGCCGCCGTGCCACCCATGTCTTTCTGCGTCGTCATCCGGATCTCGTCGAGCACGTCCTTCCGTCCGCACGCAATTCCCAATACCAAGTCCCCGTGACCGCCGAGGTACTTCGTTGCGCTGTGCACAACAATATCGGCGCCTAACTCCAGTGGCCTCTGTAAAACCGGTGTCGCAAACGTGTTATCCACGACGACCATCGCTCCGATTTCATGCGCCACCCGAGCGCACGCAGCAATGTCCACCAGTTCCATGGTCGGATTGGCAGGTGTCTCGACATAAATCACCTTGGTGTTCGGTTGGACGGCGGATCGGACGGCTTCCTCGTCCGCAAGCCCAGCCAATGTGTGTGTGACACCAAACTTCCGCTCCAGCATCGTCAGCAACCCGTACGTACACCCGTAGATCCCGCGTGAAACCACAACGTGATCCCCACTGCTGACGAGCCCCATCAACACGGCGGAGATAGCAGCCATCCCCGTGGCGAATGCAAGTCCTTCCTCGGCGCCCTCCAACTCCGCCACTGCTTCTTCCCACAACCGCACCGTCGGATTTCGCAGGCGCGTGTAAATGTAACCGCTTCCTTCTCCAGCAAACCGACGCCCTCCTTGTTCTGCAGAATCAAAGGTAAACGTCGACGTCTGGAACAGCGGCGGCGTGATGCTCCCGAGTAATTCCGCGTGACCGTCGCAATCCGGCAGGTGCACCAACTTCGTGAGTAGCTTCTCTCGCATAACAACGTCCCCCTCGTACTCAATGCGCGTATGATGTCCTACACCATGTCACATGCAAGTTGCATGCCAACCGAAAAATGGTTAGAAATACGCTGTCGATCGGGATATGAGGAAAGAAGCATCATCACTCCAAAAGGGAATCTGGCGAGGGATCTGACCGCCGTGGAAACTTTTTTAGCCACTCCGAGGCCGTTTTCCGTCCTTCTCGAATTGCCTCAGTTTGTTGGATAACGTCGTATGTGTCACACCGAGCCGCTTGGCGGCAGCACGCAGACTGCCACACTCCCGCAGGGCTTGCTCAATTACGCGTTGCTCAAACTGCCGAACTTGCTCCTTCAGAGTCCCTGTATGGTTGTCCACTCGGTGTATGGTCTCGGACGGCTGCAGCCAAAGGGGTGTGACATCGATTGAGTCGCCCGTGGTAAGATAACTCGCCCGCTCCATGAGGTTTTGGAGTTCGCGGACATTGCCCGGAAAGTCATACGTTAAGAGGCGCTGTTCGGCAGCCGCTGTGAGGGAAAGAGAACGATCCAGTTTTCGCGACATCTTCTCGAGGAAATGACGGGCCAGCGGAAGGATATCTTCACGTCTTTCTCGGAGCGGCGGGATGAACAGCGGGATCACGTGCAGGCGATAAAAGAGGTCCTCGCGAAACTGCCCAGTCTTCACCAATTGGTGGATGTCGCGGTTTGTTGCAGCGATGATGCGGACATCCACGTGCACGGCTGTGGTGGCTCCCACGCGGCGAATTTCACCGTCGTTGAGGGCGCGCAACAATTTCGCCTGCACGGTCGGATTTAACTCCCCCACTTCATCTAGAAACAGCGTGCCACCGTCAGCCACTTCGAACAGCCCAGGACGTCCTCCCTTCGCCGCGCCTGTAAATGCGCCGTCAACATAGCCGAACATCTCACTTTCCATGAGGACGTCAGGAACTGCAGCGCAGTTGACAGGCACAAACCGGCGGCCGCGCCGCGCCGAGGCATTGTGCACGGCCCGTGCAAGCAATTCCTTGCCCGTTCCGCTCTCTCCGCAGATTAACACAGGCAACGGGCTTTGGGCCGCGGCTTTGCCCATCTGTACCACCTGCTCCATGCCCTTGCTTTGGTAGACGAGGTTGGCAAACGAGAGGTCCGACTGTGCATCTTCCTGATTCATGACGCGTAACACGAGCCGAGCCTCATCCGCCTCAAAAGGCAACTTCTCCACGTCCATGACGCTGTGTACACTGGGAACGTCCAGTACGCGCTCGCGAACGGACTGGAGTGAAGCTTGTGGGACGCGAAAGCGAATGTAGAGTACCTTCGCGACCACTTCCATCGCTTCCACGTCCCCGTTCAGGCTTGCGATGGCATCGACGATGTCGCGAACCATCCCAATCCTGTCCTCTGTCACGACGCACCAGCGGATCACTTTGTGTTGCGACCATCCACTCATTTCTTAAACGACCGCCAATCGAGTTTCGATTCATTCAGGAGGTCCTCAAAATTGTCCGTGTCGTCCTCTTGCGGATCAAACAGTTCCGCAAACGATTTGGATTCATCGTCGAGGTTGGCCGGACGTGCTGGCGAGGAAGGTTTCCGGACGACCTGTTTCTCGGATTGGCCATTCTCATGTGCTTGCGCTTCCGTTTCCATTTTCGCCTTGAGTTCCGCTAATTTGGCGACGGTGCCGCCCGACAGCCGATCTTCCATGCTGAGTTTCGCCGCATCGTCTACCTTCGGCTTTTCAGGCTTCGATTTTGGTCGGAACCAGTCCGCCGCGTAGTCCGGTTTATCCAGTATGTCGTCGGCCGTGCGAGTGGTTTTGCGTTTCTTGGCCACTCTCCTCACCCTCTCCACAAGATGCAACTTTGGATTTCCTTACTTGTCAGACGCCCCGTTTTCATACTGCTCCAAGTACCGCTTTTCGTCAGCAACGAGACTCGGATGGTTGTTCAGGTACGTGCGGAGAATCTTTTCCCGCCATTCATCCGTGCCCGGCACTGCATCCACCGAAAACAGCTCGTCGAGCTTTCTGTCGTAGACGATTTCCCACTCTTCCGCACCGCCGACGTTCGTTTTGCGCGATACCTGCATGAAGATACCGGGATCCCCCTCCGCGGTATCTCGTGCATACAGCATCATTTCGTAGTTGTCCCATTGGTGAATCCAATCCAGTGGATCATACTTTTGCATTGTTCATCCCTCGTTCTGGCGACCGATTCATCGCGTCTGCTCAACCTTTAATAAGTACCCCCAGTGTACTGGTTGGCGCGCCACGACATCAAGTCTGCCCGCGATTGTGCGATGGATGTTGCTTTTTGCTACAATAGGTGGAGCGATTGACCGACACGTCCCAACCCGTGGAAAGGAGTTTACCTGTATGAGAGCGACTCTGATTGTGTTCGTCATTATCTCCGTCGTTGTGGCCTTTTTGACATTCTACATCCAACCGAAGGACGCACGCCCGACGTCGGTTGCACTGGCACCCGCTCAAACGTTCAACATCGGTTAGTAATTCCGTCAGCGATTTACGAAATCACACGAACTCGTGAAATTTTTCATTTTGCTCACATGAGCACATGAAACCGCCCCAACCAGCATTCCGCTGGCGGGGCGGTTCCTTCGTTGATGTCTTCCCGACTGACCTGGCGAGACGGCTACGCCAGCGCCTTCTTCACTTCCACCGTGAGCATCGGTACCACTTCGAACAAGTCGCCGACAATGCCGTAGTCTGCGACCTGGAAAATCGGCGCTTCCGGATCCTTGTTGATGGCCACGATGACTTTCGAGTTGGACATCCCAGCCAAGTGTTGGATGGCGCCAGAAATTCCGCAGGCGATGTACAAATCAGGGGTGACGACCTTGCCAGTCTGGCCGATTTGTAGGGCGTAGTCGCAGTACCCGGCGTCACATGCTCCGCGCGACGCACCGACTGCCGCACCGAGTACGTCCGCCAGTTCCTGCAACGGCTTGAAGCCGTCTGCGCTCTTCACACCGCGACCACCGGACACAATAATCTTCGCTTCCGACAGGTCGACGCCTGTGCTCGCCTTTTGAATGATTTCCTTCACCATCGTGGACAGGTCCTGTGCTTCGAAGGAAATATCCAGTTTCTTGACAGTGCCGGCTTTTCCGAAGTTGCCTTCGGGAGCAGGCAAGTTGTTCGGACGTACGGTCGCGATGACCTTGCCTTCCGTGACCTGTACCTTGGTGAACGCTTTCCCCGCGTAAATCGGACGGGTGAACGTCAGGTTGTCACCGCTGCCTTCCAATGCGACAATATCGGAGACCTGCCCAGCACCCAGCCGCGTCGCAATCACAGGAGCCAAGTCCTTCCCCACAGCGGAGTGCGACATGAAGATGATATCCGGATTTGCGTCGCGTACGGCTTCCATGAACGCCTTCTTGTACGCGTCCGGCGTGTAGTTCGCCAGTTCTGGAGCATCTACCACATACACCGTGTCGGCTCCCGCGTCGCCCAATCCCCCAGCCAGAGGCTCGACGCCACTACCGAGGACGACAACGGAGACGGTCCCACCTTCCGCAACGGCATTGGCCGCTGCCAACATTTCGAAAGTGACATTGCGCAACTTCTGCCGCCGAACGTCGGCGAGAATTAGAACGTTTTTAGCCATGTGTTTCCCCTCCGTATCTCAATTACCCGATGACCTTTTCCGTCGTCCTGAGGGCCGACACCAGCTCTTTCACCTGATCCACCAAATCGCCACTCAAAATTTTCCCAGCAGTCTTGGGCGCTGGCAGGAACGTTTCGGTGATGGTGGTTTTCGGCTTGATGTCCTCCGGCGACAATCCAAGATCCGACAACGTCACCTTTGATAGCGGTTTCTTGCTCGCTTTGCGAATGCCAATCAAAGACGGATAGCGCGGTTCATTCAACCCTTGTTGTGCTGTAACGAGTACTGGTAGCGTTGCTTCCACAATCTCCTCGTCGCCTTCCGCGTCGCGGTGACCCGTGACCTTGTCGCCGTTCACCTCAAGCTTGGTCAATGTGGAGATGTGCGGAATGCCCAATTCCTCTGCCAAGCGCACGGCAACCTGACCAGAACCGTCGTCGACCGCCTGATTGCCTGCGATAATCAGGTCGAACGGATGCTGCTTGACGATAGCTGCAAGCACTTTCGCAGCTGTGTACTCGTCCCCAAACAGAGCCGGATCATCTGCGAGAATCGCATCGTCCGCCCCCATCGCCAGTGCCGTGCGCAACGCTTCTTCTGCACGTTCCGGCCCAACGGAGATGACGGTGACTTGTCCACCCAATTCATCGCGTAGGCGAATCGCTTCTTCCACTGCGTACTCGTCATAAGGATTGATGACGAATTTCACGCCATCTTCTTTGATTTTCCCGTTCTCAATCACAATCCGCTCTTCCGTGTCAAACGTCTGTTTCAAACAAACCAGAATATTCATGGAACGCACTCCTCTCCTTCAATGCTGCGTGATGCCACGGTTCGGCACAAGCCATGCAGCAACACGTCAACGACGTCGTCCGCCAAAGCGTGCAAGTCGTATTTACCGCCAGGCAACACCCATGCTGTAACCGTTTCGTCCATGGTGCCAAAGATCATGCGCCGCGCGATCCGCCGGTCGATGGTTTCACGAAAAAACCCTTCTTCAATGCCTTGCTGAACAATCTCATCGAGCATATTGTAGAACGGCTTCATGATGTCGCCGATATGGCGCCGAATGTTTGCATCCACCTGACGCAGGTGAACCTGAGTGACCATGGCAAGGTCCCGGTGAGAACCTAGTTCCTGGAAGTAGAGGGAGACCAACGCGCGCAACTTGTCGGGAGCGGTCTTGGCATGAGCGAGCGCGTATTGGCTACGCTCCACGATTTGCCCAATGGCTCTTCGCAGCAACGAGATGAGAACGTCTTCCTTGTTCTTAAAGTACAGGTAGACAGTACCATCCGCCACCCCCGCCGCCCTCGCGATGCGAGAAATCTGCGAGTGGTGATATCCTGACTCGGCCATCACCTTGACTGCTGCGTCGAGAATCGCCTCGTACTTCGCTTCGTCGCGTCGAGTAGCGATGCCCCTCCCCCCTTATGAATGAATTCTCATTCATTCTTCATCGCCATTGTAGCCCGGACGAAAGAAACATGTCAACGCCTAGTTTTGGAATGTTGCTAAAATAAATAAAAGCCGCCCACTACGTGAGCGGCTTGTAGGCACTTTATTCTTCCGGCGGAAGTCCCAGCGCCTCGCGAATTTTCGGCTCCACTTTTTGAAACCCTTTGTCGCCGGCGGCGCGGAACTTGAGGGTTCCATCCTTGCCGAAAATGAAGAACGCAGGTACGTATTCGTTTTCAAAGCGATTCGCGACGATGTGTTGATGGTCCAACCCGAGTGGCTGTCGAATGTTGTATTCCTCCACATCGTGCTTCACGCGTTCTATGTTGGTGTCTTCCTCCATACGCGGCATATGCAACGCCACAACCTGCAGGCCGTCCTTGGCATATTTGTCCTTGATGGCAATGACGTCGTTCATCGTTTCGTGACAAATGTGGCAAGAGACAGCCCAAAAGTGGATGAGTGTGACCTTATTCGGATCCAGTTTCGGCTCACCATCCGAATTCCACCACTCCGTGACGCCTTCCAGAGACGGCATGGGCGTTCCCAATCGCATTGGCATACGTTTGACACTCCCTTCGGACTCGCACGTGCTTATGGAAAACACCCGCTGCACTCCTCACAGCGGGTGTCCTTTGACCATCCAATTACTTCTGCAACAGCTTGTCGCCAGGCTTCCAGTTTGCCGGGCACAATCCGCCCGCCTGCAACGCTTCGAGAACACGCAGCGTTTCATCCACACTGCGACCGATGTTCAGGTCGTGGACAACCTGGTAGCGGAGGATGCCTTCCGGATCAATAATGAACAATCCGCGCAGCGCAACACCTTCACTCTCAATCAAGACGTCGTACTTACGCGCCACTTCCTTGGTGAAGTCCGCTGCGAGCGGGTAGTCCAGTCCACCGAGGCCGTTCTTTTCTTTCGGAGTTTCAATCCACGCCTTGTGGCTATGTACAGAGTCGCAGCTCACGCCGAGCACTTCAGCGTCCAAATCCTTGAACTCCTGAAGCCGGTCATTCATGGCGATGATTTCCGTCGGGCAGACGAAGGTAAAGTCTGCTGGATAGAAGAACATCACCAGCCACTTTCCTCTGTAGTCGGAAAGTTTGACACGTTCTTCAAGGGTCTTCAAGTTCTTCGTGCAGAGCATATCAAAGTCTGGAGCTGGATATCCCACTAACGGCATTGAAATCCCTCCTCGAATCTTACTTCCTTGGCTGTGAACCCATCTTGGATTATACTATTGGTTACAGGGACTTTCAAATTCTCTCCAAGGCTGTAGGTTCCAATACTACGTCCCGTCTCTGATGTGGACGCTTGCAAGGCCGCGAGAGTATGACAAGTTCGGAAAGGATGGCCCTATATGGATCTCAGGCAGACGTCTGAAGAATGGACTAAGTCGCACTTTCTCGTCAATGACCTTCTGTCAGAACTGCTGAACGAAATCCGCAATCTCGGATACAATCCAAGTCAACACGTGTCATATGACAACGTTGAGCACCATTTGCTCGTCGACGAAGCGTTGCTGGAACAGCATGCGCAGTTGCGTAACATTTTTGAGAAGTATCTAGAGGCGTGCGCAAGACGTGCCCAAGCCGTTCGCAACATACAAGCGTTGCCAAAGTTAGACCTTGGTTTTGCGCAAGAGTAGTGCCCCTTCCACACGCAAAATAGGGACAGTTAAGGGGGCTCCCGCGACTGTCCCTATTTTGTGACTGAGCGATTTACAAAAGTCCACAAGAGTGGAGCAGCACGGTGAGATGTTGCTTGCGTGTCCGCAATCGCCGTTCTACGAATGATGTGCTCGTGCACCCGCTGTCCGACGTTCGTTAACCTCCGGTCGCCTGATTGAGGAGCACGTCATCGTGCATCACGTCGGCCAAGGTAATGGAATCTAGTGCCTTGGTCACAGCCTCCATGACGCGAAGCCAGACGTTTCGCGTGTGACAGACGGGAATTCGCCCGCAGAAATTGCTCAGGTCCGACATGTCTTCGCTGACGCACCCAATGGGTGCCAGCGATCCTTCCAACACTCTGACCAAAGACCCGATACTGATCTGATCCGCGGGACGACTGAGTGTATACCCTCCGTTGACACCCCGAGTGCTCTTGACAAAACCGGCCTTTCGAAGCTTTGCAACAATCTGGTCTAAGAATTGTTCAGGGATTTGCTCCTGTTCAGCAACGGTCGGAAGAGGGACCGGCTGGTCTTCCCCGGCCATCAGGGCAATGGCGACCATAGCTCGCAACCCGTATTCCGTTTTCTTCGATACCTTCACGGGCCTTGCCTCCTGACATACGTGCTGCGGATGGCAATCTCAACTTGCGGAACTAAAAGTCAATCCAAATCTCATCGTCACGCACCTCTACCGGGTACGTCTGAAGGGCGTACACACACGGAAAGGCGACAGCCGCTCCGGTTCGAATGTCGAACTTGCCACCGTGTTTCGGGCAAGCGACAACGTGTCCTTCCAGCCGTCCTTGTGACAGAGACTGTGCCGCGTGAGTACATGTGTCGGACGTCGCGTAAAAGCCATCCTCAGCGTGGTAGATAGCCACGGGATCATCCTCCAAGTCCACGTACAACATGTGTCCCACGGGGACGTCGGATACATTTGCTACTTTGATCCATGCCATCTCAATGACACCTTCTACACCGCCGAAGTGCGCCGGCAGCACACTCATCCGTGTCCTTCCGGCCACACTCCAACATCTTGAATCAACCCTAAAACACCCATCACCTTTGCGAACTTAACCGATGGAACCTTCCATTTCAAACTTGATCAAGCGATTCATCTCCACAGCGTATTCCATTGGCAGCTCGCGGGTGAACGGCTCAATGAAGCCCATGACAATCATGCGCGTTGCATCTTCTTCGGAGATACCTCGGCTCATCAGGTAGAACAGCTGTTCTTCGCTGACTTTGGATACGCTGGCCTCGTGTTCCAGAACCACGTCGTCGTTCATGATTTCATTGTACGGAATCGTATCCGACGTGGAGTCGTCGTCCAGAATCAGCGTATCGCACTTGATGTTGGCTTTCGCGTTGCGCGCGTTCGGACCGAAGCTAGCCAAACCGCGGTAGGTCGTCTTACCGCCATGCTTGCTGATGGATTTCGAGACAATGGTCGACGACGTATTCGGCGCATTGTGAACGACTTTTGCGCCGGCATCCTGGTGCTGGCCGCGACCCGCAACGGCGATAGATAACACCATCGCCTTGGCACCTTCTCCTTGCATATAGACGGACGGGTATTTCATGGTCAACTTGGAACCGATATTTCCGTCAACCCACTCCATTGTCGCGTCCTTGTACGCCACGGCGCGCTTCGTCACGAGGTTGTAAATGTTCGGCGCCCAGTTCTGAATGGTGGTGTAGCGACATGTGGCTCGGTCTTTGACGATAATTTCAACGACCGCACTGTGGAGCGAGTTCGTGCTGTAAATCGGCGCGGTACACCCTTCCACATAGTGCACTTGGCTGTCTTCATCGCAAATGATCAGCGTACGTTCAAACTGTCCCATATTCTCGGAGTTAATGCGGAAGTACGCCTGCAGCGGAATTTCGCACTTCACGCCTTTCGGTACGTAGATAAAACTGCCGCCACTCCAAACTGCGCTATTCAAAGCTGCGAACTTGTTGTCTTCCGGTGGAATGACCGTACCAAAATACTCCTTGAAGATCTCCGGGTGCTCGCGCAGGGCCGTATCGGTGTCCATGAAGAGAATGCCGAGCTTCTCCAGATCTTCGCGCATCGAATGGTACACCACTTCGGACTCGTACTGAGCGGACACGCCAGCCAGGAACTTCTGTTCCGCTTCGGGGATGCCGAGTCGGTCAAACGTCTTCTTGATCTCCTCAGGCACTTCATCCCACGTCTTCCCCTGTTTTTCCGATGGTTTCACGTAGTAGGTGATGTCGTCGAAGTTCAGGTCCGACAGATCTCCGCCCCAATTGGGCATCGCTTTTTCATAAAAAATTTCTAGAGAACGCAGGCGAAAATCGGTCATCCACCCTGGTTCGTTCTTCATCATGGAAATCTCTTCAACAACTTTGCGCGACAGCCCCTTCTGGAACTTGACAACAGACACATCCTTGTCGCGAAAACCATATTGATACTCTTCAATCTCGGGCAACGGTTTTGCCATGTGCGTTCTACCTCCTTTATCTCGATTGTCTTGCGGATGTTCTCAGATCCAACCTCTGTATGAACCGGTCTGTCCGGCACCGTCGAACCAGCGTCATTCCGCCGGCTCTTGCACACCCTTTTCCAGCGCCTGCCACGCGAGTGTGGCGCATTTGATGCGGGCGGGAAACTTAGAAACCCCATGCAGTGCCTCCAGGTCGCCCAATTTGTCCGGGTCTACGTCTTCACCTTTCATCATGGCGCGAAACGCTTTGTTCAGTTCCAACACCTTGTCGACCGGTTGGCCTTTGACAGCTTCGGTCATCATGGACGCGGAAGCCATCGAAATGGAGCATCCGGACCCTTCAAACCGCACGTCCGTGACGATGCCGTCTTCCACCTTCAGTCGCAGGGATATCTCGTCGCCGCAACTGGGGTTCTTCAAATCGACCTTTATGCCGCCGTCCAACTCCCCTTGGTTGCGAGGATGCTGGTAGTGATCCATGATGACCTGTCGGTATAAATCATCCAAGTGCATGTTGGAAAAACTCCTTTGCAGTCCGCACACTCGCCACCAACGCGTCCACGTCCGCTTCCGTGTTGTACAGATAAAAGCTGGCCCGCGCTGTGGACGGTACGTTCAGAATTCTCATGAGCGGTTGCGCGCAGTGATGTCCAGCCCGGATGGCAACACCCTCTGAATCGAGAACGGTAGACACATCGTGTGCGTGAATAGACAGCAGGTTGAACGTCACGAGCCCGCTGCGCTGTCTGCTGTCATCTGGACCGTAGACCGTTACGCCTTCCACCGACTTCAGTTGCTCCAAGGCGTACGACGTCAAACGATGGTCATGCTGCCGAATTTCCTCCATACCGATGTCGGTGAGATAATCCACCGCTGCCGCAAGGCCGATGGCCCCTGCGATAATCGGCGTACCCCCTTCAAACTTCCACGGCGTGTCCTTCCAGGTGGAGTCGTACAGTTCCACGACGTCAATCATTTCACCACCAAAATAGGTTGGTTCCATGACGTCAAGCCATTTGCGCTTCCCGTAGAGCACACCGACACCCGTCGGGCCGAGCATCTTGTGACCCGAGAATGCGAGAAAGTCGCAATCCAAATCCTGTACATCCACCGGCATGTGTGGAACGCTTTGCGCTCCATCCACCACCATGACAGCCCCCACCGCGTGCGCCATTGCGGCGATTTCCTTAACGGGGTTAATCGTGCCAAGGACGTTCGAGACATGCGCCATCGCAACCAACTTAGTCTTGGTGGAGATGGTTTGCTTGACGTCGTCCAGTGACACTGTGCCGTCCGGTTGCAACGGAACATACTTGAGCGTGGCCCCTGTCGCCTTCGCTGCCTGCTGCCAGGGAACAAGATTGCTGTGATGTTCCGCTGGCGTCAGCACGATTTCGTCGCCTTCCTTCAGGAAGGCCCGTGCGTACCCGTATGCAACCATATTCAGTGATTCCGTCGTGCCTCGTGTGAAAATCACCTGTTCCGGAGACGGGGCGTTGATAAAGCGGGCCAGTTTTTCGCGGGCCAGCTCATACGCTTCCGTCGCGCGAGATCCGAGCGTGTGCACACCACGGTGCACATTCGAATGGTTTGTCTCATAGTAATGCTTCAACGCCTCAATCACCTGTCGCGGCTTCTGTGAACTCGCCGCACTATCCAGGTAGACGAGCGGATGGCCATTTATCTGTTGCTGCAGTATCGGAAAGTCCTTGCGTACTTCGAGGGCGTTCATCAGGCCAACTCCCTGTCAATCAGATTGCTCACAAACTGGCGTACGCCTGCAGAAGGAATCGCATCCACCGTCGGCTGCAGATAACCCCAGACAATCATCTTCGTAGCCTCGGGCTTAGGAATGCCCCTCGACATCAGGTAATATATCTGGTTCTCATCAATCCGGCCGACGCTTGCGGCATGTCCGCAGCGCTGTACGTCGTTTTCGTCAATCAGCAGCATCGGAATTGCATCTGCGCGAGCCGTGCTGTCCAGCATGAGCATCCGGTCATGCTGTTCACTTCCAGCGCCTACGGCGTTCTTAAAAATGTGCGTGGAGCTTCGATAAATGGAATTCGCCCGCCCATGTAGGACGCCGTGCATCACGATGTCGCTTGTGGAATGGCGGCCCTCGTGCAACATGCTTGCCGTCAGGTCGAGATGTTGGCGGCCATAGCCCAATCCCAGTGCACGAATGGTGGAACGCGATCCAGGCCCTTGTAAGTCGCTTTCGAGCAATCCAACTGTGTATCCGTCACCGACGTCCGTGAATACCCAATCGACAGAAGCGTTGTTTTGCACCAGAGCCCGTGCGGTGGCAAAGTGTGTGGGACCCTTCCGGAACTGGTTGGAGGAAACGAACGTCACGCGGGCGTTCGCCTTGGCAACGACTTCAGCCACGTGGCTCGAGACAACGCCAGACGCCTTTTCACCGTTCGCCACATAGACTTCGACAAATGAGAAGGAACAGTTTTCATCCGCCACCACAAGTATGCGCGGCGCAATCCCAGCTCCTGCACCGGTATCCTCGTGAACAAAGTGAATCGCGACATCAAAAGCCGTGTTTTTCGGAACGTATACAAACGCGCCGCCCTGCCACAGTGCAGCGTTGAGCGCAGCCCATTTGCTTTCGTCCGTTCGGACGACGTTGCCGAGGTGGGCCTTTACGAGTTCGCCGTGTTGTGCGACCGCGGTATGCATGTCCGTGAAGACAACACCGAGCTCAGACAACGACGCAGGCACTTGTGCACGTATCACTTGACCGTCACGTACGTACAAAACGGGAGCACCACTCTCCACAATGCTCTGAACCAGTGCATTTGCGGCATCCGATGCGGCGGATTGAACCTCAAACGGCAAGTTTTCAATCTCCCACGACCGCTTGCTGATATCCGACTTTTCGAGCCGCGCCACAGGTGTATTCACATAGGTGTTCCAGGCGCTTTCGCGCATCTGTTTCAACCACTCTGGCTCCGCGTACTTCCTGGACAGTTCCTGTACTACGGAGGCCAACGTTGATGTCCCTTCCGTCATGGATCCGTCCTCCTTACGCTTCCGCCCCGACAGTTTCATCTTCGATGCCAAGTTCCTGCTTCAACCAATCGTAACCTTGGGCTTCCAGCTTTTCAGCCAATTCACGGCCACCAGAACGAACAATTCGTCCCTGCATCATCACGTGCACGTAGTCCGGAACAATGTACTCGAGCAACCGTTGGTAGTGCGTGATAATCAGGAATCCAACCTCTGGAGAACGCAAATCGTTCACGGCTTTCGCCACGATTTTCAATGCGTCAATGTCAAGGCCCGAGTCAATCTCATCAAGAATGACAATACGCGGGTTCAACATACTCATTTGCAAAATCTCGTTGCGCTTCTTTTCTCCGCCAGAAAACCCTTCATTTAAGTATCGTTCAGCGAACACGGGGTCGATATTGAGTGACTTCATCTTCTCCTGCAGTTGTCGGTGGAATTTGATGACCGGCACTTCGTTTCCTTCCCCGAGTCGTGCGTTTAAAGCCGTACGGATAAAATTGGCATTGGATACACCTGGCACTTCGGCAGGGTACTGCATGGCCAGGAACAGTCCGGCTCGGGCACGTTCATCGACGGACATATCCAGCAAGTCTTGTCCATCCAAAGTGACAGTGCCACCTGTCACCTCATACGCCGGATGGCCCATCAGCGCAGATGCCAAAGTGCTCTTTCCGGTTCCGTTCGGTCCCATGATGGCATGAATTTCTCCGCCTTTTACTTCGAGGTCCAAGCCTCGGACAATTTCCTTATCTTCAATAGAGACTTTCAGACCGTCAATTTTCAAATGTGGGGATGCCATGTCTGACCAACCTTTCCCAGCGAGAATCTCTGTTGTAATGTTGACTTCGTTAGTCACCTTTTTATCTAGATTAACACACTGCCGCAAAATTGCAAACGGATTAAACGCCAAAATGAAGAGTGACCCAAGTCCTCCATCTGTTCTCGACGGCGGCTTGGGTCTTGCCTGTTGACGGTTCTTTTGAACGTCCGGCTTCGAGGGCCGACTTGCTAATTAGAACAGGTATTTGAAAACAAGTTTCGCCTCTTCAGACATCATTTCTTTGTCCCAAGGCGGATCAAAGGTCAGTTCAACTTCTGCCTTTTCCACGCCAGGCAAGCTTTCCACTTTCTCAATCACTTGTGCCTGGATATCGTCAAACGCAGGGCATCCCATCGTTGTCAACGTCATAATGACTTTCACGTGTTTGCCGTCTTCGGAGATCTCAACCCCATAGACCATGCCGAGATTGACAATGTCAATTTGAATTTCGGGATCCAACACGTCGGTCAGAATTCCGCGTACCAGTTCCTCGGTGACCATCATCCATCCCTCCTTACGCCACTATCCCCTACAGCGTATCTTATTCCACAATCGCTGTCCATAAACTGTGTATCATCAGCGGATTTGTCACGCCTTACTGAACCGTAAATTGAGTGAACATGTTGCTGTGTCCAGCCCCATAATACTGGCTGCACGCGATGGTATACGTGCCGGGTTTGTCAAATGTCCACACCTTGTCAATGGCGTTTTTGCCTTCCGCCCACCGTCACGTTTATCTTCGTGCCAACGACTTCGAAGCCGTGTACGCCTTCAGACGATTGCACGTGAAAATCCACTGGCACGCCGGGCTTTACAGTTAACGTCCACTTCCAATCAGAAGCGACGACATTATCTTTTGCGCGTTACTTGGCACTGGGTCGCTATTCCCGCTCTGACCGCAAGCTGTTAACTAACAATGCAATAACTAACAATGCAATAAGAAAAAAACCTGTACGCCCCTAGTATAACAGGAATCGTACAGGCTCTGGATCCATGAATTATGTCTAAATGACCTCGGAAAGCGGTGTGTAAGACAGACCTTGGTCTCTTGCAACCGCTTCGTACGTCAGCTTTCCTGCGATGGTATTGACGCCCTTCGCGAGTGCCGCGTTTTTGCGAACTGCCTCACGTACACCGAAATTCGCCAACTGAACCGCGTATGGGATGGTGACGTTGGTCAAGGCCAATGTCGACGTGCGGGGTACGGCGCCTGGCATGTTGGCGACGGCATAGTGAATGACCCCGTATTTTTCATACGTAGGGTTGCTATGCGTGGTGATCCGGTCGATGGTCTCAATGGACCCACCCTGGTCAATCGCCGGGTCCACAATCACAGCGCCCTTGTTCATGCTCTTCACCATGTCGGCCGTGACAATCTTAGGCGCCCTCGCACCCGGGATAAGAACGGCACCAATCAACAGGTCGCAACCTTCAATGTGCGCCTGGAGATTGTAGCCGTTGGACATAACTGTACGCAAGCGAGGTCCGAAGATGTCGTACAGATAACGCAACCGGTTGACGTTGGTATCGAGGATAGTCACATCGGCTCCAAATCCCATAGCAATTCGGGCCGCGTTCGTACCGACAATACCACCGCCTACAATCACCACGCGAGCAGGTGGGACACCCGGTACTCCCCCGAGCAATTCTCCTCTGCCGCCGTGCGCCTGTTCCAAGAAGTGCGCGCCAATCTGAATCGACATGCGGCCCGCGACTTCACTCATAGGCGTTAACAAAGGTAGCGTGCCGTCGGCGAGTTGAACCGTTTCGTACGCAATCGCCGTCATTCCGGAGTCCAACAGCGCCTTCGTGAGCCCCGGTTCTGGAGCCAAGTGAAGATATGTGAACAATGTCAGATCAGACCGGAAATACTTGTATTCCGTGGGTAGAGGTTCCTTCACTTTCATAATCAGATTCGACTTGTTCCACGTGTCTTCAGCGGAATCCGCAATCTGTGCTCCCGCAGCCACATATACTTCGTCCGAAAAGCCGCTTCCCTCACCTGCAGACGTTTCCACAATCACCTGATGCCCAGCAGCAACCAGTGCGTGAACGCCAGCAGGCGTGATGGCAACGCGGTTCTCGTTGTCTTTAATTTCCTTCGGAACGCCAATAATCACCGCAGTAGCTCCCTTCTAATACGTGTCTCATACAATGTGCATGAAGCCCGTCCTCAGTGTAAATCACAGACGTCATGCACGCAAACGGAAGATGTGGTCAGCAGGATTCAAGTTTCCGAACCGTTTGTTGGCAGCACTACTTTGCGGCGAATTTTCCGCACCGGTAGCCGAATTTCCAGTTCTCCACTTTCCACCTTCTGAACAATCCACGCTTGAATTTTCTTTGTATCGCTCGGAGCAATCCGCCAATTGCGATATCCGTATTCAAACGATTCCGCCGTTAATTCTCCGCGTTTCGACAGGTCATCGACAGCGGCGCGAACGGCTTCCACGGTGGTGTGCAACATGTCGGCTAGTTCAGCCAGACTGAATCGCGTCGTCATTACTACCTTCCCCCGCTTTCCCGCGTATCATCCCCGAATCAGCGACAAATGTACCGGTTCTTGGACAGGTTCAGAGACGCTGGACCAATCAGGTAAAAATGTACCGTAGTCACGGCACCTGGTGCAAGGACGACCGGGGAAGTGCCGTTGGTCAAGCGGTTCATAAAACGGACGGCGCCCGGTTGTGTCCAATCGTCCGACTGCAAATTGGAAAGCCAGATGATCGCCTTCACGTCATTTATCCGGATGTACGTCGAGCTGGTGTTGCCCAAGGTCGAGTTGACGGCGAACAACTTGCCACTTGCCCACTGAAAACGAGGTGTCACGCTCCAGTCGGACATGGACATCGGTGCCTTTTGCCACGCCACGTCTGTATTGGCCATGTCAACGAACCAACGCCCCAGAAACATCAGCTTTCGGGTTCCCCTGGAAATGACCGTTTTCATCCACGGGAACACCGAGCGGGCGGAACGTCCAAGCCAACGACTGGCCAGGACTCAGGGATTGTTTCGGGGGATCGACAAAAGTAGCCCACCGCGCGTCCACGAGCCAATCCGGCTGGTCTCCGGTTTCAAACACGAGCAATCCGACAACGTCGTTCGGTTGGATGACGTCTGTGCCCATGTTCGTCAACGTCGCTTCGATCATCTCTTTGTCCAACGATTTATTGTCAGGTGTGACGAAACCGACGCTGATGGGAGCCACTTTCAACTCAACGACAGCGCTGTGCGACGTACTCCCTTGATCTGTTCTACGGGACGACGTAGCGTTGGATCCTCCTCCGTACGACCAAGCTCCCCAGATCAACACGCTAGCTGTGGGTGACGGCTGCAGTACCCAACAACAAAAAGCGGAGCCATGTAGGATTCCGGCGAGGGAACCGCATGGCGGCGGCTTTGCGCAGTATGTCCTGTTTTACAGACTCAGGAAGCGGAACTTGAGTGATCGCCGCAAACTGTTCCCGTAAAGCGCGGTCATTGTCATGCACGGGACTCCCCTCCTTGAGCCAGGCGTTCTTTTAAGAGCAGACGGCCGCGGTGTAAGCGGGTGCGAACGTTCTGCTCAGTGGTGCGCAACACTTTGGAAACCTCCTGACTGCTCAAACCCTGTATGTAGTAGAGTGTGATCACTTCGCGAAACGTGTCCGGCAAATGGTGGACAATCGCTTTGCAGTTTTTGCCACCACTTCCCCTTCGGTATCCGATCTTGCAACTTCTCTGTCAAAAACCGTCTCATCCTGAACTTCGTGGCGCTTGGACCACGACCTAAGATAGTCCTTGCAGCGATTGGCCGTAATCGCCAACAGCCACGTCCGAAGGCTACTGTCGCCGCGAAACGTTTCCCGCTTGGTATAGGTATCGAAGAAAAACTTCTTGGGCGATGTCTTGCACCTGGTGGTAGTTCTTCACGTAGGCGTACGCAGTGCTCATCACATCCACGCCGTACTGCTCCATCCACTGTTCAAGCGTCTGTAAGTCGTCCGGGCTGGCAGAAGACTGCTCTATCAAGACATCGTCACCTCCTTGCCAGCGCCTCTCACCTACTTGACTGTGACAGTTGTCATTACTGAATCATCTATATGCACGGGACAGTTGGATCAAGTAAAGGGACGGCGTCTGCCGTCCCTTTCATCTGCAAGGCGGATCTGTAAGTATCGAATCAGGCCTGCACAAATTCCGGCGGTGCCTCGCCTTCCGTGTCCGTCTCAAACGACGGTTTCGGCAGAGCCGAGTTGACGCCCCAGTAGAACAGGATGATGGCACCGATGACAACGACCACGGTATCCCATTCACCTGGTATCCACGGGGATTTCATTGGACCAAACGAGCCGATGTACGACATCACCAGGATAAAGATGTAGTAGACCACGAGCCATGCGCCGGACTTCCAAGCCTGCTTCAGACCTGCGCGAGTGGAATCGTCTTTGTCGACAAATGCGAAGTACAGAACCAAAGCGCCAAGCGTTAGACCAATCAGCATGCTGTCGGTGGTCCAGCCTGCCCAGTAGATGATACAGGTGGCCGCGATAAACGCCAGCGGGCTCAGCACCGAACCGCCCTTGAGCGTGAATGGACGCTTCATGTTTGGCATCGTCTTGCGCATCGAGGTCATGGAAATGGGACCAATCATGTACGTCATGACCGTTGCAGATGTGACAGCATCGACGAGCTTCGACCAAGTGTCTGTACTGGGCGGCAAAATCCAAGCGACCGCCAGCAGGAAGCTCAACCAAAGAGCAGCGCGAGGAACGCCAGTACGTGGATCAACCTTCGCAAACCAGGAATAGAAGTGGCGGTTTTTCGCCCAGGCGTACAGTACGCGACCAGTACCTGATAGGTAGATGTTACCTGTTCCAGCTGGTGAGATCACAGCGTCAACCAACAGTAGCGTCGACAACCAACTTAAGCCAAGTGAACTCGCAATCCAGACGAACGGGTAGTTCGCGGACTTCGGCATGAAGTCAGCAACGTGCCCCCAGCCCTTGGTCAGCGCGTCACTCGGAACAGCACCGAGGAACGTCACTTGAAGCAGGATGTACACAATGGTACCGAATGTAACAGCCATAATGATGGCACGCGGAATATCCCGTTGCGGATTCTTCGCTTCAGCGCCAAAGTCGACCGCTTGGCGGAATCCAAGGAACGCGAAGACGATACCCCCACCGGCGATGGCCGTGAACACACCCTGTGCACCGCCTGGGGCGGCACCCGCAACGGCGAAGTTGGCTCCTTTGAAGAAGAACAACAAGGTGATGATAGTCACGGACGGCACCACGAATTTGAAGAACGTAATAATGGTATTTATCTTGCCAAACACGTTGACGCTCCAATAGTTCAGCAGGAAGAACAAAAGGAGAAGTAAGATTTCAATGGTGCGACCCGTGAGAGATGGACCCATGCTGCCCATCAGAGCGGGCCAGTAGTAGGATGCATGGCTTACGACCGCCTCAACTTCAATGCCAGCCACGCTAGAATAAGCGAGTAATGAAGCCATACCCGACAAAAAGCCAACCAGCGATCCGTGCGTGTATTCCGGATAGCGAACAAAACCACCAGCGCGCGGCAGTGCCGCAGCCAATTCCCCGTACACGAGACCGATTAATAATACCGCGATGGCACCGCCCAACCAGGCCAGCCAGGCAATAGAGCCAGCGTACTTCGCTCCGTTCATCGATGCCATCAGCCAACCAGACCCGATGATGGAACCAAGACCCAGGAACGTCAAGTCAAGCAGGCTTAACCTTTTCTTAAAAGTTCCTTCCATACCGTCTCTCCTTTCAACATATAGAGTGAATACTCAGATATCTTTCCGCAAGATATGCGAGATATCGAGATTTATTATAAGGTATATATCTAATAAATCAAACACTTATAGAAGTATTGAATAAATTAGACATTTCCATCTGAAACCAAGTTTTCCGATGCGGAGTCTATACCCTCACTGCCTTTCCCGCGCACACTCTCTCGTGTTACACTGGATGGCAAATTTGCACACGCCGTGAAGTAGATTATTGGAGGTTTTTCCGTGTACCGCTTGATTCGTCCACTGCTGTTTCGAATGTCGCCGGAGACAGCCCATCATCTCGTCTTGCGAGGGCTCTCCATGGTTCCTGGTTTCGCCGGGCTGGCAGCCCCGAAATTCACAGCGCCGGAGGCGCTCAAACAGAAGCTGTGGAACCTTTCTTTCCCGCATCCCATTGGATTGGCTGCTGGGCTCGACAAGGACGGCATCGCCGTCAATGGACTTCTTCGGTGCGGGTTCTCCTTTATTGAAGTCGGAACTGTGACGCCAAAACCACAACCTGGTAACCCATCTCCTCGCTTGTTTCGGCTCGTTGAGGACGAAGCCCTGGTCAATCGCATGGGGTTCAACAACCAAGGCGCTGATACGCTGCGCCGCAATCTGTTACGGCGTAAGCTTCCTGGCGTGATTGGCGTCAACATCGGGAAAAACAAGACCACGCCCAACGCCCAAGCAGTCGACGACTACGTCCAATTGGTGGACAGATTGTATCGCGTGGCGGACTACATGACCGTAAACGTCAGCTCTCCCAATACACCTGGACTGCGCGACCTCCAATCGGAAGATTGGCTAATCCCGTTACTTAAAGCTGTCAAAGATGCACGCGACAAGCAGTACCAAGCCCACCTCGACAAAGTTGTCCCCCACTGGGTGCCCATCCTCGTCAAGCTCGCCCCAGATTTACCGGACGACACACTGCGGTCGCTCGCAAGGCGAATGCTAGACATCGGAATTGACGGATTGATTGCGACCAATACCACCATTGCTAGAGATCACCTACTGTCCCCTTTTCAAAGTGAAACGGGTGGGCTCAGTGGTCGACCACTTCGAAAGCGCTCGACAGAAGTGGTGTCACTGCTCTATCAGGAAACCACTGGACGGATTCCAATTGTCGGAAGTGGGGGCGTGTTCTCAGCGGAAGATGCGTACGAAAAGATCCGCGCCGGTGCCAGTCTGGTGCAGGTGTACACCAGTTTCATCTACAAAGGACCTGGATTGATCAAAGAACTGGTGGACGGGCTCGACCGATTGTTGAAAGCCGATGGATTCCGTTGCATTGCGGACGCTGTGGGTGCGAATCATCGATGATCCTCCGCACTTCCAGGACAGTGCTTCCGGCCATTATCCGTCAGCAACCCCTTGTGAAAACTAGAAAACCGTTCGGGAATGCGCTAAGATGAGAAATGATAAGACAGTTGCAACACACATTATATGGGAGGGATTATCATGGCACACGAATTGCCACCGCTTCCGTACGCGTACAACGCTCTCGAACCTTATATCGATGAGCAAACCATGCAGATTCACCACGATAGACACCACGCTACATATGTGAACAACTTGAATGCAGCTTTGGAGGGACATGCGGATCTTCAGAGCAAGCCGCTGAATGAATTGCTGGCATCGCTGGATTCCGTTCCGGAGAACATTCGCACGGCTGTCCGCAACAATGGTGGCGGTCACGCGAACCATACGCTGTTCTGGGAAATCATGAGCCCAAACGGCGGCGGTCAACCGACCGGTGCGCTGGCGGACGCAATTAACTCCACGTTCGGCAGCTTCGAAAACTTTAAGACCGAGTTCACCAAGGCTGCTACGGGGCGCTTCGGAAGCGGTTGGGCGTGGCTGGTCATGGACAACGGCAAGCTGGCTATCACGAGTACGCCGAACCAGGACAACCCCATTATGGAGGGCAAGACGCCCATCTTGGGATTGGACGTCTGGGAACACGCCTACTACCTCAAGTATCAGAACAAGCGCCCGGATTACATCGCCGCGTTCTGGAACGTGGTGAACTGGGCAGAAGTCAACAAACGCTACGAAGCTGCAAAGTAAATCGTTCGCGTCAAACCGAGGAGGTTGAACAACCTCCTCGGTTTTTGTCGCCGTTTGTATTGAACGGTTTCTGCCGCTCCTTCACGAAGGTCGCAACAACCCTCTCTCACCTATTCCTCACTCAATTCTCGTTCCTGCAGATACCTGTATTCATCCACGCTCCGCTCAAACGCGGGTAGAAACACATCCATAAAGTACCCCACCGCCGGCATGGTCTCTGCGTACTTACGGCACGCTTGAGCAATTTGGTCATGCGCAACTGCGAAGTCTTGGTTACCTCGGCGCAGTTCCTGCTTGCACTTGCAGAGGGCGTCCAGTTTGTCCGCTGCGTGCACGTAGTCCCGCACGGCCTCACGCTCCCTGTCAAACGCACAAGCGTAAGCCCCCTTCAAGGAAGCGGGTAACGTATCCAGAATTTGTTCCTGCGCAATGGCTTCCAGTTGCGCAAACGCACGTTCAATGACTGGGCTGTACTTCTTTACCGGGGCCACGACGTCGGTGAGAATGCTCTCTGATGCATCGTGGTACAGTGCCGCCACGAGCACTTCTTCCGTAGGAGGGTTCTGGTGAAACACGTTTTTATCAATTTCGCACAATGCGTGCGCAATGAGTACTACTCCGAACGTGTGTTGCGCCACATCCTCCGGTTGGACCGCCGTCATGCCACTCCATCTTGCGGTGGACCGCAAGCGATGTAGAAGCGCAAAAAAGGGACTTGGAGTTTGCAAAGTGACATTCCTCCTATGAAATTCAGCGTTGCAACACTGCTATCTACTGCCACCGCGTAGACTATCTCCGCCTCTACTATACACCTACCCCACGTCCGCAGGAGAATACGGGAAATTTCACGTAGAGCATCCTTTGTCCTCGTAGGCAAACATCTCTCCGGACCATGTGGGTTTGTCGGACACCTAGATAGGAAACACTGGACCTGAACCTGTTGATTCCGGGAGGTCCTCATGAATTCAACGTTAACGCTGATTCAACATGCAAACATCTACGCACCGCAGCCGCTCGGTGTCCGCGACGTCTTAATGGGCGGCGGGCAAATCCTCGCGATTGGCGAAGATTTATCTTTTCACGGCAACATTCCAAATCTGGACATCGTGGACGCGAAGGGTCTGTATCTGTTCCCCGGCCTGATAGATCAGCACGTCCACATGTCGGGAGGCGGCGGCGAAGGCGGTTTTCACTACCGCACGCCTGAGATTTCGCTCAGTCACATCACAACCGCTGGCGTCACCACCCTGGTGGGTGTCCTCGGCACCGACGGCATCACTCGGTCCACGCGTGAACTGCTCGCGAAAGCGAACGGGCTGGATTTTGAAGGCGTGACCACATACATATACTGCGGCGCCTACCAGGTGCCCACGCGAACCATCACGGGCACCCCGCGCAGCGACATCGTACTCATTGACAAGGTCATCGGCGTAGGCGAAATCGCCATTTCCGACTCTCGTTCCAGCCATCCCAGTGAACATGACATCGCTGAACTCGCAAGTGAAGCACGCGTTGGCGGACTACTCGCCGGCAAGGCCGGCGTCCTGCACATTCACGTCGGCGACGATGACAGCAAACTCGACATCCTGTTTGACGTTCTGAAGAAAACGGAACTACCGATGTCTGTGTTTACGCCAACGCACCTCAACCGTAATCCTGACTTGCTTCGGGAGGCTATCGTCTACGGCATGCAAGGCGGATTTGTCGACGTCACCTCTGGCATCCGCCCGGATGAACACGACCACATTTCCGTAAAGCCGTCGAAAGCCATCCGTACACTGTTGGATGCTGGTGTACATCCGGGACTCATCACCATGAGTTCGGACAGCAACGGCAGCTCCCCGATATTTGACGACCGCGGGAAGCTCGTCGCGATGGGCATTGGATCGATAGCTACGTTGTGGGAAGAGACACGAGATGTCATTGTACAGGAAGAAGTACCCGTGGAGGTCGCCGTCCGGATTGTGACGCGCAACGTCGCGCGCGTACTGAAACTGGGCCAAAAAGGCGCCATTCGAGAGGGCATGGACGCAGACCTGTTTCTCACAGACGACCAGTTCCAAATCCGACATGTGTTTGCGAAAGGGCAGCAGATGGTCCAAGACGGAAATCCGATTGTGTTCGGCACCTTCGAACATGCAGACCGCGTTCCGGGGTCACCCGGCGTAAAGGCGGAAACCGGCAAGGTAGATAAAGGTCGTGGGCGTCCAAACATCTCGTCGGATGAGGACGATCCAGACGATTTTCCGGACGCCACAGAACGCCAAAAACATAGCCGACGCGGCTATTGCTGTTGACGCGCGGGTTTTAAACCGGGGTGAGAGGCGGTTCACCACGCAGCACGGCGAGGAGATTCTCTGCGGCCAAGCGAGCCATTTTTATGCGCGTTTGAACGGTCGCAGACCCGATATGCGGTAACAACACGACGTTATCCAGAGTCGTCAAAGGGTGGTCCTTTGGTAATGGCTCTTCGCTGAATACGTCCAACCCGGCCGCCCAAATGTGCCGCTCTTTCAACGCGCGATACAAAGCCTGTTCATCCACCACAGGCCCGCGCGCCACATTGATCAATACGGCGGTCCGCTTCATGTACGACAGTTCGCGTTCTCCAATCATGCCGCGCGTCTCTTCCGTGAGACTGGCGAGAACAACGACATAATCGGAGACAGAAAGCAACGTTGGGAGATCCGTGTAGCGGCACCCGTAATTACGTTCCGCTTCCGGCTTTTGACTTCGGCTGTAATACAAAACGGTCATTCCAAAGCCTCGTGCGCGGCGTGCCACTGCTTCGCCAATGCGCCCCAGGCCGACAATGCCGAGCGTGGTACCGTATACGTCTTGTCCGGCCAGCAAAAATGGGCTCCACGCTTGCCAGTGACCGTTACGAACGAATCCATCCGCCTCGGGAATGCGGCGGGCCGTGGCGAGCAAAAGCCCAAATGCCAAATCCGCCGTGGTTTCCGTCAAAACATCCGGCGTATTGGTGACCACAATTCCACGCGCTTTTGCGGCACTTACGTCGATGTTGTCAAAACCCACCGCCATGTTTGAAATCACCTGAAGCGACGGTCCTGCTGCGTCCATGACCTGTTCATCAATCTTGTCGGTGAGCATACTCAAGATGCCATGCACACCACGGACGCCTTGCAATAACGAGCTCCGCGACACTGGGACTTCACACGAGGAATGAACCGTGAGGCACGTTTCTGCTTCGAGCATTTGTATGATTGCTTGTGGCAACCGTCGGGTGAGGTAAACGGTCGGCTTCGGCAAACTGTCTTTCCCCCTTCAAACGGCAGGTTGGAGTAGACTTTGGATATCAAACACCGATTCCATCCCCGAGGGGGGTCAGTGATATGAAGCTATTGTTCCTCGGTACCGGTGCAGGGCTGCCTGCCAAGTCTCGAAATGTCAGTGCCATTGTCCTTCAACTCCTACAGGAAACGGGCACAGAATGGCTGTTTGACTGTGGAGAAGGAACCCAACACCAAATCTTACGAGCACCCGTCAAACTGCATCGATTGGAGAAGGTGTTCATCACACACCTCCACGGTGATCACATCTTCGGTTTGCCTGGACTACTCTCCAGTCGCTCTTTTCACGGCGCACCGTCGCCTTTACAGGTATTCGGGCCGCCAGGTCTTCGGTCCTTCGTTGAATGCGCGTTGTCCATCAGTTCAACGCACCTGACCTATCCAGTGGAGTGGTTCGAAGTGCACCCCGGCGTCGTCTGGTCCGATGAACGCTTTGAAGTCACTTGTGAACTGCTCGACCACGTCGTCCCTTCATACGGATACCGAGTGACCGAACGAGACAAGCCCGGAGCGTTGCAGAGCGATGCTCTGAAAGCACTGGGCGTTCAACCGGGTCCCATCTACGGCACACTGAAAGCTGGGGGACGCGTCGTCTTAGAGAACGGCACAGTCCTCGATGGGCGTGAGTTTCTTGATCCTCCCATCCCCGGACGAAAACTGGCCATTCTCGGAGACACTCGGCCGTGCGCATCTGTCCAAACGTTGGCGCAAGATGCGGACGTACTCGTACACGAGTCGACATTTCACAGTGACTTAGCCGCACTTGCCCATCAATACGGGCACTCTACAGCTTTAGACGCAGCCAGAATGGCACGCGAGGCAGGTACACACACGCTCATTTTGACACACATCAGCGCTCGCTACCAAGACGATGTACACCACTTGCTCCATGAAGCACGCGCTGTACACCCCAACACCTACGTGGCAACAGACTTCTGGACATATACGTTCTAATTCACAATGACGAATTGGGCGTCTCCTTGGCCTCTGCCAGCTTTTGCGCAATGTCCGGCCGCGGATCCCAGCAGTGAAACTTGTAAAAAGTTTTCGTCTCGTACCCGAGCCGCCGGCAACGCGGCTGTGGACGTCCATCCACTCGCGAGATTTCAAAATGCCGACAGGTCGCACAGCAGTGGTAGTCCTTTGTCAAGCGGTATCTCCCTCTCCCAAGTGTTGACCTTAGTCTACCATAGGCCGCTTTGCACCCGGATGGGCGCTCACACATATCTTAGTTCGACCGCTTTTACATGAAACGGGGATCAGCGGCAGTGCGTAAGATTCGGAGGTGGGTGTGGTGAGTTACGTGCAAAACGCATTGTTTGAACATCGGTTTTGGCTTCAAGTATTAGGAGATCACGCGCGGTTCATTCTCGACTCCCTGTCCCCGCGCGAGAAGACCGAAGTCGAACGTGCCAACGGATTCGTACACGGATTTGACCGCCTATTGGCAGAAGCGCGGCAACCCTTGACGGAGCAAGAAGCGATGAGATTGAGCCGTGATGCGGAACAACAAACCCACCGGCTGCGTGAGTTCAAGTTACACTTGCTGCGCCGACATCTGACGTCGCAGATTGGCCTTTTACTGCCGCCGACGTTTATGAATCACATGGTCAACGAACTGGAGGAGTACCAACGCATCCTTGAATGCCTCGTTCGTGGGGAGACACCGCCGCCAGCGCACCCCGTTCACCATCACGTCCTCTGGCTTGCAGATGCCGTAGGACACTCGGAAACCTTGGAAAGTATGGCGGATCCGGTGGAGAAGCAGGTGATTGCGAAAAGTCACCAGTTCACACGTCATTTCGAGAGGCTGTACCTCAAAGCACTGGAAGTTGCCGGGTATTTGCGAACCCGACTCGGAGAGTTTCCTGCGCTGACTCGGTTCAACCAAGATGTGTCCCTGGAGGTTATGCTGTTCCGTGAGTTTTTGAAGGAACTCGAAGACATGAAACTGGACGCCTCCTTGTTGTCGACGCTGTCGCCGTTACTGCCGGATCACATGGCGCGCGAGGAATGTTACTACCTCCTCAAGTTGGCACAGTCATCAGACGTCCCCGCTCCACCGTGCGATCCCGCCGCACCGCGCGTTCAAGAGTGATAGCTTCATCAGTCTCACATGGAAACACATGGGTACCCTCGGGGTGAATTCATGTGTGTTTGTGCGCTTCGTACCACACCTTGGGTGTACACCGTTTCCTCGTTGACGGTGGCTGCGTTTACTAGAGGGAAAACACTTCTAGCGCAGCGAGGTGACAGTCGCTTGTTTCTATACACAGCACTTGGAGACTCCATCACGGCAGGTGAAAGTGCGACATCGCCGACGTTTGCATATCCACATCGACTGGTATCCATGCTGCGCAAACGAAACATTCCTGCCGATGGCGCAGTGCTGGCCAACCCGGGTTGGACCAGTGCCGCGCTGCGATCCGCCGTATTGGAAAATTCCACGTTCTATTTGTCGCGCGCCAACGCCATCTCCATCTGGGTGGGCGGGGACGATATCGCTTTTACAGGTCTCGCGCTGCTCGAAGGTGCGCCTCGAAGTGTCGTTCCCCAGACTCTTCGGAACTACGGAATGGGTGCGGGACAGCTCGTAGGCGCCATCCGCAAAGTCAGCAAAGCCAAAGTCATTCTGTGCACTCAGTACAATCCATTCCCGAACAGTCCTTTGGCGGCAGAAGCGATTCGTGCCCTCAACGATGTCACGGCAACGGTTGCATCCCGCACGGGCGCAATCGTCGCTCCCGCCCACAAATGGTTCGCGGGACGCGAAGCGGTACTAATTGCCGGTTACCGTACAGGTCGGTTGCAAGACGCCTTGCGCGGCGGTCGCCTGCCGGTTCACCCTAATGATGCCGGACATCGCGTCATCGCCGAAGGATTGCTACCGCTCTTGTGAATTATCCGCTACCGTGACGCTCGTCACAATAAAAAATGAGAGTGGCGCCCACTCTCATTTTTTCGATTCTTGAATCGTGTGCGCCGGGCTCGTTGTCCAATCAGCCGGTACTTTCGTGTCCAACCACTGGTTTTTCGGAAAGAACGCGTGGCGTTCCTGAAAGTACGTGTTGAAACATCTTTTTGAGCCACAGGCGCTGCCGATTCGGCACCGTATCCACGCCAGGCACCACATTCTACCCGTCGGAGAGGTGTCTCCGGTGTACCCATCTCGTTCATCGTGCGGAGTCTCCCATATCATGGAATGATTTTATTATAAAAAAAGATGTTCTGTGATTCTCATTGTAATATGTAATGAAGATTAGAAACATGCACTCCCACGCATCGCGAAATGCTTTTCCCTTGAGATACGTATGAACGATGATAGAGAGAGGTATCGTCAGGGATGGAACGTTGTGGTACGCCGATGGTTCCCGCAACTTCGATCGGGTAAGAGGGGGTGACTAACCCCCGTCTTCCCACACCACCATACGTACCGTCCGGTATACGGCGGTTCATGTTGTGTAACGAAGTGAGTCGTATCGTTCGACTAAGCTTACAAGTCCTTGGTTGCGCCAATAGGCAATTCCAAGGGCTTTGTTCACTTGTGGCGTATTTGCGAGGCGCCAATACCCTTTTCGGGAAGCGCTTATGAGTGCTGCCCATTCGTTTGAGATGCCGAGTGCTACAAGATTGCGTTTCTTTGTTTTAGGTTTCTTCCATTGTTTCAGAAGGCACATCCGTAGTCGTCGGCGTATCCACTCGTCAAGTTCGGCGAAGACACTCCTGGTTTCGGCGTGGCGGTAGTAGCCGGCCCACCCGCGTAGGTAGGCGTTGAGCCGTTCTAGCCTTTGGGCCATCGATTGTCCCCTGCTTCGTTTCGTTAGTTCACGGACTTTGTCCTTGAAGCGCTTGAGGGACTTGGGGGCTACTCGGATTTTCGGCCGTTGGTGCCACGTGAATGAGAAACCCAGAAATTTGCGCTTCCAGGGTCGGTCTACCGCACTCTTTTCCACATTTACCCTGAGCTTTAATCGTCCTTCTACAAATCTTCGCACACTCTCCATGACCCGTTCTCCTGCTCGACGACTGCGGACGTAGACATTACAGTCATCTGCATAACGGGCGAATCGGTGCCCTCGGCGCATAAGTTCCTTGTCCAGGTCATCCAGCATAATGTTCGCCAGTAGCGGACTCAGCGGTCCGCCTTGCGGAACACCCTCGTCTGTTGTTACGCAGCCTCCGTTGCACATGACACCGGCTTCTAGATATCGCCTAATGAGCCGTAACACTCGTTTGTCCTTAACTTTTCGGGCCACTCTTGCCATCAGCATGTCGTGGTTTACTCGGTCAAAGAATTGAGCAAAGTCGAGGTCTACAACCCAGCGATATCCTTGGGCGATGTAGCTTTGTGCCTGTTTCACTGCCTGGTGAGCACTATATCCTGGTCGGAACCCGTAGCTGTACGGTGAGAATTCTGGGTCGAAGATGGGTGTGAGCACTTGCAGAAGGGCCTGTTGAATCAGGCGGTCAAGCACCGCTGGTATCCCCAACATCCGTTTGCCACCGTCTGGTTTCGGGATTTCGACTCGACGTACGGGCATCGGTTGGTAGGTTCCACGAAGGAGTTCGTCACGAATGCCCGCCCAGTTGTCCATCAGGAAGGGTCGAAGGGATTTTATCTCCATTCCATCGACGCCTGCCGCACCCTTGTTCTTCTCCACACGGCGCAGGGCCGAGAGCAGGTTCTCCCGCTCTACTACCTGTTCCATCAGGTTCGCACAATTCGCTTCGCGGGTTGGTTCGTTGGGTCGTACCGGAGAGAAACTCGGCGCTTCCTCGGTCCCCCGTAGATTCACCACTTCCTCCCGAGGATAGCTCCCTTTCGGGATATTCGGCTGTCTATGCTTCTCTCTCCAACTTGCCATGAACAACCCTCACAATCATGTTCAGTCCTTCCCTGCTCTGGCGTCCCTTTGCAGGTACTATGACCTCTGCTGACTCCTGTCCGTTCAGCGCCACCTTTCGATGGCGGTTACCAGCTTTGCTGGCGTTCCGGGCAGGCCTCCCCGGGTAAGAGCGTTGTCTTTCCCTCCATATACCCACTCCATCTACTCTCGACAGCCTTCGGTAGCAAGGGCTTTGTCTTGGTGTGCAGACTTACCCAGCTGTCGCCAGCCTCAATTGGAGTTCGTGAACCTTGGGCCGGAGGTTTGCCGCCGCCTTCCTTCAGATCCCATCTCACGATGGGCACCTTTGGCTTAAGCTAATGGCTACTGCTACCTTCACCATTCCGGACTTTCACCGTATAGACAACGCCCATGCCGGGCGCACACACAAGGGTCGGGGCACAGCGCCCTGACCCTTGTTTTCATTTTCAGCTTGCGTTCATGACGCGTCTTGCGCCGATATAGCGTGAAGACCAGTATGGCAAAGAAAGCGATGTAATCTTCAATCCTGCGTCTTCGGCATTGATCATCATGCCGTTGCCGATGTAAATTCCCACGTGCGTTGCGCCGGGTGCGTACGTACTGAAGAAGACCAAGTCGCCCGGTTGTAAATCGCTCTGCGAAACCGGAATCCCTTGGGCAAATTGTTCGGCAGCGGTGCGGTTGAGCGATATGCCGAAATGGTTGAATACGTATTGCGTGAATCCTGAACAATCGAAGCCTGGATTTGGCGTGGTTCCACCCCAAACGTAAGGCAAGCCGATAAACTGCTCTGCATAGTGAATGAGATCGTTTACGTTTACGTTTGTAAAGCTGCTTTTCGTCTGGGCGATATACGTTGGGTTTTGTACCTTGGTTTCAGCAGCTGCAGTTTCGGCAATAATTTGCTGAATTTGCGCTTGCGTCATTTTCAGTTGACTTTCCAGTGTGTACTTCGCATTTCTGTCCTTCTGTTCACGACTCTGGATATTGCGTAGCGCGTCAGATTTCTCTTGTTTCAAAGAATTGTCGACCGCTTGAAGTTGCAAAAGTTGGGCGCGACGTTGTTCCAGCTGGTTCTTTTCTGCGTCCAGCGATTTGTGCTGTGCAACGAGCTCGAGTTGCAGGTTTGCTACGGTATTGACGATGTCATGCTGCTGTTGACCGATCAGGGCCATTTCACTCAAGCCACTTAGAAAGTCTGAGAAGGACTGAGCTCCAAACAGCACGTCTATGAAACTTTGGCCCCCACTTTCATACATGTACTTCAACTGGTCCGCCAATTCGTTTTCTGATTGGGTGAGATCCGCTTGGTTCTGCTGAATTTTTGCTTCCAGCGCATTTACTTTGTCTAATATTTCAGAATACTGTTTCTGGTTTTCGCTCAATGAGGCGTTCACAGTGCTGAGAGAAGCAGTCAGAGAGTCAATTTGCGTTTGGTATGTGGACTCCTGCTGTTTGTCTTTCTCGATTTGCTGTTGCATCTGATTGACTTGCGATGCCAATTGCTTGGCTTGGTTTCTCTTCTGGGTTAAGGAATCAGCATACGCCGTTGTCATCGAAGCGGTCGCCACGCAAACCGCCACTGTCCCTGCAATCCATTTCCGTCTACTCAATAAGATCACCACGTTATCCGATTTTGGACATGCCATCGCTACATGCCGGTTGCAGTAGTTATTCGACACAAGCGGGCGATTTCCTTGTTTTATTGTCGGATTTTTGGATGTGTAACGGTTTTGCCACAATTGCGTCGCAAGGCTTCACCTGCGTCACCAGAATCAGGCAAGCGTAGAACCTGGACAAGACTAGACTTTCTGAGAAGAATGGAGACACTTGCCGTACAAGCCATGCTCATGCGCGGGACGAAAACAACGCTGAAAGGTGATATCGTGAAGAAATCTCCAACGCTCGCTATCCTATTGTCCGTCATCACTGTGCTGGTCACGGCATGCCTGCTGTTCATACAAAGCACGTCCAGAGCAAACCGGTGAAACAACGGTCCATGCACCAAAGCCATACCAAACCAACGTGTTGGTGTACACGGTGGACTACGCAAATCAGACGGATACCTATCGGGATATTATGACTCATAAAAGCGATATTAACATTGTGTCGGACTTTGCATTTGAAGTCAGAAAAAATGGAGCGTTGGCCGGTACAGCTCCTAAATCAACAGGGATCCATCGTTATGCCTGTGTGGTTAATCTGACAAACGGAACCTCTAACTCGAAAACGATTGGACATATCTTGCATGACGCGTCACTATTGAAGAAATTGCAGGACTATCTGATCAAACTGGCTAAAGCGACCCGTCCATCGGAAACGACCAACTGGAAAAAGGGATCGGTGACAACACAGATCAGGTAGTTCTGATGACGTACGACTACTCCTACCCGGGCAGCCATCCTGGTCCTGTCGCGCCAACCTGGTGGGTGAAGTCGATCCTCGACTACGAGACCGCCGTGATTCCGAGCGACAAGATATTTCTTGGCATCAACGCGTATAGGTATACATCGGGGAATTCCAAAGGCACCGCGGTTGGACTGGCCCGCGTAGACAAAGTCAACAAGAAGTACCACGCCATCGAACACTTCGACGCTGTCAACGATACGCCGTAACGTATCAAAGCAACGTCAAAGACTATGTGTTCTACTTCGAGAATCAGCAGAGTTTGACCGATAAGATGAACCTCGCCAAAGCGTACGGATTGCATGGTATCGCCATCTGGCGAATTGGCTGGAAAACAACGAACTGTGGAATGCCGTCAAGGTCTATAAGAAACAGAACCTTGAGTCATCCAGATGATGACGGCAGTGATATGCTCTTTGCGTTACATCTGCATCGAATGGTCATGACGAGGTTTGCCCACTTCAAAACGCCATCCCTCCACAACCGCGCACACCGTTCCGTCCGGGCCAGCATATCAATGCAAGGAATGTGCCTAGCCTTGGGGTTATCGGGAATGCTTGTTCTACTGTGGTCATAATGGCGGTATCCGTATCTCTCCGCCAACAGGGACGTTGGCTCAGTGTCTAGTATTGTGATTCCAATAATGTAGGGATTAGGTGACAAGGAACAGCCCCACTATCACACCGACAGTGGGACTTAGTTATATAGCTGACCTACCCTGGAACCGCCAAAACGATCAAGCAATTACCTCCAAGAAATGCAAGTCACCCCATCTTATTTTGATGAAAATTGCGTTTCTATTAAAAAACTAGCCACCCTTCACGGGTGACATCATGGTAATTATGAGTGAACTACGAGATGTTAAGAGATTGCGGACAGGTGCTCGTCCCCAGTTGGCAAAACGACTTCAACCGTTGTCCCTTTGTTTACTTCACTGCTTATCCTAATATCTCCGCGATGGGCTTCGATGATTCTGTAACTCACCATTAGCCCCAAACCTGTTCCCTTTTCTTTGGTTGTATAAAACGGCTCTCCTAACTTGGGAATCCTTTCTTCGGGAATACCGCATCCATTGTCAAGAAATCGAATTAAAACCTTATTTCCCTCGTTCTTCACTTGAATCTCAATTTCTCCACCCAAAGGCATTGCATCAATCGCATTCTTAATAATATTTATGAACACTTGTTTTAACTGGTTTCCGTCACATGAAACCAACGGAACACTAGGTTCAAAATTTATGGATACTCGTACATTACTCATAGTTCCCTGTGCGGTCATCAAGATAACGACATCCCTAAGGAGATTTCGGACATCATTGTGTTGGAATTTTTGCACCTGTGGTTTCGCAACCATCAAGAATTCATTAACGATTGTATTAATTCGCTCCAATTCAGAGAGCATAATGGCACAATAACCTGCATTGTCACTCTGTCTAGAGATTAACTGTAAAAATCCTTTTAAAGCAGTCATCGGATTGCGAATCTCGTGGGCAACTCCAGCGGCTAATTGACCAACGACCGCAAGTTTTTCTGACTTAAGAAGCTGTTCTTCAGTTTGTTTTCGTTCAGTAATATCACGTGCAACCACCACCACTTTTTCAACATTGCCGTATTCATCAATCACTGGAGTGCCGTGTGCCTCAACAAACACCCAATGACCATGAAAGTGAGCATATCGAAATTCCACTCTAGTCCGCTCTTTCGTTTCCAGCATCGTAGTAAATCGCTGTTGCACTAGTGCAATGTCTTCAGGATGAACTAAATTAAAGGCACACTTACCTTCATAATGCTCTGGAGGGAATCCTAAAACCGTCTTGTGCGATGGTGACGCGTAGAGAACAACTCCGTCTACATTTAAAACTCCGATTAAATCAGACATATTTTCCGCAATCAGACGGTATTTTGCTTCATTTTCACGTAAAATTTCTTCGGCTCGTTTTCGTTCTGTAATATCCCGAACAATGGATAAGACAACTTTCTTCCCACCTAATGTTAAAACACGGACACTATACTCGCTTTGAACCAAACGTCCATCCTTGGTGATATTACTACCCTCCCAAGTGAAAGAACCGTGTCTGACAATCTTCTCAAATACAGATGGAATAATTTCTAGTCGGTTTTCTTGAGTAATATCGAGTGGTGACATTGAGAGAAGTTCATCACGTGTATAGCCAAATCTTTTGCATGCCGCTTGATTTACTTCGATAAAATTCGAAGGCATGTTGTCTTCCGTCAACTCATATAAAAGAATTGCATCATTCGCATTTTCAAACAACGCGTGAAACTTTTGTTCCTCCAATTTAAGCGCTTCAGTAGATTGTCTAACCGATGATTCATGGCGACGGATTAATACATAAAGCAACCACGCTGTCACTATAGCGTACAAAACACCTTTTAAAATTCGTAAAGGCTCATTGTTTTCAAGCAATCTATCCAACAACGTATCAGAGAATAGAATCCATCCTCCTCCGATCAATGCATAGATTATTGAAATTCCAAGAGCACGGTTTTCAATCAAACTTTGAAGATTTTTCTTCACGAACATCACCATCGATACTGTATGTGTTACTTGTCAAATGGGGTTCAATTATATTCTTTAGCATACTGCCCCAATAAAACCGAGACAGACATATACAGCCACTACGATAACCAGGGAAGTATTCAATGCTTACGAAAACTCGGACGCGCGCCCTGTTTGATTTTCAGGGATGACAACGTTGAAAGTAGCCATTTTAATGTAGATGATGCAGTTGTTTTCCGCAACTTAAAAATGTTGACAAGCAATGAAACCACTAGTGTAGCGAGTCCAAATGGTTTTTATTGCTACTATATTAGTTTAGCCCACTTGAAAACGTCCCACCGAATACACAAACCAGCATCCACAGTGTAATTTGACGATCCATTTTCAGAAATGTAAATCATCCGATACCTAAGAATATAGTTGCTAAACCAAAGAAAATTCCCTAACTTTCTTGAACTCCCCTATTAATCCAACATACAGTGTACGCATCTTCATTTTATGGGCATCCGATGTGCATTTGCCCATTGTTCCATGGCTACAAGCATGCTCTCCCGTTCAGTCTTCCAAGGGGTAATGTAAACAAGGAGGAATTTTTTCGTTTTAGTTTAAGTGATACCTCTCGTGATTTGCGTTTTGAAATCAAAATGGATTCAATATCATTGATGTGATAATACACTTTGCCTACCGATAAATGACGCGGTTTATATGGGGTTCACTGATGTTCAACATGCATCTACAACCTAGCTCCGACCCGAACAAAGGTTCGCGCTCGCAGTTCAGAGTGGATGGGTTTTCGCCATATGATTATCGACAACTTGCCAGTCACAACTCCATAGTTCAAGAACGGATGTTATACACAACCTTTAGTGTATAAGGCAGTGACCCTCAGAGAATCCACTTATGCATTAATGACACGTAAAGGCTGTATAGGAATAAGATAGACCATGAAACACTAATATTTTGAAGCTAGAAGCCGATTTTGGACATTTTGAAAGAAAAGATTTCTTCCACTCCTTGACGATAACCCCCCGTATTGCGTAACGATTCTCCAATCTTTGATGCGTTTTCTGCATATCTCTGATCCGATAAGATTGTTTCTACCGATTTCCGTAAGCTTAAAGGATTTAATTCAGATTTATCTAACATGATTCCAGCACCCAGCTGTTTTACCCGTTCAGCAACCATAGGTTGATCCGCGCCCATAGGATTCATGACAAGGGGAACATCATAGTACAAAGCCTCGCTCGTGCTGTTCATACCACAGTGAGTGATAAAGACGTCTGTATTCTGTAGGACTTGCAGTTGAGGAACATAATTACGCACAATAAAATTAGATGGAATGTTCCTGAAATCTTGAATGTTAAGCCTCTTCCCAATTGACATTACCACCAACGCGTCGATATCCGCGAATGCCTTCAAACAATGGGAATAGAACTCTGGTTGTTCATTGACAACCGTGCCCATAGAGATAAAAATTGTGCGCCGTCCCTCCAGTGCTTCAATTGGAAAGTCGCCTGTGTCGTTACGGTCAGCAATCGATGGTCCAATGAACTTGAAAGTATCGTCAAAATACTCGGACTCGGGCTGAAAGTACTTCGACGTACATACGAGTGTGATGTCACCAGTATTAAACATTATCGAGTCTGGAAAGGAAAATCCGTACTGGTTTGTGATATGCTCGCGCAATTTTCTCCGTTCCTCAACTAGAGATGGATTGAGTTTGGAATCATTAGGCATGGTTCGAATCTTGTCGAGTATTCTCTTCGGAAAAGCAAATGTGGTACAAAACGAAACACTTGGTAGTCCAAGTTGTTGGGCTATAATTTTCCCCAACACAAACTGAGTATCGAAAATAACATAGTCAACATCGTCCTCTTTGACTTGATTCAGCACTGAGGGGATCGCTTTGGTGATATAACGAAGTATTCGGCACTCCCTCTCTAAGGGATTCAATTTCGATCTAATATCCCTTTCATCTTGCCTAGATTTTATGGACCATAAAGGCCGAAATTTAGCGCCGGATCTAAGTATCTTTTCTTTGTACTCATCCCCACAGTAATATATGATTTCCTCTCCACGTTGAACGAGTTCCTGTACCAGTCCTAACGATGGGTTGACGTGTCCTTCTCCGGACAGTCCGAAATAGAGTGCTCGTGACAATTTCAAAACTCCTTTACAAGGATGTCATCGTGAAGATGAGCATCGTGTATTCGTTTTACCCTTAATGTCATTGTACCAATCTGTTAGTTACACAACACTTCAAAACGATGGTCTAATGACGAGTCATTATGTAGTGAAACGGCCCAGAAGTGGTTAAGGAGAAGCCTCCTGACACGCTGGCTAAAGAACAGGGACTTCAATGCGATATGCGCATCCATACAATCACGCCCAGGACAACAATAACGGCGGAACACACACGCTTCCCTGTCGGTATCGTGTGGCATTCTTCGCATGAACTTGGATAAGCGAAATTGACCCAAGCTGTCCCGAACCACAGAATTACAAATATCTTTACTACGACGGGGTACATCGTTTATCCCCTCTTTGAATGGATAGCAAAGCAAACCTATAGGGTAGTGAATGTCATATAGAGTCCAAAAACCATCACAATGCCGGAAATCACCCAAACTAAATATTTATGAGCCTTTTGCAGAATTCGATTTACAACGTTATTCATCCCATATATAGCGTTGTTGATTAATGTTATACGCTATATATAGCGCATCATGGAGTGTTGGAGATAATTCTGCAAAAGGCTCATTTATAAAAACCCTTCATCCGCCATTCCTTGGGTAATGTTTTGGCTTCAAGCGCTAGGAGAAATCCAAGTACAATCGGAAGCAACATCGCGTTCATGACTTCCACATCAACGTTCAGTCGAACCAGATTGACGCTCGTTATGACCAAAATGGCACCACCGATATGTGCCAGGGTGTAGATCAAGTAAAACCCTTTTGCCTCCGAAGGTTAAATCCAAAGGCTTCTCCGATTCCCCATGCTCCCGCGATCGACACCACTAATGTGGCGATAAAGCTCGCACCAATCATGCCCAGTCCAAAGATCACTTTAGCCCCTGTAACGCCCAAAAACGGAATGAGTCCTTGGGCAATCTGTTGTATATCATTTAACGGTTGATTCGGATTGGTCTTCCCGATGGTTGCTGCGGTGACGATGACAATCGAAATCATAATGATTTGGGTGATTACGGAACCAAAAAGCCTGTCGCGTCGTGCCGCCTTAAGATGTTGTTTATCGAGTCCTTTATCAATTACGGCACCTTGTTGGTAAAAAACCATCCATGGTATGATGACGGCTCCCACATTGGCAGCAAGTAAAAACAAATAGCTGGGATTGCTTAATGGCATAGCTACAAGTCCTTTTGCCATTTCACTCCCTCTTGGATGTGCCATAAACGCAGCGATAATGAAAAACATTTCAAAGAGTCCTACGACAATACCAATACGCTCGATTCGACGGTAGCTCCCTGAAAGACCGATCACAATCAATGCTACCGTCGCGACAACTACGCTCAACCATCCTGGAATGCCAAACAAGTCACTCACACCCGCGATCCAGAGAACTCGGTAACGAGTGCTCCCACGGACGCGACAAACAGTGTAAGAACCGAGACTAACGCCCACGGTAAGCCAAACCGTTCTCGTATCAGTTCACCGTGCCCTTTTCACGTAGCTAGTCCCAAGCGGACTGTAACTTCCTGAACGAGATAAAGAATTGGTATCAAGAGGACTTGAGGAAGAATCATTTTGTAGCCCCATTCGGGACCTGACTGAGCTCCCGCGTCCGTGTCCGCCAACATCACCATGATTCCAGGTCCGACAACAGCACGAAGTGTCAGGAGAATGCCCTGTTTTGATTTTTCCATGTGAGTCGATGATTCGCTGTAACTCGATTGCAACTTGTTACCCCATTCCGATTTCTGAGCACACATATATGTACCTAGTCGTAAATTAATCATGACTGTTTAAGTCAACTATTACGTGGAGTATGTTATAGTTTTGATCAACTAAGTTCAATAGTTAAGTCAATCTAATTTTATTTGTAATAACAATACGCCGCCTCTCTACCGCATGGTTTATCGTCTCCATAGCAAACTGCGAGGGGAACATACCCCCGAATTCTTTTACTACGGCTGCGTGATCCGAAGGCGTCATCGTAGGTGGTTGGAATTACATTACTTCTTCTTACCGTATATATCGTGGTGGCTTTGATTGATAAGCTTGTCAAACACAAAGGCGGAGACGACACATTTAGGAATTGGTATGTTGATTGCATCAGGAATCATCATGTCTTATCTGTCACGAGCCAAGAAACAAATTGCTCTGAAATCGGCAGTAAAGCGCTTCGGGCAGACGGTTCGTGCAGTATCGTCTGTGCATACATGACTTGGACCGTTCTTGCAGGTGCGGTTTTGAATGCCATGTTCGGTTGGTGGTGGATTGATTCGATCGCGGCTTTAGCACTGATGTATTTCGTTCTTAAAAAGGTTGGGAAGCGGTTCAAGAAACGTGTGGAAAGGAAGATGCGTGTGGTTGTTGCCACTAAAATCCCATCTGAAGCCAGACGGATGATTCACATTGCATTGCCTGCTATCGGAGAAGCGTATCTACAGAATTTGCTTGGCGTCGTTGACGCCTTCTTTATTGTCATATGAGGGCTGATCGCGATTGACGCAGTAGGTGTTACGAACGTTTACAGTATAACTTACATTGGTGTGTTTAGGGCATTTCAGCAGCGCTTTCGGTATGTCTCGCGCGGTAAGCGCTAAGAATCTCGAACGCGGTCGTTCTGCCATCTGAGATGGTTTCATCGCAGTTCACCAACCATGTTTCTTCAACGGTTCGAGTCTAATATTTGAGCGTAAATCAGATACCATCAAAAACAAATGCTCGATTCCACATCATAACTGTCTTTCTTCATTTAGCCCGATGTTTGTGACGAATTTTTAATCCGAAATAAATTCCTACTAAAAGCACAACAAAGAGGATCGCTGGCACCATGTAGTGATGCAGCAGCCGGTGATAATACCTCCATTCAATCTCAATGTACTTACCTACAATGATAAACGTACCAGCCCAGACTACGGCACTCACGGCATTGTAAATCGTGAAGACCGTAAAGGACATTTTATTGATCCCGGCGAGATACGGAATTAAAATGCGAATTCCAGCAATAAATTTCCCGAACAAAACCACCGGGCTTTGGTATTTGGTGAACATCTCATTTGCCTTATCTAACCGTTCATTAGTGATCCCAATGTACTTGCCAAAGCGAACAATCACAGGTCGACCAAGAAATCGACCAAGACCGTAAGCAATGGTGGAACCGAGAATATTCCCAAGACTTGCAGCGAGCAGCAACGGCACCAATCTAAATACACCATGTGTCCATTCGATGCCTGAAATTGTGAGCGCCATTTCCGTTGGAAACGGAATGCCGACCATCTCCATTAAGAGGATAAAGAACACGCCAATGTATCCGTAATGATGAATCAAAAATTGAATGTGTAAGTGCAATGCGCTCCCCCTTATCAAGCCCTTTGCCGCCTCTTATAAACAGCAAATGTGATGAATACGACAACTAAGGCTGCAACACATTGGTGAGTGGATACGTATAAAGCTTAATCCCTTTCCAGTCTTGTCCAAGATTATACCCTGCGTACCCTAACACCATAACCCAGAGTAGAGAACCCCCTCCTGTAAACAGCGTAAATTTCGTAACCGACAATATTGGCGATTCCAGAAGGGTGAGAAAGTCAGAACACCAGGCAAAAGGCGTCCAATGAACCCCCCACTCACCACGTTTAGCAAACCAGTTTTCTGCCGCTTGCAAATGGTGTTAAGACAAGTGAACGTAACGTCCATATCGGGAGGATGAATATGGCACGAAATAACGGAAATCATTACCGCGTTGGTGCTGTCAAGGGACGCAGTTAATCCCAAATGTTGGGTCGAGCGTGTTACTGCCACTGGTCGGTTTATTAAGGTGAAGACCAGTAATGACAAGCCTTTCAAAGCGTTCGAATTGCAAAATAAGTTAATCCGAATTTGAGGATGCATGAGCATGAAAGGATTTGTAGTGCCCCAAGCAAAAGAGTCCACCACTGAATCTGATTACCGCAGATTCAATGACGGACCTGACTTGGACCATACTCCGATATATGGGTTTACTATGTGACTGTTTAGCATAGTACACCATCGAAGAGCGTTTGTGAAATCCGAAAATGCTGGGTGGAGCCTTCAAGCTCCACCCAGGATATTTGCGTGTGTTTAGAGAAACACCCTGTAGAAGTTTGAATAGAAATATATTACATCATTAAACTGTCTCATTAAAGTGAAACGTTCATAAAGGAGATACTTTCGAGGGGATTTACACCAATTCTTTGGAGATACTAATTGTCATGATTAAGCGATTTGTTATTGACCTCATCCAGTCGACGATTAAACACAACATTGGATCGCTAGCAGCAACGATTGCATTTTTTGGATTTTCGTCACTTTTACCAGTGCTTGCATTGCTTATCTACATCACTTCGTTCTTCGTGCCTGAAGCAACCGTTGCACGATTCTTACAGGGAATTCTGCAATCTTATGTTCCGGCTATCCCTACAGGAGAAACCTTTGCTCTTACTACGATTCAACACCTGACAACCTTTGGAACCGATATCAGCATCATTGGACTCGCTGGCTTGCTATGGAGCACGATCGGTGGTTTTGTCACACTTCAGCAAACACTGGATACCATTTATGAGGTGCGAAAACGCCGACCCTTCCTGTCACAGTATATCGTCGGGTTCGCGATGATGGGCATTCTGTTGGCATTGACTGTAGCTTCTTCCCTCGTATCAGCCATCTCCCCGGAATTCGTCGCAAAACTTGTATACACGAATGACACTAGGGGATTACACCTTCTTCATAATGTAGGGCGCATTGCATTTCCCCTCATTCTTCTCATTACATGTTACAGTTGCTATCGCGTTTTACCATCGCGTCCCCTGCGGACAGTACCATTGATCATTGGATCATTACTGGCAACAGTATTCATTTACATCAGTCGAGCACTCTTTATGGTTTACACGGATCATCTAGGCAATTACCAGGTTATGTACGGAACGTTGACGTTTGTCATCTTACTCACGTTTTGGATGTACATTGTATGCATCATTTTGCTTTTTGGAGCGGAAGTTTCGATAACGATTCACCGGATTCAGAGCGAAAAGTAACCTCATCTTGGTTCTGTATTCCCAGCATCCATACAAATTCCTGTTTCAACCATTGGATTCGTCTCACGAATAGATGAAACGGTCGAACGTCCCGATCTGAAAGACCCCCTTCCGTCATCGAAGTCAAACTAATCGCGAGTGACAGTTCTCCTTAAACCAGTCACAATAACGGATGCTCTCTTTATTCATCACGAGAATGTCGGTGCTCGAAGCATAGTAAACACTTGTAAAAGCCCCTGATATAGATCATTTTCTAGACGTAGTGGAATATGTTGTGTCTTGCCTGCAATAACTTGAGCGATCCCCTATACACAGTTGAAATTGTGAATCCTGAAGCATAGGATCAAACGCGTTTAGGTGAATTGCAACACATCCATCGCCTTCGGAAACCGACTCTTCAATTGCTGTACCACGACAGCGAGTTGTTCTTTCGCTGACTCCTGTGTTGGTTGGGCAAAAATCGTGCGGACAATCGACGACACCATGGCTTGTGAAGATTTTGGCGCCTGACTCAGTACATTGCGCATCACATGGACCCTGCACCGCTACCATGTAGCTCCGACGAGCGTCGCTTCAATCGCCGCTCTCAGTCCTTTATGAGCATCACTAATCGCCAGTTTGACGCCCCTTAGCCCTCTTGCCACCAGGCTCCGCAGAAAGGTCAGCCAGAATGAACCGTCTTCGCTTGTTCCAAGGTCAAAGCCCAACACCTCGCGCTCGCCGATGACTTTCATACCAACGGCAATGACAAACGCCATACTCTGGACCCGACCCTCCTCACGAACCTTGGGAAAGGTGGCATCCAGCCAAACATAGGGACAACCTCATCGAGCTCCTTGGAGATGCGAGACACTTCACTCTTACTGATTCCGCCGATGGACTCCACAAGTTTATCAACCTTACGGGTGCTCACACCATACACATAGGCTTCCTGGACGACATTAAGTAACGCCTTCTGCGCCCGACGTCGTGGCTCTAATAAATCGGGGAAATAGCTGCCTTTACGTAGCTTGGGAATTTGCAATTCAATGGTTCCGACCCTCGTATCCCACTCTCTGCGTCGGTATCCATTGCAGTAATTCTTGCGCTCAGTGCTTCGTTCGAAGCGCTCAGCACCGATGAGTTGACTGACCTCGGCATCCATCACCGCTTCTGCTTCAAACCCTCCCGCAGAAAATCGATATCCCCCATCCTCCAAACCGATCTGCGGATAAGCTCCAAAAGTGCGAGCGTATCCATAGAAGCCATCGAGTTTGCCTCCTCTACTAATGTGTTTGGTGTCACTTTAGTAGGTTGCATTCGATGGCTTTTTCGTCAATATCAAGCCTCAGATTTTAACACCACCTAATAAGATTCTAACTGTACGTGAATAGCCTGTGCTCCGTAACTACGAGCAGCTGCATTACTAAAAGTAACCCCTACAAGACAAATTCCCGCGTAAATGTAATACACTTTCCCCCGCTCTTTCCTTTGTGGTTTTGTATAATCATTTGACCCTGTGCCCATGCTCGCCCCTCTAATTCAAGACGCGGTCGTCAAATGCGAAGGTATTTGCCCTCGTTCGTGTTTCCTTATACTAACACTTTTGCCCGGAGGAAATTTCTTTGATGCTTCCCGCAGAAATTATAGCAATATTAACGCATTTGTGTGTATAATGAGTCCATGAAAGTTTCCATAGGGAAAAAGTTTTTCTATCGAGACACAGTGTGTCTCTAAGGAAACAAACCAATGAAACGAACAGTTGCGAAAGGAAGTGTGTTTGGTGAGCATATCGTCAATGGAAGTTGGAACGGAAAGCAGGGCAGTTGTTGCTGCTCGCGCGTCGATTGCTCGTCAACGAAAGGGAATCCGTGCATTAGTTCCATTCTTAGGTCCAGCCTTCATCGCCTCTGTTGCCTACATCGACCCAGGAAACTACGCAACCAACATCCAAAGCGGTTCGGAGTTTGGCTACAAGTTGTTGTGGGTCGTGGTGTTAGCCAATCTAATGGCGATGTTAATTCAAAACATGTCCTCGAAGCTAGGCATTGCAACCGGAAAGAACCTTCCTGAGTTGTGTCGGGAGTATTTTCCGAAGTGGTTGTCCTACGTCATGTGGGGGTTTTCTGAAGTAGCAGCAATGGCAACTGACCTTGCTGAATTTCTGGGTGCCACCTTGGGATTGAACTTGCTCTTTCATATTCCAATGCTCATTGCAACAGTGATCACCGGTATCGCAACGTATCTCATCCTTACGTTAGAGAGGTTTGGATTTCGACCATTAGAGAAATTTATCTCGACTTTGGTTATTGTTATCGCCGTATGTTATGTTGTGGAAACGTTTCTGTCCAAACCTCAGTGGAGCCAAGTCGTGTACCACAGTGTGGTCCCTTGGATGGGTAATAGTGATGCGGTTTTGTTATCAGTTGGTGTCATAGGGGCAACGGTCATGCCACATGTGGTCTACCTGCATTCCAGTCTCACACAAAAACGGATTGTACCGCGCAATGACGTAGAAAAGAAGCGTATTTTCGGATTCAATACGACTGAAGTCATCATTGCGATGACGCTGGCAGGCTTAATCAACCTGTCCATGATGTTCATGGCAGCATCTGTATTCCATAACACGGGGCATACCCAGATTGCCGATATTCAAACAGCCTATAAAACCTTAACACCTCTTTTAGGCCCTGCATCCGCTGGTGTGTTTCTTGTTTCTCTGCTTGCATCAGGACTATCAAGTTCCGCTGTCGGAACAATGGCGGGTCAAGTAATTATGCAAGGTTTCGTGGGCTTTGCGATTCCGTTGTGGTTGCGCCGTGTATTAACGATGCTCCCCACCTTTATCATCGTGGCTCTTGGAATTAACCCAACCCAAACGCTTGTCATCAGCCAAGTCATTTTAAGTTTGGTTTTACCGATGCCGATTATCGCTTTGATTTACTTCACACGTCGTCGTGACATTATGGGAGTCCTTACAAACAAACGTCTTGTTACAATACTCGCTACCGTTTGTGCCGTCGTCATCGTAGCACTCAATGCGTTGCTCATTTACCAAACATTTGGTGGACCAATGCCATTCTAACTGGGTATAGGGAGGAATGAAGATGTCAACTGAGAACACCATTGCCCCAATGTCAACTATATCTGAATCACTTCATCGTTTGTGGAGTAAAGAGCGCTGGCATAAGACACATACTGGTGGGTGGATTGGGGATGCCATTTACGGTGTAAATGATGGGTTGGGGGCGATTTTCGGTATTATCGCTGGTGTAGCTGGATACACCGCAAACAGTCAAACGGTTCTAATCAGCGGATTGTTTGGTGCCCTCGCAAGTACCCTTTCCATGGGAGCCGGTGCTTGGTTGGCGACAAAATCAGAGAAAGAGCTTCAACAAGCAGAAATCGCACATGAACGGCGTGAAATTCTTGAAAATCCAGAACACGAACTCGAAGAATTGGTACTGCTGTATCAGCTTAAAGGGTTCTCAGAAGAAGAGTCACTTAAGATCGCAAATCACGTCGCGCGAGATACTGAACTATTTGTAAAAACCATGGCACAAGAAGAACTTGGGTTTCATGATGAATCTGCGGGTAACCCATGGAGTTCTGCGTTTGTTGGGAGTCTTTCCACCTTTGTTGGTGGGATCGTTCCATTGATTCCGTTCCTTTTTGCAAGAGGCTTAATAGCCATGATAGCGGCGGGAGTCGTAAGCATACTTGCCCATTTTGCTGTTGGAGCAGCCAAGAGTCTGGTGACGGCAAGAAGTTGGTGGGCAAGTGGTTTAGAAATGACAGCTGCAGGTCTCATCGTAGGTGCTGTCGCTTATGGTCTTGGTTTGCTCGGCACTCTGTTGGTTCAAATTTAGTACCTAACGTGCGGCTCATATCGTAAGCATTTTCAGCGAGAATGAGCCGTTGTGTTCTCCACCTTCCTTTTGATCACCACTGCCCTTCATATAGCTGAAAAGCAGCGTCAGAACGGAGGTTGAAAATGAATTTTAGCCCAGCTCAAGAGGATTACGTCGAAATAATCTGGGAATTGACTCAGAAACTCGGGTATGTACGGGTTACGGATGTTGCAAGGGCTCTTGGGGTCAAGAATGGTTCAGTGAGTAGAATGGTTCAGAAACTAGACAAGGAAGGCGTTTTGATCTACGAAAGGTATCGTGGTATTCGGATGACGTCTGAAGGGTATGAGCGTGGTCGGAAAATGTACGAACGACGAATGGTGATTGAGGGTTTTTTTACATGTATAGGCGTCGTGGATATAGAGACCGTTCGTTACGCTGTTGAAGGAATGGAGCATTTCGTCACCGACGAAGTAATGGAAAACATGCAGAGATTGACGTGCTATATACACAGAAATCCTATGTGGTGGAGACAATATCGAAATGACTCTGGCGACCAATGTAGTGCAGCTCAATAATAACCTTTTGCCTCTTGCATCCTGCATCTACTTCGCCATGTAAAACTTTATACTAGTGCATTAGGCTAGTGGCTCTTAAGGAATTATAGAAGTGCAAATGCCTATGCCGAAGACAGCATAGGCATTTGTGGATGTCCAGTAAAGTTTGTACTCACATGGGACACTAAGTCACTCCATGTTTCCTTGAAATTTATTTACTAAGCGCTGTCTTTTCAGCAATTAAATCCTCCAGGTGTTCCTTTTGCAACAACAACTCTTCTACAGAGGGTTCACTCGAATTGATGTGTGTTGTATCCGTTGGGTTTCCTTGGACCAAGCGGCTAAGCTGCCCCCTATTCTGTTCATATAGTCGATAACCGACTGCCCCAACAACAGTTCCAGTTACAAAACCTATCCAAAAGTCCCGATTAAATTGCATTGAAAAACTCCTCCTAACGCATAGTTCTATAGTGGTTTATATGAAAGGAAGCATTTGTGCTCCTCTTCATATCACTTATAATTTCCAACAGATTTACAGCCCACGTTACTAAGGAAACTTGAAGTATGTTGCTAGCTCCAAGCGATAACATGCTTACAATTCCTGTAATAATATCTGGATGGTGAAGTTTGTTGGTCCCGTGATTGATGACCGTGTACGCCGTGGAGATAACTGCTGAATAATCTAAAACATCTGGACGGTGTACAGACCTTCTGCGTGAAAAAGTCATTAACAACAGAAAGCCAGACACCGCAGAACGTAACAAATCACGTCTAACGGTGGGGTTCATCCCAGTCACAAAATCGCTTAGTGAATGAACCTGGTTTCGTTGGAAAATGAAAAACAGATTTTGCAACAAATCCTTACGTCGGATTTTGTCTGAATCATAATTGATAACCACGGTGTGGATGAGTGGCTGCATCCGAACAGATTGTATTCCGCGAATACTACTGATCAACTTCTTTACAGGTTGTAAATCGGGATATTCTGCAATGTTTGGAACGAATAAGCGAATTCTGTGTGGAAGTTCATGAGCAATGATAATTGTTGATTTGCCTCTCACTCGGCTTCACACTCCCTCTACAGACCAATGACAGAGGATAGTTTACTGTCACCGGCATTAAACCTTTCAGCGAATCGGTCTCTCGGATGTTGTGCACGAATCACTGAAAGCTTTGGTTTGCGATTGAGATCCAACCACAGTAGTCGTGAGCTGTTGGCAACCACTGCGACGGTTGCGCCGTTGTGAATGATGGCACTTAACACCGGGGATATAAGCCCTGATGCTCCAAATAACATTGCGATTGCATTGAGGGCAACTGTAAAACGAATATTGTATCGAACTATCTGCATGGTCTTCCTAGAAAGCTCCATTAACGCTGGCAAGGTGAGTGGATCGTCGGAAGTGATGGTGATGTCGCTGGCTTCAGCAGCCAAAGCAGTTCGTTTACTCCCCATTGACACCCCAACGTCTGATTTGGCTAGGGCAGGAGCATCATTGAGCCCATCTCCCACCATTAATACCCGTCTACCAGCTCTCTGAAGTTGTCGGATAACCAGTTGTTTCTGCTCGGGTAAAGCCTCCGAAATGCACTGTCGAATGCCTAGTTGTTTGGAAACTAGTGTGGCATTTCGATGCTGATCTCCAGTAACCATCAGGATATTTTTGATGTATTTTTGTTTTATACGGAACAAACTTCTCTTCATGTTTTTCCGAATGCGGTCTTGAATATAAATGATTCCGAGTAGTGAACGCTGCTTAGCAACATATATTGGTGCTCCGACGCTCTTGTGTACCAACGATTTAACATCGATTTGGTTCTCTCGTAGAAACCGCTCGCTTCCGACTAATATTTCATGCCCTTCGACGGTTGCCGAAATGCCTTTCCCAACGACATTTTTCACATGGGTAGGCTCTAGGATACGAATTCTCTTTCTGCCCGCTTCCTGCAGTATGGCTTCAGCAATCGGATGTCCTGAATGTTTCTCCACGGATGCCGCATAAGAAAGAACTTTTTCCTCCGCACCAGGTTCTATGGAATGAATCGACACGACTTCTGGTCTGCCTTCCGTTACCGTACCAGTCTTATCCAATACTATTGTGTCAATTGAATCTAACTTTTCAATGTATTGACCTCCTTTAATAAGGATTCCACATTTCGCTCCCTTCGCGATGGATGCTGAAAAGGCAGTAGAAGTAGAGAGTTTAAGACCACAACAAAAATCAACAATGAGCATGTTTAATGTTCGATTCCAGTTTCTTGTGAACATGTAAACAATACCAGCCATTAGAAACGAAACGACAACCAAACGATTGGCAAGACGATCCGTTAAGTTCTGGACAGGAGCCCGTTGCTCATAAGACTCCTCAATTAGCTTGATCATGCGCCTGATTGCTGTCTCGTCCCCGACTTTTTCAGCCTTAATTAACAAGCATCCCTCCTTTAAAACGCTTCCAGAAAATATTGAATCTCCCGTTTCCACCAGTTTAGGGAGGTACTCTCCCGTAATTGACGATTCATCGATCACTCCAGTTCCCGACAGAACCGTTCCATCTACAGGCGTCTTTTCCCCTGCGAACACATACACTTGATCCCCCACCTGAAGGTCTTTGACCGACACTTTTACGGTTTCACCATTCACAACTTTCCAAGCGGTACTTACTTCAGATTCCATCAAGTCAGACAAGCTTTGTCTTGCGCGAACTGCTGTTAAGTCCGACAACATCTCACTAAAAGCAGAAATCATCAAAATAAAAATTGCAGACTGTGGCGCCCCCTTGATTAATGAGGCTACGATTGCGACTGAACTTAATGTATCTGCATTTGCCCTGCGGTTTTTAATCAACGTCGATAGCCCGTTTCTAAACGTGTTACGTGAAACGTACATGGCAATCAAGGAAGGAACAGATAGCCATCTAATTCTTGTCGTTGGTGTCGGAAAAGTACAATTCCATAAGAGTGCTATACTGCAGAGCAAGAATTGAATTCCGTACCTGTTACGAATGGATGAAGGTCGGTCTACAATTTTTAATTTCTTTAATAGCCTCGATAACAGCAACAATACTTGCTGACATGGGAAATTAACATTGTAATAAATCAACAATGAATTTGTCTCTTTTCTAAAACATGCAGAGTAAATGAAGGGGTATTGGCGTATGTACACTTCTAAGAGAGTCGGATTACTTATGTTCACTTTCAGACGAATTCTGGTTCTGCCGGGCAAGCTGTGCACAACATGGAAATCGCTCATCCTTTTCTCCCCTCTTGCTTCAGCAATCCGTATGCCCACAGGATTAAGCTGGTTGAGAACGTCGGATTCGATGAGAACCCGATAATACCACGGGTAACTAGCAATAAAATCAACGTCGAACTTAAATCAATCTTGCCCATAGTTCTTGTCTTAATTTGACCGTCTACGCCGTCAACTGTCTTCTGAAGCAGCCCCATGAGTTCTGCTTCACGTTGTGGGTAAGACGCAACCGCGGCATTGACCGCTAATTTAACGATTTCATCGAATTCTGCAGGTGTCAGGTGGTCTCGTCGGAAGTGTAGCAGTAACGAACCCGTGACGTCGGATAGGTGAACATTTCGCACGAGAGGATGGCCGATTAAAGCCCTTTCGACTGCCTCCTTTGTAGCTTTGTGTTTCCAGCGGTCGCACTGTAAACGTAGACGTCCAGGTAATGCACTGACGACTTTTACTTTTTGGTCATAAAACTTTTTCAATAACTTGTTACCCAGTATTGACCCGCCTAAACCTAGCAAAGATTGCAGCATTTAAATCCTCCTTACGATTCTCTTATCAATCGAATTAGCCAAGTCTCAACCCTTTCTGGCTCGATTCGTGCCCATGCGTGATACCTAATTAAGATGGAACCAGTATCCTTGTTATGTGTTACGTCAATTAAGCTCGGTTCTTCCTTTTTCCAATGTGTAATTCGAGTGGCTATTGTTTCGTGATGTTTCCACAAGGGAGACATAATTCGGATTCTTCCCGGGGAGTAATGAGTCACTTGAATGTGGTTAGACTTCAATAATCGGTTGATTCTGTATAGAGTGAATAATTGCTTCATATTTTCACCTAATCTTAATTTAGAGTAGAGTGCGAAGTAAGAACGACCAAAATCCCACTGAAAAATTTCATCCAGAGTTTCATCTCCCAGCTACGGATAAAAGATGACACATAAAGTAAATCGTTCCCATTCGCGGCTACAAGGCAGTAAGTCCGACATGTCGAAGTCGGAGAAACCTTTCAGCCGATGGGTTCCCTCTCTGTTCCGTTCTGGCATGCTGCCCCATGTCCTTGATCAACGTCTAGTTTCGTTTGGAATTGTATCAAGCGAATGAATATTATATCATTCTATTAGAATTGTCAATCCCTGTATAGATCTAAGTGGAGAAACAACTTATCAGTGAATCCTGCCCGAGAGCGCAACAACGACGGAACGCGGAGACGGAACGCGGATATGTATGATTATTCAAAATTATCATATAATAATACGTCCGCTACATCTAGACTTATTGGGCATTCGCCGCCGGGTAGCTTGGGCACCTTGCGGTGCCCTCACCCCCTCAGAACCGTGCGTGACAGTTTCCCGTCACACGGCTCAAGCCACCTTGACCAGTTGCCTCGGTAACCCATAGACGAGGTGTACGATTAGGCGCAAACTACGGATGTATACAAAGCCAGCGCTCCTGATTGTAGATGAAATTGGATACCGTAAAATGACGGAAACCGCCGCCCACCGGTCGTCAATTTTCTGTCCCATGTCGTGAACCAACTGTAAGCATTCCTGAAGCATACTGTTCGTATTTTGAAACACTTCAAGCATCATCTGCAGCGTTTCCTCGTCCACAGCCGTTTCTCCCCTTCCATGACGACATTCTATGACGAAACACATTGCTTGAAACGCTAGATAATACGGAAGTTTTTGTCATGTTTGAAATACCTCAGGGGGTATCGACTGAACGTGATACAACGGCGTGAACCCTTGCTACGAATAGAATTTCCGTGCACTTTAGTGACAATTACCATCGAATCACACGTCACAACATGACATACACACTCTAGACACCAAAATGGATTAGCCGTAACGAGCTGATGATGGATTACGTTGACCTCGTAAAAATCTGATACGACAGGGTTCTTCGTCTGTGTGCTTCATCATGCATGACATCTACCCAACAACCTCTCCATAGGATATACTGGAAATTAACGTCTATTTTTGGAGGTTAGCATGAATCAGAACAAGGTAGCACTTATCACTGGTGGAACCAGAGGGATTGGAAAAGCGATTGCAACGAAATTTGCCGAGGACGGTTACAACCTCGTATTAAACTACTTGCGTAGCAAGACTAACGCCGAGGAAACAAAAGCAGAGCTGGAGTCCCATGGTATTCATGTGCATCTAGTTAAAGCCAACGTAAAGGATGTCGAAAACATCAAGGATATGTTTCGGGAGATTGACGACATGTATGGAAGACTAGACGTTTTCATCAACAATGCGGCTTCGGGTGTCCTCCGTCCACTTATGGAATTGGAGGAATCACATTGGGATTGGACGCAGGACATCAATTCGAAAGCATACTTCTTTGCCGCACAAGAGGCAGCCAAGTTAATGGAACGTGTCGGTCGAGGTGCAATTGTAGCACTTTCAAGTCTCGGTTCAATCCGAGTTTTACCAAACTATGTTGCAGTAGGCGTGTCCAAGGCATCCCTTGAAGCCATTACACGATACTTAGCCGTGGAACTCGCACCCAAGAACATCGTTGTCAACGCTGTATCGGGTGGTGCCGTCGATACAGACGCACTAAAGCATTTTCCAAACCGACAAGAGATGCTTGAATCAGGTGCCAACAATCCAGCAGGACGACTTGTCGAACCCGAAGATATTGCCAACGTCGTTTACTTCCTGTGTACGGAAAATGCCAACATGATTCGTGGTCAAACGATAATTGTGGACGGTGGATTATCCCTTCTCTGCAGATAATGCAGTACAAAAGACGTCCATCATCAGACGCCCTGCATCGCCTTTTTCAATTCGTCGTGAGACGGCTCAACGTACCGCATCGGGCGAATTTAACTTCGTTTATGTCGCTCCCTCGGACATTAGGGTTTTTCTCACGTATACTCGTTCATTCGTAGGATTTCGTCACCTGGTAGTATGGTCAGGAACCACCTAGAGTGTATAAGATGGACGTTGATCCGTTACGAGTGCATGCGGAAACAGAAGGTGCGATTGAATATACAGCATCTTCCACAACATATTATATGCTGCACGCTTCTCTCCACATGTTCCTTGGGATTCACACTCCCACATCTCAACGGGTCTGAGCCCTCACATTCCTTCGTCCCATCTAACCAAGGTGTGGAGTCCGATTCACGTTAACCTAACGGGTCCATGCCCTAAAGCGACAGAGACTCGGTACTCCGTGCTTTCTTTGTGAAATCCTGCGAATGAGCCAATCTACGTCAATCACGACTGTGCCTACTGGGGGTCTTGCGGGGTTTATGCAGCCTGGACCTGTATCTTCGCTTGAATAAATGGCTGAACGTCTCTCGCCATCGCGACAAGCATTCGTGCCAGTTTTCCAATCAACTTCATAATCGATTGCATCTTTGTCATTCGTTTCACTTAAATGTTGTGTGCGTGTAATTCTTGGAACACAGAATGATAGGACAGCAAGTGAGTAATGGTAAGGTATAAGTGCTTTCGCAGCAACGAATTCCCGCGTTTTGTAATCTTCAGCTTACCCTTGTACTTTCCTGAGCTACGTTCTGCCAGGTTAAGTCCAGCTTTCCGTAACAGTGACTACCATGGTTGAGTCGTCGCAGATCGCCAGCAAAAGAAAGTATCACGGCGGTCGAAGAAGGTGTGGCTCCAATAGACAGAACTAAGTCTGCGCAAGGCACCTCTGGGAGAATCCGCTCGATCTCTTTGTCTGCTTCGGCAATGGTCTTACGAACCCATTCATAAGCATCCAGAAGGTACTGAAGTTGCCGTTTGTCCTCATCCAAACCGGTGGTGTTTCCTATGCTGCTCTTGGCAAGTTCAATGAGTTGGGTCGACTTCCTCATCCCTCTGATCCCGCCAGGACGCGACATGTGATCTTGCTGTGTGTGGCAGGATAGAAGTGCAGGGTGTGGCGGCGGGAAACTGCAGTTAAGTTTCACCCCCTAGGGGGTGAAAAAATTTCTATGTTTTCCAGTTAGCAATCCCGCCTTTGTGCAACGAAATGGCACTTGCCAACATCACTCTACAAAATCTACTCTCTGTTTTGCTAGGAACGGAGAGGATGAGAGGAATGTTGAAAGTGCCACAGCAGCAGTATATCAGGTATTTGCGTGAGGTTGAGGGTTGTGGGGTTCAAGAAATTGCTGAGCGTGTTGGTGTTAATTGGAGAACCGCGAAGAAGTATGCGGATCGGGACGATTGGAATGTTCCCGTACGGAAGAAGGTGCATCACCCCGTCCTCGGCCCATTTCTCGATATCATCGACACTTGGTTGCTAGAGGACGAACGCCTCCCCCGTAAGCAGCGTCATACTGGGCGGCGGATCTTTCATCGCCTGCAGGAGGAGTTTGGCTTTCAGGGTGGAGAACGTACCGTGACCGCATATGTAGCCAAGCGTAGAAAGCAAATGGTGCTGGAACGGGTTGAGCGTTATGAGCGGTTGGAACACCCTGGCGGTGAAGCGCAGGCGGACTTTGGCACCGTGTATATCGTCAAGGGAGGCGAGCTGGTGGAGCGAAAGGTGCTAACCTTGTCGTTTCCCTACAGCAACGCAGCGTTTGCGTTCCCTGTGCCCAAGGAGAATACCGAGTGTTTCCTCGAAGCCCTGAAGCGGCTTTTCGAGCAATGCGGCGGTGTGCCGCGCAAGATCTGGTTCGACAACTTGTCGGCCGCCGTCGTATCGGTTCTGGCCGACGGAGAGCGTGTACTGACAGATGCATTCGCCCAGTTTTGTGCGCATTACCGTTTCGCTCCGCAGTTCTGCAATCCTCGCAGCGGCAACGAAAAAGGCAACGTCGAGAACAAGGTCGGCTACGGGCGGCGAAATTGGTGTGTGCCGCCGCCGGTGATTGAAACGCCACAGGAATTTGAATCCTACTTGGCGCAAGCGGCCAAAGCAGACATGGAACGTCCCCACTATACCAAGGATGAACTCATCTCGGTCTTGTGGCAGCAAGAACAGTCCGAGTTGTTGCAATTACCGAGCGTCCCCTTGGAGATTTACCGCCTGGAGAACGCGAGACTCAATAAGTACAGTGAGCTCCAATTTGACGATGTGCGCTTCCCCTTGCCTCAATGCAAGGCGTTATTGCCGGTTCTGATCAAGATGAAGTGGGATGAATTGGACGTGCTCTCCGCGGACGGTGAATACCGGCTGCTCGCGACGCTGCCTCGTCCCTATACGGAGAAAACGATGCCGCTGGACTGGCGCGCGATCTTCGAGGGCTACCAGAGACGCCCGCGTTCCGTCATGTATTCGTCGTTCGCAGCCATGATGCCAAAGGCGGTGAAAACGTTCGTCTGTGTCGACGACGCCGCGGCGCGGAAGACTCGAATTGCGCTCTGCTACCGTTTGCTCAAATCGTACACACTTGAGCAAATTGGCGTGGGGCTGACTCAGGTGATGCCCATGGATGAACAAGGTACGGCAGCCTTAGAACATACGCTGTATGCGATGACCCATCCGGAGTTTCACCCGGAGCCATTTATTGAAACCCATACGCCGCCGTGTCTGCACGGGCAGCTCCCGCAGTTGGAGACGTATAACCGCCTGGTGGGAGGCGTGACGTCATGAGAGAGGCTTTGAAACGAGCTTGCAAAACGCTGCATTTGGCGTATGTGATGGATTCATAGTTAGAGTCTCATTAGGTGGTGTAAATTCTGAGGCTGGATATTGACGAAAAAGCCATCGAGTGCAATCTACTAAAGTGACGCCAACCACATTAGTAGAGGAGGCAATCTCGATGGCTTCTATGGATAAGATCGCACTTTTGGAGTTGATTCGCAAGATTGGTTTGGAGGATGGGGATATCGATTTTCTGCGGGAGGGTCTGAAGATCCTTGCAGAAGCCGTGATGGATGCCGAGGTCAGTCAGCTCATCGGTGCTGAGCGCTTCGAACGTAGCACGGAGCGCAAGAATTACCGCAACGGATACCGTCGCAGAGAGTGGGATACGAGGGTCGGAACTATTGAATTGCAAATTCCCAAGCTCCGGAAAGGCAGCTATTTCCCCAGTTTGTTAGAGCCACGGCGGAGAGCGGAGAAGGCGTTGCTCAATGTCGTGCAGGAAGCCTATGTGCATGGCGTGAGCACCCGCAAAGTGGATGAACTCGTGGAGTCGTTGGGTATCGGTGGAATCAGCAAGAGTGAAGTGTCTCGAATCTGCAAGGAGCTCGATGAGGTTGTCCAAGCGTTCAAGAATCGCCCGTTGGAAGGGGAATTCCCGTATGTCTGGCTGGATGCCACCTTTCCCAAGGTTCGTGAGGGTGGCCGGGTCCAGAGCATGGCGTTCGTCATTGCCATTGGCGTGAAAGCCACCGGCGAGCGTGAGGTGCTGGGCTTTGACCTTGGCACCAGCGAGGACGGTTCCTTCTGGTTGACTTTTCTACGAAGCCTGGTGGCGAGAGGGCTAAGGGGCGTCAAACTGGCGATTAGTGATGCTCATGAAGGACTACGGGCGGCGATTGAAACGGCACTGGTCGGGGCTACATGGCAGCGCTGCAGAGTACATGTCATGCGCAATGTACTGAGTCAGGTGCCAAAGTCCTCGCAAGCCATGGTGTCCTCGATTGTTCGCACGATCTTCACACAGCCAACACAGCAGGCAGCGAAAGAACAGCTTGCCCGCGTCGTGGAGCAATTGAAGAGCCATTTCCCGAAGGCGATGGACGTTCTACAGAAGGCCGAAGAAGACGTATTGGCGTACATGGCATTCCCGACGGAGCACTGGCGGCAAATCTGTTCAACGAATCCACTGGAACGGCTAAACCGTGAAATCCGCCGACGCATGGACGTGGTTGGGATCTTCCCAAACCGGGACTCAGTGATCCGGCTCGTGGGAACCATTCTCCAAGAGCAACACGATGAATGGAGCATTGCACGCCGCTATTTCAGCTTGGAGTCGATGGCTAAGCTGACGGGCAACCAGGCGTTGCTGGCACCGACTTCAGTTCTACACAAATGACGCATGTCACTTAGTAGAAGCACTCGAAGAATTTCCACCACTTGACGGGACACTACCGATTCATACGAAGCGATTGGATTTGAGGATAAGGAACAGTTCTTGCTCCATGTCCTGCAAGCCGAGATTCAGCACCGAGAGGAAAACCGGCTCAAGCGTTTGCTCAGGAAAGCGGCCTTCACGCAGTTGAAGACACTGCAGGATTACGATTTTAGCGCGGTGACCTTTCCGGAACACTGTACGGAGGTGATGCTGAGGGATCTGTGTTTTCTGGAACGCAAGGAGAACGTCCTGATGCTCGGGAACGTCGGGTGTGGGAAGACCCACCTTGCAACGGCACTCGGCGTAGAGGCGTGTCGCCGGGGGCATACGGTTCGATTCTTTCGGGTTCCTGATCTTGTCACCATTCTGCAGGAAAAGCACCAAAATGGGACGCTGGCACGCTTTCAGAGGGAACTAGCAACCTGCGACCTGCTCATCCTGGATGAGGTCGGTTTTGTGCCCTTTCACCAGACAGGGGCGGAACTGCTCTTTCACGTCGTGTCGGCGTGCTACGAACACAACAGCGTGATTGTGACATCCAATCTCGAATTCGGGCAATGGAACACGGTGTTCGGCGATACACGGTTGACGGCTGCCTTGATTGACCGACTCGTACACCACGCGTACATCTTAGCGTTCACTGGGGAAAGCTTCCGTCTACGTCATGCACTTTCCAGTGTAACGTCGTAATTTTGGGGATTGATGGGTGGCAGTGCCTATGCACAAAACGGCGGCCATTCTCTGCATTTTTCACTTGCGAAAAACACTTGCCATACCTCGATGAGTTGTTCAGGCTTTAGGTCTTGCAAATCTCTTGGGCTCGGATATGTACGCAGCGTGGCAAGCGAACGAGCGGAGAAGACTTTCTTCGTATTGAAGACGACTGTGTACTCGGGGAAATGAATGTCTAACCAGCGAATGATTTGATTCTTAAGACGCCCTGATTCCTTGACCCAGAACTCACGATTTTTAACGATGGCGCGCAGTCGCTGAAAGATTTCATCACTTGGCGTAAACGGGGTGTAATAACCTCTACTGACAACGTCTGCGATTACCAAAGCATCCTTTGGGTCACTCTTCGATGGGGAGTTGTCCCGATTCTCTTTATTTCGTTTTGTCGTCAATGGATTGACCAGCACAACGTCTATCCCCTGTTCTACAAGCCAGTTCGCGATGTTGAACCAATAATACCCCGTTGACTCCATTCCCACGATGACATTATCCATTCCGTGAACCTGTTGGAGATGACGGATTGTTCGTTCCAGTTGCTCAAACCCATTTCGATTATTGTCTACCATCACAGCACGTTTTGTTAGAGCCATACCTCGAAAGTTTGTCGCTTGTACAGCATGCTTTTCCTTCGCGATGTCGATACCCACGACCAATGTGGATGGCGAAATCTGTTCAATCCGTTGATTCTCGGTTTTCATTTGATTAGACTTCATAGTAACGTCTCCTACGTTGAGTTTTTTAAGGGCGACGACCCATTACACACTCATCGTAGCGAGGCGCTTTATGTTGTTCAAACCCCGTATCTTAACGTCCACAGGAATGGATAAACTGCCCAAGAGCGCAACAACAACGGATCACGAAGATGCGTGATTATACAATATCATCGCATAATCAAACGCCCGCTACAGCTAGGCTTATAGGGCATTCGTCGCCGGGTAGCTTGGGCACCTTGCGGTGCCCTCGCCCCCTCAGAACCGTGCGTGACAGTTTCCCGTCACACGGCTCAAGCCATCTTGACCAGTTGTCTCGGCAACCCACCGTGCGGACTGCGATTTCTCGCATACTCTTTCGAGTGTGACCTGTTGACTCGTCTCGTGGACGGATATTTGGGTTCATAACAGGTCACGCCATTCGCCATGTGCTACGAAATTTCCAGCTAGATGACCCTGGGCAAGTCTGCACGATTTCGCGTCAGGACATAAATGGTGTTTCCACCGTCCCTATCCGCTCCATTACAGAACGGCATTCGCTTTTTGCCCAGTCCTTTACCCCCTCAGGAATTCGGCGTCACTCACGTTCCGCTTACTGTCCGGTTTACGGATAGACCCAGTGGGGCTTACCTTGTTTCGCCGATAACCCCATATTCAGATGGTTAGGTGCCCCGAGTCCCGCGGTAGTGCTTGGAACTGCGAATCAGCAAAACGGGAGTGCTGATCCCGACTACTTGCCTTTTGGCACAAGCGTATCAGGGTATTTCGCTTGTCTTGAATGACGCGGTTTATAAGGGGTTCACTTTCGTTCACCATGCATCTGCAACCTAGCTCCGGACCGAATCTCCCTATCAGTCTCGGCTACATTGTCCCGTGAGCTTCGCAAAACGGCGTTACCACCATCCCACGTCACGGTAGGTTCGCGCTCGCAGTTCTGAGCGGATGGGTTCTCGCCATATGATTATCGACAACTTACAAGTCGCAACCCACAAGTTCTACAAGGTTGAGTAGCGGAGGAGGACGTACTGGCGTACATGGCATTTCCGAGAGAGCATTGGCGTCAGATTTGCTCAACCAATCCACTCGAGCGACTGAAACGGGAAATTCGCCGTCGTATAGATGTCGTTGGAATCTTCCCAAAGCGGGACTCTGTGATCCGGCTCGTGGGAACCATTCTCCAAGAGCAACACGATGAATGGAGCATTGCACGTCGATGGCGAGCGAAGTTAACGGATAACCAAGCGCTGTTGGCCCCGACGTCGATTCTCCCCAAATGATGTGGATCTCACGTAGTAGAGGCACTCAATGAAATTACACCACTTGACGGGACACTACCTGGGTTTTACGTCATTTTGTTGGCGGGACCCCGTGTACATAAATCGACTCAGGAAAAAATTGTTGACAGTCCGGGGGTTTGGCTACTTTATACGAAGTGCCCCCCCACATCCAAGAATACCAAGTGGTGAGTTACCCCAGAATGAGACCTGATCCACCTTCATGCATTGAACGACGATGGTAAATGCGAATCCACTGCCATCTGCCCTCGAATCCTTCTCCACGTTAGCGCGATGGATAAAATGAGTGCGAAATAAACAAAACAAGTGTATGGGGCAAACTGTAATGTAGCGACACCGATGATGGCACTGGCTTGTAGGCCAAGGAGATTCCACGGGATTACCGATGAAATCAGCTCTGACGAATCCGCAATTATTTGCAGCACTTCTCTCCTACCAATTCCCCGGGTTTCAAACTGCGGAAGAAGTGTATTTCCGCTCATGAGAATAGACAACATTTGGCTACCCATGAGCATCGAAAATGACACGCTCAATACGTATGCTACTCCCACCAAACTAGCGGGCTTATTGGTGTGGACAAAAAGGCGCTGGGTAAGAGATTCTATTGCACCACCGATCGCTGTTACTCCCTGAAATGCACCTGCCGTTAGAATCAGTAAACTGGTGGGTATCATGGGCTGGATTCCACCGATGTGTAGATAGTGTGTCTGAAGGTGCAGCGGGTATCCGTACCACACTTCCAGCAGGAGACCCATTAGACTCCCCTTGTGGACCACAAGAGCGTAAATGAGTGCAAGTACCGACGCAACCGACAGGTTGTATAGTAACGTCACTCGTAGGATGGAGAGAAGAATAACAACCAACGGGGGAACCATTAGCAGCAGCGCCTTCAAACTGAGCTGCATGTTATGGACTGCTGTGGGGCGTTCGCCTATCCCTACCGTGACGTTGAACAGGAAAAAACCCAACACAGACAGCAGAAATGGCATGATGGCCGTTCGTAACAACTGATGCAACGTTTGCGTCGGAGACATTTCCGCCGCTTTGCTCATCACTATGACACTGGTGGACATCGGTGATGAACGATCGCCAACCATTCCCCCCGAAACTAATGCTCCGGCCACAACCGCAATCAAATGAGATGGGGTCAACGCCAACAATGGGGGGCCAAGAATGCTCCATGTAGCTATGGAGCTTCCAATCAACATGGAAAGCCCGCTTGACAATAAAAATGTAATCCAAATGACATTGCTGTTCCGAATGAGCGTCGAGCCTAAATCGGTCAGAAATGGAATAGTGCCAGATACCATCCAAAGGGCGACAATTAGTCCGAAGAGCAGCAGGACAACACAGACCTTCCACATGTTAAGGATACCGGACCAAGTTCCCCGGAATACTTTGCCCCATGGATTATTCGCTTTTGTGTATGCAGCTGACCATAGATAACCAATAAGTATACCTAGATAAATCGGCCACTTCAGCGACAGCGCTAGAACAATCCCTACAAACAAGGCGAGAGGTACGGTCCACGCGTACTTCTGTTTGTGTAATGCTGACGGTTCCACGTGGGTTTGAACCAATTTTCTGTGCCTCCAAGCGTAGATGTTGTCGGTACCCCGAAGGGGGCCTTGAGATTCGGTCTAGTCACCCCCGGCCTGCGCGTCCTCCACTAGTCCAATGGCAAACCAGGCAGATGGGTAAGTCACAGCTCCCCCAGCAAGCACTACGATTTTTATGGCAACAACTATCTCATCATGTGAAGACATTGACCAAGGTGGTAGACAATGCACTCCTCGCAACGACAGTGAATTGAAATTGCCATCCCCACTAACTCATTATACTTTTGAAACGATCTTCAGATCCCATTCTGGGGCGTTTTTCTTATTACGGTTCCCTGCAAAAGAAAAACGCCGAAAAACGGCGTTTTCTACGTCTCATTGCTTAAGTTCCCAACGGCTGAATCGGTGTTGTCCGTTTCAGAGAGGGATTATGCCCCCCCTTTAACTGAAGAAGGACTTTTGGCGTTAGCTTAATCAAAAAACTGCAAGTGAGTTTTAGTTTCTCTGTAGTAATCAAGGCGATCTTTCAATGTCCCTGTGTGAAATTCGAATTTGTGGCCATCAGGGTCGGTAAAATAGACAGACTTCTTGTCTCGCTGATCACGTACACGTCCAGGCAGGATATTGACCCTAATTTCTTTAGTCTGTCTACAGCTGAATCAAATTCCTCGGACTTTACGGAAAAAGCAATGTGCGTATATGACTTATGAATCTCGTTTCTCGGAATGTCCTCTTCTACGTTTAACGCCAACCACAGTCCATTCAAGTCAAAATAGGCTAACTTCCTTCCTCGGACTAATAATTTCGCTCCAAAGACCTTTTGATAGAACTCAATAGACCTCTCAAGATTCGAGACAGAAAACAGCAAATGATTGATGCCGCCAATTTCCATGTTCGCCACCTCATTCCCACCTTATGGGCCTGTTACGTTAAACTCGTTTTATTTTGAGTTCTTGAGCGAGTTGAAGACACGATTGCACCAACAATACAGATGCATGCAGCAGCCCAAAATACAGTGTGCAATGCGTTCATAAAGGCATTTACATCTGTAGTCCCTTGCCCTAACGATTCTACCTTACCGGTTAATGCATGAATTCTGTATGAAAATAACGAAACTGACAGTGATGTACCGAAAATCATTCCGACATTTCGTGTGAGGGCATTTAATCCTCCGACCACTCCCACCTTACTCCTCGGAACTGCACCCATTACACTAGAGTTATTTGGGGACTGAAACATCCCTTGGCCAATACCAAAGATAACTAAGTGAGCAGCTACCAACCACGGACTTACTGTAACGGAGAGCAGGTTCAGCAGTATGAAACCAAGTGCATTCACACTGAGTCCCCCTGTTGTCAGAACGTATGGTCCGATTTTGTCGGATAACCACCCTGAAAATGGTGCCACTATGGCCATAGCTGCCGGATATGCCGCTAGCACACAGCCAGCCGTTGAAGGAGATGTTTTGAGAACATTTTCTAGATAGAACGGCATCAGTACGTTCGTGCAGAACAAGGAAATGAACGACAAAAACGAAGCAATGCTCCCCGTTGTAAACGCTCGTATTCGATACAAGGAGAAATCGATCATTGGAAACTTGGCAAAGCGCTCACGAATACAGAATGAAATAAGCCCTACGATTGCAATTCCAAATCCTACAGTTGTTTCCGCCGATGACCATCCCCATGTGTCTGCGTTCGATAATGTATAAAGGAACATTACGATTCCAATGACAAACAATATTGATCCCAGGTAGTCAAATGGTTCAATTGCTGTTTTAGTGTTCTTTTTCGACAAAATGTACAGACCTGCAATAAATCCAATAATCCCGATGGGAACATTCACCCAAAAAATTGACGACCAACCAAATGCACTGATTAATAACCCGCCTATGGATGGACCGGCCAATGAACCAAGAGATACCATTGTCCCCGTAATCCCGAGTGCTCTACCTCGTTCTGTGGGGGCAAATGTTGTTGCCACAATTCCCTGACTGTTTGCCATAAGGCAAGAAGCACCGATTGCTTGAACAACGCGCATTGAAATTAACATTGCGATTGAGTGAGATACAGCGCACATTGCTGATCCACACGCAAATATGAGGAATCCAATGTTATAAAGAAGCCCTCGTCCAAACATATCTGAAAGCTTCCCGATAGCAGGTAACATAGCACAAATCGTTAGTAAGTAAGCCGTTACGACCCATTGAACCAAATGAAGAGAGATGTGCAGGGTTGAAGATATTGTTGGTAGTCCAACGTTGGCGATACTACCGTCAAGAGTAGCCATGAATGTACCTACGGAGACGTTGATGAGTATCAACCATTTATAGTTACTTGATTTTTCTTCAGACACTTCAGCCATTCCTATCCGCCTTTACCTGAGCCTTTTGCAGAATTATCTCCAACACTCCATGATACGCTATATATAGCGTATAACATTAATCAACAACGCTATATATATGATGAATCACGTTGTAAATCGAATTCTGCAAAAGGCTCACCTAAAAGAGTTCTTAATCAACAACTATCAATTATCCCACAAACGGAATCGAGCAGCTAATAATAAAGGGATGCATTAGCACCTCGTAACCGATTATCAAATAACTTGTCTCATGTGTAACGTACCATTCACCGTAGACACAATTTCATCAACCCGTGTGCTGTCTTTGCGCGCATTGCACGACGCTGCCAAGCAAGCTGCGGAAAAGGCTCGTTGCTGGAACATTGACGGCGGCTGAACTGACGGGGGGTACGGTACGTTTACCGCAACAAACCTCGGAAGCTACGGTGTGGAGTTTTTCACGCCTATTCTCAACCCGCCGCAGATTGGCATATTGGGCGTGGGTCAGGTGGACGAAAAGCTTCTGCTACGCTCTCGCAGCGTGGTGCAGGCGTTTCGTTTTGCTCCTCGCCTTACGTTTGACCACAGGGCTTTCGACGGCGGCCTCGCGACCCGGTTTCTTCAGACCACGCGTTATTTGTCGCAACCACAGTCGTTACTGTGACAGACGGTATCTATATACTAATCACTTATAAACATCCATATGTTTGCATATTTATATATTCACGGTGCCCAGCTCTGCCCCTTCCGGGGGCTTTTTTCCCCGCCTTCATTGCCTTCTGTTCTGCCCCAAACTCGGTAAAAAACTTTTCAAGCGCGTATATGACCACACTATTTTTGTAACCTTTATGATACCGTTAAGTGTGTCGTATATTCGCTGTTACCCGTCAAGCGATATGAAAAGAAAATGTGTCAACGTTAGGAGGAGTGGGGGGAATCGCCGGAAGGCGAAAGGGGGAGCGAAGCGGCTCCCCTGTGCGGTGCCTGTGACGGGTACCCCTTATTATCGACCAGACGACGTATGAAACCGCCATAACCTTATGGTCGTGAACTATTGTTTGCTGTTGCTGCCTAACCACCCGAAGCAGATGCTCCAACTCCATTTCGGTAGTATTGGCTTAGCCCTTTTTGAATCACAGCGATCAGGGCCGGCTTGGATATGGGCCGTGATAAACCCGTTTAATGTAGAAGGCCCGGGACAGTCCGGACCGGGTTCGTGGCAAACCTTCCATGTTTCTTTGGCTGAGAACGCCGATATCGCAGCCGATACGCTACGTCACAAACTTTCTGTGTCTCCCCAGCCGGGGAAGATGCAATTACGTCGTTGGAAAGGAGGAACATTTCAAATCCTAGCCTGGTAAACTGAGGAGCGGACATCCCCTCCTCAGTTTACCCCGGACTTCGGACGTGCCGTGAAATACATATATAGGCTTGCTTATTTCTGCGAAGCAACTTCCTTTACAGGAACGACCGGCACTCCGCCAAGCGTGTCCTTGACAGGGCAAACCCGTTCCACGTGATCAATCAGTTCTTGAATTTGCCTCGGATCGGAAGGGGAATCAATGTCGATCCGATAACGAATCTGCTGAAAACCGGGACGTACGTTCAGATTTTTCTCCATGTATCCATCTGGATCGAGATCTCCTTCGACATACACCTTTGACCCTTTAAGTTCTACACCATGGAGTTGTGCAAAACTCGTTACCAGGACATGCAACCGCCAAGGCCGGCTAACAGAAGCTCGACTGGGTTCGGGGCTTGATCGGTGCCTCCGAGCGCTTGAGGTTCATAATGACGACTTTTTTCCCTCTGATATCAGCGATAGACCGGACGCTTTCTCCAGACCAGACAACATCGGCGTTAAACGTTAAGGCTGACACGCTAATCGCCCCTATTCCACCCTGTTTTATTGTTATCTAATTTATCATAAATTTACGATGGTGCACCATGTATTCTGATTATAAGAACAGAGCCTAAATGGATGGATAAGAGTGTGAGCAATCGCTTCTGGCAGGTCCCCTGACTCCCTATGTGGCGGGATTGCTATATCCCACATTATGCATGTTTATACGGATATGTAGAGTCACGCTTGTGTCGCTAAAGCCCCCTTTCGTATTATGAGGTCGCCAGTTTTTACTGGTTGACCTCTTTCATTATAGAGGTTTTCATTCCGGTAGCCGGGTAGAACGTCAGCCCCCGTGGGTCCATGAACCCGCTCGTTAAACTGTTCGCCCCCTACTTGTGGAAGCATGTTTGAGGCTGGTTGAGACAACGATCTCGCATCACAAGCGAAGCTATGAACCGCAAGAAGGTCTAGGGGTTACCGGCGTCATTTGAAGAAAAGGAGATGTAAACGTGAATCCAGTTATTGGTCTGGATATTGCGAAAGGAGAGATAAAGGTCAAGTGTTTTTAGCTAAAGGCAAGCCCCACGGTAAAACCTTTCGCGTCGTCCATACACGTAGCGGTCTTGCTCAATTTAATCGCGTCATCAGGGAAGTTGAAGCCTTAGCCGGAGTGCGTCCTACGATTATCTTGGAGGCAACAGGACATTACCACGCTCCGGTTATTCAGTTCCTAGATGAACCCAATTACGTGTATATCCTTGTCAATCCATTGATCGCTCACCAAGCAAAGAAGTCCAGTCTACGCAAGGTTAAGACCGACCCCATGGATGCCTATCGATTGTGTGAGCTCTTCTACAAGGAGGAATTTGAGCCGTTCAAGAAGAGAGGTGTGCAACTCCTGAACCTTCGCAGTTTAACGAGACAGCACGATGCAATAACTAAGTTATCCGTCCAGACAAAATTACAGTTCCAGGCACTTCTGGACCAAGTGTTTCCGGAGTATGAAGGCGTATTCGGAGACCTGTACTCAAAGGTTTCACTGCGCACCTTGCTTGAGTTCCCCACGGCTGAATCGGTGTTGTCCGTTTCAGAGACGGACTTAGCTGAACGGATTGCATCGCTGTGTAAAAGTCGTTCCAAGGGTTGGGCAAGAGAAAAAGCTCAACAAATCATGATGGCTGCGTCCCGCAACCCTTTTCGGAACGAGCTTATTCAAAGCCATTTGTTCAGCCTGGAGATGTACATCAAGATACTTCTTCAATACAAAGAGCATCTATCCAACCTTGAGAAACAGATAGATGCCCTCGCTAAGGAAATTGAAGAGTATAGGATTATCCAATCTATCCCCGGAGTTGGAGAAAAAATCGCGGCAACGATTATTTCTGAAATCGGAGAGATAGATCGGTTTAATCACCCGAAAAAACTCGTTGCTTTTGTCGGTGTGGACCCAAGCGTACATTCGTCCGGCAAGTTCACAGCCACTATCAACCGAATCACGAAGCGTGGCTCCAGCCGACTACGACATGCGTTATACCAAGCGGTGTCATGCGGTTTAAGAAAATCCGGCTGCAACAAGCTGAAAGCCTTCTATGCCAAGAAGAAAGACGAAGGAAAGCCTTTCAAGCTCATCATGGTGGCATGCATAAATCGCGCCTTTCAGGCACTGCATGCACCTAACGTTCAAGTCAAACGGATGTCAAAGATGCAGTCGATAATGAAGTTAATTGGAAAACTGGCGCGGATGCTGGTCGCTATGGCTCGGGAGGGACAACCATTTTCCGTTAACAGGGCAAAGAACCAGGCAGCATAAGTGCATATCTTTAAGTCAGACCGCTAGGCACGTACGTTGACGCAGGATTTCACAAAGAAAGCACGGAGTACCGAGTTTATTGCGCTTCAGGGCTTGGACCCGTTCCTTAAACTTTAATCGAACTCCACACCTTGGTTAGATAGGACGAAGGAATGTAAGGGCTTAGACCCATCGAGATATGGGAGTGTGAATCCCAAGGACATTGTGGAGAGATGCGTGCAGCATATGATGTGTCCTGGAAGATGCTGTGTATTTAGACGCACCTTCTGTTCCCGCATACGCTCTGCTCGGGTCATCCCTATCCTACTACAGTAACATTGCCGTCTCGAACTCCTACAAGGTGACGAAATCCTGTAAAAATGAGTGAGCATTCGTGAGAAAAACCTTACTTCACGAGGGAGCGCAATAAACTCACAAATGTTTCCTTCTATCCAGTACATCATCTTGTAATGAGACCGGGATCATTACCAAATGTGTGCGGACGTGTTGGTTGATCCTCGATATTTGGATAATGATCCTGGTCTTTTGCCGTTTCTTATTCGGATCGTTCTCCATTGGACGTGTTCACCAATTTCTGAGCGTTCACAAGTCCAAGGACGTTTCCGATATTTGTTGCATCCGCCAGTGAACTTGGTACGACGATGAGTGATGCTTTCTCTTTTAGTCCCTCGTAGAGGATGTTCATCGCGCGAAGTTGCAGAGCAACAGGATTGCTGTTGTACATCTCCGCTGCGGCAAGGAACGACTCGGCAACCTGCTTTTCCGCTTCTCCGAGGATGGTCCGAGCTGTACGTTCCCTGTCTGCTTGTGCAGCCCGAGACATCGCGTCCTGCAAGTTTCCAGGGATTTTGACATCACGAATTTGCACATTTTGAATGGTGATACCCCAAGGTTCCGTGCGCTCGTCCATCAGGCTTTTCAACTCCACATCGAGGGTCTCTCGTGTCGACAGGAGGTCTTCAAGGTCCGTTTTTCCAATGACATCACGGAGAGCCGTTTGCGCTACCCATAATACGGAATCCTCATAATCAGCTACCTCTAAAGCAGCCTTTTTTGCGTCCCAAACCATCCAAAACAGTACTGCATCGACATTGACTGGGATTGTGTCCTTCGTCAGCGTCTGCTCAGCCGTAAACTGAGTGGTTATGACGCGTTGATCAATGTAACTGGATACCGTGTCGATGAAAGGAATTAGCGTAAACATACCCGGACCAGTAAGTGCTTTGAATTTGCCTAGACGGAGAACTACTGCCTTCTCCCATTGGTTCGCCACCCTGACGGAAGCCGCCAGCAACCAACCCACAACAGCGATCACAATGGCAGTGCCAATACCGAGTGCCAAGTGACTCTTTGTGATAATCCCGCCCACTACCACTGCGACAACAACAAAGATTACGAAGATCAGTTTTTGAATTCCAGATACTCTCCGTTCAACCACTTTTTATCCACCTCTCCCTGTGGAAGATGAAACTAGGTCAATACACGTTCTCGCGACTAGTTCTGTTCGCTGCCGGAGTTCATTAATCGTTGCAGAGCGTTAACCAGTTCCGTTAGCGTAATGCCTTGTGTCTGAACCATTTCAGCCACGAGTGATGCGACTTTCTCAACCATTTTGGTCCGGCCGTCTGAACCTTCTGTCCATTCATCCGGGCGGCGTACAAAGGTGCCTTTTCCCTGTTGTGTACGAATGAATCCTTCTCGCTCGACCTCTTGATATACGCGACTTACCGTATTGACATTGATGCTGAGATCAACTGCAAGCTGTCGCACAGTTGGGAGCTGGTACCCTGGTTCCCATTCACCCTGGATTATCCGTTGAATGATCTGCTGTTTCAGCTGCAAGTACAGAGGAACACCGCTGCTCACATCCAGCCGCCACTTTGTCACCCTCCTCACTCCTTAACTAAGGTCATATTGTAATATTACACTATGACAACGTGGTAGTGTAGCGTCAATGAGTTTGAATTTACGGTTGGCTTCAGGACTACGGTTTGTGTTTAAGATACGAAAAAATTTTGTGGGGAGTAATCAGAACGCCATCGCGCCAATACATGGCAGATCTTGCGCTTCCATTCGTGCAATAAAGGTTCGCGAGTCCGCCAATTGGATAAGCCGTTAAAGTGATGGCTCGGTCTGTCACGGTCTAAGCTTCTGTCGCTCCCTCGCACATTAGGGTTAATCTGCCCGTTAACATTCCTGTAGACGTTAAGAAATAGAGTTTGTACAAATATAAACGCCTCGATACGATGGGGGTGTCCCGGGTCAAAAGCCCTTAAACCCAGCGTAGAGCAGCGGTACGATGTCAAGACCATAAGGCAACATAATATCTTTTGAATCACTGCTTTTTTGGAGGCGGTGCCGAATTTGGCAATGCTCAACTAAGCCCACCCTACCTAGCTTTTAATATTTTTCCTATTGATCTAGGAACTGGTGGCCCTGGTGTCGAGCACGTTTCTGTTATACCTGTTGTCGGATCACCTCCGGAGTGTAGAGTCGGTTGGTCTTTAGCAGATAGAAGACCACCCGCATCAGTTTCCGGGCTGTAAGCGCAAGGGCACGTCCCTCGGCAAATTCTTTCGGCTCCGCTTTCTTCTTGGCGTAGTACTCGGCAAAAACAGGGTCGTGCACCCGGACGCTGTTGGCCGCTTCAACCATGTAGTACTTCAGATAGCGGTTGCCAGAATGAATAAGTCGAGTTCGGTTTGCTGTGAATTTCCCAGATTGGTTAACGGTCCAAGCGAGCCCGGCGTACTTTGCTGCTTCCGCGTGGCTCCTGAACTGGCTAACGTCTAGTTCAGCCACAATGCCAGAAGCGAAAATGGGACCGATACCGGGAATGGAATCAAGCGTTTGTGGGATCGTTGCCAAGTGATCCTCAATGCCTTTACGCAGCGCCTTGAGTTGCTCTTGTGCCGTTCGAATCATGCGAATGCTGGAAGCCATTGCAAGATTCACCGAGTCCGACATGGACTGCGGCAACCGGTACGAAGAGCGAGCGGCCTTCTGCAAAGCCTGAGCGACTACCTTGGGATTGTCGAAGCGATTCTTTCCATGCTCGACAAGGAAGTCAATAAGACGCTCAAGGGGCATCTCAGCGAGTTCCTCGACGGATTCGAATTCCTCTATGACGGCCAGCGAAGTGGCAGAGAGCTTGTTTCTACGAAAGGGTCCAGTGATGGAGTAATCACTGAACTTGAGAAACAGGTTCGTCATGAGGAAATTGCTTTCCCGAGTCAGATCCTGCATCAGATGATAGCGAGCACGTGTCAGGCGTTGCAGCGCCATAAGCGGTTCGCTCCAGATAAACGGATGCGGGAGAAGGCCTGTCCGAAGTTTGGCTGCGATGAACCAGGCATCCACTCGGTCGTTCTTGGGGGCGCTCAGATAATGGGACTTCTTAAACTCCCGGATGAGACTGGAATTGAAGACGTACACCTTACGCGGAACGCCGAAGTCCAAGTGACGTTGCAGATACATTGCGGCATGAGTTGAGTAACAGCCGGTATGTTCGAGACCGAAAAGAATCTCTTCAGACTGGAGCTGCTGAGCCAACTTAGTAATGCGATCCTGAAACTCCAGAATGCCGGGACGATTGTTGGTAACAGTGAATCGGCTCACAGGTCGTTTCTCATCGTGCCTCGTTAAACAGCAAACCACGTTGGACTCGCTGCCTACATCAATTCCGACAAACAATGGAGAGGACATGTAAAATCACCTCCTTTGGTTGGAATGCAGATGTCTATGGCCTTGGGATGACCCTGGGAAACCCATGAACGACAGCCTTGCGAGCTATTGGAATACACCGGGCGTCATCGGTGCACGAGCCTCCCTCTGCTGGCAGGAGGGATGACTGACCGGGAAACAGTCAGCGTGTAGGTCTATTCCATGGGGCCAGGGGAACACTCTACGCTCGGAAGACACCCTATAACGAGGGGCAACGGGAGGCATTGGAACATTCCCTTGGTAAACACCTAAGGCTATTTTCCCAAGGTCAGCCCAAGGTCGTAAACACCCTGTAACGTGACTTGATAGTCACGGTGGATGGACTTCTAATGGGTCTCGGCTGTGTTGCTGGGGTTACGCTCTCCAGAAATCCAAAAAAGAGCAACCACAACCTGGATTTATGTAAACCAAGTTGATAGCTGCTCTTAATATACAAGGAGGCGTTACTATGAAGTCTAGACTGATTAAGGCTCAGAATCAACGCGTAGAACGAATTTCCCCGTCAACACTCGTGGTCGGAATCGATATCGCAAAGGAGAACCACGCAGCACAAGCTATAAATTTTCGAGGTGTTGTGCTTACCAGCCGTGCCATCATGATTTTCAACACCCTAGTGGATTTCAACACTTGGAGCACTGTATCCGCAAGTTGCAGCAAGCTCATGGCATGGACGACGTCATCGTGGGAATGGAAAGTACGGAAATTACATGTTCACATCAAAGGCTTGTGAACGTCTGCCAAAACGTCGCAACCGTTAATCCAATGAGAAGGGATACCATTGCCCAACCCCATATTCGACCAAATAGCTTGGTCTTGTACTCTCCCATGAGTTTCTTATCGCTCGTCATCAATACCAGGAAGATAAGAAGTGGAGCCATAAGAATCCCGCCTATAACTTGTGCGACGATTGAGATGAAGTTTAACGGTAACTTTGGGATCAATACGGCGAGTGCAGCAAAGACCAGACTTCCAATATAGATTGCGTAAAATTTCGGTGCTTCACGTATCTTGTCATTCAAACTTTTAGACCAACCAAACAATTCCGCAATGCTCCAAGAAGAGGACAAAGATACGGTAATGGACGCTAGGAATCCAGCGTCAAACAATCCAATCCCGAATAGGATAGCAGCCCATCGCCCAACCGTGTGATGGAGTGCACTAATGATGTCAGCCGGTCCTGCACTACTTACATTCTGCATGTGCCCAAAGAGTGACGCTCCAATGACGATGATCGCAGCCGCGATGACCACCTGAAGGATGAGGCCAAACGCGGTGTCAATGCGACCTAAGCGCAGTTCTTTTGAACTAACCCCTTTATCAATCGTGCCACTTCCTTGAAAGAAAATCATCCAAGGGGCAATGGCATTACCAACGGTGGCAATGATGTACCACATCAAGCCACCTTGCAGTACATGAGGAACGTTCCATGTTACAAAGGCATGCCCTATCGCTGACATGCTCGGGTGTGTCATACCCGCAATGACAAGATAAACAACGTCTAGTGCAGCTATAAAGAGCGCAATTCTCTCTTTTGTAAAGTAGCCGGTGAATATGACGAAAGAAGCAATGAAGATTAAACAAAGTAAGTCGCTGAGCCACATCGGAATACCGAGTAACATGAGACCTGCCGTCATCCCGATGAATTCCGTAATGAGTGTCAACAGGTTTTCGAAAGCGAGCGTTGAGATATGATAATATCCCCAAAATTTCCCGTACCGTCGCCGGGCCAGTCTTGAAAATCCTTCTTGCGTGACGGCACCAAGGCGCATACTCATCTCTTGAACCGTATACGTCAGGAAGAAAAGACACAACACCAAGGGAACGAATAACCCGATACCAAACTGAACCCCGGTTACAGCGTAGGAAATGATCCCACCTGCATCATTATCACCAAACGCCGCGAGTAACCCTGGACCAAGGAGCGCCAAAAAAACCCACAAGTAACGCCGCAAACCACGCTTGCGCTCTGAAACCATTTGCTGAAATTTAGAATCAGGGTTGCCGGCCTCCTCAGTGCTTACAGCAACAGATGTGGATTGTATTCCATCCATGTCCATTCCTCCTTTGATTTGCAACACGTCAAATAGCCACGTGTTACGAATGTCAACAGTGCGTTATGTGTCTGTTTCCGAATCACGACTTCAGCAGTCGTTGATACAACGTGAGATGGATGATTTGACCTAAACAATGAACAGCTGAAACACGAGTTTTATCAGCTGTTGGGATTATCACAATGTCAAAAGTGGTGTGCCTGGGAAATGGGAAACTATTCTGTTTGGTTATTTGACGACATCTTCAATTAATTTGGAATGGGAGTTTAGTCGAAAAAACAGCGCCCCTAAACATCCAATGAAGTGCGGCAAATCTCCACGATTTCAAGCCACCCGGTTTAATTTTCATGTACAGAATTCAACGTTGTTTACATTTCACCCGTGTCATGTGCCCTCCTCACATGTGTTGTTACTTATGCATCACTACAGTATTCCTAGTATTTAGAAAATTGCATGTCCAAAAAAACATGTTGAATAAAATGTAACGTTGGGAACCCGCATTGCTTCGCTGGAGAGCGTAGTTCATACACGTGATGCAACATCTGAGTCGACGAGATACGCTGTGACATTGTTGTAAGGGTACCCATGTGTTGATGCTACCGTGTTGAAGTTTTGGCAACAGCCTATGTACGGGACAAGCACGTTTGTTGGTAATGGTCAATACAATATAAGAAAAAACAGTGTTGAGGAGAGTGTTTCACATGATTCTGAGTGAATTGATTAGCATTATTTCCTCTAACCTTCCCCTACCACTGATTACGCTTTCCGTCACAATTCTGGGGGGGATTGTAGGACAACTGACTAACATTTGGCTTCAAGATTTAATATTGGCGGCCTTGTAACTGAAAATCCGACGCAATCAATACTAGAACAGACATTAATATAAAAGACTTTTTCATTGTGGGGTCCGGCTTGGAGAGACCGTTGTGGATCTATGCCCGAAGATCCTTTTGATCGACGAAGTTGGCTACTTGCCCTCGATCGAGCTTCAGCGAACCTCCTCTTTCAGGTGATTGGTGCACGTTATGAACGCGGCGGCATTGTTTTAACGAGTAACAAAGGATTTAACGATTGAGGAGAACTGATGGGAGATCCTATTCTCGCTACAGCGATGCTCGACCGCCTTCTGCACCACTCGCACATACTAAACATCCGGGGTAATAGCTACCGTCTTCGGGACAAGATGCGAACCGGAGCCTACAGCAAACCCAAGACATCATGATTTCGCCGGGGTGGGTCAATTTATAACTGATTCTCCCGGGTCAATTGAAAGTCGATGTTGACACGGTCGCACCGCCGTACATGCTCACCTCCGAGTCCCTTGAAGATTTGATCAGTCATCCAGATGATGACGGCAGTGATGCACTCTCTGCGTTACATCTGCATCGAATGGTCATAACGAGACGCCACGGTTTGCCAACTTCAAGACGCCATCCCTCCACAACCGTACACACCGTTCCGTCCGGGCCAGCATACGGTATTACATCCTGCCTCGCAACATGGCCCGGAGGTGTTCTGTCCTTGCTTTCACTGACCTTGGCAGTAGCGTCGCTCGTGCGCGATGTTGCACTTGTGACAGGGTATGTCAACCAGTCATTCCCGCAACCCTTGACGAAAAAACTGGAAGCGGAATACTTTGAACGCTGGCTTAATGGGGACCGCAACGCATATCAAGCGCTGATTGAACACAACCTCCGACTCGTTGCACACGTCGCAAAAAAGTTTGACTCGTCGGGAATTGATCACGACGATCTCATTTCCATTGGCACAGTCGGCCTCATAAAGGCGGTGGAGACATTCCAGCCCACCAAGGGCACGAAGTTTGCCACATACGCAGCACGGTGCATTCAGAATGAAATTCTGATGCAGTTGCGCGCGTTGAAAAAGACGAGAAAAGATGTGTCACTCAACAGTCCCATCGGTACGGACAAGGAAGGCAACGAGATCACCATCGGGGACGTGCTTGGCTCCGATGCCGATGGCACGGAGGAAGAGGTCAGTAAGCGCATTGAAATTAACAATATGATGAAACTGATGACCATCCTTGATGAACGGGAGCGGCGCGTGATAGAACTCCGGTTCGGGCTTGCAGATGGCAAGGAGTGGACGCAGAACGAAGTCGCCGACACGCTGGGTATCTCGAGATCCTACGTATCCAGGTTGGAGAAGCGCGCCTTGCTGAAGATGTTTCATCAGTCTTATGCAGGCCGAAGAAAGCGAAAACCGTTTGTGTATCGACCACAAACCAAAGACAACTGAAAGGAAAAACGGGAAGGTTTGTCAGGACGTGCACGTTTAGTGAGCGCTCGGAAAGCTTCGGATAGATTATTCCTGTGCCGCCCGCGTACGAGATGGCAAATGAATCCCCGTATCACAATCCGTTGGATACGGGGCTGTATTTTGTCTGGTACACAACGGGTCAAGAGCGCAGATCACAGTTCTCCACTGCAGATACTGCGAGGTCGTATACTTGCTCGGCTTCGGCCTGGGAACGCGTGCGCATCTCCGGCACATCCGTTGGCACATTTGCGCCGGTGTCACGATGTACTGTGCGCCAAGCGACAGACTCCATGCGCACGAGGATGTTTCGTCGTGCTCCCGACGGCACCGGCTGCATGACTCCGACGTCCGTCCTTCAGAACGACAATCCCTGCAATGGGAGTCCCGTCCACCGGTCCGCCAATCCGGTACGCCAGATGCATCTACCGACACTCGGCCTGATCGGGACGTAGTTCCGTATCCCGTGATCCGTCCACCTGAATGCAACTTCAGCCCCTGCGACAGGTATACCGTCTTCGCTTTTGACGATGAAATCGAGCTGTGCATCCCCTGTTGACAGTTCATTCACCTGGCCGGACGACTCGGCGCTTTGCATCGTTCGCTCTGCGCCGTATGCGAATGCGCTCCACATCCGTGCACCTTAATCTCCCTGCGCTCCGTCTCCAGAGACTCGTACTCGGTCAGTGATCGCTGGTGTCTTGGTCAATTGCACGTTGTATGTGGTGGAGCCAAACGCCAACACGCCGTCACCGTAGTAAACCTGCGTGGCTGGAACCATGAGTGCTGCTGGACTTACGGGCGAACTAGCGGCCACACTCGATGCCTGTTTGTCAATCTCGGCGGCTTGCCCCTGAAAAGTAGCCTGTTCTCCCACCAGTGGCACTGCCGATTTTGTCACGCTCTGGTTTGCATCGTCTGTGGCGACCGTCGAGGGCATCGAAGCGAAAACAGAGCCATCTACGGAGGCCGATGCCTGCATGGCGCTCTGGCAGAGCCTTGGTCGGTGAGGAGGTGGACGATGTTGTGGACTGAATGGCATTTGCGACATGCCCGCTATCCCCTCCCATCACGACAGTACTGGACGCACTGTTCACACTCCCCGTGTGGTTTGTGCCGTGCAATCCAAGCCTTGCGGCAATCGCTACTGCTGCTGCGACAGTGACCCCCGAGGTCAGGAGCGTCCACCGCTTCAGCCGGCGGCGTGACGATGGCTGGGCAAGGGGTGGCGGACGTCGGCCCGAGCGTGGTAAACAACCTGTTTATGGCATCCTCAGAGGGTTTCGGCACAGACTCCGTAAAGGCCGCGACGAGAGATTCGTGTATACTCCTCGCCTTGTTCCATCTTTCGGAACACTCACCGCAGAGGTGGAGGTGAGCAAAAGTGGATCCATTCGCAGTGCGCTCCCTATCCAAGCAAGCCCATACATCATCCCAACTGAGATGATCCACCCTGCCCCCGCCTTTCCATCATTTCCATGACTTTGTGCCTGGCGCGTGACATTCTCGTGCGCACCGTTCCAGCTTTCATGCCAAGTACTGCACCAATTTCCTCGTAATCAAACTCGTGAACGTGGCGAAGCAGCAAAATTTCCCGATCCGGGTCTCCGAGTTCATCCAACACTTCCATTAATTCTGCCGAAGTCTCTTTCTGCAAATACTGCTCTTCCGGGCCGGCACTGTCGGCGACCCACAGATCAGACACCAGCGCAATCGGCGTGACAGCTCGCATTGTCTTTTTGCGCCGCAGCCAGTCGTAGCAGTGGTTCCGCGTGATTTGCGCCAAATACGCACGAAAGCTGCCGCCTCGGAACAGCGGAAAAGAATGATACGCTTTCATCAACACTTCCTGAACGAGGTCGTCCACTTCATTCGGATTTCGCGTGATATGATAAACCAGGTTTCTTACGAGCACCTCATGCGTGCGTAAACATCCGTGTTCACAAATCGGTTCGCCGCAGCCGGTATCGGGACACCGCATGATAATTCTCCTTAAATGCCAGATGATCTGGTCTGGGTACCGGCACGTCGCGTAGTCAAATGCGCGCAATCAGTGTTCGTATGAAAGACGCAATCTTGGCCGACTCGTTACACTCGTCGCACAGTCCCAGGTCACTGGCATCCAGTAAATGTATGGTATTCTAATTCTACCAAAGTCGGCGAGGAGGATACATAGCTCTATGTGGATCTCTGACATTTCTTCCAAGTTGCCGAAATCCGGACGCTGGCGATTTCACGTCGTCGCTCTAGTAGTGGTTGCAGCCATGGTATTGGTGGCGTATCCCGCCTGGTGTACCTCAGGCGTTTATGGATTTGACGATCTCGGGCGACTCAACATCCCGCAACGCATGCTCCTGGCATGGTTTTACCTGAACGGCCACTGGCCGCTGTGGAATCCGTTCAACTTCGCCGGTCAACCGTTTCTGGCGGCTGGGCAATCCGGACCTCTCTACTTGCCTAACGTACTCTTTCTCTTCATCCCAGTGGTACCTGCCGTCAAAGTGACCTATCTGCTTCACGAGTGGTTGGCCGCGTTTGGAACGTACGCAGCCGCTTATCAGTTATCGAAAAGTCGGTTGGGCGGCGTTGTCGCGGTCGCGTCCTTTCTTACCTGTGGCTTTTTATTGGGACACCAGATCCACACGCAAATGTTTGACGCCGTCTGTTGGTTGCCCATTTCATTTTGGCTGTGCCTTTGCATCCTCGATTCCGTCACGGTGTCGCGTGTGGCAGGGCTGGCCGTGGCACTTGCCATGGAAGAGTACGCAGGTCATCCGCAAGTGACGTTCTACATCTACCTATTCTTCGGCATGTATCTATTGTTGGTCTGGCTCTTTCGACCCACGAAGCTTGCTTTGCTCCGCTCTGCAGCTGTCGTATCCGCCATGGTGTATGCAACGCTGCTGGCAGCGGCGCAGTGGTTGCCAACGCTCAACCTCCTGTCCTATTCAAGCCGAGGCAACGTGTCGCCTGGATTTCTGCTCAACCTTTCCATGATGCCGCAAGGTCTGGTGCAATTCCTGACGCCGTTCGGCGCAGGTGGCGGATTCCTCAGCCCACCGCTCACGAGAACGTCGTTTCTCGACGTGTACGGAAACTCGCTGTTTTGGGAGTTTACGTGCTACGCCGGGGTGGTCGCATTGACACTGGCGTTCGCAGCAGCGGTGACGCAGTGGAGGAAATCCCCTGCGGTCCGGGCGCTGGTCATCATTGCTGTGGTGTTTGTGTGTTTCGCGCTCGGGTCTTACGGATTCCTCGATGTGGTGCTCGTCCATGTACCAGGCTTTGATATGTTCCGCGTGCCTGCCCGGTACGTAGGTATGACAGACTTCTGCCTCGCCATGCTCGCCGCTGTCGGCGTTGCAGCACTGCAATCGTCCGATGTGAAGCTGCAGTATCGAGCGCGGGTGGCCATCGCGGCAGGCTGTGCCATCGCCGGCGTGGGACTCATTGTCGCGAAGGTCGCTGTTCCGCTGACCTACCTGTCGTGGCACACGCTCGCCTTGACACTTTGCCTACTCGGAGTGCTTGGTGTGGTTCAGGTGAGATTCACTTGGCTTACTACCAATGTGCGAGTCCTCGCTGTGGTCTGTCTCGCACTGTTAGATAACCTGTCCCAAAGTGCAGATCTGTCCACCTTCGTCCTTACATCACCCACTGCCTCGTACACGGATCCTCCACCGGCGGTGCAGTTTTTACAAAAGCAACTGGGTCCGAGCACCCCTTTTCTGCGCGCTGCCGACTTCGACGCGGGCGATTTGGCGCAGGACAAGTCGGCCGCTGTCCTAATCCCTGCGCTTAACGGGTACGACTCGCTCGACGCCTATTGGTACGACGCCACAATTGCGCTCACGTGGACCGCGGATGAGATAACGAGTCAACCGAGATCCGTACTTGACACACTCGGCGTGAAGTACGTTTTGACCCCGGCCGACTGGCACCCGATGATTCCCACAACGCGTATAGGCGTTCCGCTGTGGGATCATTGGCTTGACGTACCAAAAGGCACAGAGGAAGTCTCCATCCACCTAACCAGTATCCATGGCGAGCCGCGCACGCCGCAACCATTGTGTTGTGTGACCCTGTCTGCGGGCAGTGCCACTGTAACGAAGTGGATCAACGGCTGGCCAGACACGTACTATTCCATCCGCCTGCCGAAAAACTGGGCAACGAACGAGGCTACGCACGTGTCCGTGAGGAGCGAAATGTGGTCTAACGCCATCGAACTCGACCGCATCACGTTTGTCAGCGCGCATCCGTCAAGTGGGAATGAAGAGATACACATTCACCAGCCACTAGCGCCATTGCCATGGAAACCAGTATTCACGGACGGTCACACCACTGTCTGGGAAAATCCGGATCCCCTCGCACCGGCCTGGGTGAGCAGTGACGAAGATGCGCCGGTCATTCCAGGTGATTCACAAGTGCAGCTGGTCGCTTGGTCTCCAAATCGTCAGGAATGGCGCATTGCACAGTCGAGCGGTGGCATATTCGTGCTCTCTCAAATGTTCGATCCGAACTGGCACGCAACGGTCGACGGCCACCCGGTGAATGTGCAACGCGTAGGTCCGCCGTCGGACGACGTCCTGACCGGAGTCAAAGTAACGCCAGGCAACCACGACATTGTGCTCACCTACAGCCCTCGGTCTTTTACCGTCGGCTTGACCATCACAGTGCTGAGCGCAGTTTTGTTGGTTGCGCTGTGTCTGTGCACATGGTCAAAAAGACGCAGGCGCTCACGCGGAGCGCCTGCGTGACCTATGGTAATGGACCCTTACCTTCCCATCGGTTGGAAGGCCTTCGTCTACCAACGTTGTACCACTATTGTTTCAGGTTACTCGGCCAAGCCTGCAATGTCACCGCAATATCCATCGACTTGCCGTGCCGAAGCACCGAGAGGTGTACGATGTCTCCGACATTTTGGTTCGAGATGTACGCGGAGAGTGACTCAATGTCGGCGACCGGCTGCCCGTTAATCGCTGTAATGATGTCGCCGTCGCCAACCGGGTTGTTTTGGCTTCCGCTATCCCCTTTGAGCCCGGCCTTACTGGCTGGGCCACCGGGTGACGTCGCGATCACGAGTACACCTTGATTGACCGGCAAGTGGTACTTTTGCGCAATGGCCGGCGTGATATCCAACCCTATGATTCCAAGCCACGGGTGATCCACCGGCTTGCCACTGAGCAGCTTCGGTAAGACTTGTTCCAAGCGGTCAATCGGAACCGCGAAGCCAATCCCGACAGACCCTTCCACCGGGCTTTCGATAGCGGTGTTAATCCCCACAACCTGCCCACGCGCGTTCAACAACGGGCCGCCCGAGTTTCCCGGATTCAGGGCCGCGTCCGTTTGCACCAGTCCGCTCATCAGGCGCCCACTGTCGGTCGGCACCGAGCGGTTAAGACCGCTGACAATCCCTGCTGACACACTCGCAGTCAAGTCAAATGGATTGCCGATGGCAACCACGAGGTCTCCGGGTTGCAGAGTCTTTGCCGTTCCCAGACTAAGCGGTTTGACGCCGCTTGGTGGTGGTGTAATGCGAACCACGGCCAAGTCGTCCAACGCATCGGTCCCAATGACTTTCCCTGTGTAGGTGTGGTTATCCAACGTGACGGATACCGTGGTTTGTCCGTTCACGACGTGGTTGTTCGTCGCGATGTCGCCTTGGTCGTCAATGAAGAAACCGGTGCCGATGTCTTCCTCAGGGGAGTTCTTGGACGTGCCCGAATTAGCAACCGCTGTAATTGTAACCACACTCGGCCTTGCCATTTGATAAATCTGGCTGACCGTATTTCCACTGAGTGCAGGTGGTAAAGCGTTGTTTTCGCCAGGTAAAATCAACGGATTGGACTCGGGGTAGGTTCCGGCGGATTCGCTGTTGTCCAGGTTTACCGTGCGCGGAAACCACATACTTCCACTGACGAGGCCGAGCGCAAAACATACGGCAGCCGTAGCCACCAGCCACGGTGCAAAGCGATTCCATCGGCCTGATCTCGGAGTATCCCAGTGATCCATGTCTTCCCAATGCTTCGCCATTCACATACCCCCCTGCGCCCAATCATATCAGGTTTTTGCGACAGTTGCCTAAACAGCTCGGCGTGTACGGAAAGAATGTCTCCTCTCACCGTGTATCGACTGACAATCCGAGCTCACGCGCAAGGAACGATTGAATCTTCTCGAGGCGAAACACCCGGTGCCACGGTTTTCCAGATCTCGAGAGGTTGTGGCTCTCATTCGGAAAGCGCACGAATTCCACGGGAACATGCCGAACGCGCAATGCCATGTACAGTTGCTCCGCTTGCTCAATCGGACACCGCAGGTCGTTCTCCGAATGGATGATGAGCACCGGAGCATGCATGTGACCTGCCGATGCAATCGGGGAAACCTTAAAGTAGGCCTCGGGGTTTTCCCACGGCGCAAAGCCAAAATCGTGCATGTCCTCGAAACCGACGTCACACGTGCCGAACATGCTGTACTCGTTGACGCAGGAACGCATCACAACAGCCGCCTTGTACCTATCTGTATGGCCAATCGCCCACGCCGCCATGAATCCACCGTAACTTCCCCCGGCAATGGCGATTTGATGTCCGTTCAACGGATAGCGCTCTATGGCCGCATCTACGAATGTTTCGATGTCGGAGAAGTCCACAGTCCCCCACTTGGCCCGGATACAGTGGCAGAACTCCTGCCCGTAGCCCATGCTACCACGCGGGTTACAGTAAATTACAGCTGCACCGGTAGCGGCCAACAGTTGAAACTCGAAGAAAAACTGTTCCCCATACATGGCCATTGGACCGCCATGCACCTGCACGACTGTGGGATAACCGCCAGTCGGCGCGGGTTCACTCGGCAACATGACCCATCCGTCCAACGTAAGACCGTCCACAGTGAACCGCAATTTCTCTGGCTTCACAATGTCCAACTGATCTAGGAAATCCGCGTTCCAGTTCGTGAGCCGCCGGAGCCCCGTGGCGCCGCCTGTCCCCATGGGCAACTCGATCGCGTACACATTGCCCGGATCTGTCGTGGTGGCTCGCACCAGTGTGGCACTCGAAGATTTCTTGTTGAGGGAAAACGACAGGATGCAGTGCTCACCGCTGGTGATCGACGTGCATTCACCCGTCACCACGTCCACGCGTACCAGTTGTGTGGTACCCTTCGTGGACAACAGGCTGTATACGTATTTTTGGTCTTCTGACCATTCCAATCCAACATGGTGTGCTGCGCGAGTGTCGGACAGTGACACATCGCCGAACGTCTGGTCCAGAGCGGCTGTCGGACAGTATGCTGACTCCGTTTCTACATCGTAGAGCCAAACCTTGGACTGGCTGTACCCTCTCTGTTCCTGGTTGTGACCGTAGAAAGCAATCAGGCGACCGTCTGGCGATACGCGGGGACCCTCCGCATAGGCAGGAACGCCGGGTAAGCGGCGGATGTCTGTCATCTGCTGCAACGTCCCCGGGGAAGGTCCTCCGAGAGACACGATGTATAGGTAACGATGCATCGTCTCGTCCGCATCGGATTCAAGGTTGCTGGCAAAGACGAGGGATGTGCCGTCCGGCATCCAATCAAAGCTCTCTACGTCAAAGGCGCCTTCCGTCAAACGTACACACGGGAAGGCCGTCGCGATGGATTTCCTCTCATAGGCGCCTTGCATGCGGCTCTTACCGGAGACAAGGCTTCCGACGTTCACCACGTGCAGGTGATTTCTCCTATCGCCAAAATAGCCTACACCGTCGAGACGATAAAAGGTCCGGGTGATCACCTTGACGTCGGCGGTGTACTTTTCACGTGGCGAAAGCTCTTTGCAAGATAGTTCGGCTTCCGCGTCCTTGCTCCACTCTTTGACGTTGGCCACAAACGCAATCGAACGGCTATCCGGACTCCAGCGAAACGACTTAACGTCCGTTTTTAGATGTGTGACTTGTACAGCTTCACCGCCATTCGCAGGCATGACAAACAGCTGTTGATGGTCGCCGGTACGGTCAGATAAAAAAGCCAACCATCTGCCGTCTGGCGACCACGCGGGTCTCGTCTCTGACTTATCGCTCGACGTGAGCAGCCACGCGTTGCCGCTGTCCGTATGCACCTTCCAAATGTGAGAACGGTACGAGTTGTCCTCACGCTGTAACCGAGTTACCACGACGGCCACTGCATGTTCTGTAGGATGCTGCGCGATGTCTCCGATGAGTTGAATATTGAAGATGTCCTCTGCTGTGAGTTTTCGCTTCGCCACGATTACCCCCTACCTTCCAGCCTGTGTTCGGTCGCTTCCTTTCGGCGCCATCCATGGAGCTTTTCAGGCGGTCATGCTGCTCCATGTCGTTTGCTTATATCTATGAGAGACTTGTCCATCCTAATCCCTGTTCGTATCATGCCGTCATATAAGGTGTGAACCAAGCTTCGGCGCGGAGCCAGAGGTTCATGTCATCGGTCGACGGGCTCTCGAGTAGAGAATCGGACAAATTCCCTTGTAATTCCTCGATCCAGCGTGTCAAGATTTCGGTCAATGTCTGGAGCATGGACGCACGTATCGACTGAGATAGTCGCTGAATGGCTTCCCTGACTGCCTCAAGCGCAATCGGTTCGAGTACCGCCTGCATGGCAGACTGTCCATGACCTTCGAAAAACTGCTTCGCCGATGTGAAGTGGCGAAATGCAGGGCGGAACCGATGACCATCGAGATTGACGCGTTCTGGCAATTCTGGCAGTGACAACGATCGACTCGGATCTGCTGGCAACGCCACATACGTCAACCCCGCCTGCGCGAGGGAATTCGCCCACTCCGCGCGCCGCGACTGAAGCGCTTCGATCACGTGACGGTGAGCCCGCAACCCAAACGTTCGCATTTCCGCTTCAACGGTCCTGCTGAGGACTTCGGCGAGTTCTGCTGCTGCGTCCTGCAAGGATTGCTTGTCCTGTGACGGAACGCGGAACCGCCCCGGATGGAAACACTCTTTAAACAACTGACCGAAGCGAATGCGAATGCGTTCGCCGACGTGGAAGACAAGTTCGTCCCATTCGGCGTTCAACCCTCTCATGACCGGGTCGACTCCCTGCAGGACGGCGTCACGAACGCCGTCCAATGTTCGCGATAGCACAGCAGCTGTACGCTTCCGCTCGGCGGCATCGACTTCATTCTGCTGTGCTTGAATCTTGAGCATCGCAACCTGACGCCGTACGGCATCGGCGATGGAGGACAATCGACGCCTTACGGCGTCCTCTGCCAGCACGTCTTCCTGGGTCGCTAAAAACGCGCGCAAGTCCGCCTCCAACTGCGGCAGTCCAGACTGCTCCAGTGCAAACGCAGCCGATAGTTCCGAATCTTGCGGGACCCTCAGTTTATGGCGAATCAGTTCAGAATACCTCGTGTCCTCCGGGTTTTCCTGATAGGCAGCGGCTGCGAACGCCAACTGACTGGAGACCTCGTAGACGCGTGGCGCTCGGATACCCAACTGCCGAAGTTCCTTGACCACGCGCTTCCGCACAGCCGACCGTTCCTCCTCGTTTTCCGCCAAGTCCACCGCATTGATGACGACAAACAGCTTATCCGTCCCCGCGATGTCCTGGACGTCGGCCAGCTGACTTAGAAATTCCTTATCTGCCCTAGAAAATGCATGAGTGTAGTAAAGCACGAATACAATGGCATCCGCACTCTGCATGTACTGGAAGGCGACGTCAGTGTGTCGTCTGTGAATGGAATCGATACCCGGCGTGTCCACCAGTACCATGCCCGTTTCCTGAAGTAGCGGCGCCTTGGTGAACAGGTCCACTCGCTGTACAAAGCAAGCGTAGCGCTCTTCTGCGGTGTACTTTTTCAGTTCATCAGGTCCGACTTCCCACGACGTGCCCAAGCGGTTCCGCATCTCTCCGTAACCGTTTGCAACAGACTTGAGGAAGGTAATGTACCGGCGCGACATCGGCGTGTAATCGGTCGGTTTCAAAGCCGCTGCGCGCTGCAAAGCCGCTTCAATGTTGTCTTCGGCGAGGTGTAGGGCCAGTAAGGACTGCTTGACGTCATCCCACAGTTGCTCGGCCGATTTCGCGGTCACGCGAGCAGCCGCAAACGAGTTGTCGGCCGTGCCATAAATGTGGGTAATGGCGGCTGTGGTCGGGTTGGGTGACACCACCAGGACGGGAGATTTCACCACTGCGTTGATGAGAGACGACTTGCCTGTGGAAAATGCACCAAAGACGGCCACCTGATGACGCCGCCCATGCAGTTGTTCCCGCAAGTCACACAGACTTTGGCGCCAACCATCCGCAGCTGCCAATGGGTGCAAGATATCTATCGCATCGTCGATGTGCCGCAACAGCCGTGCTCTTGTTGCACTTACATGGATGTCGGTCATAAGGGGCCTCCTTTGCATGTTGAAAAGACTTCGCGGACTGGATCCAGAAGTCGGGTGAGTTCCCGCTGTTGTTCCGCGACGAGAGACAACCAACGACGAATGGCGTCGATTTCAGCCTGGATGGTGTCCATTTCCGGTTGTCGCGACTTCTCCAACTCGGCACTGATATCTCGCATGTGTTCATTCCACAGATCCAGAACACGATTTACGGATGTAAGCACACCGCTTTTCACCTTTGCTACCACGTCTTTGACATACTGGTACGGGTACTGATCGGACGAGAGAGCACCATAATTTACTAAACCTCGACACAATTCGGCCTCGATAGAGAACCCTACGGTGTCAATGTCGTTCCGCCACTCGGAGTTCGCCCACGGCGTGTTGTCCAACCATTCCCGCAAACGGCTTTGCAGCGGCCAGATCAGATATTTTTCGGTTCGGTCGGTCAAGTCGTCGAGAAACGCCGCCAAGCGCCGTTCCCGCTCCGCTGCGGTCTTTTGCTTGGCACCCAGGAAGCCGACTTTAAAGTTCGGCCGGAGACTCTCGACGTAGAGTCGGCCTTTTTCCGTTGTTTCGTATGGAGAAATTTGCGCCAAATCGACGAGGCGCCGCACTTCTTCGTGCAACGCGTCGTATGTTTTGCCAAGGGATTGCTGTTCAAGTTGCACAGTCTCTCGTAGGGTGGCCAGCTTCTCGTTCCGTTCGCAGATCCACTCGTCGGCTTCCTCGGCGTCAAACGGCACAAATCCAACCGTGTCATAGAGCGCATTCTCCGCCGCGTGGAGCTTCGGTTCAAACTCAGCCGCCACGAACTGTTCCGTCAGGCTCTCGACCGTACGGAGAACACAATTGCGAACGACCTCGCGGCCATCCCCCGCCAGGCGATGGAGCTCCTCTACGAGCTCGTCCAGCTCGTTTATCGCCGACGCCTTGGTCGACGTATAGTAAATTTTTTCATAGATAATGCCGTACTCACGAAACGTCTGCTCCACACGTTGCTGAAATTCGGCGAAGGACAGTTCCCAGTCCACGTGCTTATCTACCTGATTCACCACCAGGTACAGGGTCTTCCCCCGGTCCGCAAAGCTGCGCGCTAACTCCATATTCTCTTCTGACTCCACATGCTGGTAGTCCATGACAAAAACAACCACGTCGGATGTGTGCAGAGCTGCTTCGGTGGCCGCCTGATGGGTCTCGTCGGTGGAATCCACGCCAGGTGTGTCCAACAGGACGACAGCCCCCGAGGGAGTCTCGTATCGAACCGCAGCCACTTCAGCCGTCGTCGGCACGGCTCCCGTCGCCAACTGCGAAGTCTTCGTCAAGGCGTTGATCAGACTGGACTTTCCGGCTGAAAACATTCCACAGAACGCCACGTACACTTCCGTCAGCCCAGCCTCCATACGTCTTTGAATGTCCTGTATTTTTTGAGCCATCTCCGCCTGACCGGCACGTTGGATTTCCTCATGCAGGTTGGCCAGGGGAATCGCCAGTCGGTCGTTGTCCAATGTCACTGCCATCCTCTTCTGCCTTCCTTCACACAGCGTGTACATTCGCAGCCATTCTATCATTCCTAAGTTAACATATGAAAAAAGACGTGGCTACGCTGAGGCTATGGTACAATGTACCCAGTTGTTGGTGGGTCTGGAGCAACCCACCGACGTGCTACAAGGAGGCTTTGCCATGTCTGATCGAGCACTGGCGTACATCGAAGATCTGCTCGTACGGCTGCTTAACACACCGAGTCCGACAGGCGACACGGAGGCCGCCATCGCGTTGCTAGAGGCAGAGTGCCGAGCACTGCAGGTGGAAACGCGCCGCAACCGCAAGGGCGCCCTCATCATCCACGTGCCTGGTAAAGATACGTCGAGACAACGATTCGTCACTGCGCACGTCGATACACTGGGCGGCATCGTCAAGGAAATTTTGTCGACGGGACGTTTGCGTCTAGCGAAAATCGGATCGTACGCGTGGAACACAGTAGAAGGGGAATACTGCCAGGTTCGGACCGGACAAGGCGACCTGGTGAGCGGTACCGTCATCCTGCACAACACCTCGGTGCACGTGAATCGAGAGGTCGCAACACTGGAGCGCAAAGACGACAACATCGAAGTGGTTCTTGATGCCAACGTCCGGTCGAAACAGGACACCGAGGCGCTCGGTATCGCGGTCGGAGACTTCGTGTATTGGGACCCGCGGGTACAAGTGACACCCACCGGCTACATCAAAAGTCGGCATCTGGATGACAAGGCGAGCGTTGCCGTGGTCTTCGCCGTGCTCCAATCGATTTTGCAATCGGGCAATCCCCTGCCGTACTCAATGAATATTCTGATTAGCAACAACGAAGAAATCGGATACGGGGGAAACTCCAACATTCCGCCGGAAACGGTCGAATACCTGGCGGTTGACATGGGGGCTATCGGCGACGGTCTGTCCACCAACGAACACTGCGTGTCCATTTGTGCGAAGGATGGGTCTGGCCCGTACCACCTGGGGTTGCGCAGGCATTTGGTGTCACTCTGCCGTCGGCACAACATCCCGCACGCGGTGGACATTTACCCTTACTACAGCTCGGACGCCAGCGCCGCGATGTTGTCCGGGGCGGATATTGTACACGGTCTGATTGGCCCGGGTGTCGCAAATTCACACGCGTACGAACGCACGCACCGAGATGCACTGAAAGCCACGTACGATTTGCTGATGGCTTATCTGTACTCACCCCTGCAAGGGGAATCGTGACCTGTCGACGAACGCACAGGCCATCTGAAAAATGACAGCTTGCCGCGACCATTTCCGCAGGTGCCCTGTGCCATCGTCGCAGCCTCTCTGCCGTCGGCCACATACTGTATCCATACAGGAAATCATGGCCGAATGGAGGTGAGTCCAGTGCAGCTGAATACGGTGATTCGACTCGGTTCGCTCGCCTTCAACGTCGCACAGGACGAAAAGGTGCAGGAGCTGTTCACAATGATCCACAACGGTGCCAAGCGCAGACGGATCATTGGGCCCATGCAACCACCTGTCGCACCGTACGCTCCTCAACCGCAGAGTATACCGGTGGCGAGTTCAGGAGGGTCACATCCCATCCCGTTTGCTCCGACGTCGAGCCCAATACCGAGTCCGCCTCCGCAGGCGGTTCCGAACCTAGGTAAATATCTGACGACGGACAACGCGAAGAAAGTCATGAGCTGGGCCGGACAAATCTCAAGCTTACTGACCAAGTGAGGACAGATTTTTCAACCGTTTCGATGAATGCCACCCGACTCCGTGGTTGTATACTATAAAAACGGAAACGGGGAGGTATGGTCGCCCTGCAAGCACTACATGCGCCAAAGACGGCAACGCAATTCCTATATCGGTGTTTCCGCCACATTCTGCCCATCGCTCGACAGGAGCTGGTCACCTGGACGGAACACGCGAAGCGGATTCCTGACGATATGTTGCGCACGCAAGCGCTGGCCAGTTTACAACACAAGCGATTTCACGCCGATGGCGGCAGCGTCTACGCTGCCGTTCGGCTTCAATATGCCAAGCCGCTAACACGACTGATTATTGCTCTTCAGACCATCAGCGACTATCTGGACAACCTGTGCGACCGGTGCCATACATACGACGAAGCCGACTTCGTGCAACTTCATCACGCCATGCGCGACGCCGTGCGCCCCGAAGCGCCCCTCCGCGATTACTACGCGCTGCGCGGATCTCCGGATGACGGAGGGTATCTGACCACGCTGGTCAAGACCTGCCAAACGATTCTCTCCTCCCTCCCCGGTTACGCCATGGTGCGTGATCATGTGGAGTGGCTTGTCGAACGGTATTGTGAGTTACAGGCCATTAAACACGTGGAACCAGCCTTACGAAAGGACAAGTTGGTAGGTTGGTGGGAACCCTATCGGCCCCAATTCCCGGACATCTATTGGTGGGAGTTTGCAGCCGCAACCGGTTCAACGCTAGGCATGTTCTCGCTGTTCCTCGCCGCCACCACACCGCTCACCAAAACAGAAGCGCGACAATTGTTTGACATCTACTTTCCGTGGGTCTGTGGACTGCACATCTTGCTGGACTATTTGATTGACCTGGAGGAAGATAGGAGCGAAGGTGACTTTAACTTCGTGGCCTGCTATCCCAGTGCTGGCGACGTAGAAGCGCGGATTCGGTTGTTCGCCGAAACGAGCCATCACAAGACACGACTGGTAGGGGACGGCTTGCGCATCCACCAAGACGTGGTGCACGGGCTGCTCGGAATGTATCTATCCGATAACAAAGTGCGACAACAGAAAGCAGTGCGCAACCACCGGCGACTGGTGTGGCAGTTTGGACCGACGGCGTGGATGTACTACGGGGCTTGTATGCTCTATCGGTTTGTGCGTTAAATTCAAGGTCGCTGCTATATATGTATCCTGCAGTAAAGACATAGAAAGGTATGTGTGTATGCCAGCCGTGTTGATTCCTTTGATTGTGGTTCACGTGGGCGCTGTGCTTGCCAAATTAAGCGTCTTTTTTGTTGTGCCAAGATTGGACAGTGTGGAACGCGTCAAAGCGTTCATCCAGCGGTTCCGACCGGTGGAAAGAACGGCCGACTGGATTCTATGGATCACCGGAGCCGGGCTTCTCGCGTTCACCAGCTGGCGCATGCTCATGCAGACTTGGATGCTCGTCTCCATCGGCCTGTATATCATTGTATTTCTCGCGGTCCGCTTCGCCCTGACCAAAGAACTGGAGAGAATCGCGAACTCGAAAAAACTCTACGCGCGCGAAGAGTTGAAAAAACTACGGACAAACAATTGGTGCGTCGGAATCCTCTCCGTCGTACTGCTTGGGATTATCGCGTATCTGATGATGACCAAGCCCTGACCGAACTTTCCTTTCGCCACCGCTCCACTGTGACGGATACGGTGTCAAACGGTCCAGGAATTGGAGCGGATGGTTTCTCCAATTCCACCTTCACCCCTTCGAGTTTTGAATGGCGTTTGAGAAGTTCCGCCGCTATGGTGGCAGCCACCGTCTCAATCAAGTTTTTCGGGGCACCTTCCACAACGGCTTTCACTTCTCGGTACACGTCCGCGTAGTTCACAGTATCCTCGACCGAATCGGATGCGGCGGCCGCCGAAGTGTCGAGGTAGAGAGTGAGGTGGACGACAAACCGCTGACCGAGCGTCTTTTCTTCCGCCATGACGCCATGGTATCCATAGGTGACAATACCTCTCAACGTAATCTTGTCCATAACGGCTATACCTCCTGTTTCCCACGTGCCGCGAACTCGAACTCTATCGGTGAAAGATCCCCCCACCATGGTTCAGGATCCCCGTCCCATAGCAAGGTGGTGTCTGCGCGATACGGGTGTAACCGCCTATCTTCGGTCATGAGGTAGAAGTTGCTCGCAGGCAACTTCCCAAGTCCATGCTTCTGGCACAAAACTTCTAGTGCCGTATTCATATCCACCGGATTGGCAGACAAATTGGCACCGTCACCATGAAGCGTGTACAGCGTATCGCAAACCGGCACGCGAACCAATGGGCCAACTGTCTTGCAGCGAAGAAAGAAATCCCAGTCCCAGTAATGAGAAACCTGTTTATCGAAAGAACCCACCTCGGCATGCACAGATCTTCGATAGACAACGCTCGACGGCACAATCGGATTGTACTCGCAGAGCAACGATTCGACGCCTGACCACGCAAAAGCTCGTCGATCCAAGACGAAGACGCTGTCCCCTTGACGCCGGAGAGACACAATCTCCGCGTCGCTGTAGGCGAGCACCGCGCCTGAACCAGCCCCTTGAAGAGCATCCACCAAGCGGTTCACGTGACCCGGCAGCCACCGGTCATCGTCGTCACAAATGGCGATGAATTCTCCCGTTGCCATCTCGAGCGCAGCGTTTCGAGCCTCCACTTGCCCGTAGTTTCGAATGAAATTGGTGTATCGAATCGTGACCCCTTCGAACGACCTCACTACATCGTCGACGGGACGTCCTCCGTCGTTGACCACGCAAATCTCCACATCCAAATTCGTTCCTTGCTGTAAGCGGACAGCCTTCATACATTGCGCAAGGTCACGGTGTCGCTCATACGTTGTAATCAAAACGCTAACCTTTGACAGAAGAAATCCCCCCTTGACACTTCGCCGCAACTGTTTCTTTGTTCTGCCAAATCTGAATCCACTGGAATTCATAGAGATGGCACGATACAATACATGATAACACGTGAACCAGTGAAAAACGTGGGAATGAAGGGGGGCCTGTCCAAATGTCCGAAGTTCACACATACAAGGTCCGCGGCGCGTGGTCTGGCAATCGACAAGGTACCGGCACCATAGAAGGCGATGGACTGTCGTCCAAAATCAGCGTACCCAACAATCTCGGCGGCCCCGGCGTCGGCACAAATCCGGAGGAACTCCTCCTCGGAGCTGCGTACGGGTGCTACCTCATGACGCTGGCCATCATCCTATCCAACCGCAAAGTGCCTTACACCAGATTAGAACTAGAATCCGAAGGCTTTGTGGTCGACGATGGGGGATTGCGGTTCGACCGAATTGAACACCGTCCGACCATTTACGTCGACCAACCTGTCGACCATGAAAAAATTTCGTTGTACGCCGAACAAGCGGAACACGCCTGCATGGTCTCCAGCGCGCTCCGTGGCAATGTGCAGGTGACAGTCCACCCGCAGGTGTTGGTGGAAACAGCGCGTGCCACATAACCTGCGTATGACACAGGCTCACCTGAACCGCGCCCTGTTCCAGGTGGGCCCATACTGTTTTGTACACTGCCTTAAGTCAAGCGCGCATGACAAGCGCCGTCTCTACATCTACGCGACACACGCTCGGCAATATACAGCAAAACAAAACCTCCTACGACGCGAAGTCCTGAAGAAATCAGCATCCCAGCGTTCATGCCAACCGAGTCAAGGAGCCACCCCCCACCTCCGGCGAAACAAAACCGACCACTGCAAGCGCGACATTGTAGTACGCAATGTACCCTGTACGGTCAGAATCCAGACACACTTCTAGTAGATAGTTGAACAACAGAAGTGTTGTACCGGCCACCGGAATCCCTGCAATCAAGTTCACCACGCACAAGTAGACCATGTTCGTGGAAAGAATGGTGAGAGCGGGAGGCCAGCGCCATGCCAAATGTCGCCCGGACAATGACCATTCCATTTCCAAACCGCTCAGCCATGCGGCCCCACCATCGATAAGAAAGGGTCTGGCCTGTTTGACTGGCCACGTTGATCAAAGCAATCCACAGAGCTGGCGCGTGAGCCGTCTGAATTTGATAGATATTGAATAGAGGCCACGACATCTGCCATGCAAAATTGAACCAAAGCAGCGCACCACAGACCCATAAGAAATCACGGTCACGCAAAATTTTACGCCACAGCGGGCCCACCAGGTTCAGCTTCTGCACACTTGGCACAATGACGGAGATGTGTTCCCCGCCTGAACGCGCTGGTTCAGCATCGCTAGGAAGGGGACCAAAGCCATCCACACGTAAAACGACCCGACACGGTGGTCACGGCGGCACACAAGACCTTTTTTCGGCTCAACTTGCTGACCACTGCAGCTGCCACCAACATCCCAAACAGATTGACCAGCGATGGCAGTGAATTCAGCAAGCCCATTTCGCTGTTGGTCGCATGCAACGCGTCGAGCAAGTACATCGCCACAAAGTTGTTGACAATCGTCATGCTGACCGCTGCAAACCATCTATTCCAAATGCTCAGGCGCTCATTCTCCTGACCAAACCATGCCCGTAACACGCTGTCCTCTCCCCACGCTGTCACATTGACTCCATCCTGACAGTAGGTGCGTCTCCTGGCAACAGGGATCATGGTCAGCCGGAGACGTCCGCCTCTTCATCGTCAGCTTGCATGATTCGCTCGAAAGCAGCCGACACTTCTGCACCGAATAACATGACAATACTGCCGACATAGATCCACAGTAGGAGGAGCATCACCGCCGTCAGCGTCCCGTAGATCATCTGATAGCGGACGAGGTGATTCGCATACCAGACAAACAACTTCCGCCCTAAGTCGAGCAACAGCGTCGCCGCGAATGCACCCGGAACCACAAATGGCCACGCAGCACGACGCGAAGGAAGGTAACGGTAGAAAATCAGAAAACTGATGAGCAAAGACGCGGGAAACAACACTTTTGACCAACCCTGCAACCAGGTGAACCAGGTCCACCAAGCCGTCGGCTGAACGTGTTGCTCCAACCACGGGTACACGGTGGTGACCAGGGCAGAAAACAGCATAATAACGAGCAACACCATCACCATGAAGAAGGAGATAATGCGTCGCGCAATAAACGAGCGTTGTTCGCGTTCCCAAATGACGTCCATCGCTTGCTGAACCGCCAGAAATCCGCTCATGGCGGACCACGTCAGCGTCAATGCACTAAACAGTCCAATTTGCCGGCCGACGACCGCCAAATTGGAGATGTTTTGCTGTATGACTTTCTCCGCCTGCAGCGCCGGGAAAAAGGGGCCTATCAAATGCATCAACTCGCGCTGCACGTCCGCGTTCTGCACATCTAATTGCGGGACAATCGTCGACGCCGTGTAAATCACCAGCAGCAAGAACGGAAACAGGGAAAAGAACGCGTAAAACGTAATGACCGCCGCCAGTGACATAATGTCGTGCCGCACGATGGCAGCAATCAGACTCCAGACATATTGCCCAACAGCATGTGGCTTTGAACCCGGCCTCCACATTCCCGTCACCTCCCGCGTCGGCATCGTTCACGGCGCCTTCGGCCCTTCCAGTGAAACGACACCACCACCCCCTCGTTGGATGAACTGCCCCAAACCAACGTCGGACAGCAGACGGGCAAAGTGTTCTGGCAACGGGGCGTACACCGTCACCTGCCGTCGATCGTACGGGTGATAAAACGCCAGTTGTACTGCGTGCAGTGCGTATCCTTGATCCAAATCCACGGTTCCAACACCCGCCCCTCCGCCATACAAGACGTCCCCGACCACTGGACATCCGATGGCGGACATGTGAACGCGAATCTGGTGGGTTCGCCCCGTTTCCAATCGGCACTGCACCAAGGAAACTTTGCCGTTGGCGATGCTGACGGTGCCTAGCACTTCGTACACGGTGACCGCGTCTTTCCCTGTCTTGGAGACCCGATACCGCCCTGCCGTATGCCGATCCCGGCCGATGGGCAAGCGGATGGATCCACGCGGTGATTTGGGTTGTCCCTGAACCACAGCCCAGTACGTGCGTTCCACGCGGCGCTCCGCCAGCAGCGCGTCCATTGCACGCGCGATATAACCGTGTTTCGCATACAGAATGGCGCCCGTGGTATCCCTGTCCAACCTGTGCACGTGGCGAACCTTGCGACGCTGTCCTGTGCGCTCATAATGCGCGGCGACGCGGTGGGCTAAGGTATCCGATTCTCCCGCGCCGGACGGATAAATAATGAGGCCGGCTGGTTTGTTCAGAATCAGTACGTGCTCATCCTCCCACAAAGGGACGATAGCACGGTTGCTGTCCGTGTGAGACGCGCTGATATGTATCCCGTCGTCGTCTTCCACATCACCTATCAGACGAATTTTGGTCGACCCATGGATGACGTCGTCGGCCAACAGGCGTTGTTTCCCAGAAAGTACGCGTCCATCGGCGAACAGCCTCTTGACGTAGGCGCTGGGCAACATCAGTTGACGCTTCAGTCCTTCTTGCAGCACCTGACCGTTCCACTGCTTGTCAGTTGTGACGACGAGGCTGTTGCCGAGCACCTGTACTTGCAACACACATCCTCCTCGTATGTTTTGAATTAGATAGTTCTTAATTATGTCAACCCTATAGGGTTGAGCCTTTGGGGAATCCCGCGAGACAATGACCTTAAGAGTAGGGTCCGGGGCAGCTCTCTTTCCTCCAGTTGTCACCATGCAGGTGGGCTTCTTGTTAAGACTGTTCCCCCGACGTGAATCTGTGATTTTTGACTCGCAGGCTGTACCCCAGTCGTTCTCTCCTTGATGCCAGCAGCTCAAGGGCTGTACCCAGAAGCACTGGTGAGTTCTGATAGGCGAGGCTGAGAGATGGATTCGCGGCTCGGGGGATACCCCAAGGGCTTGACTCCCCACCCTGCCAACCAAGGAGGTGAAACAGCATGAGCAATTGCTTGTACGTTGGTGTTGATCTGGGTCTGAATAACTTCGTCGTCTGTGTCGTAGATGATCAAGGCAAACAGGTTTCTGGAACATCCACATTCACGAACGACCTTGTTGGTGCTGAGCGTTTTGTGGACAGGCTCTTACGCATTGCTCATTCGACGGGAGCGAAACAGTTGAAAATCGGCATGGAAGCAACCAACCTATACTGGTGGCATCTCCATGAATACCTGACGCACAGTGACGATTTACAACCGTTTCAGACAGAGGTATATGTCCTCAACCCATCATTGGTCGACGGCTTCAAAAAGGCGTATACCAAACTCCCAAAGACAGATGCCATTGATGCTTGGGTGATTGCGGACCGATTACGTTTCGGCGGACTGAGACCCACGCCACCCCAGGATCCGCGCTATGCCGCACTGCAACGGCTTACGCGTTTTCGCTACAACCTGGTCCAGGACATCACCCGTGAGAAGAACCGTGCTCTGGGTATTATCTTCTTGAAGTTCTCGCCGCTCGCCGACGAAGAGCAAAATCCTTTCAGCAATACGTTTGGTAAGGCGGCTACGTCTGTGCTGTCTGAGTTGACCCCCGACGAGGTTGTTGAACGGCCACTTGAGGATCTCGCAGCATTCATCGCAGAACACGGCAACAACCGCTTGCGTGATCCAAACGAGCTGGCCAAAGAACTCAAGAAACTCGCCAGTCGTTCGTATCGCCTGAATCCGGACATGGAAGACGCCATTGAAGTCACTCTGTCTATGATGCTCAGCAACATTCAGTTCTTGGAGAAGCAGCTTAAAGAACTCGACAAGGTCATTGCACGCCACTTAGCGGCCATCCCGCAGACACTGGACACCATCCCCGGGATTGGCAAGGTCATCGCGGCGGGCATCGTTGCTGAAATCGGCGACATCTCGCGATTTGACAACCAGGCTGCACTCGCCAAATTCGCAGGCCTCACGTGGTCTGTGCACCAATCCAGCGGTTTCCGGGCCGATGACACCAAGCTGACGAAGTCAGGCAACTACTACCTGCGATACTATCTGATCGAAGCAGCAAACTCGTTGAGGGTACACAACAAGGAGTACGCTGAGTTTTACCGCAAGAAGTATCGCGAGGCTACCAAGCACCACCACAAGCGCGGGCTTGTGCTTTCAGCCCGGAAGTTCGTTCGCCTGGTCTTTGTACTGCTGAACAAAGGCCAAATCTACGACACAAGGAAGGTGGTATCTTAGCCAATCTTTTATGGCCGTCATCGTTTCAGAGACTTGTGTCAGATGGTTGAAAATGGGATTCGACCGTCACGATAACTTACGCCCTTTTTTGGGTTCGAGTTGACGTAAAATATTCACTCACACTCTTGACATTTCACCGCAGGTCTTCTACTCTCATCTTCGCCGAAGTTTGAGTCATTCTATGCAGGTGGCTGGACAAACCATATATCACTCTATGACACACTTGTGTCGTCAAGAATTCTACTCTCCTGTGCCATAAACAAAAAGCGTGGTGGCACAGCCACCACGCATCGTCTCCAGACATCGGCATCAGTAAGCTTCGACGTACTCCACTTCTGGCACTTGAGCCTTAATGGCGCGCTCCACGCCCATTTTCAGCGTCAGAACACTGGCTGGACAGCCCACACAGCTGCCGGTCAGCGCCACGTAGACGGTTTTGCTGTCGTCGTCAAACGAGACGAACTCCACATCGCCGCCGTCCTGCTGGATGGCTTCCCGGATGCCAGCCAACGCTTCTTGAATCCGTTCTTCGATGGACATGGTCATCCCTCCACCTCAAGCATACTGCACCCAGACCGACATTGGCAAGGGACATCCTGCCGAATCGGTAAATTCCACGTGCGCCCACACGTCCACCCGTGTCGCGCGCGTTTGCTGCCGTTCCCATCTGCACATAATGGGTGATTGAAGGGAGGTGCCGCATGAGCAAAACTGCGCTGGTACTCGTGATCATCGGAGCCGTCAACTGGTTGCTCGTTGGGTTGTTCCAGTTTGACCTCGTTGCCTCTCTATTCGGCGGACAAGCGACTCTAGTCAGCCGTATCATCTACACGATTGTCGGTTTGGCCGGATTGTATGCAATTTCCTTTCTGTTCAACGACCGGAGAACGGTGTAACAACCAGGGTGGAGGTGCCACTTCGCACGGCCACCCTACTTCTCGCGGTGTTCAGGGGCTCGCCAACCAGCAGCCCGCGCTGTGCGGGGGCGGTACGACACCCGTTGCAAAGGCGATACTCTCCGCGGTCGTCCTCCCGACGAAACGAAACGTCTGGCGAATGACCTCGAGTGGCTCGGCAGCATGTTTCACCTTCTCCATAAAAAAGCGCTCCAATGATCCATTCTCTACGACCAAACGTTGCGCAATCTTCGCGTTCTCGACGGCCGCTTCAATCTTCTTTCGATTGCGCACGATACTGGCGTCATCCATCAGACGCTCCACATCTGTCGCGGTGTAGGCAGCGACTTTATCAATGTCAAATCCGGAAAACGCTCGGCGAAACGCCTTTCGCTTGTGGAGAATCGTTTTCCAACTCAGCCCTGCTTGAAACGTCTCTAGTACGACAAACTCGAACCACCGGTGGTCGCCTCTCGGATGTCTCCCCCACTCTACGTCGTGATAATACGCTAGGAGGGGGTCATTTGCCCATGAGCAACGTATCCGTTGATTAACCCCGCCCGCCTCGCGCAACAACGCTTCAACCGTGCTCGGCGAGAGCGGCGGAAGGTCTGTGATCCGAGCCCATTCGCGAATGTCTTCTAGGGAAGTCGGGCGGACAAGACATCCGTGAACGATACCGCTGGCGGAGGCCAACTGCAGTGATACCCTCTCCAGGGTGTGCAGGTCCATGGGCCCTCTTCGCCCCAAGTCTCTCTCCAATACGCCGACCACATAGTCTACTCGTTTTCTATCGTCAACGGAGTCTGCCGCAATGCCGCCAGAAATGCTCTCCGCGCTAAAGTGAGACCGGAAAGGACACGCCAACACGCCCACACCCTGTTGATGCGCGAGCGGCAGAGCCATTTGCATGGCACGCGCGTTGAGTACGTGGTACTCTAATTGCACCACGTCATAGGACCCGTTCACCATCCCGAAAAGGACTTCGTCCACGCCTCCGACCAAACCCGCGTACCGGATTTTCCCCTTCTCCTTGGCTTCCTGCAAGGCCCGCTCCGCGTCATCCGACAATCCATCGTTGTGCAGCGAACACTCCAGTTGAACAATATCCAGATGGTCCGTCCCCAACATTTGCAACTGACGGTCAATCTTCTTCGACACATCTTCGTACCTGCCGTCACCAGGGCCGACGCGAGTGACAATGACCACATCATCCCTCTTCACTGTCCGCAACCACCGGCTTACAAAGGCCGCAGTATCTCCGTCCGGCTGTCCCACGTCAAACCACGTGATCCCGTTGTCGAAAGCGACCTGCAGCCACGACTCCCCTTTGTGGGTAGTCCCCCCCGCGACTCCCTGTACAGAGTTCGGTGTATTACCCAGTAAACCGTCTGTCAGACTCAACCCGACAGCGGACACCTGCAACTTTGTTTTCCCCAATGTGTTATACTTCACAGCGCTCTCCTTATGGACCATGTCGCCTCTACCCGAACGGCTTGTCCGGGCGACACTGCATGGTGACCCTCTTCTTATTCACCATCTCTCATCCTATTGTAGACGATTCGGCAGAATAAGAAGAGGGGACGAATTGGAGATAGGTCTCAAAAGAGTGGCTGTCCTGGAGGAGCCGGTTGGCTGGCGGCATGCGGGTTAGTCGGTGCGGGTTCGCCCGGTCCAACTTGTGTATCCAACCGTTTCTGAAAACAAATCGTGGTCGGCGTCACATAAAACACCTGGACGAAGCCGAGCTTGCGCGTGAATGCAAGACTCTTTTCGTTGTTGGTTTGTACAAACACCTCCAGAGTATGGGCACCGAGTCGCCTCGCTTCATCCTCGAGGTGCCGCATCACTTTCGAGCCAATGCCGTCGGACTGAGACTCGGGCTCAATGACCATTGCGCTGATGTGCATTTTTCCATCCGGATTGATGAGGTACGAATAGTATCCAATCCGCTTCTTCGCTTTTTCCACCACGACGGTCGGTGCCCCCGATTGCAGATAGCGACGAAATTGTTCGCGCGGGAACACCTCGCCAAACGCTTGTTGATGTACTCCAGCAAGTTGCTCCTCCGTCAACTGGACGATATATTCGTCATCGTCCGGCGTTCGCGAGCGGAACTCTAATACATCAGCCGGCTGTTGTTTCGCTGGTGTAGACGTGGTCACCTTGCGTTTCTTCCGTTTCACAGCTGACTTTTTCCCCAATGATTTGCGCCGCATCGATGAACCTCCTCTTCCCTGATGCCAGTCACAACAGCTTATGCGGCGAGCCGGGCGAACGTCATCGATTGCCGAGATGTGGTGAAACCATAGGATCCGTCATCCAGACGACAGACGGCGCGCACCGTGAACAAAAAAAGGCAGCGCCGACAATCTGCCGTGCTGCCTGTCAATGGGTTTTCTATTTGTTGTTCTTGGCTTTCTTCGTATTCTTATCGGCCGCCTTGCGGGCCTCTGCCTTGCTGCCTTTCCCATCCCGTTTCTTGTCTTTAACCTTGCTCGGCAAAGGTGCGTGGACATATCCAATGTAGTTGCCTGCGATGTCCATCTTATACTTGCGATTCGGTTGAATCTTATCGTATTCAGACTTTGTGGTATGAAACGTCATGGTCTGCATCTTGTTCATCTGAATACCCCGCACTGCTTGCGAGACGCTGATCCGCCCCACCACTTGGTACGTTTTAAATCGAGCGTACTTCATCCATTTGGATTTCGGGCGTTCCTTCACAATTTTCTTGTTCAAGACGAATATCTCGTGCCGTTCCTTGGCAGCGTTGTACTGTTCATCAAACTGCTTCTGGCGCTTGCGCGCATAGAGAAACACGAGTACGTAGGCTGCAATCAAAATCGCAATAATGATTATCGTCACAATCCAGGAAAACAAGCGAATCTTCCCCCTGCCAAAGGCCTGTACAAAACGTATGCATGTCCCATTCTAACATCTTTGCACAGTAAATGGACGATCATAGCGAAATTCATTGTACCACAGGTCTACAGGAGGGTAAAAAAGTGCCGAAGATGACGATGCTCCCCATCTGATCTTAGGACGTCTTGGCTGCCACCGGACGCGCGTATTTTTTGGGGAATACCTTCATACCCACGGAGGGATGAAACATCACCTCGAGATGCGGTTCCTTATTATCTCCTACGCCGTCCGGTTTCACCGACAACACAATGCCTTCGCCGTACTTGATGTGGCGAATCTTGTCTCCCGGTTTCCATTGGTACAGTTCATCATTCGTGAGCGTCAGTCGCCGCACGTGCGTCTCCGGTAATTCATCCAAAAACCGTGACGGTTCCTTGTAAGACGTCTGTCCAAACAAGGTGCGCTCCATGCAGTAAGTCATGTGCAGCATGTCTTGCGCTCGCGTGATACCGACGTAACAGAGGTTGCGTTCCTCTTCAATGCCTCGCTCATCGTCGATGGACCGACTGTGTGGGAAGATGCCTTCTTCCATGCCAATCATGAACACGACAGGAAACTCGAGCCCTTTGCTCGCATGCAACGTCATCAGTTTCACAGCCTCATGAGCCTTCCCCTTTTCCTTGTCGACGTCACTCAGCAAAGATACCTCGGCAAGGAATTCGAGCAAGGTTCCTTGACGGCGCCGGTCAAACGACTTGGTCACACTGAATAACTCGTCGATATTTTCTGCCCGCTGTTGATCTTCCTTTTTGCTGCTCTCCGCGTACATCGCGCGATATCCTGTGGCATGTAGGACTTCCGCGAGAAAATCGGTAACGGGCGTTCCTTCCATCCACAGCATCAGCTCCTGCAGCGTATCGTACAGCTGTTTGGCCGCTTCCGCTTGCTTGTCGGTGAGCTCGGCCTGTTTGCCGCAGTTCAACGCTTCGAGCAAAGTGATATCTTCCGCATGAGCGTAGTCGAGCAACTTGCCGACCGCCTGATCCCCCAGCCCGCGCTTGGGTGTGTTGATAATGCGCAACAAAGAAATCTCGTCCTGTGGATTCGCCAATACGCGCAAATACGCGAACACATCCTTAATCTCCCGGCGGTCGTAGAAGGTCAGGCCGCCCACGATGGTGTACGGAATCGCCATGCCCATGAGCGCCTCTTCCATTGCCCGCGACTGTGCATTTGCGCGGTACAAGACGGCACAATCACCATAACTGCCTCCGTCGCTCACGTACTGCTGGATTTGCTCCGCCACATAGCGGGCTTCGTCCTCACCGTCCGTCAGCGCGCACACGACAATCGGCTCTCCACGCCCGCGAACGGATTTCAGGTTTTTCTCCTTGCGCATCTTGTTGTTTCGAATGACCGCGTTGGCGGCTTCCAGAATGATCTCGGTGGAGCGGTAGTTGGTTTCCAGTGTAATGACAGTGGCATCCGGGTAGTCGCGTTCAAAGTTGAGGATGTTCCGAATGTCCGCGCCGCGCCACGCGTAAATGGCCTGATCCGAATCTCCGACCACGCACAAATTGCGGTACTTTCCTGCTAACAGCTGTGCGAAACGGTACTGCGCGTGGTTCGTATCCTGATACTCGTCCACATGGATATACCGAAACTTGTCTTGATACAACGCGCGTACGTCGTCAAATTGCTCGAGCAGCCGGACTGTGTTGACAATGAGATCATCAAAGTCCATCGCGTTCGCGGCGTACAAGCGATTCTGGTACAACTCGTAAACGTCCTTGGCGATGGCCTCACTCAGTCCGGAGCTCTCTTTGGCGGCCCCAACCTGTTTCGGGCCTTTTAACTCATTCTTCCACTTTGAGATGTACGATTGAATCGAATACACGTCAAACTTCTTGATATCGTAATGAAGATCGAGCATCGACTGCTGAACCGCACTCTTTTGATCATCCCCGTCGAGAATCGTGAACGTGGGCGTGTACCCAAGCCGCTCGGCCTCGCGCCGCAGAATCTTGACGCAAATACTGTGGAATGTGCCCATCCACAGGTCTTCCGCCGCGTCGCCTACCAACTTCTTCACGCGCTCCCGCATCTCTTTGGCTGCCTTGTTGGTGAAGGTAATGGCCAGCACTTGATGCACGGGGACCTTCTGTACCTGCAACAGATAGGCAATGCGTCTGGTGAGTACGCTGGTCTTCCCGCTTCCCGCCCCAGCAAGCACCAAGACCGGACCCTCTGTGGTCTCCACCGCCTGCTTCTGTTCAGGGTTCAACCCTTTCAACAAACTTTGCCGATGATCAAAATCCGGATGCACCGAGGATGAAGTCTGAGTCAAGGTGATGTTCCTCCCAGTGCGTATCGATGTGAGCGATTTGCAAACCATACACGTGTCTCGTCATGTCACGTGTTCAAAACGTCCGCGTCAGAATCCGAAAACCCAACGGAAGCGACTGTTCGTCGATCTGTCCCGTTTGCAGCAGCTGCGAAATAAACAGGCTCTGTTGGAGAAATAGTCCAGCCATCTGTGTCAGCAAAGGCAGCCGTGTGCGAATCCCAGTGACCTTATCTCCTGATATGTCGCCAGCCACGAGCACGGCGCCGTCAGCGACCACGGTGAACCAACGCCTCTCCTGTGAAACGGGTACCGTGAGCGAGTGAACTGCGCCACAGCACGACTGGCACTGCCGGGCACAGCCCGTCAGACAAAGCGTGGTGAGAGACACCGATTGGCACAGCTCGGAGAAAACCGGAGCCAACGCAAGCGATTCCTGCATATGCAGAGCAACCGTTGCGTGGTGTTTTGTACCGCGCAATACATCTGCAGCGAAAAACATCAGGTTATCGTAGCCGTCAAACGACTCCACGTGTTCTCCGTCCACCATTTGGGTGACGCTCTGCAGGTGGCGCTCCAGGTCCTGCATCATCTCAAGAAACGAGGTTCGCATACGCTGCATCACTAATTCCGGGGAGACCGCCATGTAGCGGACCGCATCTGAAGATACAACGCGTGTGGCCGCACCGCGAGACTCAAGCTTCTGCAACACGGTATAAATGTTGCCACGCGGAACGCGTGAGGTCTTCGCCAGTTCGTATCCAGTTTGCGGACTTTTGTACAGTAAAGCAACGTACGCCCGCGCTTCATATTCGGTGAAACCTGCCTTCTGCAACAACGGCTCCAACGCGGACACGGCCCCTACCACCTCTTGCGTAGTCGTTGATATGACTACTATAATGAGGCGAGATCTTTTTTGCAACGAATCGCGAGTGTCCAGGTCGCACGCAAAGGAGGCGCTGGAATGTTGATAGATTCATCCATGACCGACGTCAATACGGAGAAATTGAAAACGCGCAACGAGATTGCGTACCACGTACAGGAAATTCTCAAACTCATCGGAGAGGACGTGGCACGCGACGGTCTATTGGATACGCCCATGCGCGTGGCAAAAATGTACGAAGAAGTGTTGGGCGGCATGCACGTTCAACCGGAAAGCGTTTTAAGTACGACATTTGAAGAGCGAAGCGAAGGTCCCGTGATTGTCTCTGACATCACGTTCTATTCTTTGTGCGAACACCACATGGTTCCGTTTTTCGGGAAGGCGCACGTGGCCTATTTGCCGTCCGAAAAAATCGTCGGGATCAGTAAGTTGGCACGTTTGGTCGATGTGTTTGCGAGGCGGTTGCAAGTGCAAGAGCGGATGACGGAACAAATTGTCGATACCATCGACAAAGTGTTGCAGCCCAAAGGCGTCATTGCCCTGATTGAGGCGGAGCATACGTGCATGTGTGCCCGGGGCGTGAAAAAACCTGGATCGAAGACAACCACTCTTGCCTCCCGGGGAGCGTACAATGCGAATTACGATTTGCGCCGCGAATTTTTGCAGATGATTGGTCGATAAACGGTTAACGGACATGCGAGCAGACCTGAAACGCCCCCAGCGGATCCACCGCTGCGGGCGTTTATCTTTATCGGATTACGCAGGACTGGAAGCGTTCGCATGGGATTCATCGTACAGTGCGTCAATCTCTGCCTGATACGCCTCTATAACCGCCCTTGCACGCGCTTTCAGCGTGGGGGTCATGAGGCCGTTGTCGACCGTAAACGCTTCACGCGCTATCAGGATTTTCTTCGGCTGTTCGAATTTCGCATACTCCCTCGTCGCTTCCTCAACCTCACGGAGTAAGTAGTTCACCAGAGCGACGTCCTTCGGCCACTCGGACCTCGGCGGAACGTCTTTTCCTCGACTATGATACCAATCTGCTACAAGGGGTTCGTTCGGAACGACAATCGCACTGATGTATTTGCGCCCCTGCCCAATCAACACGACCTGGTCCACTACGGGACGCTTGAGAATATCCCCTTCAATGGGAGCCGGCATCACTTTCTTTCCAGTGGACAGCACAATGAGGTTCTTTTTCCTGTCGGTGATCTGCAATTCACCGGTGGGCGTAACGCGGCCAATGTCTCCCGTACGCAGCCATCCGTCCTCCGTGAATGCTTCACGCGTCGCTTCCTCGTTGTGGTAGTACTCGCGCATGACACTCGGACCCTTTACCAATACCTCGCCGTCGTCGGCGATTCTGACCTGCACGTTGTGCAGAATCCGTCCCGCGGTGCCAAGTACGGGCGCTTCAGGGCGGTTTGCCGCCACAACGGGAGAGGTCTCTGTCATCCCGTATCCCTCGGCTACAGACATACCGGCGGCCGTAAAAAACCGTCCGACGTGTCTCGGCAACGGCGCGCCTCCGACAATCACCGTTCGCAACCGCCTACCAAACAACGCCTGAATCTTTCGGAAGACCAGCCTGTCCGCTACGGCCAGCCGTGAACCTGCACGCGCCGACTTTTCCACCCTCACTTTTGTTCCGAGGTCGACTGCCCACTGAAACAGCCGTTGTGTCACTGTCCCGGACTGCTGAATTTTTTCGTATATGCCCTCCTGAATTTTCTCCAACAGCCGCGGGACCGTTGTAAAGATGGTGGGAGGCATCACCTGAAAATCGTCGAGAATTTGCTGAAAATTGCGGGCGTAGGCAATCGAAGATCCGGCTGCGAAGGGCACAAACTGACCGCAGGTCCGCTCAAAGATATGAGACAAGGGCAAGTAGGATAACGACCGGTCGGTAGGGTACAACCTGACAATTTCGCGAATTCCTTCAATATTGGCAAGAATGTTGCCATGGGTCAATACCACACCTTTGGGGACACCCGTCGTGCCTGATGTAAATACAATTGTGGCCACATCGTCACGCGTCAGGCCTGCCCAGATCCCCTCCCACTCCTCCTCGCTCAACGTATGCCGAGCGCGAAGCCAATCTTCGTAGAAGTGTACCTGAAAGCGTTTACGAGCAGCGTGTAATAATTGAGAGTCGTAGGAGTCGTCGAGGACAACAAGAAATCTCAAAGTGGGTATCGACTCGGCAGGAATGTCCAACACTTTTTTCAACTGTTTCATGTCCTGCAGTACGAGTCCTTCCATGCCGGAATGACGAATGATAAACTCCATTTGGTTGGAAGGAAGGCTTGGATAAATCGGCACCGTCACTGCACCTAAGCTCATCACCGCCACGTCGACAATCGGCCACCAGGACCGGCTCAGAGCCAATAGGCCGACTTTACTGTCATATTGCACCCCTTGTTCGTGCAATTGTCCGCTCACCCGGCGAATGTCTTCCCACAACTGCGCGTAGGACATTGCGACATACGATCCATCAGCTTGTGGGTCCCACACAGCGGGTCGATCTTTGAACGCGTTGACCGAAGTCTCTAACATTTCGAGAATATTGTGGGCCACTTCACCATCCCCTTCCCAACATTCGTACATGAACGTTGTGAAATACGCCTCTCCAAAATGACATAATGTCACTACTTTGCATATATTTCGACACATATTACAATATCCCTGCCCGCCACAACATGAAAATGATGTACTCGTTAAAAACCTTGTAAAAACGACTGTCAAGTCAAGCAGGAATCGTCACTTGGCATGTCTAACCCTATCACTGTTTCGGTTCTTTCACTGAAAATGAGGAATCCGTGATGAAGGTTGCATTCATTGCATGGGAAAACTGTACCATACAGGACGTTGCGCCGGTATTGACAGCGCTAAAGCGAGCCGAGTACGCCGTCCGTACGTTGACCATCGACGGCTTGCCTGTGACGGCCGACTGCGGCTTAACGTTGCTGCCGTACGGTGCCTTGGGAAAGGCCAGCCCGCGAGATTTTCAGTGGCTGCTGTTACCGAGTGGTGGCATGACAACAGCCCTGCTCGAAAATCCCCACCTGCACCGTTTCATCCGTCAGTTCAATGGGCAGCACAATGCTTGGCTGGCCGCGAGCGGCGACGCATGTGTCATTCTTGGGGCAACCGGACAGCTGGGTGGTTTGAGGTTCACCGGCCCCTCCGATACTGTCCAGAAGTACGCCTCACTCTTCACGTACTCTGCGTACACAGGTGAAGACGTGTGCCTGGACGGCAATGTCTTCACAGCCAAGAACAACGTCGGTCGTGCGCTTGCAGAGGCGATCTGCAAGCGAATTGGAGTCGAAGCTGGATAACTCAAGCGGTACATAGGAAACCATGACAAGAACAACAAGGAGGTACACCCAATGAAATGGAATCTACATAAAAGCCTGTATGCACTGTGTGGCGCCGCAGTGTTGATGGCCACAGCGTGCGGAGCACCGCAATCCAACAACGCCGCAAATGCGGATCAGACCAGTGCTACCGCAAACGCGACCAGTGCAAACCAGCCCAACACGACGACCAACAACAGCACCACAGGGGCTGGGGCGAAGGCGCCGATGCAGTGGTCCTCGCCGCCGGCCATGCAGATTGACCCGCACAAACAGTACTGGGCCGTTTTCCACACCAATTACGGCGACTTTACCGTCCAACTGTTTGCATCAGCGAGCCCGAAAACCGTCAACAACTTCGTGTTTCTGGCCAAGCACAACTTTTACAACAACGACAAGTTCTTCCGCATTATCAAGACGTTCATGATTCAAACAGGCGATCCGCTCAACAATGGCACCGGCGGCCCCGGCTATCACTTCGCCGATGAACTGCCCCCGAAATACCCGTACGCCCCGGGCATTGTGGCGATGGCCAACTCAGGCCCGAACACAAACGGGAGCCAATTCTTCATCTGTACCGGACCAGACGCCGCAAACCTCAACGCTCAGCCCGACTACACCGAATTTGGCAAGGTGGTATCAGGTATGAACGTCGTAGAAAAAATCGCCGCCATCCCGGTCGTCGCCAATCCAATGATGCAAGGCGAACTAAGCAAGCCGACGAAAGACGCCTTCATCGAATCCATCGACATCGTCGAAAAATAATGCACGCGCCTCAGACGGGCACGTGCACCTGAAGTGGAGTGAGTTCCTCGTTCACATGGTACGGTTTAGATTCCATGTAATAGCGCGGCTAACTGCGCCTGATCCGCAAGAAACGCATCATGCCCGAAGTGGGATTTCATCTCCAGATAACGACTGTGGACGCCGCACGCCTCGGCGAGTGCGGCGTCTCTCTTTAAGTCCTCCGCTGCGTAGAGATAGTCCTGGTCAATGCCCACCACTGTAATACGAGCCTCCAGCTGCGAGAACGCTGCCTCCAATCCACCTCTGCCCCGACCAACGTCATGACTGTCCATCGCTCGCGTCAAGTACAGGTAGCTATTCGCGTCGAACCGTTGATTCAACCGATCTCCATGATGTTGCAAATACGACTCGATCTGAAACCACGGTTCTTCCAAGCTATCTTTCAGAGATTCTGTACCCTCGACATGTGCGTGAACCAAACGAGTCCTGGTGGGTGCACTCGTTTCCGTGCGACCAAACCGCTCTTGAAACAGCGGCCCCGTCCGGTAGGTGAGCATTCCGATACTCCGGGCGGTAGCGAGTCCTCGGATGGGACGGCGTCCAGTGCCGTAATAGGCTCCCTCTTGCCAGTCTGAATCCGACATGATGGCTTGTCGCATGGCGTGGTTGTACCCGATGGCGAGGGGTGGAAATGCGGCGTGCGCCGCAATGACCACGGCGTGTTCTACGTGTCCGGGATACAAAAAAGGCCACTCCCACGCCTGCATGCCCCCCATAGAGCCTCCAATCACCGCGTGCACACCCGTGACCTCAAGTGCTTCCAGGACGTGGACCTGCGCCTTCACCATGTCGCGAATGGTCACTAATGGGAACCGCAATCCGTACGGCTTGCCATCGGTGGCAAGGCTGCTGGGTCCTGTGGACCCAGCACACCCTCCCAATACATTGGTCGCCACCACGAAGTACTTGTTGACGTCAATGACCTTCCCCGAACCAACGAGGCCGGACCACCACCCCGCCCCCTCCTGACTGGTGGCAGCGCGCGAGTCCCCGGTCAACGCATGGCAGATGACCACTACGTTGTCCTTCGTCCGGTTCAACGTCCCCCACGCGTCAAAGCGGATGTCCACAGGTGACAGCGTTTCCCCAAACTCCGTCGTGAAGTGCGGGATGGTCAACAGGCCGCAAACGTGTCGATACTCAGGATTCTCGTGCCACTTTGAAAACGTTGCGCCCGGAACCACATCTGTCTTCGCAATGTCGGTCGATGTCTCCACCGTGCCCATCCCCTTCTCCACGAAATGTTCAGGCTGTGACTGTGACTCGCGCAGCAGCCAGCGCGTCTTCCAGATCTGCCAACAGATCGTCAATCGTCTCCAGGCCGATGGACAGCCGAATAAGGTTTGGCTTCACGCCGGATGCGATCTGTTGTTCCTCCGTCAGTTGGAGGTGCGTAGTACTCGCCGGATGAATCACCAAGCTCCGGGCATCGCCGACGTTCGCTAGGTGCTTGAACAACTTCAGGTTGTCAATGAACGCCTTCCCCGCTTCGACACCGCCCTTGATACCGAACGTCAAGATGGCGCCGGCGCCCTTTGGCAGATATTTTTGGGCGAGGGCGTAGTAGTCGCTGGATTCAAGCCCTGGGTAATTCACCCATTCCACTTGTGGGTGCGCCTCAAGGAACTTAGCGACGGCCAGCGCATTCGATGAATGGCGTTCCAACCGCAGCGCCAGCGTCTCCAATCCCTGGATAAAGAGGAATGCATTAAAAGGCGACACAGCGGGTCCGAGGTCTCGAAGCAGTTGAACACGCGCCTTAACGATATACGCCGCAGCCCCGACGTCCCGGACGTACGAGACGCCGTGGTAGGTTTCGTCTGGCTCTACCAAACCTGGGAACTTTCCGTTGTCCCAGGAAAACCTGCCGCTGTCCACGATGACGCCGCCGATGGACGTGCCGTGCCCGCCGATAAACTTTGTGGCCGAGTGAATTACGATGTCCGCACCAAAGTCAATCGGACGGCACAGGTAAGGCGACGCGAACGTGTTGTCGACAATCAGTGGAATGCCGTGGCGGTGCGCGATGTCGGCCAACGTTTCAATGTCCGCCACGTCAATTCGCGGATTTCCGATGGTCTCCACGTACAGCGCCTTTGTGTTGTCGCGGATACTCTCCTCGATGGCTGAGTAGTCGTCCGGTGCAACAAAAGTGAAATCAATGCCGACCTTACGCAATGTGGTGTTGAACAAGTTGAACGTGCCGCCGTAGAGGTTGGTGGAACTGACAACGTGGTCTCCAGCCCCAGCGATGTTCAGGATGGACAGGGTAATCGCCGCCTGACCCGACGCGACCGCCAGTGCCCCAACGCCCCCCTCCAACCGCGCAATGCGTTGCTCAAACACGTCCTGCGTCGGATTCATGATGCGCGTGTAAATGTTGCCCGTCTCCTTCAGGGAGAACAAATTGGCTGCGTGTTCAGAATTATCAAACGCGTAGGACGATGTCTGATAAATCGGAACAGCCACCGCGTGCGTGGCCGGATCCGAATGAAATCCCTCGTGCAGTGCAATTGTCTCAAACCCATTGAACTTCCCCTCTGACATGCTCATCTCTCCTTTTATTTGATTGACATGGTAGGACCCATGGCCAAACAAAAAACCGCTCCTGAGAGGAGCGGTCGATGGATCTCATCGATGGATCTCAATGGATCAAATCTACGCACTCCTCTCATCTCTCAGGACCCAACGCTCATGGTGTCCTGCAGGAATTGGCACCTCTCCAGGATTCACTCCCTGGTGGTTGCCGGGCTTCATTGGGCCAGTCCCTCCGCCACTCTGGATAAGAGTTGTCGATGCCGATATATGGTTTTTTGTTGGCGCTAATATACCACTGCTAGAATGGTCTGTCAATCTCGAAATCAGTCGACTCTTGGCAGATTCTCGTCGCCTGTACCCGGTCTCGCTTGACGCAGGGAATGCGCAATTGGTTTAATAAGATGAATGTCCATTTAAACGGGAGGTTGGTTGGATGCGGCCGACAAAAGCCATAATCCTCGCCGCGGGACAGTCGACTCGACTGCGCCCACTCACCGACGACAAACCGAAATGTCTACTACCGATGGGGCTGAAGACCATTCTCGATTGGCAACTCGAGGCCCTGCAGAGTATCGACGTCACGGATGTGCTTCTCGTGGTCGGTTACCGGAAAGAAATGATTCAGGAACATATTGCAAAGTGGCACCCGAATGTGCATGCCACGTACGTGGTCAACAACGACTTCAAAACGACAAACACGCTGTTTTCCCTCAACCTGGCCTTGGCACAGCACGACGGGGACTTCTATTACCTGAACGCGGACGTTGTCTTTGACCATCAGATATTGCAGCGCCTCGCGCCACTCTCGGGTGGTGGGTACCTCGCTGTGGATCGAAAGCAGTGCCGCGAAGAGGAAGTTAAAGTGATTGTCTCCGGAGAGCAAATTACGGAAATCGGAAAACATCTGGATCCCGACATCTGTTATGGGGAATTTATCGGCGTAGCAAAATTCACAGGCGACTTTGCGCGCGCGTTTCGTGAGACCGTCCGCCGCGAGGCGGTTCCAGGCAACGAAATGAAGTTCTTCGAACACGCGTTGGATGCCATGGAAGACAAGTCGCAAATGAAGGCGGTCGACATTACTGGGTTGCCCTGTGTCGAAGTGGATTTCCCAGAGGACTACGAGTACGCAGTCAACGAAGTATTAGAGACGTTTAAAAAGGTTGAAGTCAATGAGTGAACTGAAACAAATCAATGCTTGCGCCAAGCGCCCGATTGACATTTGGACAAACTACCTGTACTACCCGTTGTCCATTCGCCTGGTGTACCTCATCCGCAACACCCGGGTCACGCCCAACGGCTTGACCCTGTTTTCACTGTTGCTTGCGCTCATTGGATGTGGCTTGTTCGCCGTCGGCGACCGGACGAGCGTCTGGATTGGGCTAATTCTCGTCCAGGTCTCCTACGTCGTAGACTGTGCCGACGGCCAATTGGCGCGATACAAGAAGTTATTCTCGCCGATTGGCGGGTGGTTGGATCAGGTTGCGGATAGAATCAAGGAATTTGCTGTGTACTTTAGCCTGGCATACGGATACAGCCGAGTTCACCCAGACCGCATGGACATCTGGATCTGGGCAATGGTAGCCCTGTTCGCACTGTACATGCTGGAATACCTCGGCCAAGTCGATTTCTTGCGCAAATTGGCCTCTGCTCAGCCTGCAGCAAACGCAGGAGGCACTTCGGAGAAACGGGATACCTTCAGCCGGATGCAAAAATGGCGCAGTTACATACCGTTCCGAAGTTTTATCATCGGGGAACAGTACTTTACCATGCTGGTGTTCATCGCGTTTTACGCAATTGCTCCGTTTTTCGCGTTTGTCAGCGTACTGGGACTGCTGATGGTGGTGTACCGCATCGCGGTCAACCTGTATAAATATCAAAGAATGAAATCGTGACACGTGAGATGGACACGATTGTTTGAGCGGGAAGGAGGCACGGACACGTCAAATGATGCAGCCAACGATTGTAATTACAGCCGGCGTGACCTGGCATGGCGCCACTGCCCGACCCCAACATTTCGCACGTGGACTGGCGCAGCGCGGTTGGAACGTTCTTTTCGTCAACGCGCCAATATCCTGGCTCAGCCCGTTAAAGAATAAGTCCTTACGCAGCCAACTGCTGCCGAGGAACCCTGTCACCACCATCAACGACCCGACGTTCACCGGACAACTCCGCGTCCTGTCTCCGGTCGCGGGACTTCCCTTTTCGAATATGTACCGTACACTGAACAAGTGGAATCAAAGAGCGCTCGCCCAACAAATTTGGGGAGCCATGCCGGGCCCGTACCTCCTGTTCCCGATGCTACCGAGCTCCGTGGATCTCATCCCGCACCTCACGCCCGTGGCAACAGTCTACGACTGCGTGGACTTCCACACGGAGTTTGAGGGACTGGTGGACCCTACGGTGGTGGGCGGCATGGAACGTGAAATGGCCTACCACAGTCGAATAGTGTTTGCGACATCGGACAAGCTGAAGTCGCGGATGGACGAGTTTCACTCCGATGTACGGTTGCTGCCGAACGCTGCGGAAGTGGAGCACTTTGCGAAGACACAAAGTTCCCGCGTACATCCAGCACTGGCCCACATCCAGGAGCCGCGCGTGGGTTTCATCGGCGGCATCGGCTCCTGGATTGATCAGGAGTTTATCGCAGGTTTGGCACAGGCGCGTCCAAATGTTCAATTTGTCTTGATTGGACCCATCGAAACGAACGTCGAGGCTCTCGAACAGTACCCGAACGTGCACTTTTTGGGCTTGCGCCCGTATCAGGAACTCCCTCAGTTCCTCGCGGGCTTCGACGCAACGCTGATGGTGTTCCGGATCAATGAACTATCGCAGGCGGTTAATCCCATTAAAGCGTACGAATACTTGGCGGCCGGTAAGGAAGTCATTTCGACGCCGATGTACGAAGTGGTGAAAAAAATGAAGGACTTGGTCTGGATAGCGGGTACGCCAGACGAAGGCGCTCGGGCCCTCGACCAGATCCTCGCGGGTAGCCGGCGGGTTGACGATGCCAAGCGTCAAGCGTTTCTCGACAGAAACTCGTGGGCTGCACGTGTCGCTGAGGTCGATGCGACGTTGCGCTCACTACTGCCGATGAGATGACCATAGCTGGGATCAACGAGTAAGCCCGAATGCAGAGAGGCAGGTGATGGGAAACCGTCACCTGCCTTTTTTCAGGGTCCAGCGATTTGCAACCGTTCTCATGAAATTTTACATACCGCTCAAGTCTTCAATGCTTCGTTAGGCTCTCCGAAAGGGCGCCGTTCTGCACTACCGGCAAATCCCTGTTACTGTGATTCCCGTGTCGCCGCAGCGATAGCCTCCATCTTCGCCCGTTCGCGCAGCTCAATCCGGCGAATTTTTCCGCTCGCGGTCTTCGGCAGACTTTCGACAAACGAGATGGATCTCGGGTACTTATACGGCGCGGTGATGGTCTTCACGTGCTCCTGCAGTTCGCTCACCAGTCCGGGATCTTCCGCATCCTCCGGATTGCGCAGCACGACATACGCCTTCACGATATGTCCACGCTCTTCGTCCGGACTGGCGACAACCGCACATTCCGCCACTTTGGGATGCTTGACGAGCGCGTCCTCTACTTCGAACGGCCCAATGGTATATCCGGCGGAAATGATGATGTCGTCAGATCTGCCCTCAAACCAGAAGTATCCGTCTTCATCCTTTCGGCCCTTGTCGCCTGTGATGTACCATTCTCCCCGGAACGCCCGCTCGGTCCGCTCGGGATCATTCAGATACCCGCGGAACAGCGCCGGATGTGATTTGTGGACAGCGATGTGTCCGACCTGTCCGACACCGAGTTCCTGGCCCTCATCGTCTACAATGCTCACAGGCATACCTGGGAACGGCTTGCCCATCGACCCCGCGCGGACCTCCATTCCCTGCAAGGTGCCCGCAAGCAGTGTGTTCTCCGTTTGACCATATCCGTCGCGGACGACGATTCCAAACTGGCGCTCGAACGTCTCAATCACCTCGCGGTTGAGCGGTTCTCCTGCTGAGCATGCGGATCGGAGGTGTATCTGGTATTCAGACAAGTTCTTGACTTTCGCCATCAATCGATATTCAGTCGGCGTCGCACAGAGCAAGGAGACCTTGTACTTGTCCAGCAGAGAAAGGTAGGCCTCTGGCGTGAACCGGCCTTGGTAGACAAAAGCTGTGGCGCCGTTTCCGAGCGTGGAGACAAACGGGCTCCATACCCACTTCGCCCATCCAGGAGCTGCAGTCGCCCACGCCAGTTCACCGGGTCGCGCGTCAAACCAGTACGTACCGGCCACTTTCAAGTGCTCGCGCACCCATGCGTAGCGGTGTATGACGCCCTTCGGCCCGCCCGTTGTGCCGCTCGTGTAGGACAAGAAAGCGAGATCTTCGTCATTGGTGCCCACTATGTAATCCGCGTCCGATCCGAGCGCCGAGACGTCGTCCAACGGCGTCCACCCTTTCTTCTCCCCACCGACAATAAAGAAGTGACCGAGACTCGGGCACTCTGCGCGCGCCTCGTCCGCCGCTTCCGTCAAAGTGTGATGAGCAATGATGGTACTGGCCTCCGAATGTTTCACGCGATAAACAATATCCGATTTACGCAGCATTTCAGATCCGGGCAATACGGTTGTTCCCAGTTTCAGCAATGCGAGATAGACAATATAGGGTTCACTTCCACGCGGAAGCAATACCAAAACGCGCTGCCCGCGGCCAACACCAATCCGAGCCAACCCACTCGCCAGTCGATTCGTTTTCCTCCGGAGTTCCTCGTACGACGTACGATGTTCATGTCCGTCCGCCGATACGCATAGCACCGCCGTCCGATTCGGCGCCTCTAATGCCACTTTGTCCACTTCGTGGGCGAAGTTGTAACCCATGCAAGCCTCTCCTCTGCAAATTCAGATTCATCATAGCGAAGATGTTCTAGTCACCCTCCTACATTGTAGGACAGAGAATTCGGAAAAGTCTACCCACATGATGCGCTTGGTATGTATTATCAAAACGTGTCATAATGAGGAATCGCAACATCGGAGTGTAACGGATTCAAGCGGAATTTCCCTTTCGCGCGCACGCGGAAAACGAAAAGGGACAGCACGCCGTGCACGCACTATCCCTTCGTCGATATGTTACAAATCGATGGTGTTATTTCTCGCTCTGAACCTCCTGCACGGCCGCCTTCGCGAGCAGCTTCAGCGTGACGTCGTCCATCGGAGGGTTGTGCAGACCCGCCCGGACGTCGCGGTACAATCGTTCCAATACCAAATCTCTCGACAGGCTCCGTGCCCCGACAACGCGCATGGCAAGATCCACAACGTCCAAGGCGTGGTTTGTCGCCAACGTTTTTACCGCAGCCAGCTGCGGCTTGAAAGCCAGCCGCTCTTCCGGGTTGGCTTCGTCCCATCTGCGTGCGATATCGTACATAAGCGTGCGCGCAGACAACAGTTTCAACTCCATCTCACCGAGTTTCTGTTGGATGTGGTCCACTTCTGCGATAGGGTGAGGAAGACTATTGGGCTGGTATGTTGCAGCGTAGTGCACAGCAAAGTCGCGGGCGTTCAGGGCGATGCCGAGATAACAAGCCGGGATGTGCAATTGCCAGCCGCCTCCGTCGCGGCTCCGCAAAGACTTCTGCCCAGGCTCAAACACTGCGACGAGGTACCGCTCTGGCACAAAGACGTCCTTTAACAGGATGTCGTGGCTTCCCGTCCCCCGCATGCCCATGACATTCCACGTTTCAACGACCTCGACGTCCTCGCCCCGGACGAGAAATTCGCCCGTATTGGGACTGTCTGCAATGGAGGCGGTCACGAGAACCCAGTCCAGCTCCGGACTCAGCGAGCTGAACGTCTTCCGTCCACTGATGCGATATCCGCCGTCCACGCGAACGGCGGTCGTTTCGGGTCGGCCACCGCGACTGGGGCTGCCAGTGGCGGGCTCACTCGCGCAACTGTTGATGAGCGCCCCATGCTCCATCACGCTGCGGCAGATTTCTTCAAAGATTTCCTCAGGCAACGACTGGCTGGCTCGCAAGTTGAGCATGATGCCTACGTGCCAACCGATGGCCAAGGCAGTGGATCCATCACCGCGTGCGAGCTCTTCCTGATGCAACAGCATTTCGTAGAGTGAGATTTCGTTGCCTCCATACTTCTTCGGCACTGTCCAAGTGACATAACCAGATTTGCGCAATGCGTCGATGTGTTCGTGCGGAAATGTACCGGTTGCATCAAACTTCGGCGCTGTCGCAGCAAACGATTGTGATAGTTTGCGCGTCAATTCAAAACGTTTCCGTTCCTCTTCGGATCGGATAAACCAATCCTGGCCAGCCAAATCGCCGCCCCCTTCCCAGTGTGCGTTGATCTGCGGATGCGCTCGTCTAGCGGTTTGAAAATCACTCATCCTCCACTTACGCGTGAGAGACTCCTGCTTTCGCCAATACGTCGTCCAAGAACGCTTCCACTTCAGCTTGTGTCTTTCGCAACTTGCTGACAAAGCGACTCAATACGTTGCCGTTCTGGTATGCGACAAAGCTTGGAATGCCCATGATATCGAGCGTCTCGCACAGTTCCGGAAACTGGTCCCTATCGACCTTGTACATCGCGATTTTGTCCGCGTACTTCTTCTCCACATCGTCAATAAATCGATCTAAAAAACGGCAATCCGGGCACCAATTCGCGGAAAACAACATCACGACGGGCGCACTCCCGCGGACAACCGTAAAGTATTCGTCAAGACTTGCAATGTTCTTCATACAACTTCCGCCTCCATCCATATTACTCTTCCGAACGGGCTGCCGAATTACCCGGCAACAAGCAACTTCCGAGGATACCCAACAGCGAAAAAATGGTGGGAACAAGGAACGCGTACAGATACGCTCTATCTGCTGCAGCACCGGAGGCATGTTCTGGATTAACAGTGTCAATCACCGCTCCGAAGACCACCGGTAACAACACAGCGCTCAAAAAGCCACCCATGTTCGCGAAGCCAGACGTCACTCCTGCACGCTCTCGGGGTGTCACTTCGCGAATGGTGGCAAACGTCAGGAGACTACCACCACAGCCGAACCCGAGGACAAACACAATCACGTAGCCCAACCATTCCGGTGGATGGCCGCCCGTGAGTGGCACGCAAAACCAAGCCAATGCGGCGATACTCTGCAATGCGATGTAGGGGCGCTTGCGCTGGCCGAACTTATCCGAAATGTATCCAACCATCGGCCCACCCACAATCGCACCGATATACCCAACCAGAATAAACTGTGCGGCAGCGGCCCTGGACATATGGTATAGAGTCATGAATACCGGTACAGCCCACAGACCCATGAACCCTAAGTAGCTTCCCATGACACCGAAGTGGCATAGAAAGGTGGCCCACGAGACTTGATCTCGCACTACTCGCTTCAATGTTTGTAGTAGTGGAATCCGTTGTACGCGCAGCGCGGGCACGGGTAGTACCGTCGTTCTCCAGGGCACCCACGTCCTTTGCAACGCAAAGGCGTTCGCCACAGCAATCAGTAGCAACAGCAAGCCGAGGATCAAAAACGGTCCACGCCAGCCGACAGCAGAGACCCACGCCGCTAACGGCATGCTCGCCAAGATGGCGCCAAGATTGCCGAACGTCCCAATCAGTCCGAGAACGCCGCCAAACTCTTCGGCGGCAAACCACTTTCCAACAATCAGTACCATGTTGATCCAAATGAACGCGTCCCCGGCGCCGACCAACGCACGTCCGACAAGCAGATAGGAGAAACTCGGAGCCATTGAAAACATAACCGTTCCGGCGCCATCCAGCGCCGTGCCAAGTATCAGCAGCCGTTCAGGGCCAATCCTATCGGCGAACGCCCCGATGGGAACCTGCAAGACCATGTATAGAAAGTACTGTACGCTTGCCATCGTCCCCAAAACTGCCGAGGAAACGCCAAACTGAGCCTGCAACTGATTCGCAATCACACCGGGCCCGGTGCGTTGCGAAAAGATCACCAAGTAGGTGACAGCAAGTGCGCAAAACACAACCCACCGATAACGCGACCGCGGTTGACTCAACGTCATTTCCATTCTACGCAAACAGCCCTTTCCGTAACCGCTGTGGCACCAGAGGACTGTGGGCAATGAAATACTCGCGACGTGCCAGACGCCCAATACTTTGGTCGTCATTCCTCCAAATCCAGCTCATCTGCTGTGACTGCGTCCGATGTGCTCTGAAAGCGGACAACTTGGACTGCAAATGAGCTGTGACATCGACCTCCACAACGTGCTGTTTGTCCAAACCGTAGTCGCTCGGCCGCTTCGCGATGTCGGACCAGACGGCAAAAAACAACGCCGCTGTCGGATGCTCGGATTGGTAGTCTGCAAACGCCCGGATGGTAGCGGCGCCGATGGCGCAGTGATCCGGATGACCACCGAGCCGTTCATGAAAGGTGATGACGACGTTCGGTTTTTCCTCTTGCATGTAACGAAGTATGCATGAAGCTAATTCTTCGGCCGGTACAAACTCTAACGTCTTGTCTCGCAGCCCAATCCATTCCAACCGTGCCACACCGAGTGCCTGACAGGCCTTGACCATCTCAGCTTCGCGCAGACGCGGCAGCGATTCGCGCGTCGCGGCAAGCGGAACGCCGAGCCTGCGCCCCATCTCTCCTTTGGTTGCACAGATGAGGACGGTCCGGTGACCTTCAGAGGCCGACTTGGCAAGGGTTCCGCCGCACATGAACGTTTCGTCGTCCGGATGTGCAAAAACGGCCATCAGCGTACCCACAAGCCGCCCTCCTTTTTCGACTCCCACTCAACGTCGTAACGAGCAGGCGCAAAACTGTTTCGTATCACTAGACAAATCGTAATCCTTTCGTTACGAGGTGTCAAAAACGCCCGTCCCAACAGAGACGAGCGTTCACCATCGGATTTTCACCTAAGAGAGCGATTTGCAAAATTCTACTAAACCACTTGTTCTTCGCCATTTTGCAAATCGCTGACCGACTTATCCCTGGTACAGCGGCAGGTATTTCTCGTTCAAGTAGTCGACCAAATAGCGGGCATCAATCTCCTCACCCGTCACCGATTTGACAATCTCCCTTGGCGTCAGCATTTTACCGTGGCGGTGGATCTTCTCCTTCAACCACTCCCGCACGTCCAGTACGTTGCCTCTGCGGATACGGTCCCTGAAATCTGGCATGTCCTTGATCAACGCATTGCGGAACTGTGCCGAGTAAATGTACCCGAGTGCGTAAGACGGGAAATACCCAAATGATCCACCCGCCCAATGCACGTCCTGCAACACGCCCTCACTGTCTGTTTCTGGAACGATTCCTAGGTATTCCTTCATCTTGGATCGCCAGACTTCCGGCAAATCTGCAACCCTCAGTTGTTCGTTGATGAGCGCCTTCTCCAGTTCGTATCGGATCATGATGTGCAGCGCGTACGTGACCTCGTCCGCTTCAATGCGAATGAACGAAGGATGGACATCATTAATGCCACGGTAGAAGGCGTCCAAAGACACCTCATTGAATGCAGGAAACACGTTCTTGAGTTCACCGTAGTTGGCCTCCCAGAACTCCCGCGAGCGGCCAATGATATTTTCGAAGAACAGCGATTGCGATTCGTGAATCCCCATGGAAGCCCCCGAGCACAAAGGCGTACCAATAAGATCTGTGGAAATCCCCTGCTCGTAGAGCGCATGCCCACATTCGTGGATGACGCCAAACAGCGCCGTTCGCAAATCGCGTTCGTTGTAGTTCGTCGTCACGCGTACGTCAAATCGATTGACCGTGTTCTCAAACGGGTGCACGGTTTCATCCAGACGGCCTGCATCGAAGTCGTATCCAAGTTTTTCTAACACGGACAGCGCCAGCTGTCGCTGTTTGTCCTTCGGAAAGTATTGCTTGAATGGCCGCACATCTGGACGAATCCCAGAATCGACAATCCGCTGAACGAGCGCCACCAGGTCGCCGCGCAGGTCGCCAAACAATTTGTCTAACAGCTTGACCGTCATGCCGGGCTCGTATTGGTCTAACAACGTATCGTACCGGTTCTCCTGATACCCCCAATAACCGATAAATTCGATATTCATGGCTACAATCTTCTCAAGGTACGGGCGAAAAAGCGCAAAGTTGTTGGCGTGCTTGGCGTCTTCCCATACGGATTCAGCCTGCGATGTCAGCATCACGTATTCCTTGTACCGGACAATGGGAATCTTCTTGGTGCGGTCAAACTGCTTTTTGACCTCGCGCACCGTCGCTTGCATCACCGGATCCAACTCGTTGTAGACAACCGGGTCGCTCAACTGATTCAAATATTCTTCCATTTGCGGTGATGTGCTGCGTGCAAAAACTTCCTCAGACAGTGTTGCAATCGCTTCTGAACGCAGCGGAACGCCCTTTTTCGGCGCCCCTGTACGCAAGTCCCAGTACATCAAAGATAGTGCTTCCTCGTAGTGCAGAATCTGTTTCAGGTAGTCCCGAAACTGTGTCACCGTGTGTTCCGTGTTCCCCATGTGCTTCTCCCTTCCTCGCCTCGAGTGAGCCAAGAAAATGGTGCGGACCGAGACTACAACCGCGGTCCTTACTGGCCATACGCGTTGGCCGCTTCGATTGACGGAAAGACCAGCCAAGCGTCTGGCAAGTGGCGCTGATGGTTGGGGTCTGTGGTTGACGGCGAATTGACTATCTCCCCATCCTTGTACAAAACGCTAGACAACCCACCGTCCATCGCGCACGCGTTCACCGCGCCTAACTTCAGCATTTCATCCTGCACTTGGCGCTGGCTGGCCCCCATCCCGATCCGCCTTTAAAGCGCCGTTGATGACGATGAAAATCACCGTGCCATCCTTCCGTTGGCCGATGGCCGTACGTGGATCGTACCCCCAACCACCGTCTCCGGACGTGATCATTGGCTTGCCGTTAACCACGAGTTCCGGGTGGAACTGCATGGCATCGCGGACGCCCATTTGCTGGAGCTGAGCAACACTATACCGCCCCATTACCGTCACCCCGTCTTTGGTAAAGCCGACCGTGGTCCAATCTTCCGTGCCTTTGGGCCATTGTACCACCTTACCCCCGGTCGTCACGAGGCCGAGCGGAATGCCACCCCACCCCGCGCCTTTGGGGTCTTCGAATCCGCTGGCGTTTGTGCCTGCCAGCGCGCCCGTACGTTTGACCATATCACTAATGTACTCACCCATACCGTTCTGCACGTGAGCGGTCACCAATCGTACAAGTCTCGGGTTGTGTACCAGCATTGCATCAGCCGCTGCCGGACAACGGCAGAACTTCAATCGGCGAAGTTGGCCTAGTGACCGACACCACGTGTACGTACTTCGACGCATCCGTATTTTTGGGAGCCTGGTGTAAAGCTGCCCACAACTGGCTGTACTCTGCTGGCGTGGTCAGAAAGTGCGCCAAATACGCGTGACGCGTTGTAATCACTGTTTCAGCGGCCATCAAACGAATGTTACGTCCCCACGGCGTGGCGAAACCTACGGTAACGAGCGCCACAACGAATACCGCCATGGTGAATCTGCTTCCAAACAGCCAGCGCAGTACTCTCCTGCGCTTGTGCTTCATGCGTTGTTCACGATACGTTACACTGGCTGTGAACGTACCCCACATTATAACGTGGGCAGGCGGTCAAACTGTTCGGTGTCCACCGGGAAGCCATGCAAGTATTTCCCATCCGTCTATGGGCGCGAATCTCTGATTAAAACGAAAAGGATGACCCGCTTATATTTCGCGAGTCATCCCCAAAAGTCTTTGTTGTCGCCCTACCTTATTGTTCGTTTCGGTGTGTCCCGCCGTCCCCAGTTTCCACCGGGTGATCCGGGTACGAGCACCAATCGCTCCAACTTCCTGGGTACAGTTTTGCTCCGGACAAACCGGCCAGTTCCATAGCAAACAAATTTGCGCAAGCCGTCACACCAGACCCGCAGTACATCACCACATGGCTGGGATGACCGAGGTTTTGAAATCGGCTCCGCTGCTGCTCTGGAGACTTCCACGTCCCGTCCTCGTTTACACCGTCCGTCCACGGTCGGTTCACAGATTGCGGGATGTGGCCAGCGACCTGATCGATAGGCTCCACGTCCCCGCGGTAGCGTTCTGGAACCCGTGCATCGACCAATGTCGACGCTCCCTGCTGAGACAACATCTTCTCAACGTCAGCCGTGGAGACAATCCAATCGTGGTGAATGGACAGCGGAAAATCTCCTGGCCGAGGCTGGGGAATGCTCGTGTCCGTCGGCAGCCCTTGCGCAAGCCAGGCGCGGTAGCCGCCATCCAGGATGACACAATGGTCGTGACCGAGGTACCGGATCAGCCACCATGCCCGAGGGGCCATCCCCTCTCCATCGTCGTACACTACGACTCGGGCAGTTTTGGTCACACCCGCTGCGGACAATTTGTCAGCCAGCTCCTTTGGGTCTGGAAGTGGGTGGCGACCGCCGTGTTCTTGTTTCGGTCCAGAGAGATCTTGCTCCAGGTCTAAGTAATACGCGCCCGGAATGTGTCCCGCCAGATAACGTGTCCGCCCGTCGGATGGATCTCCGAGGCGAAATCGGCAATCAAACACCACTGTGTCCGTCTCGGATACCACTGCTGCCAGTTCAGATGCAGTGATTAACACGCGTGCTCCCCTCCCATGAGTATGTACTATGTAAGTACCCGCTTAGCCGCGACGGACCACTTTTCCTGCGCCGGCCTGATCCAGCGGTTTGACAATGATAGCGTCAATATTGACGTGCGTGGGCCGTGTTGCGACAAACAAGATACAGTCCGCGATGTCTTCCGCAGTCAGCGGGGTCATGCCTTTGTAAACATCGTTTGCCTTCGCTTCGTCTCCGTGGTAACGAACCACGGAAAACTCCGTCTCCACCATACCTGGATCAATGGTCGTGACGCGGATGGGCTTTCCTAATAATTCCTGTCGAAGCGCATCCGTAATCGCGCGGACGGCAAATTTGGTCGCACAGTACACAGATCCGCCCGCGTAGGCTTCGCGCCCCGCGATGGAGCCGAGGTTGATGACGTGCCCACTGCCAGCCTTCAACATGTGCGGCAACGCGAGTCGTGTAACGCGCAACAACCCCATCACGTTGGTTTCCACCATCTCGCGCCAGTCTTCCTCGTCCTTGTCGTCCGCATCGGCTACGTGGGTCACCCCACGAGCGAGCCCCGCATTGTTGACCAACACATGAATGTTTCCCAGTTCACGCACCACTGCCTGAATGAAGTGCTCACTCGAGGTTCGCGATGTGACGTCCAACGCACTAATGAACGGACGCTGGCCGGTACGTTGTTGCAATTCCTCCGCCAGCTGTTCCAGCTTCTGCGTTCGACGAGCACCGAGAGCCAGTCGAAACCCTGCTTGCGCCAGGGCAACTGCGGTGGCTGCTCCAATTCCTGAACTGGCCCCTGTGATGACTGCCGTCTTTCCGTTTCCGTTGACACTCATGTTCATGCCTCCTTCACCGGTGGACACTGGGCACCTGCCTCGTGTCACACCCGCCTTCCTTACATACAATGTACCACGGACGACCGACACGAGTGGAATCCTGTGAAATCCATGGAAGGGTGGAAGGAAGCATGCCTTGTCCTGAAGTATCCACGGGCTTCGTAGAACTGCCCGACGAAAACTACCACCGAATTCAGCAAGCGGCTGACGCCGGTCGCAACTTGTGGCGACTTAGTCCGGTTCGAACCGCGCAAGAGGTGGGTACACGTAATTTGGGGTTCCGCCCGGACGACGTCTATACTTTCGTCGAACAATACTTTGACCCCGGGTCGGGTCTGCAACAGGCCGTTGTTCGCGTCCGTCATCGTACCTGTACGTACTTGGTGGAGCTATATCAGCCAGAGCGGCAAGGTCCGAAAGGAATCTGGGTGGTCCAGCAAGTCACGGAGCTGTAGCCTCGGATATCAAGGTGGTACAATGGCGGCAGAAGTGGTTACAATACAGGACAAACGGACCTTTGCAAAGGGTGAATTGTAGTGACAACGACATGGACCAATGTATCAGAAGTGAGCGGGGCGACCACTGACTCGCGTCAGGCCCCGCCACATACGTTTATTCTGTTTGGTGCGACCGGAGATTTGGCGCACCGCAAACTGCTGCCGGCACTCTACAGCCTGTTTGTGGACAAGCTCCTGCCGGACAACTTTGCTGTGATTGGCGTTGCGAGAACCGAATTTGACGACAACGCGTTTCGTCAAGAAGTGAAATCTGCTGTCGACAAGTTTGCTCGGAGCAAGATAGACGAGGCGACGTTCACCGAGTTCGTACAGCGTTTCTTCTACTCCAAACTGGACGCCAACAACCCAGCGGATTTCCAGAAGCTCAAGCAGCGAATAGAAGCGGTGGAACGCCAATTCGACCTGCCAGAGCAACGCATTTTCTACCTGGCCATGGCGCCCGATTTCTTTGGACAGGTGGTACTAAACCTAAAAACGTCCGGTTTGAGTGAGGTCGGTGGTTGGCGACGGCTGATTATCGAAAAACCGTTTGGTCACGACCTCCAGTCCGCGAAGGTGCTGAACGACGAACTGCGTCAGGTGTTTGACGAAGAAGAGATTTACCGCATTGACCATTACTTAGGCAAGGAAATGGTGCAGAATATTGAAGTCATCCGCTTTGCGAACTCGATTTTTGAACCATTGTGGAACAACCGGGTGATTGCGAATGTCCAAATCACGTCCAGTGAAACGGTTGGTGTTGAGGACCGTGCATCGTACTACGAAAAATCCGGTGCATTGCGCGACATGGTGCAAAACCACATGTTGCAAATGGTCATGATGGTGGCGATGGAACCCCCCAGCCGCCTGAACATGGAGGCCATTCGCGACGAAAAAGTAAAAGTGTTAAGATCTCTGCGCCGCTATACACCAGAGGAAGTCGGACAACACGTGATACGCGGACAATACGACGCAGGTCAGATTGACGGCAAGACCGTCAAAGCGTACCGCGATGAACCCAACGTATCGCCTTCCTCCACGACGGAGACGTTTGTGGCTGCGCGGTTGTATATTGACAACTTCCGATGGGCAGGTGTGCCCTTTTACATCCGCACCGGGAAGCACATGGCGGCCAAAGCCACGGAAATCGTCATTCAGTTTCGGGACATGCCCAAAAATTTGTACTTTAATCGGGACGGAACACTGGGGCCAAACCTGTTGGTCATCCGTGTGAATCCGCAAGAAGGCATGTACCTCCAACTCAACGCAAAAAAGCCAGGCACCGATGAAACTGTTGTTCCCGTCATGATGGAGTTCAGCCAGTCCCTGAAGAATTCTCCAGAAGCCTATGAGCGTCTGCTGTACGACGCCATGGAAGGAGATTCCACGTTCTTCACCCGGTGGGACGAAGTCTCCCTCGCGTGGAAGTTCGTCGATCCGATTGCTGACGCGTTCCGCTCCGACTCTTTGCCTCTGCACCACTACGCCGCTGGCACCTGGGGGCCACGTGCGGCAGACCAACTGCTGCAGCAGGACGGGTTCTCATGGTGGCCTGTGTTTGGACAAAAACTGCCCGCGCACGTCAAGGCAGAGCACACGTTTGGGCAAAGTCTTAAGAGGTGATCCTGTGAAAAAACGTATTTACGACGTATCAATGCCAATTTACGAAGGCATGCCTGTGTACAAGAACAAACCTGAAAAACAGCCGACGTTTGAAATCACCAGCAACTTTGACACCGGGTCCGTTCGTGAGACCCGGGTTTGCCTCGACGTGCACTGCGGAACGCACGTCGACGCTCCACTGCACATGATAAAAGACGGCCCCACCATTGAAACGGTGGGGTTGAACGAACTGGTTCGTGAGTGTAAAGTGCTGGACCTCACATCAGTGACCGATGGGATTACCGAGTCAGATCTGGCGAACCTGCCTATTTCCGAAGGCGATTTTCTTCTGTTCAAGACAAAAAATTCGTGGGATACAACGTTCAATCCAGAGTTTATCTACTTGAAGGAGGACGGCGCCAAGTACCTCGCCCAGAAAAAAGTGGCCGGAGTCGGCATCGACGGGCTCGGCGTCGAGCGAAGCCAGCCCGGTCACCCCACGCACAAAGCGTTGTTTGCGGCACAGGCCGTAATTATAGAGGGGTTGCGCCTGGCTGAAGTGCCAGTCGGTACGTACCTGATGGTGGCTGCTCCGCTCGCCCTTCAAGGCCTGGACGCGGCACCTGCCCGCGTAATCCTGATTGCCGAAGAGGCTGGCCAGTAAGTTCACCGACGCCTCAGTTCATCGTCGATTTTCTGCTCAATCTCCTCATCGGACAAGTCGAACTCGCGCGCCATTCTACGTGCGAGTTCTCTTTGTTCGTAGTAGTACTTTCGCAGCTGCTCGCGGCGCTGTTCAGGAGGGGTTCGGTCCCAACGACTGTTCCGTATCCAGCGGAACAGTCCGTAACTGACAGCGCTGGTGAGAATCAGCATCAACAGCGCCGTCAGAGGACTTCCAAAGCCAAATCCAATGATCATTTTTTCTCAACCGCGTGCCCACCGAATTCGTTACGCAGCGCCGCGACGACTTTTCCCGTAAACGTGTCATCTTCCAATGAGCGATAACGCATCATCAAAGAGAGCGCAATGACCGGAGCGGCCACCTGCAGATCCAATGCTTCCTCCACGGTCCACTTGCCTTCTCCTGAGGAATGCATTACGCCCTTGATGGCGTCCAACTTGGGATCCTTAGAAAACGCGCGCTCGGTCAACTCCATCAGCCAGCCGCGGATCACGGAACCGTTGGACCACACTCGCGCGAGTTTTTCGTAATCGTAATCATAACGGCTCTTGTCCAGGACTTCGAATCCTTCGCCAATGGCGGCCATCATGCCATATTCAATGCCGTTGTGCACCATCTTGGCGTAATGCCCGCTGCCCGAAGGCCCTGTATACAAGTACCCGTTTGGAACTGCAGTGTCACGAAAGAGCGGTTCAATGACGGGGAAGACGTCCTTGTCTCCACCAATCATGTAGCAAGCGCCGTGCCGCGCTCCTTCAATACCACCCGAGGTGCCTACATCAAAGTAGTGCAAACCGCTCTTTTGCAGCATTTCCGCCCGCCGTACGCTGTCCTTGTAATACGAGTTCCCGGCCTCAATCACAATGTCCCCTTTGGCCAACAACGGCACGATCTTGTCCAACAAATCGTCGATGATTTTCCCCTGTGGCACCATCAGCCAGACAATTCGAGGTGTAGGCAGCGAACGTACCATCTCTTCGATGGAGTGCATTCCTTCTCCGCCATCCTCTGCAAAGCGTTTTACTGCGTCCTCATTCACATCGTACGCTGCCACCTGATGACCGTGATCCATCATGTTCAGCGCCAAGTGATAACCCATCTTACCAAGGCCAATCAATCCAATTTTCATCTGTCATCTCCACCCTTTTTGCTTCATCTGGAATCAGACCTTATACTGGTTCCATGGCGACTATTATATTCGATTTAGACGGGACACTCATTGATTCCTCGAAACTTGTTTTACCCGCATACAGAGAGGCGATTCAACACGTGGCTAACGTCCCCGTGCCGTCCGAAGAAACGATGAAGCAAACGTTTGGCATGCCGGACAGGCAAATCTGGGCAACGCTGATGCCCGACTCCACCCCGGAACAGCGAATGGCCGCGTTGGCGTACACCGAACACCTCATTGCGAAAAACATTTTCCAGGAGGACATCCTGCTACCGCACGCCCGCGAAGTGCTGAAAGAACTGCACCGTCGCGGTCATGTGCTTACCGTAGCGAGCAACTGCGGCGAACAGTATCTGAATACCGTGCTGGACGGCCAGCGAATCCGTGAATTTTTCACGGCTCCCCTCTGCTTGGCAAGCGTGAACGGCCGCAAAAAGGCTGACATATTGGAGCGACACTTCCAACGCTTTGCAAAGGAAAACGCGGTGATGGTCGGTGACCGGCAATCGGACGTTGAAGCCGCCGCGGCTCACGGAATCCCTTGCATCGGGTGCGACTTCGTCGGATTCGGCAAAGTAGAAGAACTTCAAGGCGCAGTCCACATTATCACATCTTTCCCGGAACTGCTTGAATTGTTCCCGGAGGGTACGTCGACCTTGTTACTCCCACGTGATTAAGGTTATTTTCCCACGGTTTGCATAAGAAACTCGCCACTTTCATGACGTGCCCACTTCTTATTGTAGCGTTTTTCTACCCTTTCGTGGACTGCAGCAGACAAGCGAGCCACCCCATCACTTGACTCCGTGCGCCACTCGGGACACACTATGGGTACGCCCGTACGCAGGGCGCGGAGGTGAACAATATGGCGAAGCCGCCAGAGCAGACCAAGGTCGTGGTCGGCATGTCGGGCGGTGTGGATTCGTCTGTCACTGCGTTGCTGCTCAAGCAACAGGGCTACGACGTCATCGGGGTGTTTATGAAGAACTGGGATGACGCGGACGAATTCGGTCACTGCACAGCGACGGACGACTTCGAAGACGTGCGCAAGGTCTGTGATCACATCGGCATTCCATACTACAGTGTCAATTTTGAGCGCGAGTACATGGACCGCGTGTTCAAATATTTTCTTGAGGAATACCAGCGAGGGCGAACGCCGAATCCGGACGTGTTGTGTAATCGCGAAATTAAGTTCAAGGAATTGCTGCACTGTGCGATGGACCTCGGTGCCGACTACCTGGCAACCGGACACTACGCACAGGTGCGCAACGTGGACGGAACCGTGGATCTCATTCGCGGAGCAGATCCGAACAAGGACCAGTCGTACTTTCTGTACATGGTGGGCCAGGAGGCGCTGAAGAGGACCATGTTCCCGATTGGCCATCTGCCGAAACCCAGAGTGCGCGAAATCGCGGCAGAGGCAGGGTTGCCAACCGCCAAGAAGAAGGACAGCACAGGGATTTGCTTTATCGGTGAAAGAAACTTCCGGGAGTTTCTCAGCCATTACCTGCCTGCACAAGCCGGAGAAATTCGTACTTTGGACGGAGAGTATAAGGGCACGCACCATGGACTGATGTACTACACCATCGGCCAGCGCCAGGGACTGGGGATTGGTGGATCCGGTACGGGCGAACCATGGTTCGTCATCGGAAAGGACCTCGAAAACAATGTGCTGTTGGTGGCACAGGGGCATGATCACCCAAAGTTGTACGCACAGGCGTTGCTAGCAACGGATATGCACTGGGTACGCGGCGAGGCGCCCGCGCGAGAGTTCACGTGTACAGCGAAAATCCGCTATCGGCAGCCGGATCAGAAAGCCACGGTGTACATTGAAGGTGACGTGTGCCGCGTGGTCTTTGACCATCCGCAGCGAGCTATCACCCCAGGGCAGTCGGTTGTCCTTTACGACGGTGACGTCTGTCTGGGCGGCGCGACCATCGACAAAGCCATTGATGTGGAAAGCGATTCGTTACTCGCATGAAGTCATCCACGTAAAAAGGCGCGGATCCGCATCGGATCTACGCCTTTTCTGTCTACAGGTTTGCACGGCCCTACGGACCTCCCTTGTCAAACTCAATCCTTACCACTGGCTTTCGTTCTCGCGCTCCCAAGCCTCTGTGCAATGTTCACAAAGCGCGTTCAATCGCTCTTCGACGAGGTACAGTGGATCTCCGCAGATTGAGCAGTTCTGATGTTCCGCCTTCTCTGTCATGCATGTCACCTCCTATTCGGACACGTTTCACAAAACGCTAATATAGTTGCCATTATAAGCGGCGGGAAATACTTCGGCAATATAAATTCTGATAATTCATAAATCTTTCACAAGGTTTTCCCGCCTGTTTCTTTCGAAATGGGGCGGCGCCGTAAGTGGGGTGCACCTTACAACCCCACTCCAGGTTGAATCGCGATTTTGCTGAATGCTATAATTTCCTAAATTGCTGGCGCAAGTGAGGAGTTTTCGTGGACACCAAAGATATCGCGCTGTTCTTGGCCATCGCGCGCCTGGGCTCCATATCCAGGACAGCAGAACAACTGTTTATGTCACAGTCGACCGTCACCACGCGCTTGCAACGACTCGAACGGATGCTTGGTTACGAACTGTTTGTGCGCACGGCTAACGGCGTCCAACTCACTACCGCAGGTCAGCGGTTTTTACCTTTGGCCGAGCACATGGTGTCGTTGGAACACCAAATGCTTCATCCAGACCAGACAGAAACGCCAACCTTACGCATCATGTCCGGACGCGCCTTCGTTTCCGTAGACGTACCGCAGTGCTTGCTCCGAATCTCCAAACACATGACCGTCCACCTGAAGGTCAGAATGGGCCTGTACGACGATATGGTCAATGCGCTTCTCGCACACCAGGTGGACTTTTGTTTCCTCGGCGAACCCATATACCATCCGCACGTCAAGCTGGTGGAATTTCTGCCGGATGCGATTGACTTGGTCGTTCCGCTGAAACACCACTTGGTTTACAATTTTCCGGGTATCCGTGCGCTCGCTAACGAACCGTTTATTGCATTCGGGCGCTCGTCGTCTCCGTTCCGGAAACGCGTCATGAACCTGTTGGCTGAATCCAACGTGTTTCCGACCATTCGCGCGGAGCTTGACAGTATTGACGGCATCAAGGCGATGGTGAGCCATGGCCTCGGTGTGTCGTTCTTGCCGCGCCGCACACTCGGCGACGCCGCGTTCAAACAAATTTCGGTGATTCCCATGTCAGATCCCGCTTGGACGCGCCCAACATTTATAGCTTATCCAGACTCGATTCATGGACAGCCACTGACCGAGAAAGTTCTTTCACTGATTGCGGACTACTACCAAGAACTAGCGAAATCAAAAAAACCGAAAACGCTCAAGGACGGTGAGGCACCCGGATGCGACAACCCATGACGAAAGAACAGCGGCGAGCCCACATTCTGAGCGTGGCGAAGTCGTTGTTTCAAGAACGCGGTTATGATCACATCACCATCGCAGATGTCATTAAGGAGAGCAACGTCGCGCGCGGTACCTTTTACCTTCACTTTTCTTCCTTGGAGGACTTGCTGTCCTGTCTGTTTGACGAAGTGGTATCAGAAACCTGGAAGCGCATAGCCCCCATTCTGGAAGAGGTTGAAGACGTGGAAGCATGTACCATCGAAGTTGTACATGCTGTTTTTCGCATGTTTGATAACGACGATGAATCGATGATCAGCGTCTTCTTTTCAGGCGGCGGCGAAGCGTTTTTACGTAAGCGGGAAGAAGCCCTGTACTCCAAATTGGGTGGTTTGCTTGTGCAGGCGTTGGAACGGCGTCGCACCAAACTGTACGGCCACGCTCGACCTCTCGACCTGCCCAAAGTGGAATGGACTGTGGCGATGTTGATTTCGCTGGTTGCAAACATGACCCACTACGCGGTACATCACATCGAAGCGAAGGATAGAAAGGCGTTTGAGGATAGCCTGATTCGCTTTGTCGTTGCCGGTGCCAAGGAGCATCTCGGACCTTTGCTGAGGAATAGCGAGGAAATTCGAAATTAATAATCCGGGAATGGGAGGATGGACATGGCGAACCAGCGATGGGTCTTGATAACAGGTGCCACAAGCGGCATCGGTTTGGCAACCGCAGTACTGTTTGCATTAGAAGGCTACCAGGTGATTGCCACGGGAAGGTCTGAAGAAAAACTGCAAAATGTGCAACAAGCAGCGGAACGAGGAAACGTGACCATCCGTCAGGTGGTGGCTGACGTTAGCGACGAGGCCTCGGTGGCCAAATTGCGAGACGAAGTCTTAGCCTTAACCAATGGCTACGGCATCGATGTTCTCGTCAACAACGCGGGATACGCGGAAGGTGGTGCGATGGCGGAAATCCCGATTGAACGATTGCGCAGACAGTTCGAGACCAACGTGATTGGTCTCGTCGCTGTAACACAGGCGTTTCTGCCAGAAATGCAGAAGCGAAGCCGAGGGAAAATCGTCAACATCTCATCCGTCGTCGGAAAGGTGACTGTCCCGTTGATGGGTGCCTATACGGCCAGCAAACACGCTGTCGAATCCATTTCCGACGCCATGCGCATGGAGTTACGTCCGTTTGGCATCGATGTCATCACTGTGGCCCCTGGTAGCATACAAACCAACTTCGGCAACACCTTGGTCCAATCCATCGATGAATGGGTGTCCCCCGACTCTCCCTACAAGGCCGCGTACGAGAAATTCCGGAGGGACCGCACGTCCGACCGTGGATCAAAACCGATTGTCATTGCCAAGGCCGTACTACAGGCTGTAAAATCTCCTTCTCCGAAACCACGGTACGCTGTCCCGTTTGACTCCAAGGTGATGCCTGTGGTGAAAGGTATTTTACCGACCCGCACGCTGGACAAAATCATTCGTAAGGTAACCATGGGACCATGAACATAATTCCCACCATCCCAAAAAGGCGTACCCCCCGCTGTGGGTGGCACGCCTTTTTTGATCCGTCTGTTATTGACCGTTCAATACCGACTCGGCAATGGACAGCACATTCTCCAGGGTGAATCCGTACTTTTCCACCACAATGTCCCCAGGTGCCGAAGCGCCAAACCTATCAACGCCGAACACGCGGCCCTGGCTACCGACGTATTTGTACCACGGCATGGGATGCGCCATCTCGATGGCCAGTCGTTTGGTGACGTGGGAAGGCAGCACGCTTTCCTTGTACGACGCATCCTGTTCGTCGAACACATCGAGGCACGGCATGCTCACGACTCTCACCGCCACACCGCGCGCGGCGAGTTGTTTGCCCGCAGCAAGTGCCCATTGCACTTCCGAGCCACTGGCCATGAGGATCAACTGGTCTCCTGCGCCGTGCTGATACAACACGTATCCCCCGCGCTCGAAACCTGCACGGTTGGCCTTGACCTCGTCTAGTGTCGGCACTTTCTGCCGCGTGAGTGCAAGCGCCACTGGTGCATCCCGATGCTCCAACGCGTAGCGGAACGCAAGCCCCGTCTCTGTGGCGTCCGCTGGGCGGAACACCTTGAACCCAGGTATCAGACGCAGCGCAGCCAGTTGCTCAACAGGCTCGTGCGTCGGTCCATCTTCACCGACGGCGATGCTGTCGTGCGTGAAGATGTGGATGACCGGTTGCTTCATCAACGCGGACAACCGCAACGCCGGCCTCAAGTAGTCGCTGAACACCAGGAACGTCCCAGCAAACGGTATGATGCCTCCGTGCAAGGTCATACCGTTGAGGATTGCGCCCATCGCGTGTTCGCGCACACCGTAGAAGAAGTTCCTTCCTTCATACGAACCCGGTTTGAAGTGACCAAGATCCTTCATTAACGTCTTGTTCGAGCCGGACAAGTCCGCGGATCCGCCCACCAAATGCGGAATATGTGGTGCAATCGCGTTGACAATTTTGCCAAACGCGTCGCGTGTCGCCACGCTACCTTCAAACGAAGGCAGCACAGCGTCCCAATCGACGCGAACCTTGCCGTGCAGCGCATCGTTGAACTTCTGCGCTTCTTCCGGGAACGCCTGGCCGTATTCCTTCAGCTTAGCCTCCCAGTCCGCCTCCAATTGTGCACCGCGCTTCGCAATCACTTGGAAACGCTGGCGTACCTCGTCTGGCACGTAAAACGGATCATGATTCCAGCCATACGTCGCTTTTGCTTTCTGTGCTTCCTCAGCACCCAATGGAGCACCGTGGGCAGCCGCCGTTCCTTGCTTGGTCGGGGCCCCGTATCCAATGATGGTCTTGACCTCAATCATCGTCGGCTTGTCAGTCACACGGCGCGCTTGTTCGATGGCGGCGTAAATTTCCTCCAAATTGTTGCCGTCTTCTACCCGCAGGACGTTCCATCCGCAAGCGCGGAACCGGGATGCCACGTCTTCCGTGGACGACCATTCCAACGGCCCGTCCAACGAAATGTCGTTCGAATCGTACAGCACAATGAGCTTGTTCAGTTTCAGGTGCCCGGCCAGTGAGATGGCTTCGTACGCCACACCTTCCATCAAATCGCCATCGCCGCACAGAACGTACGTGTAGTGATCCATCAGGTTGTAGCCCGGTCGGTTGAAGGTTGCGGCCAGAAAGCGTTCCGCCATGGCCATGCCGACCGCCATCGAGATCCCTTGTCCGAGCGGACCGGTCGTGGCATCCACACCAACCGTATGTCCGAATTCCGGATGTCCGGGCGTTTTTGATCCCCATTGTCGAAATTGCTTCAAATCGTCAATGGACAGATCATATCCCGACAGATGCAGCAAACTGTACAACAATGCAGATCCGTGCCCCGCCGAAAGCACAAACCGGTCACGGTTCGCCCACGAAGGGTCCTTTGGATTTACATTAAGGAACTGCGACCACAACACGTATGCCATGGGTGCTGCTCCCATGGGTAACCCCGGATGACCGGAGTTCGCCTGTTCCACCTGATCGATGGACAACGCACGCAGGGCGTTGACAGACAATTGATCAACTGCGTCAAATTTCATTCTCTCCACCCCTTGCAACCACTTTGATTGCTGTCTGTATGATATCACTCTTATCCGTGTGCAGCCAAAACCAACTGCATCGAAATGCAGTTGGTCCATCGTACACATCTTCTCCAAAACGGTCTCATCCGTTGCACAGAAAACGTAGATGGGCCCCATCTACTCCATCAACGAACCTGCCGCGACGGATGCTACATGAGCACAATGGCGACAACCGTGGCTACGGCCAGGCCCGCTATGACAGGAATGAAGTTTCGCCGGGTCAATTCCTCTGGACTACACCCTGTCACGCCAGACACATCCAGGACCATGGTACCTGGCTACCGCCGCTCCACACGGAACCAATCTATCCCAGCATAGCGAGTACGGAAATATTGCCTAGTCGTTCCAAGCGCTTGTGCCAAGGTACCGACCAGTACCAACCCTGAAAACCCCGATCCATCCAATCCCGCAATGATACCCTCCAGGACGATAATGATGGCCACAGGAATGACCGACAGTGGCACGTGGGTGCAAGCACCTAGCCAAGATCGAACAAATATCTTGGTGCACCCTGGCCGAGAATCTGCGGAGACACTTCCGGAGTTCCCATGAAGAAAAATCCTGCTATCGGACTCACCGTTGCAAAAATCTTGACGGAGAACGTGAATCCTTCCTACAAATTCCCTCATCACCGCTTCGTATACCTTCATCCGGTATTCCAAGAACGCAATGACGATGAACAACCATAGGCTGGCGCCGCCAACCAAAGCCGTCGCGTCATCGCCCTTCAACCTGATGGTCACGGTAGTCGCAATCGATACCAGAAATGTGAGCGGTACAACGACGCGGCAAACTTTTACGCATACGGTCCTTATCTGCCGGGGCAGACTCAACGATGTGTACCATGAAAGAAAACACGAGAGAAAACATGGAGGTTATGAAGATGAACGCACAACGTGCACAAGAAATTGCTGCTTCATCGGTAATGGCGAACGTAACTTACAACGGCGTTCCGGTTTACATTCAACGTGTGAATCAGCAGAAGGAAACAGCGCGAATTTACCCACTGGATCAGCCGCAAAACGAGCAGGAGGTCCCGCTGAGCAGCTTGCAAGAAAACTAAAATCGTTCTGTGCATGGGTGTGGTTTCCTACACGCCTTACGCCCTGACAACTTCTTTCCCGTGAACATACACTGGATTAGCTCTGGCAATTCAAACGAATCGTACGCCCAACACACAACCAAACACACCTCCCTTCCACTCCAACAGACTGTCCCGAGCTCGGGAGAAGGTCGACGATGTCGGCCTTCTCTTGTTGTGTTCGATGAATGAGACACGCCACGTGCGTCACCCTCATCAACACACGGACGACGGTGCCGCCTGGCGTTAATCTGTCGACTTGGGCTGCGTAGACTGTTCATCGTTCGCCTGCTCTTGGAGATGCTGTTCCCATATATGGTTGGAGAGCACGAGGATGCCCCGAGCATGTTCGTGTGTAAATTCCCCAACCGTACTTACTTTGACTTCCATCTCCATCCCCCCATACTACGCGATGTCCGACTCGCTTGGTCACTTTCTAACCAATCAATGGCGTTGCATCCGAGCAGACCCGCTGCCGTAGACTAGGATGAGGTGATTGAATGCGGGTGGCCATCTACACGCGAGTCATCTCAGAGGAGCAGGAAGGATACTCCCTTGACGCATCGAGGAGGCGGGCATCGGGTTTAAGAGCACCACAGAAGTATTCGACACCACGACGGCGATGGGGCGACTATTTATCACTATCGTCGGAGCCCTTGGGCAGTGGGAACGGGAAACCATCGGCGAGCGCGTCCATCTTGGCCAGGCGCAAATGGTGCGAGAAGGAAAGTACTCACCTCCTTACGGGTATACACTGCGTGACGAAATGGTTAGTGCATTTTTGATTTGTACAACGCAGGAAACGGAATCAGCCGGATTGTAAAGCATTTCAATACCCCAGAGAATCATGTTCCCCGGCCTCGCAACGGGGGCGAGTGATCTATGAAGGTTGTCCATCACACGCTCAAAAACCCAGTCTACTGCGGTTACGTCCGATACGGAAACAAATCCAAGTTTTCAGACAAATAGATGGTCATTGCGAAAAGCGACCATGGGCCCATCATTTCGGAGGAAACATTCAACCGTGCGCAACAACTGATGAAGCAACACCGTCGCGTCCCTCCTCGAAGTGGCACTGGTATTCATCCCCTCGTCGGGGTACTACGCTGCGGCATGTGTGGAGATCCGATGATCAGACGTACCGTACACGCCGGACTCAGTGAAGGCGTCAACGACTACCATGGTTACATTTGCAGCTCGCCGCCACAAGAGAACATGCAATATGAAGATGTGGAAACACGAAATCCTGGAATCCTTCGTTGTGGAAGAATTACAGCGGATTGCCGCGGACAAACTTGGAACGGCGGTCGTGGAGATCCCCGACCAAGACGGGCGTCACGTGCGAGCCGTACAGCAGGTATTGCAGAACCTTCGTGTGCGACGAAAGAAATGGATAGATGCGTTCAATGCGGATGCCATCACAGCTCAGCTTGGAGACCAACTTGGTATGATTGCGGAAGAACAGATTTACTGATATTCTTCAGGATACAGAAACAAGGGGTTATTATCTGTAATGCAGATTTATTGGGGAGTCCAATACAAATTATACTGAACATAGAACTCAGGATTATATCAATAGCACTACGATTTAACTGTGGTAGAAGTCAAGCCATAATTACCATACTATTTTAAATATTTCGATTGACCATACCACAGGGGGAAACGCAGTTGAAGAGCATAATAGCAACCTTGCTTGGGGTAGTGGCCCTGGTCACGGGGTGTGCAACACAAAATCAAGACAATCCCCCATGGAAAATTTTTAATCCGGAGAGTACTGGGCAATGGCAGGTGAACCATGATAAGCAAGTAAAGAATAATCCAAATGAGTTTTCTTAGGTACTTTATGTGGGACAGCGTGGAAGGACGGCGGACTATACATATTGGCTAACGAACACATCATGGAACAAACTATCTTATCAAGAATCTCAGAAGGACTTAGGGGTATGGTGGAAAACAGCATCCAGTCAGCACCTAAACGTGTACGAAATTTCAAACGCCAAGTGTTGTTTGGGTAGTATCACCTGCATCAATGATCGCTACATCATCACAAGGTAACAACGGTATAGTTAAGGATATTGTCTTTGGTAGTCCAAACAATCCTGTCTACCTGTTAACAACTAAGCCACTTCAACTTGTTTCTGTGATTACAGACCAGTATAACCAGACCGTCACATTGACGTAGAAACCACTATCTTAAAGCAGGATAGAGACGCCACTGAGAAACATTAATTATGCAACCGGGTTGTATTATTAATAAATTTTTATTGAATAGTTGGTGTCATGGTTCCATCGGGTTGAAGTATCCTTCACCCATTGCGCTTGGAATGTACGTAGCGTAAGTGACATATCCGATTAATTTAACCTGAGCACCTCTAGACCCCGTGTATCCGTACTGTTGGATATACGACATATGTCCCTTTGCCTGATTGAAGTTTACATTAGGTGCCAGTATACGGTCAGGGCTTGAAGCAATGTAATTTGACTGAACATAAGTTGTCTTGGCACTAGGAATGGTTACGGATGACACACTCATGGCATTGGCGTACTCTTCGAGCGCTGACCCCACGTATGGGACATAACCAAGCCCATTGTAATAGATGACAGACAGGCCGAAGCAGGAACTACGATAGACAGAGCGTCTCTTCCATCCATTGTGTTTGCAGATGGAAAGAGACGCTCCATTCATTGTTCGGTCCGTGTTGTGTCTTGCCAGTGCGTTGAGTTTGATGACAAACACTATCTCTTGACAAATGCAGACTATACCCTGAGCGGCCTACTTGAACAGGATAATGAGCGCGAGAGCTACCCCTGGGAGCGCAAACATGTACGCCCAGTCCCACCAATGAATACGAATGACCCGATAGAAAGTTCGCCCCTGTGCAGAATTCGCAGCCTCTCCGACAAACCCGCGCGCCTCCATGGCTGTAGCGACGCGTTCACTCATGCGTATGGCCTGCGTCAAGAGCGGCAGCGCATACGTGACGGGACGCATCCACGGCCAACGTGCGTCTTTGCCCCGCAACTGCCTGGCCTGTCGCAGTTTCATCCACTCATTCTGGAACAAGGGCGCCAGTCGCAATCCAGCAAGAATGCCGTAAGCAAACTTGGGGGCAAGGCGAAAGTTTTGGCACACACCGACGATGAACGAAGTCATCTCGGTGCTTGCGACCAAAAGTACCCCCATTGCGACAGCCGCCAACATACGAAACGCCAGTACGACGCCGGTCATGAGTCCAGGGAGACTGATGTGATACCAAAGGACATGTAGTGATTTTGCACCCGGCGGAACCGCTGAAAAGGCGGCAAACGTCCAAATGTACAAAACGTAAAAGCCGAGGAAAGGAGATAGACGTTTCAACACCTTCCGTGGGCTCAGCCCTGGAACCACAAGTAGCAACAATACACCCCAGACGAACAGCGCCAGGGTCTGTGGGAGTTTTCGCGCCGCAATGCCAACCAACACAGTGGCCACCACAGCGAGCATGGACAAGGGTGGATTCAAGTACTTTGATAGCCCGCGCTGGCCGCGGATGGTCACTAGGTGGTCAGATCCTTTTCTCCACGGTTTCTCTGGCTGGTTCCGCTGTTCCTGTGCGGGTTCCAACGCTTCCACGTCAGCGAGCAAATGGGCTTGGCGCAGTACGTCAGGACGCTCGAACAGGTCGTCTGGCGAGCCGAAAAACGCGATACCACCGTCACACAGCACAGCCACATGGGTCGCATAGGTTCGCACGAGGTCCATGTCGTGTGTGGTGATGACGACGGTCTTGCCTTGGTCCTGCAGTTGCGCGAGTCTCTCGAGAATGGCCAGCTGCGTTCGTGCGTCCTGACCAAATGTAGGTTCATCCAACAGGTAGAGGTCGTGCTCTTCACGCACCATGGCCGCCACGCTCAGGCGCCGCTTCTGGCCCTGGCTCAATGCGAACGGACTATGGTCTTCCAACCCGGCTAATCCGAACTCCTCCAGCAACCGAGTCACCTGCGGCGGCAAGTCTCCCTGGACCACGCCGTTGGCTAACTCATCGCCAACCCGTTCGTAGATAAACTGATATTCTGGATTTTGAAAACAGAAGGAGAGCATCCGCTGCTTTTCCGTTGCAGATAAATCCTTGAGCGCTCGCCCGAACCATGTGACATGGCCTGACGCGGGCTTTTGCAACCCCGCCATCACCTGCAACAGGGACGACTTCCCTGCGCCGTTCGGTCCCACCACCGCGACGAATGCCCCGACGGGAATCATCAGGTCTACGTTGGACCAGATTAGACGCTCGCCGTACCGCAAGGACAACCCGTGTAGAGATATGGCGGGTTTGTCCACTGGAACGGACCTGCCCCGTTGTCGTGGTTGTAACGGCTGATGAGCGGGTTCCAGTGCAGAGCGGGCGTTCGTGACCAACCACGTAGGCTTGCCCTTCCAGGCGGGAACCACACCGGCGTCAACCATCCACGCCCATTCCTCCGTGAGCACTTCACGGGTAGGCCCCACGCGGCGGACGCTGCCGTCCCGGTCGAAAAGGACGACGGTGTCCATGTGCGGGAGCAGCGGATCGAACTTGTGTTCAATGACAATCAGCGTCTGCCCCTGCTCATGCAGGCGTGCAATCTGCTCAAAGACCACTCGGGTGGAAAGTGGGTCCAGGTTCGCCGTTGGTTCGTCAAAGATCAATAGTTTTGGCTTAAGTGCCAAGGCTGACGCCACGGCGAGTTTCTGCTTCATCCCACCAGAAAACGTCGCGTGCTGTGCGTCCATCGGCACGTCCAGATGCACAGACTCGAGAGATGCACGTATCACAGAACGCATGTCATCGCGGGGTACTCCAACATTTTCAAGGCCAAACGCCACTTCGTCGTCCACATGAATCATGCAAAACTGAGCATCCGGATCTTGGAATACGTACCCGATGCCGCCAGTACTGCAAAGCGACGGATGATAGTGTAATTCGCCCTTCACCTGTGCTTCGACGGACGAAGGAATGAGTCTCGCGCAGAGCATCGCCAACGTGCTCTTGCCACAACCGCTCGGTCCAAGAAAGAGCACCGACTCACCTTCCCGAACTTGCAAAGACACGTCGTGAATCACAGGCTTGCTAAGTTCCTCAAATGCGATGGACACATCTTCAAAGTGGATGAGGCTCTCCCGGGTTTGTAACGGGAGAGCCTTTTGTCGGAGTTCACGCTGGTCAATCATTTCGACAACGCCCGCTTTTGCTTGCCAATTTCAAAATTGCGGAGAGCCCCGGTCCGATACAGCGCGTCATCAATCCACTTCGGCAACAAGCCACCGAGGATGGCACCGCTGATGAGCGTGGTGATGATGTAACCAATCTGGTTGACCAGCGAATACTGGCCACCTCCGTATTGGAAATACCACTGGATAATATTTCCTACCCCTCCAAATGCGCCGGCAAACATCAGAACAGATGTGCTGTACCGCTTCCAGCCGAACAACAACAGACCCACTTCGGCTCCGCCACCTTGAACGAGCCCTGAGATTAGCGCCCCCGCCCCGTATGGACTTCCGAACGCCCACTCAAACAAGGCGCTGACCGCACCTCCCAAAAAAGCCGCGCCCGGACGACGCACAATATAAGCGACCAACACAGACGCAATCCACCAAACACCGTTCATGAGCCCAAGCAGCCATGGAGACGCGCCTCCTGTCACCGTGGCCAGCCAGTCCCATCCCATGTAAATGGCACCGCAGACAACCGACAAAATTACCGTGACGACAATGTCTCGCAACTTCCACATGTAATGATTCCCCCCTTGGTTTCTGGCGCTCCATTAGCCACGACCAACGGTGTACGTAAAAAAGCCTCTGCAAATGCACTGGCGCATCACAGAGGCACACTATCCGAATCAGGTCTGTGGCACTTCCTCCCGCTGGTATTACCCAGATCGAGTCCTAAAGGGTTAGCGATCCGTTCGCTTCTCAGCCATCATGGCACCCCTAGCGCCTAACTATGCAATTGATGCCCTCAATGTACCACGATTTGTGAGCCATGTAAATCCACTGGTCTGCTATAATGAAGGAACTGTCAACCAAAGGAGAGTTCTCGTGAAACAAGCGGATTTTCTGATTATGGATGGTTCATCTATCCTTGTTCGTGCATTTTTTGCGAGTGCCTACGGACGGCGCTTGATGCAATCGACGCAAGGCGTTTACACCAATGCCGTGGTTGGATTCTTGAATATGATGATTGGCGCCCTGGAGCGCGTGAGGCCGAAGTACGCCTTTGTGGCATGGGACGTCTCGCGGGATACCTTTCGCCGGGAGCTTTACTCCGAGTACAAAGGCACGCGCGGGGAACTCCCGGACGAACTGCACCCCCAATTCACCACCATGCAAAACGTCCTCGAAGCCATTGGGATTCCCCAGCACTTCGACGAAAGGTATGAAGCGGACGACATTATCGGCACACTCGCCTACCGCGCTTCCGATGAGGGGCACGATGTTCTCATATTGACCGGTGACAGGGATGCCCTGCAATTGGTGCGCGACAACGTCACCGTCGCCATCATGAAACGTGGCATCACAGAGGTGGACTTATACACGCCAGACACACTCCGCGAGCAGTATGGACTCACACCGGCGCAGTGGATTGACTTGAAAGGATTGATGGGCGACTCGAGCGACAACATTCCAGGCGTGCCGGGCGTCGGTGAAAAGACCGCACTGAAGCTGCTTTCGGAATACAGCAGCGTTGAGAATCTGCTTGAAAACTGCCATACCATGAAAGGAAAGTTGCGGGACAAGCTTGAGGCACACCGTGACCTGGCCCTGCTCAGCAAGAAACTCGCCGCCATTGTGACAGACGTACCCTTGTCGCTGACCTTGGAAGACTGCAGACTGCAGTTGCAGTTGGAGCGTGCTGCACAGACACTACGCGAGTTGGAATTGCAGCGATTCCTGGCCCCTCTGGAGCGCTTGTTGCAAATCGGATAAGGTCAGGATGCACGTGCGCGCCGGGCTGCGCTATGGTTTCGCACCCGTACCACGCTCTAGTCGCGTCAATGAACGCATCGACTTCATAGTCCGTGTTGTACGGTGCCAGCCCAGCGCGAATCCAGGTGCCGGATGTGTTAATCCCCAGCTTATTCGCAAGTGTCGTAGCGTAGAAGTCACCATCCGCCACAAAAATCGCCATCGTTTCACAGACTTGCCGAGGTGACGCGGAAGGGCTCGGTTCCAGTCCAGCTTTTTGGAACAAGTCCTTGTTGTAGAACCGTGCCAACGTTCGAACCGCAATCGGAAACACGTAGTACTCCCCATCAATGCCAAAGTCTGCACCATTGATATGTAGTAATTCTTGATATCCTCCGTGCTCATTAAGTCCTGCGGAATCGGTTGCAGGTAACTCTACTGCCTGTAAGTAATGGTCACTTGGTTTGAATCGATCCCGCTGTTACCAACCGACGACGATGCCTGTCGAAAGCAGGGTGGCGGTGCCGACGGCACCTAGCTTCGCTATCCTGCGATTCATTTTAAGTCCCCCTCTTGATTCGACCTCCAGTTCAGCGAATTTACAATCTACATATCATCTAGAAATCTCAATTTAATGAAATTATGTAACAGTAGATGAATTCTGGTCGAGTAGAAAAACAGCTGTCAACAATAACTTATTCATCAATTCCGAACCATATATTTAGATTGGCAAATAACTTGGCAACGCGAATGCGGATTCACCTCTCGCCTGTTTCAGTCAGCAGACGGAGCCTGCTCATCAGGCGATGGCATACTAGACCAGCTATGTGGTTCAACCATAGAGAACAGATGAACGCTCCCACGAGGAGGCCAATGAGATGAAGTTGAAAGAGGCCATTCTGAGCCGTGAAGGCGATTCGTTCCCTGGCGCCACTTATGCCGAAGTCGTACTCGTTCCCGCCTACGACAACGCAAAGACAGTTCTTCTACACCCCATGCTCGCAATCCACAAAGCACACCTCATCATGATGGTTGAACAATCCCTACTCAAACGCCATGAAGCCCAATTGATCATGAAGGCGATTCAAACCCTGGATATTCCGAAATTGCAGGAAACGACCTACGATGGTCGTTTCGAAGACCTGTTCTTTTTGGTCGAGAGTAAAATTATGCAAACTGCCGGAGAGATTGGTGGCAGTTTACATCTCGCGCGTAGCCGTAACGACATGGGCGTCGCCATGTACCGGATGACGCTTCGTCAAAAGCTGTTGGATACCATCCAATCCGCGTGCGCATTCTTACAGGCGCTGGTAGATACGGCGAGTCAGCATGTCGACACCATCATGCTCGGTTATACCCATACCCAACAAGCCCAACCGATGACGTTCGCCCACTACTTGACGGCAGTTTTTGATTCCGTTGCCAGGGACATCAAACGTCTGCAAGCTGCCTATAGCACTTGTAACCACAGTCCACTTGGGGCGGCTGCCTTGACCACCTCCGGCTTTCCAATTAATCGGGAACGGGTGGCGCAACTACTCGGATTCAATGATCTGGTAGAGAACTCATACGACGCCATCGGCGGGGCCGACTACCTGGGAGAAACAGCAGCGGCATTGCAGGTGCTGTTTATTGGGATTGGGCGCTTTGTCCAGGATCTGCTGCTGTGGTCTACACAGGAATTTGGGGCCATTCGGGTTGCGGACCCCTACGTGCAGATCAGTTCCATCATGCCTCAAAAAAGGAACCCAGTGTCTTTGGAACACATTCGCTCTCTCAGCTCTAGTGGAGTTGGACGTTGTACCACTGTCATCCAAATGCTTCATAATACGCCCGTTTGGCGACATCGTGGACACAGAGGACGACCTGCAGCCTCATCTTTGGCAAGGTCTCCGCCTATCGGATCAGATCCTGCGCCTCTGTGCTGCAGTTGTCGGGACGGTGGATGTGAACAAGGAGTTATTGCTGAACCGCGCCAAACACAGCTTTGCTACCATCACAGAGCTCGCCGACACATTGGTTCGAGAAGCCAACATTCCATTCCGAAGTTCTCATTCGATTGTCAGCCACGTGGTGAAGATTGCGATGGCAAGGCAACTGGATGGTTCACAAGTTACGAGCGCCTTGATTGACGAGGCCGCCACCCTGGTGATAGGGCATCCGCTGCAGCTGTCTCCGGACATCGTCCAACGAGCCATGGACCCTGTCTACTTTGTCAAGGTACGCAAGTTGCCAGGTGGCCCCGCGCCCACCGAGGTTCACCGCGCGCTGGCCGCAAGACAACGACACCTGAACCACATGGTTTCTTCCCTCCACGCAGAGGTTCAACGCTTGAACGATGTCTTCACGTACTTAGACGCTGCTGCGGAGGAATGGTGTCGAGGTTAATGCCAGTCTTCCAATTTGCACTCTTCCTGCACCTTCCAAGCCCAAATGCAAAGGGACTGACCCTCAGTGCTTTCGGCACTTTTGGAACAGCCCCTTTGTTGTTCATATCCTCTGTTGAGTGTTACTCAATTGTACTAAGCAGTTCCATGACAGCATCTTTGGTGGAGGCCTCCAACAAGGCGTTGCGGAAATCGTCGTCAATCAATTTTCGCGAAAGCATTTGCAAGATCTTCGGTGTTCGTTCCCTGCGCGACTCTCAGGCACGGTCAGCAGAAACACCAAGTGCGCAGGCTCTCCGTCCAGACTGTTCCAATCACGCCCTGTGGCTTCTTGCCAAAGACCACGCTCGGGGACCGCATTCGTTTTTCCATGTGGAATGGCGATGCCAAACCCAATGCCGGTACTGCCTTCCTTCTCCCGTTCGCAAACAGCTTCTGTAAATCCCTGTTTATCGTTCAAGCGTCCTTGTTCATCCAAGGCTTGCACCATTTCTAAAACGATGTCCTCCCGCGTGGTTCCAGACAACTGCAGTGTGACAAGTTTAGGAGTGATAAGATCTGCCAGTTTCAACGTCAGCATCCCCTTAATCTGTCACTTCTTTTTTCAGCACATTACGAGGAGAGCGGTGACTATGATGCCAACAACTAGGATGGCCACAAAGAACATCGGAACGTTGTCCACAGCCCGTACCACAGCAACGATGGGGCCACCGTGTGACACCGTGACACCAGATAGCATTGCAATCACGGAACCGACCATGGAACCAATCATAATGCTTGGAATCACTCGCAGAGGATCCGCAGCTGCAAATGGAATGACACCTTCCGTAATTCCCAAAGTCCCATTGTAAACGCCGCCTTGCCTGCCTCAGCCTTGTTTGATGCGACGAATGGTGCTCAGGACGTGAATGGTGAGATGATACATGGCCTCATCGGCAATGCGGAGGCCTTTCACGTGTGTTTCGATGCAATGTTTGACCACATCAATTTTTCACATGGCAGAAATAACGTGTTCGCTTCCTTCGCCAGACAAGCCATAGCGAAGCGCCAACTTCGTTCGTCGCTAACTGCCTGGATTCCCTTGTGCCGCTTGCGCACCAGTTTCAAGGAAAATCGATCGAGCCACGTTTCGACTTCATCCAACCGACTGCGAATCGCTTTCTTGGAGAGGTAGAACATATCTGAAAGTTCTTGGATTGTCACCGTCCGCCTTTGCGTAAAGAGGTGTTGGATGATGTCCACTGTTGTCTTATTATCGGCGTCAGCCGAATCGATAGGTACCTGTCCAAGTTGGCGGAGCAGCTCGACTCGCTTGTCGGCCTCAATATACAACCGGACCCCAGCGTTGGTTTTTCGATGAATGTAGCCGTGGAAAGGCTTCAGCCATTGGTCAATGACCTTGAAGTCATTGCGAATGGTACGTTCGGAACACCTCAACACGCGCACCAATTCGGAATATACGAGTCTCGATTCAAAAGGATGGAATGCTCTTTTTTGCCGGAGGTTCAGTACGTCCATAGAACTTCATTGCATCCCCGATACAGTTCTGACGTCTGAACACATTCTACGAGTTCGTGAGGCCTAGTCAAAGTGGAGGGTGACGGTCGCGTCACCCTCCATCCGTTCGTTTGGCAAACAGAGCTTAAGCGTCCACAGAGGGGAACTCTATCCTACGCAGGCAATGAGGGCATTCAGCCACCGGAAGACCGGTTTGGAGTTTGAGCGTGCTGATACGAAAGACTTCGTCACAATGTGGACAGGTGCAATAGGTCTCCTTTTCGTTCACCATGTGGTTGAACTCAAGCTCCATGACTTCGGACCTCCTTTCTCGATACACTACATACAGTATTTATATGAATAGACGCTGTAATTCCTCGCGAAGTTACAAACTTTCATGTGAACGATTTGCAAAATTCCGATATCCACAAGTTCAAAACAGGGTGTCTCAGGCAGTCATCATCATTTCTGTATGCTGAACACCTTAGCACGTGACAAGCAAAAAATCCAGCCGACAGGATTATTGTCGACTGGATGGCGTTTCAAAATACAAGGGGTAATGATTTTCACACCCCGGATTGAACTTTGATTGACACACCGGACACACGTAGTTACACGCCAGGTACTCCGCAATGGTCAGTTCATGTCCACATGCACCACAGAGAATGGCACGTTCGTGAAATTGATCCCTCCGCCACACTGCAGCCGGATGATCCGCCACCACAACGTGGCATTCGTAACAGGGATAGTACGTGTTACAACACGGGAACTTGATAGCAATGATGTCCTTGTCCGTGTGATAGTGCTCGCACCGGGTTTCCTCGTCCACCAGTACCCCTTTGACCTCGACGCCGTGTATGTTCATACCCTGCTCCTTCTCCCCGATGGTGACGATTCGATGCGGATTTCACAAAACCCACGACTTATCTCTCTCGCCTCTGTAACACTTGGCAGACATCGGCTGGAGACATCCCGGCCAACTTCCACAGTGCCAGTAAATGATACAACAGATCCGCACTTTCTTCCGCAAGCTCAGCCTTACCTGCCTCGGACTGAACCGCATTTTTTGCAGCAATCGCCACTTCCACGGCTTCTTCGCCGACCTTTTTGGCCACCTTGTCGATTCCATGCGTAAACAGGTACGTCGTATACGATCCTTGAGGGCGATTCTCCCATCGGTCGGTCAGAACCGTCCACAGGTGAACAAGCGTCTCGCTGAGAAGTCCGCAGTCATCGTCCGAAGACGCAGCACGAGCGACTTCACCCGCGTTCAAGGCGGAAGTGTGACCTGTTTCCGCACGGGACATCGTATCGTCCCATGCCTCCACGGCTTCGTCAGGCTGCCTCGACTCGTCGGTAGTCTCCCCTTTGTGTTCGACGTACCGATAAAAACAACTGTACTCTCCGGTGTGGCAAGCCGGTCCGGCCGGGTTCACCAAATACAGTACGGCATCCCCGTCGCAGTCCAGGCGAACTTCCACCACACGCTGTACGTTTCCGCTCGTGGCTCCCTTGTGCCAATAGTCGCCTCTAGACCGACTCCAAAACCACGCTTGGCCCGTGCCAAGCGTGCGTTTCAATGCCTCCCGATTCGCGTAAGCCAGCATTAGCACAGTTCCCGTCGCTTGATCTTGGACCACCACAGGCACAAGCCCCGTTTGCACATCGTACCGGACGCTTTCGAGCGCCGTTGCCGTCAGTTGACCCACTTCGCGTTCCATCGCACCGGCACCCCTTTCTGTTTCAAGTAGGACTTAACCTGACCGATGGAGGTCTCCGCAAAGTGGAAGACGCTGGCCGCGAGCGCCGCGTCGGCCTTTCCTTCCGTGAGCACTTTCCAGAAATGCTCCTTCTTGCCGGCTCCCCCGCTCGCAATCACTGGCACGTTCACCGCTTCCGACACCATTTTGGTAAGCGTGAGATCGTACCCTTCACGAGTTCCGTCCTGGCGAAAACTCGTGAGTAGAATTTCTCCCGCTCCCAGTTCTGTGACGCGGCGCGCCCACGCAATGACGTCCATGCCCGTTCCGACTTTTCCGCCCTTGATCATCACTTCATAGGTGCCCAATTTGGCGTTTAAGTTTGCGTCGATAGCCACGACCACGCACTGTTCCCCAAAGCGGTGAGCGGCTTCCTTGATCAACTGCGGATTGCGCACGGCCCCAGTGTTGATGGACACTTTGTCGGCGCCAGCCAAGAGCAGGGCGCGGACGTCTTCGACCGTAGACACACCCCCTCCAACCGTGAGCGGAATGTTCACTCTATCGGCAACCTCCGCAACAACTCGGTGCGTGGCCAGCCGCCCTTCTTCGGAGGCGGAGATGTCGAGCAATACCAATTCGTCGGCACCTTCACGGGAGTACTGTTCGGCGAGAGCAAGCGGATCGCCCGCGTCCCGGCGGTTCTCCAGGAACCCCACGTGTTTCACGACTCGCCCATCCAGTACGTCAAAGCATGGGATAATCCGTTTCGTCAGCATGACTTCACCTCCTGCAGGGCTGCAAACGCCTCCGCCAGAGAGAGTGTTCCATCGTAAATGGATCTGCCCACGATGACTCCGGCAAGCCCTGCCGCCTTCGCTGCCAGGACGTCCTCAAGATTTCGAATGCCACCGGAGGCAATCGCTTGGATGCCGGTGTTCTGGATCTCTGCCGCGAGTAGCAAATTCGCCCCTTGCAATGTCCCATCCCGTTCCACGTCGGTGACCAAGGCGTGCCTCACCCCGACTCCGTGCAGTGTCTTCGCCAGGTCCATGAGCGACGTTTCGGTCTGCTCTAGCCACCCCTTGACTGCGAGCTTTCCATTGCGGCCATCGAGGCCCACCACCAATGCGTCGCTCCCGAAGCGGTCAACCACAGCCGTGACCCATTCAATCCGGGTTGCGGCTGTCCCAACGACGCACCGTTTGACCCCACAGTCCATCCAACGCTGCATGGCCTCCACCGTGCGAATGCCGCCGCCTACCTGCACAGACACGTTCGCCTGGGCGGCTCTCTGGATGATGTCAGCAATGACATCGACATTCTCTGGAACCCCTGATTTGGCCGCGTCCAAGTCCACCACGTGCAGCCATCTCGCTCCTTGTCGGATCCACCGTTCTGCGACGTCGACTGGGTTGGCACTATATTCCGTCTTGGCGTCGTAGTCCCCCTGTAACAGCCGAACGCAGCGGCCGCCGAGAATGTCTATGGCCGGGTACAGTTCAAAGGTTTGCATGGGTTCAGCCATGTGCTAGCCCTCCCTCTGCCTGCCAGTCTCGGCAGATCTCAACGAAGTTGCGGAGAATTTGCTCACCGACTTCACCGCTCTTCTCCGGGTGAAACTGCGCGCCGTAGACGTTGCCCTTGCCCACCACTGCAGGCACCAAGGTTCCTCCGTAATCGGCCCCAGCCAGCAAGTGACGGGGTTCCTGCAGCACGGCGTAGTATGAATGCACGAAATACACGAAATCTCCTTTGTGTACGCCGCATAGCAATGGGTGGTCGGCCACTTGCCTGAGTTCGTTCCAACCCATGTGAGGGACTTTCACGCTGTCGCTAAAGCGCACGACACTCCCCGGGAAAACGCCCAATCCCACGTGCGATCCATGCTCTTCACTGACCGAGAACAAGAGCTGCATCCCTAGGCAGATCCCAAGCAACGGTCGGCCTTCCCTTACCACGTTTCGCACCGCTGCGAGCAGCCCGGAGACCCGCAACTGAAACATGGCGTCGCCAAACGCGCCCACGCCTGGCAGAATGACGCCAGTTAAATCGTCCCTATCCGCCTTCAACGCCTCGAAATCCGCACCGCGAGCGACGACCACAGTGTCTTCGCCAGCCCGTGCAAATCCACTTCGCACGCTCGAGAGGTTGCCGATGCCAAGGTCCAAGACTGCAATCACTCTAATACCCCTTTCGTGCTCGGCACACCGCCGTTGTCCGGCGCTACCGCCAGCCGCAAGGCTGCGCCAGTCGCTTTGAACAGGGCTTCTGCCATGTGGTGACTATTCTCTCCATAGAGTATCGCCAGGTGCAGCGCCATCCGCGCCTCGTTGGCAAATGATTTAAAGAACTCACGCACCAACTCCGTAGGAAACGTCCCAATTCGATCCGCCGGAATCTCCCCCAGCAGAACAAACGCGGGACGCCCGGACAAGTCTATCACCGCTCTTGCCAACGTTTCGTCCATCGGCGTGTGGCGTTCTCCGTATCGATGGATGCCCCGCTTGTCGCCCAGCGCAGTGTGCAACGCTTTACCGAGACACAACCCGATGTCTTCGACCAGGTGGTGATCATCCACATCTACATCGCCTGTCGCGTGAATGAAGAGATCAAAGTGGCCGTGTGCCGCAAACAGGTGCAACATGTGACGCAAGAACGGAACTGGAAAATCGAGCGCTGTTTGACCGCTGCCGTCGAGGCGAAGGGTGAGCTCAACGGACGTTTCGCCCGTCACGCGATCAATCCTCGCCTCTCTCGGCTGATTTCGTTCACTCATCTTTCTTCCTCCTGCTCCATCCGAATCTCCACAGCGCGGGCGTGCGCCTGCAACCCTTCCGCGCGGGCCAACGTACAAATGTCCTTTGCGTGCGCGTGGAGCGTATGCTTCGCGTATTCCACGTAGGACATGCGCCGAACGAAATCGTCCACACCAAGCCCCGATGCAAAGCGCGCGGTCCCAAACGTTGGCAGGACGTGGTTGGTGCCCGCGTAGTAATCGCCGACCGATTCCGGTGTGTACGGCCCGAGGAACACGGCACCGGCGGTATGGATGTTCTTCAGCCAAGTGTCTGGGTCGTGCACCATCAACTCCACATGCTCCGGCGCTGCCGCATTGACCACCGCGACCGCCTGGTCCAGGTTGTCAGCCACCACGATGGCTCCCCACGCCGCCAGAGATGCCTCGGCAACCTCACGCCGCGGCAACGGTTGAAGTTGCTCAGAAAGAGCAGCCTCGATTGCATCCGCCAAGGGCGCGTGCGTGGTGATGCAGACGGCGCCAGCCTGTGGATCGTGCTCGGCTTGAGCCAGCATGTCTGCAGCAACGTACGAGGGATTGGCCGAAGCGTCTGCCACAATGAACACTTCACTTGGGCCGGCTATACTGTCAATGCCCACGTCCCCCGATACCATTCGCTTCGCATAGGCCACATAGGCGTTGCCGGGCCCGACAATCTTGTCCACCGGACGAATACTTTCCGTACCATATGTGAGCGCCGCAATCGACTGAGCGCCGCCCATGCGGTAGACTTCCTGTACGCCGAGCAGGTGCGCAGCGGCCAAGACGAGCTGATGTGGGTACCCCGTGTCCGGCTGTGGTGGCGACACCAACACAATTTCCTCAACGCCAGCAACCTGCGCGGGAATCACGTTCATCAGCACGGTGGAAGGGTATGCGGCTCGACCGCCCGGTGCGTAGACACCAACCCGTTGGAGAGGCCGCCAGGTCATCCCCAACCGTTCCCCGTCTTCCCCGATGTATTCAATATCGCCTCGCTTCTGCAGTTCGTGAAAGTGGCGAATCCGTTCCGCTGCGCGTTGCAGCGTCCCTTGTAAATCCTGACTGAGCCGAGACCAGGCCTCAGTGAGTGCATCGTGGGGGACACGCAGTTGAAAGTACGGATGATCTGCGGCAACCACCCCATCGAACTGCGCTGTAAACGTACGTACAGCTGCGTCCCCATTGGCACGAACAGCCTGCACGATGCGCGCCACACCATCCGCCAACGACTTGTCCATTCCTTGTTCCCTTTTCCATCGCCACGCAGCCGCCGATGCCCGTTGAATCTTCATCTCTCCACCTCCGCTCCTAACACACTCGTGATACGGCTGGTTATCTCGTCAATCAGGTTCCGCTTCATACGGTAGCTCGAACGATTGGCAATCAACCTCGCTGACACGTCGAGTACTTCGTCAAACACCACCAGGCCGTTGGCAGCCAATGTTGCGCCGGTTTGGACCAAGTCAAAAATCCTGTCGGCCAGTCCAATCACCGCTGCCAGCTCAATGGAACCGCTGAGCGTGATCAACTCCACCGAGACCCCCTGACTGCGGAAATACTGGTCTGCCAATCGTGGGTACTTCGTGGCCACCCTGCGTGGACGCGTGTCTTTGTCCTCAGGCCTGCCGGCCACGCAAAGTTTGCACTGGGCCGCCCGCAGATCCAACAGCTCATAAACGTCTTTCGGATTTTCTATAAGGACGTCTTTGCCGACAATGCCGATATCCGCCACGCCAAAAGACACGTATGTCGGGACGTCTGCCGGCTTGGCCAGCAAAAACCGGACAATGCCGTATTGTTCCGATGATTCTTCAAACACCAGGGCGCGGCTGTCATCCAAGTCTGAGGGCACAGGCAGATTTGCTGCCGTCCACAATGGCAGGATGCCTTCCAGCGTGCGACCTTTCGCCAAAGCGATGGTGATCATCTCACGTCCCCCTTCCCCATGGACTCGGCCAGCCAGCGGCCATCCGTCAGTGCGGTCAGCAGCCGCTCCACTTCAAACGTGAAGCCCACGGCAGGCGCGGGAGAACCAAACTGCGCAAGGAGGTCGTCGTAGCGGCCGCCCAGTGCAACCGGCGCGCCGACGCCAGGCACGAACACTTCGAAGATGATTCCTGTGTAATATGACAAGTCCCGAGTCAACGTGAAGTCGAAAGACAGGTGTTCAGTCAACCCCTGTAACGCCAAGACGGAGGCAAACTCCGTCAACTCGTCCCACAGTGTCCACACGCGCTGGGTGGTCGGATTGTCGTCCCGGCTGTGTGCAAGGAAGGCTGAGAGGGATCCCGGATCTAGTGGATTGACTTGAGCGAGCCAGCCGAGTACATCTTCCGTGATGCCGTAGTTAGTATGAACCTGCCGAAACCCGACATAGTCCCCTCGAATGAGGTACCGCATCAGGGTTTCCCTGGCTTCTTCGGAAAGACCGAGCACTTCGAGCAAGCTAGCCGTTAATTTCGCGTGGCTGACGACCATCTGCCAATCCGCAAGACCTAGGTGCTCTACCGACCGTTGACAGAGTGCCAACAGGTCTACGTCTGCTGTCTCGGCCGGTGGGCCAATCCATTCCACGCCCACCTGCGTCGACTCCGCGGCCTTGCCGCTTACCCAGGACAGCGACGCGGGGTCATTGGACCGGCGAAACACTTTCTCCGCGTAACACCAACGAATTTCCTTCGTTCCACTCGCGACAAGTGGAGCAGCCATGCGCGCGATGGACGGTGTCATGTCCGGGCGCAGGGCGACCATACGTCCGTTCGGATCGACCCAGCGCAACCAGTCGTCCGCTTCCTGCACCTGCCGCCCGCGCAACAGCGTATCTACGTACTCGAAGGCGCCGCTCGACACCATGTGGTACCCGTGCTGCTCGAAAAAGGCCAGCAGTTTGGACTCGATATCCCGTCGGTATTTCGCCTGCTCTGGATAGACGTCGCGCATTCCAACAGGCTGTTCAGCCCAGGTTTGAGGAAGGTCAAAGGTCACAGAGAATCACGTCCTGTGTTTAAAATGGATGTCGTATGCAAAAAACCACAACGTACGCTTTAGTTTGCTAATAAGATAAAGCATATGGATGATTGTATTCGTTTCTTGGTACAGCGTCAACTGAGATGATGTGGATACAGAAAAAGCCTCCCCTTATCGGAGAAGGCTTCTCTCGTATGCGTGGGACTCTACTGTCCAGCCCTCAGCAACATCTCTTTCCAATCGGCCGACAAGTGGGGGCACTGACCCAGTGCTCGTGCCACATCCGGATTCTTGTTCTGCTCGCGCGCCACTTCGTGCGCCTTTGTCACTGTCCATTCGGGATACGGCCTTTCTTGCAACACGAGCTCCATTCCGGCTTCCACGTACCCTTCCTGCAGTACGCGCATATACCACCCCGTCCGACCGGTTTTCTCGGCGCTTGCCGCAAGACCAGGAATCCCGTGACGTCGCGACAGCTTCCAGCACGGCTGTCGTGGCTGAGAGACCTGGACGAGCACCGGACCGAGGCGGTAGACATCTCCAATGCAAACGTTATCCTCAAACAGCCTGGCAATCGTAAAGTTCTCACCGAACGCGCCATGTACAAGTGAATACCCAAGTTCAGAGTGCCATGTTGGGTAATGATCCACACTATACCCGAGAATTGCCCGGTCCACACCGCCGTGGTAACGCAAATCGGCTTGGCCGTCACCGTTCAAGTTGATTTTTCCTACCCATACGGGCCCCTGCACTGGCGCTTTGTAAATCCCGGACATCTAGGTTGACTCCTTCTCATCCTGTACTGCGTCCTCACGGTACACCTGTGGTTTGCCAACCTGAAACTCTGCATGCGTCGACGCTCCCAGACATCAGACGTACGGGCTTGGCCCCCACCTGAGTGTTTACGCGCCGTGTAGAGACCCCGTTTCCTGGTAGTGCTTGGCCATCCTATCGATTTCTTTTTTCAACTCTGTGACCAGGTCCGCCTCAGGAACCTTACGGACAACCTCTCCTTTGCGGAACAACAACCCTTCTCCGCGCGCGCCAGCGATGCCAATATCCGCTTCGCGTGCTTCCCCCGGTCCGTTCACCGCGCAGCCGAGCACAGAAACCTTAATCGGCGCCTTCACCGTTTGCAGGTACTCTTCCACCTCGTTCGCAATCGAAATCAGGTCGATGTCAATTCGGCCGCAGGTCGGACAGGAAACCAACGTCGCGGCATTCGAAATCAGTTGGAACGTCTTCAATAGTTCGCGGGCCACCTTGACCTCTTCCACAGGATCCGCACTCAGCGACACCCGAATCGTGTTTCCGATGCCCATGGACAACAATGTTCCCAGTCCAGCCGAGCTCTTGATGGTGCCACTGAACAGCGTCCCGGATTCGGTAATCCCCAAGTGCAGCGGGTAATTGAACGTCTCCGCTGCCAGTCGGTAGGCCTCAATGGCTAGCGGTACGTCGGAGGCTTTCATGGACACAATGATGTCGTGGAAGTCCAAGTCCTCGAGAATCTGAATGTGGTGCAGCGCGCTCTCCAGCATGCCCTGCGCCGTCGGGTAGCCGTACTTCTCCAGAATGTGTCGTTCAAGGGATCCCGCGTTCACACCGATGCGGATGGGAATCCCGCGTTCCTTGCACGCCTTCACCACAGCCTCTACTCGGTCGCGCTTCCCGATGTTACCGGGATTAATGCGCACTTTGTCAATGCCGTTCTCGATGGCCTTTAATGCTAGTCGGTAGTCGAAGTGAATATCCGCGACCAGCGGGATGTGGATCTGTCGCTTAATTTCCTTGATGGCGTCTGCCGCCTCGTTGTTGTTCACAGTCACGCGGACCATCTCGCACCCGGCCTCTTCCAGCCGATGAATTTCCGCCACGGTCGCTTTGACGTCCGCTGTTTTTGTGGTTGTCATGCTTTGTATAATCACTTGGTTCGATCCGCCAATGGTCAAGTTCCCGACCTTGACGGGTCGCGTTTCTTTTCGATGAAACATGTCTGCTCTCCCCAAGTTCATGTCTTGTTCTTTCGTTCCATGGTCATTATACACCAATTCGATTAGCGTTTCGCCGCGTGAATCTGGTACATTAGTGGAGGTAGACAAGGATGTTACCACTATGATAACTACCCAACATCATGAAAGTTGAGGTGTCCACCTGTGTTGGATCAAATCATGTCTTACCTCGGATCGGAAGCGGAAGCGCTCCTAAGCCACACCTGTACCACCATTCCGAAATCCGCGCTGACCTTGCCGTCCCCTGACTCCGTCACCGAAGTCTTCGGCGGATCAAATCGCAACAACCAAGTGTTGCGCAGCCTCCAATCTATGATGAACACAGGTCGTTTGGCCAACACGGGTTACGTCTCCATCCTGCCGGTCGACCAAGGCATAGAGCACTCGGCAGGCGCTTCGTTTGCGAAGAACCCGGCGTATTTCGACCCGGAAAACATCGTCAAACTAGCCATCGAAGGTGGTTGTAACGCCGTCGCATCCACACTGGGTGTGCTTGCACTGACGTCGCGCAAATACGCCCACAAAATTCCTTACATCGTGAAGATTAACCACAACGAGTTGCTCACATACCCCAACAAGTTTGACCAAGTGATGTTCGCAAACGTTCGTCAATGTTGGGAACTGGGAGCGGCAGGTATCGGCGCGACCATCTACTTTGGGTCCGACGAATCCACGCGGCAGCTGCAAGAAGTCAGTGAAGCATTCGCGCTCGCCCATGAACTCGGGATGTTCACCGTACTCTGGTGCTACCTCCGGAATCCAGAGTTCAAGACCGGAGGCGTGGATTACCACCTGTCAGCCGATTTGACGGGTCAGGCCAACCATCTCGGCGTCACCATTGAGGCAGACATCATCAAACAGAAGTTGCCGGAGACCAATGGTGGATTCAAGGCCTTGAACATGGAAGGCAGCAGCTACGGCAAAACGGATGAACGGATTTACACGGAGTTGACGACGCCGAATCCGATTGACCTCACACGTTACCAAGTGGCGAACTGTTACATGGGCAAAATTGGCCTCATCAACTCTGGCGGTCCGTCCGGCCAGAATGACTTCGCGGAAGCAGTGAAAACCGCTGTCATCAATAAGCGCGCTGGCGGCATGGGATTGATCTCCGGCCGTAAGGCGTTCCAACGTCCCATGGATGAAGGCGTCAAACTGCTCAACGCGATTCAGGACGTCTACCTCTGCAATGACATCACCATTGCTTAATCTTGCACAAATCGGGTAAGAGGGGGTGACTAACCCCTGTCTTCCCACACCACCGTACGTACCGTCCGGTATACGGCGGTTCATGTTGTGTAACGAAGTGAATCGTACCGTTCGACTAAGCTTACAAGTCCTTGGTTGCGCCAATAGGCAATTCCAAGGGCTTTGTTCACTTGTGGCGTATTTGCGAGGCGCCAATACCCTTTTCGGGAAGCGCTTATGAGTGCTGCCCATTCGTTTGGGATGCCGAGTGCGACTAGATTGCGTTTCTTTGTTCTAGGTTTCTTCCATTGTTTCAGAAGGCACATCCGTAGTCGTCGGCGTATCCACTCGTCAAGTTCGGCGAAGACACTCCTGGTTTCGGCGTGGCGGTAGTAGCCGGCCCACCCACGTAAGTAGGCGTTGAGCCGTTCTAGCCTTTGGGCCATCGATTGTCCCCTGCTTCGTTTCGTTAGTTCACGGACTTTGTCCTTGAAGCGCTTGAGGGACTTGGGGGCTACTCGGATTTTCGGCCGTTGGTGCCACGTGAATGAGAAACCCAGAAATTTGCGCTTCCAGGGTCGGTCTACCGCACTCTTTTCCACATTTACCCTGAGCTTTAATCGTCCTTCTACAAATCTTCGCACACTCTCCATGACCCGTTCTCCTGCTCGACGACTGCGGACGTAGACATTACAGTCATCTGCATAACGGGCGAATCGGTGCCCTCGGCGCATAAGTTCCTTGTCCAGGTCATCCAGCATAATGTTCGCCAGTAGCGGACTCAGCGGTCCGCCTTGCGGAACACCCTCGTCTGTTGTTACGCAGACTCCGTTGCACATGACACCGGCTTCTAGATATCGCCTAATGCGCCGTAACACTCGTTTGTCCTTAACTTTTCGGGCCACTCTTGCCATCAGCATGTCGTGGTTTACTCGGTCAAAGAATTGAGCAAGGTCGAGGTCTACAACCCAGCGATATCCTTGGGCGATGTAGCTTTGTGCCTGTTTCACTGCCTGGTGAGCACTATATCCTGGTCGGAACCCGTAGCTGTACGGTGAGAATTCTGGGTCGAAGATGGGTGTGAGCACTTGCAGAAGGGCCTGTTCAATCAGGCGGTCAAGCACCGCTGGTATCCCCAACATCCGTTTGCCACCGTCTGGTTTCGGGATTTCGACTCGACGTACGGGCATCGGTTGGTAGGTTCCACGAAGGAGTTCGTCACGGATGCGCGTCCAGTTGTCCATCAGGAAGGGTCGAAGGGATTTTATCTCCATTCCATCGACGCCTGCCGCACCCTTGTTCTTCTCCACACGGCGCAGGGCCGAGAGCAGGTTCTCCCGCTCTACTACCTGTCCCATCAGGTTCGCACAATTCGCTTCGCGGGTTGGTTCGTTGGGTCGTACCGGAGAGAAACTCGGCGCTTCCTCGGTCCCCCGTAGATTCACCACTTCCTCCCGAGGATAGCTCCCTTTCGGGATATTCGGCTGTCTATGCTTCTCTCTCGAACTTGCCATGAACAACCCTCACAATCATGTTCAGTCCTTCCCTGCTCTGGCGTCCCTTTGCAGGTACTATGACCTCTGCTGACTCCTGTCCGTTCAGCGCCACCTTTCGATGGCGGTTACCAGCTTTGCTGGCGTTCCGGGCAGGCCTCCCCGGGTAAGAGCAGCTGTCGCTAGCCTCAATTGGAGTTCGTGAACCTTGGGCCGGAGGTTTGCCGCCGCCTTCCTTCAGATCCCATCTCACGATGGGCACCTTTGGCTTAAGCTAATGGCTACTGCTACCTTCACCATTCCGGACTTTCACCGTATAGACAACGCCCATGCCGGGCGCACACACCAAGGGCGCGGTTGCATATGTTGCCGCGCCCTTTTCATTTGGTACAATGAGCAAATTGGATCCCGTCGTTGCGGATGATGGTCGCTCAATTCCCCCATACTACTGCTGGGGGTGATGGCATGGGGCAAGAAAACCAATTTAAACCCGGTTGGGAAGTTCCGAACGACGGCGAGTACGTGGAAGTCGGTGAACACCCGGATAGCGGAAACCTCCACAACCCACGAAAAATTCGTCTGCATAAAGGGGATACATTCCCAGAAACTAGCAACCCAAACCGAAAGTGGACGCGCAACCGCAACAAGTGATGACAAGCCGGCGGACTCGCAGTCTAACGTTAGCGGGCGAGTCCGCTGACTGTATATAGATTTGGAAATTGAGGGCGGCCAGCACGAAGTTGAACGCATACCTTATGTCATCATGAGGAAGGAAAGATCCACATTTAATTTTCTGTAATTTGGTACATAAAAAGGAGGTCGTCATGCACCACACACCCACAAAATCGACGGAGATCATCTCGTTAACGGAGAAGTACGGAGCACATAACTACCATCCACTGCCGATTGTCATTTCTAAGGCGGAACGCATTTGGGTAGAAGATCCGGATGGAAACCAGTACATGGACATGCTCAGTGCGTATTCTGCCCTAAACCAGGGACACCGTCACCCGAAAATCATTCAGGCCCTGAAAGACCAGGCGGACCGGGTGACGCTCACCTCACGCGCGTTTTACAGCGACCAACTGGGAGCGTTTTACGAAAAACTGGCCAAGCTGACACGAAAAGACATGATTTTACCCATGAACAGTGGAGCGGAAGCTGTGGAAACGGCCGTTAAAGCCGTCCGCCGCTGGGCGTACGATGTCAAAGGTGTCCCGGACAACCAGGCCGAAATCATCGTTTGCACCAACAACTTTCACGGCCGAACGGTGGCCATGATTTCCATGTCTTCTGCCGAAGAGTATCGCCGCGGCTTTGGTCCCCTTACACCGGGCTTCAAGATCATTCCGTACGGCGATATTGAAACGTTGCAACAGACCATCTCTCCGAATACGGCGGCATTTTTGGTGGAACCGATTCAGGGCGAAGCCGGCATTCTCATTCCACCGCATGGGTACATTGCGAAGGTAGCAGAACTGTGTCGGGAAAACAACGTACTATTTATTGCGGATGAAATTCAAACCGGTTTCGGCCGCACCGGCAAACTGTTTGCGTGCGATTGGGAAAACGTTGTTCCGGATGTGTACGTCATGGGTAAGGCCCTTGGCGGCGGCGTGTTCCCGGTTTCCGCCGTTGCCGCGAACAAGGAAATCTTGGGCGTGTTCGAGCCAGGTTCACATGGCTCTACCTTTGGCGGAAATCCACTGGCGTGCGCAGTCGCCATCGCGGCACTCGACGTCATTCTCGAAGAAAACCTGCCGGAGCGTTCGCGAGAGCTGGGCGATTACTTCCTGAAAGAGCTCAAGGCGATTCAGAACCCAAATATGAAAGAAGTACGCGGAAGAGGACTCTTCATCGGCGTTGAACTACATGGTCCTGCGCGCCCGTACTGCGAAGCGTTGGTGCGAAAAGGCTTGTTGTGTAAAGAAACACATGAGAACGTCATACGCTTCGCTCCGCCCTTGGTCATCACCAAAGACGAACTCGACCAAGCGCTGACGAAAATCCGCGAGGTCTTGTCAATGTAATGTGACACAGCAAGGGGAATACGGTGCAGAAACGGAGCGGGGATTACCGCTCCGTTTCCTTTTTCAAATTGGACAGGTACGTTGTGTACTTCAAGATAAACAAGGTCAACCCCACGAACACGAACAATCCAAGCACAAACATGATGAGTTGCATCAGCGGTCTTGGCGTGCGTAGGCACGCCAATGCCTCCCTTCATCGTGGAGATTCTCGGTACTCACACCAGGTGCTGGCCGAACCATGCCGCGAACTGACCCACAGACAGGACGTTTTCAATCAACAGGATGACAACATTGGAAAATGCGGCGTACAGCCACACGTTCATACCGACTGGGAAGAACGAATTGATTTTCCGCTTATTCGCAAAGCTAGCGTACCAGCCCGCCACAACCAGCAACATCACGTAGACCACCGTCAAAGCGAATTCCATGATAGCCGTCGGGGCACAAATGGTTGCCACCTGCTTGCTGTACCCTGCGAACCACAGCATCAGATTGAACTCCACAATCACCTGTACTATGTACACCAGCGTTATCAACGCCAAGACCAAGTTGAATGCGCGCCACTTATCCTTGGCAAAGAAAGAGGCGGCGACGAATAGCAAAATGACAGAAACGATAGCTAACAGCACTGTCAAATAGGGAAGGTTGGTCAACACCTTGTCACCCAAATGAAACTTCGATGGTGCCCATCCCCGCAAGTATACGTTGCACGCCACAAACGTTGCTATCAGGAACGTTAAGGAAACCAAGCCAAGCCACACCGCAAAGTTCGCATTGCCTTGATGGTCAATGTTTTCGTTATGATCAAAGTGGACCTCTGCCTGTGCGTGATTGGTCACATCTCGTGAACCTCCTTAACCATCGGACTTCATCACCCTGCGCTGAGAATCATCGCGATACACATGGCTGTTAGGTAAACCAATGAAAAGCCAAACAGTTTCTTGGCCCACACCAAGTCCTCCCTGACATACAGACCTTGTACGGCCTTCACAAGGAAGATGACCCCAAGTACTAAGGCTGCGAGCAAATACACGGTCCCTTCGTACCCGAATCCATACAAGAATAATGACACGGAAACCATCGCTGCGGTGTAGCTCAAGATCTGCCACTTTGTTTCTCTATATAGCCCCGAACTACTGGCAACATGGGAATGCCGGCCGCGCGGTACTCCTCACTGCGCTTCATCGCGAGTGGGAGAAAATGCGGAGGTTGCCAGAGGAAGAACGTCGCAAACAAGGCCCAAGCGGCAACATTTAAGGTACCGCCACTGCCCGCCACAAACCCAATGAGCGGAGGCATGGCGCCAGCCAAGCCGCCAATCACAGTGTTCAGGGTCGTGGACCTTTTCAGCCAGACCGAATACACATACGCGTACACGACTAACCCCACAAACGCACAAGCTGCTGCAATGACGTTCACGAAAAAGACAAGCACCGCGATGCCGACACAACCCAACGTCAGCCCGAGCACGAGCGCCGCATTGGCGGGAACCCGCCCAGTCACAACCACGCGGTCCTTCGTGCGCTCCATCGCGTAATCAATGTCTCGGTCGACAAAGTTGTTCAGTGCCGCACCGGACGCGACAACGAGCGCGGTACCGAGGAGAGTAAACAGGCTTACCACCAGCCCCGGACGGCCGTGGCTGCCCACCCACAGACCAGCGCAGGTCGCCTTCAGATTGGCAAACGTAATGCCCAGCTTCAGAAGCGAGACATAATCCCGAAATGTCGCACGTTTCTCTGCAGTTCGCTCCTTTGGGAAACGCTCCGCAACCGCCACCCCATCTGAAGCCAACCTCGTCTCCTCCCTGCTGCTCGGATGTCGCCTGTCCCGTCAATGGACAGTCCCCGGATTCGGCACCGCCGTTAAGTTTAATCTGTCTGCTGTTTTTCTGGTCCGTTGCCGTGCAGATGTTGACGTGATGGCCACCCACGTCATGATGGCCATGATGCTGCCTGCATTTGCGAAATGTAGCGTGACGACTGTGAAATCAAGCCGACTGGCCAGTACACTCTCACGGTGATGAACAGGACCAAGACGGCTATGAGTACCGCCGTGATACGAATGAACCATTTCAACGGCGACAAGTCCGATCCATGTAGGAAACAGCATACCGTTACATGGCGGCCAATCCGGGCAAACAAAACCGGTATCCTTGCAGACCACGACACCTCCGAGTACGATTTGAACCCAAAGGAGGAGCGTGGTCACCAAGGGCAATCGGTAGTTCAGCGCTGGTCACGTCCCGTTGATGCTGCAACCTTAACAAGAGTTTCAGATGGCAACACAGTGGCCGTGGAGTTACGCCGTGGCCACTTCTTCCCCTTCTTGCGGCGTGTATGGTTGATACGGATTTTCCGTAACCACCGGTAGTTCCGTAAAGTTATGATCCGGCGGCGGCGAGGAGACAGTCCACTCGAGTGTCCGAGCCCCCCACGTGTTGCCGACCTTCTTTCCGTACTTTGCCGAGTAAAACAGGTTGAAAATAATAATCAGCGTACCCACGCCAAGGATGTAGGACCCGATGGTCGACACGTCGTTCCAGAATTGGAACTCCGGCAAGTACGATTGATAGCGTTGCGGCATGCCGGCCAAACCCACCAGATGCATCGGGAGAACGTAACCTGGGTGCCGATGAAGTAAAACCAGAACGAGATGTGTCCGAGCGTCGTGTTGAACATCCGCCCGGTGACTTTCGGAAACCAGTAATGCAACCCTGCCATAATGGTCATGACACTCCCGCCGAACAACACGTAGTGAATGTGTGCAACGATAAAGTACGTGTCGTGCAGTTGCATATCCAGCGGAACCTCTGCCACAATCACACCACTGAAACCACCGATGATGAATGAACCGGTAAACCCGAGCGATGCATACATCATGGGAACCGTGTAATCTACAGCCCCTCGCCACATTGTTGGCCAACCAGTTGAAGATCTTTACCGACGTAGGCACTGCAATAATCAAAGACGAAATCATGAACGGAATACCCGCAGACATCGACATGCCGGCCACGAACATGTGGTGCGCCCAGACAAAGAAGCCGAGGAAGCCGATGGCTACACTGGAATACGCAATGGTATGGTACCCAAATATAGGTTTGCGCGAAAAAACCGGCAATAATTTAGAAATAATCCCGAACCCTGGCAAAATCATGATGTACACCGCCGGGTGCGAATAGAACCAGAACAGATGTTGGTACAACATCGGATCTCCGCCAGCGGTAGCGTCATCAAACACAGTGCCAAAATGACGATCCGACAGCAGCGTCGTGATAGCCCCCGCCAATGCCGGGGTGCCAAAAATCTCCACACAAACAGCGGCATGCGGTTGTACGTCATGCCCGGCGCCCGCATCTTGTGTATCGTCACAGCGAACTTGATAGCACCGAGAATGGAGGACAAACCAGCGAGGTGAAGCGCGGTTACCCACAGATCGATACCGGGGCCTTGCGACTGAATGCTGTACGGCGGATAAGCAGTCCAACCCGCATCCGGCATGCCAAAGAACGTGCTGAGCAACAGGACAACACCAGACGTGGGATACAGCCAGTAACTCAGGGCATTCATTCGTGGAAACGCCATGTCGCGCGCGCCAATCATCAAAGGTACCAGGTAGTTACCAAACGCGCCGGTCAACAATGGAATGATGACGGCAAAAATCATGATGGTTGCGTGCATGGTGAAGAATTCGTTATACGTTTGCGAGAAACGTGACTAGCAAAACTTCCACTAGAACAAAGAAGAACGTGACAACGCCCAACACAACGTCGAACAGAACATCAAAGCTATGGGCCATCGGTGTCAGTTCGGTTGGAAGCCACGATGCTACATCGACCACACTACACCCTCCTCGGCTGGCGCCACCGTTTGCTCATGAGACTCGCACCGATTCTTATTGTTCTGAACTATCAAAATACTTATCAAATTCATAGCGCATTCATTCCATACTGACCAAACAGTCGCGCATATGATAGGTTCTGAAGATGAGTACGCGAAACTGCGTGAGGCGAATAGAACCGCACAGTCCCACAAAGATATAGGTACAGCATAGGCCGACGTGCATGCGTCAAGTAATGTGGTATCGACGTGTCCGTACGGCGGTTTCAAAAAAGAAGACCAGTGTGTCTAAGTTGTGACCATCCGGCAACAAATTGACATAGACCACAGTGATTTGTATAGCTGCGATGGGTGAACTTGCAGTATAATCAGCCTCGGACGAGTGAATGCAGACACGACTCGCCGCGGAAGGCTGTCGACACCCTCAGAAGCACAAAGGCGCGTGAAACGAAGCCGCTTGTACATGTTGGTGGTCTTCGCAGGTATCCTCATCATGATGGGAATCCTGTGCGTCGCCATGAAGTCTACCACACAACGGCTTGGCTGAACACAAGTACTCCTTTATGATGGAATACGTAACGTCGAACCACAACGGTAAACTGATTGAAATAGACAGCGGTACGGGATTGGATCCCATGTCGTACGTTCTTCAACTCGACCACCCAGTTCCTGACTCCGAAAAGACCTCGTTCACTATTGACATGATTCAGAAATACGTTTAGTACGACCGCGGTTCTGCCCTCACAGTCGTCTACGTGAACCCTACAACGAAGTCCAAACTCCTATTGCGGAAGCCCACTACAACCGGGTCGACGGTAGCGTGAGCGTGGACGTTCACATGGACAACGGAGAGACAAAATTTTTGGTCGTGAAAGAGAATTGGTAGGCCCTTGTCCACCACGTGTGGACCGAAAACACTGGCGCAAGAGCGTCTGGTACAACGTCCATAGGCAACGAAAACGATTGGAGGGTGTTCCATGTTTGTCTGGATGAGCGGGCTCATCGCCTTCATTGTAAGCTGGGCCACTATCCCCTACATCCGACGTCTAGCGTTTCGCTGGAACTTCCTTGACCAACCAAATCAGCGCAAGGTTCACAAGGCACCACTGCCTCTGCTTGGAGGCGTATCCATGTTCGCTGCGTTCGTCCTAGCGGCTACCTGGATGACGGCATTACACGGGCAGCTGCCGGATGTGTACTTCGGAATTCTGATTGGCGCATGCTTACTTTTCGGCATCGGCCTGGTCGATGACTACTACAAGTCCCGCGGAAAGGATTTTTCTCCATGGCCCCGCCTCCTGATGCAAATTGCAGCCGCCGGTCTGGTTTCCCTATTTGGTGGCACAGTTCGCGGTTTTTCTAGTCCGTTTGGTACGCACGGCTTTATTCAGTTCCCACACTTCGTTTCCGTGGCCGTGACCATCGTATGGATTGTCGGCGTCATCAACGTGTTCAACTTTCTCGACGGGTTGGATGGTCTTGCCGCTGGCATCGCTTGTATATCTGCAGTGACACTGATGTTTATTGCACTCGTGAAAGGCGATATCAATTCGGCCATCTGGGCGGCAGCGGTGGCTGGAGCAGCGTTGGGTTTTCTCCGCCACAACTTCTACCCTGCGCGCATCATCATGGGTGACGCCGGTTCTACTTTGCTAGGCTTCCTGCTGGCAGCCATTGCAGTGATTGGCGCATTCAAGTCGGCAACCATGATCTCCATCTTCGTGCCGATATTGGCGCTCGGCGTTCCAATTTTCGACGCGCTGCGGGTAGTTATACGACGCGCAATGGCGGGTAAACCTGTGTACAAGCCGGATAAAACGCACGGTCACCACAGGCTGTTGAATGCCGGTTTCTCACAGGTGCAGGCAGTGACGTTCATGTATCTATTGAGCGCCTGCTTCTCGCTAGCTTCCATGATTATTGTTCTTTTGCAGCGCTAGAGACCAGAGCAGTATTCTGAAGGGACGGAACTAATGACCAAGTTTACATTCGTCGCCACAACCCCTATGGGGATTGAGTCGGTACTTAAACGGGAATTACTGGGCCTGGGCTACGAGGATGCCCGGGCCTTTAACGGCTACGTCGAATTCTCCGGTGATGAGAGCGCCATCGCGCGGTGCAATCTGTGGTTGCGCACCGCAGATCGGGTGTTGGTGAAAGTCGGTCAATTTGAGGCCAAAACGTTCGACGAGTTGTTTGAAGGGACAAAGGCGCTACCGTGGCAAGACTTATTGCCGGAGAACGCCCACTTTCCAGTGGAAGGCCGTTCGGTCAAGTCACAGCTATCGAGCGTGCCGGCCTGTCAACGAATTGTTAAGAAAGCGATTGTCGACAAACTGAGTACCAAGTATGGACGACAGACCTTCCCAGAAACAGGAGCTCCATACAGCGTGGAAGTTTCCATTCATTCGGATCAGGCGATGATCACTTTGGACACCAGTGGCGCGGGTCTTCACAAGCGAGGTTATCGCAAACTTAGCGCGAAAGCGCCCATCAAGGAAACACTGGCCGCCGCCTTGGTGTTGTTGAGTTGGTGGAAGCCTCACCGTCCGTTTGCTGATCCACTGTGCGGTTCGGGCACCATCGCCATTGAAGCGGCGATGATTGGCAAAAACATCGCCCCCGGGTTGCAACGCGAATTCGCCAGCGAGCGGTGGCCGTGGATACCAACCGAGGTGTGGACAGACGAACGCACCCGCGCATTTGCGGCGACAAACAAGGACGTCGTTCTCGACATCGTGGCAAGCGACATTGACAGTGAAGTGTTGAGCCTCGCAGAGTACCATTGCCGAAAAGCAGGTGTGGCTCAGTCCGTGCGGATTGTGAAACAAGATGCCGGAAGATTTTTCTCCGATGCGCAGTACGGCTGTATCGTGACCAACCCACCGTACGGAGAACGTCTGGGTGACCAGCGGGAAGTCGAAAATCTTTACCGCGCGATGGGCAGAGCGTTTCGCAGACTGGACACTTGGTCCGCGTTCATCATCACCTCCCACCCGCAATTCGAAAAACTGTACGGGAAGCCAGCCGATAAAAAACGCAAACTTTACAACGGCCGCATTCAGACGAACCTGTACCAATACCTCGGCCCACTTCCCCCGCGCAAGGAACTGTGAAACCCCGGTGCTACAGACCGGGGTTTTCCTTCGTCAAAGTAGTACGTAGGCGTTGCAACACGTCTTGCACGGTCACCTCAGTAGACAAGGGCACGGATCCTTGCGCTGCCTGCCGATTGCCGCCACCTTTCCCCCCCAGCGGAACCAGGGACGCTGTAAACCAATCGCTCGCATTCACGGAGGAGGCACTGGATAGTAACTGAACCATCAGTCGCTCACCCGCTGCCCCAACCACTCCAATACAGGCGGGCACTCGTTCCCCAAGGGCCTGGCGGATCTTTGCCGCCAACCGCTTCACATCTGCAAAATCCGCTCGCCCGTCCAACGCGTGCACCACGACATACGTACCGTTGTCAAGCACGGCCGCGTGGGCACTGAGCTTGTGAGCCGTCACCTCAGCGAGTACCTCTTTGGCCTCCTCGACTTGTTTTTGCGCGCTGACCGCGTTCGCCTGCAGTTTCTGCACTGTCGGCACCAGTTCATCCACGCCTGTGGACAATGCTTGGCTAACTTCACGCAACACCGCCGTTTTCCTCTGAAAGTCGGCGAGTGCGCGCGCACCGCATACGAAAGACAGCCTCACCCCGCCCCTTATTCTTTCCGTCTTCACCACTTTGATGGCACCAACAGCACCGGTTGCGGATGGATGCGTACCACCGCACGCGTTGTCGTCAAATCCTTCGATGCTGACAATGCGAATGTCCTCCGTCACTTTCGGCGGATGACGCAGGGAAAAATGGACGAGTTCCTCTGGATTCACAAACCGTGCAGATACCACGCGATTCTCCCACACGACTTCGTTCGCTCTGCACTCCACGCATTCGACGTCGGACCAAGAGAGACTCGGTACGTTGAGATCAATCGTCGCCCACTCCGCCCCTAGATGAAAGCCGACGGTGTCGACATCCATCAGGTCTTCAAAACAGCGAGAGAGAATGTGTTGGCCACAGTGCTGCTGCATGAAGTCAAACCGCCGCTTTCCGTCGATGTGACCGATCACCTGTTCGCCCACGGACAGCGGCTTGGTGACGGTGTGAAACACGGCGCCGTCTTCGATAAAGACGTCTATCACGGGAACGTCATTTAGAGTACCTGTGTCGTGTGGTTGGCCTCCTGAGGTGGGATAGAACGCCGATTTATCCAATCGAGCATGCCATTTTTCACCATCTCGTCGTGTTTCCACCACCGTCCCCTGAAACTTCCACAGGTAACTATCCGCATAGTACATGCGCTCTTCTTGTATGCCCAAATCCGCTTCTCTCCTTGTTCGAAATCCACTTGAAAAGCCTGGTATTCCCACCTACGCTGCTTGCAATATGTACCGCATCGGTAGTAGAGTGACAAATGACTGAACTCATTCTACTCACCATGGGAAGCGCACATTGGGTATCAGTATTCGTCTACGCGCTCCTCAAACCCTGCTCCGGGCCTCATCAGGGGCATCGGAAAACAGGATTCTTCTATCGGCAAATCTGATCCTGGTTCGACAGACCGCGGCATGATTTGCGAAAATGAACACAGGCATCATTGAAACACAGAGAGTGGAGGGAATCACAAATGACAGACAAACGTGACCCGTTTGGCGTCCGCGGAAGGCTGACTGTAGGTGACAAAACGTACACCTACTACAACCTGTCCGCGCTTGAGGACAAAGGCATTGGCCCCGTCTCTAAGCTGCCGTTCTCTATCAAAATCCTTCTCGAAGCCGTCGTACGTCAGTTTGACGACCGCGCTATCCTCGAACACCACATTCGCGAACTCGCAAACTGGAACGCTAAGGCGCCGCAGGCGTCCGAAGTTCCGTTCAAACCTGCACGCATCCTGCTGCAAGACTTCACCGGCGTTCCGGCCGTGGTAGACCTGGCTGCGATGCGCGCCGCAATGCACCGCGCTGGTGGCGATCCGAAGCGCATCAACCCGCTGATCCCGGTGGACCTTGTCATCGACCACTCAGTTCAGGTCGACGCGTTCGCATCTCGCGAAGCACTGGAATTCAATATCAAGAGGGAATTTGAACGCAACGAAGAACGCTACAAATTCCTGCGTTGGGCGCAAAAAGCGTTTGACAACTTCCGCGTAGTTCCGCCTGGCACCGGTATCGTCCACCAGGTCAACCTGGAGTACCTCGCCACCGTCGTTGCGCAGCGAGAAGTGGACGGCGAAACCGTCGTGTTCCCGGACAGCCTCGTCGGAACCGACTCACACACGACGATGATCAACGGTATTGGCGTTCTCGGCTGGGGCGTTGGCGGCATCGAAGCGGAAGCGTGCATGCTCGGTCAACCGCTCTACCAGTTGATGCCGGAAGTCATCGGCTTCAAGCTCACCGGCCAACTGCCGGAAGGCGCAACTGCAACCGACTTGGCGCTGACCGTTACCAACATGCTGCGCAAGAAGGGCGTCGTCGGCAAGTTCGTCGAGTTCTACGGTTCCGGACTGAGCAACATCAGCCTGGCTGACCGCGCGACCGTTGCCAACATGGCACCTGAGTACGGTGCGACCATGGGCTTCTTCCCGGTCGACGCAGAGACGCTTAACTACCTGCGCAGCACCGGCCGCGACGAAGCGTCTGGTTCAACTGGTCGAAGCGTACACCAAGGCACAAGGGCTTGTTCCGTACGGACGATACGCCAGATCCGGTGTTCACGGACACCATCGAACTGGATCTGTCCACAGTGTCTCCGACCATGGCTGGTCCGAAACGTCCGCAGGACACGATTGAACTGAAGGACATGAAGGCAAACTTCGAAGACGCGTCTGCAAAAGCCAATCGACAAGGGCGGTTTCGGCCTGTCCGACGAACAATGTCAACAAGGCTGTCACCGTCAAGCGAAATGGCAAGGAAAGCGTCATGAAGCCAGGGGCAGTTGTCATCGCGGCTATCACCAGCTGTACCAACACGTCCAACCCTTCCGTGATGATTGGGGCAGGATTGGTCGCGAAGAAGGCGGTTGAACGCGGTTTGACACCGCCGAACTACGTCAAGACAAGCCTTGCACCGGGCTCCAAAGTCGTCACTGACTACCTTGAACGGCAGGGTTGCTCGAGCCACTCGCTCAAGCTCGGATTTGACGTCGTTGGTTACGGTTGCACGACCTGTATCGGTAACAGCGGTCCCCTTGCCGGATGAAGTCGGCAACGCCATCAAAGAGAACGACCTGCTCGTAGCCGCAGTGCTGTCCGGTAACCGGAACTTCGAGGGCCGCATCCACTCGTTGGTACGCGCGAACTACCTGGCATCACCGCCGCTCGTCATTGCGTACGCGCTCGCCGGTACAGTCGACATCGACCTTCTCAACGAGCCACTCGGTACCGACAAGAACGGGCAGCCAGTGTACCTGAAGGACATCTGGCCGACGTCGAAGGAAGTTCAGGACACGATTTCCAGCGTGTTGACGCCAGAACTTGTTCAAGCAACAATACTCAGGCGTCTTCACAAGCAACGAACGTTGGAACGCGCTGTCGACGCCGGAAGGCGACCTGTACGACTGGGATAAAGCATCCACATACATTCAGGAGCCTCCGTTCTTCGTGGGCCTGTCCGCTGAATTGCCGGAGTCCGGCGACATCGAGGGTGCGACGGTGCTAGCTTTGCTTGGCGACTCCGTCACGACGGACCACATTTCGCCAGCAGGTAACATCGCGGCAAACAGCCCGGCTGGCAAGTACCTGACTGAGCATGGCGTCAGCCCGGTGGACTTCAACTCGTACGGCTCTCGCCGCGGCAACCACGAAGTGATGATGCGCGGCACGTTCGCCAACATCCGCATTCGCAACAAAGTGGCTCCGGGCACCGAAGGCGGCGTGACGACGTACCTGCCGACCGACGAAGTGATGCCGATTTACGACGCATCGATGAAGTATCAGGAAAGCGGCGTGCCGCTCGTGGTCATCGCTGGCAAAGAGTACGGCACCGGTTGCTCCCGCGACTGGGCTGCAAAGGGCACCAGGCTCCTCGGCGTGAAGGCCGTCATCGCAGAGAGCTTTGAACGCATCCACCGCAGCAACTTGGTCGGCATGGGCGTTCTGCCGCTCCAGTTCAAGAACGGCGAAAGCGCGCAATCGCTGGGCATCACCGGACGTGAGACATTTGATATCCACGGTCTGCAAGATGACCTGAAGCCGCGCCAAGACCTCGTGATTGAGGCAACGCGTGAAGACGGAACCAAGTTCTCCTTCACGGTGACGCTCCGTCTCGACAGCAACATCGAAATCGAGTACTACCGCAACGGCGGCATCCTGCAAACGGTGCTCCGCAACTTCATTGCCGAAGAAGCGAAGTAATCCGTGCGGTGAAAAAAACGGTATACCAGAAACGTCTGATACACCGTTGATTGATAACAACCCCCCAGTTTTCTTTGAAAAACTGGGGGGTTGTGTTTTTGGGTATCTAACCACATGATGATACCTGCACTGCGTTTAGGAAAATCCGAGATCCTTCAACGCCATCAAGCACCGACGAAAGGCGATACGGTTGTAGTGTGGAAGCTAGATCGTATCCGAGGCAGTACCAAGCACCTTGTTGGTTTGATCTCGTGTTCACGATTTTCGCCGGATTGGCCGAGTTCGAGCGTGACATGATTCGCGAACGTACCAAGGATTAGAGAGTTCAAGAGCGCGTGGACGGAAAGGTGGCAGTCCAGCCAATTGATACACCCTTACTTGACGACCGGCCATTTTTCCTTGCGTAGCGCATTCATCAATTCTGGCCCTACATTGAGAGTATCCTCAATAAGCTCACGTGGGGTCAGTGCTATCCACTGATTCAGCGATACATCTGCGTAGTATTCGCTCTTGAATACTTCGAGAAAAATCAGCTTTTTGTCACCGGTATTCTGAATGTAGTGCCCATAGGCGAATGGTACATAACCAACGTCACCCGCCCGAAAATCGAAAGTGCGCGCCGTGCCTGCGGACGAAAACGCTGTCATGCGTCCCGTGCCTTGCAGATAATACTGCCACTCGTCGGTGTTCGGGTGCCAATGCAGTTCCCGCATTGCGCCCGGTTCGACCTCCACGAATGCCGCCGAAATGGTAGTGACGGGGAAATTCGAGGAATCAGTAATACGCACCGTCCCACCCCGGGTCCTGATCGGTTGCTGAGCCAGCATACGGTGTGAAAAACTCTGTGGCACGGTGCCTGCCGGGCTCGATACCCTCTGGGTCAAAAGTGGACCTGGTACGCTGCTCTGAAACATATAGACCTGTTCAGATGGGATATTGGCGAAGGTGCTTTCCGGCACGCCGAAGTTGGCCGAGAGAACGTCCTTCGGTGTGTGTGCAAACCAGTCGGTGATACTGAAGGTGTCATTATCGGAAAAGTTACCATCATCAAAAACCAGCAGGAACTCGCAGCCCCCCTCCAGTCCTTGAATAGAATGTGGAATACCGGGAGGGAAGTACCACAGGTCTCCCACGCCGACATCGGCGATAAAGTTCCGACCATTTTGGTCGACTGCGGTGATGCGCGCCCGGCCGACGATCATGAATGCCCACTCCGCCTGCTTATGCCAGTGTAGCTCCCGGACACCCCCCGGCGTCAGACGCATGTTTACGCCCGCAAGGGCCGTCGAGATGGGTAGTTCTCTGGCCGTGATCTCCCGGGACCAGCCGCCAGGCTCCAACCGCATGTGAGTGTCGGAAAAAGAGAACTTCAAGTTGGGAACCGTGCCGGCATCGGTGGTCGGTGGGACCAGCAGATCAGGGTTCTCAATATCCCGCATTACATCCCTCGGACCGGGATCCGTCGCGCCAGCTCCGTCCCTTATGGGCTGTGGCACACGGTTTGCGTCTACTGGGGGATCCTGAGGTTGTTTTTCCATATCAAATTCCCCCTTTTCTCAATCGTTTTGCGCCTAATCTATGACGTATGCAAAAAAAGGGGCGATTTGCTTCAACGTTGCACAAAAGAGCTTAAGGGTACAGAAATGCAACATGGAGGAGTACAGATGCGGTGTTACATTGCGGTTGAGCGGAATGTAAATATTTTTCTCGAAGATTTGGATCCCGTCCGACTGTTAACGTCGGTCTAGAATTGACCCAGTAGCATCAAAAAAGAATTGACCCACTTTGCACTCATGGGACTACTGGAGAGATACCAATCCAACGTTTACAGGAGGAAGGACTAAAACCCTTGCCTCCCACGGAACGGTGGGAGAAGTTTCGCTATGAAGTTCGTCGGGTCAGCTTGGACGGGTTTGTTAGCTACGATGGAGCCCTTTATGGTGTGAACTGGAGATACAGTGGTCGTGAGATACTCGTACGAGAACTGGCCGGGCAGGTAGAGATTTGGGTAGACGGTGTATGTGTAGAACGCCATCGTAAGCAATACCAATCCCGCGTATTCATGCCCAATGAAGGTCAATACGTCGGATTGTCGACTGCAAACGGATCCCATTATCCGAAGCCAAGAGCTTACCAAGTCCCTAATGACGAGGTACAGGTTCGCCCGCTTGAAGTCTACGAACAGCTGGCTGAGGTGGGCATATGATAGAGCTTGAACAAGCGAAGCAGCGCTTGGAGGAACTGGGCCTTGACCAAACAAGTATGATGTTGGAAGCACAGTTGGAGAAAGCACCACCCAACCGACCTATCTCGCCTTTCTCAATGAACTCCTGGAAGTCGAACGAGCTGCAAGACAAAAACGAAACCTGGAGGTTCGTACAAAGCTTGTCCATCTGCCTTGCCGAAAGACGCTCGAGGAATTCGACTTCTCTTTCCAGCCAAGCATTGATGAACGTCTGGTTCGAGAGTTGGCCACGATGGCCTTTGCGGCCAGTGCAGAAAACGTTCTGCTTCTGGGACCACCGGGAGTTGGGAAGTCTCATTGAGCGGTGGCACTGGGTGTACCGAAGATCCTTTTGATCGACGAAGTTGGGTACTTGCCTCTCGACCGAGCTTCAGCGAACCTCCTCTTTCAGGTGATTCGTGCACGTTATGAACGCGGCAGCATTGTTTTAACGAGTAACAAAGGATTTAACGACTGGGGAGAACTGATGGGAGATCCTATTCTCGCTACAGCGATGCTCGACCGCCTTCTGCACCACTCGCACGTACTAAACATCCGAGGTAATACCTGCCGTCTTCGGGACAAGATGCGAACCGGAGCCTACAGCAAACCCAAGACATCATGATTTCGTTGGGGTGGGTCAATTTATAACTGATTCTCCCGGGTCAATTGAAAGTCGATGTTGACACCGACACTGTGAACGGCTGGCTTGCGGAGTGCCATATCCATCTGCGGATACCGTTCCGTAGTGGGGAGTCTGCAAAAACAAGTGGGTACTGCTACAGTCTAACAGTCGTCCTCGAATGTTGCCTTGTCTTGCATGGTATACCACCCATTTTCCCATACAACGACTCACATGTCCCTACTGAACCAAATATGTCACCCTCCCAAAACTCTGAGTCGGTTTAATAAGACGAAAAAATCCCCCATTTGCATGAGGAATTTTTTCGTGACCCTATTCATCCATTAGCAAACCGGTGTTGGTGTACATGCTTCACGTAACCATACGGAACCAGCAGGATGAGCAGAACGAAGATAATCAAGAACACGACTGCCCATCGGGTGTAACCACCGAAGCATCCACCATCATACATTGTGAGCCACCTCCCCTTAAATCAAAGTAATGTAGCGTATAGATGGACGTTCAGTCGTGAGGCGGCTTGTGTCCTAAAAAGTCAATCGCCCCTTATGAGACATATAATAAAAACGCCCCTCTTTACGAGGGGCCCAAGTCAGTAATAGTATCCATAAGGATAGTACCCATAAGGATAATATGCAGAAGCAGCTGCTAAGCCAGCAAGTGCTGCAAATGCAAGGAAGAAGAACGGGAAGAAAGCTTCCGACACATCTGTTTTTCTATCGGCGTCTGCTAGTGCATGTTCCACAGTTGCCGTGCTCACTTCTGCAGATGCCGGTCGAATTCCCCTTGCATTCATCATGTAGATACCACGGTCAGTCACTGAATGTAAAATACCATGATACGCTGTGCCATTCACATGGTGGACTATAACCCTTTGCCCGACTAACCTCGTGGCATGGTGCTTCATCACGATTGGCATTCTTCCACATCCCCTTTGTGTTAAAAGATACATGTCAATATACCTCAGACACCCTCGTACATCTCATCATCTTAAGACCCTGCTTTAGTAAACAGGTGTGATGTCCAAGTCGTTTTGCATCTACTACCGCATTCATACGTTACCCCTGCTCCATAGCCCGGAATTAACAAGAAGAACAAGACGAAGATAATTAGGAATACTACTGCCTAACGTGTGTATCCACCAAAGCATCCGTCCATAATTCGTTACACTCCCTCCTCAAAGGTGTGTTTGTCCACTGTACATGTTATGTTGGAGAAGTTGTCCAAAGATAAGGCATATTGCTTAGACAATCCGCCTGTCTTCTACAACGGTCTACATAAACCAGCCAATATCTTGTCAAGTCAAAGTCGGAAATAGTTCTCTTTTTGATGCAGTTAAATTAGGCCATACGAAAGTAACCCACCAGATTCGTGGTAGCAAATGGTTATCGTTTTAAGTGGTTCTGCTTCTATGCGACTACATCTCAGCCCGATACGCTTCTCCATGTTTTAACATAAGTTTGATGATGCGTTTCATAATACGTTCAGCTCCGGCTTGAATCATCAATTCCGGTGTTGGACATTCCTGAATCAGCGTAAAGCGGTTTCTGAATATAAATCCCCGAAAATACCTACGTATTGGGGAAAGACCTGGTCTAAAATCGCCTGAAATCTCAATTTGACCTGTACAAACATTGAGGTCAAGGCTTCATGTTGACGAGTGACATGACGTAGATTCGCGATCTGAACACTGCGTTGCTTCAAGACTAAATCAAACGGGGGCAAACGACCCGGACGTACAGGACGTTCTAGGAAAAATCATTCGGATTCACCATGAAATGCCTGGTCGAATTTAGGAGTACAAATATTGACGCGTGCCGCACTAGGTAACCCATTCGAGATGCTGCGTATCAAAAAATGGGTGTTTCATACGAGATATAGGCCTTGACGGTGACATGCCGCCCCACATACATCTACAGCATGTTCATTGTGGGGGGAGGGGTATGAATGGATGATTTTAAAAAGGAACTGCAAAAATTGGACGTTGACGACTTTCGGGCGGGAGAAGTGAAGTCGACCGAAAAGACGGGGCCATACGACACCGTTCTTGTCCAATGCGGGGGTTGTTTCCGTTGTGGCGGTTGTGGCGGTTTCCGCTGCGGCGGGTGTTTCCGCTGCGGCGGGTGTTTCGGGTGCGGCGGTTGCTTCCGTTGCGGCGGATTTTTTCCTTGGTGACGCATCGGTCGTGATTGGCTTGTGCCGTCGATGACCTATGGAATTTCCCTGTCAGGTGATTGAATCTGACGGGGATTTTTTTATGGAACGGCCACAGAACCTCCTCGATATGATGGGGCAACAGGATATGTGACCTGCAGTACAATCAGTAGGCAGGGGGAGAAACAGTAAACCCGTTAGATATGCCTGTATTCGCATGCCGAACAGACCACGGTACTTCGCCCTGGTTAAGCCATGGTCTCTTAAGTTCCCGCGTTCTTGTGCTCAATAATGGGTCGTCGCCAAATGCGTGATTTAACGTATCACTTTGCTCGAACTCCATGTGCTCTCTATAGTGTTCTGCGACGATCCGTATCGAGTAAGTTTTGGCTTTTGCATTCGGTTTGTAGCATCCATCGCGAAGAGGGCAAACCTTGCATTTTTCTATATCAAAGAAAAAAACATTGCACGACTATGAGTCGGATCTGGAAGAGGGTCCTCAGGATTCAGGCCCGTAAACCATTTGTAAGCAAGGTTAACTTGGGTATCCGCAATGACGCGCTCATCCGATAGGTTATTGAGAATTTGAAGAAATAAGAGTCGAAACAGGTGTTCCGGTTCCGGTGCTGGGCGACCGTAATATTCGCAGTACGAGGCTTTAACGGGATCGTGGTTGGGGACTAAATTATACAGTTCTGCGTGAAATGACAATTTTGTTTGCTTCGACGAGTGGAGCATCCACGTCTCCGTTTTTTCTTAAAATTATACACCCCCCCCATCACCAAGACGGTACTGGGGATGTTCTTTACAATTACTGTATTCGTTTTGCAGTGCTCTCCGTAGGGTGTCCTTTTTTGCGCGCTCATACATATTTGGCAGGCTTGTAGCCAATAGCCTAAATCACAATTCAATTTGCAGTTCAATACTAAGATCTCCCGCAACAGGAGAGTCAATCTCTTTTTGATTACGATTTATGGGAAGCTGAGCTATTGACCTTCTTGAACGGTTTCGCGCAACTGTGGAACGAGTTGAGGAATACATGGACGTGTGCTAGGCATCGTGAAGTCAACAGCATAGTGTACTATAGGGATAAGTAACTCATGATTGGAGCTGAACCAAACATGAAACCCAGCGATTTCTTCGCACCGACTCGCGACCTGACCATTAACCTCGTTGCCATTCCGTCCGTAACTGGCTCCTCGGGCGAGACCACCATTGTGGAGTACCTGCACCACCGGCTCACGCGTCACAAAGCGTATCAGTCTGGCAGAATGCGCCTCTTCATGATCCCTTCGAAGGATGATCCTCTGTTTCGCCCCACACTCATTGCACACCTCATCGGCAACAAACCATCGGGCGTCCTTCTTTTCGGGCACACCGACACGGTGGGTACTTCGGATTACGGTTCATTGGAGTCACTCGCGTGCCGCCCACTGGAACTCACGCAAGCCGTAGGCCAGGGCGCGTTGGGACCGGAAGCAGCCAAACGCGCCAAGACGGGTTGCTGGCTATTTGGACGTGGAACGGTGGATATGAAATCCGGTGTGGCTGCAGCATTGACAACGTTTGAGGCACTTGCCGATTCAGTATGTGAACAGCACGTGTTCTTCTCTGCCACACCTGACGAGGAAGTGAGCTCACTAGGTGTCAAAACCCTTTCTGGGTGGTTAGATGAATACCTCGAGGCCGAAGGTATTGAGCTCAAGATGGCCATCAATACAGACTACACCTCTCCCTTGCCCGGGGATGGCGGCGCGAAACACATCTACCTCGGTAGCATTGGAAAACTTCTTCTTGGGGTCTACGTACGCGGTGTACCAAGCCATGCGGCAGAGCCTGAAAACGGTCTGGATCCAAATGTACTCCTCGCCGCCATCACAGGACACGTGGTGTACAACGAATCTCTCCGAGAAGCATCTGCAGCAGAGCGGTGCCCTGCCCCAACGTGCCTATTTCAGCGCGATGGAAAACAATACTACGACGTCCAGACGGCGCTCTCCGCATCGGCCTATTACAATCTCTTTCATATGGAGAGAACCCCCACTGAACAACTTACGTTATTCGTCAGAACCGTGCGTGGTGCCATTCGGGAATTTCAGACCCGGTATCCCGCCTATGCCCCAAGTGACATCCCTGTTTACACCTATGAGAACCTTTGGAACCTAGCCGATGACCAAGTTCGAGATGACATGAAATCCTATCATGATTCTTTGACGCTGAGTACCGATGTCCGGGAACGTTCACGCCTCATGACCGAGACCCTCTTAGAGAAGATCGGTGTCAGGGGCCCGTGTGTTGTTGTGTACTTCGCTGCAGGACTTATCCCGAAAGTGGACAGTGGCGTAACCGTAGCGCAGTTGTTGACTGAGACATTGCACGGATTTTCCGCGAAAACTGGAGAGAAATTCAATCTGCATACCTATTTTCCGTACATTTCTGACCTCAGTTTCCTCACCGCGTCACCGGACTGGGACGACGCCGCGTTCGTTTCCAATTATCCTTGCCAAGTGACCGCGACACCCGGACCTAGGCGGACGGCCCCTACGCTGATGATAGGCACATACGGAGTTGGGGCCCACCGGCCTGACGAGTCAGTCGAGATGACATATACATTCAGACACTTGCCGTCCCTACTGTGGAATCTGGTGAAAAACGTGGATTGAGGCGATTGCTATCAGTCTCTACAGCGAATTACTGATTTGAACGAGTACCTCTTTGTGCAAGTTAACCAATTCCTTCAGATGTGTCCGCGAACGCTGGCCAAATGTCAGGTGGAATTCCGTATCTTTCACCCCCTCACACGGACCAGATAACCCGGCGACCATTTACCATTATTATACACATGTTACAATACCGCGAGTTTCTTCACTATGGTTATATCGTAAACGCTTGCTCAATATCGTCGTGATAAAATATGTTGTCGCCGGAGATGTAGTCAGTAAAATAGTGGTGGTGCAACTGTGATTTCATTTGGTTGGTTCATGTCCACCTGGATCACATGCGGTTAGTCAGGATTATTTCGACACAATGTATCAGGTTGAACAACACGTTGAAAATGCAGGCACATGTTGATAAGGTGAAATTAACTAGAAACCCTTACAGATAACAGGAAATCTTTGACCATGGCTTCCCCTCGTACAACGAGGTGTTGAGGCTTTCACGTTGTGCCTATGTTGCCTCACGAAATGTATGATAGTCAATGTCTGAGGTGACGAGCTCTCATGAGGACTCGTAAACGGTGATAGAGTCGAGAGAATACACCGGGGAGAGGTTGAGCAGACATGAAACGCCTGCGGAGAAGTACTAAGTACAAAGAGGGACCAACAAAGCGCGGGAAACGGTCCCAGGTATTGCGCGTGAACGTCCTGTACGGATTGGTGTTCCTGTCGTTTTCGTCGCTTATCTTGCGCCTTGGATACTTGCAAATTTCACAAGGTGCCAACATGCGTGCACAAGCCATGAATTACTCTTTGCAATTGGTTCCCACCTTACCTGCTCGCGGTCGAATCTACGACACCAACGGAAATTTGATTGCGTATAACCAACCGACGTACAACGTCTACCTGACTCGGATCAACCATGTCAACAATAGCCCGCAAATGATTCAAAAGATGGCAGACATTCTGGCCCCTGTGTTTCACACGACGCCAAAAGACGTCGTCAACCAAATGAGTGCGTTGCCACAAGACGCTACGGTGCGGTTGTTTGCGAACGACAAAGTGAATGATGCACAGCTTTCGTTCATCGGCGAACACCATGATGAACTTCCTGGAATTAGCGTGCAAATGAATGGTCAGCGAGTCTACCCCTACGGCGATCTCGCTGCACAAGTCCTGGGCTACGTCGGACCGATTTTGCCGAGTGACCAAAACTACTTTTTGAACCAGAAACACTACCTTCGTATCCAACAAGTCGGCGAAACCGGCATTGAACGCGTTTATGAACAATACTTACAAGGAAAAGTTGGTTACCAAGAGCAGCAGGTGAATCTGCTCAACGACACCACGGAAGACCTAGGATACGACCCACCGCCGGTTGCTGGGGACAACATTCAATTGACGTTAGACGGCACTCTGCAAGCAGATGCTCAGAACGCCGTGTTGAACTCGATTCAGTCGTACGAAAGCCAAAACCATACCCAAATCACCGACGGTGCAGCCGTCATGATTGATCTCAAAACGGGCGGCGTTCTTGCCATGGTGAGCTACCCGTACTACGACCCAAACTGGTTCATAAACGGAGACTTCTTGAAACACGAGCAGTATTTGGAAAAATCGGGTGCACAAATCAACAACGTCATTCAAAGCCCACTCTATCCTGGTTCAACGGTAAAGCCGGCCAACTTGCTGACAGGTTTAGAGCACGGTGTAGTGACACCGTACACCATCTTCAACGACTCCCCTGGTTACCAATACATCGGTACGTCCCGAATTGGCGAGGATGCATCGTACGGACCAGTGAGTGACACGCGCGCCATCGCAGTTTCTGATGACAGGTTCTTCTACACACTCGGGCTGAATTTAGGGCACTGGTTTGGCAGTTCCTCGACAAGTGGTGGTTACCCGGAGGGTGGAAACTTACAGAAGTGGCGTGACACGTACTTCATCAAAGGCCTGATGACCTTGATTCAAGGTGAGATGCGATTTGGGCTTGGAGTAAAGACGGGTATTGACCTATTAGGGGAAGTTGCCGGGAAGTTCTACATGGAGAATATGAATACCAATCAAGAGGTTCCAATCGATGTGCCAAAGGTAGAAAAGAGTTTACAAACGACAGGATCGTATACGAATTACGGTTCACCGGCTGACTTGGCATACATGGCATTCGGTCAGTCTCAGCAATTTACGCCCATTGAATTGGCGCAGTACGTTTCCACGATTGCGGATAACGGCAAAAAACTTCAACTTCACCTATTGAAAGCCATCTACCCACCGGGAATGGAGCAAACTTTACAAGATACGAACGTCAAGCCAATACAAACATATAAAACGAAAGTGCTGCAGCAGTTGAACTTAAACCCAACCTACCTGAGCATTGTGCAACAAGGGATGTACGACTGCTGCAACGAGTCGGACGGGACAGCGTACGGAGTGTTCGGCAATGCGCCTTACAAAGCGGCTGGGAAAACGGGTACGGCGGAAATCAGTATGAATGGCCAAAAAGTCAACAACTCCGTGTTTATCGGGTATGCACCGTACAACAACCCGCAGGTGGCGGTGGCAGTCATGGTGCCTGGCGCCGGATACGGTGCCGTCACTGCGGTACCTATCGCTCGTCAGATGATGGACGACTACTTCAAAGAACATCATGAGTTCTTCCCGCAAAACCAATGGATTAACTCAACCATTCCGTCAAGTTGGTTTGATTCTCCTGCCTACAATGAACCGGAAAATACACCCTAAAACAAGCCTACGCGGGGTAAGATCCCCGCGTAGGCTTTATTGTACGGTACACAGACATTGTGCTTCGAATTACAAACACTTCCTGAGAATAGCCAACACGTCCTCTTTACCGAGTTTCTTAAAGTGGCCAATCGGCTGGAAGCGAACCGCCTGTTCGGCCATGCGTTCCAAATGCTCGTCTCCGATGTCGTAATCGGCCAGTCGCGTCGGAGCGCCGATGGACCTGAAGAACTCGCGCACTTTGGCAATCGCTAGCCGCGCCAGCTCTTCCTGCGACTTCCCATCTGGGTTGACCTTGAAGACGCGTACGGCGAGGTTGGCAAAACGCTCCGGATTGGCGTCCATCACGTACTCCATCCAGTTCGGACAGATGATGGCCAAGCCACCGCCGTGCGGGATGTCGTAAATCGCGCTGATTTCGTGTTCAATCGCATGGCTCGCCCAATCGCCTTCCAAGCCCATGTTGATCATGCCGTTCAAGGCCATCGTGCTACAGTACATAATGGTCTCTCGCGCGTCGTAGTCTGTCGGGTTTTCGAGCACTGCGTGCGCATTTTCAATAATCGTCATGATGACCGCTTCAATCAGATGCTGTTGCAACGGCGTATTGGACGTCGGATGGAAGTAGTGCTCAAAGCAGTGCATGAGCATATCGCAAATCCCGTACACGGTCTGATCGCGAGGGACTGTGAAGGTATTCTCCGGATCGCAGAAGGAAAACTTCGGGAACGTATACGGAGCGGCTCCGCCACCCAGTTTCTCTTTGGTCTCCCAATTTGTAATGACGCCGCCTGCGTTCATCTCAGACCCTGTTGCGGCGAGCGTAAGGATGGTGCCGAGCGGTAGTGCGTCATGAGCTTTTGCCTTGCGCTGATATACATCCCATACATCGCCGTCAAACTTGACCCCCATGGCAATTGCCTTCGAGCAGTCGAGTACAGATCCGCCACCGACCGCCAGTACCAGATCGACACCTTCTTTGCGGCAGATATCAATCCCCTTGTAGACAGTCGTTAACCGTGGATTCGGCTCTACACCCGGCAATTCGAAAATTTCGACGCCAGCGTTTTTCAAAATTCCAACGACTTTGTCGTACAGTCCAAACCGCTTAATGCTCCCCCCACCGTAAACCAACAGTACCTTCTTTCCGTACTTTGTCACTTCCTCAGCCAGGTGCGCTTCGATTTGTCCCTTCCCATAGTACAACGTGGTCGGGTTATAAAACTTGAATGGATTCATTCCAAACTCCCTCCTATGTGAGCGAATTACATAATTCCATGTGGAATGGTTCAGCACGGAGATGATGTGTTTCATTACTGCCTGAAACACTTCGACCCGTTGCGCGTACCTATGTTGCAAATCGTTGATGTAACCAGCCCATTGGCGCTCAACACATGGTTCTCCTCTATTGTAACGAAATGCGCGTGTATGTTGAAATTGAAGGGCCATCAGCGCCTCCTCTCCATACCGCATCCTGAGACGTGGAATTTCGACCCGCCGAAGGGTACACTGTGGATGGTACAGTACGAGATGAGGAATGAGCGCATGGCAACCCCAGCATTTGACGTGATTGTGGTGGGTGGAGGTCCAGCTGGGTTAATGGCAAGTATCGCCGCTCAAACGTCCGGCGCCTCCACCCTGCTGATTGAAAAGGGAAACAAACTTGGACGAAAACTTGGTATTTCTGGCGGTGGCCGATGCAACGTCACGAATGCGAAACCCTTGCCAGAACTGATACAAAACATTCCGGGTAACGGCCGCTTCCTACACTCTGCCTTACACCGTTTTTCCAACGAAGATGTCCGGGCATTTTTCGAAGGATTAGGTATCAGGTTGAAAGAGGAGGACAGAGGCCGCGTCTTTCCTGTCACCGATAAAGCGGCCACCGTTGTGCAGGCCCTGGTCAACAAAGTGTACGATGTGGGAGTGGAAATCTGGGAGAACTGTCCCGTCACGGGCCTTGTGACAGACAACGGTCGAATTACAGGCGTATCCACGCATCGCCATTCGTTGGTCGCAGCGAAAGCCGTTGTGATTGCCACCGGCGGTTGCAGCGTTCCCAAGACGGGAAGTACCGGTGACGCGTACCCCTGGGCACGAGCTGTGGGACACACCATTGTGCCTCCATATCCCACGGAAGTCCCGCTCACCAGCGATGAATGGTTCATCCGCAAGCGCGCACTGCAAGGATTATCGGTCCGCAACACAACGGTCACCATTCTTGACGATAGGAAGAAAAAGCTCACGGTCGAACACGGGGACCTGTTGTTTACCCACTTCGGGCTCAGCGGCCCTGTCGCATTGCGCTGCAGTCACTACGTATCCACGGCACATCGCAAACGGCCAGGGATTCGGTTACTTGCCCAGGTGGACGGGCACCCTGAACGCAGTCTTCAAGAATTGGTGGATGAACTGTTCTATCGAAAATCCACACAACCGAAGCGTCATCTCAACAACGTCTTGTCTGATTTGCTGCCTGAGCGACTGGCTTACGTGGTGCTCGAGACGCTCGGCGTTTCCGGGGACGTCTCGATGACTGACATCCCGAATGTCAAGTTGGAGGAGATTGCCAAACAGACGAAGCGCTTTCCGGTGGCGATAACCGGTACCTTGCCGCTGGCTCAAGCCACCGTCACTGGCGGAGGCGTGTCCGTGAAGGAAATTGATCCAAGGACGATGGGATCTAAGGTGTGTGAAGGGCTGTTTTTCTGCGGGGAAGTGATGGACGTCCACGCACACACCGGCGGGTACAATATCACGGTGGCGTTTTCTACCGGACATTTGGCGGGCTGTAGCGCGGCGGATTACGCTTCTGTGTCTTCCGTAGGACCAGTTGAACAGCCGTAAGAGATGGCAACTGCGGTATGACTTGCGAGGATGGGGCGTACACTCTACACAAAGCTCATCATAAAAATTTCACAGTAAAACGTGTGACGTTCAGGCCAATTGTTTCGTCTATTTCTTCGAACGCATCGAAGCAGGTGATGACCATGACATCCACCCCATTCCGATGGTACCGATTAACAGGAACTGTATGCGGGGACGCGAACACAGACACACCCGGTACCGTTTTCATCCATTATGTGGAGGCCGCCTCCCGGCACAACGCCGTGAAGCATTACGGTGGCAAGCGAACTTTCTTCAATGCGGAGGGGAAAAAGGTAGTCGTTCAGTTCCCTACCCGCGAGCAGCAGGTGGAGATCCTGCCACTGAACTGGTCCCCAAGTTCCTTAGCCCAGGCGCCAACGGAACCGGGATTGGTGGTGAAAGTTACCCCTGCGGTCAGATACCGCTGTAATCATTGCGGGAAAGTGCGCTTTTCGGAGCATCGTTATCCTTTCATGTGGTGCAATTGCTCACACAAAGCGTTTCCGGATCCCCTCTATTTAGAAGTAGAAAAAGGGTGAGCGCACATGTCTTCACACGCGATTATCGACGTCGAGACATGGACCAGAAAAAAGATTCACACGCTGTTGCGTAAATACGGCCAACCATGTCTCGTCGAAAACGACGGGTACTTTTCACTGTACCTGGTGAATCCCGAAATCCTACATCACATTCCTCCTGTCTATTGGAACAAGTTTGTCGACATTTGCGATGCCTTTACGGAATCCTGGCTGAGCCGAACCGGAATCGGTGAGGTGATGGAGCAGTGTTTCGTAGGAAAGGAATTGACAGACGAACTGCTGGAGGACGTCATAAATACCATCGTAGAAAAACTTCATCAGTTGGAACAGCAATGTGAGACCACGTATATCGAACGCCTCGAAAACCTGTTGATACAGGAGCTGACACACCCCGAAATGGCCAAACACTAGCGTCTGTCTTGTTGCGTCAGATGTTTGAACGAATATGACGTTCCTGATCACAGGCGTTTTCCCGGAAATAGTTGCGGGCCAGCTAGGTAGTTCCGTGCGACAACCTTTCCAGGATGCGCTGCAACGCATCACGGAACCTTTGTCCATCCGCCTCCGTCCGTGCCTTTGGTCCTTTGCTGCGCCCAGTTGCTCGTCGTTGCTTCGCACTCAGTTCACGTTCCAATAACAATCTGTCGATGTTCTCTTCGGTGAATTCCAAACCTGTCGGAGATAGAGCCGCTGCACCTCTTCCGAGCGCAAGTGCGGCCAATCCGTAGTCCTGGGTGATCACCAGCGTACTGCCCCGATATTGAATGAGGCTGATGATCTTCATGTCCGTCGCCTGCGGAGAGGAATCTACGGTAATGTGTTCTTGCGACCTGATGTCGTGTGCGATGGAACTCACCGTTACCACCCGGGCGCCATGTTCAGGCGCCATCTGCAAAATCGCCTGCAAGGCGTCTCGGGGCATGGCATCGGCATCTACAAACACTTCAAGAAACATGCTCTTCCTCCTACCTGAACAACGACGAATCTTGCGCAGGCACCGGCATCATTGTTCTTGGGTGGCGCAGTTTACGTAGCAGGAACATCAGATAGGTGCACGCGACAGCAAACACCACCGCTGACGTTACGTAGAGCACGCCGCGCCCTGCGTTCAAGTATCCTCCCCCAAGCGATCCAATGGCTGTTCCCACATTGTTACCGAAAATGCGCACCCCGAACATCATCTGTGAGTACTCAGTCGGTGTGGTGATGATCAGGAACGTCGCGTCCACAATGGATCCAGGGACGCTGGTTGACGCCGTCCGCAACAGATAGATGCCAGAGAACACGTACACGTTCCCGAGCAATCCAAGTCCTAACGTAAAGATGATGGACAGTGCAAAGCTGAGCAACAGTGTACGTTCATACTTGAGGTGGCAAAGCAGTGGCGCCACGGCAAAGCCACCAAGCGACATCACAAACGTGCTGCGGAAATGGGTGCGACAATGTTGTCTCCAAGGCCGAACTGAGCCGTCAGAATCAGCCTTGCAAAAGGATTGAACAGCCCAGTGGCAATCCCGAAGATCATTGCGTACGCGCACATCGCCAGCAGCCTTTGATACCGCAATTTAAACATTCGCGACGATGTTACATCTTCCACTCGGACGAAGTATCGGATCAAAGGAGAGATAAGGGCAATGGCCGCTCCGAGGAACATGGCCACTCGGTACGATGCGTACACGCAAATGGGAGCCGCCACAATGGATCCAACGCCCATCACAAACGTGTACATGGCGAAAAATCGACTGAGCAGACGCGCCTTCTCCTGGTTGTGCGTCAACGCAGTGAGCACCACGTTCTCCGTGGAGGTAAGCAATGCACCACCCAATCCGGACACACTAGCTGTGATAAGCCATATTGAGGCACGGTGACCGAGAGCCGTGACTAGATAGCTCAAGCCAAGCAGCAATGTAGCAAACTTGACAATTTTTGAGGCGCCAATTCTGTCCGCAACAGTTCCTAGCAACAGTACGGAAACGCCCGACACCGCAGCATTAGTGGCCAAGAGCAATCCGATGGTCGCATCGGATAATCCGGCCGATTTATATAGAAACGGCAGCGCGTAGAGCACAATCCCCAAACCGAGACTGAGAAAAACCTCGCTGATGAAGTACAAGACAAGCGGTTTGTTCATAGTGACTCCTTTAACATCGAAAAAGGTTGAAATCCCCCAAGACTTCGCGATGGGTTTACCCGAGATCTCAAGTATACCGGAGGAACTGCTCTGGTGGCCGAGCGTTTTCGTTGTCCTGACATGAACGTGTTGCAACATACCTTACCACAGTCAGCAAACGTTCGAGCTTGTTCCCTTGATTCTTCTCTCACGCCTCTGTGAATGGCCGATAGAAACGACAGATCCCCGACCTCGTTTACCCCCGGACGTAGCCCGGGGGTGAACCGGTTTGGGGGCCGCCGTTTTCGTCTGACTCACGGATCAAGACGTAAACTGTGCGACTGCAGCTACTGCAAGTTGCTGACGGAAGATCCGTACTCGCCACCAAGCCGCCGCGAGTACTTGCCCTGTTGAGGAGTGCCATAGCGATGGTTCATCAGCTTCTCCACACTTTCGCCGCGAGCCATGCTTTGACTCGCGAGTGCGTCCATCACGGGTCCGGAAGCTTCGTCACCGCGTCCAATCGACTTTCTTCTCGATGTCATCGGCATCTCCCTCCGCTGACAGCGGACCCAAACCGACATTTAGAGTACCCCGAGAACGCCTTCATTAATCGTGCGAAACCTCATCTCCAGTGGGATAAAAAAGCGGACAGGCCACAGATTGGCCCATCCGCTTTGTCCAGTCACTTCAATGTCATATCCCAATGAAAATCATCACGCCACTCATTTTTGGTTGCCCTTTTTGTCCACTGTAAAGTCCGGAATCATCCAGTATACCAGCAACCCAGCGAGCGTCGCGTATGCAATTCCGTTGTTCGGATAACCGACACCGATGATGAAGATGATGGCAACCACAATCAGGTTCTTCATATTCGCCAGATTCACCTTCTCCTCAATCACATGGCGGATACCCATAGCAGCAATCATGCCAAACAGCAAAATGCTGATGCCGCCCATTACAGGCGTGGGGATGGTCTGAATCAAAGCACCCACTTTGCCACACAAGCCGAGGATGATAGCGATGACAGCAGCACCCTCAATAATGCGACTGGAAAATTGGCGGGTAATCGCAAGAACCCCTAGATTTTCCGCGTACGTGGTCTGAGCGGGTCCACCGATGAACGCGGACACAGCTGTGGCTAAGCCATTGCCTATTAAAATGCTAGAAAATCCAGGATTCTTGGTCACATCGCGCTGGATAATTTCGTTCAACACGAACATATGGCCAAGGTCTTCGATGATGGTCACGAGCGCAATCGGTGCCATCGCAAATATCACGTCACCTGTGAAGTGTGGCAAGACGAAGTGCGGGATGGCAATCACCGGTGCCTGTTTCAGCGCGGAAAAATCGACGAGCCCGCGCGCAAGAGCGTACACATACCCAACGATGATGCCAATCAGTAGAGGAATGATTCGCATTTGCCGGGGGCCAGCCAACGAAGCGATGATAGCCACCACGAGACTGACAATGGCTACATCCCAGTGCTCTGCAGCCATGTTCGAAACCGCCTGCGTCGCAAGCGACAAGCCGATAATGGACACCACCGGTCCAACGACGACCGGAGGAATGATCCTTCGAATGTATTGGAATCCAAAGGCGGCCACCAACAGCGAAACTAGTGCGTACACCACGGCGACAGCAATCAGCCCTGCCGCAGCTTCTCCAGGTGACTGGTGCTTGCTCACGTAGAGGGTCAGCGGTGCAATGAATGCAAAGGATGAACCTAGGTACGCCGGCACCTTGCCGCGCGTGATCAAGTGAAAAATGAGCGTTCCAAGGCCACTCGCGACCAGTGTGCTGCCTGGATCCAACCCAGTGAGGAACGGCACCAACACGGTGGATCCAAACATAGCGAAAACGTGTTGCACGGACAACGGAATGGCCCGCAAAAATCTTTCCATACCAATAAATCCCCCTTCGATGATTCCGAAGCAGATGAGACCGTTTGTCGTTACATCTCTTGCGAATTTCCTAATGGCCCACCCTAATATACAGTTCCGAGCAGATATAGTACAGCGGTACACGACAATCCGATGCGACATGTGGTATACGCAACGTACCCGTGATAGATGGAACAAGTGACTACCAGCACTTTCTCCGAAACCACAACAGAGCTGCACCACAGAGTGAAAGCACTAGGGCCGGCCAGACGTTTTTCCAACCGCTAAAGACGATAAACAGAACCGTCGTGGCGAGAGAGAGCGCCGCTAACACCCTGCGTTTTCCGTGGTCGCGGAAGACGCCGCCCCAAGGCTCGGAATCGACCAAGGCGACAGCGAAGACGACGGCATAGCCAATCAGCGCGGTCAGCGAACTTGCGGCCACCGCCGCAGTAAAGATGGGAAGCCGAGACCCCAGCACAAGCACGAGCGCAATTCCCCAAGGAATCAGAGGATGGTATTCACCTCGATGCTCTCGCCACGAGCGTGGAAGCGGCAGTAACCCATCGCGCGTCGTTGCCTGTACAAGTGTCGTGGTGGCAATCAACCAAGAGAGCAGGGACCCGACCACCACCACCAAGGCCCCCCACCCAATCACTGCCGCTGCAACCGGTCCCGACAATTGCCCCACCAAGATTAGCGGATTGGTATAGCGTGAGAGCTTGTCTACCGGCACGGAGGCAATCGCGGAACAAGCAACAAGGATATACAATACGCCGACCAGCAAAGACCCAATCATCATTCCAATGGCCAACGATCGGCGGCTTTTGTATGCGCCCGACGGTACCGCGACAGCCTCCCATCCGGAATAGGTCCAGAACGCAAAAAACGTGGCCTGTAATACAGCAGCCCAGCCATGAGGGAGACTAGGGTGAAAAACCCAATCCGACGCACGCATCATGCTCATTTGTGCAGGATGTATCCACCCAATGACAATGCAGAGTACGAGTAGGCCGACAGTGCCGATGGTAAGGACACGTTGTAAGAGGGCGCCCATGTGAATGCCCGCAGACGTGACACCTGCTAATGTCAGTACGATGAGGCTACTCAACGCAGACGCATGCGGTACCCCCAACTCCCGGAGCATTCCGGTGAGGGCAATGAACAGCGCTTGCGCCGCTCCTGCGGCAGACACCAAAAACAACCAGGCTGTCCACAGGCCCAGCCAAGGTCGGGACTTGTCCCTGATGTAGACGTATGGGCCACCCGACTGACTGAGGACGCCGACAAGGTCGCTGAACGTCAGGGCCATAGGTAAGCTCAGTACGACGACGAGTACCCACGCCGCGACGGCAGAGGCTCCCGCCGTCCTCACAGTCAGTGCGAGGACTGAAAAAATGCCCGCACCGACCATGCTTCCAACGGTGAGTGCGACCGCATCTAACGTATGTAGTTGCCGTGAAGACGTCTGCAAAACCGTGTATCCTCCTTACTCCAGATCCCTGAGCCTAGGCCGTCAAAAAGTGACTGTCCGCGCCCACATAAATCGGTGATCGGTGCGCAGAATATGGTTCTGTGCGAGTCCCTCAACCCCAATCCATCAGCGTGAAGGGAGATTGCGTGTATGCCAAAGCCAGATGATCGGAGTGACAATGTGGAACGCATTGCGGACAACATCCAAAATACCATGGCAAATCTGCGAGAGGCCGACGACTTCCTCAAGGCGCACGGCGACGAAATGAACGCGAAGGACCGCGAAGCGCTGGAAACCAAAAACGAACGCCGAGAACGAGCCATTGAAGGATTGCGGGAAGAAATTACGGATGAAGCGGATTCGCTGCAAGATCTGCAATAACCGCACACACCCGGCAAAAGGGGCTGCACAGGGCAGCCCCTTCTCCACATGTCCGGCCAGCTACTCCAGTGGTCCAAACTCCAGTTCTTCAAGTTCCTCAATCGTCCCATCCGACCAGCGAACGACGAGGTGCCGCATGATGCACGCTGGATTGGTAACAATATCGAAAATCACACCATCTTTCACCTGTCCTGGGATGTAGAATGGTATCTCCCACATCGAACGACACGTTCCATCACCTCTCTAGACGAGTTTCCGCAGAGTATACTGGAGAAGATAGAAAACAGAAACGCGAAGGCAAGGTGAAATCATGACGACAGCAACCCCTGACATTGTACTCGCTTCCGGATCTCCGCGGCGAAAAGAACTTCTCAGTACGCTCGGCCTGACGTTTCGCGCTGAAGTCAGCGATGCGGATGAACACATCGCAGAACGGATTCCGCCATCTGTTTTCGTCGAGAGGTTGGCCCGCCGCAAAGCGTCGGCAATCGTTGAGAAGTATCACGGAACGGAGCGCGATACCCTCATCATCGGCGCGGATACTATCGTCGTCCTCGACGGACAAATCCTAGGAAAACCCACATCGGAAGCGCATGCCGAGCACATGCTGACGATGCTTCAAGGACGGACCCACGAAGTATATACCGGACTGTGTGTATGGCGGATTCCAGATGGACGTACGATGGTCGGCCATTCGCGAACGGAAGTGACCATGCGGACTCTGTCCCAGGAAGAGATCACCCGCTACGTGAAAAGTGGAGAGCCAATGGACAAGGCTGGCGCGTACGCCATACAAGGGCTTGGATCCACCATTGTCACCCGCATCAACGGAAATTACTTTACCGTTGTAGGGTTGCCGTTGTACCTCTTGGCCGATTTCTTCCGTCAACTTGGATGGACTATCGTCTAACGCTGGTTAAGGCAAAGCAATGACGCGGATATTGCCCATAAAACTGTTACAGCCGATACGAACCACTTTCGGACTGGTGTGAACGTCTCCTTGTCCCGCGCTGAGCGAAGTGAACAAGCCGCTATGGTCTTTTCCGAAGAAGTGCAGCGCCCCTAGCATGGTGGTTCCCTGGCAGTCCACGGCCAAGTCAGGCGGAACAATGATTCTCGCACTTCCCAGGAAGGCGGTCACCGACAGCGTCGTTTCCCCGTCGGGAACCACCGCAGTGCGCAAATCGAGGTCCACGCTTCCAAGGAACGCCCAGTAATCCGCGTTTGTCAGCTGCCATGCGTGGTGTTGTCGCTGAATCCCGTTGAATATCGCCCATTGATTCGTACGATTGGAAGACCAGTCTCCAGATGTTGACGATTCTGAATTGGCAGACCGTCTCGAGGACGACCTTGATCCATGCGACCCAAACAAAACACTGAGGCCGAAGAGAATGATCACAATCGGCCAAAAGTATTTCCACAAGTCACCAATGTCGACATCAAACCAATGCACTTGGTCCCCTAAAAAGAGAAAGCCCAAGAATAAGAGAATGAGACCAACGAGTACGCGAGACGTGGTCATTCGTGGTTTCCTCACCAGAAAGGTTACACCGGCTAAGATAAAGATCATCGGCCAGAGAAACGTGGAAATCAAATCTCCGATGGAAATGCTCGTCAACCCGAGTGCGTTACACAACATCACGAGGCCGCAGCAGAAAATCACCAACCCTGCCATCACGCGTCCCATACACAACCCCCCTAGCGCTTGACGACACAATTCAGACTGTATACCCTCACTATCATACCGTGCATTTGACCATTTGGAACACGATATTTCAACGCCGCCCATCCGCAGGAAAAACATTGGATCGGGTAAGAGGGGGTGACTAACCCCCGTCTTCCCACACCACCGTACGTACCGTCCGGTATACGGCGGTTCATGTTGTGTAACGAAGTGAGTCGTACCGTTCGACTAAGCTGACAAGTCCTTGGTTGCGCCAATAGGCAATTCCAAGGGCTTTGTTCACTTGTGGCGTATTTGCGAGGCGCCAATACCCTTTTCGGGAAGCGCTTATGAGTGCTGCCCATTCGTTTGAGATGCCGAGTGCGACTAGATTGCGTTTCTTTGTTTTAGGTTTCTTCCATTGTTTCAGAAGGCACATCCGTAGTCGTCGGCGTATCCACTCGTCAAGTTCGGCGAAGACACTCCTGGTTTCGGCGTGGCGGTAGTAGCCGGCCCACCCACGTAAGTAGGCGTTGAGCCGTTCTAGCCTTTGGGCCATCGATTGTCCCCTGCTTCGTTTCGTTAGTTCACGGACTTTGTCCTTGAAGCGCTTGAGGGACTTGGGGGCTACTCGGATTTTCGGCCGTTGGTGCCACGTGAATGAGAAACCCAGAAATTTGCGCTTCCAGGGTCGGTCTACCGCACTCTTTTCCACATTTACCCTGAGCTTTAATCGTCCTTCTACAAATCTTCGCACACTCTCCATGACCCGTTCTCCTGCTCGACGACTGCGGACGTAGACATTACAGTCATCTGCATAACGGGCGAATCGGTGCCCTCGGCGCATAAGTTCCTTGTCCAGGTCATCCAGCATAATGTTCGCCAGTAGCGGACTCAGCGGTCCGCCTTGCGGAACACCCTCGTCTGTTGTTACGCAGACTCCGTTGCACATGACACCGGCTTCTAGATATCGCCTAATGAGCCGTAACACTCGTTTGTCCTTAACTTTTCGGGCCACTCTTGCCATCAGCATGTCGTGGTTTACTCGGTCAAAGAATTGAGCAAGGTCGAGGTCTACAACCCAGCGATATCCTTGGGCGATGTAGCTTTGTGCCTGTTTCACTGCCTGGTGAGCACTATATCCTGGTCGGAACCCGTAGCTGTACGGTGAAAATTCTGGGTCGAAGATGGGTGTGAGCACTTGCAGAAGGGCCTGTTGAATCAGGCGGTCAAGCACCGCTGGTATCCCCAACATCCGTTTGCCACCGTCTGGTTTCGGGATTTCGACTCGACGTACGGGCATCGGTTGGTAGGTTCCACGAAGGAGTTCGTCACGGATGCGCGTCCAGTTGTCCATCAGGAAGGGTCGAAGGGATTTTATCTCCATTCCATCGACGCCTGCCGCACCCTTGTTCTTCTCCACACGGCGCAGGGCCGAGAGCAGGTTCTCCCGCTCTACTACCTGTCCCATCAGGTTCGCACAATTCGCTTCGCGGGTTGGTTCGTTGGGTCGTACCGGAGAGAAACTCGGCGCTTCCTCGGTCCCCCGTGGATTCACCACTTCCTCCCGAGGATAGCTCCCTTTCGGGATATTCGGCTGTCTATGCTTCTCTCTCGAACTTGCCATGAACAACCCTCACAATCATGTTCAGTCCTTCCCTGCTCTGGCGTCCCTTTGCAGGTACTATGACCTCTGCTGACTCCTGTCCGTTCAGCGCCACCTTTCGATGGCGGTTACCAGCTTTGCTGGCGTTCCGGGCAGGCCTCCCCGGGTAAGAGCGTCGTCTTTCCCTCCACATACCCACTCCATCTACTCTCGACAGCCTTCGGTAGTAAGGGCTTTGTCTTGGTGTGCAGACTTACCCAGCTGTCGCTAGCCTCAATTGGAGTTCGTGAACCTTGGGCCGGAGGTTTGCCGCCGCCTTCCTTCAGATCCCATCTCACGATGGGCACCTTTGGCTTAAGCTAATGGCTACTGCTACCTTCACCATTCCGGACTTTCACCGTATAGACAACGCCCATGCCGGGCGCACACATAAAAAGAGCCAACGTTACCGTTGGCTCTGTAGTGCCAGTTCTCTACATTCATCCGAACAAAATCCCTCGTGTTCAGCTTCACACGCTTCACAGCAAATGTGTTGTTTATGACACGGTGGATAAGCGCAATTGATGTATCGGTCTTCCGGCTTTCCACAGTGATGACACTTGCCCACCACCTTGTCTTCCAACCGGTTGACGCGCACCGAGATGCGCTCGTCAAAGACGTAACATTTGCCTTCAAACCCTTCCCCCTGCACCTCGGGGTCCTGGCCGTACCGGATGATTCCCCCGTGCAGCTGCGAAACGTCCTGAAAACCTTCACGCAACAGAAAGCCAGACAGTTTCTCGCACCGAATGCCGCCTGTACAGTACATGATGACCTTCTTGTCTTTGTACTGTGTGAGATTCTCGCGGATCCACTGGGGCATCTCACGAAACGTCCTGACGTTCGGGCGAATCGCCCCTTTGAAGTGCCCAATGTCATATTCGTAGTCGTTGCGAGCGTCGAGCACAATGACGTCTTCGCGGTTCATCATTTCGTAGAACTCTTTCGGCTCGAGGTACTTGCCCGTTAATTGATTCGGGTCGATATCGTCTTCGAGTCCAAGATGCACAATTTCCTTTCGAGGCCGCACAGACAAGCGCTTGAATACATGTCCGTTGGTCGGCTCGATTTTGAATTCCATGTCGCGAAACCTCGGATCTGCATGCATGTGCATCATATACTGTCCGGTTTGCGACACGGTGCCCGACACCGTTCCGTTAATGCCTTCGTGCGCCACCAGGATTCGCCCACGCAGACCCACTGCCTTGCAGAACTCCAAGTGGTCTTTCGCGAATTCCTGGGGGTTATCAATCTTTACGTACTTGTAGTACAAGAGCACTTGGTACGCTTGTGTTTCTCCGTCGTTCACTCTACATTCACCCGTCCGTTCCAATGTTGTCATCATACTTGCAGCAGACGTTCCAAGGTTGCGTCCGTCAACTTGTTTCCGACCAGGAACGGTCCAAACTCACCAAACCGCGCACTCGCTTCATCAAAACGCATCTCGTACACCAATTTCTTAAACTGCAGTGCATCATCGCTGAAGAGGATGACCCCCCATTCCCAGTCATCCAGGCCGACAGACCCCGTTATGATTTGCGTCACCTTACCTGCATACGTCCTCCCAATCATGCCGTGGCTCTTCATCATTTCCCGACGTTCATCCATCGACAACATGTACCAATTATCCTTGCCTTGACGGCGTTTGTTCATTGGGTAGAAGCACACGTACTGTGTGTCTGGAAGCGTGGGCTTTAATCGGCTCTGCAGGTACGGGTCTGAGTCGACATCGACACCCGGTTTGGCCAAATATGCACTGAGTTCGACGATGGACACATAAGAGTACGTAGCAATCGTAAAGTCCGCAAAGCGCGTTTTTTGGAAGCGGGCCTTGACTTCATTGAGCTCATCGAGGGTTGGGCGCATGTGCAAGAATAACAAATCCGCCTTGTGCCCTGCAATCGCGTACTGCCCGTAGGCCCCCCGCTTGTTCGTTGCGTCGTGCGCGAATTCCCTACACAAGCTGAGCAGCTCGTCCAACGCTTGTCGACGATCCGCCGCACTCGCGGCTTTCCAGGCAGACCAATCCACTCTGCGAAAATCGTGATACGTATACCAACCTTCTATCGTTTGCACGGCTTCATTCATAGCTCGAGCTCTCCTTCACCGAATACATTCCATAGCTCTACAAGCGTGTGTCCAATTTTTACTCCTTTTTTGCACAACCTACTCAGGCGTCTTGCAACACGCCCGCCTCCTATAAAAGTACCGCAATGGCTCATAGCACACAAATGTTTTGACCATACACCATGACAATCGCCACGAAACTGTCACGATAGAGCCATGAAAAACGGGCCGTTCCTGACCGGAGGGCCCAACTGTCCGCTACATGACATGCCTCAGCCTTGGTGCTGTATGTAGATTCTTGGACTAGCGAGGTTTCGAGACACCGTAAACGTGGCCCACATTCCGGAATCTCTATGTCCACGAACCCCACAGACCATCGCGTATCGTCCTTCCTGATCCGCCGTGAACGAAAACCGCTGCTTGACTCCGGTCGGGCTCCCGCGGGCGGCATCTCGACTCGCCGCTCCAGCCAACGCAGGTTGCTCAGCACCGACGCTGGCAAATGGAGCAATCACCGCACTGTGCCGTTCTCCCTTCAGCGCATTCAGAAATACAACATCGACAGTCCAACCTGGCGGGACCACGACGTTCATCACACCGTTTCGGTACCCGTTGACGTTCTTTTCGCCGTTTACGCCCGCAATCCATTTCAGTTGCACGTGGTGGTTGAGGTGGTCTATGCGCATCCATTCTGATGTGGCCATTTCACTGCTGCTCCCAGCGAACATGCCACTACTACCAATGCTGTTGCTCACATGAGAACCCGCAGGCCCTTGCGTACAGCCAGATATACTGAGGACAACCGTCAACATTCCAACTACCCATGCGCATTTTCCGGTCATCCTCCCCCCCCTTTTGCCTGTCCGCATTTTTTCGTAGTGTCTGCGCGGCGGAAGGAATCTATGCGGTGCACCAGTCCACAAAGGCGGATCAGCGGAATTTTTCAATTGCCTGAAGTTATAATAGAGTCAGCCCACGCGGACTGGGAGGAATCTGGATGTCTTCGAACACTACCTACACTTTAACTCGCACATCGGACGGCAAAAGCCAGAAAGCATCGTGAATCGCTGGACCGCGTGCCCATTTTGTGACCGCTCTCAACTGTCTGGAATTCTTGCAGAAGAAGGCAACATCATCTGGTTGAAAAACAAGTATCCCGTACTGGAAGATACGTTGCAGACCGTCCTAATTGAAAACCGATCAATGTGACTCCGACCTATCCCTGTACACACCAGATCATTTACACCGACTGTTCCGTTTCGCGTTCGCCAAATGGCAGGACATGTCGAGCAGCGGAGACTACGCCTCCGTCTTGTTTTACAAAAACCACGAGCCATACTCCGGCAGAACCATTCGTCCCCACACATGCAGATTGTCGGATTGAAGCATGTGGACGCCATGCAACATGTGAAAGAACCTCATTTTACAGGAATTGTAATCGCACAGCGGCAAGGGATGGAGTTGAACGTATCCACCCTGCCGCGCGTCGGATTTGTAGAATTCAACGTTCTTCTGAACGACCTTCGATATCTCGACGACTGCGCCGATTTCACGCAAATCGCGGTGCACTACATCATGAACCACTTGAACCGCAACTGCAACAGTTACAATCTGTTTTTCTACGAATTCAACGGCAAGCGGAGGGTGAAAATTGTCCCTCGCTTCGTCACTTCACCATTGTATGTAGGATTTGGCATCCCGCAAGTGTCAGACCGCATCTACGAAGTCGCGGAGGAAAGCGCCGAGCACAAACGCCTAACCGCGTAACACCTTTGCAAGGTCGAGAACGTTGTCGAGAATGTACTCACACCTCAGTTGTTCAAACGTCTGACGAGCTTGTGCGCCGGTCAGACCCGTCAACACAGCGGCAAAGTGACACCCCATGGACCTTGCAGCTTTCCAGTCCGCCACCGAGTCGCCAACGATGAGAATCCTTTGGCCCACCTCGGTCGGAAGCGGTAACGACTGTGAGAGAGCGGATTCGGCGTCGGCGCCGAGCCAACTTTTCACGTATGAGAAGGGGTGCGGCTTCGACAAGGGCCGCAAATGAGGGTACCGCTGCTCCGTTTGGCGTACGTCTGAGGCCGTCGTGATCCGGTTTTTCGGGAAGTGCCGTTCCCACCCGTACACGTGAAAGGGTACTTCCGTTTCAATCTGCGGACGCCCGGTCGCGACGCCAAGTGTTGCACCCGTTTGTTTACAATGTTCAAACAGCGCTGCGAGCGATTCCGGATCTGCCAGGGGAATTTCTTGCTGGACGAACCCACTTTTTCCGACGGAAGGCCCATTACTGTATTCATCACCCAAATACCAGGCCTGAAACACATCGACACCCAGGTCGTACACGGTCTGCAAGTTATTGACCAACTGCCCCTTGTGTTCGAACAATTCAGCAAACCACTGCTCAATGCGGGAGAACATCGCAGCTCTATCGGTGCAATCCCTAAAACTTTGAGAGAACTTAGCGAACGCTTCTGCCCGGATGCGGCACCCGTGTTCTCTCAAAACAGCGCCGACGGCGCGGATGGACTCGTGTCCCCAGGGCTCGTCCAGCGCCTTCCGAACCTGCGGCCAATGCTCCTTGGAGGTTGAAACCTCGCGTAGCAGACCGTACCACTGGTACATGAACTGCAGGTACACCATATCCCAGTTTGCGTTGACACCGGCCGACTTCATGGTATCGAGCACAGCATCGTCAGAAAACACCGCGGATCGAATGAGCCGGATTTGTTTATCGTCTGGTTGCACCGTGAAATCCGGCAGTCCATCGACACGCAATCCCAACCAGTCGTCGCTACAAAGCATCTCGTAAATGGTCAGTGCAGATGCGTCAAAGTACCGCTCTTCACTCAACATAACACCGTCGATATCAAACAGGATGGTTGAATACACCACTACGCCCCCTTCGCTCCTTGATAGCATCATATCTCAGTCATTCGTATAATTCATTGTAGAGATTGGAATTTTTGAACGGCGACGCCAGAGTCTCTCCAGTCATGACACAACCGTTCATACCGAGGAGGTGCCCGCAGTGCAGGAACACACCTTTACCGTTCCTACGTGGGACGGTCAGCAGCTGTTTGTTTATCAGTGGTCCCCCGACGACGGTTCACCCATTGGGATTTTGCACATTGTCCACGGCATGAGCGAGACGGCCGCCAGGTACGCCCGATTTGCCGCCTGTGCAGCGGGGCACGGCTACATCGTATACGGACACGACCAGCGTGGGCACGGGCAAACGGCACCATCCCCCGAGCTGCTCGGAGACATTGGTCCTGACGGATTTCGTCGCATGGCCGAAGACATCAAGACGGTGAATGACGTCATTCGTACGCGGCACCAGGCCCTGCCCGTGTATATCATGGGCCACAGCATGGGCTCCTTTCTCGTGCGTTTGTACCTCGGAAAGTACGGAGACACTGTGGCAGGCGCCATCATTTCCGGGACTGGATCTCCTCCACGCATTGCCGTGCGACTCGGCATGCAGCTCGCCAAACGGGAGATGCGTTCCAAAGGAACCACCGGTCGTAGCAAAGGACTGACACACTTGATCTTTGGCAGATATAACCAATCGTTCAAACCCAATCGAACCGATTTCGACTGGCTATCCCGCGACGCCAGTGAAGTCGACCAATACACCCAAAATCCGTACTGTGGACAGCCGTTTACCAACGAATCGTTCTACCACTTCTATGCGGGTCTACTGGAGACACTGTCCGAACGGACGTTGGCCAACACACCGAAAGACCTGCCGATGTTCATTTTCTCCGGAGAGAAAGATCCGGTGGGCGGACACGGAAAGGGCGTTCAGAAATACGTCCGCGAACTCTACAACGCTGGATTTTCAGACGTTGCCTTCAAGTTGTACCCAGACGCGCGCCATGAGATGTTGAACGAACTCAATCGCGATGAGGTCACCGCAGACATTCTGCATTGGCTGTCAGCACACCAATGAAGTGGCCAAGTCGGATGTAGAGACTTCCGTCGAAGCCGCTCACCCAAAGTCGGATCTCGCGTTCGAGCACATAAAATGCCCCTTCCTGTTTACATTAGGAACTGACGCAACCATGTAAGGAGGGGTGAGAATTGGCGAAAGAATCAACCAGTATGCAGTCGCAAAGCCCACTCTCCCAGGCCCAGGCTTCTGTCGCTAAAGCCACGCGCGCAGTTCACCAGGCGGAGTCCCATCCGACCAACACCACGGTGGATCAAGCTTCGAATGCCGTCGAGAAGGCCAACAACGCCCTGGAATCAGCTGTCAACTCCGACAACCAAAAAGCGCTTGAAGAGGCCAGCGCCCAGCTTGCGGATGTGCAAGACACTCTGTCTGACCTGAATCCGTCGTAACTCGTGAAGGGGCCGTTGGCCCCCTCTGGATATCCGCTCATCCCTCGCAAACGACCGCCCATTCGTCCATCGCGAATTGCGTAACTCTGCCTTCGGAGACTTCAATGGAAAATGTTTGTTTCTGTTTTGCGGTGCCCTGGAGTAGATACTGTTCAACCGACTGTCTGTGCTCCTCGCTTTCTGCCATACGTTCCATCCACGGTTCGAACTCCAGCGTTTTTCTCTTCTGCTCCTGCCGGACCACTGTCAAACCTTGTTCCTGGAACGTTCGAATCCACTCCGAGACTTTCAGACACCGCACGTGGCTGATGTCGCGCATCTTTTCAAACGTGTTGAGAAATTGCGCACAGTCGTCATCTTCTGGAGCCATGTTATCCACCAACAGAAACCGACCGCCCGGTTTTAACACCCTACGGACCTCCGCCACAAACGCCTTTGGATTGGGAAAGTGATGTGCTGCGATGCGGCACGTAACCACATCGAAACTCTCATCCAGAAACGGGAGTTGCTCCGCATCTGCAATCACATATCCCACATTCGCGCACCTGTTCTTCGTCAGGTGACGTCGAGCAGCGGCTAACATGTCTGGCGTGATGTCTGTCGCAAACATCCATGCGACATGAGGAGCCAGTGCCCCCGCCATATGTCCACCGCCGGTAGCGATATCGAGGCCAATCCACGCCGCATGTGGATGGAGCATCTGAATCAGTTGAGACAGCGACGCCGGATCACCATGCGTACGGCTCGCCACATACGACTCTGCCGTTTTTCCAAATTGCTGCTGGACCAATCGTTTTTCATGCTCCACAAGAACACCTCGTTTCGCTAGCTGTCACGTTTATCATAGTGAATTCCTCAGCTGTGGTTCATCGGAAGTGTCTGCCTCCCATTGAAAATTCTAATGGCAACACATCAGATGTCGACAAAGTCTGGTCATTTCCGTATCCAGGGTGTACATTAGTTGAGGTTACATGTGTATATACAGATGTTCATACTAAATTATGTTGATTGATTCGCCGCTCGGAGGTGTTCAGGTGATTCTATTAGATTCTGTTTATCGTTTGATTCGCCTCGCATTGCAGGAAGACATCGGGCGTGGAGATATTACATCGGAAGCGATCATGGACCCTGAGTGGACCGCCTCCGCGGCCATCTACGTCAAGCAACCGGCCGTAGTGGTGGGGTTGCCTGTGGTACAGGCCGTATTTCAAACACTCGATCCCCGCGTGAAGGTGATGCCTACCGTATCGGACGGCACACACCTATCTGAGAAGGCACTCGTGTGTCGAGTGGAAGGTCCCGCCCTCTCCGTTCTGTCCGGTGAGCGCACGGCGCTCAACTTTCTCGGCCGCCTCACGGGCATTGGGACAGCCACTGCGCGAGCGGTTGCGGAACTGAAAGGCACGAAGGCAAAGCTTCTAGATACTCGAAAGACGACACCGGGGTGGCGATCGCTGGAAAAGTACGCAGTACGAATGGGTGGCGGCCACAACCACCGATTCGGGCTCGACGACATGATTCTCATTAAGGACAACCACATCGCCCTCGCCGGCAGCGTCCGGGAAGCCGTACGCCGCGCGAGATTGTACGCCAGTATTTCCACCCGCATCGAAGTGGAAGTGGACACCCTTGCCCAGCTGGAAGAAGCGCTGCAGTGCGACGTAGACATGATTTTGCTGGACAACATGGACTGCCCCACCCTGGAGCAAGCCGTGCGGATGACTGCAGGAAAAGTGCCGTTGGAGGCTTCCGGCAACATGAATATCGAGCGTCTGCGTGCCGTTGCAAATACCGGAGTGGATTACATCTCCATGGGGGCGCTCACACATGGTGCCACCAGTGTCGACGTGGGGCTCGATATCACCATTGACGAGGCACGACAAGACGTTGCCTCTGCAGAAAGAAGGGATGGAAATGAACCGCCTCGCGTTTGACTTTGTGATTGTCGGATGTGGACTAGCGGGCACCGCCGCAGCCCTGGAACTGTGCCGATGGGGTGACGTCGCCGTTGTCTCTAAGGAGCCTGTCACGGGCTGCAACTCCTACTGGGCGCAGGGAGGCATCGCTGCCGCCGTGGACAACGAGGATAGCGTAGAACTGCACGCTACGGATACGCTAGCCGCAGGACACGGGCTGTGCCATCCCGCCGTGGTTGCTGATGTCGCAGGCGCAGCACCAGATAGGGTGCGCTGGCTCGAGCGTTTGGGCGTCTCCTTTGATGTGGATCACAGGACGGGGCGCCTTTCGTTGGGATTGGAAGGCGCGCACACCCGGCCGCGAATCCTGCACACCGGAGGAGATGCGAGCGGGAAGAACGTGATGCTGAGACTCACCGAGCGCCTCGACGACCAACCGAACGTGGTTCGTCTCAACCACCATACCGTGAATAGTCTACTTGTCGACGCCCATGGGAGCGTTGCAGGTGTACTCGCAACGAATACAAAGACCGGAGAAGAACTGTGGGTACGTGCCCGCCGTGGGACGGTTCTGGCCACCGGTGGGGCAGGGCAGTTGTATTCGCGTACAACCAACCCGCCCGGGGCCACCGGAGACGGTATCGCCTTGGCTCACTCAGTAGGCGCAGCAGTTCGGAACCTTGAGTTTGTCCAGTTTCATCCAACCGCGCTCGACGCGAACTGCAATCCCCGCTTTCTGATCTCAGAAGCCGTCCGAGGAGCAGGGGCATACCTGGTGTACAGGGATGGTCGCCGCTTGATGGCGTTCCACCCCATGCAAGACCTGGCTCCGCGCGACATTATTGCTCGAACCATCTATGAATCCTTGCAACGCGACGAACCTGTGTACCTGGATGCGCGAAAGGTTGAAGATTTTCAGGCGCGGTTCCCCACCATTTTCAACGGCTGCCTGGCGCGCGGCTACAACCCAGAGCGCGACTTGCTGCCGGTTGCTCCAGCTGCCCACTTCATGATGGGCGGCGTGGAAACCACACTGACCGGTGAGACCCGTGTTCCTGGATTGTACGCGATTGGCGAAGTCTCCAGTACCGGCTTGCATGGAGCGAATCGGCTGGCGAGCAACTCACTACTTGAGTGTCTGGTGATGGCACACCAATTGTCGCTCGTATTACAGAACACTGAGGAGATGCCTCTTGTGACATCCGGTTCCATACACCCGATAACACGATTTACGGCCCATCCGCCTGAGTTACTGGGCCAAGTGCAGCACGTGATGTGGACATCTGCAGGCATCGTCCGTAACGGCACTCAATTGAAACATGGGTTGACCAAGTTACTTGCGTTGCAAGACAGGTACCCCCACTCTGCAGCGGTGTACACGGCTCTGCTCGTTGTCCAAAGCGCACTGTTGCGCGAAGAGAGCCGCGGTGCCCACTATCGATCCGATTTTCCTCAGACGGAGTCGAAACTGGACTACGTGGACACCCGACTGCAACAACCATGTACGCATGCTCCGGTACCTGCCAATTAGAAACTGATCATCATGGAGGTAGATATCGTGACGACTACAACGATACCCATCCAAACTGGGTTGCCGAAAGAATACATGGGATTATCTACGTCTGAGTGGCAAGCGCGAATTGTCCAAGCGAAAGCCACGCTCGGCCAAGATCTGCTGATCCTTGGGCATCACTATCAACGAGATGAAGTGATCCAATTCGCAGACCTCACCGGTGACTCGTTTAAACTGGCACGGCTCGCGGCGCAAAACACGACAGCCAAGTACATCGTGTTTTGTGGCGTACACTTTATGGCGGAAACCGCCGACATCTTGACTGGGCCGGAACAGGTGGTCGTCTTGCCAGATCTCAACGCTGGCTGCTCCATGGCGGACATGGCAAACCCAGACCAAGTGGACGAGTGTTGGGAGGCGGTCACGGACGTCTTCGTGGGCACGACAGTGCCCATCACCTACGTGAATTCCGCAGCTGTCTTAAAAGCGTTCTGCGGTAGCCATGGGGGCGCCGTTTGTACCTCTTCCAACGCCCGGAAGATCCTCACCTGGGCGCTTGCCCAAGGCGAACGCGTGCTGTTTTTCCCTGACGAACACCTGGGTCGCAATACGGCGCTGGACATGGGCATGACAGACAAGGAACTCGTCGTCTACAACCAGCAGACCGGTCAGTTCGAGTGGCTCCCAGGCCAGACTCCGCAGGACGTGAAAGTCATCCTCTGGAAGGGCTTCTGTTCCGTGCATCAGCGTTTCCACGTCTCGCACGTGGAAGCACTACGAAAGCAGTACCCTGACATTCAAGTACTGGTTCACCCCGAATGTAACCACGACGTGGTCGCGGTGGCGGACATGTTTGGATCTACCGAATACATCATCGCCCAAGTCGAAGCAGCCAAACCGGGCACAGTCTGGGCCATCGGTACAGAAGTGAACCTGGTTCACCGATTGGCAAAGCAACACCCGGAGCAGACCATCCTCAGTCTCAATCCGATTGTCTGCCCATGTACGACCATGTCGCGCATTTCACCGGAACACCTGACCTGGGCACTGGAATCACTCTGTCGCGGCGAAGTTGTAAATCAGATTCAAGTGCCGACCGAAGTCGCCGAATTCGCAAAACTCGCGTTGGACAAAATGCTTACCATCGCGTAACGAGGAGAATGGGAGCTATGGAGACGCTCTATCTGGATTACTGTGCCACCACCCCGCTGCGACCGGAAGTGTTGCGAGAAATGGTCAGCGTCTACGATACACAGTTTGGCAATCCGTCCAGCTTGCACGAAGAAGGCCGCAAAGCGAAGCAGACGGTGGAGCTCGCCAGAACTCGCATCGCGCAGTGTCTCGACGCCAAGCCGACGGAAGTGATCTTCACGTCGAGCGGGACTGAGGCCAACAACTTGGCCATCTTCGGCACCCTGGCAGAATACGTGCAGGCACCCACCGCATCTGAGGAGCGCATCCATGTCATCACAAGCGAGCTCGAGCACCCTGCGGCGAAGAACTGTTTTCGACGCCTTGAGAGGCTAGGCGTGGACGTCACGTGGCTCCCCGTTCCAGAGAGCGGCGTCATCCGGGTGTCGGACGTGGCAAAGGCCCTTCGCGACAACACCAAGTTGGTGTCTGTCATGCTAGCGAACAACGAGGTGGGAACACTGCAGCCGGTGGCTGACATTGCTGCGTTGTGCCGTGCACGTGGAATACTGGTGCACACCGATGCCGTTCAGGCCGTCGGAAAGATCCCGGTTTCGTTTCACCAACTGGGTGTGGACCTGCTTACGTGCTCCGCGCACAAATTTTACGGTCCCAAAGGGGTTGGTATTCTCATTGCCAACCGCCGAGCGAGACTGAAACCGATTCTTTTCGGTGGCGGACAGGAACGCGGCTTGCGGTCGAGCACAGAAAATGTGCCAGCGATTCACGGAGCCGCAGTTGCTTTGGACTTAGCATTGGGTGAGTTGGCACAGGAGTCAAAGCGGCTGTCAGAGTTAAGGAACCAACTCGCCGCAGAGATTGCCTTGCAGGTGCCAGATGTGCTTCATACCGTGAGCGGATCGCCCACCCTTCCGCACGTGCTGCACATCTGTCTGGCAGATGTGTTAGGAGAGGCCGTGCTGTTGGAACTTGACCGGATGGGGGTACACGTCTCGGCAGGTTCAGCGTGTTCATCCGGTACATCGGAACCCTCTGCCGTGTTGCAGGCCATGGGTGTTGACCCGCGATACATTCATGGTTCGCTGCGCATCAGTCTCGGTCACGGAACGCACGCGGAGGCTATCCCGCGCTTCGTCCAGGCGTTGAAAAGCACGGTGCATCAACTCCGTGACATGTTAACTCGATAATGTGGCGCCCACCAATCCTACTGGTGGGCGCACAGTCATGTAAAGTACTCAATGGTGGCGCCATCGAACTTGTCCAAAATTGCGCGTTGAAACAGATCCCGCATAGTCTGTTGCTGCTCGGCATCGTACACGTATTTGCCGATGCCGTAGCGTCCCCACTTGTACTTTCGTTTGGATTCATCCATCTCCAGTTTGGTCTTGGGATAGCGTTTTTCGATGGTTCGTTTGGCTGGCTTGGTGAAACAATGCTGAATCAGTTCAAAGGTCATATTTTGATGTAGCTGGGACGGAATTTCCTGAGCCAGCCCGTCTAACAGCGTTGTGTACCCTTTTTGCCAGCCTTCGTACAGGTAAATTGGGGCGATGATAAACCCGAGTGGATACCCTGCAAGACCAACTTTTCGGGCCGCCTGGATACGCTCATCGAGCGTTGCGGTGGAGGTTCAAAGTTGCGAACCACGTATTCCGTGTTCACGGAGAAGCGAAACCTCGTGTGGCCATTGTGCGGAAGGTGGAGCAGCGGATCGACATTGTCGTACTTCGTCACAAAAACGTAATCAACCTCTCCAGATTCCCTGTCAAGTACTCGATGCTCAACGGATCTGACGTACAGGCTGCTTCGAACCGCGTAATCTCCGGTTTCCGTTCTTCTATGTACTGGATCGCCCGAGCCAAGATATCAGGAATATTCACATACACCCGAACGTATGGCTTCGCGCCAAGGGTCGTCTGCAGGTAACAGTAGTGGCAATGGCCAATGCACCCTGTAGCAACGGGAATGGCGTATTCCGCAGACGGTTTCGACGTGTCAAAATCCAGGGTTTTGCGGACGCCTACCACCAACGTCCGCTTCGCGTTACGATACTTTTGCAGCTCGGTTTCTCCGGGTAGGTTGGTGATACGGTTGTGTGACGTCGTCTGTAAAATTTCCACGTGTAAGTCCTTGAGCTTCCCAAGAATCTCCTGACCGATGGGATGTTCCAGTGCTGCAGGCTCAAAGTACGCCCTGTCTGGTACAAATAAGTGCATTGTGCCGTCCCCCCCGCCTGTCTTTCCACTGAGTATGTTGCACGGTTTGATGGCCTACACCTGTTACATCGTGCATAATCCTTCCGCGCCCCGTTCAATCTAGCCGTGTCTGGTCAACGAAAGGGGTAGAAAGTGATTATGGAAGGACAATCATACGTGCAAGCGTCGATTGCTGAGTATAAGGAAGGACTCGGGCAGTTTCGGATGAAATACCCCAAGCTCGGTCAACCGTTTATGGAGTTTACTTCTGCCTGCTTTGCAGAAGGGGCACTATCGGAAAAACAGAAACACCTCGTGGCACTCGGCATTAGCGTGTACTCACAGGATGAGTACTGCATTATGTACCACGCGGATGCAGCCATGCAACTCGGTGCTACCGCGGATGAAGTGTTTGAAACCGTGGGCGTTTGTGCAGCATTTGGTGGTGGTGCTGCCCTGTCCCAGGGCGTCACACTAGTGCAGGACGTTGTCAATGAACGTACTGCGAAGAGTCATTGAGGGACAACAACAGCCTGGGATGTCCTAGGCTGTTGTTGTGAACGTGATTACACGTTGTATACTCTCGTCCGCTCCAGACAGAGTGAAGTCCGTATCCTTGTATAAAAACGGGACCGGCTCCGAAGTCGCAAAATGAGCCATCTCGTCCCTCTTCGGTAGAATGGAATTTGCCCGAACCCATTCACGAGGAGGAGAACGACAATGGCTCCCAATCAGATTAACCTAGAAGACGCTCTCTTGCACGGCCTGTTTTAGCAGATGGGGGCGTGGCTCGCCTACTCGAACAGGTGCTCAACCAAGTCCTCCAAGCTCAGGTGGCCGAACAATTGCAGGCGGCCACCCTATGAGCGAACCAAGAACCGTCAGGGCTATCGCAACGGCACATATCCGCACACCCTTACCACTCGCGTGGGGTGTTTAACGCTGCGAGTGCCCCGTATTCGTGGTGGGCAGTTCTCTACGGACCTTTTTTTGCGCTATCAGCGCAGCGAACAAGCACTGGTGCTATCCCTAATGGAAATGGTCATTCAGGGGGTCTCGACGCGTAAAGTGACTCAAATCACGGAAGAACTTTGTGGGACGGAGTTCTTGAAATCCACGGTGTCGGCACGCTGCCAACGTCTTGATACTGTCGTACAAGCCTGGAATGACCGGCCGCTGAAGGAACACTGCTACCCGTTTCTGCTGGTCGATGCCTTGGTCGTCAAAGTCCGGGAGGACGGTCGCGTACGAGCCCGCAGCGCCATGATCGCGACCGGCATCAATGAAGAAGGCTATCGCGAAATCCTCGACGTAATGTTAGGAGATGGCGAATCGGAAGCCGGTTGGCGAACATTCTTTGCCTGGCTCAAGGATCGCGGGCTTCGTGGTGTGGACGTGGTGGTCTCCGACAGTCATCAGAGACTGGTAAAGGCCTTACTCGGCCATTTCTCGGGTTGCACCTGGCAGCGGTGCCAGACCCACTTTATGCGAAATCTTTTGGATGCCACACCGAAGTCGTTACAAGCAGAGATATATCAACGGGTACGGACTATCCTGGAGGCTCCGGATTTGAATACGGCCCGGCTACTTTTGAACCAGGTGCTGAGCGATTATGTGGACAAGACACCGAAGGCGACGCTGTATTGGAAGAGGGATTTGATGATGTCACGGCCGTTTTAGCATTGCCGGAACGGTATCGTCGCCGGCTACGGACGACAAACTCCGTAGAACGGCTCAATGAGGAGATCCGGCGCCGAGAGCATGTCATTCGCATCTTCCCCAATCGCCAGTCTGCTTTGCAGCTCCTGGGTGCATTGCTCATGGAAATGGACGAAAAGTGGACGACAGGGCACCGGTATCTCGATATGCAGGACTACAGGGAGTGGCGTAGATCTGAGGCCACCGTCGTCAAGCAACTGGCACAGACTCCATGACCGAAGAGGGAAAGTACACATAGATATGGACTTGATCCCAGACAGACGCAGTTATTGCGGCCGGAGCCATATTGCGAGCCCTGCAACGCGCCGGACGGAAACACGATATATTGTGCTGAGCCAACTGTTCGTGGCTATTTTGCAAATCGCTGGATACGAGTCGAGTTCCTTTTGACGGACAGAAAGTCAAAGATCTGTTGTCGCATATCCAGTACATGCTGATATCCCAAGTCAATATTGCTCTTCATGGGTTTGCGACACGACCACCACGAAGTCCTGTTCACTTCTGGTTTGATGAAGAAAACGTCATCTCCTTGAAGGTCACTGCTGTCCTTCGATTCATCCATCAATGCCACTAATGAACGTTTCAATACATCCACCATGGTGACTGGATACCAATTTGCACACAAGTTTTGTACATCAATGGCGATGATTTTGTTGCAACCGGCTTGACGGAGAATCGATACAGGCACCGACTCACGTACGCCGCCATCTACAAGCATCCATTTTCTATATTTGATGGGTGTAAACAAACCTGGAATGGAACAACTACCGTAAATCTCCTTGATAAGGTCAGTGCTTTGTTCGGCATATCCGTTTTGAATGCAGTGAGAATCATTACTGAATGCGACAGCATTTGTCGTGTACAAGTCTGTAGCGACCACGTAGTATGGTATTTTGGGTAATCGATTGTGATGAATCCGTTTTAGGTATCGTTGAAATCTTTTACCACGGAATACTCCATTCGGGACGGACACATCTTTACCTTTCCAAACGTGCCGTACCAGATTTGATACCGACGAAATCATAGGAAACCCATAGTCCAAGAGAAACAGACCCGGGAATTTTTTAGAAGCCTTTCTAAAATCATCAAAAGTGTATCCATGAGCGTACATCGAGGCAACTAAGGCACCCGCACTCGTACCTGCAATGTGCGTTGGTCGTATTCCGAGTCGCTCCAGTGCAAACAGAACACCGACGTGCACAGTTCCTGCAAGTTCCGCTCCACACAGGGCAATACCAAGACGTACTTCTTTATCATTCATAAAACCACCATCACCAGTGATCTGACGTTTTGGATCATATGTGTGGGCGGATGTATCAGTTCCTACAGTCTATTGCGAGGACAACATCCAAACGGACCGATATCATCACAGATGCCCCATTGTAGAACGACCTGTCCCAGGCACAAAGTGGGCGAAATTCTATCATTTCTGTGTACAAGACGGAAATCTGATGGTGAAAGCCACGTCTGCCTCTTGACACATTTCAAGAGGCAGACTAAGCTATCTACAAACCTTCAGAACATTACGTTTTGCACGACTGGCGGAACATGAGGGAGTACCCTCAGGGAGTGCAAAATGACACATTTCGCCGACCGCCTGGGCGCCTCTTTGCAGAAGCGTGCCCAGGTTTTGTATATCATGCGCTATTTATACAAAGGAGGAGTCACTGTGAAAGTCCTGGTCACGGACGAAATTGCTGAAGAAGGTCTGCAAGTACTACGTAGTCTCAAAAATATTGACATCGTGGTCCGGACGGGACTCTCCGAATCCGAGCTACTGAAAGAAATAGCGGATGCAGACGCCTTGCTCGTTCGCTCCCAGACCCGGGTCACAGACAGAGTCATTGCGGCCGGAGCCAAGTTGCGAGCCATTGGTAGGGCGGGTGTCGGCGTTGACAACATTGATGTGAACGCTGCAACGCGCCGGGGCGTGGTTGTGGTCAACGCGCCGGACGGAAACACGATTGCTGCAGCCGAACACACGGTCGCCATGTTGCTGGCTTTGGCGCGGCACATTCCACAGGCGTACGTTTCCGTCCGCGATGGCAAATGGTCTCGAGGGCGCTTTGTGGGCGTGGAACTCCGCGGCAAAACGCTGGCGGTCGTCGGTATGGGGCGCATTGGTACTGAGGTGGCGAAGCGTGCGCTCGCCTTTCAGATGAACGTCCTCGGGTATGATCCATACCTCACCGACGAACGGGCCGAGTCCCTTGGTATTCAACGAGTCACGCTCGATGAAGCGATTGCCAACGCTGACTTTATTACGGTCCACACGCCGCTGCTGAAGGAGACACACCACCTCCTCAATGGCAACGCATTCGACAAGATGAAACCCGGAGTGCGCATCATCAACTGCGCGCGCGGCGGCATCATTGACGAAAAAGCGCTTGTGGAGGCACTGCAAACTGGCAAGGTCGCTGGCGCCGCCCTCGATGTATTTGAAAAAGAACCGTTGCCTGCGGATCACCCGCTGCGAGAATTCGAAAACGTCATTCTCACCCCCCATCTCGGAGCATCCACGGTAGAAGCACAATCTCTGGTGGCCGTTGCCGTAGCGGAGGAAATTGTGAACATCCTCTCAGACAAGCCCTTCCGTAACGCGGTGAACCTGCCGTCCATGACGGAGGAGCAAAAGCGGAATCTTCAACCCTACCTGACTCTCGGTGAAAAACTCGGTAAATTCGTCGGTCAGCTCCTACTGCATCCGAGTGTGCAAGTGGAGATCACGTATTCCGGGGACATAGCAAACCACGACGTGTCCCTGCTGACGCGCACAGTCGTCAAAGGATTGCTCGCCGAGACGTACGCGGATGAAGTGAACTTCATCAATGCCCTCGTCGTAGCTAAAGAGAAAGGCATCCATGTGCGGGAAGTGCGGCAGTCCAGCAAGGTCTTCACCAACATGATTTCCGTCACCGCGGTTGCCAAGGTAGATCAGCATACCGTATCCGGTACGCTGTACAACGGGTATGGTCCCAAAATTGTGGAGGTCGACGGATTCCGAATTGACGTCGCCCCAGAAGGCCACTTGCTATATACACTACACCGCGATAAGCCCGGTATGATTGGCAAGATTGGGACACTGATTGGCGATGCCGCTATCAACATTGCGGGGATGCAGGTGGGGCGGCACGAACAAGGTGGCGACGCCGTCATGCTGCTGAGTGTCGACAAAGCGATTCCGTCCGATATTGTTGAACGCGTCCGGGAAATCCCAGATCTTGTGCAAGTTCGGTCCATTGAACTGTGAGTCGGAGGTGGAAACCATGAACACAGTGAAGACGCTTCGGAAGGATTACTTTGGCGCTGGTCCAGGTCCTCTTCCCGTCCCGGTGCTTGACCAAATCAGCAAGGACGCTGCAGAATACGGCGGTCTGAACTTATCCGTATTGGAGATCAGTCACAGAAGTTCCGCGTATGAACAGATTCAAGAAAACGCGAAAGAGCGTCTGCGACGGTTGCTCGACATTCCCGACACACACGACGTCCTGTTCCTTCAGGGGGGTGCGAGCCTACAGTTTGCCATGATTCCCTTGAACTTTTTACGGGACGGACGAACCGGTGCGTACGTGTTGACAGGACAGTGGTCGGAGAAAGCGTACGATGAAGCAGGCCGCGTTGGCAACGTACGAGTGGCAGCGAGCAGCAAGGAAGTCGGCTATCGGTCGATTCCAGGTCTCCATGCAGACATTTCGTCACCGGACGATGCGTACGTTCACATCACGTCCAACGAAACCATTGTCGGCTCTCAGTGGAGGACCTTCCCAGAGACGTCGGCGCCACTGGTGGCGGACATGTCCAGTGACATTCTGTCAAGACCCATCCCTGTGCAGAACTTCCATCTGATTTACGCGGGTGCGCAGAAAAACCTCGGCCCCGCCGGCGTCACGGTGGTGATTGTCCGCAAGGATTGGGTAGACAGCCAGTCGAAAAGCGGCGTCCCCAAGATCTTGCAGTACGCAACGCACCTGAAAAACGACTCCAAGTACAACACACCGCCGGTGTTTGCCGTGAACGCCGTAGACCGTGTCCTGGCATGGGTGGAAGACGAAGGCGGCGTGCAGGAAATGGAACGCAGGGCGAAAGTGAAGTCTGATCTCTTGTACGAAACGATTGACGACAGCGACGGGTTCTACCAGGGGATTGTTGAGCCGGAGAGCCGCTCGCAGATGAACGTGACGTTCCGGTTGGCCTCCAAGGAGTTGGAGACTTCATTTCTACATGCGGCTGAAGAAGCCGGGCTTTCCGGGCTTGCAGGACACCGCTCTGTGGGCGGCTTCCGAGCCTCGCTCTACAACGCCGTGGAGGTTTCTTCCTGTGAACGCTTGGCGGAATTCATGCGGGCTTTTCAGAAGAAGCATTGAAACAGGGTTCTAACGGCATTGTGTGATCATTCCTCTCGGCTGAACATGGTTCAACCGGATTGTGATCACAGTACGTAGAGGTACGAGTTCAATCCGACAGAGATCCCGAGCTTGAGCCGAATAAAGGTGAAAAGGGAGCCGCCCCGTTCACTGAGGCTGGCTCCCTTGATTACAGGTACCCTCAAGGTCGTTCACGTTGACTAGGGCGTTACTCGCTGTGCCTAGAAATCGTCGAGAGTGTATGTCAAAGAGAATGTTCACCGTTTTACAACCACAACACCCCAGCATTTCCGTCAGCCTACACCATGCGTGTCTGCCCTTCCCAGTACTTGGCGCGGAGTTCACGCTTAAGCACCTTGCCGTAGGCGTTTTTTGGGAGCTCCTCGACAAAGTCTACCGACCGAGGCTTCTTGTAACTGGCCAAGTGACTTCGACAAAACCCAATCAACTCGTCTTCTGTAACCACTTGCCCCGGCCTCAAGACAACGATGGCCTTTACCGCCTCGCCCCATTCCGAATCCGGGACGCCGACAACGCAAACCTCCTGTACAGCAGGATGACGCAATAAAACCTCTTCCACCTCGCGGGGGTAGATGTTGTTTCCACCGCTTATGATCATATCCTTCGTCCGGTCCAAGATATAGAGGTAACCCTGCTCGTCCATGTACCCGATATCTCCTGTACGCAACCACCCGTCCACAATCGCCTCGGCAGAAGCCTCCGGATTGCGCCAGTATCCCTTCATCACAAGATCGCTTCGGACGGCAATTTCGCCGACGGCCCCCGGGGGTAACATGGTGCCATCCGCATCCTTTATGCAGACCTGTACACCCAAACGGGCAGCACCGGCAGATGCAAGGCGTTTGGGTTGATTCACGTCGTGCTCTTCACGACTGAGGCCGGTAATCGTCATAAGACATTCGCCTTGTCCATAAACCTGCGCAAACACCGGTCCAAAGGCTTTCAGCCCTGCTACCAGATCTTCCACATACATCGGTGCACCGCCGTAAACGATGCACCGCAGGCATCGCAAGTCGTATTTGGTGCGCACTTTGGATTCCACCAGGCGCTTCACCATGGTTGGGGCCATAAACGGGAGCACAGTGACCCGGTGTTTTTCAATCGAAGCGAACACCGTTTCCGGATCAAAGCGGGGCGCTTCCAGGATCACGTTCGTACCCCCCTTCGCGATAATGGGGAGTGCATATATGCCTGAGCCATGGGTGAGCGGTGCCGCGTGCAGTCCTATGTCGTCGTGCCCAAACGGATAGATGTCTGCACAAGCGTTCAGAGCCACGAGCAAAAGAATACGGTGCGTCAGCATGGCCCCTTTGGGCCGCCCCGTGGTACCCGAGGTATAAAAGAGCCAAGCCAAGTCGTCTCCATCAACCGGCGCCACCCATTCGGCGGCGTCTCCACAGTCGAGTAGCTCGCTGTAATCAAGCACCGTGAAACAATTTCCCCACCGCTTGTTCCCGAGGCCATCCAGGCAAACCGCGGTACGCGTTGCGATGAGATTCCCAGCGATACGGTCGATATCATCCTGATACACACCCGCAAACACAAGAACCTTTGCTTCACTATGGTTTAAAATGTAGCGCACCTCGTCCTGGTGGAGGCGAAAGTTCATTGGTACGGCTGTCAGGCCAGCCTTCCACGCCGCAAAAAGCGCCTCAAGTATCTCTGGACGGTTCGGCGAAAAGATAGCCACCCTGTCTCCTGGGTCTAAGCCAAGCCTGCGCAGCGCGCTCGCAACCCGATTGACGCGCTCGTTAAACTCCCGGTACGTCAACACCGAGTCACCGTGAATGATGGCCGGATGATCCGGATAGGCTGCTGCCGAACGGCTTAACATATAGCCAAGATTCATCGCCGCCATATTGGTCCCCCCTGCATCCTAATCCGTTCACGTCATTGTGCCTGAGAACATCTGCCGCTTTCTACTTCTATCTTTGTGAGATGTGGCTAAAAAACGTTTATTATCAGAATATAACGAAAAACAAAGTTCGTCTATGTCAGGTCTAACAAATGCGAGAAGAGTCAATTGTCTACACAACACAAACTCATGGCGCTAGTAATCGCGGATTTTATTGAAGAGTGGACATCACTGTAGACCACGAACTGCCACAGACAAAACAAAGAGCACCCTGCGCAAGGGTGCTCTTTGTGCTCCACAGTGGTCTCACTGAACCGCTGCGTTAAGGATATCCAATGACGCAACAAATATGCAGTGTGGCTGGGGAGGAAGGATTCGAACCTTCGCATGACGGAGTCAAAGTCCGTTGCCTTACCACTTGGCTACTCCCCATCAGTGCGGGACAGCCTGTAAATTACCACGGATGCAGGTTGCCTGTCAAGTCAATGGACTGCCGTTGTGGATACGCTGAGCACGCCGTCGAGCGTTTCTAGCGCTTGATACAGCTCAGTCAATGGCACAGTGACATGGACAATACACGACATCGTCACTTCCCTCGTACCCTCGTTCACCTTATTGGTCTTGATGCGTTCAATGCGGCTCTCGATGACGCGAATGCGAGAGAGAATTTCTTTTATGGTGACGTGGCTTCTAATCACAAGATGCAGTTCCACTTCCTTCTCGCGTAGCACTTGCGGTCCCACCCGGCGCATGACGAACGGCACCAGTTCGACACTCACAATAATCAGTAGCAGGCCGACAACCGCGTCCGCGTAATATCCTGCACCCACAGCAATTCCCAGTCCCGACGAAGCCCAGACCATAGCGGCGGTGGTGAGTCCAGAAATCACTTCATTGTTCTTGCGCAAGATCACACCTGCGCCGAGAAAGCCTATACCACTCACAATCTGCGCCGCGAGCCGCATCGGATCCGCACGAAACACATTGGAAACCGCATTGGTCGCGGCGGCAGTCTCGATGGAGACCATGGTTAATAAACAACTTGACACGGAAATGACCAGACAGGTCTTTAATCCCAGCGGCTTCCGCTTCAACTCCCGCTCCAGTCCGACGAAGATTCCGAGGATGGCCGCGATGATTAACTTCAAGATGTCCTGATGAAGCACGAGTTGCTCCCCCCTCAGCCCACTCTATCGCAATGTACCCGCTTTGGCCAGCCTTCCCACGCGGGAACTCTCCGCTCAGATTCTCTTCACCATCATATTTTCTATCCAGCGCCACGGCAGCACCGCTTTCGCAACGGTGCCCAATCGACTGCCCCTTCCCACCGGGTACCGGAGCTTCGGTCGCCGCGTACGGACAATGTGGCGGATGACCGTCGCGACCTCGTGTGGATCGCCAGCCGTCTGGGCCGTCCGTTCGATTTGGCTCATCATCCGCAGTACGCGCTCTTGATACGCGGATGAGGCAGGGATGCTCGTGTTTCCCAAACTCGTTTCCCAGATGCGGGTCTTGAACGCTGCGGGTTCCACCAGGCAGACGTACACATTGTACGGCAACAGTTCCAGGCGCAACGACTCCGAAAAGCCTTCCACCGCAAACTTGGAAGCCGCGTACGGCCCGAATGCGGGTAGTCCAATACGCCCACTCACACTGCTGATGTTGATGATGGTGCCGCGTCTTTTCGCGCGCATGTGCGGAATCACCGCTTTGGTACAAGCAATCAGCCCGAACACGTTGGTTTCAAACTGTCTGCGCCAGTCGTCCATAGCCACGTCCTCCACGAACCCGCCGACGGCGATGCCCGCGTTGTTCACGAGGATGTCGATGTGCCCTAAGTCGTCCACCACCGATTTGACGACCGATGCGATGTCCGACTCCTGCGTGACATCCAACTTCTGAACGTAAATCCGATCCGCGACACCAGCCTCTTTCGCCCATCGAATCAACTCGGATTGCTTCTCCGTGTTGCGCATGGTGGCCACGACTTGGCATCCATCCTGAGCTAGCACAATGCTCGCCAACAGCCCAAATCCGCTGGACGTCCCTGTGATCCAAGCTACTTTCCGTCCAGACACAGTCCACTCACGCCTTCCCTTCCTCCGACGTGCCAACCGCCATCTGCAGCTCGCAGTCACCGTATCCTGACACAACTTACACATGAAAGCTCAGTCCGCACATCGACGCCGATAGACCTACGTGGCTACTCCTAGGGTTCGATGTGCTTCCCTGAGATTGCGATTCTCTCAAGACATCAAATATTCAACACGACGTGGTAACGATGGAACACTGGTTCGCACCACTTGTGCAACACAGTTCGCCAACAGTGAACAGCAACCCGACAGCTGTCCCATTTGTACCGATGAGCTTCAGTATGTGGGGCCAAACGGGCAACACTGGACAACTCACGGAGATGCAAACCGTTGGTCATCGAAACTCCTTTCGACAATCCGAACCTGGCTTGATACGTATTGGAACGACACCTTCATTTGCCATCGGGCATCGTGCACTGTTGGTGCAAAACCCGCAGGGCAATATCTTGTGGGACTGTATCCGTTACATCGACGATATTACGGTTGACCTTATTCGTGGGCTCGGAGGCATCCCCACTACTACTCTGCAATGGTCGAGTGAACAATTCGGTTTGACTGTTCCATCTACCTGCATGCAGACGACGAGCGGTGGGTTATGCGAAGAAGTGAACGAATCCAGCTGTGGCATGGCGAAGCCTTGCAGCTCTTCCCGGGCGTTAGCCTCATACGTCTCGGCGGACATTTCCGTAGAGGCACTGTTCTGCATTGGCAGTGCGGTACGGCCGGCAAAGGGATTTTGTTGTCAGGTGACATTGTCCAAGTGGTTGCCGACCGAAACTGGGTCAGCTTTATGTACAGTTACCTAAACGACATTCCCTTGTCGGTACAAAAAGTTGCTCATATTCAGGATAAACTGCGCCAAGTACCGTTCGACAGAATTTATGGAGCTTGGATTGACGCCATCGTTCCGACCGATGGTAACCGCGTGGTGGAGCGATCCGCCGAACGATACATTCCGCACTCGAAGGTCACTTGTAAAATCCATCCTCGTTACCGGCAAGTAAACTGGCAACCCTCAAAACAATTCTCGATACGAGTGGCCGATCCTGTTTTTTTGTGGACAAAAATCGGGAGCCGGGCACTCCCGATGCCTGCAACGCGAGTATGTACACTACATCTCCCGCCGCTCCAAGGCTTGGTGCCTGGGTACCGAGGCTCACCTTTGAAGGTGTCGGTTTGTGGGGGTTCAAAGCACTCGAGAGTATAAATCCCGCAACGAACATCACAATCACCAGGATGGCAAAGATAGCGAATCTCTGCACCCATGTCCCTCCCATTCCCAGCATGTCCACACCGCGGTCAAATGTCAGGGTAAGTATTTCACCTTCTCGGCCACCGGGGTTCGTGCTTTTGGCTGTGGTACCTCCGCCGGATAACCAATCCCGAGCACACCGACCACGTCGTATCCTTCAGGAACCCCGAGGATCTCGTGAGTTTCCGGTTTCCACCCAATGGACGTCCATCGTACGCCGACACCTGCCTCCCAAGCTACAAGCGAGAAATTCTGGATGAAACAGGATACCGCAATGAGGTTCTCGTCTCTGTCGACGGCTGTCGATGCCGACTTCGATAAGACCGCCATCACGACGGGTGCATCCCCAAAATTAGCCTTATGATTCAACTTCGCTCGCGTCTCTGGACCGACGAAGACGATTTCCCACGGTTGAGCCATGCGGTGGTTTGGCGCATAACTTGCGGCCTGCAACCATTCCATCAACTGGTCTTGGTCCACCGGATCCGGCTTAAACTGCTTAATATTGCGACGTTCCACAACCGCTTTGATGACTTCCATCATCCCACATCTCCTTTCTCCGCTATTGTACCCCACGGATGCGCAAAGTGTGATGTGTCATCGGGTTGCAGAGCCACTACACTGAGCCCGAGTTGTCACCTGCGCCTACATTTTGGCTCACTCGCGGGAGGGATCCATACTGTCGATGGCGAATCTGTTGGCCATTCCCATCCACCGGCAAAAAGCTGACTGCTTCGAAAGCCAGGTGCTTGTGGCATCACGACTTTGCATAGACTCCACCGAAACACTGTACAAATCATCCCCGTGTCCGTGGTACACGGATTGCTCCCATCTATAAGGAGGGTTTCGACGTGAAAGTGGCGTATCTGGGTCCCGAAGGCACGTTCAGCGAAGAGGCGGCAATGCGTTTCTTTCAAGGTCAAGCGGTGGAATGGGTGGTCTGCCCCGCAATTCCGGACGTACTGGAAGCCATATTGAATGAGGATGTCTTGTTCGGCATTGTGCCGATAGAAAACTCCATCGATGGCTCGGTCAATGTGGCCCTGGACGGGCTGCTGCGACACGATGAACTGTTTGTCTGTGGCGAGCTCGTTCTACCCATTCAACAGATGCTACTCGGGCTGCCTGGTACTCACATTGACCAAGTTGCGGAAGTGTGGTCGATCCCCCCGCCCTCGCGCAGTGCCACAATTTCATCAGGCAACGCGGCCTGCCTACGCGTCACTTCACCAGTACCGCAGCCGCCGCCAAGGAGATTGTGACGTCGGGCCGATCCGACGTAGGCGCTGTCGCATCTGCCTGGGCCGCGAAGAAATTTGGATTGTCAATACTTTCCTCTAACATTCAAGACGCCGCTACCAACCACACCCGCTTTCTCGTGCTGCGCAAAGGTGAAATTGTACCGGACACCGCCGATAAGACCATGTTACTTGTGCTCCCGTCTACCGAACACGCCGGTGTCCTGGCCAGTATCCTCAACGTGTTTGCCGCATTTGGGCTCAATCTGTCTTGGATTGTCTCCCGTCCCGTGAAAACGCAACTCGGCGTTTATCAGTTCGCATTTGACGTAGAAGCGGGCCTGTATGACGAGCGCATGCAAAAGTCGTTATCCATCCTAAATACGTTTGACCACCAGGTACGTGTGCTTGGATCTTTTGCCGCATGGAAACCTGAGCCCCATCAAAACCACACGTTGTAGATTTTCTCAGGAAAAGGATGCATGGTGGCCGCAGGTGGGACGCCGAGTCGCAAACACAAAAAGTGAGCCAGGGTCGTTTGGTCCAGCACATCCGGCTGACGACCCGTCACTTTCAGATCTGGTGCCATGACGTAGAACGGGACGGTGCGCACGCCTGAATCTGTCCCTCCGTGGAATCCAATCGGATCCATCCCATGATCCGCAGTGAACACTTGCTCGTAAGTGAACATGAAAAACGGAGCAATCCGGAGAAAATCAAGGATTGAATCATATTCCAGAACTGGAATTCGAGGTGGCTTCCTGTAAGCCTCCGCAAAATGAAAAATCGCCGCTCCCTCCTGACTAACGATTATCTCACGCATACTCACTCATTCGCAGGATTTTACCACTGTTTACACGTTGATTTGGAAAGGTGAGGAAAGCTAAGTTGATATTAGAGTCCTTAATCCCGTTGGAGGGTGTGCGGGAATAGAAGACACCTGTCGTCTCTCCAGATACTGGTTTTGCTGCACGCACTATCTCCACAGATTGCCTTAGTGATTCACGCTCCCAAGTGCCAACGGGTCATTGCCCTGACAGTCCTTCGTCCTACCTGTCCAAGGTGTGGAGGCCGATCACGTTCAACGGAACGGGTCAAGTGCCCTAGTGGCGATTTCTCTCGGTACTCCGCGTGCTTTCTTTGTGGATAATCCTGCGAATGAGTCAACCTACGTTTTTTCTGTTTCCGGCTTGGCTAAACGGATTAGACTTCTACGCTGCGCAGCCCACTTCATCCTTGAAAACCTCGTTCTTCTGAGCCATAGCTACCAGGATTCGGGCCAGTTTCCCAATCAGTTTCATGACCGACTGCATTCCCTTCATGCCCTTGGTTTCCACGTTGCGCTTATGCCATTCTTTGAAAGTAGGGTTGTTTTTGACCAGGTGGAGTACGGCAAGGTAGAGCTGCTTTCTCAGCCTGGAATTGCCTCGCTTAGAGAGCTTAATCTTGCCTACATATTTACCAGAACTACATTCCGCAAGGTTGAGACCGGCCATTCGCAATAATTGATTCCCATGATCCAACTTGGATATGTCTCCTGCGAATGCCAGAATGGATGCGCATAAGACAGGGGTCAATCCAATGGTCTGCAGTACATTCGCCATGGGGATTTCCGGCAATAGGGCTCGCATCTTCTCCTCAACTTCGTGAAGAGCGCTCTGAAGGCGCTCATAGTCATTTAACAAACACCCCAGTTCCCATTTGGCTTCCTCCAAGGCTACGGTACTGCCAATACTGTGTCTGGCTGCCTTCAGAAGTTCAGTTGCCTTCCGCAGGCCTCTAGGACCACCGGGGCGCCGCATCCCTTGTGTAGCCACTTGTCTACAATCTCCTGTGGGGAAAGTTCTTTTAGATCCTCAGGAGTCGAACACTGGTGAAGTGTGGCGATAGAACGGGGAATAAACGGGTCTTTGAAGACGGATATGTACTCTGGGAAATACACATCCAGCCAACCGTGGATACAGTTCTTCACGCGAGTGAAGTCCCGATCTATCCGGTCCCGCACCCTGGCCAGCACGTTAAGACGCTGGAATACAGGGTCTTTCGGCTGGTACGGACTATAAAACCCTCGTCCGACCAATTCGGCGATGACCGCCGCATCTTTTGGGTCGCTCTTGGAGGGCGTATTATCCAGATTCTCCTTATTCCGTTTGGTTGTAGCCGGATTGACCAACACCACCTGTATTCCTTGTTTCACCAACCAGTTGGCTAGATTGTCAGGTAGGTCAGGAGCCGTGCGGCTCCCTTCCCCCTTAAGAACCGGACTTGAGACTTTCGCCTCATCCGGCTCAAGCCGTCCTGCAGTATCCGTAGCCTAGTTATGAGCGGCCTTGGGTTCACCCTTCCAGACAACCCTTCCATTGATGAAGGCTTCCCCTTCACAGAGAAACCGTTCCGGCCTGTCAGGCATGGTATCGTGTCCGTGTTTCTTGTAGTACTGTTCACGACACCAACGATGGGTGACGAATACGTTGTTAACCGTAGCGTGGCCACCCAGACGAAGGGGAATCATATGATGAAAACAGATGTTGTTTTCCCCGTTGAGTCGCCATTTACGGAAATGTTCTTCCGAAATGGAGCGTCCGCATAGCCCGCATTTTCCATTCGTTTTCTCAACAACTCTCCGTTGAAACCTGTTGAGCTGTTTGAGGAGTAATTGCTTGTGCCGTTGGTCAAAGTAGTCACTATCATTGGAACGAAATGGCGAGCGATTTCCTTGAATTTTAACGTGTCGAATGATGCGGACGCTGGACATGTGAAATATGTCCCACTTTCCGTCCGTGAACACCCAGTCTCGGTCGCCACGCCGGGTGAAATACTTCGCTTTCATCCATTTCGCGCTTTTGTTTGGGTGCCTTCGTTTTACCCATTGCCACAGCATTTCATGGATTCGGTAGTCACAGTAAGAAAATGCATCTTTACTGGCGACCGTGCTGTAGTAGTTCGCCCATCCCCGAAGCAGCGGATTAAGTGTTCGTATGATAGTTTCTACTTTGGCCGTTTTGTTCGAGTCCAGTAGCTCTTTCACTTTCCGAAGGATGGATACCTTACTCTCCTTGGAAGGTTTGATGAGCATTTTTTCGTTGTATTTTCGAACGTTGAATCCGAGAAAATCAAATCCCTCTTCAATGTGAGTGATTTTGGTTTTCTCTAGGCTCAGTTCGACTCCAACGTGTTCCTGTAGCCACTTGGCTACTACCGGGACGAACTGCTCAGCTTGCTCCTTCGTTCTGCAGGAGATAACAAAGTCGTCCGCGTAGACCACAATATTGATGCCGGGTTTCTTTCGCTGGGGACCGAATCCCATTTGGAATGCCCGTTCCCTCAGTCCTTCTTCCATGCCATGAAGTGCGATATTGGCAAGAAGAGGCGAGATAATCCCGCCTTGGAGACCTCCGAAAAAATCACACCAACTTATTCTATAAATGTAATATAATAGTTTTATAGGCGATTGGAGTGAGGGATGCTAGGGTGTTGCGAAACGATGCTTCGAAGCAAATCAATGCTTTTGATCAATATTACTTCGACAAGGCCGTTCCAGAAGATCACTTGTTACGGAGAATTGCAAACACGATAGATTTTTCTTTCATCCGAGACCTGCTCAGTGATCGATATTCGGAACGCAAAGGCCGTCCTGCAGAAGAACCAGAGGTTATGTTTAAGATTTGTCTTTTGGAGTATCTCTGCAACCATTCCGACGTTCAAGTGATTGAACATATTCGTGTGAACCTCGCTTATCGTTGGTTTCTCGGGTTCAACATAGATGACGATCTACCTGACGATTCCACCATCAGCTACTTCCGTGTACATCGCGTAGGACTGGAAAAGTTTCAGGAGGTCTTTCACGGGCTCTTGGAGCAATGTTTTGAACATGGACTCATCGCATCAAAACCAGGCCGAGCCATCATTGATTCCACACATGTGATCGCTAACGCAGCCATTCCGACCTGGCTGACTTTAGTGAGACAAGCCTGTACCAAAGCTATCGAAGAACTCAGTATGGTTGCTCCTACGACAGCCATGGATTTCAAGACCCGATTTGAGTCTTTATACACCGAGTTGAAGGGGAAAGATCGAGACGAGAAATTGCCGTTTGTGTTAGCACTGGCCAACGAGTTGGCAGAAGCAATGGAGGCTGTATTGCCGGCGGAAAACTCAATGCTCAAGTTGCTTCACAAAGTCATTTCGGATCGGAACGAAGAGGCAAAGGATCGGCTGATTAGCGTCATTGATACCGATGCAAGAACAGGACACAAGTCGGATATGCGCAAAATTCAGGGATACAAGGACCACATCATGATTGATGAAAACAGCGAATTGATTACGGCCGTAAAGGTAACGCCTGCAAATGCTGAAGATGGAGACCAGTTCATTGACCTGATAACGCAATTTCAAGCTAATCACCACGTCGCACCGTCTGAGGTTTCGGCCGATAAAGGATATTGGTTCGGGAAGAATTTGCGTTTTCTTGAAACGAATGAGATAACGGGTCATATTAGTGTCGCAAAGACTTCGAACCCTCAAAGGCTGTTCGGGCCTGAGCACTTCAAATTCAACCGAGAGACGATGACGGTGACTTGTCCTGTAGGGAAAACAAGTACCCGCTATAAGCAGAAGCAGGGTCGTCCTGGATACGACTTCGCTTTTACTAAATCGCAGTGCGCAGATTGTCCTTTGCGTTCTCGGTGTACGACAAGTAAGACCCTACGTTATGTGTATATCAGTGAGTACTTCGATGAACTCCAACGAGCCCGTGAGCACTACCAAACAGACTCCTACCGGGAAGCGCGTAAGCAAAGATGGATCATCGAAAGACGCCATGCGGATAAAGTCATGAATCACGGATTGCGGCGCAGCAGGTATCGGGGACTGGATAGAACTTGGATTCACGCTCTGTTGAGTACGATAGCATCGAATGTGAAGAGGATGAGTACGCTTCTCAATGCACAGCGAAAACGGGAGACGTGTGCCCTCTCGTACAGTTAAACGAAGTTTAGGGTACAAAATCCCTGCTCCACATCATTTAATCGCCCCAATAGAGCAAAATTACCGCCTTAAAACACCCAGTATATTACAATCAAAACGGAATACTTAAAATAAAGTCAGTTTTTTTCGGAGGTCTCCCCTGCGGTGTTCCTTGGATGCTGGGAACTCTTCCTCGCTTAGGCTCGATGACGGGTGCTTTTAAGATTCTTCTGATGAATGTGCGGTCTTCTGGTGCTAACTTCATCAGCAGTTTCTCGTGGTGTACATTATGGTTGGTAGAAGGCGGCCTTGGTTTCCCTTGTGCCGCCAGCCCCAAGCAGAACCCGACGTGCAGATTTCCCGCATCGGGCTCCCCAGAACGATTTGCTATCGCTGCCCGTCAGACATTGGGGTGTAGTAGTTTCGGATACGGGAGTTCAAACCATGCCCTGCTCAACAAGTAGTTCCAGTACAATCTGTGTCGCTGGCTTCTGCGCCGGAGCGACCGTATCCATTGAAGTCGCACTTGAGACCGGATATATTCTAGTTTCGGCTTACAATGGTGTAGCGAGAAGTACTGGTAGAACCCCGTTAGCATTTGGCTCAGTTGTCGCTGTTGGTCTCGTCGTTTCCAGTGACTGTGTTTCTTGAGCCAGTCGTGGACACGGTCGAGAAACTTACGACAGCTCTTCACTGTTGGTATTCTTACCAGCGCAAACTTGCCATTCTTGTCGACTCCGCAGACATGTTTAAACCCAAGAAAATCGAAGGTTTCCGGTTTCGCCCCATATTTGGCACTTTGCTCTCTGGCGAACCTGCCAAAGAGGATGAGTCGCGTCTTTTCCTCCGCCAGCTCCAGTCCGAACTTCTTCATTCGTTCCTTCAACAGGGCTTCGAAACTCTCCGCGTCCCGTTTGTACTCGAAGCAGGCGACGTAATCGTCGGCAAAACGGATGAGGTATGCCTCGCCCTGGAACCATTTCTTGCACCGTTTCTCGAACCAGAGGTCAAGTACATAATGCAAGTAGATGTTCGCCAGAATCGGACTAATCGGCCCGCCTTGAGGGCTCCCTTCCTCATTGCGTCGAACGACTCCGTTCTTCATAACACCCGCTTTTAGCCACTTGCCAATGAGCCTCAGGATGACCGGGTCAGCGACTCGTTGCCGGACCATCTTCATGACCCATTCGTGGTTGATGTGGTTAAAGTAACCGCAGATGTCCGCTTCAAATACGTGCCGTACCTTGCCGGTGATGATGCAGGTACGCAAGGCTCGGAGTGCCTGGTGTGGGTTTCTCCCCGGCCGAAATCCGTACGAAAAGGGTAGAAAGTCCTCCTCGAATATGGCTTCGAGAATCCTCGCGACAGCGCGTTGTACCAACCTGTCCTCGACGGTCGGAATTCCAAGCGGCCGAGTTTTCCCGTTCCCTTTTGGAATCTCTACTCGTCTTACAGGTGGGGCTTTGTAGCGATTGCCACGGAGCCTGTGCCATATGTCTTCGGTCCTTTCCACCAACTGGGACTCGAATTCCTTCGTTGTTTCTCCGTCGACACCACTTGCACCCTTGCGATTCATTTTCCTCCATGTTTCCTGTAGAAACTCTGGTGTGATGATGTGTGCCAGTGAGGTGAATCGCGCTTTCTTATCATGTCGAGCCTTCTCAGCTATCCTACTCAGTTGTGTTGACATGCTTCGCCTACCTCTGCGTGTAGTGCATGTTTCCTTGAGAGGAACTCGTTCTGCCCTGCCGCTTCCCCCTGTACGTGGCTTTCCCACGCTCCGAGTACTACCAGCAGGTCCGACTTCCACCGCAGCATCCGCCTTCCTATGGATGGTCCTTTCAGTTGGCGTACTCCGTTACCGAAGACCACGGTGGATCTCCCGGGTTCCGTAACACTTCCTTTTCCGTCATGCCGTGCTCTCAGACCCCGCCGAGGTCTCCGATTTCCATCGCCCGTATCGGAAATCTACTATAGCCTTCCAAGTTTTCGACCTTGTCGGCCCCCGGTTGTTCTCACGAGGCTCAATCGCTTCACTTGCGTTACGGCCTAACGTCGCTCTGTCTACGCTTAACCCGCGTCGTTACCTCCGCCGGCCCAAGACTCGATTGCGGGTAGGGTGGCTCGTTCCCTTTTCCCGCGCAGGAATTTCACCTGCTGGAAGTGCCCGGCTTAGCCCGGCGCACCGAAGAACCCTTTAATGTCACCTTCGATGACCCATTGTGGTGCACGGTTTGGTGCCAGAACCATAAAGAGTTGCTCGATGGCGTCCCAAGTCGAACGGCTCGGACGAAATCCGTATGAATTGGGTTCAAACTTACCCATCGTACCGGAGGCGCTTTTATTTGAACGAACTCGAAAAATTAGCGTCAACAGGACTGTTCAGGGCGAAATTCGCCTCAAAACCACAACCCAATTTCTAGAAAGTCTAGAAACCTCGAATATGTTAACAAACCGCCCTTATTTAACTGAGCAAACACACAAAAAACCGTATTTCTACGGCTTTTGTGTTAACTGTGTCTCAAATACGACGGTCAGTACCAGTAGTCTGGGCGACGGGGTCGTGCGTGAGGTGGACGTGGGCTCATTCCGGACATTCGTGACGGTCGTACAGATTGTTGGGGCGCCCGATAGACCTGCCGCAGCCCCATATAAGGTGTTTGCCGTTGTGAATGTTGGGGCATTCTCATGCCGGGGTGGAAAGGATTTGGATATCCGTACATCTGTGGACTATATGAACGCATCGGAGTTTGAGGGCCGGGAACTGGTCCAGAAAATGGCTGATAAGGATGTGAACGTACAACTCCGGGAAGCCCTGGTTGTCCGTATTGGATGGGTACTTGACGGGAGGGATACGAGGAGCGGCCGTGTCTCAACTGAGGGGCTTGCGGTTTGCTCGAACCTCCTCGTTTCAGAAAGGAAAAGAGCCCCCGTTTTGCGGGCGGTTTTTGGTCTTCAACCTTGTTCGGCGAAGTTGTTGGTTGGTGAAATGGATTCCAGGGGTTGTAAAATCCGTCTATACCTTGTGGCTGTGCGGGATCATCGGAAACGCCTTCCTGTAACGCGGTCCCATTTGCACTAGGCTGGCGGTTCGTTGAAGACTGGGGTGTGGATTCTTCTTCCGGAGTCGAATCGGCTGAACCATTTGCAAACAGCTTTAATATATCCATAATCATCACTAAAATCCCCCTCTACATACCACAGGAAATGCATGCCGGTAGAGAAGCGAAAGGGATAACTGTCAGCCATGTAGCAAGGGGAAAACACTTTGATCGAAAGGGTTAGGGGAAGTTACCCTTACGTCGATCCTCAAGAACTGAATGATTTCATCAAGTATTGTTGTGATTCATGCTCCATCCCACGACCTGATTTCTCCGATTGTGTTCGATGATCCGTTTACCAATCAAGATGCCTACGCAAAAACCCCAATTGGGATGAGAGGCCATAGCCAAGGTTTGCATATAAATTTTTACATTTGGTTTCACTTCAGGTGACATAATAACACGCATTTACATAAACCAGCATATATCTTGTCAACTATCTGATTCAGAATTGAACGGAGTTTAGATCAAAAAGGAAACAATAAATCACCCTTTCCATAATTAGCACCTCTAAGGGAGAACTTTAGATCCAATAACG
>CAWBGB010000009.1:0-86820 GCA_963788285.1 uncultured Alicyclobacillaceae bacterium
CCCCGCCTCTGGGCAGAGGCCATCTACCTGATTCCTACCATCTTGTTCATCATGATTGCGATGAGGCGATTCCGGCCTTCCCAATCCACGTTGAAAGTGGGCAAGAAATGAGTTCTGTTGACTCGTAATCAACGCCCCCGTGTGATAGGCGTTTCTTCCTTGACCAGCTGTTGTATCCTGCTGCGTGAAACGGCCGGTTCTATCCATTTGTGTTGTCATCCTGTGAACAGGGGAGGCCATACGGTCTCCCTGTTCACATTGGTATGGCTCCGAGGCATGGACAGCTTCTGTCGCCCATGCTGTCGAAGCCCACTTCATGGAGACGAATTACTGCCACCCTGCCGTAAAGTCGGATACATCCTGAACTTCTCTCCTGCATTACTTAATGTTGACCATGAATTATGGGGGGAACCTCTTATGCGGCTGACCAAGTTTGTCGATACACTGCCTGTTCCCGGCATTCTACAGCCCCTTTACCGGGATGTACGAGGTACTTACTATGAAGTGAAAATGGTGCAGTTCGCCCAATCACTCCATCCTGAACTTCCGACTACCACCCTTTGGGGCTACGAGGGGGCCGTGCCAGGGCCAACCATAGAAGTCCGTAGAAATGAACTGGTGAAGATCAAGTGGATAAACAATCTTCCAGACAAACACCTTTTACCAGTGGATACCACGATACATGGAGCCGAAGCGGACAAACCACAAGTACGCACCGTTGTTCATGTTCATGGTGGCAAGATGAAATCGAAGTACGATGGACATCCTGAGGCGTGGTTCACGAACGGATATCTACGTAGGGGACCCCAGTGGAGACAGATGATTTACAAATATTCAAATCATCAAAGTGCATCGACGCTGTGGTACCACGACCATGCAGTTGGAATGACCCGCTTGAACGTATATGCCGGATTAGCCGGTTTTTACATCATTCGGGATGCTCATGAAGACGCCTTGAACTTACCGCGTGGTTCATACGAAATTCCACTCGCCATTCAGGACAAATCATTGAATCCTGATGGATCGCTGTCATATCCACGGCAACCAAAGGACGTCATACCCAGTGTCACGCCAGATCCGTCTGTGATTCCGGAGTTTGCTGGCGATACCATCCTGGTCAACGGAAAGGTATGGCCGTATCTCGAGGTCCAACCAAGAAAATACCGTTTTCGAATTCTAAACGCTTCGAATGCGCGGTTCTACACACTGAGCCTCGACTCTGGGCAACCTTTTTACCAGATTGGGGTCGAAGGTGGTCTGCTCGAGCACCCTGTAAAAGTTCATCAAATTCTGCTTGCCCCTGCGGAACGAGCAGACATCATTGTGGATTTTAAAGGAAAGGAGGGTAGAAACATCTTGTTGAAGAATCATGCTCCTACACCGTTTCCGAGTGGCCAGCCAGCGGATCCGGATACGACGGGTCAAATTATGCAGTTTCGGGTGACCGTGCCGCTTGGTGATGAAGATGTGAGCTCGATACCCAGGAATTTGGGGAGAATTGAACCACTTACCGAAGGGTCAGCCAAACGTACAAGATATCTGACTCTTGTTGAATCGGAGGATGAATATGGACGGCCGCTGTTACTACTGGACGGAAAACGCTGGAGTGACCCGGTTACAGAAGTAATTCGTGCAGGGAGTACCGAAATGTGGTGTTTTGTTAATTTAACCGATGACGCACATCCAATCCATATTCATCTCGTTCACTTCCAGGTTGTCAACCGTCAACCATTCAACGTGGAAAAGTACTTATCGACAGGGGACATTGTGTTGACTGGTCCCCCAATGCAACCGGATGAAAATGAGCGAGGTTGGAAGGATACGGTGCGTGCCTATCCAGGGCAAGTTACGCGGATTATTGCTCGCTTTGGACCTTATACGGGGGCTTTCCCCTGGCACTGTCACATTCTTGAGCATGAAGACAACGAGATGATGCGCCCGTTCACCGTGATTCCCAAACGCATGAACAAGGAATACCTGTAAATTCAATTGAAATGCCGTTCTAAAGTACAGGCTGTAGCGATTCTCATGGACAGCCATTTTGAGATTCGTTTGATGTTTCATTGGTAGAGTAGAAAACAAACTTGCGGGAATTAGCGCTGAAGAAAAACACCATGCAGAGACCTGTTGTGCCTGTGTTATCGCTGATCCTTGCATACGATTGGCTAATCTCTTTCTTGAATAACTTGATCACCAAGGATTACTGCCAAAACCTGCGAGAGCAATTGTCGCAGTCTATATCTGGCGTTCAACTTCACTTCTACGCGGGACTGCTCAAGCATGTCGGCGTGCCCCATTATTGATTATTCGGGTCGCTGGTACTCGTCGGCGAAGCGTTTGTAGAGCTCATGTTCCTGATCCTAGCCATCTGCGGGTTCCGAGGAGAGTTGAACGGAACAGTAGGCAAACTCGGCACCTTGGCAGCGCTCGTTGAGCGTTCATGAGCTTAAACTACGCTATTCTTGACGGAGATACGCTGTTTGTAGACTCAGCGAATGCGTATCAAGAAGGAATTTCGAGTGACTGGGTGGTTTTTGATTGAGCTGACGTTGGCTTTCTACTTTTACTCCATAAGTACCCATCGTCGCCGCCAAACGGAGATGGAGGACGATGAAGAAAGAGGTAGCTTGAGAAAGCTTTGACGGCCCATTTGACGAAGAAACCGAGGACCGACAACCTCGGCTTCTTCGTTTTGAGAATGATCTCTTCGGTCATGCTGATTCGTCGATAGATTCCTACGCTCCTATCGCTAGCCCGCCTCTCCACCATGGTTCTTATGTCAACGTGATGGTCTACTCCAATTCATGGCTTGGAATGGAAAACCGAGCAGCGGTGGTCTTGACGTACTCCTCGAGTTGATACGCAGCATTGAAGACAGGCCCACCATTACACACTTCCACCCGTCTCGGTTTCAGTGTCTTCACGATGGCGATACTCTTCACTGCTTCTGCCATATCGGCTGTGAACATAGCCATCGGTCTGTGCAGCTTCCCGCGCTTTGAAGTAAACAAGTCGCCCGCGAGCAGAACCTTATCCGTCTCGTCGTAATACACAACGTGCCCTGGAGAATGCCCCGGTGTGAGATACGGTTTCAATCCGGCGACCATTTCGAGGTTCCCGTTGGCGTCTTCGGCAAGCGCTTTGGCCAGCCCTTTCCCGATGTTGGACTCGGTTTTTTTACGGCGTGGATAAATGAGCTCGCCGTTCATGTATGGCAGTTCTATCCGGTGCGCGTACACAGGTACGGGCCTGGCCTTTACAATTCGGTCCACAGATCCTACGTGATCTGCGTGCCCATGGGTCAGCAAAATTCTTTGCAATGAACCTGCTTTCAAGCCATCCACGTGCTTCAAAATGCCTTTTGCCATGGTAGAGAATCCGGTATCCACCAAAGTAACTCCATCACTGTCCATCACCACCCATACGTGAACCGGAAATCTCATCACGACCGGAGACTCCAAATTCGAAATATTCATATTACAAAATATAATCAAAAATATGCTACCACGAATCGCGAAAACTTCAATGACGAGCTTGTAGGGATTTGCCCGCTCACGCGACAAATAGGCACAAGTATCAAACTGCCGATGGGTTGCGCTGAGGCGAAACGTATGTTAACTCTGTATTGACTGTAAGTTCACAATTACAAGGCCGCTTTGATAGCGGACGTAGAAGGATGGGAAACAACATGAAAACGCGCGTGACCGAGTTGTTGGGCATTACATATCCAATCATTCAAGGTGGCCTTGCCAATTTGGCGTATTCCGAACTCGCGTCAGCGGTCTCGAACGCTGGAGGCTTGGGCCAAATCACTGCAACCTCACTGCCCTCTGCTGAACACTTGCGTGAGGAAATTCGCAAGACGAAAGCTCTGACCGACCGACCATTCGGCGTGAATATCGCCATTAGCCAGCACAAATCGGTGGACGACTTCATCGACGTGGTGCTGGAAGAAGGCGTAGCGGCAATCTCGTTGACGGGCGGCAATCCGGAACCTATCCTTCGGAGGCTTGAAAACAGTCCAGTGAAAAAACTGGTTCTCGTTGGCGCTGTACGTCAAGCGCAAAAGGCGGAATCTCTGGGTGCGGACGCTGTGATGGCGGTCGGCCAAGAAGGTGGTGGTCACATCGGCCGGGGTGATACGGGTACCATAGTCCTCATTCCCCGCGTGGTGGAATCCGTGCAGATTCCGGTCATTGCTAGCGGTGGAATTGCAGATGGGCGCGGTTTACTGGCGGCATTCGCGCTCGGGGCCGAAGGCATTGAAATGGGAACTCGGTTTGTTGCCACAAAGGAATGTATCGCGCACGCTGCCTACAAGGAAGCATTGGTCCGCGGACAGGAGACCGACACAATCGTGATTAAACGGACCATCGGCGCTCCGGGCCGCGTGTTGCCGTCACCATGGGTAGAGAAAATTCTCGAGGAAGAGCGTAAAGGCACCACGATGGAGAAACTGCGGCCTTATATTTCCGGAAAACGAAATCGCCACGCCGCCATCGACGGGCACATGGACGAAGGGTTTGCCTGGGCCGGCCAATCGATGGGACTCATCCAGAATGTGCCGACCGTAGCTGAGTTGTTTGATGAGATGATCACGACGGCGCGCACGATGGTGGAAAAAATCGGACGGATGGGGTTGTAATGCGTCTTGTAGAACGTGAGGCCATCGTGGTTTTGGCGATACGCACGCCCATCGGCAAGATCGGAGGCGTCTTGTCGGACGTCGCTGTCGAAGAGCTGGCGGCGACCGTGTTGCGCAACCTGCTCGAGGAGACGGCTCTGGATCCAGCGCACGTGGACAACGTGGTCCTCGGCAATGTTGTAGGCCCGGGAGGGAACGTGGCACGGCTGTCCCTGCTGCAAGCTGGTTTGCCCATCCACGTTCCTGGCTACACCGTGAACATGCAGTGCGGGTCTGGTCTTCAAGCCATCCACCTTGCCGCGCAGGAAATTCGGTCCGGGCAAGGCAAGGTGTATCTCGCGGGCGGGGTGGAAAGCTCCAGCCACCGTGGAAACTCGAAAAGCCGACGAACCTCTACCACCGGCAGTGCAAAAGCTTCTTGAACGGCAAGGCATCTCCATCGCTGACGTTGACCTGGTGGAATTCAACGAAGCGTTTGCTGCCCAGGTGCTGGCCTGTATGAACGAACTTCGCATCCCAGTGGATAAACTCAACGTGAACGGAGGCGCCATCGCACTGGGCCATCCGTACGGGGCCTCAGGTTCCATCTTGGTCACTCATCTCTTTCACGAAATGATGCGTCAGGAAGGGCGATTCGGGCTGACCACCATGGGAGTCGGTGGCGGGCTCGGGATTGCAACACTGTGGGAGCGGGTGAAGTTGTAGCCATGCGCATTGCAGACGGTGTCTTGTGGAAAGCGGGATATGACCCAGGCAAGGTCGCCCCGGACCACCGATCATGCATTGACTTACGGCGAGTTAGCCGAAGGTATTCGCCATGTTGGCCACACATTCCGCTCGCTTGGCGGCGAACCCGGCGACGTTGTCGCACTTCACCTGGAAAACAGTATCACCTACTTTGAATTGTTCCTCGGCCTGGCCATGCAGGGTTTGTGGTGGCACCCATGAACCCGCGGGTCACTGCGGAGGAGAACGAAGCCATCCTGCAGCAGATGCGTCCTTGGCGCATGATCGTGGATGGTCATGACGGCCTGTGGGTAACCAGCGGTCTCTCGCCGGCATCGGACGACATCTTGCTCGAGGAACTTCGTGGTCGCTGCCACACCGGTGCCGAGACATTCTCCCTCGACGACGGTTTGTCGGACGACGACCTGTTTTACCTCGGCTACTCGTCCGGCACGACAGGTACGCCCAAAAGATTGCTCCGCACGCACCGCTCCTGGACGGAGAGTTTTTTTGGCATGACGCTGGAGTTCAATATGAACGAGTCAACCGTCCTCCTCGTTCCTGGCCCGTTCTGCTACTCCGCCTCCCTCATCTCGGCGCTTCACGTGCTATTCATCGGCGGCACGGTGGAACTTCAGCGCCGCTTCACTCCGGCGCTGACCGCCAAACGGATCAAGGAGTCCGACGTGAACGCCATCTTCATGGTCCCCGCCATGTACCGCTCGGTGTTGGACGTGTGTGAGAAGAATCCACACTGGGCGACGGACAAGCCGCTCACATGCGTGACTACAGGGGACAAGATGCCCGTGCAAACCCGCCGCGCATGGGCAATCGGTGTACCCGAGCGCCCGCATGTACGAGTATTTTGGTTCCTCGGAGGTCGGCTTTGTTTCCGTCTGTCCACCATCAAACGACCCCAGCGTGTATGAGTCCGTAGGCCGTCCGTTCTTCCCTGCCCGCATACGAATCGTGGACGATGAAATTCAAGTGAAGAGCGCCATGGGCTTTGCAAGGTATACTGACGACGCAAATTTGCTCGAGCAGAACATTCGGCGCCCAGGCGGCTTCCTTGCCCCGGGGGATCTGGGCTATCTGGACGAACGAGGGTACCTCCACGTCACGGGCCGCGCTTCAGACCTCATCATTTGCGGCGGCGTGAACGTCTATCCCGCGGAAATTGAGCAGGTCGTCCTTCAATACGAAGGCGTGCGGGAGGTGTGCGCGTTTGGATTCCGGACGAACGGCTCGGTGAGGTGCCAGTGTGTGTCGTCGTTTGGGAACCAGGAATCGAGGCCTCCAACGCAGAATGTGGATTGCGCCAATACCTGAACCAGCACTTGGCCGGATATAAGCGCCCGCGCCGCTTGTGGAGTTGCAAGAAATTGCCCCGCAACGCGGGCGGGAAAAGTGGCGCGTCGAGAATTGCGCGCGTGGCTCAGCCATGACCTGGACAGCGAAAACTTAGATTGAGAGCCTTTACACGAGAAAGCGGCGCTGCAACGTCAAGATCCCTGAACGAACCTTGACAGCGCTGCTCAAAGCTTTCACTGAAACGGTTGTAGCGCTATTTCAGGAGGCTCCTCGATGAAACGGATGGCGCTATCAGCAATGGCATTGGTATCGATTCTATCCCTTGTAGGTTGTTCCACGGGAACAACATCAACAGTTCCAAATGACACGGTGAATCGCCCGAGTTCACCCACTGGGCAATCCAACAGCGTGTCCTCCGCGGAAATTGGCACAGGAAACACCGACCGTGGCTCTACGAACACCGGATCGGGATTGACCATGGGCACAGGCAATCAAAATACGACGACCAAAGAGCAGGGTGGACCTCCGAAGACGCCACACACATCTAGCTTTCCTACCATCGTTAATATGGCGATGAACCGCCTCCCGAGTGACGTGCGCAGCTGGGCGTATGCACCCACCATGTTTCCCCACACTGTTTTGCCTGGGGACACCCTGTTTTACCACACGATGGTCGATGCATCGTTTTCCATGTCGTTCCCCGGGCGGAAGGTCGTGTACAATATCTGGTTTAACGATAAACGAGAAAAGATGGTGGCAGAATTCCAAGGTACCCAGTTCGACACTAAAGATCATGCGAACAGTGCCATCCTTGGCGGATTCGGAGATGTGTTTGGCGTGAACGGACAGAAATCTGATATCAACCTGGACACTAGAATTTCGGGAACGGCCGTGGTCGATACAGCTGACAACGAGTCACACATTTTGTGGCGTGAAGGTCGTTGGAGAATCAACGTCACCGGCGTCGGCACGACGAAGCCTCCGGTTACAACAGCAAACGAGGTTCATACACATTTCCTTCCGGTACCGAACACCTTGGGCGAAATTGCAGTGACGACCAACAACGGGACATCCACGATCATGATGACGTGGTAGAAAGGTGGTTTGGTGTTTGCGGTTTCCACGGGTGAAGCGGTAAAACAACCGATGGAGACGGCCCTGGCCCTGGCCATCTCCATGAAGAAGTATCAGTGAAATGAGTTCTGGCTTTGTAGGTTACCCCACAAGAAGAGCATCAGATGTAGTCTGTATGCCCGAGATTGTTAGTCGACCCGATTTGCAGCCGCTACGCACTCCACATGGCTCGTCTGCGGGAACATGTCCACAGGCTGTACCTTCTCTACTGCATATCCTGCGTCGGCGAGATACCGCAGGTCTCGGGCCAGTGTGACGTGGTTGCAGGACACGTAGACAATGCGCCGCGGGCGGGCTTCGGCTAGGACCGTGAGGACGTCTGGGTGGCAGCCTTTGCGGGGCGGATCGACTACAACAACGTCAAAGCGTTCGCCTACGGCAACCCGGCGTGGCAGTACATGCTCCACTTCCCCGACCGTAAACTCGACGTTGTGAACGTGGTTATGATCCGCATTAGCTCGCGCGTCCCGTACGGCGGCCTCAATCACCTCAATGCCGAGCACCTGGTCTGCCCGCTCAGCGAATAACAGCGACATCGTGCCGGTGCCGCAGTACGCGTCAAGGACGCGGTCGCTCGGCCCGACGTTGGCGAACGCCAGTGCATGATTGTACAGAACTTCCGCCTGCACCGTGTTGACTTGGAAGAACGAGCGAGGCGAAATAAGAAATTCGAGATCGCCGATGCGTTCCACCAAGTGAGGCTTCCCGTGTAGGACACGTACGGTCTTGCCCCAAACCGGCCCGTGCGGCCGCGGTTGCACCGTCACAGCGACGCATACGACATGGGACAACCCGCCGATGGCATCCACGATGCGGGGAGTCACTGTGGCGTTATCTCGCACGCACAGAATGACCATCTGTTCGCCGTTGGTGAATGACTGGCGCACAATGACGTGGTGGACGGCGGATGACCTACGACCCAGCGTCGATTCCAGTGTTCGAACCACCTGGCGGATGGTCTCCTCCATCTCCGCCGGTTCGAGGTGGCAGCATTCGGTGGCGATGACGCGATGGCTGCCCGGACCGAAGAACCCCTGGACAAGACGACCGGATGATTCATCGTAGTACAGCGGAACCTGAACCTGGTTTCGGTATGCCCACGGATGTTCCATGCCGAGGGTTGGCAGAACAGGCACGTCCGGTAGCTTCGCAAACCGCGCCAGCGCCTGAACCACCATCTCCCGCTTATGGCGGAGTTGCTCCGAATACGCCACGTGCTGGAACTGACAACCGCCACACGCACCGAAGACGTGACAATGGGGAACCTCGCGGACGTGCGCCGTCCGCTGCAGTTCCCCTGTTACTTTGCCGCGTGCAAACCGCTTTTCGACGGCCGAGATGACGATGTTCGCCCGCTCCCCTGGCAAGAGTTGCGGTACAAATACGGTGAAACCGTCAACGGTAGCAACCCCTTCCCCGTCGTCGTTGAGACGCGTTGCCTCCACTTCGTAGGTTTGTCCAACTTGAACGGGAACTTGGGATTGCATGTCGTACCTCCAACGTGCCACCAGGCCAGTTCGCCGCTGGCCCGGTCGTACTTTGTGTTAACCGCGAATCCGTTCCAAAATCATCTTGTTCACGACAGCCGGGTTGGCTTTGCCCTTGGTCGCCTTCATCACTTGCCCGACCAGTGCACCGAGCGCCTTTTCCTTGCCCGCCCGGTAGTCTTCCACCGATTTCGGGTTGTTTGCAATCGCCTCTTCAACAATGGCCACTAGAGCGCCTTCGTCGCTGATCTGCTCAAAGCCTTGCTCACGAATGACGACTGCAGCATCCTTGCCCGTCTCACACATGATTTTGAACACGTCGCGGCCTTGTTTGATAGAAATCTTGCCGGACGCAATCTCCTGAATCAGCCCAGCCAGTTGCTCCGCCTTTACCGGGAACTGTTGAATCGTCAGCCCCTCTGCGTTGACATAGCCGAGGACGTCGCTCATTACCCAGTTGGAGGCCGATTTCGGATCGACCCCGGCTTGAACGACCGCCTCAAAGTAATTCGCGATGTCGATATCGCTGGTGAGCACGCCCGCGTCGTACGCCGGGAGTTGCAACTCTTTCATGTACCGATCCCGCTTCTGCAACGGCAACTCGGGCAACGAGGCGCGTATCCTGTTCAGCCACTCGTCGTCCACGTGCAGCCGTACCAAGTCTGGCTCTGGGAAGTAGCGGTAATCGTGCGCTTCTTCCTTCGAGCGCATGGAGACGGTGGTCTGTGTCGCTTCGTCAAAGCGCCGCGTCTCTTGTACGACTGTGCCTCCGCTGCTCAAAATCTCCGCCTGGCGCTGGACTTCGTACTCCAGGCCTTTTTGAACGTTGCGGAACGAGTTCATGTTTTTCAACTCGGCCTTTTGCCCAAACGCTTGTTGTCCGACCGGCCGAAGCGAGATGTTGGCGTCACAACGAAGTGATCCTTCCTCCATCCGACAGTCGGAAATACCGCAGTACTGCATGATGGACTTGATGCCCTCGAGATACAGCCGCGCTTCTTCCGGAGAGCGAATGTCTGGCTCTGACACAATTTCAATGAGGGGCACACCCGTCCGGTTGTAGTCGACGAGCGTATGGCTGCCATCTGCCGCGTGCATAGATTTGCCTGCGTCTTCTTCCAGATGAACGCGCACGATGCCAATGCGTTTGCGCTCGCCGTTTACGTCGATTTCGATGTAGCCGTGTTCGCCAATGGGTTGATCATACTGTGAAATTTGGTAGCCCTTCGGCAGATCCGGGTAGAAGTAGTTTTTCCGGTCAAACTTGCAATCCTGGTTGATCTTGCAATTGAGCGCTGTCGCTGCGCGAAGCGCCAGCTCCACGGCTTCCTTGTTGAGAACCGGAAGCGTTCCAGGATGCCCGAGGCAGATGGGGCAGACGTTGGTGTTCGGCGGTGCGCCAAAGTCCGTCTGACATCCGCAGAAAATCTTGCTCTTCGTCTTCAGCTCAACGTGCACTTCCAGCCCGATGACCGTTTCGAACGCCATGTTATCCCTCCACCTTCGGCGCCGGCATAGCGAAGCCGCGCAGTTGTTCGTACGCATGTGCAACCCGGAGCAGCGTGCGTTCGTCGAACGCCCGCCCGACCATCTGCAGCCCAATCGGCAAACCGTCCGCGGACAGGCCGCAAGGCACGCTGATCCCAGGAAGTCCCGCAAGGTTGGCCGGAATGGTGTACATGTCGTTCAAATACATCTGCAGTGGATTATCCACTTTTTCGCCAAATCGGAATGCCGGAGTCGGTGTTGTTGGCGTGACAATCACGTCGCACTGTTTGAACGCTGCCTCGTAGTCTTGACGAATCAACGTCCGCATCTTTTGCGCGCGCAAGTAGAACGCGTCGTAATAGCCGGAAGACAGCGCGTAGGTTCCAATCATAATGCGGCGCTTCACTTCCATGCCGAACCCTTCACTGCGCGTGCGCTCGTACATCTCGATCAACGTCTCTCCTGCAGCTCGCTTGCCGTACCGCACACCATCGTACCGCGCCAGGTTTGACGACGCTTCGGCTGGGGCAATCAGGTAGTACGTGGCCACCGCGTATTGACTGTGCGGTAGCTGCACTTCCACGACCTGAGCGCCGGCACTCCTCAGCGTCTCGACGGCCTTGTCTACCGCTGCCCGAACATCCGGGTGCAGTGCTTCCGAATCGATGTCCGTGACTACGCCAATCTTCAGGCCTTTCACGTCTGCGCTAAGTCCCGAAACGAAGTCATCGACTTCGACGGGAGCCGAGGTGGAATCTAGCGGATCGTGTCCACTAATGGCCTGCATCACGTACGCCGCATCTTCCACCGTGCGCGTGAATGGCCCAATTTGATCCAGTGACGATGCAAAAGCAATCAGCCCGAATCGGGAGACGCGACCGTACGTCGGTTTGAGTCCTACAACACCGCAGAACGCTGCCGGCTGCCGAATGGAGCCGCCAGTATCCGAGCCGAGCGCAAACGGCACCATACCTGCTGCTACAGCGGCCGCTGATCCGCCGCTCGATCCGCCCGGCACACAGTTCAAATGGTACGGATTCTTGGTCTTCTGGAACGCGGAGTTCTCCGTGGACGAGCCCATTGCGAATTCGTCCATGTTGGTCTTCCCAACCAGCACGCCGCCGGCCGACTCGAGTTTCTTGACGACGGTTGCAGAGTACGGTGGGATGTAATTCTCCAGAATCCGGCTCGCAGCCGTGGTGCGGATGCCCTCCGTGCACAGGTTGTCCTTTAGCGCGTAGGGAACACCGAACAAGGAGGCGTTGCCGCTCTCGGCCAACGACTTCGCGCGATTCATCGCGCCTTCTTCATCCACGTGCAAGAACGCTTGAACCTTGGAGTCGTGCTGACTGATTTCCTTCAAGCTGGCAGCTGTCCAATCGACGGGGGTCGTTTCACCCCGTTTCAGGGACTCGACGATTTCCTTTACAGTATGTATCGGCATATTCGACTCAACCTTCCAACACCGCGGGTACGCGGACTTGTTCTCCATCTGTATCTGGGGCGTTCGCAAGGGCTTTTTCTCGCGGCAAACTTGGCCGGGGTTCATCCTCCCGGAGCGCGTTGTACAGTTCAAACGGGTGACTGGTTGGCAACACGTCATCCAAGGCGATGGATTGCAACTGTTCGTTGTAATCCATGATGTCGCTCAACTGCGGAGCCAACTTGGCGACGTCTTCGTCGCTGACCGCCAATCGAGCCAGTTTCGCCACGTGACGAATGGTGTCCTCGGTAATCTTCACACCATTTCCTCCTCACTGACTATGTCATGTCAAGTATGTTGACGCACACTCAGTAACTTCTTCGGGGATTATAGCATATGGGAAGGGGAGACCGCACATATTCGGTGCCGCTCGGAGTGCCAATGCCTCCGTGCGCAAAGTTTGGGTGGCTTCATCCACGAAAAAACTGGGGCTGTACAACACAGTCCCAGTCCTTGACCCGTTGCACGACACGGATGAGAGTAGGGCCGTTTCGGTGCTGCTCCAGACTCGGTTATCGCACCACGAGGAGCACCACAATGGAGGCCAATGAAAAGCAGATGCCGAGCAAATATAGAAACGCGACCGTTTGTACCTGACTGAGGCCCGATTTCATCAACATGTGAAATGTGTGTCCTTTGTCTGCGACGTAAATCGGACGATTCTCGCGGAATCTCCGGATGATAACCCAAGTCGTGTCAAGGATGGGGACGCCAAGCGCCAGTACGGGAACCACCAGAGAGACCAAGGTTGCACTCTTGAAGGCACCACCGACCGCAATGGCGGCCAGGACGTAGCCTAAAAACGTAGCGCCGGCATCGCCCATAAAGATGCGGGCTGGGTGGAAATTGTGACGGAGGAAACCAAGCGCGCACCCGATGAGCACCACCGCAAACACAGCCATCGAAGGTTGGCCCTTGAGCAGCGCGATAAAAAACAGCGTCGTCGCAGATATGGCGGTCAGTCCCGCTGCAAGGCCATCCACTCCGTCCAGAAAGTTCATCATGTTGGTAATCGCGACAACCCACAAAATCGTGGTCAGTGCAGACAGCCAGAGCGGAAATGTGTAGAACGTCTGGTGAAATGGCAGACTGATACCGCCGATATTGACACCAAACACAACCAGGATGATGGCGGCCAAAATCTGCATGATGAACTTCGGCCACGCTTTAAAGTCCTTCCCGCGCGTCTTGTAGTAATCGTCAATCACGCCAATGCTGAAAATGAGCAGTCCACCGACGGCAATGCCCCAAAACGTTTTACCCCCGTCGCCAAAGATCCCTGCAGTTAATACAAAGCCCGCGTACAGCGGCAATCCACCGAGCAACGGAATCGGTTCCTTATGGATCTTTCGAGGATTTGGCCTATCGACAAATCCTAGCTTCATCGCCACCTTGCGGATATACGGGACGGACCCATACACGAAGACGAACGCAACGACGAAACTAAGAATGTAATACCAAGATGAATGCATACCCGACGACATCCTTCCTGACCAAACAGAGTCAGCATCATTATCATACGATTCGATGCGACCATGTCGTTTTTTGTCTGTCGCACGCTGTAACCATTATAGCAACAGTCCCCAACATGGGATAGGGTTCGTACGAGGTGGCACAAAACAAACAGTGCATGTTTGTCAGCCTCGTCACATACCCATGAACTAGGCACTCGCCATCCGTCACAACCACGTAGAAATGGAGGGGATGACGTTGACGCAAAACGAAATCATACTGGCTTGTATTGTTGCGGTTCCGGCCATTTTTGCGCTGGGTAGGCTATCCACGCGGGTCGCTTGGTTTCACACGAAATCGGAAGAAAAGTACACGGTTCAGGAATTCATTCGCGGCCGCCAATAGCCTTTACGAGAGCTTGGCCGATTCGCCAAGCTCTCGCTCTGTCATTTAGTATTCCACTCCGTGGCGTTTCAACGCATCGAGAAACGTAGCTTCATCCCAAATTTGGAGATCCGGTTTCTGACCAGACGAGATCAGGGCCTGCGCTTTAGCGAGCTTGGAGCCTGCCTTTTCACCGGCAACCACCACGTCCGTATGCTTGCTTACGCTGCTGGTCACCTTACCCCCCAATCTTTCCACCCACTCGGATGCTACTTTCCGATCCATACTTGCCAACGTACCGGTCAAAACGAAAGTCAGACCGGCAAACGGTTGGTTTTCCTCACTGCCTGGGCCGGAACGTGGTCCCAGATACTGCGTGTTGACACCCAGGGATTCGAGGTCCGCGATGAGTTGTTGCGCGCCCGGACTGGAGAAGTACGTCACAATGCTCTCCGCCATTTTCGGGCCGATTTCACGGATGGCAGTTAAATCTTCAACCCTGCATGACATGAGCCGATGGATGTCACCAAATTCCTTCGCGAGTGTCTTGGCTGCCTTTTCGCCCACCAGACGGATTCCCAGGCCAAATAGCAGGCGCTCGAGCGAATTTTGTTTGCTCGCTTCAATGGCCTGCAGGATGTTGCTAGCGAGTTTGTCCCCCATCCGGTCCATCGTCATAAGCTTTTCCTTGGACAGGCGGTACAAATCTGCTACGTTGCGCACAAACCCCTTCTCCAAAAGCAGCGTAATCCACTGTTCGCCCAACCCCTCGATGTTCATCGCGTCGCGGGATACAAAGTGGATGATGCTCTCGCGAATCAGTGCTGGGCAGGAAGGATTCACACAGCGCCATGCCACTTCCTCCGGCAGGCGTACCAGTGGCTCACCGCACTGCGGACAATGTACTGGCATGGAGAAGGGAACTTCCACGCCTGTGCGGCGCTCAGGGAGAGACCTCACCACTTCCGGAATAATGTCCCCAGCCTTTTGCACCACAATGGTATCCCCCACGCGAATGTCCTTCTGGCGAATGAGGTCCTCGTTATGTAATGACGCTCTGGTGACGGTGGTACCCGCGCAGCTGTACCGGATCGAAGACAGCTGTCGGCGTCACCGCTCCGGTCCGCCCCACACTCAGGATGATTTGACGAAGTACCGTCTCCGCCTGTTCCGCCGCGTACTTGTACGCGATGGCCCAGCGCGGGCTCTTGGCGGTGAACCCCAACTTTCGTTGCGCCTCAAGGCTGTCCACCTTGACTACCATTCCGTCCGTTGCGTACGGCAAATCGTGGCGCTTGTCCGACCAAGACTCGATAAACGCTATCACATCTTCAATGTTGTCAAACACACCGCGGTTCGGATTGACTGGGAAGCCGAGTGAATCCATCCATTCCAAGCACTGCGAGTGGGAATCCAGCGAGACGCCTCCCGCATCAGCCAGCGAGTACACAAACACGGATAGGCCCCGGCTCGCCGCGATCCTCGGGTCCAATTGCCGAAGAGAACCGGCTGCAGCGTTCCGCGGATTCGCAAACAGGGGTTCACCTGCCGCCTCTCGCTGTTCGTTCAGACGTACAAACGCAGGCTTGGGCATATAGGCTTCCCCACGCACCTCGATACTCAACGGTTCCTTCAATCTCAATGGCACCGTGCGAATGGTCCTGATGTTTGACGTGATGTCTTCCCCAGTTTCTCCATCACCGCGCGTGGCCCCTCGGACAAGAACGCCGTTTTCGTATCGCAAGCTCACGGCCAAACCATCAATCTTCAGTTCGCAAACATACCGGACCGGCCCCTGAATGACCTCTCGCACACGGCGGTCGAACTCGCGCATGTCATCCGGACCGTACGCGTTGGATAGGGACAGCATGGGAATTTCGTGGACCACCTTGACGAATCCCTCTGCCGGCGCGCCATTGACCCTTTGCGACGGCGAGTCCGGCGTTAGCAGTTCGGGATACGTCTGTTCGAGGTGAATCAACTCCCGCATCAACAGATCGTACTCGGCGTCTGTGATTTCCGGGTCATCCAGAACGTAATAGCGCCGGTTGTGGTACGCAATTTGTTCCTTCAATTCCTCTACGCGTTTCGCGGCATCTGACAAAGATATCATCCGGATACACAACATCCCTTCGGACAAGCATTGATCCGTGAGTGATCATCCAGGCCACTCACGCACTGACTTTTTTAATCGGTGCAAATTTCGCCAACAATTTCTTCACCCCCACCGGTGCAGGAAACGCGATGGTGAGTTCCATATCTTCGCCGTCGCCCTTCTTTTCAACAATCGTGCCAATGCCCCATTTACGGTGTTCTACCTTGTCGCCAACGCCGTACTCCACACTGAGATCCGCACCAAAAGACGGCGGAATGTTGGAAATGGGCGCGCGCCCTGAGGAATCCGAGCGGGGCGTCCAAGCGGTCCGCTGGCGACTCATCCCGTCATCGCGTTCCAGGTACTCCTGAGGCATCTCTGCCAAAAAACGCGACGGCGTGGAGTGCCGAAATTGCCCGAAGATGGTTCTCGCGGTACACGTGGTCACGTACAATTTCTGCTTTGCCCGCGTAATCCCTACATAGCATAACCTGCGCTCTTCTTCCATTTCCGAATCCGAGTCCAGTGACCGGCTGTGTGGGAACAAACCTTCTTCAAACCCAGGCAGAAACACAATCGGAAACTCAAGGCCCTTGGCGCTGTGCAACGTCATCAGGACAACCTGGTTCCCCTCTCCGGATGGCGCAATTTCTTCCGGTTTTCCACCGTTCATATCCGTATCTGCGACCAAAGCCACTTCCGTGAGGAACGCGGTGAGTTCATCCTCGTCACTGGTTTGCCAACGCGCGTCGTACTCCCGTGTCACCGAGAGGAATTCCTGCAAGTTTTCAATGCGGGCATCCGCTTCGAGCGACCGCTCCGATCTCAACGCTTCAATATACCCGGTATGCTTCAAAATTTCCTCCGTCAATTCCGTGACACTGAGGAATTCCTTCATTTTCAGCAGGTTGTCCATCATCTGGACAAAACCGCTGAGGGCGCCCAGAGCCCGACCGCTGATGCCGGCTTGACTCGCTCGCTCCAGCGCCTGGTACAAAGATAATCCGTATTGGTTCGCTAACGTCTGCAACTTTTCAACCGTTCCGGCACCAATCCCACGCTTAGGCACGTTGATGATGCGCTCCAAGCTGATATCGTCGTGCGGGTTCACCATCAGCCGCAAGTATGCCAGGATATCCTTGATTTCCTTTCGGTCATAGAACTTTAGTCCACCAAAAATGCGATACGGGATACCTGCCTGCAGAAACACTTCTTCAATAACTCGGGACTGCGCGTTGACGCGATACAACACTGCACAGTCATCGTAGCGGCCGCCGTTTTTCACATGCTCCTGGATCCGCTCGACAATATACCGCGCCTCCACTTTCTCATCCATCGCCTGAAACAGGACCGCTTTGTCCCCCTCCGGGTTTTCCGTCCACAGCGTCTTTTCTTTGCGCTGCACGTTGTTCTTGATGACGTGGTTGGCAATGTTGAGAATGGTCTTGGTCGACCGGTAATTTTGTTCCAGGCGGATGACTTTGGCATCGGGATAATCCCGTTCAAACTCTAGAAAGTTCTGGATGTCCGCCCCGCGCCAACTGTAAATGGATTGATCCGAATCACCGACCACACATACGTTCTTCCGCTTCTCTGCCAGCAACTTCACAAGTCGGTACTGCGCGTGGTTGGTGTCCTGGTACTCATCTACGTGAATGTAGTGGAACTTATTGTGATAAAACTGCAGCACATCCGGATGTTTTTCAAACAACTGCACCGTCTTCATAATCAGGTCGTCGAAGTCCAGCGCGTTGTTGGTCTTCAGGCGCCGCTCGTATTCCAGATATACGTCGCCTACCGTCACTTGCCATGGATTCCCGGCCATGTCGCGAACTTTACCTGCTGTCTTCAGTTCGTTTTTCGCGGAATTGATGGCAGACTGAATCGCCCGTGGTTCAAAGCGTTTGGAATCAATGTTTAAATCGGACAGAATCCGCTTGATGGTCGCCAGTTGATCTCCGTCGTCGAGGATGGTAAACCCCCGCTGATAGCCGAGTTGCTCGATATCCCTGCGCAAAATCCGTACGCACATCGAGTGGAACGTCATCGCCCAAATGTCGTTGGCTGCCGGACCCACCAGTTGCTCAATCCGCTCCCGCATCTCCCGTGCCGCCTTATTGGTAAACGTGATGGCCAAGATACTCCATGGCGGCACGCGCCGTGCGGCCATCAACCAGGCAATGCGCCGCGTCAGCACACTGGTCTTGCCGCTACCTGCCCCGGCGATGATCAGCAACGGGCCCTCCGTCGTTTCCACCGCCGTGCGCTGCTCTGGGTTGAGCCCAGACACAATGCGCTCCATCTCGGGCGTTACTGAAAACACGTCCATTCCACCTTTCTCAAACGTCCACTCCATTATAGTACATACGTTCGCTTTCCTGAGCCGTAAATGAGTGAACTTCACAAAATGAGAAAAGCAAACATTTCCATGTATAGAGCGGTTGACGAAGGGTTTGGGAACGTGGTATATTACCTCCTGTCGACTTCGCCTGACGGAATGTAGCTCAGGTGGTAGAGCGCACGGTTCGGGACCGTGAGGCCGCAGGTTCGAGTCCTGTCATTCCGACCAACATTACGTGAAAAACCACTTGCTCTCGTACATCAAAGTACGGAAGGCAAGTGGTTTTTTGTTGTTCTTTACCAAGGATTTTCCGTCGCACTCCTACCGTGTCACCGGATTTCCAAGAGCGATGAGGTGACGAACGATTCCCTCCTAGAACGGAGATGTAGGGCTAGAGCTCAACGTATGACTCGAATCACAATGAACGTATCTCCTTCTTTGAAATATGCCTATTCCATTCGTAATACAGTATGCCCGACTTCGTATTACTCGATCAGGTACCGACGTCCAGCCATTCGCCGTGCCAGCGCTCCCTTTGGTCACTATCGCCCCCTTCCCCTGTTGTTGGGTCTTCCAGGTTGCTGGTGATTGAGATGATTCCTGTACATCGCAGAGTGGAGAGCGACCTGTATTTCCGATTTGCTGCACATGCTTGAACATCTCTTCAAAATAAATAAAATAAATAAAACGTGCACTGAATGACGAGTCACCGGTGCCGAACAAAATGAAGTTCTCCATTCATGTCGCCTTGTCAGTGAATTTGACAACATGTCTAATCCACAAAACAAGCATTAGCGTGAGCAGCTACCGTTTATTGCAAGGCCTTGACGTCCCGGATGATTTCGTCAAAGTTAAGCGTTTTTGAATCTGTCCTTCACGGTTAATTAAGTAGAAACTTCGTCCGTGCATAATATCCCTCTATTGACGTCTCCCATTCACATTGGCAGACGACAACGATACGGGGTGCTACGGCGAGCAAATCTCAATGGCGTGAAGGCATCCTGTGTCGGATGCCTTCACGCTAGTAAATTGTCAAGTTGGCCCCTACATCCACGAACAGTGAGCTGCAAAGCTCTCTTACCTAGGACCTACCTCTTGTCCACGGTTTCATAGAACCGTTCGCCCGTTTGCGGGTTGAACCAGACGTGCTGTGTGACGCCGGTGGTTGGATCGACAAAGACTTCATCCGTCCTGACAAATCCAATCGGCGGCTTCCCACTTTGCCGCGTCCGGCGGCGATAACGGATCCATAGCGTCGCCACAACCGAGAGACCCACAATCAAAACTTCAAAAACAAAGTAAGAAAGAATAAACTTAGGCACGTTCATGCTCGTGAACCACGACGGCTGTGCCGTACGCGACAATTTCGGACATCGACTGCCCAATCTCACTCGAATCAAACCGCATCATGATGACGGCGTTCGCCCCCAAGGCGTGCGCGTTCTGTACCAAGCGGTCGATAGCAGATTTCCGGGCGTCTTCCAGCATTTCCGTGTACTCGACGATTTCTCCACCCTTGAGACTGCGAAGAGCAGCTGTAATGTTGCCACCAATGCCGCGACTACGCACAACCACACCGAATGCACTGCCGAGCACCTTTTCAACCTTGTATCCAGGAATGGATTCCGTCGTAACCACCATCATCGAAAACAGTCCTCCTCATGAAGTTGCATATCATCTGATAAATATGATTATTTTCAAATGATTATATTGCAGATTTTGTCAAGCGCAAGGTACAAAAAAACACCCCGCATGTTGCGCGGGGAGCGGTATACTGTGCCGTACTGCGGCAGCGACGTGTCCGTTCACTAGTGCACAGCTGCGGGTTCTTGAACCGATTGGTACGTTTGATGCATCTTCTGTAACAAAGTACTCGCAGCCGGCTCCGAAGGATACCATCCGTGTTTCACCATGTACTCGGCGACTTCGAACGCGTGTCGCGAACACATCGTGAAGGCATCCTCAAGAAATTTTCGCAGCTGTGGATCCGAACATTCGAATGTGGCCCATGCGTAATCGCGGCCAGCGCGCTTCAACGTCAGTAGGTACGACGTAGCGATGGACCGGTCATCGAGTGCAGTCATCTCCGGATTCGGTGTCACCGCCTGCGGCAATTTGTTAGTCCCGCCCGACGTTTTCGAAGGCATTGACGGTACTTGCAGCTGCTGCGTACTGGTGCCTTTCGTCGCCCATTCCACTTTCATATTGTAGTCCTGAATGTGCGCGGCCATGTGCTTCTGAATGATCCCTTTCAACTCGGGGTCCTTCACTTGGCTGAGAAATAACCCCATGGAGTTAATGCTGTTGACACAACTCATGAGCAGCTCATTCAGTTCACAGGCTTCATGGGTCAAGAGCGGCATTCACAACGCCTCCTTCGAAGAATGATGCGAGACGGTTGTCAGCCTCACCACATTCGACCGCGCCCATGCAAGTGATTTTTGCCATGCAAGGCATATGCAGACCATCTGAAACTTTAACTTTGCCAACGCTGACATGACGAAGCAGCTTCGTGCGTACACTAACCAAACGTCACAGTTGCAACAAGGGGTGAAGTCATGGAGGTTCAGAACACGCCACAGGGCAAGATGGTCATTGTTACCAACGCACTGTACAAGCTCGCAGGGTATGCGAGTGTACTGTTGATTGCCGATGTTCTGTTGCCTGGCCTGTACTCGTCCCTTGTCCCACTGTTTGTGACCGTGCTGGTTCTTACCGGCGTGGGGGTCATCGCTGATCTTGTCATCCTCCCCTTACTCGGAAATGTGATGTCACTTCTGATTGGAGCCCAAGGGTTTGTACTGATTCTCTACGTGACACCTCTGCTGTGGCCTGGATCGACCGTGACGCTCAGTCGAGCCATCGTACTGGCGCTGTGCATGGCGCCCTTAGAATTTGCCCTGCATCGATATGTCTTGCGTTGGTTGTTTCCGGACGGTTAACACAAGCGATTTGCTAGATTCTACACCGCGACGAAAACCGCTAAAATATCAATTCTAACCGTCCCTTCTATGGTTCGAAAAAACCTAAAAAAGAGTGACAAAAAACTGAACATTCCCACGAAATTATAGATATCACGTTGTCGTCACTCGAGGGGGTATCCGTGTGAACCTGATAGACCTTTTGGAACACAGTGTCCGTGCGCACGGAGGGAAGGAATGTCTCCGCTACAAACAAGGGGACCGATACGTCTCCATGACGTACGACGAATTCTGGAAGTCCATCTTGGCGTGCGTTGGCGGTCTGCGTCAGATTGGCGTCAAGGCGGGTGACAAGGTCGCTATCCTCGCGAACAACTGCCCGCAATGGGCCATCTCCGACTACGCCATCCTGGCTATGGGCGCCGTGGTGGTCCCTGTGTATCCGACGCTACCCGCAGATCAGGTGGGGTACATTCTGGAAAACGCGGAAGTGTCCGTCTGTATCGTAGAGGATGAACAACAGTATGCAAAAATTCACTCGCAACGTTCTCCAAACCTGAAGCTGGCCGTGGTCATCCGGCACGAACACATGCATGACGTAGAGACCTCTGGTTTGCCTTGGCACCGATTCGATGAACTTATCGCACTCGGTCAGGAAGTCCCGTGGTCGAAAAAGTCCCCCGCAGATATTGATGCAGAAACACTCGCCACCATCGTTCACACTTCCGGGACGTCCGGCAAGCCAAAAGGCGTCATGCTGACCCATCGCAACGTCGTCTCCAACGTCACAGCGTGCCTCAGCGTGGCCCCTGTGTACGCCACCGATGTTTTGTTGTCCTATCTTCCGCTGTCTCATATTTTTGAACGGACCGTCGGTCAGTTTGCGGCACTGTCGGCAGGCAGTTGTATTGCCTATGCTGAAAACATCGAGTCCATCCCGAAGAACATTCTGGAAGTTCGCCCAACCATTCTCGTCACCGTCCCTCGACTGTTGGAGAAAGTATACGGAAAGGTTATGGACACGGTGGCCAATTTGCCATCGCCTATCCGCTCCTTGCTGCAGTCTGGCATTCGTGAGGGCAAATCTTCGGGCTTGACCTACCGACTGGTCGACAGGCTGGTCTACAAAAAAATCCGCAACGGCCTTGGAGGCAGAATGCGCGTGGTGGTCTCCGGAGGGGCCGCACTATCTCCAGACGTAGCCAATTTTCTCCTTCACGCCGGCGTTCCTGTGGTTGAAGGTTACGGAATGACGGAATCCGCTCCGGTCATTTGCGTGAACCCGCCGCACGACATCCGCCCCGGTACAGTGGGGAAACCGGTGGAAGGCGTTACTGTCCGACTCGCCGAAGACGGAGAGCTACTCGTCAAAGGCCCCAATGTCATGGTCGGCTACTACCGAAATGAAGAGGCCACCCAGGAAGCGTTGGAAGGCGGTTGGCTGCGCACCGGTGACATTGCGGAGATTGAGGACGGGTACGTGAAGATTGTCGATAGAAAAAAGCACATCTTGGTCCTTGCGACTGGAAAAAATGTCGCCCCCGCCCCCATTGAAGGTGCCATCATGACAAGTTCCTACGTCTCGTCTGCCATTCTCATTGGAGATGGCCGTAAGTACGTGACCTGTCTATTGTCTCCCAGCATCCAAGAACTGCGCCCGGTGGCCGCCAAGTTGGATCTCCCAGACAATCCAGAAACCTGGGTCACCCACCCTGAAATTCGCAATCTCTACGCACGCGAAGTGGAACAGAGAATCCGCGGCTTTGCACCGTTTGAACAGCCCAAGCGGGCGATTCTGATTGCAGAAGAACTGTCGGTCGAGTCTGGGGATTTAACACCGAGTCTGAAAGTCCGGAACAAGGTTGTCATGGCAAAATACGCGCGCCAAATTGAAGCTATGTATGAAGGTTCCGACTTTATTCCCTTGCTCAGCACTGGTCACGATGACGATGACAGCACCACACACAAAGATACACCGTCGGCACCGTCCATACTCACCGGGGATGGAGCCACAACTTCACCACCGAGACGAACACTCCGCCGCGGTCGGTATCTCCTAGCCGGTGGCATGGCCGCCGTGGTGCTGGCTGGCATTGTGGCTCTGAGTTCCCCTCACCTACCTAAGAATCTAGACATCCTGAGTATGGTGAAAGGCATCCACAATACGAACAGCAAGATCAATGATGAAAACAATCAAATTGTGTCTAGCCTACAGCACATCGACCAGTTGGCAGGTTCTACAAAAACGATGTCTGGGGATTTGCAGACACTGTCCGCTGGCGTCGGTACAGATACAGCCACGCTGTCTCACTTACAAGACCTGAGTCAACAGGAAGTCGACCTCAGTCAGCAGTTCTACGGACTGGCGCAGAAGTTGCAGACCGACATGGCTTCCCTAGGCGAGTCATCCGGGAATCAAAACCAAAGTGCCAAAACCATGAACACGTCTGCACAGAGCATTTCTTCAACACTCTCGCAAATGATCAACGTCAACCATGAAATCTCGGGTCAATTGCAGACCGCAGACAGTAAAGCCAGAGTCATTGCGGGTGAAATGCCGTGACGGGGGAGGGTTTGTAGATGTGGAAAAAGTGGGTACTGTACATTGCCAATGTGATTGTTGTTGGCGTACTTGTACAACAGGTGATGACCACGACCTATCTAGCCAAAATTGACTATGGACTTCACTCTAGCCTTAATTCTACCAAACAGTTGGCGAGCATCGAGTCGTCCATCATTGAAAAAAACCATGCACTGCAAAGCATGGCGTCAACGACCAAATCCATGAGTGACCAACTGGGTTTGGTATTGCAAGTGAACATGGCCATTGACAAGAACATCCACGCGATTGATGCGCTGAACCAGTCGACGCTCGATGTAAATCAAACCCTCGTCGGACTGGGCAAGCAGAGTCAGGTCAACCTCGCGTCCATCGCCAGGCAACTAGACCAATTAAACAGTGCTATCGGGCAGATGGGCGGTCAGCTCGGCCAACTCCAAGGAACGATTCAACTCGATGCCTCCACGTTGAACGATATGAAAGCGCAAACAGACCAAATGAACTCGAAAGTTCCGGGGGTGACACCGTGAACATACTGAAGGCGATTCAATGGCGCAAATGGATCTTTGTTGCAGGCCTCGTCGGGCTCGGAATCAACGGATTGGTTCAAGTCACTCTGCAACGGGATATGCGAGACAAGACATCCGTCCTTGCCTCGCAAGTGCAGCAAGCACAAACGCTGAGTGGGAAAATGACGGACAGTTTGTCGGGCCTGCCAGTGGTCGAACATCAGAGCGAAGCCATGGCCTCGTCACTCCAACAACTGTCTTCCCAGACGTCAGACATGGATCATGGTTTAGCCGTCCTGCAGCAGACCGTACAAGGCATCGCGAACGCGGTTCAATCGGTAGGAGCGAGCACCTCCACGAGCAGCACCTCCCTGACGCAGGCGCTGCACGCTGCGCAAGCGCTGCTGTCGACCCTGCAATCGATTCAGAACACAAATGGAAGCGTACTCGCCGACTTGAACCAGATGGAAACCGACCAGCAGGCTATCAACGCCGATTTGAATGCGATGAATCAAAAAATGGCATTGGTTCCATAAAAACAAAGGAGGAAGCCCTATGCAACTGGGACTTGAATCGCGGAAACGAATCGGTATCCTGGCAGCGTTGGCTGTGGTCGTCGTGAGCGGTGGATACGCTGCTGTCAAGAACGTGAGCGGATGGACAGTTCCAAGGAACAACCTGTTTTCACTCATCGGAAACCTGAACACAACCACCAGCCAAGTGCTGAGCAATACTTCTGCCCTGCGCACACAAGTGAGTGGCGTTGCCAACCAGTTGGCAGAGCTGAACACACAGTCCAACATCCTGCAACAGCAATTGCAAACCAGCGACGACTTGGGGAGTCAACTCAACACGCAAGTGCAGCTGACAACTAACGCTGTCTCTCTCATGCGGCAGATTTTACAACGACAGATTCAAACGGAATCGTTGACAAACACTCTCGCTTCCAAATCGAGTCAGCTACAAGGCACTGTGCAGCAAAGTGCCGAAACGTTGGGAGAGCTCCAAGGGGCAATTCAAGGAAGCTTGAACCAGTCCGTCGCGCTACACAACCAAATGGGAAGCTTGCTTAACGAAATGTCCGTGTCGGAAGACGAATTCAAGTTCTTCGGTCAAGTGAAGAATCTGTTGACTCTACCTAGCAACGTGTTGCAGCAACTGCTGGGCTCCCTGTTCGGGAAAGCCCCCGCATCTGGCAGCGGAGCCAAGTCTTCTGGATCAATCTTATCCGGCGTTCCTTCCCAGGTGCTCGGTTCCAATCCAGTGACCGGCGCTGCAGGAAACTTGCTCGGTTCCAATCCAGTGACTGGCGCCGCAGGAAACTTGCTCGGTCCCGTCACAAACCTGCTGCCATAGACTCGCGAGCAACCTGTCGATGAAGGAGGCTACAACGTGAACTCGACACGTATTCCATGGAAGATCAGTACCATCGTGGTTACCCTGTTTTCGTTCGCGGGCGTTGCCGCGTTTGTCTATAGTCTGCTCCAGCTGACTGCCATCCAGGCGCAGATGGATCAGACGATGGAGGCTATCCGGACGTCCGTAGGTACTACCAGCCAATTGGTCGGACAGACTTCCAAAGCGCTGCAACCGCTCACAAAAACAACACAGGCACTGTTGGCCATTGAACAAAACCAACAAGACACAACGTCTCACCTGCGCTCGATGAACAACCACTTGCGCCAAACTGCTAACATTGAATCGGTTATTATCGAAAGGTTGGATTCGCTGAACGCTAGTACAAGCCAGATCAGTGAACAGCTGTCCAGTATGCAAAACACGAACGCCGAACTATTGTCGCAGAGTCGACAATCCGTTGCGCAAGCGAATCAGGAAACAGCAGGCGTCGCAGATCTCAACGGCATGACGTCCACTTCCATTCAGGAGATGCATCAGTTGAACGGAAAGCTGAGTGTTTTACGCCTACTTCCGTAGCAGCTGCCGCCATTGCGTTCTGATGCGTAGTTCTCCACCGTTTCGAACATACTAGCCTTGACTACGCTGTTTATGGAGCAGCGATAAAGGGGTAATGCACTTTGGCGATGATGTCTGACGAAGCCATGGCGGATCTTCTGTCCCATACTCGACTGATTGCATCGGTGGGGCTGGTCAACGACCCGAGTCGACCGAGCTACGAAGTCGCCAAATACCAACAGTCACAGGGGTACAAGGTCGTTCCTGTCAACCCAAACGAGGACTCTGTACTTGGACACAAGGCGGTAGACACCGTCAACCAGATTGCTGAGCCGATTGACGTCGTCAACGTCTTTGTAAACGGCCGTGAGGCCCCAGCTATCGCGGAAGCGGCCGTTCGTGCGGGTGCTAAGGCGTTGTGGCTACAGCCTGGTGTCGACAGTCCAGAAGCAGTGCAAACGGCCAGGGCCGGGGGATTGACCGTGGTTTCCAACAAGTGCTTTATGCGCGAGCACCAACGGTTGCTGTCTGACTTACCTATGTAGACACACGGAAGCGCGCGTCTGTGACAACTTGATGAACCCTTGTCAAGCCGACCGACTTTTCACGGGCGGCTTGTCCGTGTTGGATTGCGGTTTCCAGCCAGCTGCTGGTAGAATGCGAGAGAATAGAAGTTGGTACTCGGCCGCGAAAGGGGTTTTTGAATTGGCACAAGCCTTGCCATACATCAATGAGGCATTCATTATACTAAGTGCGATTTCCATGGCCATCGGCTGGTACCTGATCCGCCAGCGCAGAGTGGAAGCGCATAAGCGTTTCATGCTCACCGGCTCCGTGCTCGCGGCGTTGTTCTTTATCAGTTATGTGGTGAAGACGGTCGTTTACGGGGACACCGCGTTTGGGGGGCCGGCCCAGTACAAGCTACCGTACCAAATCTTCCTGCAAGCGCATTCCATTCTCGCGACTGTCGCTGCAGTCCTCGGAGTCATTACCCTTGTCTTTGCGTTCAAAGCGAATTTTGGAAAGCACCGGAAAATCGGGCCATGGACGGCTTCGATTTGGTTCGTCACAGCCGCTACTGGTTTGACCGTGTTCCTCATGTTGTATATCGTTTTCCCGCCCGGTCCAACGACCAACATGTTCCGCGCCTGGATTGGACACTAAGGAAAATCACAGAGGGGATGCCACTCATCACATGGGGCCCCTCTGTTCCCTCAAGTTACCAAGCGGCGATGGATCCGTCCGTGCGCGGCTCCGTTCCACCGGCAAGCACGCCCTCTCGGCTCCGCCAAATGATCTGTCCACGGCCGAAACCACCACTGTCGACGGCTATGCGAATGTCATGCCCCCTGCGTACCAGCGCAGAGACGATGTGTTCCGGAACGGATGGTTCAACTTCTATGGTCTTCCCTTCTATCCACTGCCACCGCGGCGCGTCCAAGCATGCCTGCGGATTCAGGTGAAAATCGACCGTATTCATGATGACCTGAACGTGCCCTTGCGGCTGCATGAATCCACCCATGACGCCGAATGGCCCGACCGCCTCGCCGTCCTTAGTTAGGAACCCTGGGATGATGGTGTGGTATGTGCGCTTCCCGGGCTGCAACGAGTTGGCATCGTTTGGGTTAAGAGAGAACGTATACCCTCGGTTTTGCAATGCAATCCCTGTCCCTGGCACCACGAGACCTGAACCGAATCCCATGTAGTTGCTTTGGATGAAGGAGACCATGTTTCCGTCTCCGTCTGCGGTCGCCAGATACACTGTACCGCCTCGCTGAGGCTTGCCTGATTCCGGTTTTATGGCCGTGTCTCCCATTCGCTGTCGGCGCTGTCTCGCGTAGTCGTCGGAAAGCAGCTCCTGGATGGACACAGACATGTGTTTCGAATCCGTAATGTACTGTTTACCATCTGCAAACGCCAACTTAATGGCTTCAATCTGCTTGTGGTAGCGGTCGGCGCTGTCATACTCGACAAACGAAAACCCTTTGAGAATGTTGAGTGCCATGAGGGCGACAATCCCCTGCCCATTGGGTGGAATTTCCCAGACGTCGTAGCCTCGATAGTTGACACACACGGGCCGCACCCATTCTGGCGTGAACGCTGCCAAGTCCGCCTTGCGCAGATATCCGCCATATTTCCGGGAGAACGTGTCTATCTTGTCCGCCAATTCTCCACGGTAGAACGCCTCCGCCCGGCTTTCGGCAATGGCGCGGAGCGTGTCCGCGTGTCCTTTGGATCTCCACATTTGTCCAGCAGCAGGTGCCTTTCCGCCAGGCGCAAACGTATCAAACCAGTGGGCGTACATCTGACCTCGCAACTGCGTGGTGAAGATACGCACAGCATTCGCCCAAGACTTCGCTAGTACAGGGGATAGTGGATAACCGTCTTCCGCGTATCGGATGGCTGGTTCCAGCACTGTGGTGAGCGGCAGCTTGCCGAACTTCCTGGACAACTCGGCCCAAGCCGCAGGCGCCCCAGGAACGGTGACCGGAGCCCAGCCAAAGCGGGGCATCTCGCTGATGCCCGCTTGTCGCAATGCGTCAATGGACAATGCCTGTGGCGCCGGCCCACTCGCGTTGAGACCGTGCAATTGGCCGTGGGTCCAGACCAGCGCAAAAGCATCACCACCGATACCGTTGGATGTCGGCTCCACCACCGTCAGCGCAGCTGCCGTGGCAATCGCAGCGTCTACCGCGTTGCCACCTTGCTTCAGAATATCCAGACCTACCTGTGCAGCCAGTGGTTGTGACGTGGCAACCATGCCATTTCGCGCGTAGACAGTCATTCTGCGGGAAGGAAAAGGATGGTATAAGTCGTCGTACATGCGTGGCAACCGAAGCATCCCCTCTTCTTTGATTGAACGATGGAATGGGTGTCCACCTACGTCTTGTGACGAGTATATCACCGGTGCAGGCTGTGCTGGCCACAGAAAATTCTGTTGTGCAATCGTGGACATTCAACAGGATTTTCTTGGAATAAGCGAAAAGTACATATACACACAGAGACCGCGAACAGCGTGAACATCCTGGCGCTCGTGTGATTCGCGCACGTTCTAACAAACTCCACATTTCTGATCGGGGGCGTCGTCCCGCGGGTGCTTGTGGCTCCGGTGACCGTTGTCCTCGTGGGTCGCTGGCCGAAGCGCCGTATCATGATGATCAGGGACATGGTTCGGTGCATCGTTGTGGCCTGGCAGCATCGGTCTTCACGCACACAGCCAATATCCCCCGTCCTTGTCGTCTTTAGCATTGTGATGTCGTTATTCAGTACAGCCCGCATGCCGGGGCAAAGCGTGCTGCAACGGCACATCGTGGATGAGGGTCAACTGTTGCAGGCCAACTTCCTGCTGCAGTCCTCTCTGAACATCTCACAGATGGCTCGTAGCCAACGTTTTGCACAGAGGTCCGGACGTCGAGGGTCTGCTTTGCGCCGTCATGGCGGTGGGCGAACTGGTCGGAAGTCTGCTGCTCTCCTTCGTCATAGCCAAGTTTAGACGAGAGCTCCTGTTAGTCAACATGGTCATCGCAGCACTGTGCTTGGCTGCCGTGTTTTTCTTCATTGCCGGATTCTGCATGAGTATGGTCAACGTGGTGTTCTTCACGAGCATTCAGGAGGCGGTTCCGCGCAAAGTTTGGGAGCCGTGTTCAGCATGCTGGGTTCCGTGTTTGGGGGGTCACACCAGTGGTCAACTGGTCATTGGCACTATCGCCGTGGCGCTGCCCGTCGGTGGTGTCATTACAATCATCGGCATCTGGGCGGCAATTGCAAGCTGCGGATTCCTGCTCACATCCTGCGGTCAAACAGCCGATGACTTCTGGAACCCAATCGGCAGACATGTCCTAATGGACTTTGCCCTTAACAAAGCCCGGCGAATGGTCATGTCGCCGGGCTTTTCATATTGAAGAAAGAGAAGAACGCGCCGCGAAAGTAGACACGGCGTGATAGGTACGGGGCGCAATCGGCCTATTGCCGGACCCTGGCAATCGCAAACCCATCGTGTACCGGCAGCAGAGTGGCCTCTAAACGAAGGTCTGTCTGTAAGCGGAGATTAAATTCTCGCATGGCAGACGGACCTGGATGGGGATTTTCGGGATCTAACACCCTGTCCCCCAGTAACACGTTGTCCGCCACAATCAGCGCCCCGGGGTTCGCCAATCGAATGGCGTAATCCAGATACGTCGGATAGTTTGGCTTATCCGCGTCAATAAAGAACAGATCAAACTTCGCGCCTTCTCTCACCAGTTGCTCCAGGCTTTCTGCAGCCGGCCCCACGCGGTACTCCACTTTGTCTCCCAATCCGGCATCCACAAGATTACTGCGGGCGAATTCTGCAAACGTTTCGTTTAATTCCAGAGAAATCAGTTTTCCACCACTACCGAGGCCCCGAGCCAAACAGATGCCACTATAACCCCCAAGCGCTCCAATCTCCAACACAGACGTAGCACCTTGAATTTTCACCAACAATGTGAGCAACTTACCAAGCTCTGGCGCCACAGAAATGGAAGGCATGTCGCGCTCCACGATCTTGCGCCGTACCGCCCGTAACACTTCATCTTCTTGAATAAAGTTCAGAACATACTCTTCCCGTGTCGTCATCTACTCACCTTCACTCTCCATTGTGTACCCGTTTCACCTCAAACCGCCGAAGGTTACCTGCAGTATATCACCACCGTGTCCATCCGTAGATAGTGGACGCGCCACAGACACGGAGGAATGAACAATCAAGCAGGGAATTGAATACATCAGGAGAACCGCTGCAACGTCCGCACTTTTTCGGAAAGGGTGACTCTTCTTGTTTACCTACCACATGGATACGCACATCGAATTTGGCACGGGAAAGGTTTGTGAACTAGTCGACATTTTGAGACGCCACGATATCTCACCCAAGTTGCTGGTGGTGAGCGATCCAGGCGTTGTCCACGCGGGCCTGGTTCAGCCCATCCTCGATGACCTGTCCACTGGAGGCTACGCCTGTTCGCTGTTCACTGATGTACAACCCAATCCGCGAGACGAAGACTGCATGCTCGGAGCACGCCTGTTCGCAACAACTGGGGCTGCAGCCGTTTTGGCCATCGGCGGCGGGAGCGCTATGGACACCGCTAAAGCGATTGCCCTTCTGGCAGCATCGGGTGGAACTCCCGCACAATACGCCGATGGGCATCTCCCCTATGCCGCTGTCCACCCCGTGGTGTGCATTCCCACCACCGCAGGTACAGGTTCAGAAGTGACCCGCTCTGCCGTCATCACAGAATCGAGCACCCACCGCAAAATGACCCTCAAACACGCCCGTCTTCGTCCACGGCTCGCGGTTCTCGATCCCCAACTAACCCTGACAGTTCCTCCTTCTGTGACGGCAGCTACCGGCGTCGACGCCCTGGTACACGCGATTGAAGGGTATACCTGCACAGTATCCACCCCCATCTCGAAGGCGTTCGGGCAGGCTGCCATGCCAAAGATTGTGGCTGCGCTACCCACAGCTGTGTCGGATGGAAAAAACCTTCATGCACGAGAAGACATGCTGCTAGGTAGCCTGCTCGCGGGATTGTGTTTCGGAAACGCCGACGTCGCCGCAGTCCACTGCCTGGCAGAAGCACTCGGCGGGTTGTACGATACCCCTCACGGTGTCGCCAATGCGGTCTTCTTGCCGTATGTATTGCGGTATAACGCAGAAGGAGAACCCCGGTTGCACGCAAAGTTGGCGCGTCTCATGAAATTTGCCACCGAGGAGGATTCCGACGAGGAAGCGGTGGTCAAACTGGTGGATGGCGTTACGAGTTGGACGAGGGGACTCGGCATTCCCACTCTGCGCGAGCTCAAAGGCGTTCGCCGGGAGGATTTCGACCGGCTCGTAGAGTTGGCTTTCGCCAACGGATCCACCCCAAGCAACGTCCGTCCCATCGGGAAATCCGAATATCGAACCATCCTGGAGGACGCCTGGAACGACGAGTGAGGTTTCGAGCCCATCGATTGGGGCTGGCCCGCAGCGATGTTGATCACCTTGAGACAGCCCCATTTGCAATGCTCTTCTTATCGCTGATAGACGGGCCGGCCTTCTACCCAAGTGCGGACCACGGAAAAGGATTCGTCCAACAGCACCAAATCGGCGTCCATGCCTACTTGAATAGCGCCTTTTTTGTCCGCCAGGCCGAGTTCCCGCGCTGGGTTTGCACTCGCCATGCGAACCGCGTCCGGAAGCGTGACGCCCACCTTTTGGACCATGTTGCGAACCGCCACATCCATGGTCAGCGTACTCCCGGCAATGTTGTGACCGTCTGTGAGGAAAGCTTTTCCGTTTTCGACAGTGACATCAAGCCCGCCGAGCGTGTAATGTCCGTCTGGGCGTCCAGCGGCGGCCATGGCATCTGTAATTAGGCAGACCCGTTCGGTGCCTTTCATTTTTAGCACCAGCTGGACAATTTCAGGCTCCAGGTGAATCAGGTCGACAATCAACTCCACGGTGACGTCATCTGACATCAACGAAGCACCGAGCACACCGGCTTCCCGATGGTGAAGTCCACGCATCCCGTTAAACAGGTGCGTTGCGTGGCAGTGCCCAAGTGCAATTGCGGCATTGGCCTCGGCCAATGTGGCGTCCGTATGGCCGAGAGACGGGGTGATGCCGCGACGCTGCATCCACTCTATGACCTCGAGCGCGCCAGGCACCTCTGGCGCGATGGTCATTTTGCGAATCAAGTCTTCAGCTCCACCCGTCATTTGTTGAAACGACGCGATAGACGGTTCAGTCACAAACGCTGGGTTCTGCGCACCGATGCGTTTGATGGAGAGAAACGGTCCTTCCAGGTGAACGCCGAGCGCTTTGGCCCCCGTGGGAACATCCTTTTGGAACGAGTCGACCGCCCGAACGGCTTTGGCAATGCGGTCGATGGGGGCCGTGAGTGTGGTCGGCAGCCAGCCTGTCGTACCGTGTGCAGCGTGAAATTGCGCAATGGTTTGCAGAGCGCGAACGGTGCCATCCATCACTTCGGCGCCGTCACCGCCGTGGATATGGATATCGATGAAACCTGGCAATAGCCACTGCCCGAGGCCGTCAATATACTCTACATCTGTGGACTGTGTTTGCACCGCTGACGGCACTTCACCCAGCCCAATTTCCTGGATTATGCCACCTGCAACTTTCATCCAGACCGCTTCCTGGATCCCGTCGGCGTTCACAACCCGGACGTTGCCGAGGTAAAACTCGTTCATCTTCCCCACCGCACTTTCTACTCGCGCTTGACCTTCACCTTGAACAGCCAGTCCTCGCCAGCTTTCACATGAGGCTGTTCGGTGATCAAACTCCTCAATCCGCGCCATGTTGGTTACGACCACCGGTGTCACCACGGATGTCGCCGTCGTTCCAGGGTCTCCAGGTCCATTCGAATCAGCGGGGTCCCAGTTGTTACGCGCTGACCCTGTTCTGCCAATTTTTCAAACCCTTGACCGTTAAGTTCGACGGTGTCCATGCCAATATGGATCAGAATTTCGATTCCCTGGCCTGGCAAGGACAGTGAGCCACGCTTGCTCGTCGGTTTGCCTTGCCGATCTGCGGTTCAAAATGCCAGGTTTACACCTTCTCCACCAGACCTACAACGAGGTCAAATTGTGCGTTTCGCACGAGGTTCAGCGCTGGCGCAGATACGTGCATACTTCTTCTGGACTGCTCAACTTCACCACTTCGTCGGCAAGTCGAGCCGCTGCGGCTCGTTCGGTGCCCTTAACTTTGCCCTTCACCGACGGGATGAAGGACGCGGACATGGACAGTTCCTGAAGACCAAGTCCCACGAGCAGTTCCGTGAATTCCGGATCTCCTGCGAACTCCCCACACATCCCGACGGGAATTCCTGCGGCCTCGGCAGCCTTGCAGGTTTGGTGAATGAGGCGGAGTACTGCGGGGTGGGTCGGATGGTACAGATTGGCCACGGCAGCATTCCCACGGTCGGCAGCCAGCGTATATTGCGTCAAGTCGTTGGTACCGATGCTGAAGAAATCCGCCTCTTTGGCCAGGATGTCTGCTGTGACCGCAGCTGCTGGCGTTTCCACCATGATGCCGACTGGAATGTGCTCAGCCATAGCGTACCCTTCATTCGCCAATTGCTGACGGCACTCCTCCAAGTGCTTCCGTGCAGACCGCAGTTCATCCAACGTCTCGACCATGGGGAACATAATCCACAACGTACCGTGTGCACTGGCGCGAAGTAACGCGCGCAGCTGCGTGTGAAAGACTTCCACTTCTTGCAAGCAGTATCGGATGGCCCGCAGGCCAAGGAACGGATTTTCTTCACTTGGCAGCGCAGCGTAAGGCAGAGCCTTGTCACCGCCGATGTCGAGCGTCCGAATCACCACTGGTCGAGTCCCGAACGCCTCCAGGGCCTTGCGATAGACCTCGTACTGTTCCTCTTCCGTCGGCCAGTGGTCATTCTCCAAGTAGAGAAATTCGGTACGGAACAACCCAACGCCGTCTGCCCCATTGGCGAGGGCCGCGTCAAGGTCCTGCAGGCCGCCGATGTTCGCAAATACGTCAATCCGCACACCGTCGGTCGTTTCTACAGGTTGCTGCGCTGCCTCACGAGCGCGCCGCAGTTCTTCCCCTCTGAGGGCCGCTGCATCCATGGCCGCCTGAACATCCTCGTCCAGGGGATGAACGACCACTGTTCCAGCATCACCGTTCACGATTACATTCTCATCTTCAGAAATCGCATGGATGGCATCACCCAACCCATACACAGCAGGCAATCCAAGGGTGCGCGCCATGATGGCGGTGTGTGCGGTCTTGCTGCCCTTGGCGGTGATCAGACCGACCACATTTTTGGGCAACGCGGACAAATCGGAAGGCATCAGCTCGTCCGCGACGAGAATGGTGTGAGTGGCCCTTCCAGAGACATCTTCCTGACCTGTTTCTCCTCCCATCAGACATTGCACCAGACGTCGACCGACGTCGCGGATGTCGTCCGCCCTCGCTTGCAGGTACTCGCTGGGCAGTGACGCCAACATCTCTCGGGTCTGGTCTGTGACGTCCTGACAGGCAGCTTCCGCGTTGAGTCGTTCAGATTGAATCTTCCGCTCAATCTCGCCCACGTACGCGGGATCTTCCAGGAAGGACAGGTGCGCATCAAACACCTTGGCCTCTTCTTTGCCGATGTCGCGTTCCACCGATGCACGTACCTGTTCAATTTGCCGCTTCGTTTCAAGAACCGCCGCCTTAAAGCGATCCACTTCAGCAGTGACCGCGCTACTATCAATCTCACGTCGTTCGATTACCGCGGCAGTCTCTTTGCGCATCCACATCGGTACACCAGCTGCTAGCCCCGGGGAAACGCCGATACCTTGCAACGTTACCGGAGCTGTTCTGATATGTTGACCCATTCTATATCCCTCGTTTCTACTTCGTACACTTCAAGAGGTTGTCCGAAAAAGTTCTAAGCTCTGATTGCGCAACCCCTTTCAGACACGCGCTACCAGTGATCATGTCTACGCTTCACCGAGACCGCTCTCAATCAACTGGGTGATGGCTTCCAATGCTTCTGTCTCACCTTGCCCATCGGTCTTAATGGTAATGGTGTCTCCATACGCCACAGCCAGCGACATGATGCCGAGGATACTCTTCGCGTCTACTTCCTTGTCCCCTTTGCGCACCCACACGTTGCACGGATGCTTGCCTGCTTCCTGTACCAGCAACGCCGCCGGTCGCGCGTGAAGTCCGCTCTTGTTCTGAATGGTGATGCTCTTTTCTACCATGAATACTCCAACCTCCGTCTTTCAAGCCAACTTGTTTGCTTGCAACCCAAATCTACATATCGGTTTATGTCTCACGATGAACCGATGTTGCCCATGCGCCGATACGCATAGCGAACGCCGCGAAGGGCGATGGATGCGGCCAGGCCACACCCATGTGATGATAAGCATGTCCGCGTCTTGAACCACCCCTGGGGGCTCCGACGAGGGTGCAAGCGCTTCCGTCACCGTCGTGAAACCATAAAAAGGCAGACACGAGCCCTATTAAGCTCATGCCTGCCCGGTGCCAACACGGTCAACACGGTAGTAACACGCTTATCACGTATGTTATACCACTTCCGCTGTCACATCTCAACATCGTAATGTGAATCCCGCTCACCTATCAAGCGCGCTACGTGCAGTGCCAAATCAGCGATTTCATCTGTTGGAAACTTAGTCTTCAAACGCTGTTCCAACGCCTCGGTCACGGTCGTGGCGTAGGCATAACTCTGCGGAAGACGTTCTCGAATGGCAGATGCCAGCGGATTGACGATGCACTCTTGTTTCAGTACGCGCTGGATGGCAAAGCGCAAGTGCGTAACCAACCTCGCATAATCCAGTGAATCTCTGGATATCGGACTACCAGTCTCCCGCTCCAACACATCGACCGCAACCCGAAGCGCGTCCGCAACGAGAGTAGTCTCGGACGGCCCATCTCGATGCGCCGCGGCCTGAAGGTGCAGGGTTAAGAATCCAACCTCCGACTCAGGCATGGCGACATGGAAGCGCTTCTTAATCAATTCGGCTGCTGCTTCGGCTATCTCCCAAGCTTTCGGATACAGCGTGCGAATTTCCTCTAGAAACGGATTATCGATTTCCAGCCCCCCCTGAAGGCGGGTCAACGCGAACCCGATGTGATCAGCCAGTGCTACGTGAATGTGTTCGTGCAGGGAGGTGCCAAGCCCTTTCACCGCTGCGGCAATGATCTCCTCTGATACGCCGATGACTTCCGGGCTCACCAACGAGTAGAGCTTACGAAATTTCTCTAGATTCTCCTCCGCCACCAGTGTGAAGCGTTTTTCAATCCGCTCATCATCCGAGTGAATTCTCGTGCCAGGCCGCACACCAAAGCCAAGCCCCTTGCCGACAAGAATCTCCTCTCTCCCATCATCGGTGCGAACAATCAATACGTTATTGTTCAACGCGCGTTCCACGATGTATCTCCTGTCCGTCATGACGCGTGCCCTCACCATCTACAGTGACCTATCCGAATCAGCCGTGAACCTTTCGGTCCCTTACTCGCCCTGCATATCGCTGTTCGACAAGGCGACGGCAAATCCTTTCTATTTCCAGCGACTTACCTGAACTTTCAAGTGGTGCTAGGGGAACCATGTATATGGCATTACATCGGTATTATCGTCTCATGCACTGAAAGCATTGCGTAGTGGTACACTATTGCAGAGTGGTACACTCATGAAAACAACGAACGTAAGTCGCTTATTGTAGACTGCAGCCGAGGAGGCTCATTATGCACCGCGTTTTGGTTGTGGACGATGAACCGTCCATCCGTCAATTGGTTCAGTACAACCTAACCCAGGCCGGGTTCGACGTGGTGACCGGCGAATCTGGAGACGAAGTGTTGCACCTGGTTCGGGACAAGCACCCGGACATACTCGTCCTCGACCTTATGCTTCCCGGAATGTCGGGAATGGAAGTATGCCAACAACTGCGGCGAGAGGGCATCACAACGCCCGTGATTATGCTCACCGCGAGAGACGATGAAATTGATCGGATTCTCGGGCTGGAGATGGGCGCGGACGACTATATCACAAAGCCGTTTTCACCCCGCGAATTGATTGCACGTATTCGAGCCGTGTTACGGCGGACGACCCCAGGGTCCGAATCCGCAGGGGGCGATGTATATCAAATTGGAAATATGCGCATTGACGTCACCAAGTATGAATTGACCATCGATGGCACACCCGTCGATTTGACGACGAGGGAGTTTGAACTGCTAGCACACCTCTGTCAAAACGCCAACCGTGTGCTCACCCGAGATCAACTCTTGGAAAACGTTTGGGGCTACGAATTTGCGGGTGACACCCGCATTGTGGATGTCCACATCTCGCACCTGCGAGAAAAAATCGAGAAAAATCCAAAAGCCCCTGAGTACATTAAAACGGTGCGCGGGGTCGGATACAAACTGGTCAAAGGAGAGGCAAGCCGTGGCGCGGATTCGTAATCGCATCACCCTCACAGTGATGGCAGTGATCACTGCCGCGCTATTCTCTGCTGCCCTGCTCGCCCTAGAATCCATGGAAAACAATCAAATGCAGCACCTCGGTGACAGCCTACTCGGGGAAGCCCGACTGATGGCTTCGGAGCTTACTGCGACTACCTCCAATGCCCAACCTCAAATGGCACGTCAGTCGGCAGTGGTATTAGGTCGGTGGGTCTTCATTCTCTCCCATGACAATCATGTGCTGGCTTCTGCCACCCCTACAGGACAGGTTGAGCGAGATGTTCCATGGCCCTTTGACCATCCAGCTCCCACTACGGGACAAGCCAACGAGTTCCAAGCTGCTCTGCACGGACAAAACATGATCCTCGCTGCCGCTCCTGTGTCGGGCAACCCTACAGTACACACGGTGGTCATCGCTACGCCGCTGGAACCGGAATACGCCCTTTTATTAACCGACTGGTGCTGGCTTGCGGTTGAGTTCGCAGGTGTCGGTGTCGTGTTCATCCTCATGAGCTACCTTTGGGCGCGACGAATCGCTTCTCCGTTGGAACACATCGCAGCGACAACCGAGCAGATTGCCGCGGGCGACGTGCGCAAGCGCGTACCCTATTGGGGCCAGGATGAGTACGGCAGAATTAGCACGGCCATCAATTCCTTAACGAGTAGACTGCTGGAACAGATGGACGACTTGTCACAAGAAAAAAGCAAGGTTGAAGGCATCATCGCGCACATGGGTTCTGGCGTGTTGGTGGTCGACCGCTCTGGTGTCATCCTGGTCGCGAACGAAATCGCCACCGCCATGCTGGGTGGGTCCCACGCGCAGTTAGTAGGCCAGACACACTGGGTGGCGACAACCTCTCTGCGCATTTCTGAACTCATTGACACCGTACTACTCAAGGGCCATCCACAGCGTAAAGAGGTGGTTGTGGGTAATGACATCAACGTGGAGTTGTTCGTCACACCCATCTTCGGGGCCAAAGAGGAAGTCGTAGGTGCCGTCGCCGTCCTACACGACGTCACACAGTTCCGACGTGTGGAGCGAATGCGCACGGAGTTCGTCGCCAACGTTTCCCACGAGTTGCGCACTCCAATTACAGCCGTGAAAGGATTCGCGGAAACGTTGCTGGACGGCGCATTGGAAAATCCTGATTTGTGCCGACAATTTGTACAAATTATTTACGACGAGTCGGAACGATTGAGCCACCTGGTTCAGGATTTGCTGGAGTTGTCAAAGATAGAGTCTGGCCACTCGGTGTTCCGCTTTTCTCGTGAAAATATCTCGGAACTCGTCGACACGGCGGCAGGGCGTCTACAAAATCAGGCGGCACAAAACGGAATTGATCTGTTTGTCCATACACCAAGGTCTCCTGTTTTCGCCGACGTTGCGCCCGACCGAATCACACAAGTCTTGATCAATCTAATTGGCAACGCCATCGCGTACACCCCCGCCCCAGGGCGCATTGACATCTCCGTACTGGATGCGGACGAGGAAGTGACCGTGGAGGTGGCGGATACAGGAATTGGGATCCCGGAAGAGGACATACCGCGTATTTTCGAACGCTTTTATCGAGTCGACAAGGACAGGAGCCGCCGCACGGGTGGAACAGGACTAGGATTGGCGATTGTCAAGCATATTCTGGAAGCGCACCGCGGAAGGATCAAGGTAACGAGTAAGGTTGGATGCGGATCGACCTTCTCGTTTACACTACCCAAGCATCAAACAGGACGCAATCAGGACGGCACGTCCAATAGCAGCCAATGACTCGGATTTGCCGTCCAAACGTGGCAAGGAATTTCACTTACAAAAATGAAGCAACTATGTTACTATAAGAGTGGTGATGAACATGGACGAACTGCACCTTTGTCCAAAGTTTGAAACGGCTTTTCAAATTCTAGGCAAGCGCTGGACAGGATTGATTATTCGCTGTCTGATGAATGGTCCAATGCGGTTTAAAGACATCTCCGAGCTGATTCCAAACATGAGCGACCGCATGCTTGCGGAACGCTTTCGGGAACTGGAAGCGGCCGGTATTGTCGTACGCAACGTGTACCCAGAAACTCCAGTCCGCATTGAGTATGAATTAACACCCAAAGGACGGGCGCTGGGTCCAGTGATGGACGCGCTGCAAGCGTGGGCGGACGAGTGGGTCAAGGTCTGATTCTACCGTTGCCCGCGCTGTTGCATACTCCGTTTGCTTGCGTAGAACAAGGAAGAATTCACCATGACAGGTTGGATCATCTGGAATCTCATCGTGATATGTGTGAAGGGGGCGTCCCAAAAGGGTACTTGAGGTACCCCTAGGGACGCCCCCTTCGAGCATACTGATGGCGCTCAGGAACATGTCGTATTCATCAACCCTCAACACAAGGACATCATTGCGAGACTTGCCGTACCTTGTATTCCGGGTATTCCGGGAGAATTGCATCCGTTACGTCGCTACTTTTTTGATGCATGTATAGATAAAACGGAACACCTGCAAGCATCAATAAGAAGCCATACATCACGGTTTGTGCCCCTGAACCATAAATCGTCCAACCTGCGTAGAGAAAACCAAGGAGTGGCACAAACGACATCTTAACGAACTGAAATACATTGATTTTTTTGTCCATCTTTTTCATCAACAGAATCTCAGATGCGGCAGTCATTGCGTACACGGGCAAGTACGATAGTGTCGCAAGTTCTGTCACAAAGTTAAACGCTGCGTTAAAGCTTTTCGTGTAATTCATCAAGAGAAGAATGTTGGCAAGAACGGATCCAATAATCAATGCCATATAGGGTGTTTGATATTTCGGATGTACCTTTGCAAAGGCTTTTGGAAACATACCATCTTCACCCGCTGCGAAGGCGATGCGGGCAGTAGATAACAACCAACCCACGGTTGTCCCCAGAATACTAATCACGGCGCCCATCGTAATGAACTTCCCAATACCGCTTCCGAGAAAACTGCTCAGGATATCCGAAATGGGTGCAGTACTGTTCGCTAAATGACTGGGGCTCATCGCACCCATCGCGAAGAAGTCAATGGCGATATACATCACGGTCGCAATGGAAATGCCGAGAATGGTGCTGCGAGGAATGTTCTTTTCAGGATTGCGAATCTCCCCTCCAGCAACCGTAGCACTTTCCAGTCCAATAAACGCCCATAGCGTAGAGGATGCAGCAAGAGACATCGTACCTATTCCCTTGCCTTTGGGAAACAGAGGTGTGATGTTCCCGGCATTAAAATGCATTGCGGAAACCACAACAAACCCTAAGAACAGTAGAATTTCGAAGACTGTGATGGTTGTTTGGACTTTACCAGCCAACCGAACGCCTAAAATGTTAATTACAGTAAAAATCCAGAGGATTAGGCTCGTAAAGATAAAGGCGACCAAATGATTATTCGTCAAGATGGGGAATAATCCACCCGCATAACTGGCAATTGCGATAATGACCGCAACATTTCCTATCCATGAACCATTCCAATACAGCCACGCGTTGAGAAAACCAGTGAAATTCCCAAAAGCCTGTCTTGAAAATTCATAGGGTCCGCCGGTTCTCGGATACTTGGCCCCGAGTTTCGCAAAGGACAGAGCCAAGAAAATGGAACCGAGTCCTGTCATAATCCAAGCTAAAAGAATCGCCCCTGGACCTGATTTTTGTTCCAAAGTTGCAGGTAGCATAAATATGCCGGATCCCATCATGTTTCCAGTCACGAGGGCAGTTGCAATAAACAATCCGATGCCTTTTTTCAGGCGTATTTGTTCCAACTGAATACATCTCCTTTCGACTGCATAATTATGCAACTTTAGAACAAATGGCGTCAACGGTACTTTATTCCACTACACCATGAAAGCTGAATCCCTACCGCCTCTTCCCATTCGAACACACCACGGCGGGCGAGTACACACTGACCCGCGCGCCGTCTTTCTCCTATCGCTGCTGATTTTTGGCGCGTCCTTGGAATGGCCCAGTCATATCTTCTCACCCCTCATAATACTGTAGGAACGTTTCCGCAAAATGTACTACGACAAGAGAAGGTGCTGACATGCAGCGCTTGCGAAGAATCGTTCTGACTTTACTCCTTTCTGCGACGTTTGCATGCGGATGCGCTCCAGGACAATCGCTCAGTTCAGGCAAGCACACGGCGCAGCCGATAACGGCCGCTCCCCAACCTGGAGCAGGCGACCATCCAAGTGGTTCTCCATCCCCGACGCATGGGAACACGAGCCACCCCTCGGCGAAAGTGTCTCTATCCGCGCCAAAGTCAGCACCTCCCAAGTTTCCGGTACTCAGCGTGGGTAACACCGGAGCAAGCGTGCTGCGACTACAACAACTGTTAGCCGTGGAAGGATACCTGCCGTTGACATGGCACCCGAAAAACACAGGCAGCGCCTCCATCGGTGCTTCGTCGGTCGCTGTGTCCACACTACAGTCGCCCCCTGACGGAACTTGGACGTGGCAGTATACAAACGTGCCTTCCTGGGTGCAGTCTCAGTGGAAGCCCGGCAGTTACACGATCCTCGTCCGCGGTGCCGTCATGACCTATCAACAGGCTCACCACCTGACTGCGGACGGCGTCGTAGGCCTACAAGTCTGGAACTCCCTCCTTGCCACCGCAGGGAAGAGTCAAAACCCGTACGGCCTGACCTACGTTCAAGTCACCCTGAAGCAGCCGCAAACGCTGACCGTCTGGTGGAACGGCAAACAGGTCTTGCAGACGCTGGTCAATACTGGCATTCCGCAGTCACCGACCGTGACCGGAACCTACGCTGTCTATCTGCAATTCTATTCACAACGCATGTCTGGGACGGATCCCTGGGGAAACCACTATGACGATCCAAACGTGCCCTACGTCAGCTACTTCTACAAAGGCGAAGCGATTCACGGGTTTGTCCGCGCGCACTACGGATATCCGCAAAGCCTTGGCTGCGTCGAATTGCCTGTGAACAACGCCAAAGTGGCCTGGACATACATCCACTACGGATCGCTCGTTCAATTGCAGTAAGGGCTGCGTGCCTACAGGGATTGGAAATGAGAAACGGGACCAGCAAAAGGATGACGACCCTACCAGTCAGAGGAGTACCGAAAAATGAGAACTGTCAACGCAAAACAGTCGGATGCTGATATCCCAGACGGTCTCGAAAACGCGGACAGCCAATCCGACAACCTCAACCGAGGAACGGACTGACTGCCACAACACTTCAACTGGTTGCGCTGGTTCTATCCAAAGCCTCTGTCTACTGAAAACGGACAGGGGCATGAAAGTTACTCATTCACGACGTGTACCTGCCATCATATCGTGCAAAGCTTGCTTCTGTTGTGTTAATGCAGCCATGATGAATCCAATTAATAGAATGATGGCGGAAAGGAGTTTCGCCCAGTATCGCCCCGTTGCACGACCGAAGCCAATGCGTTGCCAATCTAAATCAGTAACTTTCACCTTCAAGAGCTTTTTACCAAGGGTGGCCTGTAGTCTCGAGGATTCCATCCCCGCAAATTAAAACAATCACGTCCATGGCCGATTTATCGTCAATGACAAGTGACAAACCCCAGATGACGACATCCAGAAGGATGGAATCAATGAAAAAGCGACAAAACGTTTCCAAAAGCCTACATACATTTTCGCTAGTCCCCTTAATGGACAAATGTATTAATCTATAATTAATATTCCTAAAATTATTTTCAATTTGTCAAGTAACCGCCCTGGTGGAGTGCACAGCCTGGATGAACGTATAAAAGCACCTCCGCGAACCATCTCTGGATTACTCGGGGAGGTACTCCGTACATGTTCATCCATCCAATGTGCGCCTTCGTCCGTCATTTCTCGAATGACACTGAATTTCGTACAATGACATCGTCAATCAAACCGTATTTCTTGGCAGCATGGGCGTCCATAAGGAAGTCTCGGTCCATGTGTCCATGTCCGGCTCCAGTTTCTCGTACGGCTTGCAGCATGCGTCCGCAAGCATTTTCGTCAAGCGGCGTTTGTCGCGCAGTATCTTCTCCGCCTGAATCTGAATGTCGGAGGCTTGCCCGCGTGCGCCGCCCCACGGATGGTGAATCATGACTTCGCTGTTTGGAAGGGCGTAACGTTTGCCTTTGGCACCCCCTGCGAGCAACACTGCGCCCATACTGGCGGCGAGCCCCACGCACATCGTGGATGGTCGCCCTCCGTTCTCCGATGCGATACAAATACAGAGTTTCCAATAAAAGGTACATACCATGCGAAACCCCACCGTTCTCCGGTGGGGTTATGTACAACGTGCATGACTACATTCTCAGAAAGATGTTCACAATCAGCGATGCTAATAGGCCACTGACGGGAATGGTGATAATCCAGGCGGCCACAATTTGCCCTGCAACCCCCCAGTTCACCTGGTGGAACCGCTTGGCTGCACCGGTGCCCATGATGGCCGATGAGATAACGTGGGTGGAACTGACGGGGAGTTTCATGAGCGTGGCTGTCAAAATCACGGTCGCCGACGTCAAGTCAGATGCAAATCCGTTAATCGGCTCCAACTTAATGATTTTAGATCCGACCGTTTTAATAATACGCCATCCCCCGGTGGCAGTACCTAGCCCCATGGCTGTAGCGCAGACCAGTTTGACCCAGAAAGGAATGTCCATCGTGTTCTGATAGTTTCCTGCAATTAAGGCGAACGTGATGATACCCATGGTTTTCTGTGCATCATTGGTACCGTGCATGAACGCCTGATAGGCGGCGGTTAGGATTTGCAGAGACCTGAACACCCGGTTGGCCTTATGTGGAGACGTCCCAGCAAATAGGAGTTTCAGGACTGTCATCAGCAAATACCCAACAATCAGTGCCGCAATCGGGGACATGATAAGTCCTTGAACAATACTTGTGAAACCTGCGTAATTGATGCCATGGACCCCTGCCGCTCCGACCACGGCTCCGGCCAGTGAACCAATCAGGGCGTGTGATGAAGAAGAAGGCATACCAAAGTACCAGGTGAGTAGGTTCCATGCAATGGCTGCCACAAGGGCTGCCAGCACAATCACGGTACCATGCTGAATTTTAGACGGATCCGCGATTTTTCCGCCAATCGTCTGGGCGACACCCGTAAACGTCAGCGCTCCGAAAAAGTTGAGTACCCCCGCCATCAGCACAGCCTTGCGTGGTGACAGCGCCCGTGTCGACACGGTCGTGGCGATGGCATTCGCGGTGTCGTGAAATCCGTTCGTGAAATCAAACGCCAGGGCCAAAGTTACGACGAGTACAATCAGGACAGTCATACGGCACCTTCTTTACGCGTTTTTCACTATGACGGAGTCTAGCACGTCTGCAACATCCTCGCATTTGTCAGTAATGCCTTCGAGGATTTCGTAAATCTCCTTGAACTTGATGACATGCAAAACATCCGTCTCCTGTGTAAATAGGGTCCGTAACGCTGTCCGCAACAGGCTGTCCCCGCCCTTTTCCAATTGGTTAAGGCGCTGTGTGTGCTGACGCAGGTCAAGCAGTTTACGAGCTTCAAGTTTTTTCATGGCCGTGAGTACTTCTTTGGCACTCTCAGCGATATTGCGCGCAAACTCCACCATTACAGGCGTTGTTTCGTGAATCCCGTACAAGTCAAAGCGCACAGAGCAAGCTTCAAGTCCATCCACGATATCGTCCATTTTGATGGCAAGTTCCAGAAAGTCCTCGCGTTCGAGCGGAGTAATATAAGTAGCGTTGAGCAGTGTCACCAATTCGCCCGTCAATTCGTCTCCACGCGTTTCATATTGCTTGATGGACGCCGCGAATTGTGCAGGGTTCGAGATATCTTCTTTCAGACCCTGCAAGAAGAACAAGCTAGCCTCCTCCAAGTTGGTCGCAATTTGAACCAGTAGGTGAAACAGTTGTCGGTTCCGCTTTGACACAAAAGCATCTCCCTTCAGTCTTGTCTCCCAGTTCGGGACTGACCGTGTCCGACATTAAACAATACTTTTATTTTGTAAACGTATCGTATTCATTGTGTAAAGAGTACGTAAAATATGTGTGATAAATTCAAACAAACCGTGAACCTTTGGATATTAGGATAGCTATTTCCTCCTCACCCATCCGTGCAAAAAGGCGGACCTGCTTCTCACAGGTTCCGCCCTTCCGTGGCAGCCCAGCCTACCGAGTTAACAGTTACACCAGCCCATCGGCTCAGGGCACGCACTGCTACTACCAAATTCGTGTATAATCCCAAGTATATTTCGTCCATGAAGAGACGTTTGGTCGCACCTGGACGCACTTGAGCCCTTCGCAACGCATTGCCCTCAGTTACCTGGTCGTGATGCTGCTCGGGGCGCTTGTTCTCATGCTGCCTTTCTGTAGACAGACGAATGTCAGCTTTACCGACGCATGCTTCACATCGGCGAGTGCGTTGTACGTTACGGGACTATCCTCGGTCGTTACGAAGACGACGTGGACACCGGTGGGTGACTTTGTCATCACGCTCCTGATTCAGATTGGGGGCGGGTATCACGCTGGTTACCACATCGATTTACCTCGTCGCGGGTCATAAAACCACGCTCGGCGATAGAATATTCATCGGAGAGGACGAAAATTTTACATTACGCGGCGTCATACGGCTGATGAAGAGCATTCTTTACTTGAGCTTGGCCATTGAAGGTACATCGACAGTGCTGTTTGCACTGTATTTTCATTCATCTACCACTACGCATGGCTGAAAACGTTGGCCATTAGCGCGTTTCACTCGGTCTCATGCCTTTAATAACGCTAGGTTCGATGTCTGGGGTAAAACTTGGAAGGATTCCAAAACGACGCGTTCGTCCTGCTTCTGACCAGCCTACTGAATTATCCTCGGCGGTATCGGCTTTCTCGTCCTTGTGAAGAAGTGTTCATGATGGAATTGGCAGCGTCCGGGGAGTTGCTGAACAGATATCTGGTGAAGCTGAACTTACCAAAGCGCTTCGGCGTACAAGTGGTGATGATTATCCGCGGAAAGACCAAGGTATTCCCCGTGACCGTGCACGACGGGATACAGCCGGAGGACAGCCTCGTCCTGGTGAGACCTCAGCATCCCTGCAACAAGTGGCGAATCTGGCACAGGAATAGCCGACGCACTTCGTCTTCGATCAGCGTGTGCGGCTGCTTGCCGCCTGCGTCTACGCGTTGCGATAACATGGAAACAAAGAAGTCCAATGAAACCGGGGGAGAGAACATGGTTAGTCAAGAAAAAGCGGTGGTTGTATTCAGCGGCGGACAGGATAGCACCACCTGCCTGGCGTGGGCGCTTCGTACATTTCGCGAGGTTGAGGCGGTCACATTTAACTACAACCAACGCCACGAAAAAGAAATTGAATGCGCGAAAAACATTGCCGACAAGTTCGGTGTCCGACATCACGTGTTAGACATGGCCTTGCTGAACCAACTGGCGCCCAGTGCACTAACGCGCTCGGACATTGCCGTCGAAGCCGGGAAGGACGGGTCCTTACCGTCTACCTTTGTCCCAGGCAGAAACCTGGTATTCCTTGCATTCGCCGGTATCCTCGCCAGCCAGGTTGGGGCAAAGCACATCGTGACGGGCGTCTGCCAGACCGACTTCAGCGGTTACCCGGATTGCCGGGATGTGTTCGTCAAATCACTGAACGTAACGCTCAACCTGGCCATGGATGCGGAATTTGTCATCCACACACCGCTCATGTGGCTGGACAAGAAGCAGACGTGGGCGCTTGCCGATGAACTCGGATGTTTTGACCTCGTTCGCGAGGAAACCCTGACCTGCTACGAAGGAATTATCGGAGACGGATGTGGGAAATGCCCAGCTTGCGTGCTCCGCAACAACGGACTGCAAGCGTATCTCATGGAACGCAACACCATCGACTGAAATTGCGAGTCGTCCGCTAGAATGAAAACAGCCGCCTGTAGCGAGTAACGCCACACAGACGGCTGTTTTCATAAGGGGGAGTTTACACGCCTCGCTTGTTCCCCCACAACAACACGTGCAGCTGCGGCAACACGCGGACATCGTTCATCTCTGGATCTGCAATGATCTTGTCCGTGAGCCACGCCAACTTCTGGAGCAGGCGTCCCGATACGTCTCCTTCTGACGTGGTGTCGTCGTTGCCCACCGAGAGGTAGAACGGAACGTCTGGCCACCGCCGGTGGACTTCCTTTGCATATTCGTAATCCACGTCATCAAACACAACCACTTTCAGAGACGCGTGAATGTTCTCCGCCTCCACCCTACGAAGGATGTCGGCCAACACATTCCAGTCTGTCTCCATGCCAGAACTCGGTGGTTTGGGGCTGAGCGTCAAGTCGTCAATCGCGGAAAACCAGTCCCGCCAGATACTTCCCTGTGTCTCCAAACCAGTTCGGATTCCATTTTTCCGCAACAGGTCCAGAAACTCAGCCATAGCATCCTTGAGCAGGGCCGGATTTCCACCCGAGATGGTGACGTAATCGAAGTTCCCACGGGCGAGGCGGTACAATTCCTCCCAAACCTCTTGCGGCGTCATGGGCTTCGCCTTGGAGGAACCGTCCCATGTAAACTTCGAATCGCACCAGCGACAGTGGTAGTCACACCCTGCGGTTCGAACAAACATCGTCTTACGGCCAATCGCCATACCTTCCCCTTGGATGGTGGGGCCGAATATCTCCATCACTGGTAACGTGGCCATCAGTAGTCGACTCCCTTTTTCGGCCGAAAGACCACGTAGCTTGTGGGCGTCTCCCGGACTACCACCTGAACGCAAACCGGCTTATTCGGCTTGCTGTCCAGGACCTCCTGCACCATTTCCCAAACCTTGCGTGCCACCACTTCCGTGGTCGGAAAGTGGTTGCCATCGGTAGCGGAAAACAACGGATCGTCATTCAACAGCCGATGATCCCAACGCTCATGCACGAGCTCTTTAAGCACTTTGAAGTTGATGAGAAATCCGGAACTATCCAGTTCGTCACCAGCAACGGTCACGTTGATAAAGTAGGTATGACCGTGGACGCGCTGGCAGACACCCGCCCCTTCATCGGGGATAAAGTGTGCTGTGGACAAGTGCATGTCCTTGTTCAATTCGTAGCGAAAGTCATGTTGCACCTGCGGGTAGAATTGTTGCAGCATTCACAGCCCTCCTTTCCTCCATCGTAGAACCGAGCAATTTGTCAACATTGAAATGGTAGTATACGCGATGGAACTACGCAATCAAAGCCCGCCAGTCGGCGGGCTCCCAATCGAGCGATTTCAAAAATTCCACTATAGTGGTTCCCTCGCGGCTCAGCCACATTAGGCAAAACCTTCATCCGGTAATGCCTGTTAACCCAGTTGCGTCTCTCGACGTTTGCGGGCAGTGGCGTGTGATCTATGCAGAAGCCTCACCTAACAAAGAAACCTATATGCAATTCCATGATGTCAAGCTACATCTATACAATAGCGGCTTTCCTCGAACAATCAAGACAAGTCAGTGTTACAATGTCCGCGAGGAGGTCTGGTTATGGGATATGAAGAGCTATTTCGACACACGATGGAACTACTTTCCACTAAGTATGAAGTAAAAGATATTCTGCTGCCGACATCCGACTGCATCTTTCTCCTCGAGTCGCCGCACGTTCAGGAATTGAAGTTCGGCGCCCCCGTCTCCGGCACTTCCGGACAGACGATGACCCGTCACTTGTTTGGCGAGGAATTCTCGAAGTTCCCGCTGGGCCGGCTCGTGAAAAAGAACGCAGATGAACACCTGAACCGGCCTCGACTGAATCGCATCGGCCTAGTCAACGTTTGCAACATCCCGATGCAGTCCAGTGCCTACGCACCCGCGGATAGGCAACCATATCAGCAATGGTTGCGAGCCATGGAGCAGGTTCGAACCGCAAATCACAAAGACGACCTCCATGATGACCTATTAAACGCAGTTCAGAGTACGTTGGTCGCTTCCCTAAGACACAAGTTGCAGCAATTGCAGGACTGCCCAGCCTTCATCATTCCATGTGGCCGGTTTGCACAAAAATTCTTTCGCCTGGCCCAAGTATCGTCGGCGAATTGGACTGTCATTGATGGTGTACCGCACCCTTCCTACAATTCGTGGGACAAACCTCGGTATAGGGAGGTTGTAGCGCAAGTCCAACGCGCCCTCTCCACGCCGGTTCACAGTATCCACGGCTCTGAGTTAAGCGGCGCTTAAGACGATGTCTGTTACTGTTCCGAAAACTTGGCCCTTCGTTTCAATGGATGCACTATCGGTATAGATATCACTGTGATACTCGATACTAACTGGTGAAGGATTTGGAATCCGAACGGTATACGGAGGATCTCAGTGAAACACATCGAGGTTCAGCAAATCGTGGACAAGTTCGATCTAGAAGTGGTTGCAGGGGAAACAGGATTACGTCGGCACATCGAGAGTGACGATATTCATCGTCCCGGATTGGAGTTCACGGGGTATCTCGAATATTTCCCTCAAGAACGAATCCAGATTTTAGGAAGAACCGAAATAACATACCTTCATTCTCTGCCCCTCGCCGAAAGAGACTTACGCATTGGTCAGGTCGTGGCACGAGAACCTCCCTGTTTCATTATCACCCGTGGTCAGCACGGGCTCGACTTTTTCTCGAAGCACTGTGACCACCATCACATACCGCTTCTACGCACGACGAGAAAATCTACGCGGTTTATTAGCCTACTCAGCAACTTTCTCGAGCGTGAACTGGCAGAAGAGGCGTCCATCCACGGTGTCTGCATGAATATTTTTGGTGTCGGCGTAATCTTGCGAGGGGTCAGCGGGATTGGTAAAAGCGAGTTGGCATTGACGCTCATCGAGCGTGGGCATCGCCTCATCTCAGACGACATTGTCATCGTCAAGCAAATCGGGCCAGAAACACTAATTGGCACACACAACGTAAACAACCGCGAGCTGTTGCACCTTCGCGGGATTGGATTTATTGATGTGACCCGACTGTTTGGATCCGGCGCGTTCCAAGACGAAACGCATGTAGATCTGGAAATTCAGCTGATCCATTGGGATGACCATGTAGATACGGAGTTGCTGGTACTAGGGTCAGAGGCTGAAGACGTTGAATACCTGGGCGTCTCGATTCCCCAAATTGACATTCCAGTACGTCCCGGACGAGATATCGCATCATTGGTGGAGGTAGCGTGCAAGAACTGGCGTTTAAAGCTCGCAGGATATGATGCCCTGAAAGTGTATCAGCAGCGAATTTGGATGACCGATTCAACGTCAGATTCAGAGAAGTCGTCGACCAGCAATGGGGCTGCCCCGTGAGTAAGTGTTGTCACCCTTAGTCAGGCAGCCCCATCAGATCCTTCAACGAACCCTTCCGCGGCCAATACATCGTCATGTCCGGTGATTTATTTTGGCAGCGCACCCTTAGTGTGTTGCATGCTGACAATCCTTACACAGACCGTGGAAAGTCAGGTGGTGGCGTTGAATCAAAAATCCTGTTTCCCGAGCCACGTCTTCCAGGAAGTCTCCAGGCAATTCGGTGAAAACCTCCACCATTTTGCCGCACTTGTCACAGACCGCGTGATGATGCTCTTCCATCCTTCCGTCGTACCTGGAGACGCCACCCGTAATATGTAGTTCCTTGATCAAGCCCTGCTCAACCAAGTACTTCAGAGAATTGTATACCGTCGCGTATGCGAATTTGTACTGCTTTTCACGAAGTCTATCCATAATGTCGGCGGCGGTCGGATGGTCATGCGATTCCTTCACAACTTCCAGAACAGCTCGTCGCTGCTTTGTGAGATTCGCCATGATTCTCCACCTCTCCGCTCGAAATGATACTTTAACCATTGTAAAGGTTCCGCCTGCAATGAGCAACGCAACCCCTGCCTGCCTCAGTGGAGACGACGTCTCAGAAAAGACAACGACGCGGTCAATCCAGTCGAAGTCATACAAAATGGCGTGTCGAACCGAATTCGCACGCTATTTTGTATGAGCGATTTGCAAAATGCCACTAGAGTGGTTCAGCACGACTAGATGTTGTGTTGCCCTAATGCCGGAAACACTATATATTGTGCTGAACCCATTGTTCGTCGCTATTTTTCCAATCGTTGGTGTGTCAAGTTTCTCTTTTGAAAAAATTCATTTGATTCAATTCGGTCTTTATTCAATCCCGAATTACTTTCATGTCTCCTAGAGCCAATCGAGGGCTTTCCGCCCCTGCACATCCAACTTTCGTACCTCAAACAAACTGTTCTTCTTCGGTCGATCCGGTCAGGGCGGTTGTCGAAGCGGAACCAGCGGCAATCACCTGTGCCACTTCGTCGAAGTAGCCCGTACCGACTTCCCGCTGATGGCGGGTTGCGGTGTAGCCGTACTGTTCGCTCGCGAACTCCGCCTGCTGCAAGTCGGAGTACGCTGCCATACCACGTCGGTTGTAGTCCCACGCCAATTGGAACATGCTGTGGTTCAGCGTGTGGAATCCAGCCAGCGTGACGAACTGGAACTTATAGCCCATATGTCCGAGCATCGTCTGGAACTCCGCAATCGTCTTTTCATCCAGTTTCTTTCGCCAGTTGAACGACGGAGAGCAGTTGTACGCCAGCAACTTGCCCGGGAATTCCGAGTGAATCGCCTCTGCGAACTTGCGCGCTTCTTCGATGTTCGGCTCGGAGGTCTCACACCAGACCAAGTCGCAGTACGGCGCGTACGCCAGTCCCCGTGCGATAGCCGCATCGATACCGCCCCTCATTCGGAAGAATCCTTCCGGCGTGCGTTCTCCCGTTAGGAATTTCTGATCCCGCTCGTCAATGTCACTCGTAATCAGGAACGCACCGTTTGCATCCGTACGGGCCACCAGGATGGTTGGTACACCGAGGACGTCCGCTGCCAGGCGAGCCGCCGTGAGGTTGCGAATGGCGTGGGACGTCGGGATCAACACTTTGCCGCCCATGTGTCCGCACTTTTTCTCGGAGGCAAGCTGGTCTTCAAAGTGGACACCAGCGGCCCCGGCTTCAATCATCTGCTTCATCAGCTCGAAGACATTCAACGGACCGCCAAACCCGGCTTCGGCGTCTGCCACAATCGGAGCCAACCAGTGTACGTTCCCTGTTCCTTCCACGTGCTGAATCTGATCCGCACGGAGCAGCGCCTGGTTAATGCGTTTCACGACGTTGGGCACGCTGTTCGCAGGGTACAAGCTTTGGTCCGGGTACATGTGACCCGATAAGTTGGCGTCCGCAGCCACTTGCCAACCACTGAGATAAATGGCTTTCAAGCCCGCTTTCACCTGCTGAACCGCCTGGTTCCCCGTTAGTGCGCCGAGTGCGCGCACAAAGTCCTCCGTGTGCAGCAGATTCCACAAGCGTTCGGCCCCCAGCTTCGCCAAGGTATATTCAATGTGGACCGATCCGCGCAGTCGAAGCACATCTTCTGCGCTATACGGCCGCTCGACTCCCTTCCACCGGCTGTCCGTCTCCCAGTACTTCTTCAGCGCTTCCGCAGTTTCAAAATGGCTCATCTCCATCTTCCTCCTCTATGATTAGTCCAAATAGGTGTATCCGGGCAGCGTGAGAAACTCGACGAATTCGTCGTTTGCAGTCAGGCTCAAGAACAGTTCGCTGGCTTGCCGATACCGTCCGCCTGTGAAATGCTCCTGCCCAACTTGCTCGCGAATCTTGGCCAGTTCATCGGCCAGCAGTTCCTTCACGAGGGCGAAGGTCACCTTGCGGCCGTCGTTCAGTATGCCGTGCGGATGGCGGATCCACTGCCACACTTGTGTGCGGGAGATTTCCGCCGTTGCGGCGTCCTCCATGAGATTGAAAATCGGTACCGCTCCCACGCCGCGCAGCCAGGCCTCAATGTACTGAACCGCGACGCTGATGTTGTTTCGTAAGCCATGCTCGCTGATGCCCCCTTCCGGCACCTCAAGCAGGTCCGCCGCCGTGACGTGAACGTCTTCGCGCTTGCGGTGGATTTGGTTTGGCGTCGGCATATGCTCATTGAACGCCTCCATCGCTACAGGGACCAACGCAGGGTGCGCGACCCACGTGCCGTCGTGTCCATCCGAGGCTTCCCGGACTTTGTCCATGCGTACCTTTTTCAACGCTTCCTCGTTGGCGATGGGATCGTTCTTGACCGGAATTTGAGCAGCCATGCCGCCAATGGCGTGCGCGTTTCGCTTGTGGCATGTCTGGATGGCGAGCAGTGAGTACGCCCGCATGCAAGGCGACGTCATCGTCACAAGCGCCCGGTCCGGTAACAGGAACTGCTTGTGGTTCCGAAACTTCTTGATGTAGCTGAAAATGTAGTCCCATCGTCCGCAGTTCAGACCCGCGGCGTGATCTCGCAATTCGTAGAGGATTTCGTCCATTTCAAACGCCGCGAGGATGGTCTCAATCAGCACGGTGGCTTTGATGGTGCCGTGTGGGATGTCCAATCTCCGTTCGGTATACGTGAACACATCATTCCAAAGGCGCGCTTCCAGGTGACTCTCCATTTTCGGCAGGTAAAAGTACGGCCCGGTTCCGTTCTCAAGTAGTTGCTTGGTGTTGTGGAAGACGTAGAGCGCAAAGTCAAACAGTCCGCCAGACACCGGCGCTCCGTCCACGAGGATGTGTTTCTCCTCGAGATGCCAACCACGGGGACGCACCACAAGTGTCGCGATGTTTTCGTGGAGCTGATACGACTTGCCTTCGGGACTCACGTAGTCAATTGAACGACGAATGGCATCCCGGAGGTTCAGTTGCCCCTGCACGGTGTTCTCCCAAGTCGGAGAATTGGCATCTTCGAAGTCGGCCATAAACACTTTGGCGCCGGAGTTCAAGGCGTTGATCACCATCTTCCGATCACCGGCCGGTCCCGTGATTTCCACACGCCGGTCTTGCAAGTCCTCAGGCACCGGCGCAATTTGCCAATCTCCGTTCCGAATGTGTGCTGTTTCTGGCAGAAAGTCTGGGAGTTTTCCGGCATCAATTTCTGCCTGGCGCGCTTCGCGTCGCTGTAACAGCTCCTTGCGTCGCAGCCCAAACGTTCGCTCCAGTTCGGCTACAAACTCCAGTGCTTCCGTGGTCAGGACCTCCGCGAACTGAGGACTGGTGGGCACCGTCACACTTACGCCTGCGGGAAGCCATCCAATCGCCGTTGACATACCATTCATCCACCTCTTTCAACTTTGTAAAACATTATGAGTATTGCGAGCATTCATCTTGGATGTTGACACAGCGCTCACAGATCACGGCGTACGACGGGGCTTGTTCTTCAAACTCTCTGCCACAGTAACAACACTGTTTTCGCGGTTCATCGAGAGGCAAATCGTCATGCCATGGGGCCACCGAAGTCATGGTAGATTCCTCCTTTGTTCTTATGTTGGTACTGTACTACAACATCAATATGTCTGTAAACCTGTTATGATACAGTTCATTTTGAAAATTTTTTGTCATCAATAACAACTGTACGACCAACTCCACAAAAAAGCCGTCAAAGTCGGGGAGATTGTAGGTCACAGCCTTGTGTTATATACAGAAACCGGAGAAATAACAGGAATTTGTGCTGGTGGACGAGACGGGAATGTGATGTGGGCTTACTGTGTAAATGGACGCAGGTTGTTTCGTAAGGCATCTGTATTATAACAAGAATGGTCAGGAACCGCGCTCCTGACCATCCCTCATTAATGAATCCTTTGATATACCTGGAACGTGTGAGGTACGACGTCCCCTGGGCCGGGTTGGCTCTCCACGAGTTCCCACCGGCCCTCCAACTCCGGAAAGTGGGCGTCTCCGTCGTAGTCCCGGTGAATCACCGTCTGATACACCCGATCTGCGTATGGGAGGAACAGCTTGTACACCTCCGCACCGCCGATGACAAACACCTCTTGCGACTTTGCGAGTTCTAAAATCGGAAGAATCTCGTGCACCACGTGACAACCCTCCGCCACGTAGTTGGGGTTTCGCGTCACGATGTAGTTCGGCCGACCAGGTAAAGGCTTGCCGATGGATTCATATGTCTTGCGCCCCATCACAATCGGATGTCCCATCGTCACGCGTTTGAAGTACGCCAGTTCACCAGGAATACGCCACGGAATTTTGCCTTCGGCGCCGATTGTGCGATTCTCTGCCATCGCCACAATCAAGCAGATCATACGGACACTTCCCCTTTGATGTGCGGATGCGCTTGGTAACCGACCAGCTCGATATCTTCCAGCGTGAAGTCAAACAAACTCCGCACGCTCGGATTGAGCCTGACCTGTGGCAGCGGATACGGTTCGCGCGTCAACTGCAGCTTACACTGTTCGATGTGGTTGTTGTAAATGTGCGCATCGCCAAGTGTGTGAATGAACTCTCCGGGTTCGAGCCCTGTGACATGAGCAATCATGAGGGTCAAGAGCGCGTAACTGGCGATGTTGAACGGGACGCCGAGAAAAATGTCTGCTGATCTTTGATACAGTTGGCAAGACAGCTTCCCGTCGGCCACGTAGAACTGGAACAAGGAATGGCACGGAGGCAGCGCCATGTCGTCCACCTCGCCAGGATTGTACGCCACAACCAACAGCCGACGCGAGTTCGGATTGGTCTTGATTTGCTCCACCACATTGGCAAGTTGATCAATGGTTCGCCCATCTGCAGCCTGCCAACTGCGCCACTGCTTTCCGTACACCGGCCCAAGGTCCCCCCATTTGCTAGCAAAAGCAGGGTCACGCTTGATCTTCTCTGCGAACTGTTCCATGGTTTCGCCGCCGTACTCAGGGCTTTTCTTGTAGGCCTCAAACGGCCAATCGTCCCAGATGTGGTTGTTGTGCTCCACCAAGTAGCGAATGTTGGTATCACCAGCGATGAACCACAGTAATTCTGTCACAATCAAGCGAAAGGTGAGCTTTTTGGTAGTCAGAAGCGGAAAGCCATCCGCAAGGTTGAACCGCATTTGATAGCCAAACGTGGACAGGGTACCCGTACCCGTCCTGTCGTCCTTTTGCGTTCCATGTTCCAATACATGACGTACGAGATCCAGGTATTGTTTCAACCCGTTCCCCCCTCTCCTACAAGCTAACCAGTCGCGATAAGGCGACATACACCGCAACCCGTGGCTTTACGCAAGACATCGTCAGAACCGACCCTAAGGCCGATAACTGTTCAGTGGCTGATCCGCTTGTATCATCATATCATACAGACCTCAGGTACCGGCTGCAGGAGAGAATGGACGTGCTGTCACGGCCGTCCGTCCCGATAAAGGGGCTGATTGAAGGCTTCCTCGGGCAGTTGAAATTCCCTCGCGCCGTCAGTATGATTTGGACAACAATCCTTGCCAGTTACGAATGATTTGAAGGGCGGTGTTTCGATTGAGCGTCACGGTAAAACTATTTGCGGGTCTCGCGGAGCGAATCGGAAAGCGAGAAATCGTTGTCGACGGTGATCACCGGATGACGGTACTCGAACTCAAACAAGCCGTCATCCAAGTCTATCCACAATTTGCGGACGAAATCGGCCGTTGCCTTGTAGCTGTCAACCGTGAATACGCTCCAGACGACGCTCTGATTCAAAACACGGACGAAATAGCGTTCATCCCCCCTGTAGGCGGTGGAAGCTGTGACGAGCTCGATTCGTGCCGAGTTGTGGATGAACCACTTGACGTGTCTTCGGCATTTGCGCAATTGGAAAGTGTGTATTGTGGTGGGACCGTTCTGTTTGTCGGCACCGTCCGCGAGTGGACCAAGGGAAGGCAAACCGTATCGTTGCAGTATGAGGCGTATGTAGATATGGCGATTGAGCATATGCGGCGCATAGAAGCGGATGTCAAGCAGAAATACCCGGGCACAATCACGTTGCAATGGCACCGCATTGGTACTCTGAAACCGACGGAGATTGCCGTCATTTGCGCAGCTGCTTCACCCCACCGAGATGTGGCGTTCGAGGCGGCTCGGATGCTGATTGAGCGATTGAAGAAGGAAGTGCCGATTTGGAAACGGGAGAACTACAAGGACGGAGAAACGGTTTGGCAGGCCAATGAGGCGTGAATCCGGCATTGATTGTGCACTGACTGCAAACGAATAATTCCACCCCTGCCCTCGGATACATGTCCAATGAATCGTCGCAAGATGGTCATACATTGGGATTGATCTGAGTTCATTAGGAGGGTGGAAAATTTGAAGGTGAATACCATTATCAAGCTGGGATCCATGGCTTTCAATGTCGCCGAGGACGAAAAAGTGCGCGAGCTGGTGACGATGCTTCACAAGGGGGCCAAGCGCCGGGGCCTACTGTCTCCTCCGCCGATGCCCCCGCACCCATACGCCCCCTATGGCTGGCGATGGAACCGGTAATCCTGTCTTGAGTGGAACAATGGGGTGTCGTTGTCTTGGTCCTCTCCCACGGGGGGTTACTCGTGCACAACGGTACTGTGTATGGAGGCGATAACCTAGGGGTGATGGAGCCCGCCGCAAACCACCTATCCACAACATGATGGCTCTTACAAATCTGCTAGGTTTGTAGGAGCTGTTTATTTACCACTCATTTCAAGAATATCCAACATCGATTCACTGGTGTCACGTTTTCTGCGTTCATGGTGACAATCGCTCACCTCTTAATGACAGCTCTTACTTCCCCGACACCTGTTAGGCGAACTCAGAAGAAACTCCCTGCCAGGCCTTCACATTCAAGCACCAACACAAAGAAACACGTACCACCCTACCCATTCCATGATTTCGTTTAACGCGCCATACGTGTCTCCTGTCGTTCCGCCAAAGCGATGCACCATCCAACCGGTAAAGAGAGTCACCGTTAGGATGGAATAGAGCAGCGTCCAGAGCCACTGTTGAAACGGTAGGACCAGCCCACAGACACCTACACACAGACAGGTCGCGACAGCGACTGCCCATCTTGGAATCTTCTGTGCGAACATGGCGCCAAGACCTTCATTCCGAGCCGACGGAGCAATGACCATCGACCAAATCATACCCAAGCGTGACATCATTGGGACAACCACAAAGGGCTCCCAATGGTCGGAGGAGATACTCGAGATGACTGACCATTTACCCAGGATGGCGAAGAGACCGACTACAACGCCCATCGCCCCCACGCGGCTGTCTTTCATAATTTCGAGCGCCGCCTCTCGCGGACGTCTACTGCCCATCGCATCGGCAGTATCCATGAGTCCATCTAAATGAAGAGCCCCCGTGGCGAGTGTGTAGATGGATAGAGAGACCACACTTGCCGCAAAGGACGGCATGTGGCGGACAAAAACGGATTGGAATACCCACAGTACTAAACCGAGCAACATTCCAATCACCGGAAACCACACCACGCTGCAACGAAAATCTCGTTCCGTGGCGGTCCGGACGGATGGCGCGGGAAGTATGGTTGCGAATTGTAGGGCGAGAATAAACCATCTGATTGGAGCAAACACGATTCTTCCCCCAGTACAACCAAGAATCCGCGAAAACGTTCGGCCTCCGACTTCCCTGATCTATGCTGAGCCGCCCATTTGCCCATGAAGTCCACTTCCCGATGAGCACCACAGGATGCGGATAGCAAGCGGATCGCTGAGGCACGGTCGAGGACGATGCCAGGCCTTGCGCTCCCAAACTGGATCATGGCAATTCTACCTGTATTTTTTTGAGGTCAACCGGAATTCCAGCGACCACCCAAATCACCGATTCAGCCTGTTTGGCGACAGATTGGTTAAGCAGTCCTAACCAATCCCGATACTGTCTGGATAACGGATCGCCAGGGACGATACCCTGCCCTACCTCATTACTGACGACGACGATGGGATACACAGATTGAGAGATTGCTGCTACCAACTGCTCCATCCTGGCAAAAAACTGACGCTCAGAACACTGTTCGACAAACATCCAGTTATTGAGTAAGAGAGAGAGGCAGTCAAGAAGAATCACCGTTGGTTCGCTCTGCTTCATTATCCAGTCTGCTACATCCAGCGGTTCTTCCACCGTCAGCCAATCCTTCGGTCGTTGATGACGGTGACGAAGGATTCTTTCTTCCATCTCGTTATCGCTGGGTTGTGCTGTGGCAACGTAGGTAACAGGTAGTGAATGAAGCTCTGATAAGCGCCCCGCCCACTGTTCTGCAAAGGTGCTCTTTCCACTCCGCGCTCCACCGAGAACAAACGTGTACCCCACCTTCGCCACTCCCTCCTTTGATCACGCTATCACGATGGATAACTGACGCGCAAAAAACCGTCATAAGGGTCTGAGTACGTCTTTGCCGGAACCTGAAACACATCGAGTAACGCTCGCTCGGTTAATACGTCATTTGGTGAGCTATGGGCGTAGACTCTCCCGTGATTCAATAGAACCAACCCGGTACAATAGCGAGCAGCAAGTTCCAGGTTATGAATCGCTGTCACAATAAGATACCCCTCATGGGCAAGGCGTTGCAGACGTCTGAGAATGTCCACTTGATAATACAAATCCAAGCTGGATATGGGCTCATCCAATAGGATGATGGGGCTCCCTTGAGCAATACAACGAGCAATGCCTGCACGTTGCCGCTCCCCACCGGATAGACGTTCCAGATGCACGCCTCGGTAATCAAGTAAATTCAATGTTTTCAGAGCACTAGCCACCGCTTCCTTGCTCTCGCGCCCCAAATTTCCCCATGGTGTTCGGTACGCATAACGCCCCATCTCTACGTATTGTTCGACGGTAAACGTCACGTTCTCAGGCATTTGTTGCGGCAAATAGGCAATCTCCTTGGCGCGTTGACGGGCAGACATGTCACTCAATACCTTGCCATTGAGGTAAACGCTGCCCGTCGTAGGGCGCCAAATGCCTGCAAGTATCCGTAACAGGGTGGACTTGCCTGCTCCATTAGGACCAATCAGCCCGATAAATTGCCCGCGCGACCACGCCAAATTCACATCGTGCAAGATCCCACGATACGAGACGTTCTCAAGCTGAAGCAATGCGCAACTTTGATCCACCGACATCACCCCCGATGCATTGTTGATTCCTGCCGCCTCAATAAAAACAAGAAAAATGGTGCGCCTAGGCACGATGTAACAATGCCGACATTCAGTTCAATCGGGAGCAGGATCATCCTTGCCACGAGATCAGACAACAGCATGAGAAGCGCCCCTCCGATTGCGGATGCCACAATGAGATTCCGATGCGAAGGACCAATCCACAAACGCAGGAGATGGGGTACGACGAGTCCAACAAACCCAATCACGCCGGTGGAACTGACACAAGCGCCAACCACAAAGGCAGCCGTTGCTAGCGTAATTTGCTTGGTGTACTGGAGCGATACGCCAACGCCTTCAGCTTGCTCTTCCCCGATGGAAATCACATCCAGTGCGTGCGCCTGAAGGAGATAAATGATAAATCCAGCACTGACAAACACCGCCAGTATGAAAAACTCGCTCCAGGTACTCCCATCGAGCCCCCCCATCAACCAAAACAACATCTGCTGCATCGTTTCCAATGGGGCCAGTGACAACACGAGTGTGACGACGGAACTACAAAACGAGCTGATGGCAACACCTGAAAGGAGCAACGAATAAATGGACGTTCTACCCCTTACGGTGGCGAGACGATAGATTACAAAGACGACGATAAGTCCCGACGCAAACGCACCCAGTGGCGTATACCACTGGGATAGTTGCGACAGTCCGAATTGGATGGTTAACACGGCCCCAAGCGATCCGCCGCTTGACACTCCAATAATGGCCGGATCTGCCATTGGGTTGCGAAATATCGCTTGCAACACGGCGCCCGTACTTGCAAGCCCTGCTCCAACCACGGCCGCCACGAGAAGACGAGGCAATCGAATGTCGCCGAGGACGACCTGATCCGTACCGCTTCCGCCGTGTAGAAAGCTCCAAATGTCCGATGGAATTCTTGCCATCGGAATCATAATGGGACCGATTGACAATTCAAGCATGGCGGCAATGCCAAGCGCGATGCCGAGGGTGACAAACGCCCATCGAATACGACTTGTACTCATTGTCCAATCTGGGCGGTTGGATACAACAACTTGGCCACATCCCAAACCCCTTGGGTAATGTATTGTGAGACGCTCGACAAATCAGCTCCCTTGACGAGGTACACGCGGTGATTCTTTACCGCGGACACCGTCTGCAGTTTGGGATCCGAAAGAATTTTTTGAACGAATCCTTTGTCATCGTCTGCGTCGATGATGACGTCCGGGTTGAGCTTCACAATTTCTTCGTCGGTAATTTTCTGCCATCCTTGGAGCTGCGCTGCGGCGTTAATGCCCCCGGCATCTACAATAATGTCGTTCACAGTGGTTGATGTACCTGCAGCATATCCAAAAGAACTGTAATCTAATACCTTCAGTTTCTTTTCGTCTTTGACTGCCTTCTCAACGGCTTGAATTTTTTCTTGCATGCTGTGAACCAGATTTTGTGCGCCTGCTTCATTTCCGACAAGCCTCCCGATGACCTCAATGTTTCGTTCAATGTCGCTGATGGAGTTAAAGTCGTTAAACTCATAGACTGGAATGTGGGCTTGTTCTATCTGATTTATGACCCCTTGATTTGTATAAGAAGCCGTCAAAACAAGATCTGGTTTAGCGGCAAGAATTTGCTCGGCATTGGCCTGTTGAATGGCGGGAATGCCTTTGACAAAGGAAGTGATATTGGAATACGACGGATCGCTAGAGAACGTGGTGACGAGTACAATGTCCTTTTTCGGAACGAGTGCAGACAGGATTTCGTCGGTACCTTCCGTAGTGGAGGCAATTCGCTCTGGACGTTTCGAAACCGTCACTGTATGACCCGTATCATCCTTCAATGTCACGGGGAATGCGGTTTGTTGCGATGCGTTTGTTGCCGTCGCCTGATTCGACGAAGACGAGGTGTTCGCCCCACACCCTGTGATCCCAATGGTAGCAAGGGCCAGAACAGCTACGGGAATTGCAACTACTGATTTTTTCATCGAGATACCTCCTGATGTTCTAACAGAAAATCCCTGCCCATTGGCAGAGAGTGGTTGTGGTCGGAAGTTGATGAGAATTCCTCCAACGCAACCTCTCCTCGAAGGTTTCGTTCTACCTCTTCAGGCAGGTCTCCTGACTCTCAGCTCATGGAACCCATCAAACGCCTTCCCACGAAAACGCAGTGACGTTGATCCATAAATCGCTGATTACAGTGGCGGGACCGTACCGGACTTTCACCGGTTTCCCTATTATCTCTGTAAACCAGAGCACCTGAAGAGCTTTTCAATTTCGTTTGCATCATAGTGAATCGACGGAACAATGTCAATCGCCTTGGTCAGATAGCCACGAACGATGACGACGATATTTATGGTCCCTGGTCTCCAACCCATCAACCTTTGCGCTTGCCATCCCGAAACACATCGGTACTGTTTTCGTAGAGTACATCCTTCTGCCGTCTCCGAGCATTCACTGCCCTTGCCAAGACAAAGAGCAAATCAGACAAACGGTTGAGATACTTCAAAGTGGGCGGATAAATCTCTTCTTCCTGCATAAGCGACACAACGCGGCGCTCCGCGCGGCGTACCACAGTACAGGCAACGTGCAGATAAGCGGCAGCTTGGTCTCCGCCCCGCAAGATAAATTTCGTGACCTTGTCAGCTTCCTCTTTGTACCTGTCGATGAAAGGTTCCAGACTTGCAGCCGCATCCTCTTTGGTACGGAACGTGTATTCTGCGCCAGGTACGGCAGCTAAGTCTGCACCGACATCCCACAACGTCTGCTGAACTTGATACAAGAGGTCCATCATGTCTCTTTCAGACACTTCATCAAGATGACTGAGTACGAGTCCAATAAACGCCCCCGCCTCATCTACCGTGCCGTAAGCCTCCACTCGTGCATCACTCTTGTAGCGCCGTTGTCCTCCGATGAGCGCAGTCTGTCCCTTGTCTCCACCGCGGGTATAGATTCTCATCCCTTCGATTCCTCCTGGTTCCCCCACATGTCGTGGTATATCAAAGTTTGTAAATCGAGGCGACTTCTCCATCCAACACGCTCCAGTAACGGAATTTCTGGAAAGTGTGCCGTGTACCCGATGGACAGTAACGCAACAGGGTCGATGTGGTCAGGGATGTTGAGAATCTGCCGAATATCCTCTTTCTTGTAAATGCTGACCCATCCCATTCCAACACCTTCGGCCCGCGCTGCTAACCACATATTTTCAATGGCACAGGACGTAGACATTAAATCCGTTTCGGGAATGGTGTTCCGACCGAGCACGTGCGGTCCACCACGACTGGGATCGTTCGTCACGCATATTGTGACGGGCGCTTGTAACAGACCTTCGACCTTTAGCCGAAGATAATACTCTTGCTTGAGATCCTGATAATTCTCTGAAGCTCGGACCCGTTCTCGCTCAACGACCTGTTGGATTTGCTTTAGGCGCTCTCTGTCCCGAATTAAGATAAAGTTCCACGGTTGCATGTATCCGACCGAAGGCGCATGATGTGCGGCGATAAGAATTCTTTCCAGCACATCGTCAGGAATCGGGTCCGACAGAAAAGACCGTATGTCACGCCGTGCCAGAATCGCTTTGTACACGGCATCTCGTTCCGCATCGTCAAAATCCCGTACAACGGGACTCTTCAAAGTTTCTGCTTCTTGCTTTGACGGAAGGCCCTGTGCGTCTGAATCCGCCTTGTGGGGATTCGACACCCTTGCATCCTCAAAAGTTGCAGTCTCCGCCATGACCTTGCAGGCATTCTGAATTACAGGGAGAACAAACAAGGCTCCTGACCCTTCCCCAAGATGCATCCCCCAATCGACAAGGGGAGACAATCCTAACTCCTGCAGCACATATTGATGTGCAGGTTCCGTAGAGCGGTGAGAGGCAATTAAGTAGTTCCGGACATGCGGATTCAAACGGTTTGCCAAAAGTGCTGCCGTGCTCGTAATCACTCCGTCCAAAATGACAGGAACCCGATGGCTTGCACACGCGATAAGCGCGCCTACCATGGCTCCGATTTCGAATCCTCCGACTTTCACTAACACATCCCAAGGGTCGTTAAAATTCGGTTGGTGTAGTTGGAGTGCTTTGGTAATTAACTCCGTCTTTGTCCGTTTCCGATCCTCAGATATGCCGGTCCCTACCCCAACAAGTTCTTCAACGGGTAAGCGAAGAAGACTGGCAATCATCGCGGTGCTTGCGGTTGTATTCCCAATCCCCATTTCACCAATGACAGCAATGTCTGCCCCTGCGCGAATCGACTCTTCAGCGATATCAAAACCAATTTCCACGGCCTGATAGGCTTGCTCCAAGGTCATGGCAGGCTCCAGGGCAAAGTTTTTGGTGCCAGGTGCGACCTTGCGGACAATCACGTTGGGATGGCGAACCCGCGATCGAACACCGACGTCAACCACTTTTAACTTCACATGCTGGGCACGCGAAAGAACACTGCTGACGGCACTGCCCATACACATATTGACTACCATTTCTTCAGTCACCTGGCTGCCATACGCAGAAACACCCTGTTCACTTACGCCATGGTCAGCCGCAAAGAGAAGGGCAACAGGCTTGTGAAAAGAAGGAATAACCTGTCCAGTCATGGCAGCAAGGTGGGCAATCACGTCTTCCAAGACTCCGAGACTACCGAGCGGCTTCGTCAGGTCATCCAGCCGATTGCGTGCCTTCTGCATCACGTCGATATACAGTTGAGGAATTCTCGCACACCGTTCAACAATGCTGGATAGCAACACTACGTCCCCTATCAACAGATAAATTCAGCGATGAGTAAAATACGATGAATGGCTTACTCCGATAGAGTTTGAAAATACTGTAAACAAAAGAAGCTACCTGCCTAAAGCAGATAGCTGTCATTGCACATTCGTGCAGCGACACCGACCTATCGACCGTAGGTACAGGGTGTACAAGAAAGGCAGGTCTCCTGGCTCGGGGTCGTCACCTGCGATTCACCTTCCCAAGCGCTTGTGCACTCAGTGGTATCGAGAATCGAGGCTCACCCATACAGTGGCGGGACCGCACCGGACTTTCACCGGTTTCCCTATTATGTCACTCAGCGAAGTGAACACCTTTCTTGAATGTTTCGTTGTAAATCGCCTATCTACGCTTTGCGCTTAACAGAATACATAGTAATGCCAATGAGGGGTGATGTCCAGCTTTCGTACCACAGCCTCAATCTAGTTTCTCATGCGTTGTGGCCGCCAAAGAATCTCTGCCACTCAACTCCCCCTAACATAGTCTCTAATCGAGGCGTAGTTGCCTTAATCCTGTAGTAGGATTGCTCAATGCGACAACGCATTGCCCACGCCGTCGTCCTTTGGATGTAGAGGGAGTCCAATAATTCTGTGAAAGAACACAGACATGAATTAGTCATTTATCAGGGCTCAGGTAGGCAATTTCGTGATCACATTACAATGGTTGGCTCTGAACTGTACCGATAATCAAAGCATAGCATGTTGCCTGTGCCACCCTTTGCGAATGGATAGAAAGTCTATCGCTGATATGGTGATATACATTGACGATATAGTCTGGTTTTTCCGGATGGAAACTAAGCAACGCACCAAACCCAGTTGTTTCCGTACCATTGTAACTCTCGTAGTCAAACGCATCCGGTTCAGGCTGCCCCCCATTGTTGACTCTTGCACACTCAACATAGTCCCTTGGATTAATTCGAAATCTGTCAATCTCCTCAATGCTTTCGGTTCGACCTCACTATGCGGCCTGTACCAGCTGATTTTTTCCATTCCTGAGTCCTCCCACCTTGACGCGCCTCGCTTGCCATTCGAGACGGTCATCACAATCCGGACAAGCCTCTTATAATGTATCAACTTACCATAGATGGAATAGTTTTAAAATGGATGCCAAACAGGCGGGTCTCAGCTTGTCCCGTCAAACGGCACACCCCCTGCAAGTGTTCTATGCCCCCTATTGAATTCGTGGATAAGGACGGTCGAAGGACACGGAACAAGGAGACAGGTGAACGTACCACCTATCTCCCAAGATGCGAATTGATACATTTACAAAAATCTGCGCTGTGTCTTCTTACCATCGTGTGTGAACACCACTTCGCGGCCTTCGACCACCGTTTGCAAGTGGCAGTTGCGCCCCCACATCTGGTACAGGTAGGGGAGCGTCTTCTCCAGGTGCTTCACATCCAATTCCATGCCTTCATAGGCGTGTCGAATGTAGAGCTCTCCGTTGCGATTGTGGTCTCCGTCCTCAACGTACAGTACCGGGATGCCGCCATTCACACGAGACGCGCACAATTGGTCGCGTACGTGTTCCCATTCTTTATCCACAACGCGCCAGTCGTTGCCAACCTTTTGAAACAGGTACAAGTCCAGCTCCTGTGCAAGTTCCTTCGTCAGGTAGTTGCGCAGGAAAGAGATGTCGTTTTCCATCTCTCGCACTTCAAACATCTTCTCGCGGCCCTTTCCTGGCTCGCGCCCAAACCGCTTTCGCTCTTCTTCCGTCGGCTCGTTCCATCGCTTCTCAATGTTCTCCCAGATGGCAAGCCCGAGGTGGTACGGGTTTATGGAGGTTCGGGACGGAAGCACGACGCCCGAGTGCATTTTGGCAAACTCAATGGCGTCTGCCTCGTTGAGATCGAGGTCACGCATAATCCGCAAATGCCAGTACGTGGCCCAACCTTCGTTCATGATCTTCGTCTCTAGCTGCGGCCAGAAGTACAGCATCTCCTCGCGCAGGACGGACAGTACGTCGCGTTCCCACTCTTCGAGCACGGAACTGTGCTCAATCAGGAACAACATGATGTCCTTGGTCGGCAGCCCGGCAAAGCGTGCAGGGACTTCCTTCGTCCGGTTCCTGCGACGCGCCCGGATCCGTCCAAAGCCCAAAGGTCATCGTAGGGCAATGCACTCCTTCTCCCGCCGACGTCGTGTCTTCTCCTGCTGTCCTGCTACGCATCTTCCGCTCCCGCTCCACGTATCCAGATGCGTCGACATGCTCCTGCAGAGCCATGCCGGCGTCGAGGAGGGATTCCACGCGGGATCGTCCGTATTCCATTTCGTATGCGTGCAATCGCTGCGCATTGGACGCCATTCTATCGACCATGTCTCGCGACGTGCGCGAGAACGAACTGTTGTTTTTGAAAAAGTCGCAATGCGCGAGTACGTGGGCACAGACGGTCATGTTTTGCAGCAGTGTGTTGCCGTCGAGCAAGAATGCATAGCATGGATCCGAGTTGATGACCAATTCGTAAATGCGGCTGAGGCCCAAGTCGTACTCCAACTTCATTCGGTGGTACGACTTCCCAAACGACCAATGCGTGTACCGCGTAGGCATACCATATGCGCCGAACGTGTACAGGACCTCTGCTGGACACACCTCGTACCGCATGGGATAAAAATCGAGCCCGTATCCACGGGCAATCTCCATCATCTGGTCAATGCTCTTTTCCAGCTCAACCATTTCTGCCTGGTTCATGCTGGCTTCACCTCGCCCGCTCGTTGGGAGAAGAAGTGCCGCAATGCACTGTAGACGGCTGACTTCTCGCGAATGACAAAGTTGCGGAAGTTAGGATGGCGATACTTGGAATACGCGTTCATCAAGGTGGAACTTCGATTGTACTGATACAATCCGACATGATGTAACCAACAAGGCCCTCGCTAACGTGGGGGTCCTTTCTTAAACTTGTATCAGATGGTATGTCGTTGGCGAGTAGATGTCTCCCAACACTTGGCGACTGCCCGGACAATATCTTTATGCCGTCGTTTCCATTTTTAGTAAGTCAATGGACCTGGCCAGTAAATCTCGATTGTGGTCATTGCCACCTTGTAGGCCTATATTCGGCTTACGTTTTTCCGATCGACGAATGGGATTCGCCATGACACACCTACTGTGTAAGCCTATGAGATTCATTACCGATGTTATCTGTGCAAATAAAAAGGCCTGCACAAACACAAACGCGCGGGCCAAATGTATCACTTCCGTCCGCTTCGAGTGCTCTCATTAACTTCGGTATATGCATGCCCACTCCATTGTCTGGATTGTAAATTGGAAGAACGTATATAAATGCTAAGTGAAATAAATGTAACCATACAGTGAGGGTGAAAGTATGAAGACAAAGAACGCGTGGGTTACCGATATCTCAATCAGAGTTGTAGTGTGTGCTTAGGAGGTTATTGATGCATTATTCTATACATGGTATTTCAACCACTCGATAATACTTTCGTAGACCATCTCTTTACCATCCTCTTGCAAAAGCTCATGATTTCCTTCAAACAAAACAAATTTTTTGTCTTTCACCTGTAACGCATCGTAAAATTCTTGTACAGCGACCGGATCCACTAATGGATCATTTGTTCCACAGAGACAGAGTGTAGCCATTTGAAAATTTCGTGCTTTTCTTAATGCCTGTTGGCCGTTGGCAAGGAGTTGATTCACCCATCGGACGGAAAAATCACGAGTAAACAAAGGATCATTTTCCACAAATGTATATGTATCAGTGAGCCGACAAACCCTTGTTACAAAGGTACACCACTGATTCAGATCCATGGACATCCTTGGGGTAAGGAACGAAAGGAAGTGACACACGAGATATAAAGATTTTGGAATATGAAATCGAAGTCTCAAGGCAGGTGATGAAAAAATCGCTCCCTGCACTTGACTTACATACTCTTGCCCATACCGTGCGACGATCGTCCCACCCAAGCTGTGTCCTAACAAGAAGATGGGTTCACCAGGATGCACCTCGTTAGAGTCTCATTAGGTGGTGTAAATTCTGAGGCTGGATATTGACGAAAAAGCCATCGAGTGCAACCTACTAAAGTGACAGCAACCATTAGTAGAGGAGGCAACCTCGATGGCTTCTATGGATAAGATCGCACTTTTGGAGCTTATCCGCAAGATCGGTTTGGAGGATGGGGATATCGATTTTCTGCGGGAGGGGTTGAAGGTTCTCGCAGAAGCGGTGATGGATGCCGAAGTCAGTCAACTCATCGGTGCTGAGCGCTTCGAACGAAGCACGGAGCGCAAGAATTACCGTAATGGATACCGACGTAGAGAGTGGGATACGAGGGTTGGAACCATTGAATTGCAAATTCCCAAGCTACGTAAAGGTAGCTATTTCCCCAGTTTATTAGAGCCGCGACGTCGGGCGGAGAAGGCGTTACTCAATGTCGTCCAGGAAGCCTATGTGCATGGTGTGAGTACCCGTAAGGTTGATGAACTTGTGGAGTCGCTGGGCATCGGCGGAATCAGCAAGAGTGAAGTATCTCGTATCTGTAAGGAGCTCGATGAGGTTGTACAGGCGTTTAAGAGTCGCCCGCTTGAAGGTGAGTTCCCCTATGTTTGGCTGGATGCCACCTTCCCCAAGGTTCGCGAGGGTGGTCGGGTCCAAAGTATGGCGTTTGTCATTGCCATTGGTGTGAAAGCCACCGGCGAGCGCGAGGTGTTGGGCTTTGACCTTGGAACAAGCGAAGACGGTTCATTCTGGCTGACCTTTCTGCGGAGCCTGGTGGCGAGAGGGCTAAGGGGTGTCAAACTGGCGATTAGTGATGCTCATGAAGGACTGAGAGCGGCGATTGAAACGACGCTGGTCGGAGCTACATGGCAACGGTGCAGGGTCCATGTGATGCGCAATATACTGAGTCAGGTGCCAAAATCCTCACAAGCCATGGTGTCGTCGATTGTCCGCACGATTTTTGCCCAACCAACACAGGAGTCAGCGAAAGAACAACTCGCTGTCGTGGTACAGCAATTGAAGAGTCGGTTTCCGAAGGCGATGGATGTGTTGTAGAAAGCGGAGGAGGACGTGCTGGCGTATATGGCATTTCCGAGAGAGCATTGGCGTCAGATTTGCTCAACCAATCCACTCGAGCGGCTGAACCCGAGAAATTCGCCGTCGTATAGACGTCGTTGGGATCTTCCCAAACCGGGACTCTGTGATCCGGCTCGTGGGAACCATTCTCCAAGAGCAACATGATGAATGGAGCATTGCACGCCGCTATTTCAGCTTGGAGTCGATGGCTAAGCTGACGGGCAACGAGGCGTTGCTGGCACCGACTTCAGTTCTACACAAATGACGCATGCCACTTAGTAGAAGCACTCGAAGAATTTCCACCACTTGACGGGACACTACCTGCACCTCCCTCACAAAGCCAATAAATTTGTGCATGTCATCCAGATACTCATAAAACGAATGTACGCGGCCACGTTTCCCCGTCGATTGTCCAAACCCCCGCAGATCAAATGCGTAGAAAGCAATATTATGTTGCAAACAATGCCTTCCCAAATCGACGAACTGCCCGGAATGCTGACCTGCCCCGTGAATAAATACCAAAACCAAGAAAGGTTTGCTGGGAATAAATCTGCGATAAAAAAGCTCAGTTCGATGATTCACGTTAAACTTCCCGACAGCACTGTGTACCATTCCAATGCCTGCTCCCCTGCATCTTTTCGAAAATTCATTGTGAGTATGAGCATTTACGCGAGCTCTTATCAAGGGAAAAAATGTTTATCGAAAAGGGTGTTATCAGAACGGAATTTTATCACCCATCTCAGTTAGCCGAACCTGACTGCCCCAAATGTGGTGGATCGGGATATGACATAAGCACAAGTGAGAACAAGGTGTGCGATTGTACGTAACACGCCCCCTTCAATCCCACATCCGATAGGTCAACCACTGAGCACCACTGAACAATAACCACAAACTCTACACACCTTCTGTACAAATTTTTCAAATCTACCTTGTACACTAGGCTCGTAGGCAGGGCGACATGAGGGGTCGCCGCCGTCACTGGCGAAGGAGGGGCCAGTGGCATTACCGACCTAGTATTCAACTTCACTGTGCATCCCCCATGTGTGACGCTCGCAATGTGAGGTGGGCGTCTTTTTTCAATCCCAAATCGACCACAGACCACCGCCGAATTCACATCGTAACCACAATCTCTCCACACCTTGTACACATATTTCAAACATTTATCCTGTACACTCTTCCTTGGGCTGAGTGCCTCACGTTTGTCTCAAAAATCGCTGGCGTAGTGTGTGGCCAGTGACGATTCCCTCTCTCCTTTTCGATATATCACGCTCACTGAAGTGAGCGTCTTTTTTTAATCCCAAACCCGATAGATGTACCACTTGCCACCGCTGAACTCGAGGTCAAACAAAAACCACTCCGCGGTCTGCACGCGATACATGGTTCGGGGTGGTTCGTTGTCCCACCAGGCGCCAGCCTCCATCCACCAGTCGATGATAGCGGTCACTGTGTAGGTGTTGTCACCGTCCATTATGGTGTGCGGGATCTCATCTTTTGTTGTCACTTCAATGGGTCGTTGAACCAAACGTGACATATTCTCACCTTGATATGCGAACGTTAGTTCTCATATTATAGAGGACGTTCCCACCAATCACCTAATGCCACTGATCATTGCCTTTGCGACAATAAAATTAGGTGATTGATCGTGTCGTTCCAGCCCATCAAACCGATGCTTCTTACTATGAGCAGAGAAGCATTCGATGACGACAACTACATCTTTGAACCGAAGTGGGATGGATGGCGGATCCTGATTCACAAGCAAGGGGATCGCGTTGAGGCATACACGCGGCGAGGCAACTGCGTTACGAGTAAGTTCCCGGAACTCCAGGAGGCCGCGCAGGACATCCGGACACACTCAGTAGTATTGGACTGCGAAGGTATCTGCCTGCGTGACGGACGGTCCGTGTTTGACGATTTCGCATATCGCGGACGACTGCGTGACCCACGGAAGATTCCATCGGCAGTGGAGACGCATCCGGCCACGTTCATTGCGTTCGATGTACTCTACACAGACCGTGATCATACCCGAGAGCCGCTGATGGAGAGAAAAGCCAGACTGGCTGACATAGTTACTCCGTCGAAAACCATCACCCCCACACTCTACATGGATGGCGTAGGGGTTAGGTTGAAAAAGATGACGGAGGAACGTAACTGGGAAGGCATAGTGGCGAAGCGGAAAGATTCTCGGTATGTACTGGCTACGAGGTCAACTGATTGGCTGAAGATAACGAACTGGAAGGAAATCGACGCGGTGATCCTTGGTTACCGAACGGAACCGCAATTTGGGCTAATTGTTGGGCTCCACTTCCCCACCGTTCACCGACTCAAGAAGCAGGAAGTGTTCGGCATGGCGGGATTGTGGAGTACGTGGCGGTAACCAGACGGAAAGAGGAAAGTCCATACCTGCACAATCATCACATGCGAACCGAATATGTTCATGAGACACCTGCACGACAGGATGCCGGTGATTTTGACCAAGGAACCGATGGACGTATGGCTAGACCGCAGCACCACGGATACTGATACTGTTATGTCCGTGCTGAAGCCTTATGAGGGCGAGATGTACGCGTACCGGGTACCCGAACTGGTCGGAAATGTGCGGAATGATACGCCGGAGTGTATTGAGGCGATAAGATGAACAAATGCCTTCACCCCATTCTGGAATGAAGGCTAGGGTATAGGGAGATGCTCACTGCCCGTTTTATTATCGACATCAGCAACTGGCTAAGGGTGCGAAACTTGAGTTATTAAACTAATGGAGTTCCCTGTCCCGGCGTTCGGCTAGAATTGCGAGCAATGCCTTCATGAATCGGAGGTTTTTTTGTATTGTAGGGTCTTTAAGCATTCTATACAAACCAATCATACCCACATTCGAAGTATCTGCCTCAGCTCGTTCTTGAGCCTCGTGCACCAAGGAAACGCCATCTTCAATCGTGTCTTGAATCGGTTCAGTTGTCCCTTTCATGGCCTCCCCGAAGATTTCTAACATCTCCGTGTCTTTTAATAATGCTTCAGCGAGATCGTACATTTCTGAAGTGATTTTCATGATGTTTGTGATCTTAGGTATCATCTGGACCGTGGTTACGAGGAATTCCTTGATCTCCGGTTGCACGACTAAGTCCAACACGTCGGACTGGGGCTCGATCTGAGATTCTGTCATGTCACGCATCCCCTTGACGAAGAGATTCTGAGGGACAGCATGCGCTAAAGTACCGTTGGTTATTCACTCAAGTTTCGGCAGCCAGTTTTGCCTTGACTGTCGTGGGTTAATGCTCAATAAACTGTTGAACTATTTGTTCGATCAAGAAGCTGCAATATGACAAAACGCCCCCATCCAATGAAGGATGAGGGCTACTGTATGGGGCAGGGAAAGACTCCACCATTGCATTATTGACAGGTGAACACTCATGTAGACATCACCACAGCACGTGCGGAGTGATGGGGCCGACATTGAAGGAATTGTCGTTGATAGGACGAATATTCCAACACCGAAGGAGTGGTTTGCGTGGGGAAGGTTTATTCATTTGATGAGTTCGAGCAAATTACTCGTCCGCCAGAGGACAGTTCGCGGGTGTGGCGTTACATGGACTTACCTAAGTTCGCCAATATTCTTGTCGAAAAGGCTTTGCATTTCACGCGAGCAAGTAAACTTCGGGATGGCAGTGACCGTTTCGAAGGGGTCTGGCCGGAAGCAAATATTAGAGATGTTAGGGAAGAAGTCAGGAACATGGCAAACGAATGGGTTGCCGACGAATCAATTCGCAACCTTGAACGTTTTTACACTGAATTGGCAGAAAAGACCTACATAAATTGTTGGCACATCAATGACGATGAGTCGTATGCGATGTGGAAAGCATATGCAGCTGGGGGGCCTGGGATTGCAATAAGCACCACATTTGGACGATTGAATCAGTGTATGCAACCGTACATTTACGTGTACAACATGTACCGTCGTAAGGTTGCCTACATTGATAACAAAGTTGATGGGGTGCCACGCTCCGACCCAGCTTTCTTCTTTCTGCAAAAACGGCGCTGTTTCAGCGCGGAAAATGAACTCCGTTTGTTACTTACGGAAATTCCACCTTGGGATGAACCCATCAGGGAGTTACGGCATAGCAGTGCTGGCGTATTTATCCCTATAGATCTAAATGAGTTGGCTGAGAAGATCTATGTTTCACCCGATGCTGATGACTCATTTGTAAGAACTGTTAAGGGATTATTAGACCAATTCAAGATATCCGTAGAAGTTGAGCAATCTGGCATATGAAAGGGGACGCGTGCTTAGATTCTTTGCTCTTCGCCCCGTCATTCCCAATATGATGGACGGGCCGGAGTGTATCGCGGAGGTAAAATAGTCTCCCATGCGTAATCGACACTTAACAATGCGACGTGGTACTATCCTGGACGGGGAGTAGGTACAGTGAGAGGGGAACTGTCACGATGGCGGTTCCCCTACATTTTTGCGCATACTACCGCTTGGAGGTGGTGGGTGTGAAGGAAAGACTTAAACGTAACACGCCCGTGTACTATACCGAGATTGGATTTGTACGTGAAAAAAAGGTCACCGTGGTGCCATCCGTAGATAAGCCGTACTATAAGGTTTCCGATATAGATGAACGCTTACCCGAAGACATATCCGAATGGCCAGATTATCTACATTTTGATCGACAGGCGGCGGAAAAAGATGCTGAACGCCGATTCAAGGAAATACAACGTCAATTAGAACACTGGCAAGAAATCGTGTTAGGGAACCCAAGGGGACTGCTTATTGACATGTTTAGAGCATGGGCCTTTCTACAGTTTCATTCACGTCGATATCTCGATGTTCCGGTGTTAGATACCGGGTATACGCGCAGAAGAAAAAGGGAAATGGTTGTGCAAAAGATACGGGAATACTTCGGCATCGATTTGGACGAAGACGAAAAAAAGGAGTAGGAGTTACACCTATTCCATGTAGTAGTGCTTGATAATACGCTCCGCAATATCGAGTAGCCGTTCAGAGCCGTATGACACGCGAACAGTGAGCTGAGTTCCATCGTTGCCGATATACTGCTTGTACACGATGTTTGCTTCTTCACCTGGCCACTTGTACACCGTGTATTGTGTGCCGTCCACGTCGATGAATGTGGACACGGCTGCATCGGCAGGTACGGTTTGCGTTGTCACATTCACGCCTCCTCAAAGATAATACTTGCGTACAATGTCTACGAAAATGTCCATCAAATCTGCTTCGTCACCCTCCGCAACTTCAATCTCCCATTCGTTCCCGTTGACATCCAACACGGTTTCCACAATCGGTTGCTCCACGTCACGTTACAGACGGCAAGTCGGATCCGTCTGCATCTCAAAGAGTTGCGGGGCATTGTTGGGTAGTGTCCCGTCAAGTGGTGGAAATTCTTCGAGTGCTTCTACTAAGTGCATGCGTCATTTGTGTAGAACTGAAGTCGGTGCCAGCAACGCCTCGTTGCCCGTCAGCTTAGCCATCGACTCCAAGCTGAAATAGCGGCGTGCAATGCTCCATTCATCATGTTGCTCTTGGAGAATGGTTCCTACGAGCCGGATCACAGAGTCCCGGTTTGGGAAAATCCCAACGACGTCTATACGACGGCGAATTTCTCGGTTCAGCCGCTCGAGTGGATTGGTTGAGCAAATCTGACGCCAATGCTCTCTCGGAAATGCCATATACGCCAGCACGTCCTCCTCCGCTTTCTGCAACACATCCATCGCCTTCGGAAACCGACTCTTCAATTGCTGTACCACGACAGCGAGTTGTTCTTTCGCTGACTCCTGTGTTGGTTGGGCAAAAATCGTGCGGACAATCGACGACACCATGGCTTGTGAGGATTTTGGCACCTGACTCAGTATATTGCGCATCACATGGACCCTGCACCGTTGCCATGTAGCTCCGACCAGCGTCGTTTCAATCGCCGCTCTCAGTCCTTCATGAACATCACTATCCTGAAAATCAATGATCACTAAGATCGTGCGAAGAGCATACTTAAATAAGCCCTCGAAGTTGGGGGGTGAATTGGATATGACTACCATCCACGGCGTTACGCAACAGGTCTTACCGTTACTTCGAGTCCGAGTGATTCCAGCTTTCGGATTGCCTGCTTGACCACTACGTCTTTCTTGCGTGCTTCGTAATACGTCGGGCCGAGTTCAATGTAGGCTTGACGCCGCTGTAACATGTGATACACGATGGTCAAAATACTGTGGGCTACCGCAACCGCCGCACGGTTTTTTCCTCTTCGAGCTGCGATTCGATGGTACTGGGCCGACAGATAGGTTTGTTTCGTTCTTGCTGCTGCACGTGCTGCTTCCACCAGTGCTGCTCTGAGTTTTTGGTTCCCCTTGCGTGTTTTCCCCGACTTTCGCTTTCCGGCACTTTCGTTGTTCCCTGGAGCCAGCCCTGCCCATGAGCACAGATGGGCAGCCGACGGGAACTGGGCCATATCCGTCCCGATCTCCGCCAGTAGTTGTTCTGCTGTTCGTCGACCGACACCGGGGATTGTGTCCACCAGCTCCAGGTCTTCCTCAAAAGGGAGCATTCGCTGCTTGACCTCTTCATCCAGCCGGGCGATCTCTTCGTCCAGGTAATCGATGTGACGCAATTGTGCAGCCAGCATCATCCGTTGGTGGGGTCCCATTAGCCCACGCAGTGCTTTTTGCAGATCAGCCTTTTTGGATTTCATCCGGCCTTTTGCCAACTTAGATAGCACCTCGGGGCTTTCTTCTCCCCGAATCATCGCTTCCAGCATCGCCCGTCCAGACTTACCCAGCGTGTTACTGGCCACCGAGGAAAGCTTGATGTTGGCACCTTCCAGTACCTTCTGAACCCGATTCACTTCTCTTGCCCGTTCGTCAATCAAGCTCCGACGGTAGCGAATCAGCTCCCGTAGCTCACGTTGTTCACGGTTGGGAATGTAACTAGCTTGCAGCAGCCCGTGTCGAAGTAATCCGGCGATCCATTCGGCATCCTTCACGTCCGTCTTACGACCGGGAACATTCTTCATGTGTTTGGCATTGACCACGAGCACCTGAAAGTCCGCTGATTCCAGAAGGTTGTAGATTGGTTTCCAAAATGAAGCGGTACTCTCCATTGCCACATGTGTGCATCCGTGTTGCTCCAGCCAGTTGACCATCTCCAACAGGTCTTCGGTCATCGTGGAAAATGTACGAATCTCCTTGCTCTCCGGCGTCAGAACACAGGCGACCACCATCTTCTTGTGCACATCGAGGCCGCAGCAGCGTTCGTATACGACATCCATGTGAATCCTTCCCGGTGATCTGGTGAAATTGAAGGGCTGGTGCAACGGACCATATCTGATCATTCTATCCTGCGTGCTTCCCGAGTCGGGAGCGACATTCTGTGGTGCACCTGGTCGTCGTAGTCAGTCTAATCGACGGGCTCGAGGCACCAAGGAGTGACGACCTGCCTTCGCCAGCCACCAAGAAAATCATTCAACGCCAAGCCATTTTCATCCTTCTGCTGGTGCCGACCCGGCGGCATGGAGGTCTAATCGCCAGTTTGACACCCCTTAGCCCTCTTGCCACCAGGCTCCGCAGAAAGGTCAGCCAGAATGAACCGTCTTCGCTTGTTCCAAGGTCAAAGCCCAACACCTCGCGCTCGCCGGTGGCTTTCACACCAATGGCAATGACAAACGCCATACTCTGGACCCGACCACCCTCGCGAACCTTGGGGAAGGTGGCATCCAGCCAAACATAGGGGAACTCACCTTCAAGCGGGCGACTCTTAAACGCCTGTACAACCTCATCGAGCTCCTTACAGATGCGAGATACTTCACTCTTGCTGATTCCGCCGATGCCCAGCGACTCCACAAGTTCATCAACCTTACGGGTACTCACACCATGCACATAGGCTTCCTGGACGACATTGAGTAACGCCTTCTCCGCCCGACGTCGCGGCTCTAATAAACTGGGGAAATAGCTACCTTTACGTAGCTTGGGAATTTGCAATTCAATGGTTCCAACCCTCGTATCCCACTCTCTACGTCGGTATCCATTACGGTAATTCTTGCGCTCCGTGCTTCGTTCGAAGCGCTCAGCACCGATGAGTTGACTGACTTCGGCATCCATCACCGCTTCTGCGAGAACCTTCAACCCCTCCCGCAGAAAATCGATATCCCCATCCTCCAAACCGATCTTGCGGATAAGCTCCAAAAGTGCGATCTTATCCATAGAAGCCATCGAGGTTGCCTCCTCTACTAATGGTTGCTGTCACTTTAGTAGGTTGCACTCGATGGCTTTTTCGTCAATATCCAGCCTCAGAATTTACACCACCTAATGAGACTCTAACGACGCGAGGCTCGGCTCTCTCTTGTCCCTATTCCGGGTTTGGTTTAACGATGCGGCAGGATTCACTTGACGTTACGGCCTGCAGGTTTGCTTCGCTCCCACTGGAGCTTTTCGCAGGGCTTCATCCTTAGGCTCTCACCACCAGATGCCTGCTAGCTACGAGGCGGCTTGGCCCCTACCTCGGCTGGACTTTCACCAGCTAGCTGTGCCTAGCTTGGCTAGGCGCACCGTCCGAAAACCTCAAATATGTTAACTTGAGACATCATGGAGCGGTGAATTGAGGTGTGTCATCTTGGCAAAAAAGTTGTAGGCTCTGTGGTGCGTGGCATCTCCAATTTCAACATACACGCCGTTTTGCTCGTTTGCGAAATGCCATCACCAGGACAGCCAGGAGGGGAATTCCAACCATCGTCACCACAAAATAGGCTGGCGCTACAGAGATCAGGAAATGATTCAGCTCTTCCTTGCTGCGAAAACATGCAATGCTGCCGGCCCATACCAACAAGCCGCCCGAAAGCGTCACGATACGGTGTGAGGACAACTTGAACACGTCCTTCATCCCTTCGCACCAAGCATAATGAAACACGGATAGTTTGATGAAAATGGTCGACATCACGGCCAATATGTACAGAGTATCTAGGCGTTCCAGATTCCTACCGATGCGAATACTACGGACGACCTCAAGCACCGGATAGGTCAGATAATTGGTGGACTGCCCCACCACGCCTATCGTGACCACCATGACGATGATCCCGAAGACGGTTATGATACCGGTGACAATGATCATATCCTTGGGAAGGGTTCGATTGTTGCGCAACATGTGTGCAAACTGCAAGCCAATCAAAAGCTCCAATCCGTAGACGAGATCCGGTGTGACCGCACCGCGCAACACTGGCTGCCAGCCGTCGGCGAGCACAGGCATCAGGTTATGAACATCCATGTGCTGCAAGGACAATGCGAAGAGAACGGGAGCCACAATGAACGCCAACGGAATGATAAACTCGACGTTACGCATGACGACCTCCGCACCCATGTACACGGCGTATGAGACCCCAATCGCACCAGCAAATCCGATGATATACAGCGGTGTTTGAGGCAAGATGGTGGCTCCCACAAAATCGACCCCCACCCGGAGGGTCTTGCACGTAACTAGGTATATCCAGACAAGGACCCAGAGACCAAACACGCGACCGAGCCATGGTCCCAACGCATCGATAAGACCGCTGATCAGAGATCGGTTAGGTAACGCACGAACGAACAGTGCCGCGACGCAGGTGGACAACAGGCCGGCGACCACAAACAGGAGGTGTCCGATCCAGGCGTCGGGGATGACAAACTGGGTAACGATGGAAGGAGCCGTAACGAGCCTCGTGGCGAGGACACTCCAAATGAGAGCGATTATGATTTGGTATCGGGAGATTTGTACCTTCGACATGGGTGGTCGGCCTCCGGTCAAGCGCCATTTTTCTTGGTATTTTGACCAAATCAATCCAAACTATGTGAAAAATATATTCGATACGTGGCACAATAAGTGTACTCACTAAAAGAGCCTCCCTGGAACACTAGGGAGGCTCTTTTTCTGTAACCTAGCGTATGAAACATCCCTAAACCTAAATCAATAAATCCCAAAACCGTAGCGTCACATACTCAGTTGCTCGCCTGTTTTGCGAAAAAAGGAATGGCCTGGGAAGGATGTGTGCGCGCGATGAATCTGAATCATGTTCGGGTCTTTACTTTTCTTTGCAGCATTTTGGTAACAAGCACACCTGATCTCGTCGCCATATACAATTTTGACATTTCGGGGGGAGGTCTTTTCGAACATCATAATAAGGAATTTGAATGGGGACTTGTACACTACGATCCATTGGAACACCCGCCTAACATAAAGTATGCGGGTAGTGTGCCAATTCTTTAGAGACTTATGATTGTCTTCCACGAGTACGAATGGCGGTTCCACCAAGGGATAAGAGAGCCTGGCTGTTTAGGCTCTGGGTTGGAGGGCGTGTTAGTACCATCAAGGGTATTTAAGATGGTCAATTAGAATGACGGTCCCGCCATTCGTACTCGTGGTACGAAAATAACCGATGTCTGTTTATGTAATCAACATTTGCGCAGATGTTTATACATTCGAGATTATCGGAACGGAGATATGACTAAGGACCAAGCCGGTGACATTTATATGTATACAAACACCCGCCTACAAGAGTTGGTGTTTGCCGACACAAATCAATAACCCTAGAAGTATTGTCGCTGTCGAGTCAGGCGGCTAGGACGGCACTCCGGATCGAAACAGTCATTTACCTTTGGTTTCGATTTTCACCGTTCGGGGGAACATCCGACGATGAATAATGTGTCGTGATACGATCAACGTTCCAACACCAACCGAAGCGATTAAATACTCCATGTGAGTTCCCGTGCTATCGATTTGTATCATAAATGGACCAGTAGTGTTCCCAGGATTCCTAAGCGGAAGCGACCACACCTACGATGACTCCGGCGAAAGTCATTTCGATACCGCTTTCCCACCAGCTTCGAGCAGTGACAAGACTTTCTGGTCACGAACCGGGTCGGTAGCAGCCTGCGCCTGGACATCCTGGATCAACAACTATAGTCCTTGTGATTGGTTGGTAGAAGTGCTACGGCACGTTCACAATGACGTGTCTGTTGACGTTTGTAATTGGATGAACGTAAGTACCATACATGGAAGGCGTAGTCCCGGATTTCGTGGAAATTTGAAAGTGGCGGTCTCCTGACCCCGTTTGGTATAACGGGTTTGGGGAAAATCAGGAAAGGAGAACGCCACTATGAAATTAAGAGTACACGAGATTGCGCTGAAAGACCAGAAGCAGTTTACAAGATTCGATGCGTCAAAGAACCTCTCTGTCCAACTGGCTCTGCTGGATGTGATGGAAGCGACCAAGGAAGGTCTGATGGCGCTGGCGGTCCAAACCGGCTTACGAGTCATCCAGGTCATGATGCAGGAGGAGGTGGATGCGCTCGTCGGTCCCAAGGGCAAGCACAATCCGAAGCGCAAGGCCGTACGGCATGGAAAAGAGAAAGGTTTCGTCGTCCTCGGCGGCCGCAAGGTGGCTGTGGAGAAGGTGAGGGTACGCAGCGTGGACGGCCGGGAGATTCCGCTCGAGACGTATCAGGCCCTGCAAGATCCGGAGCTGTTGACACAAGCTGCGTTGGAGCGGATGATCCATGGACTGTCCACCCGCAATTATGAGTATGGTCTGGAGCCAGTTGGAGAGGAATTGGAGTCCTCTGGTACGAGTAAGAGCACCGTCAGCCGCCGGTTCATTGCAGCCACGAAGAAGCTGCTGGCCGAGTTAATGCAAAGGCGCTTGGACAGTCGCAGATACGTGGCCCTCATCATCGACGGCATCGTGATGGCAGAGCACACCGTGGTAGCGGCCTTGGGTATTGACGCAGAGGGCAAGAAGCAGATGCTGGGGGTATGGCACGGAGCCACCGAGAACGCCGCTGTGTGCAAGGCGCTCCTGTCCGACCTGGTAGAACGTGGCCTGAAGACCGACGACGGAATTCTGGTCGTGATTGACGGAAGCAAGGCACTGCGGGCGGCGGTGCGAGACGTTCTAGGTGACACGGCGATTGTACAACGCTGTCAGGTACACAAGGAGCGCAATGTTCTGGAGCACCTGCCGGAAAAACGCAGGGATTGGGTCAAGAGGAAGCTGCGTGAAGCTTGGAGGCGTGGCAACGAACAGGATGCATTGGCAGCGTTGAGGCGATTGGCTGGTCACCTCGAGAAGGAGTACCCCGGTGCTGCGGCAAGTCTGCGAGAGGGCATGGAAGAGACCGTAACGGTCATTCGGCTTGGAGTGCCGGAATTGTTGCAAACAACTCTACGCTCAACGAACGCAATCGAATCAGCGAATGAGAAGGTACGCATGGCCAGCAGGAACGTAAAGCGTTGGAAGAACGGTGAACAGGTGCTGCGTTGGGCGGCGGCGGGGTTCCTTGAAGCAGAGAGCAAATTTCGTACTGTGAAAGGCTATCGTCAAATCCCAATGCTCATGAAAGCACTACATCAATGTGCGCATCCAGAGCAATACCAGGGAGAATCATCCATCACTGCGTAAATCGAAGAAAAAGGCCGTCACGAAAATCTACGAAGAGCGGGACAAGGCCTACATGGAATGTAACAATCCCGAACACAGTAGTGGGGTGGACACATGATGGGTGGGCGATGCATCGCATCGACACCTCCTAAAAAGGTGCTTGTTTTATCCATTGAGAAAACGATAGATTTTTGTTCTAATACGTTTATTAGTAAACAGTTATTGTTGTGCAAGCCGTTCTACATGTACTGCCGCCTTAACACGCTGCCCCTGCTCCCTAGCCCGGAACGAACAAAAAGAACAGGACGAAGATAATTAAAAACACTACTGCCCATTGCGTATAACCACCGAACACTCCGTAGTACATTATCCTTCCCCCCTTTGCTCAAGTCCATTTAGATTTATGTTTAGATGAGTGTCCGGCAGTAAGTCATATGACTTAGACAATTCGCCTCTTTTCCTCGCTAATTGGTGACCTTCAATATCTTCTGAATCGAATCGACCTGTTGACCTGTTGTTGAATCATCTACACATATTTCATATATCCATATCGGAACTAATGAATACTAAGTTGCATGCTCAATGCATACCTGCGTGGATGGGCTGGCTACTACCACAAGCCGAGACGAGAAGCGTGTTTGCCCAGCTAGACGAATGGGTGCGTCGCCGACTACGGATGTGTCTGTTGAAGCAGTGGAAGCAGCCCAAGACGAAGCGACGTAACCTTGTGGCCTTAGGCATTCCACAGAAATGGGCTGTACTCATTAGCGGCTCTCGGAAAGGATACTGGCGTCTAGCGAACACACCACAAGTCAACAAATCCCTTGGCCTCGCCTATTGGCGAGACCAAGGACTCGTGACCTTAGTCGAACGATATGACATGTTCCGTTCCACAACATAAACCGCCATATACCGAACGGTACGTACGGTGGTGTGGGAAGTCGGGGGCTAGTCACCCCGCCTCTTACCCCATTGCTTTGCAGATTCGTTCGTAGTGGGCTCCAACCAACGAAAAAAATGTCCACTTGGCACAGTAATTCGCCCAATAGATAATCACTCCGGTGCCCTCGTCTTTCGGAACCAAACAGTGGTACCTGTCGTGCGTTTCAGGTGCTCCTGAAACCAGTTTAGGATGTGCTCGAGTCGAATGACCCGGTGCCAAGGAGCGCCTGAACGCGATAGCTCGTGCGTCTCGGTACGAAAGCGGACAAAGCGGACGTTGCACCCTAGAAACTTTAGTGCAGTGTAAAATTGTTCACCCTGCTCAATTGGAGTTCGGAAATCAAGATCACTGTGGATCACCAGCAGTGGGGTGTGAACATTCGCCACATAGCTTATCGGTGATTGTTTCATATACTCTTCTCGCAGCACCCAAGGTGGACCACCATAATCATCGGCACTTAAAAAACCGCCGTCTGAGGTGCCAAAAAAACTGTACAAATTACTGATGCTCCGCATGGAAACTGCTGCCTTAAAACGTTCCGTTTGAGTGATGATCCAGTTGGTCATGTAGCCACCATAGCTCCCACCGGCAACCCCCAGACGCTTCCCATCCAGCCCCCCTTTCGCCAACGCTGAATCGACCGCTGCCATTAAGTCGGTATAGTCGTAGTGGCCCCAGTCACCCCGAATCGCGGCAGCGAACTCCTGTCCGTACCCAAAGCTCCCGCGCGGATTCGAGTAAATCACAGCAAATCCGTTTGAAGCCAGCAATTGAAATTCAAAGAAAAAGGCATACCCGTACATCACTATCGGCCCTCCGTGGATTTGCAGCACGGCCGGTATTTTATCGAACCGCGGGCGGCCAGATGGGTACAGGATCCAGCCTTCGGCTTCCGGACCATCCAATGATTGGAACGAGAAACGGATAGGTTCGGAAATCATGACACTGCCGAGCCAATCACGGTTCACTTCCGTGATCCGACGTTCCCGGATTCCTGTCCCTATGACGTCTCCCACCCAGACATCACCAGGCAAGGTCGTCGTGGTGACAGCCATAGCCACTCGACGAGCATCTTCACTGAAACTCAAGTTGTATATCACCCGGTTGCCGCGTGTCAGTTGAACTGCCTTTCCATCTGAAATGGACAAGCGCCAGAGATTCACCGAGCCTTGTGCACTCGCGGAAGTATAGATACTTCGGCCATCGGGAGCCCAGACTGGGGCAACCACAGGTTCCTTATACCCCCGGATGTCTCGGATGGAATGGTTACCGACGGGGTGCGGAAAGTCAGCTGTGAGTTCGCGAGGCTCTTCTCCAGAGGCCGGAACCAGCCAAATCCCCGGAAAGGTGTAACGGCCGTGTCTTCGATGATGCCCGATGTAAGCGATGACGCGCCCGTCTGGAGACCAGCTAGGATGATCGGCGGGACCCTGGCTGCGAGTTAGACGACGAGGCTCACCCCCAGTAGATGGAACCACCCAAATATCATTAACGAGAGTGAGTCCAATTCCATCGGGTATACTGTGACCAGCGAAAGCAATATACCGCCCATCCGGGGACCAGGCTGGCGACGCGTAGTCGTCATCACCAAATGTCAGTTGTTTCAATTTCTCTTTATCCGGACCCGTCACAGAGATGGTGAAAAGGTTCCAGTGTTTCTTTACCAAGAATCCAAAGTGATCTAACTTATACCATAACTTATCAATGACGATCACGTCTTCTGAAAACCGCTCCCTCGGCGTCCGTTCGCGTTCATCACCCTCGTCTGGGCCATCTGGTCCAACGTACGCGACGAACGCGATGGTTCGGCTATCCGGTGCCCAGACTGGGGTCCCTCCTATATTTCGGAGAGAGGTCAACGGTCGCGCTTCACCGCCCGCACTTGGCATGATCCAAAGCTGTGAACAGTCGTCGCGCATCGATATGAAAGCTAACCATTTCCCATCGGGCGACCAACGAGGCGCAAAATTGAATGCCGGCGCAGAGGTCAAGAGATGAGGTTTACCTGCAGATGACGTGCTGACGATCCAGATACGGCTCTGATACATATTGGTATCCCGATTCATGGTGGTTTCCACATAGGCGATGCGTGTACCGTCCGGGGAGAGCTGTGGATCACTCACTACGCGCAGCTGAAAAAGGTCTTCTGAAGTTAGGCCCCTTCGCACCACCATCTGCCCCCCCTTACCCGAATTGATAAAGTCTACGTGTGTTTGTAACGGGATAGAAGGCCAGAAGGAAAATGGAACATTGAGGATACATGATGCGGAAAATTTGAGGCAATGATGATATCGTAATGCTACTTTCACGTAATTATTTTAATTTTGAAAATAAAACCATGCTGGATTTTGGCTCGGGCACCGGATGTAACTGCTCTTTGGTCTCATCCGACAGATATCTTGGTTTAGATATCGATGAAAGACGGATAAAATTTGCCGCGCGTTTGTATCCTGGCTACCGCTTTGGCTGCTTACAG
>CAWBGB010000010.1:0-12090 GCA_963788285.1 uncultured Alicyclobacillaceae bacterium
CGACACCGGCCCCATTTCGCACGTCGTGGATTACACTGAATCTATCGAAAACAGTGCAGAGCCACATACGAAAGGGGCCGATACTATGAAGAGTATCACAAAGTTCGTTGGTTTGGATGTGTCCAAGGAGAAAATAGCAGTTGCAGTCGCGGACGAAGGCCGGGGTGAGCCCAGGTTCATTGGGATGTTTCCTCATACAGTAGAGGCCGTAAGAAACCTCGTACGTCAACTCGACGGAGAGGGAGTAAAACTGGAGTTCTGCTACGAGGCTGGACCCACGGGCTATGGCCTGTATCGATTGCTCCATTTTACATCTGCATTCGTGATGGGGTTTCTAAGGCTCCCTGTATGTTCTGGATGAGGTGCGCGTCCAAGGATTGCACGTTAGCAGGGGCATATTTTAATATGTCCGTTGAAATCAAAGGAGCATATTGAGTGACTTTGTGTTGAATGTTGGTAGGTACGGAAATCGGTTTGACCATCCGAAAGGTGGTCAGTATGTGATAGGACAGGTACCATTCAGAGGAGGTAGGTAGCATGAATGAAGAAATCGGTTTTATTGGACTGGGCAAGATGGGTCAGCCGATGGTAATGAATTTGCTAAAAGCGGGTTTTAAAGTGAAGGTCTGGAATCGAACGCCAGATAAAGCAAAGGATGTTGTGGCTGCTGGTGCACAGCAGGTGAACCGTCCTTCAGATGTAGTAACAGCGGGTGGCATTGTCATCACCATGGTGGCGAACGATCAGGCGCTAGAATACGTGGTACATGGAGATGACGGATTTGGTGAAAAACTGGGGCCAGGAGGCATTCATCTATCCATGAGTACCGTCTCGCCGGAGACCTCGCGTAAACTTGCAGCTTATCATCAGCAGCAAGGTAGCTATTATGTCGCATCCCCTGTTTTTGGTCGTCCAGAGGCTGCAGCAGCTCAGAAGCTGTTTGTGCTGTCATCAGGTTCTAGGGAAGCTAAGGAACGAGTCAAGCCATTACAGGAGGCGCTGGGTCAACGTGTCTTTGATGTCGGTGAAGAGCCTGGCAGTGCCAATGTAATTAAGCTAGGTGGAAATTTTATGATTATGGCAGCGATGGAGGCCATGGCTGAATCTTTTAACCTAGCAGAGAAGAATGGCATCGACCGGAAGTTGGCTGCAGAAGTGTATGCGTCCACTTTATTTAACTGCACCGTATATCATGGGTACGGCCAGATGATTGCCAAGAGGATGTTTGAACCTGCAGGTTTTCAGCTATCGCTAGGCCTCAAAGATTGCAACCTCGTCTTAGAGGAAGCTAACGCCACGAAAACACCAATGCCATTGGCTAGTTTATTACATGACCGTCTGCTCTCCTCTGTAGCTAAAGGTCGCGAAAATCAGGATTGGTCCGCTTTGACAAGGATTGCTTCGGAAGAAGCGGGACTAGAATAGTTAGTTTTTTCGTAGGCAAACTGCGTTGCTTGATTGGAGGCTACGTCACTCAAAAGAGCAAGGTGCTCATAGTGCAACTATTGAGACTGACCCGAAATCCGGCGATTGAGCTAGAATACGAGAGAAAACGAAAGATCATAGACGGAGTTTAGATGAAGAAGCGTTACGGAGGATTATTCCATTCAAACAACGAATCGCTTTTGTATGGGGGCGAATCTAATGCCAATGTGAGAGTATTATAAATAACTCAGCAAAAAAATTGAGACTCAGCTCATTCTCAACCCCAAGCGTTGCAACATCATTCGAAATGAAAAAGATCAAATACTCTTTATACAAGGTACAGACAACAAAAATGTGAGTATCCCTACTGGCGCGATCGAACCTGGTGAAACACCTGCCCAAGCCGCCATTCGTGAAGTGAGGGAAGAAACGGATTACACGCCGTTCCGAAACACTTACTCGGTGTGCTTGGAGGAGACAATTTCGGTGGACTTATCAGGACGGAAACCAAGACGGTGGCAGTGCCGACGTGGATGGAGTCACGATTGAAGATATCGTGCGGCAGGGCGTTGTTCCCTTCCTTCGTCAACTACAGGAGGAATTGCGAAAAGACAGCTGTCGCCCGCAACCCGTTCGGCGGACGTACATCCCAAAGCCTGATGGGCATAAGCGTCTGCTCGGTATTCGACCGTTCGTGATCGGATCGTTCAAACCGCCGCGAAGATCGTGTTGGAGCCGATCTTTAAAGCCAACTTTTGAGGCTCCCGACCCAAACGTTCAGCTCATGATGTGAGACGACGCATACGCCGAGCCATTCAACGGGAGCAATTGGCGGATGCGGACATCGTCGACTCCCTCTGTCTAGCTGGTTGTCTCTTGTCACGGCCGTGTTGCAATTGGTCAATACGTCAATTTATCAGTAGGCGTTTGGCCCGTATCACGATGTGGCACAGTAAACTCCAGTGTCCGAATTGTAGTCTAGCACTGTCGACAGGGAGGCCCCCATCCGGCCTCCCTGTCTCTCTATCTGGTTCAAGCTGCAATTGCACTTCTGTGCTAAGGCACAACGGCGATCACGCCTCGCGGGCGGGTGGGGCCATGAACTCCGGGCCGACCGGGTCACGGATAGTTTCCGCGAGGATTTCGTCGATCCGTTTCATGTCCGCCTCGCAAATGTTCCACCCGTCAATTCCTTTCACGGGGTCCAACTGGCTGGGACGTCGGGCGCCCCACAGTGCCACCGAAGCGCCGGGTTGATCGAGGACCCAGCGGACCGCGAACTCCGTGATCGTCTTGCCGTATTCGCGAGCGAGATTCGTCAGCTTCTCGACGGCTGCTAGGTACTGGTCGTACCGCGGAGGTTGAAATTTCGGGTCCACCTTGCGCAAATCGTCGTCATGAAAAACTGTGTCCTTTCTCATCTTCCCGGTTAGCAGGCCGCGGCAGAGACTTCCGTAGAGTAGGGTGGCGATATTGCGCTCGCGGCAGAAGGGCAGTACATCCTTCTCAATCTCCCGCTCGAACAGATTATATGGCGGTTGATTCGTATGCAGTGGAGCAACCGATATCCATTCTTGCATCTGTGCCGGCGAAAAGTTGCTGACGCCTATCGCGCGTATCTTTCCCTGCTTGAGCAGATCGTGGAACGCTTCGGCGGTCTCTGCGATGGGCACGAGCGGATCGGGCCAGTGAACCTGGTAAACGTCGATGTAGTCGGTTTGCAGGCGACGGAGCGAGTCCTCGATTTCCTTCATGATGGCAGCTTTCGTCGCGTTGCGCCGAACGCGTCCGCCGGGCAGAAGCTCCAAGCCGGCCTTCGTCGCGATGATGACTTCGTGGCGACGTCCGTACTCTTTAAGCGCCTTCCCGACGATTTCCTCCGAGAGACCTGCTCCGTACGCCGGCGCGGTGTCGATTAGTGTGATGCCCTGATCCAGCGCACGTAAAATCGTACGAATGGACTCCTTTTCATCTGTTCCGCCCCACATCCAGCCACCGATAGCCCATGTTCCGAGTCCAACTCGGCTGGCTTGGATGCCGGAAGTTCCTAGAGTGATGTGTTCCATAGCATGCCGCCTCCCTCGCCATCTTTGATGTTAGCGGAAGCCCTTCGTTTCAAGGTAGCGATAGGATACCGCTGTACCGTGATTTCAAACCTTCCTTATTTATGGCCCGAGGAATCTGGATGTTACTATTTTAGACCCTGTATCCGCGACAGGATCAAGTCCAAGATTGTGTCGGTCCGTGTCAAGTTTCAGTAACACTCCTGTAACAAAGAAAATCGCGGTTTGAATAAATAAGAAGCCTCCTTAATGCATCGATTCAAAAGAGAAGAGAAAGAACTCGACGACTCATTCAGAAAGGTATGTTATTGGAGAAGTATTTCGACATCGAACACTTGGATGTGAGCGATACTGAGGAGATCCTTAGGATGGTTTCTTCATTTGTTCGCGGTAAAATACCTGAACACTTTAAACTAGTTAGAATTGATTAATAACTCTCTACGACTGAAGTGTTTAAGTAACTCTGTTAACGTAATCGCTTGAATCAGGTTGAACAGAGGAATATAATTTCTCTAGTTTTTTTGAATTGTATGTGAGTTAATAGAATACAAAAGGGGGAAAAGAATGTGACTCGTGCATGGCAAAAAGGTCTTGCGGCTGTGGCATCAATGAGTGCGCTGACAATGTTGCTAGCAGGTTGCGGGACCTCGACCACAGGTAATACGTCTCCAACTGCGACGAACGAAAAGCCGCAGGAAGGCGGAACTGTCACCATCGACTTCATCCAAAACATTCGCGACTTGGATCCCGCACTGGCCTACGATACGCAGTCAGACGAAATTGTCGACCAACTGTACGACCAATTGGTCACTTGGAAACAGGGCGGCAGTAGCGAAATCGTTCCTATGGCAGCGCAAAGCTGGACCGTCTCGAAAGACGGCCTCACTTACACCTTCAAAATCCGGAAAGGCATGAAGTTCTGGAACGGTGACCCAGTGACGGCTCAGTCATTTATTACCGAGTTCTATCGCGTGCTTTCTCCGCAACTTGGCTCAGGAGGCGCTGGATTCTTTACGGATATCGTAGGTGCGGCAGACTACAACGCTGGGAAAACGAAGACCATCCCTGGTTTGTCCGCTCCAGATCCGTACACGCTGAAAATCCAACTGGTGAAGCCGGAACCATTCCTGCTTGACGCGTTGACCATGAACTTTATTTCCGCAGTGGATCCGAAATTCATTGAAAGCGTGGGTAACCATCAGTTGTACGAAAAGAACCCGGCCTTTGACTCGACTCAGGCCGAGGGATCTGGCCCATTCGAGCTGCAGACCATCAATTCCAATCAAATCATCCTGACGAAGAATCCGAATTACTGGCGGACCGACAGTTATGGCCAGAAGCTTCCGTATCTGGACAAGGTGATAATAAACATCAACAACAATGATGCGATAGACACCGAGCACTTTGAACAAGGTCAAACGGCATGGATTGGCTGGAACTTCGGCGCTGACGGTATTCCGAGCGATCAGTATCCAACGTTCATGGCAAACCCGAACTACAAGAAACTAACCATCACCAAGGTACAAAACTCTGTGCAATACCTTGGTTTGAATACGACCATGGGTCCCACGAAGAATCCGCTCGTGCGTCAAGCCATTGAGTATGCCATCAACAAGCCGGCGATTCTACAACTGAACAACGGGCGGGGCCAAGTGGCAAACCAACCATTGCCGCCTGGGATACCGGGATATGTTCAAAACCTGCCAGCCGATGCAACGTACGACTACAATATCCAGAAGGCGAAGCAGTTACTAGCAAAGGCTGGCTATCCACACGGCTTTACCATCGACATGTACGATGAAAACACACCGGACGCTCAAAAGTTCGATCAGGCCGTGCAAGCGCAGTTGGCCCAGGTTGGTATTACCGTAAAGCTGCATGAAAGCACTTGGGGTACGTTCCTTAACGTTGCAGAGTCAGGCAAGGCCCCAATGTTCTGGCTTGCCTGGATCCAGGACTTCCCCGATCCTTCCGACTTCTTGAACACGCTGTTTAATTTCCCGGCCGAAGGTTCGGTCAACGACTGCACGAACTACAACAATCCACAGGTGAACGCTTGGTTGAACGACGCTCAGTACAGTACCAATCAAGCTAAGCGTCTGCAGGACTATAAGAACGCAACCATCCAGATTATGAAGGATGCACCATGGGTTCCGATGTGGTATGACACCTTCACGGGTGCGGCACAACCGTGGGTACACGGCTTCTATATCCCGGATGTTGGTGAAGATCCGATTGAATGGATATGGATTGACAAAGGACACAGTCAAAGTTAACCTTTTGCAATACTGTGAGGAGAGTGGACGGAAACGTTCACTCTTCTTCTTTTTTTCGAGAGAGTAAAAAATCCATTTGCACATGTGGTCTAGGATGTGGCAACAGGCACACCATTCAGCATCTTAGATGCTATCCCATGAAGACATATAGGGCCAATATTTTTTATGACTGACAAAACCAAGTTGCCGAGTATTTCATCCAAGTTATCAGCATTGATATTGTCAAGCTGGTTAAAGAAGTTCTTCATCTCATTGCTGGCCTGAACGAAGACCTGGTACGCTGAGGTGGTTACGCAAAAACCTTGTAGTACAGGGAAACCTGCCTTCGTGAGTTCCCCTAGGTTTGCTCCCTTTTCCCCGACGTACGGTAATGGTGCTTTGTAGATTTCTTTGAAGTACAAAACGAAATTATCTACGTTCTCACCCTTTCTAACCAGAAACCAAGGAAATCACATTGTACTTTCAAGTTTCCATGATATAGGGTTAGATAACCTACGAGAGTGCCTTCGGTACCTCAGGAACAAAATCGGGATCTCGCTTTGTGTACGTATTTGCCGACACAATTCGAATCCACTCTGCCCCGGCATCATGGCGTCGAGGATAATGCAATCAATGGGTGTATGCACCAAAACATCGAACGCCTGCGCGGCGTCGTAAGCCGACTCCACGAAACCCTTCGTTCTCCAGGAAATCCCGCATCAATTCCACGATGGATGTATCATCATCAACCACCAAAACCGTACGGTCACATTCACAGAAAACCCCTCATTTTCCTTAGCACTTTTCGCGGGTCCGCTCTCAAATCACCGTCAGTGTATCACGATCCAATTATGGTTTACCCCAAGTTGTGCCCGAACCGTGACGGGTTGTTGATCGTTGCTTGACCATTTCGTCAACTGGTTTGAGACATCAAACATCTAACCTTGGAACGTGCCATTCGAGACGTGGCTCAACCGAGAAGGGATTCCATATGTGGTGCGGTTATCACGGATGTGGGTTTTTCCCATTCGGGCTGTTGATTCTGGTAATCTTTGTATTCTTGTGTTTTGCTGTGGTTCAAGTTTTCATGCTCCGCAATTTTAACCGCCGTTATCGTCGACTCTGGTATGTCGGGGCAACGCCGAAGCCATTTTGAAGCGGCGATAGGCCAACGGTGAAATTACCGAAGCGGAATACAAGCAGTTGAAGGATCTCTTGAAAGAATAACTGATTGGGTTGGTTGTACTCATTTGGAGAGATAACGCGGGTGAAAAGAGTACTATCCATCTCTCATCTAATTCTTGTGTCGCAGTGCTTATCTCTATCATCGCGGAGTTTCTGTTTGCAGGCATGGGCGTATTCCATGCAACGAGTTTCGCCTGCCATAAGGGAATAGGAGAAGCCATCACGTACTCTTCATACCTGCTGTTGCTGCTGTCTCTAGTCGGCGTCCTTGGAAGAGCCAGGATTGGGCTTTCGGCCCTCTTAGTTGTAGTCATGCTTCTCCAGAATCTCCTTGTACACGTAAGAATCCATTTATCGCCGCTCTGCACCCACTGAACGGATTGGCGATCATGGGCGTCACCGCCAATCTCATACCCATTGAAGCGAGGAAAGTTCAAGGATAGAAAGTCGTGACAAGATAATGGAGAATTTCAAACAAGGTGGAGGATAACCTCATGAAACTACAGATTGTTAACGCAAATCCCAAATACGGCAGAATCAAACTGATCGATCCTACAACACTTGGCTACATCCACATCGCCGCCCAAACATGCGAACCGGCATTCCCGTTCCGAGCGAACACGGACCCTGAATTTTTGAACGGTCTGAAAGAGCTGGCAAGCCATCTGGAACAACTCGATGCCATCGAAGCAGTCACCGTGTTCAAGGCCGTCGGATTACCGCCGGTGGAGCGACTGCCTTATGTCAGAGAGCATGTCGATTCGATTCACCTGGCCCGTTTTGACGTCGTCGTGCTTATGGAGACCAAGTCGCCGGAATCCATCGAACAGGTCCAGGCAACATCTTTGTATCACGCGCTCGTGGAATATCTACGCAACGAGGCGAAAGTCATACACGTGATGGCCGCCAGGAACTCCAAACGAGTTGGTGACGTGGATAAGACAAGAGACGGTTTGTTCTTGTTCAACTACTTCGTGGCAGACGATGTGAACATCATGATGGAGCTGTGGGATTATCTCGCGGACTGGTATCGGGTGGAGATGGGCCTGAACAACTCAACACTGTTGGTCCCCATGCACCAGGAAACATCCGATTACCTGGCCATCAACTATGCGCGCTTTGACAGTGGTTTGCCCGGTTTCCTGGCAAAACAAATGTCCAAGAAAAGCTTCCGCAACTACATACTCGCCAACCTTGAGGCCAATCGAGTGGGCGCGATGCCCATCCTGTATCGGCTCGTATGAAAGTAGGCAGTTGACCATTACGTAAATATAACACTTCGGAGGAATGAAGAATGAACATTGAATTGACAGGAAAAGTCGCGTTGTTACAGGAGGCAGCAGCGGGATCGGGAGTGCCATTGCGCGCCAACTCGCTTCACATGAAACAGCATTGCGGTTATTCAGTATTTCAACAACAAGGAAGGTGCCGTGGAGACCGTCATCGTTTCAAGCCGATCTCACGGACCTGGGACAAATTGATTCCCTGGTGAGTCAGGTTAACTTAACATTTGGTTCGTCCATCGACATTCTGATCAACAACGCCTGTCAGCCGAATCGACGAGACTCGCTCTCAATGTTGACAGAGGAACTTTACACTCAAACGATGGATGCGAATTTCAAGTCCTGTGTTTTCCTGTGCAAGGCCGTGATCCTCGCCATGATTGAAAAAGGTGGAGGTAGTATCGTCAATATCGCTACTGCAGCCGGTCACACCTGTGAGCACCAGGCGTAGCGATTTATTCCTCCGCCAAAGGGGTAATACTGACGTTCACCAAGAATATGGCTAAGGAAATGCCGTTTCCCCCGGTGCGATTGCTCATACATCACACGATAGCTTGAAATCCGATGAAGTTCGGAAATTCATTGTTTCAAACACCCCGCTGAGACGCGAAGGACTGGAAGACATCGCAAACGGTGTGCTGTTTTTGGTTTCCGACCTCATCGGCGAATCACTGGAAGTGAACGGTGGGATGTTTATGCGATAAAGCGTTGACTGTAGATAGGTAGGAGAATTAATACATGACGCTCATCTATGTTGACTTGGATTCTCTCGCGATGCCAGTGGCAATACTCATTCTTCATGATGGATTCAGAGCTTTATGTGAGCGATTGGCTTTCCGTTATACGTCTCTGCGGGATCTTCTGTTTTCCGTAGGCGTTTGGGGCTCTAAGTCCAGTCCTTGTCCGAAGAATCAACATAGGGCTCGTGGTTATCAGACCAGGGTCAGATGAAAACTCAGTATTTTAAACGATGACATAACGACAAAATTCGGTGACAATATGAGAAATGTTACGTCACCAAGTTGAGGAGGTAGAGCTCGTGATTTTGGTAACCGGTGCGACAGGTAACGTTGGTCGTGAGATCGTAAAGGAACTCCATAGGGCAGGACATCAAATCCGTGTTGTAAGTCGAAACCCAGCTAAAATTTCATTTCCTCCCGACGTCGAAGTGATAGCAGGTGACTTGACCAACCCCGACATAATGAAAGCTGCGGTGGATGGAATTCAGAAAGTGTTCTTGATACGAGTCCCAGGCTGTGAAACGTTCCCTCAAATTGCGAAACAGAGCGGGGTTGAGTACATTGTCTTTCTCTCATCAAGTGCCGTCGAGGCGCGAACAGAGAATGCCATCGGTCGTATACATCTAAAAACTGAAGAGTTGATTCGCCAATCGAATATACAATGGACGTTTTTGCGACCAGGAGCATTTATGTCCAACGCGTTGCAGTGGGTTGCGTCGATACGGTCCGAAGGGATTGTTAGAGCGCCATTTGGTAATGTGGGAACGGCCCCTATCGACCCACGGGATATCGCTGCCGTCGCTGTGAAAGCACTTGTATCTTCAGGACATGAGGGTAAGATTTATACCTTGACCGGACCTGAGGTGCTAACCCCGGTTGAACAGGTTCAAACAATTGGTGATGTACTTGGCAAACATATTAAATTTGAGGATATTCCTGAAACGATTGCTCGGGAGAACATGAAACGATTTGCACCAGCAGAAATCGTAGATGCAATATTTCAATTAATGAGGGAGGCTATCAACCATCCCGTCACGGCTTTAGCTACAGTGGAGGAGGTAACTGGGCAAGCGGCCCGTAGCTTCAAACAGTGGGTTATCGACCACGCGGATGCTTTCCGTTGAATGGATTCTGCTAAGAACGCGGCAAATGTACTACTCGTGAGGTATCGTTCCACTGACGAAAGTGTGTTTGTTTGCTCGATTCTTATCGTCAAAGAGAGATGAAATATGGAGGTGAATGTTTAAATCCCGTAGTCAATTGGCTTTTCCAACATATGCTCGCTTATTCGCAGGATTTCATCACCTAGTATCAAGTGGAGTGTGTGTGGCTTCTTCAGTTAACGGGACTTTAGTTCAATAAGTTTACATTATGTAGGTTATTGGACGAACAAAACGGCTGCCAGAAGCGTTTTTGTTGATTTACGAATGTACAAACCTTCGAACACACTAAGACCGCTTAGAGGCGATTCTAGGCGGTCATTTCATGCAATCCCTCAATGGTGAACCGTGATACGTTGCAGCGTATCTTGGAAAGGTTATCGTACGAAAACACCCAGCTTGCCTGTGACCATTTCCTGCGAAACGCCTGCCATGCGCCACTTCATACGAGGGCAAACATGTTGCGAAACAAGAGACACAAAACACTAGCAATTCGCACTCGGGGGTGTGTCAACTCCTGATGAGCAGGGTTTCGAGGCGTTCGATATACGTTGTCTCACATTCCTGTTCAAACTAATGAAGCTTCTTGAGGTAGTGTCCCGTCAAGTGGTGGAAATTCTTCGAGTGCTTCTACTAAGTGACATGCGTCATTTGTGTAGAACTGAAGTCGGTGCCAGCAACGCCTGGTTGCCCGTCAGCTTAGCCATCGACTCCAAGCTGAAATAGCGGCGTGCAATTCTCCATTCATCGTGTTGCTCTTGGAGAATGGTTCCCACGAGCCGGATCACTGAGTCCCGGTTTGGGAAGATCCCAACCACGTCCATGCGTCGGCGGATTTCACGGTTTAGCCGTTCCAGTGGATTCGTTGAACAGATTTGCCGCCAGTGCTCCGTCGGGAATGCCATGTACGCCAATACGTCTTCTTCGGCCTTCTGTAGAACGTCCATCGCCTTCGGGAAATGGCTCTTCAATTGCTCCACGACGCGGGCAAGCTGTTCTTTCGCTGCCTGCTGTGTTGGCTGTGTGAAGATCGTGCGAACAATCGAGGACACCATGGCTTGCGAGGACTTTGGCACCTGACTCAGTACATTGCGCATGACATGTACTCTGCAGCGCTGCCATGTAGCCCCGACCAGTGCCGTTTCAATCGCCGCCCGTAGTCCTTCATGAGCATCACTAATCGCCAGTTTGACGCCCCTTAGCCCCCCTCTCGCCACCAGGCTTCGTAGAAAAGTCAACCAGAAGGAACCGTCCTCGCTGGTGCCAAGGTCAAAGCCCAGCACCTCACGCTCGCCGGTGGCTTTCACGCCAATGGCAATGACGAACGCCATGCTCTGGACCCGGCCACCCTCACGAACCTTGGGAAAGGTGGCATCCAGCCAGACATACGGGAATTCCCCTTCCAACGGGCGATTCTTGAACGCTTGGACAACCTCATCGAGCTCCTTGCAGATTCGAGACACTTCACTCTTGCTGATTCCACCGATACCCAACGACTCCACGAGTTCATCCACTTTGCGGGTGCTCACGCCATGCACATAGGCTTCCTGCACGACATTGAGCAACGCCTTCTCCGCTCTCCGCCGTGGCTCTAACAAACTGGGGAAATAGCTGCCTTTCCGGAGCTTGGGAATTTGCAATTCAATGGTTCCGACCCTCGTATCCCACTCTCTGCGACGGTATCCGTTGCGGTAATTCTTGCGCTCCGTGCTTCGTTCGAAGCGCTCAGCACCGATGAGTTGACTGACCTCGGCATCCATCACGGCTTCTGCGAGCATCTTCAGACCCTCCCGCAGAAAATCGATATCCCCATCCTCTAAACCGATCTTGCGGATCAGCTCCAAAAGTGCGATCTTATCCATAGAAGCCATCGAGGTTGCCTCCTCTACTAATGTGGTTGGCGTCACTTTAGTAGATTGCACTCGATGGCTTTTTCGTCAATATCCAGCCTCAGAATTTACACCACCTAATGAGACTCT
>CAWBGB010000011.1:0-28444 GCA_963788285.1 uncultured Alicyclobacillaceae bacterium
CCTGTTAAGAAGCAAAATCGGGTTTGAGGCAATAAAAAACTCCTGATAGTGTTGATGTCGTCCAAAACACACCACTAATCAGGAGGTAGAACTACAACATGAGTATAACGCAGAACAGCAAGATTCGCCGCATCACGGATTCCACTCTGGTCGTTGGTGCAGATATTGCGAAGAAAGTGCACGTAGCTCGTGCAAGCGATGTACGGGGCGTGGAACTCGGCAAGCCGCTGACCTTTGACAACAGTCGACGTGGCTTTGAGAAATTACTGACCTGGATCCGGTCACTCATGGTTGACCACAGCTGTGACAACGTCGTATTCGGTGTAGAGCCGACAGCGCATTACTGGATGAATCTCGCGCAGTTTCTGCGTCATCAGGGAATTCAGGTGGTTTTGGTTAACCCCATGCATGTGAAAAAGACCAAAGAACTTGAGGACAACAACCCGACCAAGAACGACCGCAAGGATGCACGTGTGATTTCACAATTGGTCAAAGACGGACGGTACTCTGTACCTCACATTCCCGAGGATATCTACGCGGATTTGCGCGTGGGAATGAACGAAAGAGATCGTTTGTCTGAGGACCTGAAGCGAGTACAGGCACGTATTCATAATTGGTTGGACCGTTTCTTTCCAGAGTTCACGACGGTATTCAAGGATTGGGAGGGCAAAGCAGCTCTTGTATGCTTGCACCAATTCCCTTGTCCGGTGGATGTTCGGGGAAAGACGGCATCCGAAATTGTTCAGGCATGGCGAGAGAACGGAATTTTACGAGGCGTTGGAATCAGTAAGGCGAACCTTCTGAAGGAGATGGCAGAACAGTCAATCGGGTTGACTGAAGGACTGCAGATGGCACGCCACGAGCTGATGATTCTGCTCAGTCAATATGATTTGTACCAAGAGCAGCTAGAGCTTCTCATGAACGAAGTCGAGCGACTGGTGAGTCAGATACCTGGGACGCAGCAAATGCTTAGTGTGCCTGGTGTAGGGTTGGTTACCGTCGCTGGATTCCTAGCTGAGGTCGGGGATCTCTCCGGCTACGACAATGCCAGGCAGATACAGAAGCTGGCAGGGCTGAATCTTAAGGAGAACAGTTCTGGTAAACACAAGGGACGAACGACAATTAGCAAGCGTGGACGTCCAAAGCTAAGGTCACTGTTGTTCCGCTGCGTTATACCACTACTGGCAAAGAACGCAGAGTTTCAGGCGCTGCACCGTTACTATACACAGAGATCGCAGAATCCACTAAAGCGGATGCAGTCAGCGATTGCACTGAGTTGCCGACTGATTCGAGTGCTGTTCGCATTGGGACGGAAACAAGTCCCGTACGATCCAGTAAAGGTGCTCGGACCCGTACACATTTCACGTTTACAGAATGCCGCTTAACATCTTGGAGTTTCTCGATATCTAGCTAACTCGCAGTAAACGCAAACGACAAACGAAGCACGGAGAAACCGGTACGAAACTTAACCTTGGGGCAACGACCCTGCCGGGCAGCAAACTACTGGTCTCCACCCTTTGACAGGCAGGACGAAGGAATGAAACGGGACGAAACGAGGACCCTGTGAGACATGGGAGGGTAAGCCGCAAAGGTGTATGTGGAGCTCCAATGTGCAACCATATTCTAGCAAAAGGGGCATACCCCTTATTTGAGTGCACCCTTGTGGTCCAGAACCTTCCTTATTGGGATAGTCGACCCGAATCGTCTGCTGGGTTAACTGCGAAATACTGCGAATGAGCTAGAATACGCGAGAAAACGAAAGATCATAGAGGGAGTTTAGCTGAAGAAGCGACGTTTGAGAAACGAGTGCACTTTAGGTTACAGCTAAGAAACGTTATTGATGTGGCTCTGGACGACGTTTACGACTGGGATGTTATAAGTGGGATTCCTCTTGAATCAATCGGTTTTAGATTCGTGAGTTATAAGACCCTACCTGAACGAAGTACAACCATGGGACGCTTAAAACTGAAGTAGACAGAAAAGGCGTTACTGGATGTGAAAAACTGACCAGTAATTTGTACGATACAATTAACACGCCCACTAGAGTGGGAGAAACATGAGGTATCATTTAGCTGAACAAAATAATATGGAGGTATATCGATGGTTCAGGATTGGAGCGACCCGAGTACCGCTGAGCAATGGGATCAAAGTGCAATCAACGCGAATCCCCTGCGACCAGAGCAGTTAGATATTTTATTGACCATTTTGACGAACACATTTCAGTCAAATCAATGGATTCTCGATCTCGGATATGGGTCGGGGCAAATTGAGAAGTTGATATTTGAGCGCATCCCTCAGGCAAAGATTGTCGGTGTGGACAACTCTGATGCCATGATGCAACTGGCTCACAAACGGTTGGGTACGTACGAGCACCAGTTTGTGTCCATAAAAGGTAATTTGGGCAACTTTCAATCTCTCGAATTACCACCCTATACGTACGGACACGTCATCGCAATTCAATCGCTGCACCATCTTTCACGGGAACAGATGCACGCAGTGTATAAAAGGATTTATGACATATTGGAACCTGAAGGTTTGTTCCTGTTGCTCGACAGGATTCGGGTTGAAACTTCAGGTTTGTGGAGCCTCTATCACCAGATATGGAAACGGCAAGATAGCCTGTACGGATCTACAGTGGCGATTCATGAAGGTGACAGCTTCCAGGACCACGAACGCATCGTGCAAGATCGGGGTGATTTCCCAGTTTTGTTGGAAGAACATATCTTATGGATCCGTGAGGTTGGATTCCAAGCCGCTTGTTTGCATGCACATGGCAATCGAGCTCTTATTGTGGGAAGAAAATAGCATGGGGTAATAATTACATTAGGGCGTGTCAGTGAAATAAGGCTACATAATGGTTTCCGGACGCTCAAAATTACCACATGTCGTGCGCGAACCACCCATCCCGGATGTGGTTGGCTGCGGTGGAGGGTCTAACCATACGGGACAGGGGAGCGTTTTTTCAACCCCCCTTTACTCTGATGGACTGGTGATAGATGTATATAGTTTATAAGGTTCTAAAATATCGAATCATTGACACGTCTACTGTCGTTAAACCAGCTAATAGTTTGTCAAGATTGCCAGTAAAAAAGTGCGTCCAAATGTGTTACATTCAAAAAGGCATGACAAATAACCCTCCTTTGGGTATTGGAAGGCATTTCATGTGTATCGTGGATTTTGAATTTAAGCCACGTCTTGGAACGACTCTCCTCGTGTAAATAATGCATAGATCCAATGGATTAACTTGTTTATGCATGCTACGACAACGAGCTTATGTGGCTTTCCTTCGTCTCGCTTTTTGTTGATCTTCTTTTCTTTCGGAATTAGGTAATCTTTGAATAGAATCTTTATTGAACTTATGGAGGGGCTTATGCGACACAAAGGCATCGGCTCCCTTCTTCAATTACAGGTCAGAAGATTTCAACATATATCCAAATATCGATGTACAATGACATGTAGTGAACTGGAGAGGGTGTTTATTCTTGATTCAATCGCCCGTTACATCTATACAATCTAGAATTCCAGACATCATTGAACAACTCGCAAAAAAAATCGTAGGTCAGCAGAATACCTTGGAGCTGGTGACAGCCGCCTGTCTCGCTGGAGGACACGTGTTGCTACAAGACGTACCAGGAACGGGAAAAACTCGACTCGCATCGAGCTTGGCAGCGGTCTTTGGTCTATCCTTTCGCCGCGTTCAAGGAACTCCCGATTTGCTTCCGGCCGACGTCGTGGGTGCTACGGTATTTCATCCGAGCGACAACCAATTTACATTCCATCGAGGCCCCATCTTTACAAATGTTCTCTTGATGGACGAGATTAACCGTGCGACGCCGCGCACGCAATCGGCGTTATTAGAGGCGATGGCGGAAAAACAGGTCTCTGCGGACGGAGTCACTTATGCATTGCCTAAACCATTTTTTGTAATCGCGACGGCGAATCCTATCGAATCACAGGGCGTCTTCCCTCTTCCCGAGGCGCAGCTTGACCGGTTTCTCGTACAGTTGCAACTGGGATACATTTCTGCAGAAGATGAAATCGACATGGTACGCCGCGTCGTCTTTACAGAAGACGAGGAGTTGTCGCCGGTTCTTTCCGAAGCAGACGTCGTAAAGGCGCAGCAAGAAGTCCGGCAAATCCTTGTCAGTGACGACGTGTTGCGTTATATCGTGAACTTGTGTCGCGAGACGCGCACGCATGACCAAGTTGAGCTAGGGGCGAGCCCTCGCGCCATCGTTGCACTCACGCAGTATGCCCAGGCACTGGCTTATCTGGCACAACGCACGTTTGTCACGCCCGACGACGTAAAACGGGCGCTTTACCCAACGATGGCTCATCGGTTGCAATTAAACATCGACTGGATGGGTGAGGACGGCGTGAAACGCGTTCTCCAGGATGTCCTGCAGAGCGTACCGCTACCAAACGAACGATCCGAGGTGTAGCGTATGCTCGCTGTCTTGTGGGTGGTAGTCATCGTCGCCGTTATGATTTGGGTGTGGCCCCGGTGGTGGGCGAGTGTCGTACAAGATAAGGTAGATTGTATTGTCGACTTTCCTAGACATGAATGTGACATTGGGGAAGCGGTGCCACTCACGGTTACCCTCATCAATCGAGCGTGGCTTCCGATTCCGTTTGCCGAGGTTCACGTCAACTTGCCGCGGGAGTTGTCGATATTGCCGGACGTTGAGTCACCAAACCTCGTCTTTGCCACGTACGTGCTGGCGCGTCGGCGCGTTCAGATTGAGTTTACACTCTACGGATTTCACCGCGGCCCTGCCGTAGTCAAGGGTGTGTTCGTGCGGATGCACGAGGGTATCGGTCTTCGAAACACGTATGTGTACGACCAACCCATTGCCAAGATCGCGATTCGTCCAAATCCAGCTCCAACCCCCAAGAGTGGAAAAATTTTGGCGAGTCAAGGCGACCGTACGCTGGACCGGTGGTTATTTCCGGACGAGACGATGTTCAAGGGCGTTCGCCCGTATCAAGAAGTCGATCCGGCCCGTTACATCCACTGGCGCGCAAGCGCAAGGCTCGGGAAACTCGTCACCAAACAGTTCTTCTCGTCCACCGACATCGATATTTTGCTCATTCTAAACGCCCAGACCGCCGATCCGCACTGGGTCGGTACCGTTCGGGAACCGTTTGAGGAACTCGTTGGCTATCTCACCGCTGTAGCACTCTCTCTCGAGAAGGCGGGCGCACACCTGTCATTTGCGACAAACGCCGTGATCTCTTCTCGCCGTGGTGCATCGATGTTTGGCCGGATGAACGGCGCATCCATTCGTTCACTCCTTGGCCACGTACAGCCGTATGCAGCAGAGTCGTTGGACGTCATTTTGAGGCACATCCTGAAACATCGACAGTCAATACCACAACAAATCATCTTGTTTAGCGCGTTTGAAACGGATGAACACCGAAAGCTGATAGATCGGTTGCGTCGCTCCGGGAAACAAGTCGACTTCGTGAGTGCTGTCAAACACCCGTTACAGAAAGTCGAGGAACGGTTCCATCGCGTCCAGTTTACGAGTGATGCAACGAAGGGGGAGGGATGAGCGCGATGAATCAGCACAGCAACCAGGACGTTACTCTCTCGCAGTACAAAGGATGTACATGGCAGGACTTAAGTAACACGGTGCAAACGTGGACCGGGATTCTCAATGGACTCGCGGGTTTTTATTTCACCGTCACATTTTCCTGGGATCACGAATCTTGGCCGATTTATCTTCTGGTCCCGCTGGCTTGCTGTGTGTTGACGGGTGTGTCAATGACGGTTTTGCTCCGCCATACCTCGTGGCGTGCTTCACTCTGCCTAGCCACCGTGGTCGATGCCGTGATACTCGTCCTAGGTGTTTCAATCCTCCATGCCGATGTAGGAATGATCATCACAACCTTATTTGCGGCGGTCGCTAGTGCCGCCCTCTGCCTTCCCCACGTCCTGCAAGCGGACGTGAGTGATGGCTGTATCATCAATCTAAGGATATTTACGGGACTATCCGTCACGGGCGTCCTCATTTATATCATGAAAGACGCCACCTCTCCGGCGGCTCGTAGCGCGGGTGTCATCTTGTTCACCGCCGTGATGTCCATCGGACTGTTACTCGGTGAGCTCGGACTTGCACGACACGTCCAAGCCAAATCCACTGGGCTCTCTCAACAGGCGGTATTGTATAGTGGTGCGGGTGTGCTGACCTTGGCGGTGCTCGTAGGCAGCTTAGGGCCGATAGCCGCAGGGGCCTCGCTGCTGATTGTCTGTGCTGTGATGGCGTTCGTTTTAATGCCCGTGATTTCGCCCTTAGTCGAGCAACTACGAAGTCTCATTCATGCAAAACCTCACACAACCAATCAATTCATGCAAGCAACCGACAACAAGATAACGCAAAGTCTCTCGAACGCGCATGCGACGTCCCCTATGCTCCAATGGACGGTGTGGGCCATCTTACTGGGAATTCTGCTCGCTGGTGCACTCATATACTTGCTCACGCAGCGACAGAAGGAGACTCCAACACCGGGTGAGCAGGTAAAGATTGCTCCGACGGTGATTCGGCGAGATCGGCATATTGATGTATTTCAACTCGATCCGACCGACGACCCAACCCGACTCGCCTACCAAAAGCGACTCAAGGTCTGGCACACAGAAGGCTACACTATCGGACGAGGGGAAACGGTTCGAGAATTATGGGCACGCCTTCCCATGGCGATGAAATCAAACGAAGACCTCCTCCTGACGCAAGCCTATGAACAAGTACGCTATGGACAGGCAAGGGCAGAAACCCGCGCAAAGACGACGGACGACAAACAGGACTAGGTTCTTCTGAAATTATCTTGGCTGGTGAACCGCTCATAATCGATGACTAATCGTTAAGCGCAGTGGTAATCAAGATGGAGCCGCTGGAATGGTATTTTACAACCAAACTTGAGACGAGTGTGGCGGATTGATTTATGGGAATCAGGAAGCGGTTTTCATGTTCGATCAAATTCAGCAGGACCAAATCATGGTGTTTTCGTATGACGAACAAGGCGAAGTGGTCTATCGATTGCTCCTGATGGAACAAATCAGGATTGATAATTATTTGTGGTTAGCGGGGACGATGTCACACAGGGCTTCGATACGAGCTCTTATTGCGCTAAAGGGGGCGTTAATGCAATAAGTCTACATAACAAACGTTTCCGGACACAGCCTTGCATGCTGAAGGATCACCACATTCAAATGATTATTTGACCAAGTTCCATCAAATTTGAAACAATAAAATCTGGACGTTCGCTGAGTTCCTCCATGGGCTTTTCAACTCGATTCACCCAAGCCACAGTAAACCCGAAAGACTTTGACCCAGCGATGTCCCAGCCATTTGACGACACGAACAGGATATCTTCTTTAGGTACATTTGCCGCCGCGAGGGCAAATTCGTATGCCCTAGGAGCTGGTTTGTAGACCTGTACCCTATCCACGCTGAGGATTTGATCAAAATATGACTCAAGTTTTGCGTGTCTGATCATTGTTTGAAGCATCTTCTCTGTTCCGTTTGAGAGGATCATTCGCCGAAGGGATGTCAATAATCTGAGAGTAGACTCGACTTCTGGATGCGGTGGCAGTGTTAAATACGAGTCCAGTAATGTATCAATGTCTGCATCGGTATAGGTTTTCCCGAGTTGATTCAGTGTAAACCGAAGCGCATCACGATTTACCTGTTCAAAGTCTTTGTAACGGCCCATCAGGGAGCGCAGCCAAGTGTATTCAAGCTGCTTTTGACGCCAGACCCTGCTGATGATTTCTCCATTACCAGGGTAAAGCTTCTCACAGACCCTTGAAACCGAATTTACATCAAATAGCGTCCCGTACGCATCAAACACAACGGCATTTATCAATCGGACTTCCTCCTTTTGAAATGACCTTCAACTCACACCTCCCCTGCGACATTAGTTCGGCCATCCTTGTACGGGTGTAAAACAGCATATACGTTACGATTGAGTGCAGTTGCCATATCCAGTACGCCCCCTTGAAGGCTGTCAATCTCAAGTGGTAGCCCTTTTTAACGAAGAGGTCATGGTCGGTGCGACACTCTTTAACTTATTCATCACTTGTTCGAAAGCATCAGACGTAGGCAAGGCCGTCGCGAAAAAGACTGCTGGTCCGAGCCAAAACAGAATTAGCGCGGGGTTAAGACCAAGCCAGACTCGGTGTAAAGGGGATGATTTTTTGAAGCGAAGGAAATATGATAAAGCCTTCAAAGTTGCAGCCGTCCGGCAGGTATTGGAGGAAGGCAAGAAGGTCTCCCACGTTGCCAAGGTGCTTGGGATTCTCCCGACCATGCTTAGCCGGTGGGTTTATGAGTACCAAACTCATGGTGAGGACGCTTTTTCCGGCAACGGAATACCCATTCGTAATGCCGATTGGGAAATCAAGCGTCTGCAAAAGCGGCTTGAAGAGCTGGAGATGGAGAACGAAATCCTAAAAAAATTTCAGGCATACTGGAAGGGGGTCGAGAAGTCAAATACCAATTCATCCGGGAAAACGCACAGACCTACGAAGTAAAGGTGATGTGCCGTCTCCTGCGAGTAAGCCGGCAAGCCTACTACGATTGGTGCAAGCGCCGCAAGAGCCAGCGACAAATCGACAGTGAGCTGCTCATGGACGCGATACGCGAGGTATATCGTGAATTCAAGGGCCGTTATGGGAGCCCACGTATCGCGATGGAACTTTGTAAGCGAGGCATCTTTACGAGCAAGAACTGTGTGGCCCGACACATGCAGCGAATGGGCCTTGTGGCCCTGCCGTGGCGACGCAAACATCGTCTGGGTCGCAAGCCGTCCGCCGGGCGGATTGTGGAGAATCTGGTTCAGCGGGCTTTTACCGCTGAGACCAAGAATGTGTTATGGGTGGGAGACATCACTTACATTCCACTACAGCACGGATTCCTGTACCTGGCCACCTACATCGACGTCTTTTCGCGAAAGGTTGTTGGGGGGGCGATGAAAACCCGTATGACCGAACAACTTGTGATTGACGCTTTCCTGCAGGCCGTAGGCCGAGAACAGCCACCGACGGGGCTGATCGTCCATACAGACCGAGGATCACAATATACGAGTCGGCGGTATCAAGAAACCGTAAAGCGTCATGGCGGAGTCATCAGCATGTCACGCCTGGGGGATCCGTACGACAACGCAGTTATGGAGGCGTTTTACAAAACGCTGAAGGCGGAACTCCTGGCCGGAGGGAAGTTTGCTGGCGTCCGGGAAGCGGAGAACGCAGTGTTCGAGTACATCGAGATGTTTTACAATACGAAGCGAATGCACTCTGCACTGGGTTATCTTACGCCGCAGGAATACGAGCACTGCCATACGTAAAGAACTTCAACTCTCTTAAACCCTGTGTCAAGGAAACTAGGGGAAGTCCAATCATTCAACCCTACCTAATCTATCAATATAATAACTGACTGTTTCTCTCGGTTTTCGATCTCTCAAAATTTTTTATGCCAACTTTGGATGCAGGAACTTTCATAAACCCAGAGAAATATTATCTATCAAGTCAAAATAATCAAATAAAGGGTGATGAGAGATGAAAAGCATCCTAGCGAAGACTTCAATGTTTACCGTAGCATGCATTGGGGCGATCGGCCTAGCTGCACCTCTAGCTGCCAGCGCTGCACAACAGCCAGTCATCTCACATGCACCTCGAATCGCAGAAAAGGCCCCCAAGACCCACGGAACGAACTCTTCATGGGCATCGAGCAACTGGTCTGGTTATGCAATTACTGGAAGTGGGTTTAACAGCATCACTGGCAACTGGGTCGTACCCACTGTACAGGCAACCCGCCAAGCAACGTATTCATCTAGCTGGATAGGAATTGACGGCTTCAATAACAGCAGCCTCATTCAGACAGGTACGGAGCAGGATTACTACGGCGGTTCGGCACATTACCAGGCATGGTGGGAAATCCTACCCGCAGCGGAAACAGTGATATCTGGAATGACGATTCATCCCGGAGATCACATGTATGCGTCCATCCAAAACCTGGGGGGCGGAACATGGTCCATCACCCTTCAGGACGTTACAACAGGACAGTCTTTCTCAACTCAACAAGCATATTCAGGCCCACAAACATCCGCAGAGTGGATCCAAGAAGCCCCAACGGTCAATGGTCGCGTCGCAAAGCTCGCGGACTATGGAGAGACGACATTTGACCCCGGTACAGTCAATGGTGGTAATCCTAACTTAACAGATACTGAGGGTGGAGTGATGATCCAGAACGGAGTCCAAGTTTCTACTCCATCTACACCCGATTCAGACACTGACGGCTTTAATATCGAATACGGTTCTACCGTACCGACACCGCCAGCATCCTAATACATTCGAACTCTTGGAAGGCACTCTCTGTATGGCTTTGGCGCATGTTCCACAAGTAGTACTTCGTATGCATGAGCTTGAAAGTACCTGTAACAGACCTTCTACCGCTTACCACAGGGTTCGCCTTAACTTGAGTCCGTGAAAGCAACAATCAAGGCGGCCCTGCCAGGGTGTGGCAGGGCCGCCCATTTTCTGTTTGGCGCGCGTATTGTTTTCCGTAACTTAATGATGCTCAAAAACGCCGCGTTTTTTATACCGTTTTTTGCATTCTTATGCGGATGTAGGGATTCACGCTCCTGTCGCTCCCTGTGCTACTTATAACCTCATCTATAATCAATGCCAACAACGCTATCGCAAATGCAGTGACCATGGTTCTTAACTAGTTTGGAAAAGACGATGAAGTTGTCACTGCAATAAACAACCAAAGCCATCCAAAGACTGTTCCGATAACCATTGAAGCAATTAAATCTCGTCGCATAGTACTCTCCCTAATCTACATTGACTTTTCTTCCTTTTGTAAAACTAAATTCCTTCCAGCGTCCAAAAATTGAACTTCCCATTGGACCCCTGGAATTGGCAACGACCAAGGAGCTCGATGAGGTTGTCCATGCGTTTAAGAGTCGCCCACTTGAAGGTGAGTTCCCCTATGTTTGGCTGGATGCCACCTTCCCCAAGGTTCGTGAGGGTGGTCGGGTCTAGAGTATGGCGTGTGTCATTTCCGTTGGTGTGAAAGTAACCGACGAGCGCGAGGTGTTGGGCTATGACCTTGGAACAAGCGAAGACGGTTCATTATGGCTGACCTTTCTGCGGAGCCTGGTGGCAAGAGGGCTAAGGGGCGTCAAACTGGCGATTAGTGATGCTCATGAAGGACTGAGAACGGCGATTGAAACGACGCTGGTCGGAGCTACATGGCAGCGGTGCAGGGGCCATGTGATGCGCAATGTACTGAGTCAGGTACCAAAATCCTCACAAGCCATGGTGTCGTCGATTGTCCGCACGATTTTTGCCCAACCAACACAGGAGTCAGCCGGATTGTCTTTCCAGATTGGGGTATGAATTGTACGTCCAACGTATGCAGCGGCTCTAATCTGAACGTCAATCATGAACCTCCACTGTTGTCCGTTCCGACCGATCTATAAACGTCAGCGTTTGAGCACCATACGGACAAACGGATGCTGTCCGCTTTGGCAGTGGATGGGGCGAAAGCCACACTAACCGATCCGTCATCTGCTGATTTTGACGGCCGCGCTGATCAGTCCATGATCCTTGTCCATAATTTGCTTCGCATATCCATTCCTCCTTGTATATTAAGAGCAGCTACCAATTTGGTTTACATAAAACCAAAATATAGTTGCTCTTTTAAATTTTTGTTCCTTAAAAATAAATGGTTTTAGTAGGTGGATGTAGCCCAAGCGGAAGCGCGGGAGCCGTAAGGAATCATCCGCCATAACCAGTAACTCAGACACAGTGTTTTTACGGCCTTGGGCTGTCTTTGGGAAAATAGCCGTAGGTGTCTACCAAGGGAATGTTCCGTTTCCTCCCGTCGCCCCTCGTCATGAGGGTGTCTTCCGAATTTAGAGTGTACCCCTGGCCCCGTGGAATAGACCTACACGCTGACTGTCTCCCGGTTGACCATCCCTCCTGCAAGCAGAGGGAGGCACGTGCACCGATGGCCCCCGGTGTATTCCAATAGCTCGCAAGGCTGTCGTTCACGGGTTTCCCAGGGACATCCCAAGGCCGTAGGCATCTTCATTCCAATCAAAGGAGGTGATTGCTATGCCATCTCCCTTGTTTGTCGGAATTGATGTAAGCAGCGAAGCCAATTCGGTTTGCTGTTTAACTCGGGACGATGAGAAGCGACCTGTCAGCCGTTTCTCCGTCACCAACAATCGTCCCGGAATCCTAGAGTTTCAGGATCGTATCACCAAGCTTGTACAGAAACACCACGCAGAAGAGGTTCTCTTCGGTCTTGAGCACACTGGCTGTTATTCGACCCATGCCGCCATGTACATCCAACGTCACTTGGATTTCGGCGTCCGCCATAAGAACGTGTACGTCTTTAATCCCAGTCTCATCAAGGAGTTCAAGAAGTCGCACTACTTGGACGCCCCCAAGAACGATCGAGTCGATGCCTGGTTCATCGCAGCCAAGCTCCGTTCCGGACATCTACCGCATCCGTTCACATGGAGTGAACCGCTCATGGCGTTGCAGCGCCTGACGCGTGCTCGCTACCACCTGATGCAAGATTTTACCCGGGAGAGCAACTTTCTCATGACCAACTTGTTTCTCAAGTTCAGTGATTACACCATCACCGGACCGTTTCGTAGAAACAAGTTATCAGCCACCTCGCTGGCTGTCATGGAAGAATTCGAATCGACCGAAGAACTTGCCGAGATGTCCGTTGAACGTCTTATCGACTTCCTTGTGCAGCACGGCAAGAATCGGTTCGACGATCCTGAGGCGGTCGCCCGCGCCTTACAAAAAGCTGCTCGATCCTCGTATCGATTACCGCAAGCCATGGCGGACTCTGTCAATCTAGCTATGGCTTCAAGCATCCGCGTGATTCGCACGGTACAGGAACAGTTAAAGGCGCTTCGTAAAGGCATCGAGGATCATTTGGCGACTGTCCCGCAAACGCTTGATTCCATTCCCGGTATCGGTCCCATCTTTGCTTCCGGAATATTGTCCGAACTGGATGTTCGCCAGTTCAAAAACCACAAGGAAGCAGCGAAATACGCAGGGCTGGCTTGGACCGTTCACCAGTCCGGGAAATTTACAGCAAACCGAACCCGGCTGATTCATTCTGGCAACCGCTATCTCAAGTACTACATGATAGAGGCGGCGAACAGCGTCCGGGTGCACGACCCTGTTTTTGCCGAGTACTACGCCAAGAAGAAAGCGGAGCCGAAAGAATTTGCCGAAGGACGAGCCCTTGCGCTTACAGCCCGTAAACTGATGCGATTGGTCTTTTATCTGCTGAAGACCAATCGACTTTACGTGCCCCAAGGAGGGATCCGACAAACCGTTTAACCGAACCTTGTCGATTCTATCCCACTGATTAATGGATTTTCAGGAAACATTTTGAATCCGGATATGGTGGGCTTAGTTTGGTGTTGCCTTCTTTCGATCCACCTCCCAAAAAGCATGGGTACGCCAAATATTACGTTAACTTAAATGCTTGACATCGTACCGCTGCTCTATCTATGGTTGAAGTTAAATATCCCGATAAAACGCATAGTTTGCCGGTTATTGGGCCGCGCGAATAAGGCGTGACTAGTGCTTTTGATTTTACTCCCGTTGCTTCTGCCCAGTTCTGTTACATATCCCTCACACTGGCCCACATCGAGTACACAATGATAACGATACCTATAGCCCCGCAGGCGATCTGGCCTAGGATCCACACCTTGCCTCCAAAGATAATGTAGGTAGCATTGAACAACCCAGAAGCACTCGTCACGAACGTTCCAAGTAGCAGTGCCTTTCTCGCGTGAGTCAGTCGTTCACGGAACTGCAGGCCAACCATAACCAAAATGCAGACGAATACCAGAACATCGAACGTAACTATCATTGATCATTCCCCTTGCTTTTGCCCCGGCTTCCGGCCCCTCTCTAATTTCCATATCAATCGCAGACTCTCCATGTACTGTTCCTTGTTTTTCGACTCGTGAAAATCATAAAAGAAGTGCCCTGTTACGTGTTCCTTTACCCATTCAAGAAACTCGCGTTCTTCGGGGGAGATGGAGTGATCGGATGTCGATCCAGCCGTTCCCTTTGGATCGTCGGTTCGGCCCAGGAGGTAATCCGTCGAAACTTGATATAGATCCGCAAGTTTACTAAGTGTCTCAGCGTCCGGTTCGCGTGTGCCAACTTCATAATTTGCGTATGCGCCACGTGAAATTCCAATGGCATCAGCTACACGTTGCTGAGTAAACCCTTGCTGATTGCGTAAATGGGCGATACGTTCGTGAAGTTTCACACGTAAATCCTCCATTCATGTCTGAACTAATCATAAAGCGTCTAATTGAAGCAAAACACAACTGCTTCGAAAAGAAGCGAAAACACTTGACTGCGTCAAAATGACGCATATAATGAAAGTGTAATTGCTTCGTAACGACGCAAAAGAAAGGAGGCACAGACCGAATGCGGCGACAGTGGCTGGTTCAGTTCCGTGGCCATAAGACGCAAGAAGAGGTTGCTGCGCACTGCCAAATACATCGTGGACACTACTCCTTGATTGAAACGGGCGAAAGAACACCGAGTGTCGCGGTCGCCAAGAGAATTGCTTCGTATTTGGAGTTCGATTGGACACTTTTTTTTGACAAAGAATGCGTCAAATCGTTGCAATCGAACGAAACGGCTTAATCAAGTTGATATCGCATGAAGCGAAGCACGCTTAAACGCAAAACACCGCTTCAGCTGTCTAGTTCCTCTAAAAGAGCATACCCATAGCGGAAGAAACTCAAACGGACGCCGTACACCACGGAAATGCACGAGTGTATCAAGGACCGCGACGATTACTGCCGGGGTTGTGGCGGAGCTGGTCATCACGTCCACTACGTCATCCCGAGGGGGCGCTACAAGGTGCATCCAGAGCGGGACACGTTCAGTGACGTAAACGACGAGCGGAATCTCATGTAGGTATGCACGTTTTGCTGTATTGGATTCACTCCGACAGTGCGTTCCTTGAAACAGTCATCAAGATACAAGAGCAGCGGTTTGGCCCACTCAGAAAAGTGGCTAGGTGTCTCGAAAGTGACCAAGCGGAGACGGCATAAGCCTTAACGAGGAGGTGGCGTAGTGGTTGAGTCCAAAATCAGCCGAGAAGCGCAGCGCATCATCGCCAGGATTCTTGTTGAGGCTGCCATGCGGAAAGAACGAGAACAAGGAAAAGCTACTCAGCCGAAATCGACAGCTTAATGTCGACCTCGCTGTAGTGTCTTGCGAAGTTCGACGGCTAAGTCGGCAAGTATCTCTTGCACCAGTTCGAGGATGGTCTGAACGCGGAGACTGGCTCGTGTCCCGGTTGGTGGTCGATACGTCGTTGGATGTTCAAGTGAATCTCAACTTTAGTGGAGGATTTGGGGGCGACAGTGAGCCGCCCCGGGGAAGAGTTGGACAAGTCATTGAGGGGAGGTGAGAACGTGAGGAGAAAGGACGCAATGGTGCGGAAGATGCTCAGGTTATTACGTCAGGGGGCAGGACTTTCGACAGAAGCGTTGGCTCAAAAGCTGAACGTAGACCGAAGCCTGATCAGCAGGATTGAGAGCGCACACGCGCCGCTAAGTCCGGAACTCATGCTCGATTGGATGACGGCATGTGGTGGTAAGTCGCTGACCTCCTTTGTGATCGCAGGTATGCAAGGTCTTGAAACATTCTACGACCTGTTTAACGGCAACCGTGCTGGCTACGCACTTAACACCTTAGCACGGGAACTTTGCACAAAACGTGCAGAAATACAGCAAATCGTGAAACTTGCGGAAGGAGTGAACGAGATGTCACGGATGAGCACAGTGGACTGGATGAGGACCTATGGCGTCGAAGTGGCTGCAACAGAGCGGTCTAGCGTGGTTGGCAATCCAATCACCACAACAAGCGGTCTTGCAAAACTCGAGACTAGCATCATCAAACTGCAAGCCGCCATCGACGTACTCCGGGACAGAAAAAAGGAGTTTGACGCTCAAGGTGAGTGGAAAGCAGCAACGATGTGTGAATCGGTGATCGGTTGTCTGCTAGAAAATATCGAAGTTTTAAGGTCATCACAAAAAGACCTCCTCGCAGTCCCTGGCCGGTAAGCGAGAAGGCTTTGTGAAAACACACCGACATTTTAGCACAAAGGAGGTTTGGAACGTGAGCGCATTGGCTGGAGCAATGTTTGCAGGAGAGAACGTAACCATTCCAATGTCTTCGGGTGACTACGTGATACGCGGTAAATGGGGTACCTCAGACCAATTCGGGTGCAGTATTAACGATGTTCACGGATATTCCAGATTCATTCCTTGGTCAGCAATTGATTACATGGAAGTCCATAGAGAGGATGGGGCAACTGATGCCGCGGTGAGTGTTTTCGACGGCCACGACCTACATACATCGCACACGGATCTCACGTGGTGGCACCAGGAGAGACATAGACCATAGCACGGTCAGTGGATACAAAGCATGACACATGGGATGTGGTGAACGAGATAGAGCGGATTGACGGGTTAGGTAGTTCAGACATAAGCCAGGGCAAGTTCTAATAGTACCGTCAGCGGGGAAGTGACACGATGAACTTCTTTCGAGAGTTGAACGCGTTCCGGGATTGGTCAATGCTAAACGGTCCGTCAACAGGTCAAGTTGCTTTATGGTACTCGCTCATGAGCATAAACAACGCTACCGGTTGGGTTGACTGGTTTACTGCGACCAATCAGACGCTGCAACTCATGACCGGTCTTTCGCGGCAGGGCCTTGATAAAGCACGGAATCAACTCGTGCAGAAAGGCCTGATTGAATACCAAAAGGTCGATTCGAATCAAGCGTCGGAAAGTATCGCATGGTCAGTTTTGAATGTCAAAAAGTAGGCACAGCAGTAGTCACGGGAGGAGTCACAGCAGTGGACATACCGTTGACGCAGTGGTAGGCATAGCAGGAGCGTTTGAGGAGGCACAGCAGCAGCGTTCTGGTAGCACATTAGTTAAACATAAACAAAACGAAACTAAACAAGACAGAAAATCACCATCATCGTCTAAGGCGCTTGCGTTGGTCTCGCAAGTCTATGAATCCGAGATCGGCGCTGTTACGAGTATGGTGGCCGAGGAACTTGTCTCATTGTTGGATGAATACTCCGCGGACTGGATTCTCGATGCGATCAAGCAGGCCGCGGTGCAAAACGTCCGCAAGCTCTCATACATCCGCAGCACGCTCGCCAACTGGCGGATGGAAGGCCGTGGAGGAAAAAACCGCAAGGCGCACCTTGCGCAGATTCATGCCAAAGCATCGAACGGGTCGGAGTTGAAGGACACGAAAGGAGGGGCACAAGGTGGAAAGCATCGGTCAATCACTCAACCGGATGATGAGTGGGCTCGCATCGAAGCAAAATTCTTCGGCGGCTGAGTGCCGATATTGTGGTCGCCCCATGCGCCACATCACGACCGTCAAGCTCGGCGACACGGAATATCCGTTCGGCCCGCTCGTCTGCGACTGCCCGAAATTCGTCCGCAAGCGCGAGGAAGAACGGCGCCAGCGCAAAGAACAAGAGCGTCTCGAACAGGATCGGCAGCGGAAAGTGCACATCGAGGAGCTGTTCCGCCGCAGCGCGCTTCCCGAACGTTGGCGGACCAGGACATTCGAGCGGTTTGAGGTTACGCCCGCAAATGCCGAGGCCTTTGCGACAGCCAAGGCGTATGCGGAAGGGTTCGATCCGGAAGCGGGCAAAGGGCTGCTGCTGACCGGAACGGTTGGAACCGGCAAAACCCATCTGGCGGCAGCCATCGCTATGGAACTCATCGGCCGCGAGCACACGGTGGTGTTCGGCACGGTCACGAGCCTGCTTGCCCAGGTTCGCAGCGCCTATGGTGACGACCGGGTGTCCGAGATGGACATAATGCGACGGCTCACACGTTGCGACCTGCTGATTATCGACGACTTAGGGAAGGAGAGAGTCAGCGATTGGGTCGAGCAGACGGTTTACGAAATCATCAACACGCGTTACGAGCGCAATCGGTCCCTTATCATCACGACGAACATGAGCCTTGCCGAAATTCGAGCGAAGTACGCGAACGTGGGCGACGCCATCGTGGATCGCATTCTCGAGATGTGCCAAGGAATCAGGATGGTCGGCGACAGTTGGCGTCGTAAGGCGCTTTTCTAGCGTGGTGAGGTGATGGGTGATGAAGCGCAAGGCGAATGTGACGGAACCGGAGCCGAAACAGGCGGATGTGTGCTGTGTCAAAATTCCCGACAAGTCGAATGTGAGCAGCATCAAGGTCACGCTCCAATGTCTCGTCTCCCAACTCGACAAACAGACAGAGCTCAGAGCGGTCAAAGGTATCCGGCTCTCGCAGGAGAACAGGTCGATCCAAATCGAGCTTGAGGGGAAACGGAGGCTTCGCGATGAAGCTGAACGCGGGACTGTTCACGTCGTAACGCGTCCAATGGGAAACACCGCAGGACCTGTTTGATCCCTGAACGACGAGTTTTGCTTCGACCTGGACGTCTGCGCGACCGCCGAGAAAATGCGAAATGCGAGCGGTATGTCACGCCCGAACAGGACGGCCTCGCGCAGCGGTGGGCGTGTCACACGTGTTCCGATCTCGAAGAACAGGAGTGACGAACATGCAAGACCTCATTCGTGAGTACCAAGAGCAAATTGTCGTTCTCCGCAAGAAAAAGAACCTCTGCAAAGACTTTGAACAAAAGAAAGTCTACGCCAGCATGATTGAAAACCTCACATATTCCCTCCGACAAATGACCGGGGATGATTACGAAGATACCCGGACGGTACTGGTAGACCCCGATATTTTGACCAGCATTGCGGTAAGCCACGACAGCTACGATATGTTTGAAGACCAAAACGACGAAACGGAGATTCCGTTGTCGCTCGATATGCGCCGCCTGTCACGCCAAGAATCGCGTGTTCTCCGTTCGCTCATGGAAGGAAAGACGTTTCAAGAAATAGCGGACGAGATGGGTGTTATAAAAAGCACCGTTCAAAAATACGCAGAACGAGCTAAAGACAAGTTAAACAGAATGCGTGACAACGGCGTTCAAATGGCCCTGTTTGACGATATGGAAGACAGCGAAGGCGTATATATCTCGGGTCTGTGGCAGTCCAAAGTTGCCGTACAATGACGCTTTTATGAGTAGGATGAAATTGAACTGGAGTGATACAAATTTGGCGTGGATTCTTCGAAATAAGCTATCTGTTGGCGTTGCTGGAGTAATTGTGGCTGCATTGATTGGTTGGTTGATTGCATCTGGTCTTTTCTCAAAGCCTCCCAACGTTAGCGGAACGTGGACAGTAAAGTATTCACAGATGAGCGAAGTTGATACGTTGACTTTGGTAGAACAAAAGGACGGTTCGCTTTCTGGAAGCATCGATGATGGGAATGTAGCTGATACGATGCCTGTTACTGGAAATGTAACAAAAGGCGGGACTGTAACAGTGGAGGCTACAGGATATGGAGTGGCGATATGGTCTGGAACACTGAAAGGCAACAAAATTACCGGAAGTTTCAGCGCTCCATCTACACCTACACAAACGTTTGAAGCGAAAAAACAATAAACCGAAGGAGAGTGTTACTGATGCAATTCGTGGACTACGGAATGCCTAGCGTGTATGAGGTATCTAAGTTGATTTTCGAAGCTTTGCATAAAGAGTAATTCTGACATACGCCTCCGCTTATGCGAGAGGCGCTTTTTTATGTGCGCTCGGCATGGGCGTTGTCTATACGGTGAAAGTCCGGAATGGCGAAGGTAGCAGTAGCCATTAGCTTAAGCCAAAGGTGTCCATCGTGAGGTGGGATCTGAAGGAAGGCGGCGGCAAACCTCCGGCCCAAGGGTCACGAACTCCAATTGAGGCTAGCGACAGTTGGGTGAGTCTGCGTAACAAGATAAAGCCCTTGCTACCGAAGGCTGTCGAGAGTAAATGGAGTGGGTATATGGAGGGAAAGACAACGCTCTTACCCGGGGAGGCCTGCCCGGAACGCCAGCAAAGCTGGTAACCGTCATCGAAAGGTGGCGCTGAACAGGCAGGAGTCAGCAGAGGTCATAGTACCCGCAAAGGGACGCCGATGCAGGGAAGGACCGAACATGATTGTGAGGGTTGTTCATGGCAAGTTCGAGAGAGAAGCATAGACAGCCGAATATCCCGAAAGGGAGCTATCCTCGGGAGGAAGTGGTGAATCCACGGGGGACCGAGGAAGCGCCGAGTTTCTCTCCGGCACGACCCAACGAACCAACCCGCGAAGCGAATTGTACGAACCTGATGGAACAGGTAGTAGAGCGGGAGAACCTGCTCTCGGCCCTGCGCCGTGTGGAGAAGAACAAGGGTGCCGCAGGCGTCGATGGAATGGAAATAAAATCCCTTCGACCATTCCTGATAGACAACTGGACGCGCATCCGTGACGAACTCCTTCGTGGAACCTACCAACCGATGCCCGTACGTCGAGTCGAAATCCCGAAACCAGACGGTGGCAAACGGATGCTAGGGATACCAGCGGTGCTTGACCGCCTGATTCAACAGGCTCTTCTGCAAGTACTCACACCCATCTTCGACCCAGAATTCTCACCTTACAGCTACGGGTTCCGACCAGGGTATAGTGCTCACCAGGCAGTGAAACAGGCACGAAGCTACATCGCCCAAGGATATCGCTGGGTTGTAGACCTTGACCTGGCTCAATTCTTTGACCGAGTAAACCACGACATGCTGATGGCAAGAGTGGCTCGAAAAGTTAAGGACAAACGAGTGTTGCGGCTCATTAGGCGATATCTAGAAGCCGGTGTCATGTACAACGGAGTCTGCGTAACAACAGACGAGGGTGTTTCGCAAGGCGGACCGCTGAGTCCGCTACTGGCGAACATTATGTTGGACGACCTGGACAAGGAACTTATGCGCCGAGGGCACCGGTTCGCCCGTTATGCAGATGACTGTAATGTCTACGTCCGCAGTCGTCGAGCAGGAGAACGGGTCATGGAGAGTGTACGAAGATTTGTAGAAGGACGATTAAAGCTCAGGGTAAATGTGGAAAAGAGTGCGGTAGACCGACCCTGGAAGCGCAAATTTCTGGGTTTCTCATTCACGTGGCACCAACGGCCGAAAATCCGAGTAGCCCCCAAGTCCCTCAAGCGCTTCAAGGACAAAGTCCGTGAACTAACGAAACGAAGCAGGGGACAATCGATGGCCCAAAGGCTAGAACGGCTCAACGCCTACCTACGTGGGTGGGCCGGCTACTATCGCCACGCCGAAACCAGGAGTGTCTTCGCCGAACTTGACGAGTGGATACGCCGACGACTACGGATGTGCCTTCTGAAACAATGGAAGAAACCTAAAACAAAGAAACGCAATCTAGTCGCACTCGGCATCCCAAACGAATGGGCAGTACTCATAAGCGCTTCCCGAAAAGGGTATTGGCGCCTCGCAAATACGCCACAAGTGAACAAAGCCCTTGGAATTGCCTATTGGCGCAACCAAGGACTTGTAAGCTTAGTCGAACGGTACGACTCACTTCGTTACACAACATGAACCGCCGTATACCGGACGGTACGTACGGTGGTGTGGGAAGACGGGGGTTAGTCACCCCCTCTTGATTGAGAAAGGAGGTACAACGTTGAATTACCGCACCCACTCGATGACGGGAGCACTGGCAATGGAATTGATACTGGTCGAAACACATGCTCCATTACATTGGTGGTCTCCGGTTTTGATTGTCGCGTCGGGGCTATCGGCCACTGTTCCAGATATCGACCACCCAGAGAGCGCGGTGTCGCATAGAGTGCCGCTCGTCGGCATAATCGCCCGCTTCTTGAAACACAGGACTGTCACACACAGCTTACTTGCAATTGTCGTCGTATGGGCCTTATTGGTCCGTTTCCTGTACTTTAATTTGCCGAGAGGGATGCCTTGGGATAGCCTCGCATGGTCTATGGTGATTGGATACGCAAGCCATCCATTCATCGACCTATTCAACCCGGAAGGCGTTCAATTGTTTTGGCCACTTCCGTATTGGGTGCGCGTGTTGCCTGAGCCGCTGGCTATCCCAGTTGATTCGATTCGTGAAAAGATTGTTTGCTTGATTTTCAAGTTGGCTGTCGTTGTTATCGGGTTTTCTTGGGCGTTGGTTAATTTGCATTTTCACGTTCCGCTGTTGGAACCAATAGTGCAGTTCTTGGAACCGGAAGCGCATTCCGTAATAAATTTCATTACTTTTGGGAGGTAGATCACATGGGAAGCAATCCATTATCAGGAGTTCCATCTGTAGGAGTTGGCGGTAGCGGACCAGGAAGCGGATTGTATAACTACGTCATGCCGCAGGTTGCGTTCGTGTTCCTGTTGTTCTTGGCTATTCTGGCTACGTGGTACTTCATCACGCACAAACATACAAAGCTCGTTTCGTTGGTCGTTGTTGCCGTAATCGTAGGCGTGATGGTAATTGACCCGAAGGCGTTTGGGCCTCTCATTGGCTGGCTTTCTGGCCTGTTCCAGCAGCTATAAGGTGGTTGAATGTCGAACCGAACGTATAGAAAGTTGTGGCAACAGCGGCCCGCGATCACTAGTTTGGGTGATTTCAAGTTTCCGCTCGGATTTCGTATCACCCTTGATGGGATGATTGCATTCCTGATTTGCTTGATTCCAGCGCGTTTCTTGCAACCGATGATTTCCGGCCTATCCGCCGCCGTTACGGGTAGGCCATTGTCCAAGCCTCTCGTAATCTTCGGTTTAGCTGCGATTGGGGCGTGGGCGTCAACCAAGATTGACCCTGACGGAAAGCCACTTCCCCTCTATGTACTCAACTTCGTTGCTTACCTCTTTAGACCGCATGGTACAAACGGATGGGAACCCGTTCGAATACGAAAAAAGCCAATGAATGCAGCCATTAAAGCAAAGTGCATCATTCGTCGTACACCTCCCCAATGTTGAGGGAGGTGTTTTTAGTGGCTCAACTTTTTCCCGCTATACACTGGCACGAAAACCGTATATTCGACTCTCGGGGCCGCGTTTGGGGCGTGTACCGATTGCCGCAGTTCCCGTATGAACATCGAGGACATAATGAGCAGTGGTCCGTTTCCGAGAAGTTTGAACGGTTCTTGCACATGTATAGCGGGCAGGGAATGTTGCTGAGTGTTGCAAGGCAAAAGTCGCTCAGGCAATTGGAAGAGAAAATGCGATCTCGTTCTGAAAACGAAGAATGGAAAGCGCACGTTGACGCCGCAATTGAAGAGTTGTCGGATCGTCAAGCGTACGACCGGGAAGTTTATCTTGTTCTTCCCCTTCGTACATCGGTGGCAGGGTTTCGTATCGACACAGCCCTTTCGGACTCTGAGCATATCAAGCGTTCTGCGTCAAAAATGACGAAACAGTTGCTTGGAGGTCTTGTTTATCTAAAGGATAGGGTGTTTGGTGTCGGACGCGAGATCCCGGTGAATCTCATTGAAACAGCCGAGCTTGCAGACAAACAGTTGTTGGCGAAATTAAACGCCGCGATGGGAGGCTCGGTACAGCGTGCGAGTACTTCCGATATTGAGTGGCTACACCGAAAGCCATATTTCAGGGGTATCGAAGAACCACCGAGCAGAATGCCTAGTGAACTGCCGACAGCTACGTCAACGAAACGAGGGTGGAAGACCAAACGTCCTTATCGTTCCACGATGGTTGATATCGCATCGGCCTACGTTAAAGAAGACCTGTTTCGACTGCGGATAGTGCATAGAGACAAGCGCGTAAGTTACCAGTCCGTGATGGCTTTAGCGAACTTCACGGATAGCATCGAGGACTTTGGAGATGAATGGCTGTATTATCCGCTTGAACGATTGGACTTTCCCATTGACGCCTGTGTGCATTTTGAGGTTACTCCCGGCCACTTGGCCCGAAGTAAGGTAAGGCGAAAGAGAGGCGCTGCACTAGACCAGTGGGAAGAGTTCGAGAAGGATGGCGAGTTATCGCTCGACCTCGAGGACGGTCTTGCAGATGCACCAGTCCTAGAGCAAAAACTAAAGCGCATGCCGCTTGTAGAATTTCAGGCATTCCTAGCGATTGGCGCGGATAACGAAGACACGTTAATCGAGCGAGAGGAAATCTTGATTAACGCCTACGATGGGTATGCAAAGCCCGTACATCCTCCGGGCGATGCAATAGGGCTGTGGCGAGCGTTCTTCCCTTGTATGACTGGAGGAGTTCATGCAAGCTGGAATGTTCCCGCTGAACCTCGGGTGCTATCTTGCGCGGGACCTTTAGGAACAAGCGCACTAGGAGACCCGGAAGGTATGTTGCTCGGTCACTTACTCGGTAGCGGAAAGCCGGTATTTATGGCACCGGAAAGGCCGATGACGGTATTGAACCACACGGGTTCTATTGCCTTGGTTGGAACGCTCGGTAGCGGGAAGTCCATGACAGCCAAGTACATCGGTAATCACATCCTCGCAACGGGAGGCGTGGGATTCGTCCTTGACCCTAAGCAAGACGAATACTGGAGCCTTTACGACAAGTGGCAAGATGAAGCGTACTGGCTGCGGTATGGTTCGGATTCGGATGCGGCGTTCAGCCCGTTCCGACTGGCGAAAACCGCGCACGACTGTCGGGCTATCGCTCAAAGCTGGCTGTCGATTTTGTTCAACATTAGCAGCAGCCGCGAGGACAAATACGGCTCCATCGTAATCGACGCGGCGCTTCATCGGATGTACCAAGGCGACACTTGGGACATGGATACGTTCATCCGATGCTTGGAGGAACAGGTCAAAGAATCCGATGACCCGGAAGAGCAAAGAATCGGTAAGTTGTTTATTCGGCTCTTGGAGCAGTATCGTACGGACCCGGTTAAGTCTTGCGTATTCGGGAAGGACGGTATCTCCCGTTCGGTTTCGTCCGCAAAGTTGGTTGTTCAAAGCCTGTCGGGGCTTGACTTCCCTGACACTTCGCAGACCGACCCGGACAAATGGCGTGACAGCCAGCGTTTCGCGGTGTCTATGCTGTACCTATCCACGCAGATTGGACTTAAAAAGCTGATGGAGACGGACATAAACACAATCAAGTTCTTCTTGATTGACGAGGCGTGGATGTTGAGGGCAATACCAGAGGGAAGAGCGTTAATCAACAAGGTTCTTCTGATGGGACGTGCCATGAACCTAATTCTCATCCTCGGCGTACAAAACCCGGACGTACTACTGCCGAAGGACGAGAATGACGATATTACGGCGAACCTCGGCTGGATGTTCTTCTTCAAACTAGAGTCGAGGATTCAGGTGAAACACGCTGTGGAAATCTTGAACTTGCCGTCAGACGGGGATTGGCAGAAAACATTCTCCGCCTATGAGAAAGGGCGCGGCATAGTACGTGATCCGCTCGGAAGAGTCGGTGAAATACAGATTGACATTCTGCCCGAATCCTTGAAAGAGGTGTTCAGTACGACGCCAGGTCAGGCTCGTACCCGGAGGCGGGTGGTGCTGAGTTGATTCAGTGGAACCAGTACCCGCCCACGGCGTACCAGTGGGACTATATCCCGCCGTCCGCGTGGAAGACACTGAACCCGTTGAGCGGTGTGGTACCGGGCGCATTAAACGACGTCGCCAACTTCGTTTTTACGCTAGGGACGATGAGCTTTAACGCCTTGCTTTCGTTCCTGCAATTCTCTATCGACCCGACTTCGCTGATGAACCCTGTTGAGAGTGAAATCGGGAATCTGCTCCATGAGGGATATAGTTCGGTGTTCCTGCCACTATTCCCGGCAGTGGTCGCAATCGTCGCGTTGTTCCTGTTGTATCGGTTTGTCCGGGCACACCATGCTTCGGTTATGCAAATCCTCTTCATGTTTGTCGTGATAACGGGCATGGCAGTGTACTTCTACACTAACTTCTCGTCAGTGATGAATCAGGCAACGACATTTGACGATTCGATGTCAGGATGGATGCTCAATACGGCGTCAGAGATAGGCCAATCGGCCACGGGAACAGTAGGCGTGAACCCGAATATCAACAATACGCTTTCAGTGATTTGGGACCAATACGTGTTGGCCCCGTGGGAGCAAGGCGAATTCGGACAGGCAAGCCCGAATCTGTCAGATTACAACGTGAGCAAGCAGGAAGTCGGGCAGAAATGGCAGGATGACAACGGGCAAACACATACCATCAAGCCAACTGATAACTGGGTAACTCTGTTGCTCAGTCACGAGGAAGGCGGAAATGCACGAAACAATCTGGCCGCAATCCTGTACAACACGAGCATTCCTCGTGCTGGAGCGTATGCGAATGCAAACCCGGACCCATCTGCAAGATTGGCAGAGGCCGCGTTCTATGTGTTCTTCCCGTTGGCGATTCTGCCGCCCATTATCTTCGTGGGGCTCATGGGTTGTTTTCTCCTAGCGTTTACGTTCGGGTTTATCTTCTTGGTGTTGAAGCTCGCGGTGACGTTTCCGCTAGGGATTATCCCGGACTACGGCTGGAACTACTTCTTTAAAACTCTTAAAAACACAGCCGGAGTTCTTATTTCAAAAATCCTGCACGCCATGTATCTCGGGATTACGCTGTTGGTCTTGGAGCTTGTTTCAAACGCCTTATTCACGATGAACTACGGAACGATGATGGTCGGTTTGCTCATCAATAGCGTAATCTGCGTGATGGCGATTATCTACCGGGGTTGGTTCATTAAGGCGATATCGAGCCGACTTCCGAAAGAGTATCAATGGTCGTGGAAGCAGCAAATGAAAAAGGCCAAGATTGAGGCTCAACGCGGAACCGCGCCAGTACGAAACATGGCTCGAAAAATCGCGCAGATACACAACAGGAAAGCGGCAACTGAACCCGCTGGCGTAAAGACACAAAGCGATACAAAGACCGCTACAAAAGGCGCGATGGCAGGACGCATGCGGCCCGAAAATACGGTTCGACCGGAATCCGAGTCGAAGCCGCAGAATTCCGCAAAGCCTGTTATGTCTCATTTCGTTCGTGAAAATCAAAGTTTCACAGAGAAAGGCCAAAAGCCGATACGAAAGAGAGTGCGGGAATTCGCCCCGCCAGTGCAGGAACAGCCAAAGGTATATCGCGTGAAATCCGGCCAATCGGCTTTGAAGGAAAAGGTCTCAACGATACCAGGCCGAAAGCAGCGCCAAAGATGATGGCGAGAAAGTCCAGCGACACAACAACCGCAAAACAATCGGCCCGTTCGTCGATTCCCGATTAGGCCGATAAGATGACCCCATTCGGGGTCTTTTTTATTGTCGTTCAAATCCGCATAGGTGGGAGGTGATTCCACTGTTAGAAGCCGCGATATTTCGGTGGGTAAAGGCGAATCCGGGTAAGACCGTTCTCATTGCGGGACTATCGCTTTCGCCTTTCATCCTCCTACCTTTCATGTCACTGGTCATGTTTTTGACGATTCTTGACCCTGAAGCATTTGAGGCCGTGGAAAACATGCCGTTGCCGGGAGAATGGAACGGGCCTGTCGCGGTAAAGCCCGGTGTTATTCCTGCCAATGTGCTACCGGCTCTTGAGAAGGCCGCTATGGCAGAACGTGTACCATTACAATTTCTTGCCGGGGAGGCTGATACCGAGTCTGGATTCAACCCGTACGCTACGAACTACGCGCCTGGAACGCACGCAATGGGAATGTTTCAATTCGAGCCGCAGACATGGAGTGGTTGGAACAATCCATACGCGAGCGCAACCACTTATGACACAAACCCCGCACGAATCAAGGAGTACGGAGGGTACGGAGTAGACGCAGACGGTAAAGGTGTAGCAAACCCGTTTGACCCTGTACGATGCTGCAATGGCAGCAGCCACGTACCTGAGACAGCTTTACGACCAGTATGGACATAGTTGGAGCCTTGCGTGCGTTTTGGTACGGCTCAGAAACACAGGCATACGTGACAGACAGTTTTCGGTTACACAGCAGGGTTTATTGCCCAGACACCTCCGCAAAAGGCCGGAAACGGGTATTGGTTCCTTGGTGGTCAGAACTCCAAGGTGGAACAAACGAACGGGAACACCATCACACTCTCAGCGCCAGCGTGGGACCCAATAATCGCGCCTGTCGACGGCACGACTTTCCATCCAGTACGGAAGTAATAGTGATTCCATCTCACTCAACACAGGGGCAGGGACGCTCCAATTCAATGGGGGAATTGTGGCGTGGGTCAATAACGGGAGCGACGTACAGGCTGGCTCGGTTATAGGATTCACGACCGGAGACATCAACGTGACAGGGCCAGAAAACCCATTGCAGATGCTAGGAATTTCAACGCCGAAATGGGCGAGTTAGGAGGAGATCGGATGTTCCGAAGCTACAGTCGTCACTACACCTACGGTATTGGTCACCAACTTGCCAGCAGTATGATACACGGTTTCGGATGGTCAATTGGGTCTCGGCTGGCGCGTTCGTTGCCGTTGCACCTAGTTATCATTCTGGCGCTGATT
>CAWBGB010000012.1:0-662655 GCA_963788285.1 uncultured Alicyclobacillaceae bacterium
TTACCCTACAAGGCCTCAGTAATCTGCAAAACACTCATCTATAAACAATTTTGTGAAACTTAGTATAAATTTTCACTTAATCATCAAGACTGAGAACCATTTGCGGTGTTTCAATTTCATGATTTTGCTTAAATGATGTAACCGCAGTTCCAACTGCAAAAAATTCGATCACGTGAATATCCCAACCATGATGGGTGGCTTCTTCAATCGTTACACCCACAATTCCCTCTGCTTTCTCTTCATGCGCTTCTTGTTGCATCCGCTCCATGGCAAGCTCACGCGCTTCATAGAGCGCTTGCGTAAATTGTGGTAACTCTTTATTTTGTACGATATTGCTGAGCGCTAGAAACATCCCTTGATGAGCAACGTGATACACGCAGGTGCCCATTGCAAGCGACAGTGGACGATAACCTGCCTTCAGCAGTGTCCAGAAGTCTTGTCCACTCAAATCTGAAGTAAAGGGCAACCCATTTGCACGTCTCCATATGTGTGATTTGTCTCTTGCAGCAACCGCCGTACCGATAGCGATAAATTCCGCATTGTGTTCGCCCCATTCGTAACGGTTGATTTTCAAGCGTACACCAACAACACCATCAGCGCCAAGCGCACGGGCTTCTTCTTCCATTCGGCTCATTGCAAGCTCTCGCGCGTGGTACATGGCTTGCGTTAACTTGTCAAGCTCTTGGTTTTGACCCCAGCGTTGACGTTGATATCCAATATGATAAATGGAAGTACCGACCACCAAGCCAATCGGTTCAAAGCCGGCGTCGCGAACAAGCAAGAATTCATTGACAGACAAATCGGATGTAAATACACCGTTGGCGTTTCCGCTACTGCGTAATTGATGTAGTCTTTCCAGTGCATGTTGCGGCAAATCTTGATAATCATTTTCCATTAAAAATTTTCCTCCTAATAATTAGTCTCTCAAATCAATTTCATTATTTTTTCTTTTTCACGCATTTTACCACTTAAATCAAGTACCATTTTCGGTTGACTTGGAATAAAATTGCGTTCGTATTGGATGGCTGTTCCAAGTGCAATGAATTCTAAAACGTGATCTTCTCGCCTATCGAACTCCGTTTTTCCGGTATATGTAGTCGCCGATCTTTCTACTTCTACTCCAATTACTTTAAATTCTGTTTGATGCGCGAGAATAAGATCTGCACCAATTTGTGCGGCTTCATTTTTCATTCTGTGTAACGCATTGTTTCTTGTCATTTGTACCGCTTGCGTGTAGGTCGTAAGTTCGCGGTTGTACCAACTTTCGCTGTTCCACTCTTCTTGTTGGGTTGTATACTTATAATAAATAGAAATTCCCATCACAAGTCCTATAGGTAATGCTCCTGCATTGATAAGCTGCACTAATTCTTGTCCATTAACGGTGCAGAGAATGGGTTTTGGTGTTGTACGATGATATCCTTGAATTCTTACCGCCGTTCCAACAACAATAAATTCTGTTATATGCTGATGTGTGCCCGATGGACCCGGTTTGGCTAAAAATTTTATGCCAACCACCGCATCCGCTCCCATCCCCTGCGCTTCGTCCGACATCCGCTGAATGGCGATTTTACGGGATTCTTCGTACGGTTTTTGTATGTAAGACAATTCGCCGCTATTCCAAGTTCCAGCGCTTTGCGCAATGGAATAACCAATATGATACACACAGCTTCCCATTACTTGTCCGATGGGTTCAAATCCGATTTTTTTCATAAGAAACCATTCTTTAACAGATAGGTCACTGGTCCACGGCATGCTTCCATCTTTCTGTTGTTGAATCCGTTTGAGTACATTGGGCGGTAACCTTCTATCATTCATAAAATTTCCTCCGTTTCATATTTATGATAACAAAAACTTCTCCAAAACGCTGCGGGCACTTTCATTTTCTTTCGCATATTGCGCTAATTCTTGCGAAAATTGATTCATCCAATCTTCAAATTTAAGATTTTCTGTTTTTAATTTAATCCCTCTGACTGTTTTACTCTTTTCCGCCTTAATTCCGTGTTTTTTATGAAATGTGAGGATATATGTATTTGTTTCAAATCCGATTTCAATCTTTGATACATGTGTTTCCTTGGAAAACAAAGGCTTTTCTCTTTGAACAATTACTTTGTTAGGCAACGCATCTTCTAATCGTACCGCAAGTGCTTCGATTAACGCACTTTCATCCGTAATGCTTTGCCGCCAACTTGCAGCATTTAAATCAAAGTCCAATGTACTCCCTCCTTCTCATTTTTATAATTATAATATTTTTTTGAATTTTTAACACTCCTCGAATGAGTATATCTTATTTCTTCTCCAATTCACCGTACCAGGTTCTCCGTAATATTTCGCTCCAACGGATTCTTTCTACCGTTTCAATTATCTTTTTCCCTCTTTTTCAATAAAAGTTAAACAGTGTAGGGGGCTACCAACAAACTTCCATACGCTTCAACACGACTCTTAATATCTGAAAGTCGAGTGGTTTCCTTTGTTGTAGCCCCTTTTACTCTTTTGTAATCAAAGATATTAACTTAGTAGCAAGGAAAAGTACAACACCATTAACAATCGTATAAGTCCCGTTCATCCAAGACAGACGATTCGTCCAGTCTCCCTCCTAGTCTGTGTTGTAGTACACATCAACCCTGGTAATGAATCAGCAGTGACGATCGCAATAGCGAATAATTAATAGGTTAGGTGCATCCAAAAACGTGCCACTGTGCTCGATTGAATCGTCTTCCATCTCATGTATGGTTTTTAAGTTTCAAACAACAACTCCGAGGCAACCACGTGGTTGTTTTCTATGGGGCACGATCTCGATCGAGTAAACACAAGAACGTTTTTGTCGTGCACGACTACTCCCAATCAGATTAACGTAACAGTCCGCCAGTGTATTTCAACCTATACACAACATCGTTGCCTCGGCAGATAGTTTCATCTCCCCAAAAAGTCGCAAAATCACCTTCATGTGCATTGTACGTGTAAATTCCAATGCAATATTCCTTCGGAGCACGGAAAGGATTATCTCTAGAAACCTGTCGCAATGCGGATCGAAGAAACGCATATATGCTTTTAACGTCGTCACGAGAAACAATGGTTTTTTCGACGCCGCCCGAATAACCCATCGACCACACAGGTTGTTCGTCGTAATACACGGTTTCCTGACCGACAAAGAAGGAGACACCAAAATATATGTCACGGTAGAAGAGTGAACCATCACGATATTCAAGTTGGCGAGACCCGGCCAACAATGGGCTGTCATCCTCCTCCGAAGCATAGGTGGCTCGCTTTGCATCCAGTATGAAATTAAATAATTGAGTCAACCAATTCATTCACCTCACTGGATTGCCATACAACTCTATTTTTCGGCTCTTGGCTGGAATCTCCATGTTACTGAATTTCCTTTGTTTAGAGGGGTCTAACACCATAGAGTTGTGCGACAATAAGGCGGTGTACGCATATTACGCATATAAGGTGTCGACTGGAATCACCCATGGTATGGACATATCAACTCAAATGGGACTAGTTGAACTTACGGATGACCAGGATTATGCAGATTTGATCATCTTCAGCTTAAAGGGACTTTGTTCTCAGGAAATGTTGTTTTTGACGAAAGACTATTCAATCCTGAGCTTTCCTGTGATCATGGTTCTTCCCTTTCCCCCAACAACAACGCGCATTTGATCCATGCGACGAGAGATATTGATCTGGATTACACACGGCATGTTAGTCAAAATCCTAAAACTAATGTCCTTTTCAATCGCCAATCTCGTTCCGTTACTAGCTTTTTTTATGGAGCAGATGGGCGTCTGCTACCACAATTTTCGAACAATAAAGTCGTACAGCAAATGAATTCGGTTATTTGTCACCCAATAGTGACAGATATTTGTTTACAACGGCTCGTGCAAGACACTTAGATGAATCCACAAAATATGGTAAAATTGGACATTTCCAAACGAAGGACTTGCATTCAAGTTCCGATCTGCTCTCGGTTTTAGTCTTGGAACAACGCGAAAAGAACGCCCTTATCTCTTTTGTGATACGGCAAATCGCGATGCACAACGCGAAAATCAGCGCTTGGATAGCGAAGTCATTAGGCAAAAGATTACTCAGAATAGACACCCCACTACGGCTACCCATTGCGTACACAACCACAGTCTTCATGGAGGTTGAGTTTGATGAGATATGTTCCGGTTGTTGACGATGTGAAAGTCGCACGATATATCGTTGAACAGTTCCAATGGAGATGGAATCCCGACGACACACGATTTTGTCTTACGCGTATTAGAGTTGGAACTGAAATAGCTGATGATCATAGGAGTAGCTTCAAGAAAAGCACCTCGTTAGATTTTCAACGCGTTGTCTCATTTTTTACGAACACGCACCCTTGATTCTGCAGGGTTTCGCCGTTGTTCTTGTATCAGCTATAAAGAACAAATCGATCAGAAATAAAGAACCCTTACAGCTTCTCCGTGAATGGTGGGCAATGTCGATACGCGGACATCGTACTGCATGGTCTCGGACTCCCAGCGAAATGCGCCGTCCTGGGGCAAACGTGACTCCGCGACATCCATCCGTGTGAGCGCCTTTACGCGACGAACCACCTCCGCGCCAATCTGCTCGGTCCACAAAAAAGTCTCCAGCTTCCCGTGCTTGCGGAATTTCACAATGAACTGGTCCTTGGCCGTGTAATATGCCGCCGACAGTTCCTCCATCTTCATCCCTCAGTGTAGGAGGAATTTCGAGAGAAACGGTCGGCGGCCTGTTTTCTACACGTGACCAGCAACATTGTTTTGTAGAATACTGCTAAGAATTTATAGATTTGAAGCGACAGTACGATGGGATCTCCGCGCGAACGTGAGTTTCCACGCACCATTCAACCGATAACCCAGCACATGCCACTCACCCCAATCCATCAGCAAACGGTCACGTTTTGAGAACGTGCGCGTTCCATCGGGGTGAGAGTGAAAGGAGCCGAGTACGGTCCACTGCCGTTCCATGATCTCGTACGCGAAGTGAATGACCGCCACCGGGTCCACTTGGAACGAGTACGTCGACGCACGCGCGCGTAACGACTGAAATAACGGACGGCCACTGCATGCCTCAAACACGAAGAGGCCGCACACTTCGAGTGGAAAACCTCTCGACGCTGCGGACAGGCATTCGGCTTGCAACCCTGTAGACCACCAAGGGGGAGGGTCATTCGACGAAATCAAACTCCATGTCTCCAATTCGGATCACGTCGCCTTCCTTCGCCCCGCGCTGACGTAACGCATCGTCGACGCCTTTGTTCTTCAAAATTCGCTGAAACCGCACCACGGCGTCGTATTGCGCGAAATTGGTCATCTTCACCAGTTTGTCTAATTCAGCACTCTGGACGACAAAGCGGTTGCCCTGTCGCAGGATTTCAAACGGTTCCTTCTTTTCGTACCGATACACTTTCTTCTCCGCAACGTCCTCCTCGGGTGCCGTCGGTTCCCACACAGGTTCCTCTTGTGCCACTTCATCCAAAGTGTCTGCGATGGCATAGACCAACTCTTTTACGCCCTGACCCGTCACGCCGGAGATCGGGAACACTCGATGTTCAGGGTACGCCTCCCGAAATTTGGACAGATTCTCCTCCGCGCCAGGCACGTCCATTTTGTTGGCGGCAACCAACTCAGAGCGGGTGGCCAGTCGAGCATCATACGCTTCGAGTTCGGAGCGGATGATCTGGTAATCCCGAATGGGATTACGGCCCTCCGTCGCAGCCATGTCGAGCACGTGCACAATCACTCGCGTACGCTCGACGTGCCGAAGAAACTCGTGGCCAAGCCCGTGTCCGTCGTGCGCGCCCTCAATTAAACCCGGCAAATCCGCCATGACGAAACTGCGCTCGTCGCCCACACGGACGACCCCAAGCTCAGGTGCCAATGTGGTAAAGTGATAGGCTGCGACTTTCGGACGTGCCGCAGTCACAGAAGACAGCAAGGTGGATTTACCTACGCTCGGGAACCCGACCAGACCGACATCCGCCAGTACTTTCAACTCCAGCAGCAGGTTGCGCTCTTCGCCCGGCTCACCCTTTTCCGCCATATCAGGCGCCTTGTTCACTTCGGTTGCAAAGCGCGTGTTACCACGCCCACCTCGTCCGCCTTTTGCGACAACCAAGCGTTGCCCCTCGCGCACCAAGTCACCCAGGAACTCCCCGGTGTCGGCGTCCTTCACAATCGTTCCTGGCGGCACCTTGACTATCAGGTCAGGCGCGCTCTTGCCATGCTGATTCTTCGTTTTTCCGTGTTCGCCTCGTTCAGCCTTGAAGTGGCGTTGATAACGAAAGTCAATCAGTGTCCGAAGTCCTCCGTCCACCACAAACACGACGTCGCCACCGCGGCCCCCATCGCCACCGGCAGGCCCACCCAGTGGCACGTACTTCTCTCGGCGGTAGGAGACAATCCCGTTGCCTCCGTCACCACCTTTTACGTAGATTTTTGCTTGATCCACAAACATCGCTTACCGACTCCTTTGTCGCACGAACACCTCATGCTGTTGACCATTGAACGTCGAACAAAAGGTAACTCCACGGCTCACTCTGTACATTGTTCCACGAATCCCGTAATTCTTCTCCCAACGAGACCGTGATGTGGAGCGGTGGATGGCAACGGTCGACAGGTGATGTAATAGACAGCGTCGCCGTAGCTTGCCCGCATTGAGCTGCCAACGATTCGAGCTTCTCCAGCAGCCGGCAAAGCTCCGCCGACTCACCTTTCCGGAGTAAGATATCCTCCGCCACATGCGCGAATCGCACCCGTGGACACTGCGCAGCCGTCCACAACAACTGAGGTTCAGTACTGTGCATTTGCACCAGAGACAAGGATTGCAACCAGTTCGCCAGATCGTTCACGGCATGCAAAGCCTTATCTGGTTTTTCCATCTGTATGTAGGCTTTCACCAACTGTAAGCTATTCATTACATCGTGTCGATGCCGGCGGAACGCTTCGCTTGCATCCAGAGTAAACTCGTACACGAAGTTTTCCCCCAAAAGAAAAGCCCGGCAATGTGCCAGGCCCTTCCATAGAATCCGTATTTAGGCTTGCGCAACGGCAGTTTCTTCTACAGCATACACACTCACCCGTTTGCGGTCGCGACCGTAGCGTTCGAACTTCACACGGCCATCAATCAGTGCGTACAGTGTGTCGTCCTTGCCAATCCCTACGTTGTTGCCCGGATGAATTTTGGTACCGCGCTGGCGAACAATAATGGTACCGCAGTTCACGTATTGTCCGTCTGACCGCTTGACCCCCAGGCGTTTCGCTTCGCTGTCGCGTCCGTTACGGGTACTGGAAACACCCTTTTTATGCGCGAACCGTTGCAGGTTTAGCTTCAACATCTGTGATCACTCCTTTGAAATATAAGGTCGCGTCTGAACGACCAAGTACTCCGGATACTGTTCTGCGATTTGCCGCAGTCCGAACTCCATACTGCGAAGCAACAGCTGTACGCCATCGTGAGATACCCACTGTTGCGGTACTTCCACTACAAACGGGTCTGTCTCATCAGACGCCGATAACTCAGCCCCAAGCAATGCTTCGCAACTGTTTACTGCGTTGTACAACAGTACACTGACGGCAGAGCAGACAATATCCAAGCCGTTTTCGGCGTATCCCGCATGCCCTGACGCATGCACCTTGTGAATCCTGTCAGAGCTTCTAAACACGCTGACGAAAATCACAGGCGCACATCCTTAGGCTTCAATCGCTTCAATCTTCAGCTTGGTGTACGGTTGGCGATGTCCCTGTTTCTTGTGGTAGTTCTTCTTCGCCTTGTACTTAAACACGACAATCTTCTTACCCTTGCCGTGCTCCTCTACTTTGGCCACCACTTTCGCACCGTCCACGGTCGGTGTACCGACACTAACACCCTTGTCCGTGCTGACCAAGAACACCTTGTCCAACGTGATGGACGAGCCAACTTCTGCGTCCAACTTCTCCACGTAGATGGTGTCTCCTTGCGATACTTTGAACTGTTTTCCACCTGTTTCAACAATAGCGTACATCGTTTTCGCTCCTTCACTTAGACTCGCTGCCGAGGTACCCACTGTGGGTTTGTGAACAACCTCGTACCATGCGGTTGAAGTGAGTCCACGGAAAAGGGGTTGCACCTACCCGCAGACATACCTAAAATATATTACCACGTTTCGGTTTGGTTGACAATATCTCTACTGAACACGCCCTTACCCACCACTAAAGTCGAGGACCTGCAGGCGCAATTGTACTGTCAATCCCCGCCCGGATGAACCCACGCCTCCATTTTCGTGAGAAACTGGCCATCAAATACCGCTTCCATCAGGTCCTCCTCTTCCACAACCGAACAGATGGCACCTTCGTCATCTCGAATGTACACCATGTGGTACCTGTCCGGCGCAAACTGTCGCACTACGTCCTTGACGGTGGCGTCCATCGGCACGGCCAGCGCGCGTACCACTTCTGCATCCGAACGTTTGCGTTGTCGCTTGGCATCCAAAAACCGGACCGTATCCATGGTCACATCTCGCCGCCCAGTCCAAGCCGAAACAAACAGGAACACTCCTAGAATCACCATGCCTGCGTGCGGATAACCGCCCCACAGCGACAGTCCACCGGCGCACAGTAACACAACCGATATCCACAGAGCCACGTTGTAGGCCTCCCGCGTCGCGTCTTCGTACCCCAGCGTGCGCGATCTCGCTGCCCGCATCACTCTCCCCCCGTCCAGCGGAAGCCCGGGCAAGAGGTTGAAGACGACAATCCAGAGATTAAGCTCCACGACGGTGTGATAGCATTCGACGGACCACAACCCCACTGCATGCATCGCCCACGCAAGTACGGCGAGTACCAGATTGACCAGCGGGCCTGCAATGGCAATCAGCGCCTCGTGTACCGGTGTGAAACCGAGCGTGCCGTAGGCCAGCTTAGCGACGCCTCCAAAGGGTAGCAAAGACACCTCTTTGACTTCATATCTGAGGTGGTTGGCCATCGCAGCATGACCGAGTTCGTGCAACATGACAAGCAGGAAGAGAACCACAACTTCCCGCCACATGCCGACCGCAACAGACACTATCAGCAGCAGGAGAAATAACGGGTGCACCTTTATGCGGCCCAGCACCCGAATATCACGAACTATAGAGGGTGAATGTAGAAGTCGCCGTGCGACTTTGTTCATACGCTATCGTCCGAGAACACGATGAAATCGTGCGGATTCACGGAATGCCCGTCCTTTTGCAGCGCGAATTGAAGAACGGGCGCACTCTCTTTGGGCAAGTGGCCGATGGCCTCGCCAGAGGAGACAGCCTGCCCCTTGTTGACCAAGACGTCCCCGAGCCCCACATAGGTGGTCGTGCCCATCTTGCCGAGATCAATCACCACCATATTGCCGCCGGTCACCTTCGCGACCTGGATCACCGTTCCGGATCCGGCAGCCAACACGGTTTCATCGGATCTGCCCTGGATGTACATCTCCGGATGGGTGGCTGAGTAGTCCTCAATGACTTTCCCAGAAAGCGGATCATGCAGTTTGATGGATCCCGCATCGCTTTGAAACACCGGTAAAGCAATGTGGTGATTGTCCAGGAACTGCTGGACTGCGGGAAGGGCTACATTGCTGTAATCTACTGAAAACGCGGACGCGTACCATCCCTCAATCTTGGTCGAGAGTTCACCCTTCGTGTTGTGCGCATAGATGCCTGCGGCGACAAGCACGACGGCCGCCACCGTCTGCAACAGCCAGGTTCCTTCGGGATGGGGTGCGGAGGGCTTGGAGCCCGCACCAGAACTGGTCTGCCAACGCTTGTTGTCCCGATTCGGCACAAACCGCTTGGACTGGGTCGCTCCAAACATCTTGCGCCAGTTTGCGCCGTCCACCTGTTTCAAGGTACCGTCGTCATCCGAAAATCCGTACGGAGAGGATTGATCTGTCAGCCAGCGTGGCGGCGAAGAACGCCGTTCCGTCTCGGGGGTGGCGGCGATAGACGACTCTACGCCGATTTGGGACGGATCTTTATCGCCGTCTGTTTGGAGGGACAACCACGGATTGCTATCGAGTTCGTCTTGCTGGTCATCTTCTGCTTCATGCTCACGCTGCCTGCCAAATACGCTTTGCTGCAATCGTCTGTGGACCGTCGCCCATGACCATTTTTCATCTCGCAACGCCATTGACAGCGCCCTCCTCCACAACTCGTTCAGTTCATACGTATGCAGAGGCCGGACAAGTATGACAAAGGCCGAATACGAATCCTGCACCGACAGGAACGCATTCGGCCCTTTCAAAACCACGTGTTAGACATTGCCCGAAAAGCGGGCAGAACTCCGCTTCGTCAGAACTACTATCTTCACTGAACTCTTGTTCAGGCGCAGGCACTTAGGCCTTTCCGCGAAGCAAGCGCTTGACGCGCGCCCAGAGCCCCGGTCGTTCGTCCAGGACCATCAACGGAACGGAATCGCCAAGAATTCGACGTGCAATGTTCCGGTATGCAATCGCCGCTTTCGAATCCGGCCGCATCACCGTTGGCTCGCCTTTAATGTTCTGCTTGATGACCGCTTCATCGTCAGGGACCACGCCCAACAGGTTAATGGCCAGTACCTGAACAATTTCGTCAATGTCGAGCATATCTCCACTTTTTACCATCTTCGGTCGAAGGCGGTTGATAATGAGTTGCGGTGAACGCAGGTTTTCCGTTTCCAGCAAACCAATGACCCGATCCGCGTCTCTCACCGCCGCGATTTCCGGCGTGGTTACCACAATCGCCTGATCTGCGCCAGCCACCGCCACTCGAAAACCGTGCTCAATGCCTGCCGGACAATCGATGATGACATAGTCGTACGACTGTTTCAATTCCGTGACAATCTGCCGCACGCGGTCCGGTTGTAAGGCAGTCTTGTCTTTCGTTTGCGAGGCCGGTAGAACAGATAGGCTTTCAACCCGCTTGTCTTTGATCAACGCCTGCTCTAGCCGACACTCTCCCATTGCAACGTCGACAATATCGTATATAATACGGTTTTCAAGCCCCATCACCACGTCGAGGTTCCGCAACCCGATGTCCGCGTCAATGAGGCAAACGCTTTTGCCTAGTAACGCAAGCGCGGTGCCTACGTTCGCTGTGGAGGTGGTCTTGCCAACTCCGCCCTTGCCGGAAGTCACCACGATGGCGGTTCCCATTGAAACTCCCCCCTTGAGACGAGCCTATCCGCGCTTTCGTTTCGCGTTTTTCTCTCCACGGATAGCAAACAGATAGTTCATTTTATCGACGGCCATACCGTCATCGCGCAGATACGCAAACTCCATGAAGGTATTCATCACTTGCCCGTCCACCTTGGGTACCCGCGTCACAGTCCCTGCAATGCGTAGTTGCAAGGGCGCGAACTCGGCTGCAGCGATGATGGCTGATGTATCTCCCCTGGCTCCGGCGTGAGCGATGCCACACAGCCGCCCGAACACATAGATATCCCCAGTGGCAATGATTTCTCCTCCCGGATTGACATCGCCAATGACCACGACGTCGCCATCGTAATAAATTTGCTGGCCCGCGCGGATGGTCCCCTTGTGGATGTTCTGCCGTTCCGAGCGGTGGCGATTGGCAAACAACGCCTGCCGGGCCACTGTGTTCGAGCTCCATTCTCGCATACAAAAGTTGTCCTTTTGCAAGAACAACTGCAGTAATTCCATATTCTCTTGAGTCGTCAGCTCGCGGTTCCCGTAGTCTACGGAAACCTTTACGTCTGGCCCCGACAGGAGTTGTGACGGGTTTTCAAAAAGCAACTCCCGCAAATAGGCTATCAGCACCTCGTGCTCACACTCTTCATCCAAGAGAAACAGGAGTCCGTCGTTGACGCCTTTTACCGACACCGGCGGCCTTCGTTCGGGCTTCCCAGATGTATTCGCATAGACGGACAACAAGGTTCCCTCCTGAATTCAACACCAATAACCCGGCAATCACTATTCGCTATTCGTCGGCACATTTCCTGCCCCAAAGTGAAAGAACCCTCGATACCGAGGGTTTGGATTTGGCGCGATGTTAGACTGGATCCGATTCAGAGTGACTGTACCGGTTTCGCGCTTTGTCCATCAGCCACCGCAAGAGCAGCGGATATAACAGCAACAGCGCGATACCGTTCGTCACCATCTGTTCCAAGGTGAAGGACAACGCGGCATGCCAAGAGTACGCGGTGATTTCAAACAGCCGCGTCATGCCATATGTAATCCAATCCTGTGCAAACGTACAGACCACGGTGACCAGCAGCGTCAATGCCACGTTTTTGTGCAGGAATTGGGCAAATGCAGCGGCCGCAAAGTATCCAATGACACCGTACGTAAACGCATTGAGCCCCAGGAACGATCCATAATCAATGTCCTGGATAAACCCAATCACTACGCCCAGAATCAGCGCCACCTTCGCGCCCCGTGTCAACGCCACCATGACAAGTACAACCACGACCAGATTGGGTTGAACGACGTTGATGGGAGGAATCTGAAAAAACGTGGACTGGATGGTCAGCCCTAGCCACATCAGCAAAAACGAAATGGCATTTTTCATGAACCTACACCCGATTTTTGTACAACGAAGACTTCCTGCAAATACTCGAGGTCAGCCGCCGGTTGAATCACTGCGGTTTGGGTCAATCCTTGCAGACCTGGCTCTACCTTTTCCACCGTACCGATGACAATCCCCGGTGGGAAGATGTCGCTCAGTCCGGAGGTGACCACCGTTTGCCCAACTTTCACCTGTGCCACAGGCGACAGGAAAGACATCTCCAGTTTTCCGTTTTCCGTGCTGGAGCCCGTGACCATACCAAACGGAGGTTGGCTCGTTCCGTTCTGGACGCGCGCCGAAACGCCGTCACCCAAGCTGGTGTCGGTGATGAGAACTACTTTTGCACTGAACGCGGCCGCTTCCGATACACGTCCAACAAGACTGCCATCTGCAGCAATGACCGCCATATCGGCATGCACACCGTCTTTGGTACCTGCATCGATGGTTAACTCGTTGCTCCACTCCGATGGATTACGAGCAATGACGTGTGCGGGAACGAGCTGCATCGACGAATGACTTTGCTTAAAACCGAGCATTTGACTGTACCGTTCATTCTGCGCCAGAGCGTCTGCCAATTGTGCCTTCAGAGCACTGTAATCTTGCATTTCTGCCTTCAACTGTGAATTCTCGACGTACATCTCGTGCAAACTGTGGATCCCGTCCAGAAACGCTGTCAACTGGCTGACAGGGCGATAGATCCACCCGTCGACCGTGTTTTGCACATCCATCACAATCTGTTCGGGCCACGTCGCTTGCTGCTCGCGACCCCGCAACGTCAGCCCGGCGATCACAATCAGCAAGATGAAACTTGCCAGCAGTATGAACAAGCGCCGATTCGTAATCATTCGGGACACCCGCATCCCACTTCCCTTTCCGGCTGGGTCTCAAAAGTGCGTATCCCCGCCCGTGAGATCTCCTTTACTCGCGCAACGTCTGCATCCCCACAGGCCCTGCGGTAGCGCCTTACGCGCGGTTTTGGGCCTTGCGGGCCGCCGCGTGTCGACGTCGGTATACATCGTAATTGTCAAGTGCTTTGCCTGTACCAATAGCCACACAGTCCAGCGGGTTTTCGGCGACAATCACGGGCATGCCCGTCTCGTTGCTGAGTAGACGATCCAGGTTTCGCAGGAGCGCCCCACCGCCAGTCAGGACAATCCCTCTGTCCATAATATCGGCAGCCAATTCCGGCGGGGATTTTTCGAGCGTTACTTTGACCGCGTCGACAATGGCGCCCACAGTATCCGACAGCGCTTCGCTGATTTCAGTGGCTGTGACGGTGAATGTCTTCGGCAATCCGGTCACCAAGTCACGCCCGCGAATGTCCATCACTTCGTTTTCTGTCGTCGGCATCGCCGTACCAATTGTCGTCTTGATTTCCTCCGCAGTACGCTCACCAATCATCAGGTTGTACGCCTTTTTAATATACTGAATGATAGCCTCGTCAATTTCGTCTCCAGCGACCCGGATGGAACGGCTCGTGACAATGCCTCCCAAGGAAATAATGGCGACCTCAGTGGTGCCGCCGCCAATGTCCACCACCATGCTGCCGGTGGGCTCGCCCACGGGCAATCCTGCCCCAATGGCCGCCGCCATCGGTTCCTCGATGGTCTGGGCGTGCTTCGCTCCTGCTTCGACCGCCGCGTCTTCGACGGCACGTTTTTCCACCGCTGTGATGCCAGACGGAACGCTAATCATCACCCGCGGCTTTCCGGACCACGAGGATTTTGTCTTCATCGCCTGGCGGATGAAGTACCGCAGCATGGTCGCTGTTGTCTGGAAATCCGCGATGACCCCATCTTTCATCGGGCGCACCGCGACAATGTTGCCTGGGGTGCGGCCTATCATCTGTTTGGCCTGTTCGCCAACCGCCTCGATAGCGCCTGTATCCGTCCGGATGGCAACCACCGAGGGTTCCCGCACCACGATTCCCTTTCCTTTAACATATACCAAGGTATTTGCTGTACCCAAGTCCACTCCCATATCTCTCGCGGTAAACATACGACGTCTCCTCTCGAATCAAGTACCGATTCCCCCACCAATGCCAAGACTTATCGCTACAAGCAGAGACCTCGCGCTTCCAGGCTCACAAAGCGCCCATCACCGACCACGATGTGATCCAGCACATCGATGCCAAGCAACTTACCGGCTTTCATCAGGCGCCGAGTGACGGCGACATCTTCCGAGCTTGGCGTTGGGTCCCCGCTTGGATGATTATACACGCACAAAATGGCGGAGGCACTCTTTTTCACGGCGGATTTGAAGATTTCGCGCGGATGTACAATCGACGATCGAGGCTGCCGATTGACACCGTTTCCTCTCCTGTCACGACGCAATGTTTCGTGTCTAGGTGAAGAATCACGAAGTGTTCCTTCTTCAAAAAACGAAGGCGATCCATAACGTACTCAGCAGCGCCGTCCGCACAGCGAATCTGTACACGGTGCTCCGTCGGTTTGCGAACGAGTCTACGCCCCAACTTGATAGCCGCAGCAATTTGTAACGCCTTGGCAAGTCCGATTCCAGTGACGTCCACCAGCTCTTCCACCGTAATGTCGAACAAACCATACAATCCGTTGGCACGGGCAAGCACACGATTCGCCAGTTCCATGACAGATACGTGGCGATTTCCAGACTGCAGGATGATGGTCAGCAGTTGGTCGTCGCGCAGCGCTTGCGGCCCGCATGTCAACAACCTCTCACGTGGAGCCTGTCTGCCTCCATTGGTCACAAGTCTGAGACTCCATGCACGCGATTCCTCCTCATCGTATAGGCGGTGCCATGCCATGGCCACGTACCTATACGATAGGGAGGAAACGTCATCGACACAAATTCCATCGAACAGGAAGTGTGCGCTTCGTGCACATCTACGACTACTTCCAACGACTCTGTACCAAATACCCCGCCACCGCGCCGACAAGCGACAGCCAATTGACGCGTAGGGTCACGTCCAGAGAATACACCAACACGCCGAGATCCGCACTTGGATGCCAGCGGACAGACGTCGAATGTCCCAGCTCAGGAAACTGATGCGCCAACAATTGACCTGCCAACGTTCCAATGACAGCACCTGCAAACACAAAACCCGCTGTGCGCCATACCGTTCCGCGCATAAGGAATACTCCTTTTGAACACAAGGTATCCCAGACGGATTCGACAACAGGTTGTTGAGTCCTGCCGCAATTTGTCGACAAATGGTGAACAAAGTGGAATTGTGTCTAGCTTACCCCAAAGTTCTGGCACATTATGTGATGCCCAAGAACCTTTTGGCAACGTCACGAATGCAGTTCTGAGAGGAGTTGATAGGCTTGTACCGTGAAACCACGTGCCGATGCATTTTGGTGCTTCACAAACGCGCCGAATGCGCTATCCAATGCCTGTGAAAATGCGTGCAGCAGCTCTCCTTGCCCCGTTTCCGTCAGGATGTCCTGACTGGGTTGCAAAGACTTCGCAGTTTGGTACGCGGTCGACGCATCCTGTGGAATGCCGCCGTCCGCCTCTACAGCCGTAAGCGCCGTCAACGCACTCGCCGCGGAAGACAACCAGTTCGACACTTGGTTGAGAGACGCTGGATTAGAGCCCGCCAACGCCGACCGCGGCTGAGCACTGAAGGTCAATGTCACAGGAGACACCGACACCCCGAAGCGTTGTAACGCTGCTGCTTCGTCCTGTAAGTCACCGGCACGCAGAGCCACACCCGTCCACAACACGTAATTTGATCCGCTGCCTTGCACGACAGCCTCAACGCCATGGCGACTCAACGCCGCAGCTTCGCCATCCGCGGCCCGCCGACTGCTGTACGCTGCCGACTGTAGAATTTGTGCGTTCACTGCCGGTACAACGTAGGAATTGCTCGAGGCGTTCAGAACCTGCGTGGTATTGGACGACCCCAGAGCCACTTCAGCAGAGTCCATGTCCGGGGCCATCTGGTGAAACAATACCATACTTAAGCATCCTAGTAGAAGTCCTAGAATGCATCCAAATTGAAATGTGTCCTTCCAGCTTGTGTGCCGTCTTGCAGGAACAAATAAGCCTGAGGACTTTCGGCGCATGGTGGACCGCCCTGCTTGCACCGTCTGTTCAGTAGGAGCAACCGGCTCCAGCAAATCTTCCACGGATTGGGTTACCTTTTCACCCCATTGCTCACGCCACTGTCCCTTTCGGTGCGGTGATGGAGGAGTATCAGATTTGTCCGCCTGCTCGGACGTTGTCGGTTGCTCGACGTGTTCCAGAGGAGAAGCCAACTCATTGGAAGCGGGATGAGCGCCTACAACCCACTGTTTGTCCCCCATTTTTACGGTCAAGGTGGGTTGCGCGACGGGGAACTGTCGAGCTGTGCGATCTGTGTCCATCCGATTCATCCACGACCTGCTCCTTCCGCCCTGTCGTCATTGTTTAATTACTTTACTCTATGAACCCGCGTTGCAAACTATGATCAACATGAAAGATTGGCATAAAAAAAGAAGCCGTGTCATCTTATGCACGACTCCTGTTTACTGAATATGTGCACTGCAACCCTTGCTGCCCCTATATCATTCATTGAATTTCGTACACGATCACTGTCCGGACGCCCCAAGCTTCTGCCGCAGATTCACTGCTCACGCAGATATCGATACGGTTGCCAACGATGGCGCCTCCTGTGTCCGCCGCCCGAACCATCCCTACGCCAGGAATGTAAAGCTTGGAGCCCAGCGGGATCACGTTCGGATCGACCGCGACAACCCCAGGTTGCGCAGGCAACCCCGTCGCTGTTATGCCGCCGGCCACGTACGCTGTAGCGACAACTGTTAATTTTTTAGATGCAATCAACGGCCCTCCACTGCGTGAGGAAAGTTGCTGCTGCCTCGGCCGCGTGCCGATTTGAATCACTTCGTTGACTGGCGGTTGCACCACCTTTTTGTCAACGCTTTGACCTACTTTACAGCCATTGACGAAGACGCTTGTTGTCTGTATCTGCATGGACCCTTTCACACCATGCGTCAGCACACGTTGTTCACCCACATACAGATTAGCGGTCCGCTGGCGTATGGTCTGAAACGGTATTTCTTGCGTCTTCACCGAAATCTGTTTGTCGGTTCTGATTACTTGTACAGTGAGTCCATTGACCAGTGCTGTGTCTGAAGACAGGTTCACCTTATCCCCGCTGCGGAGTTGCACACCTTGTTCATCTAGTAGATCCCCGACAGTCCTGGCGAACGTGTCCAACTGCGTTGAGTAGTTTCCATCGACCAGCGTGACGGTCACCGGATGGGTGATGACGACGTTCATGCCGTCAGTAACCGGGGCCGTTAAACTCGGAGACACCATATCATTGTCTGTGCACTGAATGTCGTGTCCCGCCAAGAACTTACCCAGGTTCCCTGTTGCGAACCCGCGAATCACCTTGCGTTGTCCGTTGTCTTGGACTGTAACGGTCTTATACGCTGTAGACGCTGCGACCGACGTTCCGCTCAGCAGCGCTACCGTGGCGGCAGACACGTACAGTACTTTCGACTTAGGAATACGCACTCCATCACCTCTCTTCAAAAATCTGAGAGAACAAGGAGCTTTTCCAAGGGTCGTTAGTTCACGTTCAGTATATAGATTTGGCGACTGGGATGCAATGGCTAATCTAGTCGATATTTGTCTATACACGACATGATAGTTCAGTCTATGTTGCAAGGGCAAAACAATTCCTGGTGGCTCATGGTTTTTCCTGCGCAAGGGCTTGCGGTGTAATCTGTCGCATAGCAACCAACTCACGCAGATGCACGTCCATGATCTCATTCCAAACGCCTTACCGGTTTACATGACAGAGCGGATTTTGTGTGTCTTGTCGGGTCGAATCAGGTTTGCCACCGCTGGCGTGTTCACCAACACTTCAACCACCGCAATGCGCCCTGTGCCGTCCACGGTCTTGTACAAGCGTTGCGCAACAATCCCCTGCAGCACACTCGCCAGCTGAATGCGTATTTGCGATTGTTGGGCTGGCGGGAACACATCCATGATGCGCTCGATGGTTTGCACGGCGTCACTCGTGTGCAAGGTCGCAAACACCAAATGACCCGTTTCCGCCGCAGTGATAGCCGTACGGAGCGTTTCAAGTTCTCACATTTCTCCGACGAGAATGATGTGCGGGTCCTGTCGAAGCGCCACGCACAACGCAGAGGCAAACCCTTGTGTGGCCAACCCAATCTCGTGTTGATCGATAATGGAAAATTGGTGTCGGTGCACGTAGTCGATAGGGTCTTCCAACGAAATGACGTGGCGGCAGAACGGCCAGTGTGGTGACTTCCCACTGCCCGTCGGTCCAGTCACGAGTACAAGGCCATGCAGACACTTGGTGTATTGCAGTACAGTGTCAGGAAGCCTAAGTAAATGAAAGTCCGGGATTGAGTCCGGGACCAACGTGCGTCCAAGCTACCACGTTGGCAATAGACGTTGAGCGGGTAGCTTGCCGTTCCAGGAATGCGGTACGAGAAATCAATTTCACCGCCGACTATAAACCGCTTCCATTGTTTGTAAGTCATCAGTTGTCGACCCATCGCCTCAGTCTCCGCGGACTGGAGCACCTCTCCGTCTACCAGGAGTTCTCCGTACACCGAAACATCGGCGGCGCATTCACAGAGATGTGCAGATCATCCGCCTACAGGTGTGCTCCTTTTCAGTATTTCCATTCACCACGCCTCCTCATCCCGCATCGCTGCGCCAAAGGATCAGATGAAGGTACCAGTCGTTGATCCCGTGCCCCCAAAACACAGTCGTGAAATCACGAGGAGCCGAGCGAAACATGCGACCAAACCTGCCACGACGCCCATCCAGTGCTGCAATCCGGTACAACCTGAAACAACAAACATGACGCCCCCCGGTATGGACAAAACGTTTGTCACCATCGTCGCGTACAAGTCCGTTGACACGGCTGCCATCATCAGCAGCCAGAACACCATCCATCGGACCCGTGCGAGCCACTTAGCGAACGCCAGAAACGTGCCCGCAAACAAACAGGCCATCGCTGCTTCCAGTAACGGATACCGCACAGAAATGGATTGTCCACAAGTGCGGAAGGGCGAGCCATGACAACATGGCAATCAAAATTCGAAAAACTGCAATGGGCGCGCGCAGTGGGTACAATGGGAGCCTGGATACACGATGGATTCCACACGAGGCATTCGGTAGCCCACGACGTTCAAGAAGGAGCCAAACAAGGCGCCGAGCATCACGATGAACACAACCCCAATTTCCTGTACGGTCGTGATCACAGAGTCCTTCGGTCGCTGGGACTACACCACGCGCAAATTTCGACTCAGAAAAGCAAATCCCTCGTCGAAATGGGTCTATTTTACAATTTTTCTGGCGACATCACGTATGGGCGAGTGACAGATTATGTTATACTGTTGGAAAGTGGGACAAGTCCGCTCAGATAGAAGCATTGTCTTTGAGACCCGTAATGAACGATTGAGAACAGGGGGTAGTCACCGTGCAAAATTTGACCCGTTCCATCATCCTGTTTGGACTTTGCGTCGTGATGTTCGTGGTGCTGATGGTCTTCTTGACACTCATACTGAAGATTGCCTTGGTTGTCGCCTTACTGGCATTGGCCTACTACTGGTTCACGAAAGCCACGCAAGTGCGTCGACGGTCCAGGTATTGGCGGTAACCTGCAACTTCCCTGTTCGTCACATATAAATAGGGCACCCCGTAAGGTCGGAGTGCCCTATTTGCACGCGCTTCTCTGCACACTCTGCAAATTTCCATGCGACTACACGCATCTGCCATCTCGGCGTCAAAACGTCGCTGTCGGCTCACACGTACGCTGTTTCGGCCCGGCCTTCCAATGCATCACCGAGTCGATACGCAACTTGCCAGATGTCTCCGGCCCCCATAGTCAGCACAAGATCCCCAGGCTTCACATGGTCTACCAGATACTCGAATACGTCGTCTTTCGTGCGGAGGAATCGTACGTTTGGATTGCTCTGGATTTGAATCTGCTCCACCAATCGTTCCGCAGAGACACCTTCGATTTGCTTCTCCCCGGCTGGAGAGTATATGTCTGCAATGATGACTTCATCCGCACCTGCAAACGCCTTGGCGAATGCGTCAAAGAGGAAGAAGGTTCTTGTGTACCGCTGTGGCTGAAACACCGCGACAATACGGCGCCCTGTCGCTTTGGCCGCCTCGATGGTAGCGCTGATTTCCGTAGGGTGGTGCGCATAGTCGTCGATGACAAGGACGCCGCCAGCCTCGGCAATCACTTGGAAGCGACGCTTTGCGCCGTGGAATTCCTCCAATGCGCTCGCGATTGCCGAAAACTCGACGCCCGCTTCTCGCAAGACCGCCACGGCTGCCAGGGCATTCATCACGTTGTGACTGCCGGGCAACGACAGGCGCAATTCACCGAGGTACTGCCCCCGAAAATACACGTCAGACCGGCTACCCCGGTCAATTAACCGAACATTTTTTGCAACATAATCGGCTTCCCCGTCAATGGCGTAAGTCTGTATGCGACACACTGCGGAAGAGCGAATCTTGCGCAAGTGTTCATCCATGCCGGAAATCACACACAGCCCGTCTTCGGGAACCTGGCTCATAAACTGGGCATACGCTCTCTTTAAGTTCTCGAAATCACCGTTGTAATGTTCCAGGTGATCCGCCTCAATATTGGTAATAACCGCAATTTGCGGGCGATAGTGCAGAAATGAGCCATCGCTCTCGTCCGCTTCTGCCACCACGTAGCGACCGGAGCCAGCTTTCGCGTTGTCACCGATGTTGCTCACTACGCCGCCGATGACAAACGTGGGATCCAAGCCACAGCGCTCCATGGCATAAGCAATCATCGAAGTCGTCGTCGTCTTTCCGTGTGCCCCCGTCACGGCGACGCCAACCCTATCCGCCATCAACCGCGCCAGCATTTCTGAGCGGTGAATCACAGGAATATTGCGCGCCCTTGCCTCCTGAAGTTCCACGTTATCCTGTGCAAGTGCGGTACTGTAGACCACAATATCGGCGCCTTCTACCTGCTTGGCTGCGTGTCCCTGATAGACTTTGGCGCCGCGTTCTGTCAATCGTTTCGTCAACTCCTGTGACGATACGTCAGATCCAGATACCTGATACCCCAAGTCCAACATGACCCGAGCGATGGCGCTCATACCGTATCCACCGATTCCTACGAAATGCACGTGCTGGGAGCGACTCACGCGCCTCACCGTCCTCACATCGTAAATTCTTCAGATTGTTTCATAGCCTTCCTCGCCTCGTGCACGGTATACAATGATCCCCAACAACAAACAGGGTACGTTTCCGCCACCGCGATGCGAATCGCCTGTTCCACCGAACCGATAATCTCCAGTTCCACGTCTCTGCGCTCGTTTCGGATAAGTTTCGCGAGCGTTTCCGGATTTCTGGCCCTCGGTACGTCCGGTGCCGTGACGATAACCTTACGAGCATAAGGCAATGCCGAGCGCAACATAGCGTCTGCGGCTTTGTCGTTGAGAATCCCTATCACCATGGTCCAGTCTGTCGGCGGGATTCCATGGGCTGTCGAAAACTGCCTCAATGATTGTACCATGCGTTGTACACCTTCGGCATTGTGCGCTCCGTCTAAAATAACGACCTTGCCATCATGTTCAAATTTCTCGAAACGGCCTGGCCATCGCACTGCCGCCATCACTTGGCGGATGGCTGTGTCCGACAGAGCCTGATATCCGCCAATATGGCAAGCCACCTCGTAGATGGCCAGCGCGACCGCCGCATTCTCCATCTGGTGTATACCGTAGAGGCCAATGGGAACCGCCCACAAGTCGCGATACAGACCGCGATAATGCATGAGCGACGCTGTTGGGTTCACTGGGATCTCCGCAAAGTCTCTGCCGCGAATGTACACGGGAGCGCCCATTTCCGCGGCTACGCCCCTTACGACTGCGAGCGCTTCTCCGCGAGCCGCCGTCACGAGGGGAATCCCCGCCTTGATAATTCCTGCCTTATCATACGCGATTTGGCGCACGGTGTCTCCTAGGACATCCATATGATCTAGACTCACGTTGGTGATACCGGTCACCAACGGAGTCACCACGTTGGTCGAGTCGTATCGGCCACCCAGGCCCGTTTCCCACACGACCACATCTACGTCCGCGCGTTTGAAGTAGAGTATTGCCATCACGGTCAAAACTTCAAATTCGGTCAGCGGATCATCCGGCGTGACCTGTTCACACACCGTGCGCACCTGACTGGCCAAAGCCACAAATTCCCTCTCGCTCATCTGTCGCCCGTTCACCACAAATCTACCTCGATATCCGTCAAACGCTGGCGATGTGAATGTGCCAACCGTGTGGTGAACGGACAACAGCGCCGTCAGAAACGCGCATACAGATCCCTTTCCGTTTGTACCCGCCACGTGCAGAAAACGCAACCCTTGCTCGGGATGTCCCAGGGCTGCAAGCACTGCCTGCGTGCGCCCAAGCCCTGGATGCATCCCGAAGCGCTTCAACGACTGCATCCACTCGATAATCCTGTACTTATCTACCGACATAATGTATTCTCCTCACTGCGCCGCGGTCACTCTAGGAATCTGCCGCTGTGCTTGTTCGGACGAAGGCCTATCCTCGCAGTGCGGAAATTCGCTCTTGAACAGCTGCCAGTTTGGTTTTGTAATCTACCGCCTTAGCTCGCTCTGCCTCCACGACATCCGCAGGGGCTTTCTGAACGAATTGCGGATTCCCCAGCTTTTTCTCCACGCGATCCACTTCCGCCTGTAACCGCGCGACTTCCTTCTCGAGTCTCTCCAGCTCAACGCGAATGTCGACAAGGTCGGCCAATGGCAAGAATACCTCGGCGTTTGTCACAACCGCCGACATCGCCTGTTTGGGAACTTCCACCGTTTGCCCAATGGTCAGGGACTGTAAGTGACAGAATCGTGTCAGGTAGTGCTTCGTCTGGTTGAACAACGCGGCTGTATCCTCGTCCGCCACCCGCACAAACATAGCGACCGGTTTACTCGGCGCCACGTTGAGCTCAGAGCGAATGTTGCGCACGGCGCGAATGGTCTCCATCAATACGTTCGCCTGACGCACAGCGTGGGGGGCGTGCCACTGTGGATTGACTTTTGGCCACTCTGCTACAATGAGCGCCTCGCCGGGCACCGGCAACGACTGCCAGATTTCCTCCGTGACAAACGGGATAAACGGATGCAGCAGACGCAGCAATGAATCCAAAACGTGCACAAGTACCGCACGCGTTTGCGCCTTGCGGACCTCGTCGTCACCATACAGTGCAAGCTTCGAAAACTCGATGTACCAATCGCAGAAGTCATCCCACGCAAAGTCGTACAGCACCCGACCCGCTTCACCAAAGTCGTACCGCTCGAGATGGTTGGTGGCGGCTTCAATCGTTTCGTTCAGCCGATGCAAGATCCACTGATCCGATACATCGAGGTCGCTGGCGTCCAGCGCGGGTAACTCTACGCCGTCCGGCAAGTTCATCAACACAAACCTCGACGCGTTCCATATCTTGTTGATAAAATTGCGCGAGGACTCCACTTTCTCCCAATAGAACCGCTGGTCGTTACCGGGCGAGGTCCCTGTCGCCAGCGTAAAGCGAAGCGCATCCGCGCCATACTTTTCAATAACTTCGCGCGGATCCACCCCGTTGCCGAGGCTCTTCGACATTTTTCGACCATCGGACGCGCGTATCAACCCGTGCACCACGACCTCGTGGAACGGCATTTTGCCGGTAAACTCAAGGCCTGTGAACACCATGCGTGCAACCCAGAAGAACAGAATGTCGTAGCCGGTCACGAGGGCGTTGGTTGGGTAGAACCGGGCCATGTCAGACGTCGCATCCGGCCACCCCATCGTTGAAAACGGCCATAGTCCAGACGAAAACCACGTATCCAGCACGTCCTCATCCTGGTGAATGTGGGTGGAGTGACAGTGCTGACACTCGGTCGGGTCTTCCATCGCGACAGTAATTCCTTGACATTCGTCACAGTACCACGCTGGAATTCGATGGCCCCACCACAGTTGTCGGGAAATGCACCAGTCGCGGACGTTTTCGAGCCAGTGCAGGAACACCTTTTCGAAGCGTTCCGGCACAAACCGAAGTTCCTTTCTGGCCACGGCGTCCAATGCCGGTTTCGCCAGCGGTTCCATACGGACAAACCACTGATCCGACAGGAACGGCTCGACCACCGTGTCACAACGACTGCAGTGTCCCACCGCGTGGTTAAGCGTCTCGGCCTCTTTGAGGAACCCTTGTTCTTCAAGCGCCTTCGCGACGGCAGCGCGCCCTTCTTCGCGGGACATACCCTGGAACGGGCCTGCCATGGCATTCAGGCGGCCATCCGCGTCAATGCATTGTGGCATCTCGAGGTTGTGGCGAAGGCCCACTTCGAAGTCGTTGGGGTCGTGCGCGGGTGTAATCTTGACGCACCCGGTGCCAAACTCTTGATCCACGTATTCGTCAGCAATCACAGGGATTTCCTTGTCGGTGAGCGGCAGTCGCAGCCGTTTTCCGACCATATCCTTATACCGTACATCGTCCGGGTGGACGGCAACCGCAACGTCAGCAAACATCGTTTCTGGGCGCGTCGTCGCCACTATAACCGAACCACTGCCGTCGACGAGCGGATAGCTGACATGGTAGAGTTTCGCTTCCACGTCAACGTGCTCCACTTCAATGTCCGACAACGCGGTGGCACACCGGGGACACCAGTTGATAATACGGTTTCCCCGGTAAATCAACCCTTTGTTGTAGAGGTCCACGAATACTTTTCGAACCGCTCTGGACAGGCCTTCGTCCATCGTGAAGCGCTCGCGCGACCAGTCGCAGGAAGAGCCCAAAGCGCGGATTTGATTCGTGATCTCGTAGCCGTACTTGCGCTTCCAATGCCACACGCGTTCGAGGAATTTCTCACGCCCCAGGTCGTGGCGCGAGACGCCTTCCTCCTCCATTAACGCCTTCTCCACCCGCGCTTGCGTCGCGATCCCCGCGTGGTCCGTTCCGGGTAGGAACAGGGCATCGTGACCCGCTAGTCGCTTGTAGCGGATGATGGCGTCCTGCAGCGTGTTATCCCAGGCGTGGCCGAGGTGCAAAAAACCAGTGACATTCGGCGGTGGCATGACAATGGAAAACGCCGGCCTTTCGGGATGCTGGCCGGCCTTGAAGTAGCCGGACTCTTCCCAGAACGCGTAAATGCGCTGTTCTACGGATGCCGGATCATACACGGTTGGCAAAGATTTGGTCCCATTCTCACTCACGGGAACAATTCCTCCTCACATCGGGGTCAAAATAAAAACCTTTCCGTCCTTCAGGACGGAAAGGTCGATTTCCGCGGTACCACCTGACTTTTGCACGGGGTGTGCAAACATCCGTGCAACACTTGACCATTGATAACGGAATGACCCGGTCGAACGACAGCTCCGAGACGACCTTCGAGTGTTACTCTGGAACGGCTTGCAGCCAATGACCGTTCTCTCTGAACAGAGTGAATGCACTCTACTCCTTCTCTTCCTCGCCCAAAACGTGAAGTTGAATGTACGTAACATGATACAAAGATACGCTTTGGTGTGTCAAGCTAGCGACGCGCGAATCACCGCTTCTTCCGCTTTTTCTTGCGATGCACGCGTCGGGGGGGCACGGGCTTGTCCGCGGCCATTTGCGCCCGGCGTTTCTCTTCCAGTTGCGCCCGTTTCTTATCCGACCACTGCGACAAACGCATGTACCCGTACGCGAGGGTAATGCCGAGCAACAGGGGAAATGCCAGATACTCGAGGAGGAACTGCCCGACTATGTGATGCTTTACGGCTTGTTGAACCACCGCCGGCTCAAAAATCAGGGCCAGCGTAGCGCTGACGATGAACATGGAAAAAACCCCGAGCATCGCGTTCGCCAACGTTCTCTCCTTGGCCTTTGGCACCACGATATAAGAAATGACGAGGACAGCCATCGGCAGGCTGACAAACAAAGAGTAGTGAATGACGTACTTCAATATCAGCTGCAGAATGGCGATGCTAATGACAGAAAGACCAATCAGCCTCCAGTACCATCCATTCCAGATGCCTTTGTCTGTGGTGTATTTGCTCATCAGGACCTCCACGCGTATGTTCCGCGGTTTGCAAAGGATGGAAAGCAGTAGGTGAAAACACCGGAGTACACCGTCCTTCGCAATGCGCGGGCTTATCTCGTCTCATCTTATCAGAGACTCGTCCGATTTGTCATGAGTTCCTGCTGCTGGTCTGCGACGAAAGGTTGACCTCTGTCACAAGCTTGCATATACATACCATAGCCTGTGCTCCACAAAGGGGGACGAGGACACATGGGGTTCTTTTATGCACTTGCACGATTTGTCAAAGTGATCTTGGCGGTGGCCATTTTTCTTTTATTCTTACGCGCCATTTTGTGGCCGAGCGCCATTGACTTGTTCGTACTGCTTCTCCTGTTCATCGTATTCGTAGCCATGTTTCTCGGGGCACCGTAGCGCATGTAAGCGACCTCGCGAAGAAAGGACACTCCTCGGAGTGTCCCTTCCCCGCTATTCCCGATCATCTGTCGGTGTCGCGTCACCCCATAACCTGGGGCGATGTGCTGCAGCGCTGCTTAGCGTCCGACGTTTCGCGCGCGCGTTTTTTGCTCGGGGCGGCAGTGGTCTTTTTGACCGCTTTCGGATGCTGGCCGCGGAACGTGAATCATCGACCGACGCTTTATCGGCTACGCTGGACTTCGATGGGACCTGCCTACCTTGCGCCAGGACGGGGCCTTCCTGGTTGCCGTCTGGGCCTGCCAACGTCTGGACTGGGATCTCGCACGAGTCCTCAAATACCTCCTGCACACCGAACATGCGCTGTACATCCATGTCCAGTGACGACTGGAGAGCGCCCACAAAATCCTCTTCCGCCCAGTCCCTAGATCGCCGGAAATACCATGAGACCACCTGCATGGAGCGCAGTGGCACGGCGAGCAAAGCTGCCAGGATTTTCTTGTTCTCTGGGTAATTGCTCGTTTCCCGATAATGTTCTACTGCCGAGGCGAGCACAACCGGATCCCAGTTGTAGGCCGGCATGTACCTGTGTAAGTACAAGGCAGTGTCCATGAGCGGGAGACCCGGATGCACTTTATCGTAGTTCCACGCAGTGTAAGTGCTGCCGTCCACGGTGACATTGTGATGGGTGTAATCCCCGTGACACATCCACCCCTCTTCGCGTGCCGCCTCGTCGACGGTAGTGAAATCGGCGTCCTCGAGGCGCTGGAGGGCACCAAGCAAGCGTTCCAACAAGTCCTGCGCATTCGCCACAAATAACCGCTGAAACGGAGTCGGAACCTGTGAGCTTTGGGAGGTCTGGCGATATCGCTGCAACCCTTCCGCCGCTCGTCGAAGCCGCATCAAAAACGGCGCCTTCCGCGGCACCTCAACCCCTTGCGGTCGACACCCAAACGCGGCTTCGTGCCACTCACCGAGGATCTGCATCCCTTCAAACAGCTCTGTCGTCTTCTGGACATCCAATTCGCGACCAGGCCACCATGCCGTCATGTAGTACGTGCCGGTAGGGTGGAGCACGTATGGGTCTCCGTACCGAGTTCGAACGAATCTAGGTACGTTTGGAAATCCAGACTTCGCCACGTATTCTGCGCAAAAAAACGACCAGTCCAGGGGAACGGCTTGGTGGCTGACTTTCTTCAACACACGAGATCCGTTCTCTGTTCGCACTTTCAGCAGGTCACGCACAACGCGCGCTCGTATGGGAACGCAGTTGTATTCCTCAAACACCTCGAGATCAGCCCCGTAGGCTTCGATGGCACCAAGGGGATCTGGAGTACTCACGTCGGCCTCCCCCTTTATTCCAATTGCTTCAGCAAAATGCGCGCTGCGCTGTACTGCTGTTGTGCCTTGACCATCCAATTCTCCCGTATTGAATCCCCAGTGAACGGGAAGTTGCGCACCCCAGCAAACGCCTGGTGCGGAAACGCTGTGAAAGCATAGACCATCTTTTTTTCCTCTGGGCTGATCTTCATCTGCTTGGTGTACTGTTCAACTGCCTCTATGACGCCATCCGCATGACCTAGAGCACAGATGTCTTGACAAAACGAAGCGAGGTCGTATAGCCGAGTGTCCGACACGGGATCCGCGATTTGCAACGTAGCAATCCTTCCATTTCGCAGCCGAACTAGGTTGGACAGTCGGTAGTGGTTCCACGCTGTCTCCTTTCCGTCCCGCCACACTCGCGCCACTTCCTTGTATCCCGCGCTGACCAAATGACGAATGGAGTCCTGGGCGAGATCCTCCCACTTTGTCAGCCATTCAGAGAGTAGCTCGTCTTCTTTCACACGCCCGAGCATTTTCTCTACCCCGAGCCAACGCGCCCCTTTCTGAAGAGAGTCGAGCCAACGGCCCGACCGCTCCTCTGACGAAAACAGGTCTGTGGAGAGGGACTCTCTGTACCCCTCTAATGCCCGATGCAAGTGGCACAGGTTGTCAATCCCCTCCATCACATCACGGAGCGATACATCCAGAGACGGTCCAACCCACGTGTCTGTCAGATAAAACACATTGCCTTCCCCAGCTGGGACGAATCGGTCGTGATATAACGTAAGCAAGAATCTCTGCGTACGCCGAAACTGTCTTTGCGCCGCGTAATCCGCAATGGACATGCGCGATATGGCCGACCTCTCCGAAACCATGCGCCCTTCGTAACTGCGGGTTGGCGTGTCCACACGGAAACGCCCGGGTGCCAAGTGAGACACCCGGGCGGAATGCACGTCGTATTGCTGCAACAGCGGTTCAAGGTCTGACACATGGGTTAGACTCATCTTGTCACCGCCTGTCGGGAATGACGATTAACGCACCAACATGGACGCGGTGCTAGGAATCAGCAGCGATTGCCCAGGATATAGAGGCTCGTCGATCAGTCGATTCACGCGTACCAAATCAGCTTTCGAACAACCGAGTCGCTCAGCAACCAGCTCCAGCGTTTCCGCTTCCATCACAATGGCGAAACGCAACGTATGCGCTGCTTCGGGTCCGTTGAAATCAACAAATGACCATAAGTCTTTGTCGACATGTGTCGCTTCGTCTCCCCAATCCTCCTGTTTGACCGATGGCCCATGCTCTGAACGCGCGAATTCATCGCTGTCCAGGTCGACAGCACTTGTCTGACTCGGTCCCAAGTCGCTGCCCACTCGCACGTTCGGTACAAAACCAGCAGTCGCGTGAAATTCGTCGTCGCTAAAACTCCGGGAAGGCACAAAGTCCTCGGCCGACTCAGCCGAAAGTTCCGGTACGGCCTGAGACAATTCAGCCGCATTGACTTGATGCTCAAACTCAAACTCGACCACCGAATTCGAAGGCGGTATCGCTTCATTTGTCTGGTGGTCCGCCGTCTGATCTGTCAGCGACTGACCGTCCAACGCATGATCGAGCGACGACAACTCATCTTTGTCCAACGAAGGTTGCGAGTTCCCGCCCCCTGTCCGCTGCTGCTTTTGGCGTAGTTCGTCTCGGCGATGTTCTTGCGCGTTGGCCTTAAGTTCCGATTCCGTTCTGCGGGTTTCACTTAAGGATGACTCGCTGTGATGGGCGTCCGAAAGTTGGTGGCCACCGCGTGCATCGCTCAGCGCTTCGACTTTTTCCTGGAGTTCACCCGTGTTCGAATCCTCGTTTCGTCCGCCAGAAGACGCTTCAGATTGGGAATGCTCTACGCCTCTCGCCCACTCCAACTCGGGTTCCACTCTGTCTGCGGATACGTCTTCAAAGCCATCGTTACTGCCCGGTGAATGAGACGCCATAGACGGATCCGCAAATGCCGTCGCATCCGAAAAGGCTGGAGGTTTGTCAAACGTGGACGATTCCGCCGGACTAGCTACTGTGTCGAGACTTCTGTCCCAAGACGGATCAAAAAACAAATCCCCAGCTTCCTGCGCACCGCACTGGAAGTGGTATCCTTGGGTTCCGTTCAGTCCTACGATGTTGAGGTCGGCCACGACGCGGATCCATCCCGCGCTGATGACCCCCAAATTCCATGCAGCGATGCGACTGGCCACGTTGACAATCCCGCGCGGCTGGGACTTGACCGGGACACGAAGTACAAAGGGCATGCGATGGTGTACGTGTTTCGCAATAGAACCTCCGTCGAAGTCGATGGACAGGGAGTCAAACTCACGTGCCTCGGCGCCGCCTTCCACCCCTTCACCAGTCAAGTAGCCCGCGAAGACAATTGCCCCCTCCAGGACATAGGCGTCACCAACCCGGTCAAACGACGTCACCTCGGTCGCCACTGTGGCGTCTTCAATCACGTCCCCATCGCGAACCGTGTCGATAAAGACTTCCTGATTTACGGATAATTGAATCAACGGGGCACGATCGGGCTCGCTCATACGTTCCCCTCCTCCTCGCACGATATCGCGGAACGACAAGAACACCCGCCGCTCCGTGCAACGTTCGTGACGATGTTCAGTCTCTCACTGTATGACTGTATGCCCTCGGGCGAGCCTTTATGTCGTGCCCATTTACGCCACCGGCCCACCGGTGACCACGCACAAACAGCCCCTTTCGGGGCTGTTTGTGCGGTCAACACGATATGTCAATGGAGTGAACCGTTAGGGTGGCGATTCGCGTTCCCATGCCTTTATCCAATGTGGCGAAACGCGCTCACTATGGCCTCTTGTGTCAAATTCAACTCAGTTTCTCCGTGTACAGCAGAAAGGAACCCAGCTTCCAACTGCGATGGGGCCAGCGACACGCCTTTGTCCAACATCGAATGGAAGAATTTCGCGTACCGCTCTTTATCACACTGGCTGGCTTGCTGATAATTGTCAGGAGAGCCATCGCGGAAGAAAAATCCGAACATACCGCCGATGGCATGGCCGGAAACCGGAATGCCGTGCCGCTTTCCCTCGGCAACGAAGACTTCCACGAGTTTTTTCCCGTACTCCTGCATTCGGTCGTACAGCCCGTCCGCCGCAGCGTTCTTCAGCATCTCCAGGGCAACAACGCCGGCAGCCATCGCGAGCGGATTACCAGATAGCGTCCCTGCCTGATAGACCGGCCCCTCCGGAGCTACCATCGCCATGATGTCCCTGCGGCCTCCGTACGCTCCGACAGGAAGTCCCGCACCAATCACTTTACCCATGGTCGTCAAATCGGGCTGAATGCCGAATCGTGCTTGCGCCCCTCCCAGCGCCACCCGGAATCCAGTCATCACTTCGTCAAAGATGAGTAACGCACCGTACTCCTGGGTCAACGAGCGCAGTTTCTGGAGGAAACCGTCCTTTGGCAGAATGCAACCCATATTACCTGCCACGGGTTCCACAATGACGGCAGCAATCTGCTCCCCTCGTTGTTCGAACAGCGCCTCAATCGCCGGCAGGTCATTGTATGGCACGGTCAACGTGCCTTCTGCTGTCTGCGGGGTCACACCGGGACTGTCCGGCAGACCGAACGTGGCGACACCAGAACCGGCTTTCACCAACAGGCTGTCAGCATGCCCGTGATAACACCCTTCGAACTTTACGATACAGGGCCGCTTTGTAAAGGCGCGGGCGAGGCGCAGCGCGCTCATGGTGGCCTCTGTTCCACTGTTGACCATGCGTACTACTTCCACTGACGGCACAATGTCAATCACCAGCTGCGCCATGCGGGTCTCTAATTCGGTTGGCACACCAAAACTCGTCCCTTTGACGGCTGCCTCGGTAACCGCCTTGACAATCTCCGGGTGCGCATGGCCCCAGATCAGCGGACCCCACGACAACAGGTAGTCTACGTAACGATTTCCGTCGATATCCCACAAGTACGGTCCTTTACCCTTCTCGGCAAAAAAAGGCGTCCCGCCGACCGCGCGATAGGCCCGCACAGGGCTGTTTACGCCACCTGGCATCACGGCCTTTGCCGACTCAAAAGCAGCCTCAGACTTCCTCCGCATGTTGTCACCCCTCGTCCATCCGTGATTCACTCATCAAGCCGAATGCTTACCCTTGTTGTTTCCACCAAACGGCCGCATCTTTCGCATGATACGTGATGATAAAGTCCGCTCCCGCCCGCTTGAAGGAAACCAGCATTTCCGACACGATGGCGCGCTCGTCAATCCAACCGCGCTGTGCGGCGGCCTTGACCATGCTGTACTCCGCGCTCACGTTATACGTGGCGACCGGCAGGTCGAACGAATCCCGGATGGCCCGCGTGACGTCCATGTAAGACAGGGCAGGTTTCACCATCAACATGTCCGCGCCTTCCTCCACGTCCGACATCGCTTCCCGCAACGCCTCCCGACGATTAGCCGGGTCCATTTGATACGTCCGCCGATCCCCAAACGCCGGCGCGGAGTGCGCGGCCTCGCGGAACGGTCCGTAGAAAGCCGACGCATATTTGACGGCATAGGAGAGAATGGCCACGTCGTGCAATTGGTGCTCTTCCAAAGCGGATTGAATCGCAGCGATGCGTCCGTCCATCATGTCCGAGGGCGCGACCACGTCCGCGCCGGCCAATGCATGCGACAGCGCAGTTTTTGCAATCAGGGTCAAGCTGTCGTCATTGACAATTTTGCCGTCCCGAACAATGCCGCAGTGCCCCGTGGGGTTGTACTGACACAGACAGACGTCCGTCATCACCACGAGCTCTGGGTTCTCCTGTTTTGCAACTCGAATCGCTTGTTGCACAATGCCGTTTTCGTCGTAAGCGCTCGTACACAGATCATCCTTGTGTTCAGGGATACCAAAGAGAAGGATGCCAGGGATGCCTAGTTTCGAGATCTCGTGAATCTCGCGACGAAATTCATCGAGCCCCAAATGGTAGACGCCTGGCATCGCAGAAATCTCTTCTTTACCTTGTAGCCCTTCCTGGACAAACAACGGCAATACCAAATCCTTGACGCTCCACGCGTGTTCGCGGACTAATGAGCGGAGTCCTTCTGAGCTCCGCAATGTACGGTGTCTCGCAAAGGAATTCATACATCCACACCCCTATTTCTATGTTTCGTGCATCATTCTGGATGGCCCTCTTCTGTGCGCAGTGTCCACGCAATCGATTCCACAAATCTCTCATCCGACGGCTTGGAAGCCATGCACCAAACAGTCAGTCCCTGCTCCCGCAACGCCTGCGCCGTCGTCGGTCCCACGACTGCGTACCGGATGTCGGCAGACAGGCTATCAAGCACATCAACATGACGCGCCAGGGCCTGCACCGCGGAAGGACTATATAGCATCAACACGTGAACGCCACCGCCTGCAAGGACTTCCCTCCACCGTGCCGAAGGAACATCTTTCACGACAGTCTCGTAACAGACCCATGGTCGGACCCTAAAGCCTTGCTCCGTCAACATGCCAGCAAACCTTCGGTCCGCCAGTTGACCACACGGCCACACAATGTTCAGCCCGGGTGGGTACTGCTCCGCTATCCACGCAGCAAGATCTTGGGCTGTCCTTCCACCCACTGGGTAGGTCGCGTGTAATCCCAAACGAGTAGCGACTTTCGCAGTGGTAGCTCCCACCGTGACACACGGGGGAGCCGTTTCCTCGAGGCGACACCCGGCTTGAACAGCGGCGCGTTCCAATCCACGCAACCCGTTGGCGGAGGTCGCCACCACCAGGTCAAATTCGCCAAGGTGTTCAAGCACGTGGATGTCTCCGTCCTGCACACGGTACTGGATGTCCAGCAATGGAACCGACTCGACGTGCATACCAAACCGCTGCGCCGCCGCGAACAGGCGCTCCGACGGCCCGTGCGGGCGCGTGACCAACAATGTCACATCCCGCATCAAAACGTGAGCGTCCATCCGCGCCACCCCCTACTCTGCAGCGGAAACGCCTGCGGTGACCTCAAGGAGCTGGTCCGCTCCCTGCGCTCGAAGTCTCTTTGCGACCTCCAGTCCTGCACGCTCGGGTACCTCGTCTCGTGTTTCCGCACTGAGAATCGTTCGCCCGTCAGGGCTGGCCACCAATCCGCGCAGCCAAACTTGTCCACTGTTGTCACGCTCTGCATAGCCTGCAATGGGCACTTGGCAGCCCCCGTTCAACGCCTTCAACAGCGTGCGCTCTGCTCGAGCGACTGCTGCGGTGTCCGCGTGGTGCAACGAACTCAAGATTTCATTGACGCGCTGGTCGGCGCTGCGACTTTCAATCCCCAAGATACCTTGCCCGACCGCCGGCAAGCAAACATGTGGCGGCAAGTACTCCGTGATCTTGTCGGACCATCCCATTCGGTGCAACCCCGCAGCTGCGAGTACAATGGCGTCCAAATTGTCTTCCTCCAGCTTGCGAAGCCGGGTGTCGATGTTGCCGCGAATCGGGACAAACCGCAGATCCGGCCGGTACGCTTGTAGTTGTGCGACTCTGCGCAGACTGGAAGTACCAATCACTGCACCCTTCGGCAAGCCGTCGAGCTTGCACCCTGTCTTCGTAATGAGTGCATCACGCGCATCCTCTCTCTCTGGAATCGCTGTCAAGGCGAGTCCTTCCGCAAGTTCAGCGGGGACGTCTTTCAAACTGTGAACCGCAAAATCCGCGTCCCCGAACAGGAGACAGGCTTCAATTTCTGAAACAAACAAGCCTTTTCCGCCGACTTTGGACAGGCTGACGTCCAACATCCTGTCACCCTTCGTGACCACAGGCACAATATCAACGCGCAGACCTGGATGACGAGATTCAAGTTGTGTAATCACCCACCGAGTTTGCGTCATCGCAAGCGCACTTCTTCGCGATGCCACGCGCAATGTCTGCATGGGAAACCCTCCCGCACTTCTGTCATAGAGTGTGATGAAACCGCGAGAAGCTGCCAATGACAACGAAGTTCACAATGACGCCTGTGAAGCAGATGATGTTGTACCAGATGAGTTTCGACGCGCCCCAACCTGATCGCAATCGCAAAACAAGGTAGACGCCGTACATCATCCACAGCAAGGTCGTTGCCAGTGGCTTGGGATCCATGAAAAGGAACCGTCCCAGTGTTAGCTTGCCCCAGATAGCGCCGAGGATCATGGCGATGAGCAGAAACGGGAAGCCGACGAGGATGGACCGGAATGCATATGTATCTAATCGCTCCAGCGATGGGAGTCTCAGATACAGACGGTTCCACCGTTTCTCTCGTAAAAACTTGTCCTGCACCAGGTACATGAAAGAAAAGACGAACGCAAACGAGAACGCGGCATAGCTCAGGATGGCACAAGTGATGTGCAGAGCGAGCACGTCTCCCTGCCGAGCTGTGTACACGACCCGTCCAACATGTGCGAACGTATCAAACACGACAATCGCAAAACCCAGTGCATTGGCAAAAAACAGTACCAAGTCAATGCGAAAAAACGTGTTCACGACCACAGCGACCAACAGGATCAGCCATGACAGTAACAGCATCACGTCAAACGACGTATATACGGGCACCGCTCCGGAAGTCTGCAATCGATTGAGCAGGACAATTGTCTCTGCAACAAACACTAGAAACAATAAAACAAGCGCCGTCCGATTGACAGCACGGCGCGGTTGAATTGCGTCAACAAACAGTAGCACAAGGCTGGCTGCGTAACACAGCACGCAAATATCGATGACCAATCTACTGCTCAGCATGTCCACGACTCCTAGCGCAGGACAGGGTGCAGCGTGACCTTGGACTGTGCCGACGGTTCACGCAGCAGTTGATTGCGCCACTGTTTTACCAGATCCGTGAACCCCTTCGCCTCGTCCTCGCTTTCCAGGGCACCGGCAAAGAGCCAGCTCTCCTTGCTGTGTTTACGCAAATCTTCGTCTGTGAGGCCAAACAGTTGCGCAAACACGCGCACGTGTTCCGCTCCACCTGACGCGATGGCCAATTCCTTCATGTTTTGCACTGGATCACGCAGGAGCTGATTGACGATGCTCATCGTGTGCTTGTGGATCAACTCCAGTTCGCGTTCCGTCAAGTCGGGCAACTTGCGCTTGAGGCTCTCCATCACCGCCGATTGAATCGCGGTGCCCTTCGCCCGGACCGCGGCAATCAGAGGCACAACTTCCTGTTCGGACAGCCACTCGGAATACTCATGCAGGGCAGTCGCAATCATGCGTTCGACCACCTCCGCCTGCCGTTGCCGCTCTGCCAAGTTGGCGGCGACGACACCTTCCAGGTCGTCGATATCATACAAGTACACGTTGCGCAAACCGTTCACCGAGGGCTCGATATCCCGCGGTACCGCAATATCTATTAACATGAATGGCTTATGATGGCGCCGTTTTACCGCAGCACTCACTATTGCTTCCGACAAAACGTATCCCTTGGACCCTGTAGAGGAAATCACAATATCGGCTTCCACCAGCGCATCTGACAGGTTGTCCCAAGAAACAGCAACCCCATCGAACTCCTTGGCAAGGTCCCTCGCCTTTTCATACGTGCGGTTTGCAATGTAGATTTGTTGAATCCCCGCCGAATACAGATGCTGCGCCGTCAGTCGGCTCATCTTCCCAGCGCCAACCACAAGCACATTGTGTCCGCGAAGGTCGCCAAACACTTTTTTAGCGAGCTGGACAGCAGCATAGCTGACAGATACTGCGCTCTGCCCTATGGTCGTTTCGGTTTGTGCACGCTTGCCTACATGTATCGCTTTACGGAACAACTGATTCAACAGTGCACCCGTAGTGCCAGCGTCCGATGCGGTCAAGAACGCATTGCGCACCTGGCCGAGGATTTGCGTTTCGCCAATAACCATGGAGTCAAGCCCAGAGGCCACTTTCATTAAATGCGTGACGGCAGAGTGTCCATATTTCACATACAAGTGCGGTTTCAACGCATCTGGCGCGATTTCGCACCGTTCTGAGAGGAAGCGCACCAAGAAATCTTCTCCGGCTCGCGAGGAGTTCACCACGGCATATAACTCGGTACGATTGCAAGTGGACAGCACGACAATTTCGAGAACGGTTCTCGTCTGTCGAAATTGACTCAAGATGTCGTCCAACTCCACATCGGAGATACTGACTCGCTCCCGGAGTTCCACGGGCGCTGTCTTGTGATTCAGTCCGACAACCATAATATGCATGATCGGCCACCTCCTTCTCGGAAATTGGACCGCCTTTCATACGTTGAACCGATGTTATGAAGCAGATCTGTAGGATACCTTGTCAATGAATCTCTTCGTCATTATAGCACTCGAGATGTGTCGGTACATCGACAATTGCGGGATTGTCTGGCCGCTACCAGGTAACAACCTGTCACTCCTGTAAACGGCGGGGACTGTCCGTGTCTTACTCAGGCTGTTGCTTGCCGATTCCACCGGCCGCTTCCCCGTCCTCCGTGGATAACAACGTGGCCAAATCGGCAGCTAGGATGTTCCACAGCGCGTCCATCCCAACATTTTTTTCTGAGGAAACGGCAATCACCGGATACGGTGTCCTCAGAACTTCACGGATGGTGGCCAATGAAGGATTCACAGCGGATTTTGAAATCTTGTCCAATTTTGTTGCAACGACGCACACTGGTACGCCGAGGGTTAGCAACCACCGATGCGCTTCGACGTCTTTGTTCGTCGGTTCGTGCCGGATGTCAATGAGATGAATCACGCGACATAGACAGTCTCGATGGGTCAAATACGTCTCCATCAACCGTGCAAAGAGCGCTCGCTCCTGCTTGCTGACTTGCGCATAGCCATAACCCGGCAAGTCCACAAATCGAAACCGATCGTTGATTCGGTAGAAATTGATTTGCTGTGTCTTTCCTGGCTTGGCGGAAACCCGGGCCAAGGATTTCCGCCCAAGCAACCGATTCAACAAGGACGACTTGCCCACGTTGCTTCGCCCGACAAACGCGAATTCTGGAAGTCCATCCGTCGGCCACTGCGCCGGTTTGACGGCGCTGATCTCGAACGTGGCACTTCTTAGTTTCACTGATGAGCCCCCTCTTCCCCAAACCCTCCGGTCAGGTTGGGAAGTGCTCCGAAGAGCGGCGACAACCCCGGTTCCTCGTCATCGACCTTGGGTAGCAACGCGTGCGCTAACACCTCGTCCATATGCTTGACCGGTAGAAACTTGACAGCAGACTTCACCGAATCCGGAATGTCTCGCAAGTCCTTTTGGTTCCCTTCCGGAAATAGGATTGTGTCAATCCCCGCACGGTGTGCTGCCAAGCTCTTCTCCTTCAAGCCGCCAATCGGTAGCACCCGACCACGCAACGTGATTTCCCCCGTCATCGCAACGCGCCGATTGACAGGGCGCTGACTCAACGCAGAGGCAATGGCGGTGGCCATGGTAATGCCGGCTGAAGGTCCGTCCTTCGGAATGGCGCCCTCAGGGACGTGAACGTGAATGTCGACCTTCTCCGGGAAGTCCGTGGGGATACCGAGCGACTGTGCACGAGACCGTACGTATGACAGCGCCGTCTGGGCACTTTCACGCATCACATCACCCAATTGGCCCGTTATCATCACTTTCCCCTTACCCGGTACGACCGAGACCTCGATGGTCAACGTATCACCGCCGACCTGCGTCCATGCAAGCCCGGTCACGACACCCACCTGATCCTCTTCTTCCACGACACCATGGCGGTACAGGGCAGGACCGAGAAACTCTGCCAAGAGCTGTGCGTTCACGGTGACTCTGCGTTTCTCGCCTTCCGCGACCAGGCGCGCAACTTTTCGGCAAACAGCTGCCACCTGTCGGTCCAGTTGGCGAACTCCAGCCTCCCGCGTGTAATCGCGGATGAGCTGCAACAGGACTTCGTCCGAGATCCTCAGTTTGTCGCCAGCCAACCCGTGTTGCTTCTTTTGCTTTGGCAACAGGTGGTGTTTCACAATCTGAAGTTTTTCCAACTCGGTATAGCCCGAGAGTTGAATCACTTCCATTCTGTCCCGCAACGGGCCCGGAATTTGGTACACGTTGTTTGCCGTCGTGATAAACAACACGTCGGACAGGTCAAACGGTAATTCTATGTAATGGTCCGAAAACGCGTGATTTTGCTCAGGGTCCAGCACTTCCAACATGGCGGATGCCGGATCCCCCCGAAAATCGCTCGCCATCTTGTCTATCTCGTCCAGCAGGAATACGGGGTTTCTTTTTCCGGCCTGCTTGATGCCCTGGATAATGCGACCGGGTAGCGCCCCGATATATGTACGTCGGTGGCCACGAATCTCCGCCTCATCCCGGACACCACCAAGTGAGACCCGCACAAACGGCCGGTTCAAAGACGATGCAATGGACCTCGCCAGAGAGGTCTTGCCTACGCCTGGCGGGCCAGCCAAGCAAATGATCGGGCCTGCCTGCCGTTCCACGAGTTTCTGCACCGCCAGAAACTCGAGTACGCGCTCTTTAACTTTTTCCAGGCCATAATGCTCCTCTTGCAGAATACGCTCCGCTTTCTTCAGGTCAACCTTGGAAGACGCAGCATCCAGCCACGGCAATGCAAGTAACCAGTCGATGTAGGTGCGTGCTACAGTACCTTCGGCCGAAGAAGGAGGGATCCGTTCCAATCTGTCGAGTTCCTTTTCCAGTCGCTCGACCACTTGTAGCGGCAAGTTCTTCTCCTGCATCGCCGCGCGCAATTCCTCCACTTCGCCCGCACGCCCTTCACGCTCGCCGAGCTCTTTCTGAATGGCTTTCATTTGCTCGCGCAGATAGTACTCTTTCTGCGTTCGCTCCATTTGTTTGCGCACGCGTTGGTGAATCTTCTTTTCCAGTTCGAGAACTTCTCGTTCATCTGAAAGCACTTGCAGTACCTTTTCCAGGCGCTCACGAATATCAAATGATTCCAGGATTTCTTGTTTATCGCGAATCTTTAAGGGCAAATGGGCAGCAATCGCGTCCGCCAAACGCCCTGGATGCTCGATGTCTATCACCGAAGCATAGGTCTCCTGGTCAACTTTCTTGGACAACTTGACGTACTGCTCAAACTGCTGTAGCAGCGAGCGCATCATCGCCTGCAGTTCCGGGCTTGTGTCGTCGTTTGGATGATCCGCGTACCGACGCACGCGAACTTCGAACCACTCATCCACCCGAGTGAACTCTTCAATCTTCGCGCGCTCAACCCCTTCAACGAGGACGCGAATCGTCCCATTCGGCAGCTTCATCATTTGTTTCACTCGGGCAATCGTGCCCACCCGATATAAGTCATCCTGGGTCGGCTCGTCAATTTGTCCGTCCTCCTGAGAGGTCAACAAAATCAAATGTTCACCCACCATTGCCTTTTCCAAAGCTTTAATCGACTTGTCACGTCCAACATCAAAATGTAGAACCATCGCCGGATAGACCAACAATCCGCGTAGCGGCAACAGTGGAAATACGCCCATTGTCTTCTCAGCAACCATGTTTCCCACCCCCGAGTCTACCCTGAAACAGCATGGCATCACGAATCAATCAACACGACCTCCGTTGGCTGTGCAAAGACGGTTCCGAATTGGCCTTAATTGTACAAAAATGCAGTGGTAAAGTCTAATTGTGGCCCAATCGTACATCGCACAGCCTCACGCCCTGATGCACAATCAGGGCGTGACACCCGAAGAGGCTACTGCGCCGAGGGAACTATGGCATTCACGGACGTGTGCGCAGCAGTGATAGAAGAATCGAAACTATGACTTTCGTCCAGTCCACCGACCAGCGCAAGTCGCAGGACGTCTTCAATACGTTCCACAGGGATGATCTTCGTCCCTTCATACTGTAGAAATGTCTCTTGCCAGTTCTCTTTGGGGATAATCACGGCCGACGCACCTGCCTGCTTTGCGGCGTCAATTTTTGCCGGGACACCTCCGACCGGTCTCACGTTGCCGTGGATGGAGATCTCACCTGTCATGGCCACCGTGTTCTGTACAGGCCGCCCGGTGACAGCAGAGTATATTGCTGTGGCCATGGCAATTCCTGCGCTCGGACCGTCCACCGGCATTCCCCCGGGAAAGTTGATGTGCAAGTCGTAGTCCGCAGTGTTCACACCGGCAAATCGGTGAAGAGCGGTCAACACGTTGTCGAGCGATCCTCGCGCCATTGACTTTCTCCGGATACTCCTTGCGCCGGAACTGAGGGTTTCTTCTTCCACCAATCCGGTCATACACACGTTGCCCTTTCCCTTGCGTGCCGCCGGTGTCGCGGTCACCTCAATCTCAAGCAAAACCCCGAGGCTTGGACCGTATACCGCGAGGCCGTTGACAACGCCGACCTGCGACTGCGAGTGAATCTTTTGATCCGGGCGAGGATTCAACTGGCTAAATTGAATCACCCATTGGACGTCTTCCAGCTTGATGCAGTTGCGTTGTTCCGTCAGGGCCAGACCGCCTGCAATTTGTACAATGTTCACCGCTTCACGTCCGTTGGTGGCGTACTTCGCAATCTCTTCAACGGCGTTGTCCGGCATGTCCATGTAAACTTTGTCGGCTGCTTTGCGGACAACCTCTGCAATTTCCTCCTTCGTCAACGGACGGAAGAAGATCTCCAGACACCGTGATCGGATGGCTGGTGGAATATCCTCTGGTGAGCGGGTGGTTGCTCCGACGAGCCGGAAATCGGCAGGCAATCCGTTCTGAAAGATGTCGTGAACGTGAGGCGGAATCGAACTGTCTTCGCTGCTGTAGTACGCGCTTTCTAGAAAAACTTTTCGATCCTCAAGAACTTTCAATAATTTATTCATCTGAATCGGGTGGAGTTCACCAATCTCGTCGATGAACAACATGCCACCGTGCGCCTTGGTGACGGCGCCAGCTTTCGGTTGCGGGATGCCCGCCATACCCATAGCGCCTGCGCCTTGGTAAATCGGGTCGTGTACAGAACCAATTAGAGGATCCGCGATACCACGCTCATCAAAGCGCGCCGTAGTTGCGTCGATTTCCACAAATTTCGCATCGGATCCAAACGGAGAACCATCACTCTTTTTCGCTTCCTCGAGAACCACTCGCGCGGCTGCGGTCTTGCCCACACCGGGGGGGCCGTAGATTAACACGTGCTGTGGATTTGGCCCGCACAGCGCCGCGCGCAACGCCTTGAGTCCATCCTTTTGCCCAACGATATCCGTCATGGTGGCTGGCCGAGTCTTTTCGGACAGCGGTTCACTGAGTGAAACAGCGCGCATTTTCCGCAACTTGTCTAGTTCCTTACGGGACTCACGCTCTATTGCGTTACGGTTGCTGTTCTGGGTTTTGAGTAAATTCCAGAAGTACAGGCCAATCACCACGGCAAAGAACACTTGGATGACAGCCAGAATGGTAGCGCTCACGATAAACCCCTCCCTGTTTTCGCTATCAGATACCTGATAGTATTGCCCCGGAAGTGGGACCGTAAACAAAAAGCGCCTATCCGGGTAACCCCGGACAGGCGCTTGGCATTACAGTGTTATGCGGTTTCTTCCGACTTGATCATTATCTTAGTGGCCTTGCCGTCCTTGCCGAGCAAAATGGGTCCCTGTTCACGGGCGGCAGACTCTTTGGTGATGATGCACTTCTTGACGTCGTCTCGTGACGGCAGTTCATACATCACGTCCAGCATGATGGACTCGATAATCGCCCTGAGCCCACGCGCTCCAGTACCGCGCTTAATCGCCTCTTTTGCAATATAACCTAGCGCGTCTTCGTGGAACTCAAGCACGACGTCGTCCATCTCCAACAACTTCTGGAACTGTTTCACCAAAGCGTTCTTCGGCTCTGTCAAAATTCGCTTCAACGCGGTTTCATCCAGCATCTCCAGCGTCGTGACAACCGGCAGACGTCCGACGAACTCTGGAATTAACCCAAATTTCAAGAGATCTTCCGGCAGCACGTGCTGCAGTACGTTGTTCGAAGCGGATTCCGAGGTGTTCCCAGCAGCACCGAATCCAATCACTTTTCGTCCCAGACGACGCTTGATAATCGGCTCGATGCCGTCGAAGGCACCACCGCAGATGAACAAAATATTCGTCGTATCAATCTGGATGAACTCCTGATGTGGATGCTTTCGCCCGCCTTGTGGAGGCACGCTAGCCACGGTTCCTTCCAGAATCTTCAACAATGCCTGCTGAACGCCTTCGCCAGATACGTCCCGAGTGATGGACGGATTTTCTGACTTGCGGGCAATTTTATCAATCTCATCGATGTAGATAATGCCCCGCTCAGCCTTTTCCACATCGTAATCGGCAGCCTGAATGAGCTTCAGGAGGATGTTTTCAACGTCTTCACCCACGTATCCAGCTTCCGTGAGCGAGGTTGCGTCAGCAATCGCAAACGGTACGTTGAGAATCCTCGCCAGAGTTTGCGCAAGCAACGTCTTACCGCTACCAGTTGGCCCGATCAACAGAATGTTGCTCTTCGACAACTCGACGTCGTCCCCTTTGGACGAACGGCTGTTGATCCGTTTGTAGTGGTTGTAGACCGCAACGGACAGAGACTTCTTTGCTGCCTCTTGACCAATCACGTACTGGTCAAGAATGGATTTTATCTCTGTCGGTTTCGGAACCTCTTTCAGGTCGAATTCCTCTTCCTCGCCCAGCTGTTCCTCCACGATTTCGTTGCACAACTCGATGCACTCATCACAAATGTATACACCTGGTCCGGCAACCAGCTTGCGCACCTGTTCCTGCGTTTTACCGCAGAAGGAACACTTCAGCTGACCTTTCTCGTCATTGAATTTGAACATTGCGTTCCCTCCCTTTATAAAGGACGTTCATAGGTCTGTACGCGTTACGCCGATGAACGCCACTGTAGAGGTCCGGACAAGGTGTTACGCGCCGGTTCCTACAATCACATCATCAATCAACCCGTAGGCCTTGGCTTCTTCCGCAGAGAGGAAGTTGTCCCGATCCGTATCCCGTTCAATTTTCTCTAACGGTTGTCCGGTCCTTTCAGACAGGATCCGGTTTAATTTCTCCTTCGTCTTCAAAATCCAGTCTGCATGGATCTTGATATCCGATGCCTGTCCCTGTACCCCGCCGAGTGGCTGATGAATCATGATTTCACTGTTCGGCAGCGCGTAGCGTTTGCCCTTTGCGCCAGCAGCCAATAGGAATGCGCCCATGCTCGCCGCCATGCCAATGCACATGGTCGACACGTCGGGCTTGATGTGCTGCATCGTATCGTAAATGGCAAACCCAGCTGTCACAGATCCACCGGGGCTATTGATATATAGCTGAATATCCCGTTCTGGGTCATCCGCTGCCAAAAACAGCAATTGAGCAACCACCGAGTTCGCTACATAATCATCGATAGGCGTACCGAGAATGATGATTCGGTCTTTTAACAGGCGAGAATAGATGTCGTAAGACCGCTCACCACGGCTCGTTTGCTCGATGACAATTGGCGTCAAACTCATGACGTCCCCTCCGCACGCGACCTTTTGGGCCGCAGAGATTGTTTGCAAATGACTGGTTTGAGAAAACAAGGCACGGAATATCGTGCCTTGTCTCTAAAACACACTATGTAGATTTATTGTACACGAATTCACACGATTTTGCTATGTTCCACGAGGAACGCAACGGTCTTTCGAGTTTTTAGGTCGTTCCGGAAGGAATTCAGTTCTGGATCACGAAGACGAAGCATTTGCTTAACTTGTTCGACATCCAGCCCCGCAGACTCAGCAATCTTCTTCAGCTCTGCATCGACTTCTTCCTCAGACGGCTCAAGACCTTCCTTCTTCGCAATCGCCTCCAGAACAAGCGCCGTACGAACACTCTTCTCAGCGGATTCCACGAATTGTGCTCGCACCTCTTCTCGAGTCTGACCGGTAAATTCCAAGTACGCATCGAATGGAATTTGCTGCATTTGCAACTGCTGTTCAAAGTTTTGCACCAGATGATCCGCTTCGTGATCAATCATCACCTGTGGAATGTCCACCTTCGCGACAGCCACCGCAGCCTGGACCGCTTCGTCTTCGAGATAGCGCTGGTGCTCTTGCTCCTTACGGCTCTCCAACTGCTTCTTCAGGTCCTCGACGAACTCATCCACAGTCTGGAATTCACTAATTTCCTGAACAAACTCGTCATTCAGTTCACGCAGGTTCTTGCGCTTAATGTCGTGCAGCACCACATGGAACTTCGCCGCCTTGCCGGCAAGAGTCTTAACATGGTAATCCTCTGGGAAGGTCACGTCGATGTCGCGCTCTTCGCCAGGTTTCATGCCGAGCAATTGTTCTTCGAAACCTGCAATGAACATACCAGATCCGATTTCCAACTGATAGTTCTCGGCTTCCCCACCCTCGAACGGTTCACCGTCGACGGTGCCTCGAAAATCAATGTTTACAATGTCCCCTTGCTCGACTTGGCCGTCCTCGACCACGTCAATTTGCGCATGTTGCTTACGGATCTCTTCTAATTCCTCATTGACCGCATTGTCGTCCACTACAAACGGCTTGTCCTTGATTTCAAGCCCTTTGTAATCGCCCAACTCGACTTCCGGCTTCACCGTTACCTTCGCCTTGAAGATAAACGGCTTGCCCGCTTCCAGTTGAACAACGTCCACGTCCGGCATGGCGACTGGCTCGATGCCGGATTGGCGAACCGCTTCATCGTATGCACGCGGCAACAGGTAGTCCACTGCATCTTGATACAGAGACTCTACCCCGAAACGGGCCTCGAACAGTTTGCGTGGAACCTTCCCCTTCCGGAAGCCGGGTACATTCACACGCTGGACAACTTTTTTGAAAGCAATGTCCAACGCTTCAGAGAATCTATCTTTGTCGACTTCCACCTCAAGAACGCCGACGTTCGCCTCTGTTTTTTCCCATTTCACCGTCATGTGTCAAGTTCCTCCCCAAAACACGGCCAAGTTGCCCTGTAAATCTTGTGCAGCGGACAATCTTGTCCGTACACAACGCGCCCATTATACCCTGTTGCGGAGTCCGGCTACAACGGCCCGTACTCCGCAACAGATACCCGATGACGGGTCATCCATAATGGTTGTGGCGTCTCAGGAGGGATTCGAACCCCCGACCCACAGCTTAGAAGGCTGTTGCTCTATCCAGCTGAGCTACTGAGACATGGAGCGGGTGATGGGAATCGAACCCACGCTACCAGCTTGGAAGGCTGGAGTTCTACCATTGAACTACACCCGCATCAGGAGCGCCACTCTGTCACTGCGCCCGTACACTTGTCATTGCCAAAAGCGTCAGGCGTTCGTCTGCACTCAAACAGTGTAGACGATATCGCCCTAAGAGATCAAGTCTTCACATTCAATTGTTGGTGATGGAACTTTTTATCATCGTCGCTCGCACCTGCCCACTCGTTAACTCCCCATGACTCGTGTAATGGGAGACTTTCACATTGTAGGCATCAGGAGAGTCCGCTGGATCAATATCCAGCACCGCAAACGTCCGCTCCCTGCGGCCGCGCGGCGCGGCAAGACTACCGGGATTGACAAACAGGATCCCATCCAACATGAGTAACACGGCCGTATGCGTGTGGCCAAAGACGACGATGTTTGCCCCCGTGGTTTTGGCACGCTCGGCGAGCGCATTCATTCCTTCTTTCACTTTCCAGCGATGTCCATGCGTCAGAAAGATGCGCGGACCAAACGCGTCGATGATCATGTCGTGCGGGAAATCGCGGCTTGCGGTATCCCAATTCCCGGCCACTGCGTAGATAGGCCAGTCCACCCTTTGAGCAAGCCAACGCACGTCTTCTATTTCGTCACCAGCATGCAAAATGGCGTCAATCTTCGGAACGCTCTTCACGGCGCTCAGCAGTTCGTGTCGGTAGCGATGCGTATCGCTAACGATGCACAGCCTCATCCTTCGCCCCCCTCCACAATCGAGTCAGAACTTGTACAGCCTTGGCCCTGTGAGATACCACATTCTTTACGTCCGCTGGCAAGTCGGCGAAGGTGCTGCCGAGTTCGGGGACGTAAAACAGCGGATCGTACCCAAATCCAGATTGACCGCTTGGCTGCAGAGCAATCCTCCCGTGAACCTCCCCACGTGCAACATACCCGATACCGTACCGACGATGGTAGAGTGCCAAAACGCATACGAATTGAGCATTCCGCTCCGATTCGGGAACACCGTCGAGCGCTCTCAGTAACTTCTCATTGTTGGCGGCGCTATCACCATGCACGCCGGCGTATCTGGCCGAATGAATCCCGGGAGCTCCGTGAAGCCAATCCACGCACAACCCAGAGTCGTCCGCGAGCACCCATGAATCGCAGCAAGCGGCGTAGAAAGACGCCTTCTGCATCGCATTGGATTCAAACGTAGTACCTGTTTCAGGACAGTCCGGTACGCTGTCCGGCAGTGGCAGAACTGACACTGACAACGGCTGTAAAAGTGCCTCAAACTCTTCTACTTTGTGTGCGTTTTTTGTGGCGAGATATATCGTTTTCACTGCGTGTACCCACTCCATGTCCATCACAATTACGGTTGCTTCACATAGTACCACATTTCGTGGATTGTCCCCAGTGAATCTCACGGGTGCAGAGTGTCACACGCTGTACGTGAACGATTCCATCCCAACGTGGATCACAAACGCGTCATCCGCGTATGCACGCATCCACTTCTGAAGTGCCTGCTGCATGCGCACGCCGTCACCGCTGGTGAAGTATTGGTCGACTGCTGGCTCGGTGCGATTCGCTGTCCAAGCCTGGTCGGACAGTACCGCTTTCACCTCTTTGGCTGTCTCATAGGCAGACGAAATGAGGCGGACGTGGTCGCCAACGGCGCGCTGAATCACGGATTCCAAGTGTGGGTAGTGCGTACATCCGAGAATCAGCGTATCGATGTCTCGCTCCTGTAACGGAAGAAGACGTTCCCGCACAATGCGTTCAACGTGTTTTCCAGAAATCTCGCCACGCTCTACCAGTGGTACAAATTCCGGACACGCCAGGCTGTACACCTCAGCCTTCGGAAGTAGCGATTTAATGGCACGTTCGTAGACACCACTCGTGACCGTCACGGCAGTTCCAATCACGCCAATGCGCATGCTCTCGGTGGCGCGAGCTGCGGCGCGCGCCCCGGGGCGTACTACGCCGAGGACAGGAATGTGGTAACGCTGTTGCAACGTCGGCAACGCGACGGCAGTAGCCGTGTTGCAAGCGACGACCAACATCTTGACTCCTCTTCGCACCAGAAAGTCACAGATCTCAGTCGAATATTCAAGCACCTGCTCAGGTGTTCTGTCCCCATATGGGCATCGCGCTGTATCTCCAAAATAGGTAATAGTCTCATTGGGCAACTCGGCTTTGATAGCCGAGGCCACTGTCAATCCTCCGACGCCAGAATCAAAAACACCAATCGGCAATTGGTTTGACACGTATTTCACCGCTCCCTGAAACGCTAGTACTGTAATGGCTTCTGCATCTATATGACGTGGAGGAACCTAACGCGAAAAAGGAAACGCTGTGCGGGATTCGCACAGCATGTCAGTCCTTGTCCATTTTTTCATTTAACAACGCTAATATCCTCAAGATTTCTTCCTGGTCTTTCGAACTGACTGACTCCAAAACGCCTGCAAGGTACGCGCGTCGCGCATCCAACACGTGCTCAATCATTTGCCGCCCTTTTTCCAAGAGCCGCACTCGCACCACTCGACGGTCCTCCGCGTCGCGCTCGCGCACCACAAATGACGCTCGCTCCAACCTGTCAACCAAGTCTGTCGTGGTGCTATACGCAAGATAGAGACGGTTGCTCAAGTCGCCGATGGTCAACACTCCATCCCGATCCAGGATCACGAGAGCGTCGAACTGTGGCGGTGTCATGTTGTACTGTTCGAGCAACATTCGCCCTCTGCGGCGCACTGTCGAAGCAATCATACGAAGATGCTTTTCAATCTCTACCACGTGGTTGGAGAACGTAACCCCCACAGGCACACCTCAATTAAGACGTTGTGTTCTAGCAGATTGTATCATTCTCCCTAGCCAGCGTCAACGAAAGGAGACCCCTACACCATGGCACTGTAGGGGTAATCACGTCAAATATTCAGTTCGCCCAGTCGCACGAGTTCTACAACGGCTTGCGAGCGCCCCTTGACATTAAGTTTCTTCATCACATTAGAAATGTGATTACGCACTGTCTTCTCGCTCACAAACAGTTGGGCTGCGATTTCCTTTGTCGTCTTGTCTTGAACCAGCAATTCGAATACTTCTCGCTCACGATTTGTCAGTAGTGACTTCACCCGCATGTCATTGCCGGAAGACATTCTTTTATCCCTCCTTGTCGCTCGGTCTACAAGAATGGGATACAGTCACGCTATAGTATGACGGCCTGTGAAACCGTGTGCGGAAATCGGAAAACATGGGCGAGCAGGCAAGCCCGCATACTGGTCGTACTATCACAACTTTTGTTATAATGAGTCATTTGCAAATTCCAACAGAGGAATTCAGCATCACGAGAGGTCACTGCCGGATTCCAAACTTTCATTCCGAGCACCACTGTCATACAAATGGCCGCACAAGTGCATGACACCTGTGCGGCCAAACTTGGTTCACTCAACCGTCATTTCAACGCAGAGGCCAGGTCCTCCAGAAGGTCCTCCGCGTCTTCCAGCCCGACCGAGATACGAATGAGACCGTCTGTGATGCCTAGCTCATCACGACGTTCTTTTGGTATGGAGGCATGTGTCATTCGCGCTGGAACGGAGATCAGACTTTCCACCGCTCCAAGACTTTCGGCCAAGGTGAAGTACTTGACGTTGGCGAGTACCTCATCGGCCTTTTCCAAGCTTCCCACGTCAAACGAGATCATCGCACCAAACCCACGCGCTTGTTTCGACGCAACGTCGTGACCAGGGTGAGAGGGTAAACCCGGGTAATACACGTGCTGTACACGGGGATGCTCAATTAGAAACTCCGCGATACGACGCGCTGTTCGTTCAGCGGCTTCCATTCTGACGCCAAGCGTCCGGATCCCGCGAATGAGCAGCCAAGAATCCTGTGGACCGAGGACAGCGCCTGTCGAATTCTGAATGAAGTGCAGGGACTCTGCTAATTCCGGTGAGTTGACGACGGCGATGCCAGCCACTACATCACTGTGTCCACCCAAGTACTTCGTTGCACTATGCACGACGATGTCCGCGCCCAGTTCGATGGGTGACTGCCAATATGGCGACATAAATGTGTTATCGACAATGACGAGCAGTCCTCGAGACTTGGCGAACTGAGCACACGCAGCAATATCCGATACTTTCAACAGCGGATTGGTCGGTGTCTCCAGATAGAGTGCTTTTGTATTGGGTTGAATGGCGGCTTCAATGTTGCGCACATCGGTGGTATCTACAAACGTGGCCGAAATACCGAACCGCTGCAGTACCTTCGTCACCACGCGGAACGTACCGCCGTACACGTCATCGGTCAAGACGATGTGGTCCCCAGCGTTCAACAACATGATGACCGCTGTAATGGCGGCCATTCCTGAAGAAAATGCAAATCCAGCCACACCGCCTTCGAGGTCCTTCATCAGTTCTTCCAGTGCCCGCCGAGTCGGATTTCCCGTCCGAGAGTACTCGTAGCCCTTGTGTTTGCCAACGGCTTCCTGATGATATGTACTGACTTGGTAAATTGGAACACTCACGGCTCCGGTTGTAGGATCCTCCGGAATTCCAGCGCGTATCAATCGAGTCTTCGACCGCAATTAAAACCCTCCTTGATAGATGTTCTTGCTCAAGTAGCGTTCACTGCTGTCTGGAAAAATGGTCACAATCGTGGTTCCCTTGGTCGCATGCTTCGCTTCTTCTAAGGCTGCATGCATAGCGGCACCGGATGAACTACCCACCAGGAGCCCCTCGTTCCGCGCCAACTCATGAACCCTGCGAAACGCGTCCTTGTCCGACACTGTGTGAATCGCGTGGAAGTACGTCTTGTCCATAAATGGCGGCAAGAACTCCATGCCAATCCCTTCTGTTTCGTGTGGGCCCACAGGTCCGCCGCCCAAGATGGAGCCCTCAGGCTCCACAATCACGGCCTTCAAAGTAGGATTCTGTTCCTTCAGGTACCTGGCAGTTCCCATGAACGTTCCGCCGGTCCCTGCCCCTGCCACGAAGATATCCACCTGCCCCTGCGTCTGCTTCCAGATTTCTGGCCCCAGCGTTTTGTAGTACGCCGCCGGATTCGCCGGATTGGCGAACTGACTCGGACTGAATGAACCCGGAATTTCTTCCAGTAGTTCTTCTGCTTTCCGAATGGCGCCTTTCATACCTTCCTCGGTCGGTGTATGCACAATCTTCGCACCAAGCGCCCGCATCAGCTGCTGCTTCTCGATACTGAACTTTTCCGGGACCACGAAGATCACCGAAACGTCTTCATGAAGCGCTGCCAGGGCTAACCCAATGCCCGTATTGCCGGCGGTGGGTTCGATGACGGTTCCACCCTTTTTCAACTTTCCGGTGGCGAAAGCGTCTCGAATCAATTCTACGCCCAGTCTGTCCTTGACGCTACCACCAGGATTGAAGTATTCGAGTTTCGCAAGCAACCGAACGCCACTCGGTACACCGGAATGCTGCAACTCCATCAATGGCGTATTGCCAATCAACGCTCGAATGTCCGTAATCACGTTATCCAACATTTCACACCGCCCTCCTAGCCCGTCTGGACCGGCATGCTCCTTCATTGTACAGCATGAGCATCTGCTGCTTCGAGTGGTCGAATCTTCGTAGCCTCCCACCGCCAGACGTACGCATTGCATTGCGCAAACTCAATTTCAAAGCCAGCCTCCTGAAAAATCCGCTTCATCTCCGGTATAGTTGTATAGTATTCGGTAGCCAGGTCCTGTGCGAGGTTGAAGCGCTGTTCGATTTGAGCCTTGCGAATGGCTTTCTCCTTCGCATCTTGATCCACAAATACGGTGTCAGCAAAGACGACCTTTCCGCGTATCGAAAGCAGCGAGTTAAATCGCAGCGCGGCCATCCGTTTTTCGTCGTCCGTCAAGTGATGAAACGCATAGGTACTGACAATCGAGTCAACTTGTTGAATCGGCACTTCGAAGTGAAGAAAATCCCCGTCATGAATTGGAACATTGACGAGCCTGCGCTGAGCGAGTTTACGCATTTCACTGGACGGTTCGACACCAATCACAGGGCGCCCTAACGCGACTAACTTGGCAGTGAGGTTGCCAGTTCCAACGCCAAACTCAAGAACTGTTCCCGCGGTCCGCTCCGCGACGCTCTGCAATATCTGGTCATACCCTGAAAACACTTCAACGTACTCTTTATCCCCACCGTGAACCGTCTCATCGTAAGTTGACGCCCAACGATCGAACAAATCCAGGAATTCTCTCCCCATGTTTTCCACCCCAAGACTATATTCCAAGCATACTTATGGACTTTATCGGTTTATTCAGGGTAACACGCTTTTGCCAAACTGGCAATGTTAGAATAGGCTTCTCAGCGACAAACTTGTGCTGTAAGCAAAATGGTGACACCCTCGCATCGGGTCCCACCATGCTGAACCACTCTCGTGGAATTTTGCAAATCTCTCGGCTCAGTCTGTTACAAGCATCACGAAGGCAAAAATTGCGACAATTCCTGTTGAAGTTGAGACTGTTCATCAGGGGTCAGTTTGTCCTTGAACTCCGAAACCGCCTGTTGCAAGAGCTCCAAATCTCCCGCATTGAAAGCCTGTGGTCCTGAAAAGTGCCTTGCGAGCCACTGTTGGTCTTCAGAAGTCAAGTGCTTTGTGACGACGGACGCCACCTCAGCAGCCTTCGATGATGGGTTCTGCGACGCGATATCGGCACCTAGGGTTTTCCAATCATCGGGTGTCATGGACTGTATGAGTGTTTGCATAATATTTATCAGCCGCCCCACGTCTTGGGCATTCCAACCGACTGGTTCACTGGCCCCGTCGCTCCCGCTTACGGGTGCCGTTGCCGCTAGGCTGGCCGATTGCATAGAGGACATTGACGCTGCCGGCTTCAACTGCGCCAAGTCTTCGGACGGAGCACTCGCCGGCCACAGTGAAGTTCTGGCCCACGTTTGCACAGCGTGAATTCCCTTTGACACCGCCCGGTCCACATACGATGTCTGGTCGGTACTGGCATCCCGAAGTACGCTGCCCGTCGCAAGAACGGTGAGTACGGACAAAGCCACGATGAAGCTGAGCTCCGTGGGTTTCTTCATAATGATTCGCTCCTTCATCCTCAGTCCCAGTATCGACAGCGCATCGCCGGTGTAAACAAAAATGGTGGAGACTGTCGTCTCCACCACGCATTCTGGCCAGCCCTTATTTTTTTAACCAGGAACCAATGGCATACGCATTGACTTGGCGGTTCATCTCCGCAATCGACGTGGTCAAAGGAATGCCCTTAGGACAAACCTGTACACAGTTTTGCGCGTTCCCGCATTCATGAATTCCGCCTTCACCCATCAGTGCTTCCAGTCGCTCTTCACGATGCATTTTGCCCGTCGGATGCTCGTTAAACAGCCGAGCCTGCGAAATCGCGAAAGGCCCAATGAACGACGTGCGTTCATTGACGTTCGGGCACGCCTCCACACACGCACCACACGTAAAGCACCTGGACAGTTCATACGCCCACTGCCGATCTTTTTCCGCCATCCGCGGGCCTGGTCCCAGGTCGTAAGTACCGTCAATCGGAATCCACGCCTTCACTCTCTTCAGCGCGTCAAACATACGGCTCCGATCGACTACCAGGTCACGCACAACCGGGAACGTGCGGGCCGGTTTCAACCGAATAGGTTGCTCCAATTGGTCAACAATGGCTGAACATGCCTGACGAGGTTTACCGTTGATGACCATCATACATGCACCGCAGATTTCTTCCAGGCAGTTCATCTCCCACGCCACTGGGGCCACGGGATTCCCGTCTTTATCAACCGGATTGCGCTGAATCGCCATCAGGCAGGCAATGACATTCATGCCTGGGACGTAATCGACGACAAATTCCTGCGTATAGGCAGGCGAATTCGGGCCGTCTTGACGTTCAATAATCAGGTGAACGGTCCTCTTCGCGGTTGCCGTTTGCTCAGTCACGTCATTCATCCTCCTTCTTACCGTAGTTGCGTTCACGCGGAGGAATCAGCGAAGTATCCACTTCTTCGTACGAAATCTCAGGACCATCAGGCGTAAATGTCGCAATGGTTGTCTTCAAGAAATTCTCGTCGTCGCGCTTCGGGAACTCGGGCTTATAATGTGCCCCACGGCTCTCGTTACGCAGCAGCGCACCAATGGTAATTACGCGTGCCAGTTGCAACATGTTCCACAAATGGCGCGTAAACTGAGCGGATTGGTTTTGCCAACGAGACTTGTCGGGAAGCTTGATCTTCTTCCATCGCTCCATGAGCTCTTGCAGCTTCTCGTCGGTCTTTTTCAGTCTGTCATTGTAGCGAACGACCGTGACGTTCTCCGTCATCAGTTTACCAAGCTCGCGGTGAAGCTGATACGGATTCTCAGTGCCATCCAAGCGCATGATGTCTTCGAACTTCTCTTCTTCTCGCTTACGGTACTGTTCAAAGACCGTATCCGAGATGTCGTTCGCCGATTTCTTCAGCCCCTTCACGTAATTCACTGCATTGGGGCCCGCAACCATGCCACCATAGATGGCGGAGACGAGTGAGTTCGCACCCAGACGGTTTGCACCGTGGTACTGGAAGTCCGCTTCACCCGCAGCGAACAACCCGGGAATGTTGGTCTGCTGGTTAATGTCGACCCACAGACCACCCATGCTGTAATGCACGGCCGGGAAGATGCGCATCGGGACCTTACGCGGATCGTCACCTACGAACTTTTCATAGATGTCGAGAATATTGCCGAGTTTTACATTCAGCACGTCTGCCGGGATGTGAGACAGATCAAGATACACCTGGTTTTCGCCGTCGACACCGAGCCCCATCTCCACAACAACCTTGTAGATCTCGCGGGTGGCAATGTCACGCGGAACCAGGTTTCCGTATTCCGGATACTTTTCTTCGAGGAAGTACCACGGTTTTCCATCCTTGTAAGTCCAGACTCGTCCACCTTCACCCCGCGCAGATTCGGACATCAAGCGCAGTTTGTCATCGCCAGGGATGGCGGTTGGGTGTACCTGAATGAACTCGCCGTTCGCGTACTTGACGCCTTGCTGATACAGCGTAGAAGCTGCCGATCCGGTGTTGATCTGGGAGTTGGTGCTCTTCCCAAAAATCATGCCGTTGCCACCCGTACAGATGACGACCGCATCACCGCGGAACGTATGAATTTCCATGGAGCGGAGGTCTTGTGCCACGATACCGCGACAAATGCCTTCGTCATCGAGGATAGCGCCCAGGAAGTCCCAACCTTCGTACTTGGTGACCAAGCCTGCCACTTCGTGACGGCGCACTTGCTCGTCCAGAGCGTATAACAATTGTTGGCCCGTGGACGCGCCGGCAAACGCGGTGCGGTGGTGCTTTGTGCCGCCAAACCGCCGGAAATCGAGCAGGCCTTCAGGAGTCCGGTTAAACATGACACCCATGCGGTCCATCAAGTGGATGATGCCGGGTGCGGCTTCGCACATTGCCAAAACTTGCTTTTGATTGGCGAGAAAGTCTCCGCCGTAGATGGTATCGTCGAAGTGAATCCAGGGCGAGTCCCCTTCACCTTTCGTGTTCACTGCACCGTTAATGCCACCCTGGGCACACACGGAGTGAGAGCGTTTTACAGGAACCAGCGAAAACAAATCCACTGGCATTCCAGCTTCAGCTACTTTAATGGTCGTCATCAAGCCGGCCAGACCACCGCCGACTACGATGATGCGTTGTCCACTCATGCTGCGTTCCCTCCTTCGTCGTCATCGGCACAACCGTGCCGGAAAAGACTGCGTATGTAGCCGTTACGCGCTATGTGTAAAGGCGAGAATCGCGTCAACGCCGATGCCAGCCAAGACGACAAACAATAGCATCGAGACGTAGGCGGTCACGCGCTGCGCACGCTGGCCCACGGTAATTCCCCAGTGAATGCAGAACGACCACATGCCGTTGGCAAAGTGGAACGTTGCAGCGACGACGCCAATGATCATGAACCACAGGTACGCTGGGTTCTGAACCAAATTGTGCATCATTTCAAACGTCGGTGCGTGCCCTGAGAACCGAGTCGTCCACGTGTGGAAGATGATGAACACAAACGTGATAACGCCTGTGATCCGTTGCAAGATAAACATCACGTTGCGTCCCCACGAGTATTGCCCTGCGTTATATCCGGAGGTAAATGCCACGTACAATCCGAATACACCATGATAGATAAGGGGCAAGAAAATAAAGAAAAACTCAATAAAGGGCAGTAGCGGAATGGATTGAATGGCTGCAACTGCATTGTTGAAGGCCGCTGGGCCCTTGGTGGCTGTTACGTTGGTAAATAGGTGTTCCAACAAAAACAGCCCGACAGGAATAACCCCGGAAAGTGTGTGTAACCTGCGCAGCAAGTAATCTGTGTGTGGTTTAACTTGTGCCACGCGTTTGCCTCCCTTCGAAACCCGCCACGCTTTCACATGGTCAGGACATATGTAACGGCAGTCTTATCGACTGCCTGTGGGTTGGGAATTACCGATACCACCGTAAATTGTACTGGTTGTGAAATACAGCGTCAAGAAACGACAGACTCCGATGTCAAATCTGGCTCCTATGCGCCCTTGACCAAGTTTGTTCACAGCTGCCGTAAGTGTGCTTGGATGGCCTCCGCCAACTTGACCGGAATGCCGATGGATCGAAACTCCTCTAGCGAGGCTTCGCGCATCGATTGAAGGGATCCAAAGTGCTTCAACAACGCCTTACGCCGTTGTGGGCCGACGCCAGGAATATCGTCCAACACGGAACTAATTCCGGTCTTTTTGCGCAGGTGGCGATGGAAGGTAATGGCGAATCGGTGCACTTCATCCTGAATGCGTTCCAACAAATAAAACGCTTGGGAGTGGTGGTCCATTTGCACCGGTTGCTCCTCATCCATGAAGAACAGCTGGTGCGTCCGATGACGGTCATCCTTCGCCAATCCGCAGACCGGTATGTCAAGGTCGAGCTCGTTCTCCAGCACGTCCAACGCTGCTGCCAATTGGCCTTTGCCTCCATCAATCACAATGAGATCCGGCAACGGCAACTTTTCCTTCAGGACCCGGGTGTACCGTCTGCGGATGACTTCCCGCATCGATTCGTAGTCATCCGGCCCTTGCACCGTGCGAATTTTGTACTTGCGGTACTCCGACTTCGCAGGTTTTCCATCAATGAAGCAGACCATAGCCGCTACGGCGTCGGAACCCTGGATGTTGGAGTTGTCAAACGCTTCAATGCGGTGCGGTGTCGGGATGGCCAGCGTCTCTCCCAGTTCCATAATGGCACCGAGTGTCCGGTCCATGTGCTTTTCCATCAATCGCAGGCGTTCCTCCAGAGCCAGCTTAGCATTCTCGCACGCCAGATCCACGAGCTGACGCTTTTGGCCGCGCTGGGGCTGAATGCACTTTGCCGGCAACCACTCCTGCAGGGCGTCGCTGTTCACGCCTTGCGGCAACAAGATTTCCTTTGGAATATCCGCCTGTTGATAGTAGAACTGTTCGACGAAGGACATGAAATCTTCCTCGGCTTCTTTGTAGTGCTGCATCACACTGACAGAACGCTCAATCATTTTACCGGATCGCACGTAGAAGACCTGAACGCACAGCCATCCTCTTTCCGCGTAGTACCCAAAGACGTCTCGGTCCACGAGGTCGGTGACTGTGACTTTCTGCTCCTGCATGACTCGTTCGATATGTTGAATGAGGTCACGCAGCTCCTTGGCTCGTTCAAAATTGAGCTTTTCCGCTTCCTGTTCCATACGTTGGCGGAGTTCCTGTTGCACCTGCTTGTGTCCGCCGCTGAGGAAATTCGCGATTTCGCGAGTGAGCGACGCGTATGTCTCCTCCTCCACAGGGAACTCGCAAGGGGCCAAACACTGCCCGATATGGTAGTACAAACAGACCTTTTTCTTCAGCGTCTTGCACTTGCGTAGAGGGTACAACCGCTCCAGTAACTTTTTCGTTTCCGTCGCGGATGTGGCATTCGGATATGGACCGAAGTACTTGGCCTTATCCTTTTTCACCCGGCGAACAATCTCTAGGCGTGGATGGCGTTCATACGTAATTTTGATGTACGGATATGCCTTGTCGTCGCGCAACATGATGTTGTACTGCGGCGAGTACTGCTTGATCAGGTTGCACTCCAAAACCAGTGCCTCCGCAACAGTATCTGTCACGATATACTCGAAATCGCGGATCTGGCTGACCAATAGTTGGGTCTTTCCGTCATGGGACCCTGTAAAGTAAGACCTCACCCGGTTTTTCAGAACCTTTGCCTTTCCCACGTAGATGATTCTCCCGGATTCATCTTTCATCAAATACACACCAGGCTTCGCTGGCAAGAGTGTCAATTTGTCGCGCAGGACCTGGTTCATCAACCATCACCTCCCCCACCATGGAACCGGTCTATGGCAATTCCCCAACCACTCGTTGGGTGACTCCCTCCGTCGTCTGGATCCAGGCGACGTATTGGTCCGAGGCAGTAAAGAACTGAACAGACTGTGACAGAGTCTGCGCAGGGGTCTGCTTCACCACATCTGTGTCTGTCAATGGGTGCATCAGAACTTGCATACTGGACTGATGAGGTCTCTGCCCACCACAGCGCACCAGACGCTCCGGTTACAGGCCAGTGCGGTTGACCGTCCAGTGGAGGACCATCGTAACAAGCCAATTGACCGTCCCATGACAAGCCATACCAGGTCGAATTGATATTTTCCTCTGGCTGAACCTGACCGCGAATTCCCTGAAATATCAACCGCCCCCCGGTGATGACAGGATCTTCCATCAGCCCAAACGGAGCTGGAATGTGTTTGGGCTCGCCCAGCGCTTGCGAAGGAATGTGGCCCGTCAAGGTGTAGACATCGACGGGGAGGCTCAAGGATGCTTGTTCCTGTGCCTGAGCTGGGTTACTTTCAATGGCTGACTGAACGACGACCTTCCCTGCACCCACCGCCACGACCGTTTGGTCGCTTGCCGAATTATTGTCAAACGTCTTCACGAGGCTCGCTTTTCCAGTGGGTAGGTAGAGTGCGTACAGCTGTATCACCGACTCCCCGGACGCGCCTTGTGGCACCCAATTGGCTACCACTATCCCCCATGAACCCGTCACATAAAAGCGCCATCCCTTGACTACCCACGACTTGTACTGCTGATTTTCCGTTCGACGCTACCCGGGTGTGTTGGTGGAATCAGGTTTACTTGCCCAACTCGCACAAGGTTCTCTTCCAGCGATTGGCCCGACTTGGTCATGTCACACCGTTGAACCACCACAGACGGCCAAGTATCCCTGACTGTGGTCAACACAGGCAGGTACACACTGTTCCTTGTGATTGCCATGTGCGCTGCGGTCTTCACGTCGAAGTGATTCGGACGCCGAAATTGCGCAAGCACACTCCCAGGGAAGTTGGATATGGGGCTTGGCAACCCGGTTGGCTTCGGTGCCATGGACGCATCACCAGCCGCAGCGCTGCTCACGGTAGCAGACTGAAATCTCCCCTCTACACCGTAAGCAATCGCCGCAAGTGCTACCACTCCCGCCAACACCGTCCCGTACTTCACCCATCTTGGGCCGCGCTGACGGTACTCTGCTTCAATACTCGCAGCAGACGCCATCAACATCTTTCTCGCTCGCACCTGCACCGCTTCCGGTACGCACAACTGCCTCACATACGCCTGGACCTTTGTGCGCAAGTCGACCCATTTTTGCCGCGCACTGGCGAACGAGTCGGAACTAGACCAAAGCACTTTGGAGGCTAGGTCCAGCTGGTTCAGGACGAACGCCTTGGGTCGCGAAAGCGTGCGGCACAGGGCATACATGTCGCCCTCGTGAAACAGATAGCAAACAGCCACCCATTTCTGCGTTTCCGCGAGTTTACTGACCGCCTCTACTTCATCTACACAGGGTAAGGAATACCCCGCCATCTCGGACGCGCTCGCTTTGGGGGTGTCACTCTCTTGCGCACTTGTACGTTCTACGTCCTCTTCAAGTTCAGGCTCCTTCGCCTGCGCACAAGCTTGTATTGCGTAATACAGCGCCGCTGAACGCGCGGTTGGAAAGTGTCGGATGCTCGAAAAGCGTTCATACAGTTCAATGAAGGCATCTTCAAACACGTCGACGGGGGGCTGTGCCACTCCATGCCAGATCTGATTCACGGCCCATACCATCGCGCCAAATTGATCCAGCCATGCGTCAACCGCCCGCAGACGATATTCACCCCGTCTATACTTTTCGCTCAACATGGTCCCTCCGTACGAATCGTCTAGGGCAAGCACTCTATGCCCGACTTCACCTTACTCTCATGATAGAAAACTCCAGGTCGCGAAGAAACCTTTCATCTCATGCTAACAAATAGTCATTGCACCATTCACCTTGACGACGGGGCAAGTTTTCGTCGCTATTTTGCAAATCGCTGTAGATAAAAAATGCGACTTCCCGTACGGAAAGTCGCTCTGTGGTGGGTCATGAAGGACTCGAACCTTCAACCTGCCGATTAAGAGTCGGATGCTCTACCAATTGAGCTAATGACCCAGAAATTTGGTGACCCTAAGGGGATTCGAACCCCTATTACCGCCGTGAGAGGGCGGCGTCCTAACCGTTAGACGATAGGGCCTGGCTGCCGAACTAGGACTCGAACCTAGACTAACTGATCCAGAGTCAGTCGTGCTACCATTACACCATTCGGCATCGCTGTCTCGGCATCGCGCCGTCGACAATTGAGGATTATACAGGCCTTTATTTTGGTTGTCAACGGTTTTACGCGTGGAAAAGTTTTCTTTTTCATTCTCCACGGTCGACAAGCTTGCACAAGGACCTGAAGTAGATGGAAAGTAACACCCTACCTCTCGCGATTCGGCCGAAGTGAAGAAAAACCTCACCGATTGGGCACAACCCAAACGCTGAGGTTCATACTACGAGCGACATGCAAAATGCCACGAGGGCGACTCGTCGTGATTTGCAAACCGCTCAACTATATTTCAATTGACCTTCACGCAGTTTGCCGGCGACCGCTCTCATGCGTTCCTGGCACACTTCCCGGCCAAGGAGCGCCATGACGTCAAACAATCCCGGGCCAACCGTGACACCGCTGATGGCCAGACGCGTCGGATGAATCAACTGAGCGGCCTTGATCTGCCAAGACTCGGCCAGGCCGCGATACAGACGCTCAACGTTGATGGATGTAAATGGTACGACGGTATCCAAAGCGTCCGCAAGACGATCCAGTCTATCCGCCACGTCCGGATGGGAGAAGTGCTTTTTGATACCTTTCTCATCGTAGCTCTGCGGTGCCTGAAAATAATACGACACATTGGCGATGAGTTCTGCTGCGTTCCGGGAGCGGTCCTGCGATGTCTGAATCACCGTTCGAATCCAGGCTAACGTGTGAACATCTGGATTTTCCTCCACGTATCCAACTTCCCGCAGCGTCGACCAAACCATATCCAACACCTGGTCCACAGGCAGGGCACGGAAGTATTGAGCATTCAGCCACTCCAGTTTCTTCACGTCGTACACTGCTGCATGCTTGGTCACTCGCTCCAGGTCAAAGAGCTTTACCGCCTCTTCGCGTGTGAGGATTTCCTTGTCCTCGCCTGGCGCAAAACCGAGCAGTAACAAATAATTAATCAACGCCTCGGGGAGAATGCCTGCATCGCGGTATTCCCGGACACTGGTCGCGCCGTGGCGCTTGCTCAGCTTACTCCGGTCCGGTGCCAGAATCATCGGAACGTGCGCAAACACAGGCAATTCGGCACCAAGCGCCTCGAACAAAACCACGTGTTTTGGCGTATTGGACAAATGTTCCTCCGCCCGAATGACATGCGTGATGTGCATCTCAAAGTCATCCACACAAGACGCAAAGTGGTACGTTGGCGTGCCGTCCGCCTTCCACACCACAAAGTCGTCGAGTTCTTCGTTCGAAAAGACCACGTCGCCGCGGATGACATCGTGCACCACTGTCTCTCCGACCTGTGGAGACCTGAAACGATAGACATGTGGTTCCCCAGCATCCATCTTCGCTTTCACTTGCTCTGCGGACAAAGTCCTGCAACGGCCCACGTAACGCGGTGCCTTGCCTTGACGCTGGGCCTCTTCACGGTCTTTGGCCAATTGCTCCTGCGAACAGAAGCACGGGTACACCCGCCCTTCCGACAACAGCCTATCCAGTGCTGCTCGGTAGATCTCCTGCCGCTCCGACTGGCGATACGGCCCGTGTGGTCCGCCAACAATGGGTCCCTCATCCCAGTCAATGCCGAGCCAGCGAAAGCTATCCAATATTTCCTGCAAAGACGCCTCCGTAGATCTTGCTGTATCGGTATCGTCAATGCGCAGGACGAATGTGCCACCGTGTTGACGCGCAAACAGCCAATTGAAGTAAGCGGTCCGCGCACCCCCAATGTGCAGCGACCCCGTAGGGCTTGGCGCAAAGCGCACTCGAACCGGGTGTTCGGTGTCCACCATCTCTACAACCTCCACGTCGTGTATCTGATTCAAGAAAGAATGAAAAACTAAGGACAACATTCCTTTGTGAGGTGAGTCATGTTGTCTAAAGCCAAAAACGGCAACGCACCATTGACCAGCGTCAACTCCGGGTGGTACAACCCAGGCCCCATCAATGATACGGACTTGCCGAACGCCGAATTGTCCGCAGTACAAGCCCGGGATTACGACATTCTGCGGGAGGAATTCCCGGAAGGGCCGTACGGCGCACCGACAAATGAAGAGAAACTTGGAAAGACGTCACCTTGGCGGCCAGGGCAAGCTGTCGTCAGCTCTCTGCGCGACCAGAACCCGGTGTCGTCCGACCGGCAAGTCACCTTGGATGAACCCCCCGCTCAGGCGCCGAAGGGATCCATCGAGGGACAGAACTAGGTTGCCTTCCCGACGTATACCAGCTTGTGCATGTTGCCGTACAACTCCTTCATTGTATTCCAAGCCGCAAACAGACACAAAGTGGTATAGTATAAGAGGTTTACCGCCACGGACGGCTATGGATTCTTATCAAGCAAGGAGTTGTGACAATGCACCAATACTGGTTTTGGATTGGAAACTTCCCGGTACGGGCATACAGCACCATTTTCGCCCTGGCGTTCCTGCTGGGACTTGGGGCAACATTGTACTTTGCGAAGGCAGACGGTAAACGAGATCTGGTTCCACACCTATGGAACATGGCGCCAATGCTACTGCTAGGAGGTATTGTGGGTGCGAGGTTTTGGCAAGTCTTCTTCTTTGACTGGCCGTACTACTCACAGCACCCTGGTGAAATCATCGCCGTCTGGCACGGTGGCTTGTCGATTCAAGGCGGCGTGGTGGGCGCCTTCATCGTCGGCGCTTGGTACGTATACAAACATCAGCTCGACTTTTGGTCGCTGGCAGACGTTGTGGCTCCCGGCCTACTGCTTGGACAGAGCATTGGGCGCGACGCGAACCTCATGAATGGGGACGCGTTTGGCGATCCGACCCACCACGGATTCGGTATACTCTACCCACCGGGAACGCTCGCATATCAAACGTACGGCAACCAGCCGCTGTGGCCAGCCGAAGTCTGGGAAGGGCAGGCTGATGTCGTGCTCTTCGCCATCCTGCTGATTCTCAAGCAACGCCAGTGGCCAAAAGGGTTCCTGTTTATGTACTACGTCGTCGCCTACAACGCAGTTCGGTTCCTACTGGAGATGTTGCGCGGAGATTCACCGCGTTACCTGTTCCACTGGGATGCCGCACAGTGGACAAGCGCACCGCTGGTCCTCCTGGGAATTGTCGTGCTCGTCTTCCTGTTCTTACGGGATGGCCGCAAACAAACACCAGATGATGAAAACCCCGCCCGTTCCTAAGGAACGGGCGGGGTTTTCCTTCTACCGCGCTTACACGTGTTGACGCGTCGATTGAATCAGAGCGTTCATACACACTTCGTTCTCTTCCGGTGTGCCGAAGGAGATTCTAACCCACTCCGCAAGTCCGGCAAACCCGGCGCGAACCATGACACCCATCATCATCAATTCGTTCGCCGTGGCCACCCCATTCCCCGTGCGGACTAAGATGAAGTTCCCTTCCGCAGGTACCGCGAATAACCCCGCAGCCGCACACTGACTTTCATAAAACTGTTTGCCTTCCGCTGCAAGAGCGCGCGATGCTCGCCGATGGTCTTCATCCAGCAGCGCAGCCGCTGCAGCCCGCTGCGCGACCCGGTTCACATTGAACGGCTCCCGGACGCGGTTCACGTATGCGAGCAATTCCGGATGTGCCAAGGCATAGCCCACGCGAAGCCCTGCCAAGCCATAGAGCTTGGAAAAGGTATGTAGCAGAACCACCCGCGGATCGGCAAACAGTTCCGCACTGTCGACGACGCGCCGGTCGTTGTGACTGTAGTCGTTATACGCGAGATCAAACACCACGACCACGTGTTCAGGCAGTGCCTTGAGCAACCAATTGGCTTCTTCCTGAGTGAGAATCGTTCCGGTGGGATTATTGGGGGAACATAAGTAGATTAACTTCGTCTTCTCTGTGACCGCGTCAGCCAGCGCTTCCACGTCAAACGAGAAATCTGCGTGCAGAGGAACCTGTCTTACCCTCGCACGCATAATCGCGGCACCGAACGAATACTGCGAAAACGTCGGAAATGGAACCACCACTTCATCGTCCGATTCTAAAAATGTTTCAGACAACAGTTTAATGATGTCGTCAGATCCGTTGCCAACCAGCACGTGTTCTGCGGACAACCCGTGGAATCTCGCAATCGCGTCACGCAACAACTCGCTTCCACCGTCTGGATAATGGTGCAACGTGGAGAGTTCCTCTCGAATTGCCTCAATCGCCAACGGTGAGGGCCCCAGCGCATTTTCGTTTGCGTTTAATTTGATAACGCGCTTCAGTCCGTACAGGTTGTGCAGCTCGTCATCTGTCAATCCGGGTACGTACGGTTCAATGTCGGATATCCCTGGCCGCACCAACTTCGTCCATTCAATCATTCGCAATATCCCCCAATTCAACTGCAGCAAAACCTAATTCCGTTGCAGAGAGTACCACTCCAAAATCGGCTCTGTTACAATAGACCGTGCGGTATACCGTGCATTCTAGCACACTATCCACCGTCCAACAACGGGCGTGTACCTATCTTCGTGGGACGGCCAAGCGAGGTCGACCCGACATTGAAAGGAGTCTCTTTGTGTCTACGTCTATTCCAACGCTCAGCGACATTCAGACTGCGCGAACGCGGTTGCAAGGCGTCGTTCTGGAAACGCCCGTCGATTATTCTAAAACGTTTTCCACAATGACCGGCAACAACATCTACTTCAAACTCGAAAACTTACAGAAAACCGGCTCGTTCAAACTGCGCGGCGCGTTCAACAAGATTGCCAACCTTACAGAGGAAGAGTGTAAACGAGGCGTCATTGCTGCATCCGCTGGTAACCATGCGCAGGGCGTAGCCTTTGCGGCGAGTTATCACCAGGCGCCGTGTACCATCGTGATGCCGGAAAGCGCCAGCCTCGCAAAAATTGCCGCTACGCAAGGGTATGGCGCGAACGTTGTGCTCTCCGGTAATTCGTACGACGACGCCTACGCACACGCGTTACAGCTACAGGCCCAGCACGGATACACGTATGTGCACGCCTTTGACGATCCACATATCATCTCCGGGCAAGGCACCGTCGGCTTGGAAATTCTCGAACAACTTCCGTCGGCAAACGCCATTATCGTGCCCATGGGCGGCGGTGGCCTCGCCGCCGGCATTGCCGTAGCAGTCAAAGCACTGCGCCCTGACATCAAGGTGTTTGGGGTAGAAGCGTCTGCGGCGGCTTGTTTTCGCCATGCCCTAGACACAGGTGTCGTAGAAACCATCCCGCCATGCCCCACCATTGCCGATGGCATCGCGGTGCGGAGACCAGGTGACCTGACACTTACGCTGGCCAAACAGTACGTGGACGACGTATTTACCGTGGAGGAAGACGAAATCGCCCGTTCCATGGTTTTGCTGCTCGAGCGGAGCAAACTCGTTGCGGAGGGGTCGGCGGCGGCAGCACTGGCTGCGTGCCTCTATGGCAAGGTCCCGCAAAACCTCGGAAATGTGGTGGTGGTTCTCTCTGGTGGAAACATTGACGTGACCATGCTCTCCCGGGTGATTGAGCACGGTCTTGTGGAGTCCGGGCGATTCCTCCGATTGGCCGTGAACCTGGCCGATAGACCTGGAGCCTTGCGGGATTTGTTGGACATCATTTCCGGGCTGGGAGCAAATGTCCTCTCGGTGCAGCACCACCGAGTTGGGACCAGCATCGCCATTGGTCAGACGGAAGTCGAGCTCGACCTGGAAACAAAGGACACCAACCACATCCATCTGATCTTGCACACCCTGCAGGAACACGGTTATACACCTGCAAATCGTTGTTAATCGTTCAAAACAGTCGCGGGCACCGTTCGCACAATGTGGCGGTGCCCGCTTCCTATAATGATACATTTGTTCCTCGGAAAACGGTGTCTCGCGAATGGTAGTCCGAATGGTCAGCCCTACAACGTGTAAAATCCGACGGCCATCACCAAGTACGCGCCGAACGCCATCGCGCCTTCCAGCCAGTTCGATTCACCGTCCATCATTAACACCACAACCAATACAGCGGCGGCACCCATACTGACAAGTTCCGGCCAGGAAAACAGCAGTGGCATTGGGTTTCCGATAAACAGGCTGGCAAAGAACAAAATCGGTGCCACGAACATCGCCACTTGTAAACTGCTGCCAACAGCAATTTCCAACGACAGGTCCATCCTGTTTTTCCAGGCCATCCACACGGCCGAAGCGTGCTCTGCGACGTTGCCGATGACAGCAACGACCACCACGCCCATAAACACTTCGTTCCATCCGAGCGTCGTAGCCAAGAACTTCATGCTGTCGACCAGCCATTCACTTTCCAGCCCCACGAGAACCGTGGTGATCAACAAGACAAGCACAGATGGGAGTAACTGCCAATGACGTTCGTCTTTGCCCTCGCTGCTGACGCTGTCAATGGATTCAAACACTTCGCGGTGCGTGAACAACGAGAAATACAGTCCCAAGATGTAGAGAAGCAGCGAAACGGTGGCCACAACACTGGACAGCGCGAGGCTGACCTCTGCGCGTTCAGATGAGAAAATCGCTGGCACGATGAAAGCCACACCGACGCTCAAGAGCAACATCGATGCATTGCTACGCGCAGCACGGATGTTGAACCGCTGAATCGGATGGCGAATCCCACCCACAAAAAAACTGACACCGAGAACAAACAGGAGGTTGCCCAGAATGGATCCGGTAATCGACGCCTTTACCAGTGTGGTTAGCCCGTTGCTCAGCGCAATGATGCCAATGATGAGTTCCACGGCGTTGCCAAACGTGGCGGACAACAAACCACCGACTCGAGAACCCGCATGTGCGGCGATGGATTCTGTACTCCTCCCCATCAAACCAGCCAAAGGAATAATGGCCAGGCACGCCAAAATGAATACCACTAGGTCATCCGCGTGCATCAGTTCGACAGCCGCACTGGCGGCTACCAAGACGGCAGTGACAGGCCATATCCATTTCTTCAACCTCACATCCCCCCGTAATCTGTACTTCGACATGTTTTCATCCGGTCTGGATCTCTGCTCTATCCTGACTCACCACATGTACAATTATGAATCCCACGTAAGATGTATGACCACACTCACGTTACCAATCAAACCGTCATTCGTCCATTCAACCGTGTCAGTTTTCTCCCGATTCCAACGCATTATCAAAGAGAAACCACAACGTGATCCCATTGCGAGTACAAGAGTCTGTCTAAACCGACTCGCGGAACCAGGCCTCTGCTTGGTTGCCCAAGGCTTCGTAGTGAGCATATAATGGGTTAGAACACGTCTAAAGGAGGAACTGTGAATGTCCAGCGGTAAGCTCAGTGTGGATGCCTTTATCGAAATTCCCAAGGGCAGCCAGAACAAGTACGAATTTGACAAGGAAGCCGGCGTATTTCGGCTCGACCGAGTCCTGTATTCCCCTATGCACTATCCTACCGAATACGGATACATACAAAACACGTTGGCGGAGGATGGAGATCCGCTGGACGTCCTGGTTTTGACCACGTTCCCGACCTTCCCGGGCTGTGTCATTGAAACGCGCGTTGTCGGTGTACTGGTCATGTCCGACGACAAGGGCCAAGACGAAAAGTTACTCGGTGTTGCGGAAACGGACCCACGTTTTTCACAAGTAGAAACGCTGGACGACGTACCGCCACACATTCTCAAAGAAATTGCCCACTTCTTTGAGGTCTACAAGGACCTGGAAGGCAAGGAGACGAAGATTGAAGGCTGGAAGGGCCGCGAAGACGCGGAACGAATTTTGCAGGAATCGATTCAACGCTACAAAGGCTGAAGCCATTAAAAGGACGGTCGCGATGGGGCACCGTCCTTTTTCAATGCGTATGGTTGGACGACCAATACCTTCGTCACTTCGTGAACAAGGCATATCCGCTCTTTTTTAGAGCAATCACCCCAAAGGCGGACAGCAACACGTCCACGAGGCTGATGCTGTACAATACCCACTCTGCCACGGAGAACGAAAAGCCCACGTGAAAGAACAAAATAACGGATAACAGAACAAATAGCAGTAAGGACACCCACCATTGCCGAAAGATCATGTTCAAATCGCTAGCACATCCAATAAAAACCAAAAATCAAACAAGGCGGACACTCCTCAGTTTTGATGTCCCATACCCAGTCGCTGTACAGCACAGAGATATTTGTCTGCATTATACTGTAGGTACGAAGGCCGAACAAAGAAGGAGGGTACCCGTGACAGCCAGACCGCGCATTGCGTCACTCTGCCCAAGCAACACAGAGATTCTTTGTGCCATGGGTCTCGGCGACTGCTTGGTTGGCGTTGACCTGTATTCAGACTACCCACCAGACGTAGTTCGTGCGTTGCCAAAACTTGGTCCCGATTTGGACATCGACATCGAGCGGTTGTGTGACCTGAATCCTGACCTGACCGTCTGTTCCCTTTCCGTCCCCGGTATGGAACGCGTGGTTGAGTCGGTTCGAAACGCGGGGCTCTCTTACGTCGTCCTGTCTCCGCACGCGATTTCGGACATTTGGCAGGACATGCGCCTGGTGGCTGATGCGCTCGATGGCGCGGTGCCACAAAACGTGTTACAGACGGTCATCTCATCTCTCCAACGCCGCGTGGCGAACATTGCGAAGCATACACAAACCTGCGAGTACCGCCCAAAACTATACTGGGAGTGGTGGCCGAATCCGGTGTTTTCTCCTGCCCAATCAAACTGGCTCACCGAGATCAGCTTCCTGGCCGGCTGCGTCAACATTTTTGCAGACGTTGAAGGAAACCAGGTGAAAGACGACGGTAGCCGAGTCGTTGCTGCCAATCCGGACTACCTACTCGCGGTATGGACCGGTATTCCGCAGCACAAAGTACCTCTACAAAAAATTCTCTCGCGCAAGGCGTGGGCGTCTGTACCTGCCATGCGCAACCAACAGGTATACATCCTGCCCGAGGGACTGTACTGTCGGCCTTCGCCGCGGCTGATCGACGGCTTAGAGCAGTTGGTCGGAATCGTCCATCCGGACATCGCTCGGGCGCTTCAACTCCCCTCTCCCGCCTCCTACGGACCGGTTCGCACGTGGAACGGATTGTGGTTGGATGGCGTTACCCCATGACAAACAAGGCCAGTGACGCTGCAGCGTGTCACTGGCTCATCGGTGAACAGGGTTCAACGGTTCGTAAACTTGGGTTGCCGCTTTTCGATAAACGCTTGAATTCCCTCTTTGGCATCTTCTGACCGGAACACTTCACCAAACAGCTTGGCTTCCAATCGGATTCCGTCTTCTAAAGGCAACTCAAGTCCCTGATCAATCGCCTGCTTCGCCAGCCGAAGCGCCACTTGGCTACGCGCCGCAAACACCTTCGCAAATTCCAGAGCAGACGAGAGCGCGCTCCCTGTGGGCACGATTCGGTTGACCAAGCCCATTCGATAAGCTTCAGCGGCCGACACAGGTTCCCCGCTGAAAATCAATTCCTTGGCACGGGAAGGCCCTATCAGTCTGGACAAACGCTGTGTTCCACCAGCCCCGGGGAAGACTCCTAGTTTGATTTCTGGTAGGCCAATGACAATTTGCTCCTCAGCAATGCGGAAATCACAGGCGAGAGCGAGTTCGCAGCCCCCTCCCAGGGTCAGACCGTTCAACGCGGCGACGGTCGGTTTACCAAGCTGTTGCAGTTGATTCATCACGTCATCAAACGCCAACGCCTGGCCTTCCGCGTTCCCTTCTGCAATGTAACTAGGAAACTCTTTAATGTCCGCTCCCGCCATGAACACGCGATCGCCGGCGCCCGTTACCACCACCGCGTACACTTCTGAATTATCGCGTACAGTCTCAACAGCCTGTTTTACTTGACGCCCCATTTCGGTGCTGAGAACGTTTAGAGGTGGATTATCGAGCGTCAACACTGCGACTCCATCGCGAACCTCAATATGTACTGTCCCCATGTCACGTCTCTCCCCGTTTCAATAATTTTTCCATTCGTCAGGATCCGGCACTTCGGGATGGTGTTTCCGGTACCACCATCTTCGCAGGTACCGCACACCGAGGATCAGAAGACACAGCACCGCGATGCCTCCACCAACCCAGCGCGCGGAAGGAACGTGCAGCTTTCGTGCAATCAAATCAAACAGTTCCCAGCCGCCGATGGCAAACGCCGCAAACATCCAATCCGGCCAACCTTGGTTCATGATATCCTCCTACGTCTCTCCCAGGTCGAACAACGTGAGCTGCGTGCTTTCTTCTAGTTGGGGCCGGGGTTTGACCGGTTGCCCAAGCAATAATTTCCAGTCTAGTGCGTTGGTGACTGCGTAGTCTCCCTGGTTGTTGTTCATTAAGATGTGCACGTCATCCACACGGTTCGACCACTCAGCCACTATTGGAAGAAATTCCATCAGTTCTTCTCGCGCATATAGATAATCAAACCGCTGCTGTGACGACGTCAAACCCTTTTGGTACCACGTACGTTCGTTGCGCCCATGAAGGCGAAACATCACATACTTTGAGTGAGTGACGTCTGGGACGAAAGGAATGGTTCCCATTCCCGATTGCGGTTCGTCACACACAACATTCACTGCTCGCAAGCCGTGCAGCCACTTCACTGTGAATGCTCGCTGATCTCCGAGAAACCAACTGCGATGCCGGAATTCCACGCCAACCGTGAACTCGGACATTTTGTGAACCACAAGCTCCACGTATTCCTGATTTTGAGGTGTACATACGAACCACGGAGGGAATTGAAACAATACCACACCAAGTTTCCCAGCGTCCGCAAGAACCGTCAGCGCTTTCCTGAAAGAGGAAAAATGCTGCTCCAACAATTCTGCTCCGGCCTCGCCTCGGTCATGTTGCGTCAATGTACGATACGCCTTTACGTCAAAAACGAAGTCGCTCGGAGTTTGATGTACCCATTGGCGAACCGTCTGCGGGTGCGGGATCCCGTAAAATGAACTATCGACTTCCACCAGCGAGAAATACTCGCTGTAGAACGCCAGTTTTTCTGAAGGTTTGACACTCTTCGGGTAGAAGTGATGATGATCCGCCCAAGCACATGTTCCGATTCGCACAGGCATACCGATGACGCTCCCCTCGCCTCCTCGAATTATATCATCTTACACCATCATCGTTAGCAAGGTGGATGGCGTACCAATGCAAAAAAGGTGACCCGGCAGGCCACCACCGCACAGGATTCAAGCATGATACATCAAAGGTTAGAATACTGTAGAGTGTCCACTCAAGAAAGAATCAGAGGTAAGTAGATGGAGTCTGTTCCTCAGGGAATCCACGATGATGGTCCTCGGACGTTTAAAATGGTCTCCGCTTTGATGTTTCTTCACGTCTGGCCATGCTTGCAATCTTGTTCACAGTTGTCCAGTTCCGCGTAGTAGCCAAGACGCCCAGCTTGGTTTCGAGAAAATGATTCGAAAAAAGGGTCCTTCCATACCCTTTACGACACAGCAAATACACTTCACGATTCAAAACACAAACATCGTCAACGTTGTTTTTATACGATGCCAATACGTCTACGGTTTCAGCGGTTGGTACCTTGGACAAGAATGTCACATACAACTTTCCATCTTCTAAATCCTCACTCTTAGCGAAAGGATTCTGTTTAATCACCGCTTCAAGTTCGCTTAAGGTTCTGATCATCACAGTCACTTCGTAGCCAAGAGCCTCTTTCAGTTTGCTTTCAGTTCTCTCCTTCAAAACATCAACCTTTTCTTCCGTGGTTTTAAAAATGACATTGCCGCTTTGAATATACGTTTTCACATTTTGGAATTGGAGAGACTCAAATATGGCTTTTAGGTTTTCCATCTTGATGATTTTTTGCCCGCTAACATTGATTCCTCGTAGCAATGCGACATAGGTGGTCATATTATCACCTTCCTTTCCAGCCGATTCCATACATGATCGTATTCTTTTCGCTCTGTGCGTACTCGTCATTCGACGCTGATTGAGTATTCGCCCAGTGTCACTTCCATTCCCGGTTTCACAACAACGAGTTCACCGGAATCTCCCCCATTTATCATCGAGCTTGGGATACCAAAATATCTAATACCCATAGCCTAAATTGTGTCGACGTTCACCTTACGAAGTAACAAGGGCATCTGCATCTGTAAGTCTAGATCGATGATGAGGTGAAAACACAAGGAGAGCCATTACACGTCACACATCAGTACAGTCATGCCAATCATGAAACTACGTACCCCGAACGATTTGCTTTGCCATGACGGACAAAAGAAACGAACCTAACAGCAGCCACAGTCACCATCATGCCATATCCGAGTTGCCTAAGGTACAAGGCTTCCCGAGCAAACACAACTTCTTGGGTAGCTGCTGTCAACGCAAAAATCCCGATGGCAGCGTTCAAACAGAAGAGTGTCGTAAACAATCTGTTTTACCCAAGAAACTCAACTGCCTCGCGCCAGTCAGTACGAACAGAATGCCATAACTTTGTCTTCTTTGCAGCTGCATTCAAAGCCTCCAAATTCGGCAGCATGCAAACGAAATCAGAGATCATACAAACTGATTTGTATCGAGCAACAAGGGAATCGAGGCATTTCGCTATAACAAAAGAAGTCCTGCAATGGCAGGTCCCGTTAAAAAGGCACTGTATCGAAGAATGCTCGTCAAGGCTTTCGATGTTCCGGTGGGATCAACATCGTCCGATATGGGAGAAAGACATTACCAAACAATGGGGTACATACCCCTAGTAAGAATGGGATTCCATAAATCGGATAGATGTGAGAGAAAAGAGGTAGAATAGCAATAAGTAGGGAAGCAACTCTAGATACAACCCATAAGCCAGCGACGGCTGAAGCTGAGTGCGTCTTATCAAGAACGAATACGTTGATGGCTACCAAATAGATGAATTCACCAATGCTTGAGACACCAAACGGGATACAAAAATAGTCATCTAGAGTCGGAACTTCACTCTGTCTCATTTAACCAGTCCATATAGGGCAGGCTCAGTACACTCTCGTGAAATAAAAAAGTTGTGATAATGCCTATTTACTGTCGAATGATGTGGTCACGCTTCTCTGTCGGTGCACTCCTAGGCATACTGCTCTGGGGCCCTTTGGCCCATATTGGTCGATCCTTTGGGTAATATCATCCATCATTGTCTGCTTGGGTTTTGTTCAGCGTTAATTTGGGTCTTGTCCAAGGTCCGTGGCTGGCGGTGGCTAGTCTATTCCTGAGAGGTTTCACGCACGCGCCATACAACCATCATCTATGCCGACTTGGCAACAAAGGCTAGTGCCAGACCAGATATGCGGCAAGGTATACGGCGCCACCACGCTCACTACTGGCGCTGGGCTGCCGGTCGCGTAACTGATTGATGGTGTCTTGGTCGCTTCCCTTGGCGCGCCGTTGACAGTATTGATTGGGGGCGCAGCATATGTTCTGCTCGGACTGGCTGTGTTGTTGCTGCGCCACCCCTGGAATTTGGGGATTGCACAGAGCGAGAAAGGTCCATCGCTACCCTCTCAATGACTTCATTTGTATGAAAGACTGGTGATAGGTATGAGATTCACCGCATCTAGCGTAAACCACGATGATACGTCCCTCACCTAACAGCGGAACTCCCTCAGTTGCAGAGCGTCAGAAGATGCTCCATCTGCGACGACTTCGAGAAACGTCTTCTGATGGAAGTTACCACAACGCTTGACGCGTTCGGCCCGTGCCTTTTCAACTTCTTCCATCGTCAAATCGTTCATCTCCAGCCAAATGTCGATGCAGTCGAGCAAATCAGCCAACGACTCGAGGCTCTGCGTCTCCGAGAACTGAGCGGCGCTGCGAGAAATGGTGCTGAGCAACGCGTCGCAAAACGCGGCGTCATCAAGAATCTGATATACCGCAATATTGCCCATAGCCTCAATGATTTCCGGCATTTTATCACGTACCAATCGGTTGTACACTGTCACGCTCGGCCGGCGGTTCGGCGAGGCGTGCGATGCGCTTACTGGGCGTGAATCTTGACTCATGCCCCACCACCTCCCATTGGATAACATCGCGGGGAACTTTGTCGTGCTGGTATTTGTATTTTCGGGCAAAAGCGTAAAAAGTGCAAATTATTTTTCGCGACAGGCTGAAATCCATGATGGATTGTGGAAAAATCACGTCTAAATGTAATATTTATCTCATACAGGGGGACATGTATAAGCACTTGGTATTCGACATTTTTTGTTAAACATATCATGATATCGACAACTTTTGCCTTGTATCAGGGCATGATAAGGGCACTGGCCACAGGGGTGATGGAATGGCGGGACGACATCTCAAGACAGCACCGAAATCATGGAATATTACAAAATTACAGCGAAGACGAAGAACAGTGATTATCGTCTCCGTCATGGTAAGCTGTCTCACCCTTGGTGCAGCGGTCTACTACGCGCTGACGCGCCCACTGACGCACACCGAAGCCGCTCAGTACAAAGGTAAAATGTTGCCGCCGGTAGAGACCACGGCACCAAAGGATAAGCGCACCAATATCCTTCTGATTGGAACAGACACCCGTGCTGGAGAACCAGGCGGCAACACGGACGTTCTGATTCTCTGTAGCATCGACCGGAAAAACAAGCGAATCGAATTGCTGTCCATCCCTCGCGACACTAAAGTCATGTTCCCGGATGGAACATATTCGAAGATCAACGAAGGCTTTATGTTGGGGGGTCCCGCACTGACGGAAAGTCTCGTCAACGACCTCATCCATCAACCCATCGACCACTACGCACTGACGCACTTCGGCGGGCTTGTTGACATCATTGACACCATCGGCGGCATCACCATGAAGGTCGACAAACGGATGCACTACAACACGGGAGACAAGCAATACGCTGTCATCAACCTACGGCCCGGTGTGCAAACACTGACCGGTGAACAAGCCCTCGGCTACGTTCGTTTCCGACATGATACACTCGGTGACATCAGTCGAACCGAGCGCCAACAAAAGTTCTTGACGGCGTTGGCAAACCAACTCCTGCAACCAACAAACGTGACGAAGTTGCCCATGTTGGTACGTGAGTTTTGGGGCACCATTGACACAGATATGAGCATGTTTGATGTTCTTGGCCTCGCCGAGAAGGCCAAGCAGTACAAAGGATACCAAATCATTCACGAAACTTTACCTGGCTCATTTCATGATCCCGATAAGAACACTCCGAACGACTCAAGCTACTGGATTGTGAATCCACAAGAGGCCAGATACATAGCAGAACAATTCTTCGACAAAGGCGTGGTCGTCAGAAGTCCTATCCAAGATCCCAGCGTCACGAAAAACTGGACACCTCCGGTTACGAACTCTGGAAAAGCTGCCAACAGCGTCGACAACTCGACGAATGCCGCAGATCATCCCTTTACGGGGACGGGAACCAACACCCTGACCACAGATTAAATGTCCGCCGTCGGCTACGCGGCAAACTGGGCTCTTTCATTCATTCACAACGAACTCGCATGGAATCGGGTAAGAGGGGGTGACTAACCCCCATCTTCCCACACCACCGTACGTACCGTCCGGTATACGGCGGTTCATGTTGTGTCACGAAGTGAGTCGTACCGTTCGACTAAGCTTACAAGTCCTTGGTTGCGCCAATAGGCAATTCCAAGGGCTTTGTTCACTTGTGGCGTATTTGCGAGGCGCCAATACCCTTTTCGAGAAGCGCTTATGAGTGCTGCCCATTTGTTTGGGATGCCGAGTGCGACTAGATTGCGTTTCTTTGTTCTAGGTTTCTTCCATTGTTTCAGAAGGCACATCCGTAGTCGTCGGCGTATCCACTCGTCAAGTTCGGCGAAGACACTCCTGGTTTCGGCGTGGCAGTAGTAGCCGGCCCACCCGCGTAGGTAAGCGTTCAGCCGTTCTAGCCTTTGAGCCATCGATTGTCCCCTGCTTCGTTTCGTTAGTTCACGGACTTTGTCCTTGAAGCGCTTGAGGGACTTGGGGGCTACTCGGATTTTCGGCCGTTGGTGCCACGTGAATGAGAAACCCAGAAATTTGCGCTTCCAGGGTCGGTCTACCGCACTCTTTTCCACATTTACCCTGAGCTTTAATCGTCCTTCTACAAATCTTCGCACACTCTCCATGACCCGTTCTCCTGCTCGACGACTGCGGACGTAGACATTACAGTCATCTGCATAACGGGCGAATCGGTGCCCTCGGCGCATAAGTTCCTTGTCCAGGTCATCCAGCATAATGTTCGCCAGTAGCGGACTCAGCGGTCCGCCTTGCGGAACACCCTCGTCTGTTGTTACGCAGACTCCGTTGCACATGACACCGGCTTCTAGATATCGCCTAATGAGCCGTAACACTCGTTTGTCCTTAACTTTTCGGGCCACTCTTGCCATCAGCATGTCGTGGTTTACTCGGTCAAAGAATTGAGCAAGGTCGAGGTCTACAACCCAGCGATATCCTTGGGCGATGTAGCTTTGTGCCTGTTTCACTGCCTGGTGAGCACTATATCCTGGTCGGAACCCGTAGCTGTACGGTGAGAATTCTGGGTCGAAGATGGGTGTGAGCACTTGCAGAAGGGCCTGTTGAATCAGGTGGTCAAGCACCGCTGGTATCCCCAACATCCGTTTGCCACCGTCTGGTTTCGGGATTTCGACTCGACGTACGGGCATCGGTTGGTAGGTTCCACGAAGGAGTTCGTCACGGATGTGCGTCCAGTTGTCCATCAGGAAGGGTCGAAGGGATTTTATCTCCATTCCATCGACGCCTGCCGCACCCTTGTTCTTCTCCACACGGCGCAGGGCCGAGAGCAGGTTCTCCCGCTCTACTACCTGTTCCATCAGGTTCGCACAATTCGCTTCGCGGGTTGGTTCGTTGGGTCGTACCGGAGAGAAACTCGGCGCTTCCTCGGTCCCCCGTGGATTCACCACTTCCTCCCGAGAATAGCTCCCTTTCGGGATATTCGGCTGTCTTTGCTTCTCTCTCGAACTTGCCATGAACAACCCTCACAATCATGTTCGGTCCTTCCCTGCTCTGGCGTCCCTTTGCAGGTACTATGACCTCTGCTGACTCCTGCCCGTTCAGCGCCACCTTTCGATGACGGTTACCAGCTTTGCTGGCGTTCCAGGCAGGCCTCCCCGGGTAAGAGCGTTGTCTTTCCCTCCATATACCCACTCCATTTACTCTCGACAGCCTTCGGTAGCAAGGGCTTTGTCTTGGTTTGCAGACTCACCCAACTGTCGTTAGCCTCAATTGGAGTTCGTGACCCTTGGGCCGGAGGTTTGCCGCCGCCTTCCTTCAGATTCGACCTCGCGGTCGACACCCTAATACGTTAACATCAATAATTGGAAGGAGAGTTCTGGGGAAAAGCCTGGACACCCCGGGATTCGATCCCTTAGCCAAGACATGCTTTCCCCAGAATGCAAGATTAAACAGTCGATAGAGGGTTGTGCTTCGAGCACCTTTGTATTAGGCCACTGCTAATCTTTGCAATTTGGGAGAGGAAACGGTGTCATGTACTTCGTAGGTATTGATTGGGCAGATCAAAAACACACGTTTGTTGTTACGAACGACTACGCCGAAGAATTAGCTGCATTCGAAGTTCCCCATTCATTTGCCGGACTGATGGAGTTTAAGGAGAGGGGCTAGCGTCAATCGGAATTACACCTTCAGAGGCAACTTGCTTCATCGAGACTAGTAGGGGTCTGCTTGTTAGTTTTCTATTGGAGCATAGATTTGTCGTGTATCCTTTAAATCCAAAGGTTGTGGACAAACATCGGAAACCATCTGGGGCCAAAACAGACTTCAATCATCGATGCACGGTTACTTGCGGATATTGGGCGTAAAGATTATTTAGCTATGACTCCATTACAGCCTTCGAACGAGTTAATTCAGGAACTCAGGCTCCTTACTCGTGATCAAGAGGGACTCATCAACTCTCAGACCCGTTTGTCCAATCCTAATAGCTTGCCTTAAAGAATATTACCCGGCCGCCTTACAGTTCTTCAGCCGTATAGGTCAACTATGTACTTTGAAGTTTTTACAAGCGTATCCTTCTATAGAATCCGTAAGAAATACAACTGAGGAAGAGCTAACAGAGGTTCTCAGAACACTTAGGCACAAGAATCCAGAAAGAAAGGCACGAGAAATCTTAAAAATAGCCCGTTTACCACAAATCCATGCACCTAGTCCAATCGAGAATGCAAAGTCCAGGCTCATGCGAGCCCTGACTAGGCAACTAATAGTGCTTATTGAGGAAATCACGCTATATGAAAAGGACATCCAGACCCTGTTCAGGCAGCATAAGGACTCCCGTATATTCCGAAGCCTACCCGGTGCTGGCAAGCGACTCGTTCCCAAAATACTCGCGGAATGGGGCGATAATCGTAACCAATATGCGTCGGTCAATAGTATACAAGCCCTTGCAGGAACATCCCCAGTTGCCTTCCAAAGCGGTAAATACGTTAAAGCTCGCAGACGGACATCCTGCGTTTCGAAATGCCATCCATGAGTTTGCTTGGTGTTCGGTGCGATGGGAACCGTGGGCACGAGAATACTACTACCGCAAACGCAAAGAAGGAAAAACCCATCATGTCGCTATTCGATCCTTGGCTAACAACTGGGTCCGGATTATCTTTGCCATGTGGAAGACGGGGACAACGTATAATCCGACAGTATTCCGTGAAGCTCAAGCAAAACATTACCAAAATATAGCATAACGACATGTCTCATTTCAAAAGGAGACCCGATTGTTTTTCTATTTAAACGAAAGAACATACGTTCTGTATTGACATAGAGGGTCTTGGCTTAAGCTAATGGTTACTGCTACCTTCACCATTCCGGACTTTCACCGTATAGACAACGCCCATGCCGGGCGCACACACAGAAAGGGCGCACCCCGCGGTGCACCCTTTCCGCCCCTCTTGCCGATTAAAGTTTTTCCGACACAGCCTTCGCCTGTGTGAATTGTAACAGTAAATCACGTCCGCCTGCCTTCGAATCCGTTCCCGACATATTGAATCCCCCAAACGGATGAACGCCAACCAATGCACCAGTGGACTTGCGGTTAAAGTACAAGTTCCCTACATGGTACTCTCGGCGCGCGTATTCGAGGTGGTCGCGATTGCGACTGAACACGGAACCTGTCAAGCCGTACTCCGTGTCGTTTGCAATACGGATGGCATCCTCAAAGTCCTTAGCCTTAATCACTGCCAGCACGGGGCCAAAGATCTCTTCTTGGGCGATGTGTGCTTTGGGGTCGACATCAGCGAACACCGTCGGCTGAATGTAATATCCATTCCCTTCTGCCTTGCCACCGCCAATGAGCAACTTGCCCTCGCCTTTTCCAATTTCAATATATGAGAGAACCTTGTTGTACGCCTTCTCGTCGATGACGGGCCCGACATTGGTGGATTCATCCATACCAGGACCAACTTTCAACGCTTGCGTGAGTTCCACGATGCGATTCAACATTTCATCGTAGACATCCTGGTGAATAATCGCGCGCGACGCCGCAGAACACTTCTGTCCGGAAAAATTGAACGCAGAAGCGACAATTTGGCGTGCAGCATCTTCAAAGTCAGCATTATCGTCAACGACAATCGCGTCTTTCCCGCCCATTTCAGCAACAACGCGCTTCAGCCAAATCTGACCCGGTTGCACCTTCGCCGCACGTTCGTAGATCCGGCAGCCGACGGCACGGGAACCTGTGAACGAAATGAAGCGCGTTTTCGGATGGTCGACAAGAAAATCGCCAATCACATCAGGGTTACCCGGCAAGAAATTGATGACGCCATCCGGAATGCCTGCTTCCATCATGATCTCCATAAACTTCGCGGCAATCACATTGGTCGGCGTGGCGGGCTTCACAATCACGGTGTTCCCGGCGACGACCGCAGACACCGTCATCCCCGTCAAAATCGCGAGCGGAAAGTTCCAGGGCGGAATAATGATGCCTACGCCAAGAGGAATATAATATTGTTCGTTGTCCTCGCCCACAATCCGGACCAGAGGATGAGGTTTACCCAAACGAATGGCTTCACGCCCGTAAAATTCCAAAAAATCGATAGCTTCTGCCGTATCGGCATCTGCCTCAGCCCACGTCTTTCCTGCCTCATACGTCATCCACGCAGACAGCTCGTGTTTCCGTCGGCGCATGATGGCTGCAGCCTTGAACAGGTAGCGAGCCCGTTCTTCAAAGGACTTGCGCTTCCATGTTTCAAACGCGGTCCATGCAGCCTGCATCGCTTCCTCGGCGAGTTTTTGATCCGCCTGGGCCACGTGCCCAATGACTTGATCCAACTGCGATGGGTTGATGGAGGTCTCCTTCTTCTCCGTCATCACCGGTTTTCCGCCAATGTACAGCGGGTACTCTTGTCCCAGTTGTGACCTTACCAAGTCCAACGCCTGCAACATTTGTTGTCGGTTTTCAGGAATGCTAAAATTCGTGAGTGCCTCGTTTTCAAACGGTCCCAACATGGCCTTATCCTCCAGTCTGTGACTCCCTGTACACACAGCTTGGTATGCCACCAGAGTTTACACACTAGCCTATTTTACCTGTCATTTTGATGGTCGGCAAACCGAACGCGGACTGCCTCGCATCGCGGTCCATGCGCGCATGGTTCTCTCGACCGCAGTGCAATTTCAATGCTACCACCACACGCTGTAATACATCTGGGCTGCCCAGGGGTCATACCCATACGCACCTGCCGATGGAAGCGGCTCGTACGGCGCGAGCGTCGGATACGCGAGCGCAAAGTCCGCCTGATTCCAGGCTCGGTAGGCCGGCTGGGTATGAATCGTGCGGGCTCGCGTTGGATGTCTAAACGAAATCGGCCGTGCAGGCACTCCATCCCGAAGCCACCAGCTCAACAAACGTTCCTGCACGGCAATCTGGGTCCACAACAAGTGATCCCACCACTCTTCTAGATGTCCGTCCACCCAGTCCGTGTGGCGTCGTTTTACATTTGTTTTCACCCCTGCTACCCTCTTCCTGTCACTGTCCGCCGGGCGCCAGTCGTCCTGGTCCATAGGTTCATCCCCTTATCGTCGAGGACTGTATGAAAACGACCGCTCCGCATGCGGCCACATCCCATGTATCATATGGCGCCCGCCTACAGGCATGTGAACGCATTCGACACAATCCAATCCGACGCATCCGCCAAATCCGTGGCAACGTAATCTGCTGCAGAAGGGCCATGACCAATACGAACCGTGCGGGTTCCTGCGGACTGACCAGCTTCCACGTCCGTCTCCATGTCGCCTACCATATAGCTGGCGGCGAGATCAAAGCCGTGCTTGCGCTGCAACTCTAACAGCAAACCTGGCTTCGGCTTGCGGCACGAGCAACCCGCTTTCGGAGCATGGGTGCAAGCGGCAATATCGTGAATCACGGCGCCTTGCTCGCGAAGTTCCCGAAGCATCTTCTCGTGAATGGCTTGTAACGTGTCCTCCGACATGTATCCAAGCCCCACTCCACCTTGATTCGTTGCCACTACCACGAGGAAACCTGCCTCATTGAGCCGCCGGATGGCGCCAGCTGCAAAGTCGAATAGGTACAAGTCATCCGGTGTGTTCACATAGTCCCGGTGGTCGTTGATCACGCCGTCGCGGTCAAGAATGACGGCCCGCGTCATCCGTTAGAGAGTCCAATCCACGCCATCTTATTCACGAAACTACCTCTTTCCATCAGATTCACTTTCTACAATCTCCACGATCCGGTTGACAATACGCAGAAATTCGTCGACGTCGTCTGGACCGAGCTGCTCGAGGATGGACCGCACACGGTCGCTGCGCAACTTCCGAATGACTTCGAACTTCTCGCGACCTTTCTTCGTAATGACCACGTTGACCACTCGTCGGTCATCGTTCGAACGTAATCGCTCGACATACCCCATGCGCACAAGTTCATCGCATACTTGTGTCACGGCACCTGGACTCAATCCGGAAACCCTGGCAATGTCTGAGGCCTTCGCTTGTGGGCACGAACACAAATATCGTAAAACGAATACCTGACTCCCAGTCAGGTCAAACGTCTGCGCGAAGAAATATGTGTGAATGGTCCGTTGAAATCGGGCCAATACATCTTCCAGTTCCTGCAGTTGATGCGTAATTCTGTCCTCGTCCACGGCGGAGTTCACTCCTACAGAACTGAGTTAAGCGTTTGCACTATACTATGCCAATGGTTCCACACGACTGTCCCCCACTGCGTACGGCGTGATGCACAACGCTGAAATACCTCACTATGCCAATATTTTAGCAATGAAACAATTACTCATACAACCATACAAAATAGACAGGCATCTGTCTGATGCCTGTCTGTTCCAAAGTGGTACAAAGAGACCGGACTGCTTAGGAGAAACTGCCCTACGACTTGTTCTGCTTGCCAGCGCAACTAGCCCAAATAGAGAGAATGAGAATGATGAGCCCGAAGATGATGCTGTTCCAAAGTGCGCCGGTGTTGCTGGCAAAGCCGTACACCCAGGGCGAAATGAGGACCCAAAGGCCAATAATTCCACTCAACCACAGTTGCCACATGTGACCTCACCTCCTTCGGGTTAGCCGGAACGCTAGCCCAATATGATTCCTATGCAAACGTCTCTCGAAATGTTCCTTTCCTAAAACATCTTTCACGAATCGAAATGATTTTAACTGCGATTTTACAAAACGTTCACACAGAAAAACGCGGTGCTCCTACGGAGGCCACTGAAAAAAGTCCCTCTGATTCCGAAAAAGGCACAATCCCTCAAGAAATTGAGGGGACTGTGCCTTTTTTTCTATATGAGCGTTTTGCAGATTTCTAATCCCTTGTAGGACAAGGGATAACAGAGCATAAAAAAGGACTTCACCCCAAATTCGAGAAGATTTCAAGCGACAAAACAAGAAACTCTCAAGGAGGAAGTCCACTTGTATCTTCTCCAAAAGTCTCTGTTTTCCTTTGAGCAGTGGCTAGAAATTGAATCGAGTGAGCGGTTGGAATTGTTCTTTTCTGCTCTAGACCTTCAGCCGTACGCCGCGAAGTTAAGAAGTTCGTCACCCCAAGGTGCAAAGCCCATCAACCGGGAGGCAATTTTAAGAGCATTACTCGCTGCACCACTCGAAGGGATCTCTACCTTCACGAGATTACATGAACGGTTGGACAAGGACATTCGATTTCGGTACCAGTGCGGGTTCCGCGTGGATGAAGCAGCTCCGTCGATTTCTACGCTAAGCCGAGTCTTCACTGCCTTAACGGAAAAGGGACTTGCTAAGGCGCTCTTCATTGACCTGGTCAGCCAATGTCGAGAAGCCAGTGTTATTGACGGGACTCACCTTGCCATCGACAGCACAGCGATCTCTGCCTACGAAAAGAAGCAACCCAGGTTGTGCAGTCAGGAAACAGGAAACGCTAACTGGGGTGCCAAGTACGACACGTTTGGTAACAAACTCACGTGGTTTGGCTACAAAATTCACCTTGCAGTGGACACACAGAGTGAACTGCCTGTATCCCTGGAAGTCACACCAGCACATGTATACGACGGTGAGATGGCGATTCCATTGATGAAAGACGTTGCTGAAAACCTGGGTTGGAAGTTCAAATTCGTCATGATGGATGCTGGGATGAACGACCAGGTAAAGAACTATGAAGCTGCTCGTAGTTACGGAGCACAGGCCATCATTGCGTTGAACCGACGAGGTGAGAAGGAACCTCCCGCTGGGATGTCTTCGAATGGTACGCCCCGTTGCTCCATGGGTTATGACATGGTGTACTGGGGAGCCGACGGTGACCAGCTAAAGTTCCGTTGTCCCCATGTCTTAGGCAAGGTCGACTGCCCATTAGGTGCAGCAGCATGCTCTGGCTCAAATTACGGAATGGTTGTGAAGCAGAACATTACGGATGACGTTCGCCGTTTTTCGAATCCCCACCGCAATACGCGCGGCTGGACGAAACTGTACAATGAACGAACCGCCGTTGAGCGATGCAACTCAAGACTAAAGGAAAACTTAACTGCGAACGACGTTCATGTCTCTGGAATCCATAAGGTGACGACACATGTTTATCTCAATGCCATCGTCCTTTTGGCATCAGCACTAGCGATGAGCAAAGCAGTAGGACTGAAACATATTGCTTAATCGGTAATTCAGTAGACTTGTAAGCGGCTATGCCACCAAACAAAAACTGTAAAACTCACTTTTAGCCTAGGTATTGTGCTTCTTTCTCGATTCGCTAGAAATGTAATTCTGCAAAACGCTCATATAATTGAGGCATCATTGAGAAGCAGGTGAGTCCACTGATTCGACAACAACAATCACTGATGTTAAGTCCACACATCGAACTTTATGACTTAATTATTCCCAAGGATAATATTTTACGTCGGATTAATGAACTGGTTGACTTCTCATTTGTTTATGATGAACTGAAAGAGAACTACTGTTTGGATAACGGACGAAACGCCATTGATCCGATTCGGATGTTCAAGTATTTGCTTTTAAAAGCGCTCTTTGATTTATCGGACGTCGACGTCGTGGAGCGATCCAAATACGATATGTCATTCAAATACTTTCTTCACATGGCGCCAGAAGATCCGGTGATTGAACCGAGCTCCTTAACCAAGTTTCGAAAGCTACGGCTAAAGGACCTCAATCTTCTCGATATGTTGATCAATAAAACAATTGAAATAGCGATTCAAAAGGAAATTATCAAGAGTAATACGATTATCGTCGATGCGACCCATACGAAAGCCCGCTATAACCAGAAATCCCCCAGAGAAATCCTGCTTGATCGTTCCCGAAAGTTGCGAAAAGCAGTCTACAAGATCGATGAATCCCTGAAATCCAAGTTCCCAACGAAAAACACGACCAATGTACTGGAGGACGAGATCGATTACTGTCAGAAACTCATCGCTGTGCTTGAATTAGAAGGAAGTATCTGCCAGATTCCTAATGTACAAAAACCACTTAATCTGTTGAAAGAAACGGTCGCGGATGACGTGGAGCAGCTACGAATCTCGGAAGACCGGGATGCAAAGGTGGGTCACAAGAGCGCGGATTCTTCGTTCTTTGGATACAAGACTCATATTGCCATGACCGAGGAACGACTGATTACGGCGGCTGTTGTCACGACGGGCGAAAAGACTGACGGTAAGCAGTTGCAGACACTGATTGAAAAAAGTAAGGTAGCCGGTGTGCAAGTCAAGTCGGTTATTGGCGATATGGCCTACTCGGAAAAAGAAAACATAAAATATAGCAAGGACAATGGCATTGAGTTAATCTCCAAATTAAATCGATTCACTACGCAAGGATCGCGTAAGAAAGAGGATGAATTTCAGTTCAATAAAGATGCAGGGATGTATGTGTGCAAGGCCGGACATATGGCAATTCGAAAAGCGCGACAAGGGAAGAAAGGCGTCGGTATTAACCAAGTCACTACTTACTACTTTGATGTAGAGAAATGCAAAAGATGTCCACTCAAGGAGGGCTGCTATACCGAGGGAGCAAAAAGCAAAACCTATTCGGTGAAAATTAAATCGGGCGAACACCTAGAACAGACGGCGTTCCAGCAAACAGAGTATTTCAAGGCAAAAGCGAAAGAACGCTACAAAATTGAAGCAAAGAACAGCGAATTGAAACACAGACACGGGTATGACGTGGCGTCCTCTTCGGGTCTAGTTGGTATGGAGTTACAAGGTGCCATGGCCATATTCACCGTCAACTTAAAGCGAATATTGAAACTGATCCAGTAAGAAATCACTCTGTGGTACCTGCATAGACAATACAAAAGACGACCCAAACTCTTTAAAACTGGAGAATGGGTCGTCTTTTGTTAGGCTCTTTACTAACTATTAGGGTGAAACCACAAGTTTTTCAGTGGCCTCCTCCTACGCACCGCGTTTCTTGGAGTCGCGTCACATGCAGCGAATCGTCAAATAGGTTTTCAAGGGCACGCCTGGCTTCACATACACCAAGTCTTCCCCAGTATGAAGGGACCCCGTCTTGGCCATCCACGGTTCTACGCACACAAATGGCTTTCCAGAGACTGTCCACACGACAACATACTTAAACTCTGGTCCGTACTCCATCAAGACCTTCCGGCCGATGTCGGGAAGGGTAAAAGAGATGGAACGCCGAGACGCATCGAGCAGTACTGCGGACTCCACCATGTGCGTCAAATCAATGTGCCCCTCGTAATTCTTCTCTGCCATGTCGTTGTAGTCCAGATAGCGGGTTGCATCTGTGTCAAAGTACAGGTCTTTTACCGACGATTTGAAGTAGGGATGGAACCCCGCGTACATCGGCATCGGACGATTAGACTTGTTGATGTATGTTTGAAAAATTGTCAACGCTCCGCCTTTCAAGACGTACTCATACACAAGCTGGAACTCGAACGGAAATTCCGCGAAGGTCCGCTCATTACTGACCAATTGGAGTGTGATAGCGGCACCATCCTTGGTGTCCACGTTCAGCACGGTCCAAGGATTGGTACGGGCAACGCCATGATTCTTCATGAAATACGTCGTTCCTTGCCATTCGTACGCCCCTCCCTGCAACTGACCGCATATTGGGAACAGGACGGGAATTCCGCCGCGAACGTTGGCGTCCGGATTCAGGAATGTGTCCTTGTCGAGGTACAGTAGTTCTTCTCCAGCCAAGCCCAAGGAGACCACCAGGCCACCTCGTTCTGGAGCAATTCGAAACCAGGAATTCGTGCCATCGTCCACAAGCTCATATAACTCGTAGCCGTCTCTCCATTGGTTCATGCGGTACATCGGGACACCTCCATCATCATCTCTCGTCGTTTCGTCGTTATTGTACGCTTTATTCCGTTCGGGACAAAGTTCATGATATCCGTGTTCAAAGTGTTGTTGTTCCATGTACTCTAATCGTGGTAACACGCAACTTCGTGTTTGGTACTTACGATAGATTGGACGATTTCCAGATAATGATGCGTTTTCGGCACATCAAACGAATCGCCTACGGGTCCATGGTTCTCCTCCACGTGACGTGTATCGTCGTTTCTTATACATTGGCGCACGAATTGTACGGCAACGGCAAGGTACTCCACGACATACACGAGGCATGGATGTTTGAAGCTTACGGACTGTGCCCTCGCGTTCACATTGTCACGGGTGCATGCCTTCGATAGGCGGCGGTTTCAACTCGGAGTGCCCCTGATCCTCTCACTGGCCCTGACAATCTGGCTCATCGCGCAGCCTCTGGCATACTCACTGGATGCGTTGCGCTACATGTGGGACGGACGCCTGTTGGTGCATGGTGTCAATCCGTTTCAGTACGTTCCCATCCATCCCCACCTGGCCCAGTACCGACACTGGCCGTACTGGTGGCTCATGGACTGGAAGGATTGGCCTCCAGGAGAAAGTGGAAAGCTCTTGCTCGAGTTGTAGTGCCTGATGGATATCCTTTGGCACGATGAAGGCCACTGGCTTCTCAATGCCGTTTCGTGCCTCCCTCCGACAACTGCCACTTCCAAGACCGCCTCGTGATCTGTCAGTGCATTCTCACTTTCGATAGGCGACACCCAAATTCCTCCGGACTTGAGCATGTCGGCCAATCGACCGCAATTCCAGAAGAATCCGTCCTATCGAAAAAACACCCGCTTCACAGCGAGTGTTTTACGGATTCGAAAGCATTCACACATTGTCGAAATCGCGGTGACTTCCTTCCTCCTTTGTATCCAAAAGCCGTACTTTTCGAATCAGGAACGTATAGTAAGCGACGTAGTACGTAATGAGTGTGAACAAAATGATGGCTGTGAACGGTTCCTGAGAGTAGGTGGCCAACTGCGCCTGGTTTGTGACTGTCCCGTTGGCTGAGGCAGTTGCAGCAAAAAGGGCGTCTTGATACACTCTGTAGGCTATACGTCCGACGAACAACACGAGAAGGAACACACCTATCCATGGATTTGGACGATAGAACCACGCGCCTTTGCGCCACTCAAACGATGTAGTACGAATCGCATAGTATGCAATGATACCGCCCAATACAATACCAATGGCATCAAAGATGTACACAATCGGATTCAAGAAGCCTGTGAGCAAGAAAATGACGCCGACGATAGCCAACAGCGTCATTCTCGTGAGCATGCGCCCTTTGACGAACTTTTGAAATCCGATGGTTCTCCGTGTTCGTCGATACATCCCAAATAGAACCAGCAGCACAATGACAACAATGGATGATGTATGTTGCAAACTTCTGCTACCTCCGTTTCCTCACCCTCGGATTCTGGACAGGTTGCTTTATGTGAGCCTTTTGCAGAATTCGATTTACAACGTGATTCATCCCATATATAGCGTTGTTGATTAATATTATACGCTATATATAGCGTATCATGGAGTGTTGGAGATAATTCTGCAAAAGGCTCTATGTATGTACAGGAATCATTTCGGGAGACCAACCCACTCAAAACAGTCAACGCCAAGATTTGTGAATGAATAGTTCATTCATTGTAAACGAACATATCTAGTCATTGTATGGTTGTCAAGTAGGTTTTTTAACAAGTGGAGAAAATGACGGCCTGTGTCGACATCTCTTGTTCTATGGTTTCAGCATCCGCAATACAATCGTAGCGTCAGGAAAATGATTCTTGATCTTCTCAGAGCCACTCAAAGCCAAACTAGATAAACCGTTCACACACGCAACAACGGCTGTCACGAGTTGGTCTGGATCACCTTCTGCGACCTCTCCGGTAGCCTGTCCCTCGACGATAAGTTCCCTGATTACGTCTTGAAAGACCTGGCTCTGACTGCGCAGAAGTACGCGGAAGTCGTCCGGCACCGATTCATCACGAAACACCTGAACGGCAAGCTGATAGAACTCGAAGCGTTCTGGCTTGTTTTCCAATATCCTTGAAAGCAGAAAGTGAAGTCGTTCTCCTGGTGTACCCGGCATTTCCAGAACGGGCTGTAGTGTCGCGAGACCGGATTGCGCGGCCTGCTTTACCAACTCGTGAAAGATTGCCTCCTTGTTGGCAAAGTAGCGATAGGCCAACCCCTGACTGACCCCGGCAGCAGCGGCAACGTCAGCCATCGTAGCGGTCCATCCCTTACGAGCAAAGACCTTCCGGGCACCATCTAGAATCTTCACACGTTGCGCTTTGCGAAGACGTTGATTCGCTTCTTCTGTCCGAGGCATTTTATCACCTTCTTTTTGAATAAATAATTCATTCATTGTTGGTATAATCTGCTTGCATCATGGTTGTCAAGCGGAACTGTTGCCAACAGCGTTCGACAACGGCTGTCAATATCAAGTGGGTTCAGAGAGTAAAACAAGAGGGGCCAATGTGTGTCTTGGCCCCTTTTTCCTACTATACTCTCATACATTCACTACGTCACAAGGCTCAAGAGCGCGAACAGTCGTTCGTATTCACGGCGCCCAGTCTATTCGCCTCATTCTGGTGCGGATGCTTCCTTTTCCGGCGAATTCACGCAAACCTTTCCTCCCTCCAAGAAGGTCACGCCATCACTACTTCCGGCCATATAGACGTCGCTCACCTGTTCATGGGTGATGGCCATTACCTGAGAAAGTTGCGAAGGATTATTATAGTCGGATGGTTGAAACGTTTTACCACCGATTTGCGTAACGTCCTTGTCATCGATGCTCATCGCCAAACCCTCCTGAATCCATGGCATGATACTTACACAGTACCATTACTGTCCCCGAACGTGGCCATCCGATTCCACATTTGCAACACGTTAGACAATCCGTGTAAGCCGAGCATGGCACCTCAGTAGGAGCGACAGAACGTACGAATGGTCGACGGAAAACCCTTGTATGTCAACGCTCGATGTGCTACGCTTCATTCGAACGACAATAACACCACACGGTTACATCACTGGCGGATAAGTGGACAACCACAAGGGAGTGTAATCGTTACTTTAGCCGACCGCCTGGGCGTTCTGAAAAGAATCCCGGGCGGTTTTTTGTGCGTCAAGCCCGAATGCAATGCTATGAAGGAGGCTCCACAACACATGTACGGATCCCCATTGTCTCAAAACGCGACCAAACTGATGTTACTTGGCTCAGGTGAGCTAGGGAAGGAAATCATCATTGAGGCACAGCGATTGGGTGTCGAGACCATCGCAGTCGACCGGTATGCGCACGCTCCAGCCATGCAAGTGGCTCACCGGTCTCATGTCATAAACATGCTTGACGCTGCACAACTGCGTTCTATCATCGAGCAAGAGCGCCCGGATTTGATTGTGCCCGAAATTGAGGCCATCGCCACCGCTACACTGGTGGAACTGGAGCAAGAAGGGGTTCGCGTCATCCCGAATGCGACGGCAACCCGACTCACCATGGATAGAGAAGGCATCCGACGGCTGGCCGCAGAAGAGTTAGGGCTCCCCACGGCTCGGTACGCATTCGCGAATTCCCTCAGTGAACTGCAACAGGCCGTCCAAGCCATCGGCACACCGTGCGTGGTGAAACCGCTTATGAGTTCATCCGGAAAAGGACAAAGCATCTGCAGGTCACTTGACGAAGTCGAGAAATCCTGGAGCTATGCCATACAAAGTGGACGCGTCCAAAACACACGTGTCATCGTCGAAGAATTTGTCCACTTTGATTCAGAAATTACTCTGTTAACAGTACGGTCGGTATCTGGCACCCGTTTTTGCGCCCCCATCGGACACCAGCAAAAAGACGGAGATTACATCGTGTCATGGCAGCCTCACACCTTGACCGACGAACAACGAAGCCAGGCGGAACACATCGCCAAAACGTTGACAGATGCCCTTGGTGGTTACGGTGTATTTGGAGTTGAGCTATTCGTCACGCAGGACAGAGTCTACTTCAGCGAGGTATCCCCTCGCCCCCACGATACGGGGCTAGTGACCTTGGTGACGCAGGATCTATCTGAATTCGCGCTACATGTGCGCGCCATTCTCGGGTTCCCCATCCCAAGCATAACACTTTTAAACCCGGGTGCAAGCCACGCGGTCAAATCGCCGATTGAATCCAGCCAATATCGGATATCAGGCCTAGACAAAGCGCTGGCGATGCCGCGCACACAAGTGCGATTCTTTGGAAAGCCGACTACCACCATCGGGCGACGTCTAGGCATCACACTGAGCGCGGCGGAAGATGTCGAAACCGCGCGACAACGCGCAACAGAGGCCGCCTCCCTAGTGAAAATCTTGATGGATTAAATCCCTTCCACCCAAACGCCCACTGGTGTTAAGCATCGCCACTACGACAACTTAGTGGTTGAGTAGATCCGCGGACACATTGAACCGTGTATAAAAAAAGCCCGCAAGGCCTTTCCTGTGCGCTTTGCGGGCAAAGTATTTGTTATATGGAACTGGGATGTGGTTATGCGGATTTGCGAAGGCGCCGCGCTATCCAGCCAAGCCATACAGCCAACAGCAAGTACAGGATGAGCGATCCTGAGTTTCCGAGGAACTGAGTCGTTGGCAATTGGACCTTTGCACCAGCAAGGACGGCGAGCAAAATACCAACCAGCGATTCCCTAGCGATGAGCCCAGATGCCGCCAAAATGCCGCGTTCTGCAATCTCATCTCGAACCGACTCTGCTCCCTCCCGCCGCATTCGCGTAACAATCCACCGTACCATTCCGCCGAGAAACACCGATATGCTGGTATAGACGGGCAGGTATATACCAACCGCGACGGGAAGTGATTCGACGCCGAGCAACTCCATTACGACCGCGGATGCAGCACCGACAAATATCAAATCCCACGGCATATTTGCATTCATAATGCCTTCAACAATCATCTTCATCATGGCAGCCTTCGGCGCCGGGAGTGCCTTGCTGCCAAAGCCGTACGCATGGTTCAGCAACAGCAACACGCATCCAATGGTCATACCGGACGCCAGCGTGCCACTCAGCATAGCAAACTGCTGATTTTGTGGCGTAGCGCCAACTAAGTAACCGGTCTTTAAATCTTGCGAAATGTCACCGGCAACGGCAATTGCAGTACAGATGATAGCTCCGACGATGAGTGAAGCAACCATGCCCTTCATCCCGGAATACCCGGCCGCCCGGTAGACCGTGGCGACAATCAGAAGCGTTGCGATGGTCATGCCCGAAACCGAGAAGAAGATCCGATAATGCCAACAATGCGCGAAGACACCGTCACAAATGGAAACCCGATGATGACGACGCCGATGGCGCCAATGACACCAACGCTTAACTGTGGTGCAAAAGCGATGACCAACAGCGCAACGACTGCCAGTACAATGCTGAAGACGCGTGGAATGTCGCGCTCGGTACGCAGTTGACCAAAGTTCCCGTTGTCCTCACCGATACGCAAGCCAGCAACCGCACCTCGAAGTGTACCCCAGAGGGTTGGGAGCGTTCTGGCTAGACTAATAATTCCGCCTGCAGCCACTGCGCCTGCACCAATGTAGCGGATGAGGCATCCGTACCGCTGATAGGACTTGTGGCTGGTGACACTACGCCGTGTTGCCCGAAGTAAGCAATCATTGGAATCAACACGAGCCGCAAATACGCCCCCTGCAGCCATCAAGGTGCCGATTCGCGGCCCGACCACAAATCCCACACTAAGGAGCGAAGGCAACGTGTCCATGCCAATCATACCTTGACGAAATCCAGGCACTCTTGTGGAAATTTCAGATGGAAAGAACGATAGGCCATCTTCGAGAAATTTGAATACTCCCCCGAGTGCGAGACCACCGAATACCAGCCGCGCCTTCCGACCGCCTTCCTCGCCTGCCATCAAGACGCGTGCGCATGCTGTACCTGCCGGATAGGGCAACTTGCCATGTTCACGAACAGTCAGCATCCGCCGCAGCGGAATCATGAACAAGACACCCAGCACACACCCCCCGTTAGGACAATCAGTGTAATCGTAAACATCGTGGGATTTGTCCGCGACAAGAACAAGGCGGGCAACGTAAAAATCGCACCTGAAGCCAAGGCTTCCCCAGCAGTAGTCATGGTTTGTACAATGTTGTTTTCCAGAATCGAGTTTCTTCGAAGCAAGCCTCGAATAATCGCCATCGATATAACCGATGCAGGGATGGATGCACTGTCATGCCGATGATGAGACCAAGGTAGGCGTTGGCCGCACCAAAGACAATCGCCAGTACCACGCCGAGAATGATCGCAGTCAAAGTGAGTTCCCTGGGACGCTCGTCTGGAGAAATGAACGGTTGAAAGTCTGAAGGTTGCTTGGACTGCAGAAGTCATTCCTCCCTAACATATTTCACATGTTGTACCGTGGAACCGTGTGTGAAGGAAGCGCCGTTCGTAACGCCTTCTATTTATTTCAAGACAACGACACATCGATACGACGTCACATGTCTTCAAACAGAAGGCACGCATACATGTATGTGGCGCTGGGGGCGTGTAAAAATTCTGTGTAAATTCTCAAAACAGAAGAGGAAAATCAATGATTGTACCGTATTCGATTGTCTGAAGCCCGAGAGTTACAACGGCTTCACTGAACTGGAACACCATCCACGCGGCGACACGGAGCAAAGCTTTCGCCTGGTGAGCGGAGCACCTGCAAATAATCAGTGGGACAACCACCCGTGGACGTTTTGTACTTAAGGAGGCATCGGTAATGGCAGGATCTGATGTTGGAACTTTGAGCGTCATCTTTCGGTTGAAAATTGCATCTGGTATTCCCTTCAGTACCGCGTACAACGCGATTAGCGAGGCCGGAGGGGACATTGTCGCGGTGGATGTTATCCACGTCGAAAAGGACAATTCTACGCGCGACCTGACGGTCAACGTTCCTGGTCCTGGCGTGCTCGACAAAGTTGTTCACGAACTCAAACAGCGGGATGGGGTACAGATTGTACACATCTCGGATCGAACCTTTCTTGTCCATCTGGGTGGAAAAATTGGTACACAGTTGAAGATACCGGTGAAGAACAGGGACGACCTTTCGAAAGTCTACACCCCGGGAGTCGCCCGAGTGTGTCAGGCCATCCACGAGGACAAGTCGAAGGTGTTCCAGTTGACCATCAAGCGCAACACCATCGCGGTTGTGTCGGATGGATCGGCCGTACTCGGACTCGGCGATATTGGTCCGGAAGCGGCGATTCCCGTGATGGAAGGTAAGGCCATGCTGTTCAAGCAATTCGCGGATCTCGACGCGTTTCCCATCTGTCTTTCGACGCAGAGCGTGGATGAAATCGTGCAGATTGTGAAAGCCATGGCGCCTGTCTTCGGAGGTATCAATTTAGAGGATATTTCCTCGCCTCGCTGCTTCGAGATTGAGGACCGGCTTCGAAAGGAGCTGGATATACCCGTTTTCCACGATGACCAGCATGGCACAGCGGTCGTAATGCTCGCTGGACTCCTGAATGCACTCAAAATTGTTGGCAAGAAAATGGAGGACTTGCGAGTGGTGGTATGCGGGGTCGGAGCCGCCGGCGTTGCGTGCACAAAGATCCTATTGTCTTCGGGCGTACGGAATATTATCGGCGTTGACCGGGCAGGCATCATTGAAAGGTCAAGGAACTATCAAAATCCCGTCAAGGAGTGGTACAGTCGTCATACCAATTTTGAGAACGAGAGAGGTAGCCTGAGTGACGCCATTCGCGGCGCCGACGTGTTCATCGGTGTGTCAGGTCCGGGCGTCCTGACAGTCGAACACTTGAAAACCATGGCCAGGGATCCAATTGTATTTGCGATGGCCAATCCGACGCCTGAGATTGCACCTGAAGAAGCCGAGCCGTACGTCCGAATCATGGCTACCGGCCGGTCTGATTACCCCAACCAAATTAACAATGTTCTGTGTTTTCCCGGTATCTTTCGCGGCGCACTGGATGCCCGTGCAAAGGAGATCAACGAGGCAATGAAGCTGGCCGCAGCACATGCGATTGCTGATTGCGTACCGTCGGACCAACTGAATGAGCAGTACATCGTTCCGAGTGTGTTCAACCACGACGTGGTGAAAGCAGTCAGTAAAGCCGTCATGGAAGCGGCCATTCGTACTGGCACAGCCCGCAAAGAGTTCAGTCAGGCCCCTGACATGGGTGCTGTGAGCCTGCCACTCTAACAGGATAGGACAGTCCATAGATGACACGGCGGGCGCAGTTGCCCGCCGTTTTTTCTTAAACTTCAAGGTGCACGATTAAACTTCTCCCCGAACAGTCAAGCTGACGAATGACCAATTTTCGGAAGATCTAGGCGCAAACGTGAAGGTGATCTTACCTTCTTGACAGTTAGTGAGGTAAAACGGTCTTGTCTAACTATCTGGTGGTACTTGGCATAGGGTTTGAAATCCTGCTGTTGGCAATGATGATGTCGTTTTTCTTGGATCACATCATTCGTCGGTATCTTCATCGACAGTTTGACGCGATGATCAAGCGTCTCGTAACCGAGTCCTATGGTAAAAACTTATGGGAAGGGATAACTGGAATTCGGCACATGGAAATCCAGTGGATGATGGAAAATGAACTCCGTTCTACAAAAGCGGAGGCCCTTCCAAAACCCATTGGTACTCATCGTCCGTTTCCGCATTTTGACGGTCTTCTCCTGAATCCAGTTCAATTGCATAGGCGTCCAGTCGAGGAATCAACACACGTGGATCTGAAAACAGTGCTGGGAAAGAAGTCGAAGCAGTCCTTTAGTTCTTACCATGCGATTCGTTTCGGGCAGAGCACCAATGGTGGCAATGGGCAATTGATTCCGACCGCAACACTTCCCCCGGAAGTGTTGCACGATATGGGACTCCTCATGTGATTTGGACGAGTTCGTGTATATTTCTGCTGGCATCCCGCGAATTCATAGGGCTCGCCATCTGAAACGCCTCTGAGACATTGCGTTTCATGAGCAATGGCGTTCCGATTGCATTGAAATTGACAGCCAGCCACTACTTGGAATTCGAGCTGAAAATCGCCTTAAAGGCGGGCGTCGATGTCATTGTCATCGACGGCGCACAAGCCGGAACTCATAGCTCTCCTGCAATATTGACCGATGACTTTGGTTTGCCAACGTTGTCTGCACTTTGCAGAGCCGTTCAGTTTCTTGCAGAAAATGGTATCGATAAGACGTAGATTTAGTCATATCTGGTGGTATTCGTATGCCAGGTGACATCTTAAAGGCGATAGCACTGGGAGCCACGGCCGTCTCCTTAGGCTCAGCCTGCACTATTTGCGGCCACGCATGCTCAACTGGTTGAAACCCTGCCATTTCAACCTCCAACGCAGATTGCGTGGGCGGATGGAGCATCTCGGAGCAAGTTTGATGTACAAAAAGGAGCCCAAATTTTGGCGCATTTCTTGGAAAGCTGTTCCCTGGAACTTGAAGTCGAAATGCGTGCACTTGGTAAAACATCGATTCGTGAACTGACCCGCGAAGACCTCGTTGCGTGGGACCTAGCCGTCGCCCGTATCACCAAATTACCCCTTGTCTAGACAACCTCCATTTTGTGCACCTGTCCGTTTCCTCCAATGTAGCTGGAAAACTACCTTGATAATACGTGTTGGGGTGAATACGGAGCTGGGACAGAGGCTTGCTCGTTGGTCATACTGCCCTACGTGTGGCTAACGACTTCGGGACAGAACCCGTGTCTGACCGCGGCATTCCCCTGGGCGGAGAACAGTACCTGAAGGAGACCGTGGTATGGAAGAGGAACAAAAGGTATTTGGAATTGTCTATGAGTCCCCGGACTCTGAGGAAAACGTTACGCACTCTCATGAACTTTACCTAATCACCTGGGACGGAAGACAACTTCATACGCACGGATTTTCCGGCGTAACCTCGTTTGATGTGGGTCATCGCCACAGCTATGCTGGGGTTTCAATGCCAGCACCAAGCGGAGTTCCACACACTCATGCATACTCAACCGTTACCTCTTTGAGTGATGGTCATACTCATCGAATTAGCGGCCGAACAGGACCCGCAATTCCTTTACCGGGGGGAGGCCACTATCATTTCTTTGCAGGTGTAACCACTGTGGACGGTAGAATTCCGCATAGCCATTCATATAGCGGACGAACCGGAAACGAAATCCCATAACCACAAAGAAAGTTTTTCAATGATTACTATATTGCGTGTCAAGTGGGGAATACGGTAACATCCGTATCCCCCATGCATTCATGCACTCATCTCCACTCGCAAGGTGACACCTCAGCCTCTGCATTCATTTCTACAGCACGGTTTTCTCCATATTCTTGAATGAGACGCTGTTTAGAAATTGCAACAATTTTAGGGTTAAAGATATCTGGGTGTGACTTAGACAGGACATATGCGTTTGGATTCGCCATACGCAAAATGTTGCGTAAATACCAAGCTAGAAAGCGACGTATAGTCGGACTATGAATGTCATAGGTGCTAAAGCCAAATGGTTTTACACCCCGGTGGATTAACGTTGTACCATACAGAATTTTTACCTTTTGATACTTTGGAGAAGCTACGCAATGAGCAAGCGCGGGCAACGAACGTCTAGCCTCTTTTATGAGTCTTTTGGCCAGGCCGACCACGGAGTGTTCTTCAAGTATGACTTGAGCCACGAGTTTATTGTTCAAATGAATTTCGATGACCGGATCAAATCGTTGCACACAGACTCCGTCCACCGAAAATGGCCGTCCTAGATATCGGTGCTTTGTAATACAAAAAAGAAAAGACTCTCCCCGTTCTAGAGGTTTGATCCTCGTCGCCACCCGAACGAGTGAATCACATGACCTCCAAACCAAGCTGTGGAGCTGGTCCTTATAGCTGCCTTTCCGGTTCCGCAGATGGCTCTCAACGAATAAGGGATCGCGAATCAAAAAAGCCAGCGAAACATGAACATAGTCCATGAATTGGCTCCGGGTGAACCGGATCATCGTTGGATACCCCCTGTTCTGAAACAAATTCATTCCAGAGCGTATTATCTACAGAGGCGTGGAAAATGACCCAATGAAGGATGGATTCAGGCATTGTCGAACGCGGAAATGACATGAACAATATGGGAAATTGCGGTATGCTTTTGCATCCAATATAGCATTAAGTGATGTGTTTCTCGCGCGTCTTAATGAACTGTGTTATTCGGTCATTTAACTCGTCACTCGCTTTTGTTGGAATTTGATGCTTCACATTCTGTACAAGCAACAGCTCACTTTCGGGTAGACGCTCATGTAAAAGGCGCCCATACGAATGAAATCCCCGGTCCTTGGCGCCATACACAAGCAGAACAGGAGAGTGAATGGTCGACAAACCCTCTGTGCAGTTGTAATGCAAGCTACTCCGATAGTACTGCTCTACATTTTGCGGGTTACCACGTTTTGAATCTTCATAGGTTTTCCACAGCAACCGTCTTGAGTCTGAATTACTCCAGGACAAAGACAGAGCAAGAGGCCGCATCGCCTTAATTTTGGCGAAAGCAATCCCTAACCGAATTCGACATGCCAAACGCAAATCGTGTACCTCCGATATACCCCCAATCACAATACCGCCTAGTGCCCTCTCGGGATACGTCAATAAAAACTTGAGTACAATGGAACCGCCTGTTGAGTAGCCGCAAAGGTATGCCTTTTCGATTCTGAGGAAGTCAAGCAACTGTTTGATGTCGTCAGCAATTAATGAATACGTCAATGGTTTCGGTGATGGATGGCTTCTTCCATGTCCCCGAATATCAAACCTAATGGTCCGAAAATGAGATGATAACCCATTCATTTGATATGCAAAGCTGATGCTGCTGAGTACAGGTGGGTGAATGAAGATAATTGGCGTTCCTTGTCCTTGGGTCTCGTAATAGATCGCGACCCCGTCAATTTCAGTCATTGGCATCGTTTGACCACCGTCTTACTCTTTTTTTCGCTCAAAATCGCCGCTGAGTTCAACGTCTAGATTTCCCTGCACGGGCAAATTTAAACTGGGAATTATCACGACATGTTTGTGGCTGGCGGTTTGGTACGCCGGTACCCGCTGGAAGTCTAAGCTTCGTGATGGGGCTCCTCCCTCAGGGAGTCCATCACGAAGTTCTTACTGTACTGCCCCTTCACCGCGAATCGCTTACTCCATGGTCAACACGACACGGCCGTTGATGTGACCTTTCTTCATGCGTTCGAACACATCATTGATGTTTTCCAGGGGCTGTGTCTCTGATGGTCTTGACACGGGAGGCGAATTCTAACGCTTCCTGAAGGTCCTTTACGGGTTCCGACCATGGCCCCCTCCACAGTCACCCCGTTGAGTAGGCACAGGGCTCGGACTTTAGGTCCGCCATGGAATCGCCGAATCGCACGGCTGTTGATGGAGAGTAAAGAAGGAGAGTTTAGCAAATTTACGCTCGCTCTTCCAAAGGCAAGATGTGAGGTGTTGTGAATGACTGCAAAAAAGGTCCTTGTCGTCGATGATGAAAAGGAAGTCACTACGTTTTTCAAACACCTATTAGCCCGCAAGCAGTGCGAGGTTCACATCGCCAACGATGCAACCGAAGTGGACCAACTGCTGTCACAATCAAATCCCGATCGACCTTGCGTTGGTGGATTTGAAACTGCCTGATGCACACGGCTTGGAATTACTCTACAGAAGCAAAAAGCAACGGCTTGTGAAGTTATCATGATGACGGGATATAGTGCCGTCAATACGACCGTCGCGGCGATGCAAGCGGGCGCCAGAGACTACCTGGAAAAGCCATTTGACGATAACACTGGATTGGAAGAACTGGTGAATTCCAAAGCGAGGAAGCCCTGTGTAGCCAGGCAGCCCATTACGGAATTATCTACTCTCCGAACAGCCCCATCAAGAATCTCCTCGCCGGATTCTTCGAATTGGCCAACCGCGAAATGTACGACAGCTTCTCAACGCGCTGAATCAAACTATCGCCATTCATGACTGCAAAATCATACGGAAGGAACATCTTCCTCACTGGATCACGGCCGGCCCCGACCTCGATTTCGCGAATTTAATGAAGAAATTGAAAAATTAGAGTCCGCGTTGGGAAGAAAGTGATTGAAAAAGGGCTTGCCGAGACGGATGGAAACAAACGGCTCCTGAGCAAAAAGTGGAACGTCACGCCGCGAATCCTGCGTTACATCCTTAACGAGAAGTAGAAATTCGGGCCGGTGTCCTGTTGCTGAATGTCCAGCACCGAAATGGGCTGTTTCAATGATGCATAATTGAGGGACTTTATGGTCACCGTGAAGACGAGATTTCTTATGGCAAACGGGGCGGTGGCGTTGATGTGGTTGATGATTACACTCGCCGTTTTGACTCTGCTCGCCGTGACTGGTGTGCACAAGCCCACGTTCATCTTGAAGCTCTACGTAACAGGAATGGTCATCGTCTCTTCAATATATGTCTTGAGCGTCTCCGGAGGACGAGAGGAAAAAAACGGACCATTGCAGAGGGAAGATACGTACACCTACGGCAACGAGAACCAAGAAACAGAGTGCGACCGCATTGTAGAACCTGGTGATATTCTCCTCTATCGCAAACTACGCAATAGGAAAACGGAAACCATTAAGTTCATTGAACGGCTGAAGAATGGTCCGCAAGTTCGGGAGTATTATCATGTGGCGATTGCGTTAGACAAACATTCAAAAATTGAGGCAAATGGTAAAGTCGTCACCATGAAACCGATAGACGATGAACAGTGTGATGTGTATCGTCCACCGATTCCACCCCAACAACGGGATTCCGGGATTGGCTACATGAAGCGCCTCACTGGTGAGCCCTATGATTGGTGGCTCGTGACAGATGATGTTTTACGTTATATTACGCGCGATGTGATTCATTTACCGGTGGGCTTTGTACAAGCTGAGGAACGACACAAAAAGATATGCACTTCTCTCGTGGTCCAGTATTTTGCAGCAGCAAAGTGGGGCCCAAAATTAAGCCCGAACGTGAGTCCGGAAGACATTTATTTTCTTGTCAAAAAATACGAAATTCGTGCAGATGGCCTCCCTTCTTGTAGGCCCCGGTAGCCACCTACCGAATTCAAAGAGGCTGCCCCAAAGCCACATGAGGATGGCTTTTGGGACAGCCTCTTGCTGATTCTCTTACTGTGAAACAGATACCATAGGAGAAGTTCCGCCGCCTGGATTTGAACCCTTAAATGCAATATTCCCCACTTGTTGGCCTGCGTAGGTTCCCAGCCGGTCTCCTACATATCCCCCGACAATGGAGCCAACCATCGTTCCAAAACCTGGCATCACAGCCGTGCCAACTAAGGCTCCACATTCAACGCCCGCCATGGTTCCTATCGCCATGGAGACGTTCTTCGTGGAATTCACAGCGTAATCGTCCGCCTTGATATTCCCGTTCGTCAACGCGATGGTATCCTGCAATTGCGCGAATCCACCATTAATTAAACCCGCCCAAAGCGATCCACCTTCAAACATGTTTTTCCATACCTGCTCAAACACTAGGGTCACCCCTCCTTTCGTTTTCGTTAGTTTACCCACTCCGTACTGAGACCAATCTATTTTCGCTCAACCTCTCCACATCTTCGTAAACGATATCCACGACAGTACGTTCAATTTGCTTTCTCGGCTCTTGGTGCGAATGGCATCGAAAAAACGACCCAGGAATTGTTCCCACAAACGACCAATCGGAGCCCTCAGCTTGGAGTCTTGTAGCACAGCCTGAACACTAATGTTCAACGCCTCGTTTAGATGGCGCAATGCTTGTTCCAAGTGTTCCGAAATCTGCTCGTTCATCTTGAAATCAGTTCACTTCCATTTCACTGTCAATTCTTTTCTTAAAGCGTTCAAACTGAACCTCCGCCATAAAATCCTCAAGTTCTTCGCGGACGAATGAAAATCTCTTTCGCACTTCGTTCCCTGCCAAGGATGCCCCCGATAGCCCTCCTGATATCGCCGGTTTTGTGATGGTTTTCAATTTGGGTACCAGAACGGAAGCCGCGAACAGAAGTCCGACGCTGGTTACAAGTTGTTCTGCCTTCAAGTTCATTCATTCGTCCTCCCTTGCCCAACTACATGGATGAGCAACAAGTGGGTCTCAACACGGGCGACATCGACCGTTCGCGATTTGAAAACCAATCAATACATCGTTGCGACACCCATGTCAATGTACCGGTCACCGCAAGGACCATGCCCCAATGCGGAATCCCGAGTGGAACGGTGGCAAACACGGTTCTTAGCCCAGGGACGTAAATGGTGGCAGCCAAAGCCAACCACGAACCGACGGTAGCAGTCAGAAGCACTCGATCTTTCTTCAGGGAAGCCTTCCCCGCGGTTCCGTACCTCCGCCAGGCGACGGTTTGAATCAATTGTCCCACGACCAATGATGCATACGTCATCGTCTGGGCTAAAGGTAGAGCCATCCCAGCCGCCAGGGCCGCGGCGAAGACAGCGACAGCCCCAAGCCCCAGGACACACCCTCGCGTCGCGAATGTCCTGTACAGTTCTCGGTCAATTACATCCTTGTAAGGCTTTTCAGGGATGTCATTTTGTGGTCCGGTCGCAAGAACCATTGCAGGTATGGCGTCCGTCAGGATGTTCATCAGCAAGATTTGCAGCGGAATCAACGGCATCGGCAAACCAATGATGATGGACACGGCTGTCACCAAGACTTCTGCAAGATTCCCTGCCAGCAAGCACCCCATGGCCTTTCGGATGTTGCCAATAATCGCACGCCCACCTTTCACACCATCCACAATCGAGTGAAAGTGATCTTCCAAGAGAACGATTCCAGCAGTCCCTCTCGTGATATCCGTTCCTTTCAATCCCATCGCGATTCCAACATCAGCTTTGCGGATGGCTGGTGCATCGTTCACTCCATCCCCCGTCATTGCGACAACTTCGCCAATTCGCTGAAATGCTTCTACAATGCGCAATTTGTGCTCCGGAGAGACTCGTGCAAAAATGGACGTCTCAACTATTAATCGATCCAAATCTTCCTGAGACAACTGATCAAGCTCTTTGCCCGTCAAAATACGGTCTCCCGGTTGAAAAATCCCTATTTCGGCACCAATCGCACGAGCAGTGAAGGGGTGGTCACCGGTGATCATGACGGGTTTAATTCCGAGCTTCCGTGCTTCCTGAATGCTAGCAGCTACTCCCTCTTTCGGTGGGTCCATCATTCCCATTAACCCTACGTAAACGAGGTTATTGTCGATAACTTGCAATGGATCTTCGTCATCATTCACGTTCCGATACGCACACGCTAGGACACGCAGAGCCTCATCTGCCATCCGCAAATTCTCTTCCCGGATCTGTCGGTGGACTTCTTCCGTTATCGGGTGGACTTCGCCTTCAGCCAGGTAATATGTACATTTTTGTAAAATCTCCTCGGGCGCCCCTTTTGAAAAGATGGTACATCTTTGTAAACGCTCTCCCTCTTCGCAAACGATATGCGCTTGTTGGTTCTCTTCGCAAATGACGCTCATAGTGCGCGTTGCTGAATCGAATGGAATCTCCCGCTGTCGTTTCCAAACATCTTGATGCAAGTTCGCCTTTTCTGCCACAGTCAGCAAGGCGGCTTCTGTCGGATCACCCGTTGGATCAGTACTTTCCCCTCCAATACGCGCGTTATTGCATAACATCCCAATCGTCAACAACTGCCGAGTATCTGCATCGTCGAGCACCCGAAATGCTACATCGGGTTGATCACTCAAACAGAATTGCCCACTTTCAGCGTCTTCAGTCACACGGATACGGTGCCTGACGGTCACGAGTTCTTTGACCGTCATTTCATTCTTCGTTAACGTTCCAGTTTTATCGCAACAAATGACCGTAACGCGTCCGAGCGATTCTAAATTTGCGAGTTTTTTAATCACCGCGCGTCGCTTGGACATCGTCAATACGCCCGCCGTGAGCGCCACCGTGATCGTTAACGGCAACCCTTCGGGAATTGCTGAGGCCGCCAGTGTGACGGAGGAAATGAGCAGTTGTACCGGCGGAATTCCACGCAGTAACCCCGCAACAGCGACGACGCCCGCCGCTACGATTGCGCCAACAACAAATCGTTTACTGATTTGTGTTACCCGTTTTTGGAGGAACGTTGGTTCTTCCTCTCGTTGGTTTATGAGCGAGTCTAATTGCCCAATCTCCGTGGATCGGCCGGTTGCAACCACAACGCCCTTACAACGACCACGTGTCACCACAGTGCCCATGAACAATGAATTTGAACGGTCTCCCATCGGCGTCTCAGTGGGAAGCAACACGGCATCCTTCACTACAGGAACAGATTCACCCGTGAGCATGGCTTCGTTCACTTCAAGATTCCAAGCCTCAATGACCCGAATGTCAGCGGGCACCTTGTCTCCTGACTCGAGCAACACAACATCTCCGGGCACTAAATCTTTCGTAGACACCATCTGGTCCGTTCCATCCCGAATCACTTTCGTTTGTGAATTGTCTTCAATTTTCAACGCCTGGATGACAGTCGCGGACCTCAGTTCCTGCCAAGTGGCCACCCATGCGTTGATCACAAGGATACCGCACATGCACAAGGCGCTAAATCGCTCACCCATGACAAATGACAGGCCAGCGGTACCAAGCAAGATCAACATTGAAAGTTCTTTGAACTGGTTCAAAAAGATACGGACTGGACTCGGCGGAGCAGGGGATGCCAAAACATTGGCTCCCCAAATCCGGAGGCGTTCCGAGACCTGTTGATTCGTGAGGCCACTCATGCTGGATCCGAGTTTGCGCAACAACTCATTCAGGTCAAGTGCATGAAATGGCTCGGTAGAACGACCGGCAGTGCACTCCTGGCGAACCGTTTTATGGGATGTATCGGATCTATCACGAATACGGGCACGAATACGACCGCTCAAGTCCTGTGCCGCAATGAGGAACATAGCGACGACATCGCCGGTCAGGGCAATCAGGGGGGCCGTAACCGGTGCAGCCAGAGCAAGCCCGACACCTGCAAGGTTCCATGCCTTTACGATGGCGACGTCACGCTGTGCACGCTGCCCTGTTTCACGACAAAATGCCAAAGTCTCCTGCAACCGCCTACTATTTCGCGGGGAGATAGGAATGAAGCAGGGATGATCCGTGGAAAGTTGCTCTTCGTCTCCAATAAGAATAGTGGTATTGCCCATTTCAAGTTCTTTCGACAGTTGATCCACCGTCACCGGTTCCAACATGGTTGTGGCGTATGGATCCTTTTTCAAGCTACGTACAGAGTACCCGTACCTCCGCCACTCGTCGAAAATGCACTTCCATTCCACATCGATGTCTCGTTTGCATCCAAAGATGGCGACAGGGTGTTTCTCTACCACTAGGATTTGCGTGAGAAAGCCTTGACGACGCATTCGACGCTCTTCCATGAGGATTGAGGCCGTGTCAATGCCGAGCTTTGTGATAAACTCACGTGTCCCGAAAAGGATTTCGTGCCCTTGTATTGAGCCACGTATACCTTCGGATTGACATTCCACGTTAAAAGCAGTATGGAATGTTCGTTGCTCGCGGAGCGCTCTTTGTACTAAGGTGTTACGCCACGGGTGATTGTCACATTTTTGAACAAGGGATGCTGCGATGGCGGTGACTTTTCCTACGTCGGATTTTTCATTGACGGGGTGAATCCGCCATTCTGGGTCGTCACCGAGGATCAAGTTTTCGTCGGAAAATACAATATTCTTTGCCGAAGCCAGGGCCGAAAGCCCGTACCGCGTGGAGACAAGGAGATGCTTTTCGTGTGCTTCCCGTTCCGCCTGTGCCCACCGGTACTTGTGCGACAAGATGACGGGTCGCGGATTCGCCGCAAGAGCCACACCAATCGCCCGCAACGGACTTCGCGTAAGCAATAGGGAAAGTGGTGCCAGCCATAGACTAAGACGACTCATTCGCTGGCTATGATGCTCAATCTCCGGCGGCAAGTGAGTGTCATCGGGTGCAGACAGTACGTTGTAACGTCTATACATGGCAAAATTGAGCGCCGTAATCACAGATAAGGCAACCAGGTTTTCGCGAACGGCTGCCATAGCGAGGGTACCGAGTCCAATCCATAGGTCAGGCGATGCCTTGCGGTGATGAAAGAGATGTTCCATACCTCTCCGCAGTGCTGGATAGCCCGCCGCCACCGTCACGGCAGCGCTTGCCCAAAAAGTAACGGGAGAAGTCGCGAGTACAGAGCGCCCCATGAAAAGACGTTTCAGTGATAGCCCACCAAGCAAAGCTGATGAGGCCATGGTTGGCACTAGATATGGATTTGTGGTAGAGACCTGTCTACCCTGGTTCACCACCGGGTCATGCAGGACATCGGCCTCGATGGTTGCTGCCACGGCTTCTCGACCATAGTTATCCGCAACTGTCGCAGTCCAGGAGCGGATGTCTTGAACCACCCGCTCCGACGTAATGAGACTTTCGTCAAAGCAGATGAGTGCACGCCCTGTATCGGGATTACACTGGACATCCCTGATTCCGTCGATTTGTTTCAGCATCGCTTGTAGACGATAAGCAAGGATGGCTTCGTTTCGAAGCCCTTTCACGATGACCCGAAGTCGCCCTGGCAACTGATGTGTAATTTCCACGTCCATAGGCAACCCCCTCTCAATTACGTTCACATAAGGGTTACTATGTACCTCCGGTGTACGTTACATACGCGGGCGGCGGGTGAATGTAAAGGAAATGTATAGAATTTGAAAAGGTGGTTTACATATATACGGTAAACGATGACAGGAGGGACTGAACGTGTTTAAAAAAATGAACATTTCCTCACCAATTGGCATCGCACTGATGGCGGCAGGGGTCCTTCTCGCGCTTTCACCCGATGCAAGGAGAGCCATCCGCCGATGCATGGTCAAAGGTACCGCTGGTGTAATGGATATCGTCGAGCAAGTAGGCGGAGTCACTGCTGGAGCGGTGAAGCAACCAACCGTTGCGTGGAAATCAGGCCCGCAATTGAACGAACCAGCGCATGACGAGCTGGGTGCCATGACAGATCATCGTACCGAGAAAATCGATGGTACTGAGAAAATCGATGACCATTTTGACTAACGGAGATGCTTACAGTGGACGCTTATATTTGTGATGCGTCCACCATGCCATCTCCATACTGCAATTGAAACATCGTTAACTCTTGTTCAAACACCTCAATCGACTGTTGGAGTTGTTCGAATTGAACCTGCAAGGCAGCAATATCTTTTCCGTATTCGTGAGCTTGCCTGATCTGGAAGTCTAAACGACCTAATTCCCGCTTTGCTCGTTTCAACAACAGATTTCCAAATTTCAACTCCTTGGCAAAGGCCATAGGATCATTCCGATTGTCAATTTGAAAGATCATGCCCCGACTGACCCCTTTGGACAACAGATTTAACTTCTAGGGTCAGTGTTTCACTGATAACGAAAAACATGTAGCTCTGCACATCCGTTATACGAGGTGGGTATGCCTGAAAACTTAAATACTACGCTGATTGATGGAATTTCCTTACCAGGTAAGGACCAAGATAATCCGATGGTATTATTGGGAACATTCTTCTCTTTGACACTTTCGTACTAAAATCAAACTGTTTACAGGAGAACCCATACCTAATAAATCTGTTTGGAATAGGCGGTGTTAGAGATTTATTCAAGTCAGGTTCACGTCGGCTTCATTGTGAACTGCTCACAGTGGCTCAAATTGGACAGTCTGCCATCGGGCTTCGAGCACACAAAGGAATGCTTCCTCTCGGTACATACTCTTTCGGCACGGTAACGAGTTCCGACCCGAAAAAAGACATGAGTCGATATCTACAGATCGTTGACAGATTGCCCGAACTCATGAAGAAAGAGAAACAAAAACTGAAGCTCCTATTGGTTGAACACCAAGTCCACCGGTGGGCCTACCAGTGTTTGGATACATTTTTGGACGGATTTAATGAGAGCCGGTGAATTATTCCTCAAGTCAGCCTTAAGTTGATTAAGCACTTCATCCCTCGCTGAATCTGGCTACTCATGTGATACTTTTCTGGGTATAGGTGGGAGTAATCAAAAAGTGATTGACATGAAATTATTCAGCGGAATTACCTTTCCGTGATGACGAGGTCTCCATCTTTGACGACAAGCTTAGTTTTATCAGCTCACACGTTGACCCATCTGTTCCTAGGTCACCAATTCAATCGTATCTTGGAAATCGCGGGACTCACTGATGCATTTTTAAAAGCGGGTACAATTGATGTAGACAAGTTACTTCGCCTCAAGGATAGTTCTGAGTGTAAAGATTTTCGTAGATGGATGTGGACACCATTGACAGAAAAAGTGACGAGGAAATTCGATCCGAATTGAATGGCTTTCGGCAGCGAATAGCCGAACTACTCCGAACACCGATGGGTAAGCTTGCACGATGGGGAGTGGGCATTGGACTATGGCTCATACCAGCTTGGGGTACGTCCATAGCCGCTGCCCGAAGGTGCGATAGATATGTTTTTGAATGTATTTCGTCAACAGAATGCTTCCAAGCATTTGTCGGGACTTCGATAGTTGAACGAGGGCACATTTTAACAGAAATACCACTCGCAACGTACCTATCAGTATACCGGTCCTTATGTCGCTAAACTACCCATGTGCGCAATAAGGACGAAGATCTCAAATGCATGGTCATGCAAAATAAGTGTATAAACAAGCATCAAAGCTGCAAACCAGCCCCCGTTAACGACAGAACACACATTGTATTGATGTTGTTAAACTAACCTGCCGGAACAAGCGGTACCTAGCGAAGCCGCTTGCGTCGGTATTGTCTTGTTCGAAAAAACTCCATCAATTTGATGATTTGATTCCCAACGAACTGCACATCTACGTGAAATTTAATAAATCCATGGCGAGATAAAAGTACAAAAAGCCAGCCTCCGGTCTGGGGCTGGATTTCGCTAGTGATTGCTTCTCAATAACACTTTGCGCTTATAACTCAGTTAGCATCCATACTGTTTGTATCAACTAACTATTGAAATTAGATAGCTCTAAAACTATAGTATAGACTATATAAAGTTGATTGAGTGGGTCATGATTTCAAGGTCTCTGTTCAGATATTTCATGGGAGGTAACAGGGTGCAATCGGGCTACAGCGAATCATCCACTTACGCGAAGAAATCGAAATGGAGCATTCTTCTGACGTTTCTTGCTGTATTCGGACCTGGAATTATGGTCATGTTGGCAGATACGGACGCGGGAAGCGTGATTACAGCCGCTCAATCAGGTGCGCAATGGGGTTACAAAATGATTCTTCCTCAAGTCATCTTGATGCCGATTCTTTATCTCGTTCAGGAAGTAACGGTGCGCTTGGGACTAGCTACGGGAAAAGGACACGGCGAACTGATTCGTGAAAGGTTTGGCTTACCGTGGGCGTTAGTCTCGGTTGTTACACTGTTCGTCGCGTGCGTAGGAGCACTCGTTACTGAGTTCTCTGGAATCGCGGGCGTGAGTGAATTGTTCGGCATTCCAGGATGGTTGAGCGTAGTTGTCGCGACGGTAGCATTGATTGTGATCGGTCTTTCAGGGAGTTACCATCGGGTTGAGCGTATCGGCATTGTCGTCGGGCTCTTTGAGTTATTTTTCATTGTCGCTGCGTTAATGGCTCATCCAAGGACGAGTGAAATAGCACATGGACTTGCATCCTTTCCGCTAGGTAATCGCAGCTATTTGTTCCTGCTTGCTGCCAACGTTGGAGCCGTCATCATGCCTTGGATGGTCTTTTACCAACAAGGCGCCGTAATTGATAAAGGACTCGATACGCAACATATTAAGGCTGCGCGACGCGACACCTTGTTTGGTTCCGTGATCACCCAAATCATTATGATTTCGGTTGTCATCGTTACCGCCGCAACCATCGGGAAGACCAATCCAAATCAACCCTTAAATGACATACAACAGATTGCCCAGGGACTCATTCCGTTTTTGGGCGTAGCAGGGGCTAAAGTGATCTTTGGACTGGGCATGATTGGTGCGAGTTTTATCGCCGCATTAGTGGTGTCGCTCGCTGGAGCCTGGGGAATCGGAGAAGCCTTTGGGTTTAACCACAGCCTCAACCATAAGGTTTCGGAGGCAAAATGGTTTTACTTGATATACAGCCTGGCACATATCGGCGGTGCCATTTTGGTCATCGCCAGTGTCAATCTGGTTCAACTGAACGTCGATGTGGAAGTCATGAACGCGATGTTGCTCCCGGTCGTGCTTGGTTTTCTCTTGGTACTTGAATCCAAAGCATTACCCAAGGAATGGAAAATGAAAGGTCTGTATAAATATTTGGTTTGGACGCTGTCTGGAATGGTGATGGCTTTTGGACTCTACATGACATTCACAACTTTATAGATTTATATCGTTGAAATTGACGCGGAGAAAGGGTTGCGCTATTGATTCAAGAGTGGCTACGAAGCCCATGCTATGCAGGGTGGATTCTTGGGGTGGATTAATTTAGGGATTCCTGTCCAACGCCGAGGGGCACATATGCCCATTAATGCCTCATGCACCACGGGTAAAATCCCGTGGTTTTTTATTAAGCGATATTTCATAAAGCCACATTCCATTGCCACTTTATTAAACTCCCTCGGACATTAGGGTTTTTCTCACGTATGCTCGCTCATTCGCAGGATTTCGTCACCTGGTATTAGTGTTAGGAGCCACTTTAAGGATGTAAGATGGACTTTGAGCCGTTAAGAGTGCATACGGAACTAGAAGGCGCCTGCGAATATACAGCATCTTCCACAACATATCATATGCTGCACTCTTCTCTCCACATGTTCCTTGGGATTCACACTCCCACATCTCAACGGGTCTGAGCCCTTACAGTCCTTCGTCCCATCTAACCAAGGTGTGGAGTCCGATTCACGTTAAACTCCCATGAAAATTAAAATCACCATAAAACCTTAAAAAGACAATATTTAATTAGGGTCTGCTGAATGGGTCATGCATCCGCTGGAATGGGAGACGTGATAGTCTGGAGCAGCCATTCGAGAAAAAGAGTCAAGAAAAGACGGAGGCGTCGCTCCAGGTTCAGTACCAGCAACTGCATCGCGACAACTGTCTCGCTCGTCGCCTGAAGGCGCGCCCGAATTAGCCCTAGGCCATAGAGGCGCTTGCCTTCGCCGAATTTTCCTTCAACTGCATTACGCTCTACTGCGTCCTGCCTCTCTATCTTCCTCTGTTCCGCTCGCTCCGTCTTCGAAGGCCGGCCCAGTGGCGGTCCACTTAAGCGAATACCACGTTCCTTGCAGTAACGCAGGTTCCCCCGGTTCCGGTAGGCCTTGTCGGCCAGCACGGCCTCTGGATAGTAGCCATAGCGTTTCCGGTAAGCCTCCACCGCCGCCTGCAGGGTGTGACCTTCATGAAAGCTGTCCCAATTCAACCGTTCTAGTCTTGCGTACCCGTCCACCACACTGATTGCCACTTTTGCGCCGAACTCAATGTTTGCACGTACCTTGCCACGGACGATAGGACGCACATGGGGTTGCGAGATGCTGACGACCCGATCGTCGATACGCCGCATCCTCCAGCGATACATCTCCTCTTGCTGGCGATACAGCTCATGAATGACCAACAGTTGACGATATTGCCGAACGCTCAACGCACTAAGTCCGACCTCATCCCTCAGTTTAGTGATGATTCGCAAGTCACGCGCCACAAACCGCAGTTGCTTTCCGATTGCCTTGCGTAGTGCACGCGGACTTACGCGCCGCTGCTTCGCCACCGCCAGGTACACTTTGTGCGCCTTCTCCCGATAGGTGCGCGGTTTGCGATTACCTGGCTCACGCACCGCATGTAAAACGTCAATCATCTTCTCCAACTTCTCCCGAGCCTCATTGAGTAAGGACAGGTCGGTTGGGTAGGCGATGTTCGCCGGGGCACACGTGGCATCGAGCAACAGCTTACCTTGATTCGCAGGCGTCTCCTTATCTGTTGATGGCTTGGAGGTGGCGTCCACCTCGGGCTGCCCTGGATGTCCATCATCCCGGTCATCAGAATCATCGCTTGCGTCTTTCTCCATCACGATCCATTCATTGACCTGGTTGATCACGTCCGGACCAAGTCGCTTGCGAAAGTGCGTCATCAGAGAGGGATGAAACGGTGGTTCTTCCTGAAAGCTAGGCAATCCAATGAAGTATTGCAAATACGGGTTCTCCGTGATCTGACGAACCGTCTCCCGGTCACTCAGGCCCAAGCGTTCCTGGATGATGAGTGCACCAAGCGCCACACGGACCGAGTATGCCTTCTGTCCCTTCGTCCAGGATTTGAAACGCTCTCCGTAGTGCTCTTCAACCTTCCACCAGGGAATCATCTGGGCGAGTTTGACCCAGCGGTTCTCCTGATTCAACTTTCCGCCAAATGGTAGGAAGAAGTCATCCGGCAACAGGATCTGTCGTTCAGTCGGTCGATACATAGGTCCCCTCACGTGCAAGGATTTTGACGGGTTTCACGAGAAATCCATGCACAAGATTTCTCGATGAAAGGCCAAGAATCCTTGTAGCTACTGGGTTTCTCAATCGATCAGCAGACCCTAATTAGACCCAGCCGAATGATTTTTTAAAAAAGCTGTGCCTGAAGGAGTTATGAAGTTAATGTGCAAAGTTCTTTCAAGGCTGAAGTAAAAAATGAGGCTGGTGCAACAACCTGAGTAGGATTAATCTCCCATGAGTGCTTCCCGAACGGGAGCAACAATCTGTGATGCGCCGTGGTCGTTGGAGTCAGACTAACGGATGGGCTCATAGGCACCATAGTTCATCGACCTTCCTCTTCCAGCCGTACTAGGAGTATTGACGTATCTAACCATTTTCATCATCTGTGGTGCAGCGCAAGCGCTGCATGCATGACTAACGGGTCCATGCCCTAAAGTGCAAGAATCTCGGTACTCTGTGCTTTCTTTGTGAAATCTGCGAATGAGCCAATCTACGTTGGACAGCTATATCTACTGGGGGTCTACCAGTCGTTATGCAGCCATTTTCTGTACCTTCTCTGGAATGAATGGTTGAACATCTCTAGCCATCGCGACCAGCATTCGTGCCAGCTTTCCAATCAGCTTCATAATCGATTGCATCTTAGACATTCGCTTCACCTGAATGTTCTCTGCATGTAATTCTCGAAATACAGAATGGTAGAGTAACGGTAAGATACAAGTGTTTCCTAAGTAACGAACTCCCCCGTTTGGTGATCTTAACCTTGCCTTTGTACTTTCCGGAACTTCGTTCTGCCAGGTTTAGGCCAGCTTTCCGTAACAGCTGGCTACCATGGTTGAGCTGTCGCAGATCCCCAGCAAAGGACAGGATCACCGCAGTCGAAGACGGTGTCGCTCCAATGGACAAAACTAATCTGCGCAAGGAACTTCCGGGAGAATACACTCAATTTCCTGGTCGGCTTCATCGATCATCTTACGAACCCATTCGTACGCATCTAGAAGGTGCTGCAACTGCCGCTTGTCCTCATCTAAACCTGTGGTATCTCCAATGCTGCTTTTGGCGAGATGAATCAACTGGCTTGCCTTCCGCATCCCCGTGACGCCACCAGGACGTGACATATGTTGTTGCCACACTTCAATAAGCTGCTCAGGTTTTAAGTCTTGCAAATCTCTTGGACTCGGATACGCACGTAAGGTGGCAAGTGAACGGATGGAGAACACTTTCTTCTTCTTGAAGACGAGCGTGTACTCGGGGAAATGAATGTCTAGCCAGCGAACGATTTGATTCTTAAACCGTCCAGATTCCTTTACCCAGAACTCACGGTTCTTAACGATGGCTCGTAGTCGCTGAAAGATTTCATCGCTTGGCGTAAACGGGGTGTAGTATCCTCTACTGACAACATCCGCAATAACCAAGGCATCCTTTGGGTCGCTTTTGGATGGAGAGTTGTCCCGATTCTCTTTATTTCGTTTTGTCGTGAGTGGATTAACCAGTACAACGTCAATTCCCTGTTCTACAAGCCAGTTCGCGATGTTGAACCAATAATGCCCCGTTGACTCCATGCCCACGATGACATCATCCATCCCATGAACCTGTTGTAGGTGACGGATTGTTCGTTCCAACTGCTTAAAACCACTTCGATTATTGTCTACCATCACAGCACACTTTGTTAGCGCTATACCTCGAAAGTTTGTTGCTTGTGCAGCATGCTTTTCCTTCGCGATGTCGATACCGACTACCAATGTGGACGGCGAAATCCGCTCATCCGTTGATTCTCGGTTTTCATTTGATTAGACTTCATAGTAACGCCTCCTCGTATGTGGCTCTGCACTGTTTTCGATAGATTCAGTGTAATCCACGACATGCGAAATGGGGCCGGTGTCGTTCATTATGACTATGACTAGTTGAAGATGAGTCGGTTGTTTGGCACTATAGAATCAATCTAAGAAAGTATGGCAGATGTCCTTCACCCATTGTGCTGATTCCTCCAACATTCCATACGTCACACATCCATTTTAGAATCATAACGACTGGGTAAAATAATCAAGCAAGGTGCAAACATCACACTTTGCTTGATTGTTCTTCTTGTGAAAAGGCATGAACACGCGGTGTTGGGTGTAATTCCTTGATCCCCGAGTATTTTTGTGCTTAGCAATTGCAATTTTCCATCCGAAAATCCGAAAGATCATCAACCGACGCACCTTGCTTAGTGGCTTAGATCGACAAGTCGAACTCCTAATTTTCTGCTTTTCTATTAGCAGACGGCTGATTTTCTCCTCAATCCGTTGAATTTTCTTCGTTTCCTTTGATTTCATCTGTACACCCTGATGTCGATGGGGGAGCAAACGCCGCCATTTTGCAAACTGCTCCCCCTTCCATTCGCTATTCTATACTTGGAGCTAAGTCAAACTGTACCTCTTCCTGAGCCTTTTGAATGACCAAGTTCTCATCGCCAGGCATAAGCCGTTTGCCACTTTTCAGAACGTGTCGCAACCACCATCCAGCCATCCACGAAGTGACCAACGCGAGCATGACCAAGATGGCAAAAAAGTTTTGATTGATAATCCCGAGTGCATATGCCGTGGAAGACAGCACAATACCTGGACCACCACGCGCATTCATGGCTGCGGCAAAGTTCAAGCTTGTGAGCTTGTCGGTCTTAATCGCACGGCACGTGAAATACACAACGACGGACTGAACAATCGTGGCAAAAATTAGATACAAGATGAAGAACCCGAAACTGAAGTTCTTCGCCAGGTTCAAATTCAAACCGACGATAGCGAAGTACAAAGGAATGAAAAACGAGAAGGCAATCCCTTGAACCCCTTGTTCGAGTCGCTTAAAGAGATGTTCCGGTAAACTAAATTTGGTGGCAACGCCTGCCAGTATTGCACCGTACATTACATCAACTTGGAGGTATCCAGCGATATCGGAGAGAGCGAAAAGGATAACGAGAAAGTACCCCAAAAACGAAGCACGGAACAAAAAATTTCCGCGTCTTGATGTGAGCCGTCTGAGCCCCCATGGAACGACGCCGATGCAAACAATCAAGAAGGCGAAGGTGACAACCAGGCTCTTCGAGACGACCCATGCGTTTATTCCTCCAGCAGCTCCGCCATGTGCCCCCGAGACGATACCAGATGCGATGGCAAGAGCAACCCACAGAATCAGGTCATGTACACCCGCAATGGCAACGATGATTTTTGCAAACCGAGAATGCATAATCCCAAGGTCGGAGAAGATTTTCGATATGACTGGGATAGATGTCACAGCAATGGAAATGGATACAATGATTTTTAGGGCAACCACGCTGTGATCGGGTCCCAAAAACTGACCTGGGTTAAAGAGATACGTTGACAGCCAACCGACAATGAAGGGAATGATGGTAGACCCCAGGATAATCGCGATTCCGGTTTTAATGTCCGCCTTTGCGAACCTGGATTGGAACTTCAATCCTGCGGTATACAAGAGAAGCAGTTCCCCGATGTAATAAATCAACCCAAACAAACTGCCTTCTGACGAGAAGCCCTGGTACAACCAGTGAAATGCTGACGGAAATAATGCACCCATGAACGTGGGTCCGAGGATGAGTCCCCCGGCGACCTCCCCGATCACCCGTGGAATGGATAATCTTTCAGCGACATAACCGAGCAAATTTGCAGCCGCCAAAAGAACCACCATGCCAAACAGGAATCGAGCCAAATCTCCTGCTGGTAGACTAAACACCTCTTTTTCCTCCCCATATGGTATTGATGCCCAAGTGTTCGGGCAACTTGAAATACCGTATGTGGGAAAATCTGAGTCGTCCAAGGCGAATGTCCACCTTGGACAAGCGTTTACCATTTTCGGGCTTGAACTTAAACGTATGTACCAATCTGACCATAAAATGAAATGGCTCCTACAAATCGCCGTGATTTGTAGGAGCCATTATCCTGCAAAGGAGTTTAAAGGTGAGCTCCATCACCCTGCTATTCAAATCTTTCCTCCTCACATCATACTCAAAATCGCACTATGAGACACTGTTGCTGCCTAATTTCATGTGTCCGGCTCGTCTCCATCCACACCGCACTGTGCCTCCCAGCACAGCATGGCTTCCATACGGTGATGTAGGACCGTAATAATCTCGTTGGGGGAAAGTAAAGTGCGTAAGTTGGGTAAACGAACATTATTGGGGTCCATTGCAGAGCTGACAGTAGCTCTTGGCTCTCTGACTGCAGCACAGGCAGCAACAACAGGCTACAGTCAACAAGTTGTCTCTACGATTAATTTACCTGGTCATTCTACCAAAGGAGACGTGGTGGCAGCAGATCCTGGTGCAAACAGGGTCTACGTTTCCCAACAAGGCAACAATGCGATTGACGTCATTAATGCGAAGACTAATACGGTCAAAGCGACCGTCCATGGAATTAACAAGAGATTTGGCGTGACATATGACAGGAATTTCGTTTTTGCAGCATCAACCGGAGATAGAGCAGTTTACGTCATTTCAAAAGACAACTGGCAAATTGTCAAGAAGGTGCCCGCTGGTGGAAAAGGCGCAGACGGTATTGTCTATGATTCCAAAGATTACACGGTTGCCGTTGTGAACGACTTCACGAACAATGTCGAATTTATCAACGCCGATAGTCTAAACCCTCTTTCCATCTTTTATACCCGGAAATAAAAAGAGGCTATGTACATGTATACATAGCCTCAATGCTTACTACGTCTTGGTTTTTAGTGATTCACTACGCCTATACAAAATACCCGGTCTAACACTTACTATAACCGCAAGCTTCACATTCGTAGCAGCCTCCGGTGCGCACCAGGCTGTGTTGGTGGCAGTTCGGACACAGATCCTTCGCGATGGAATAGCTACGTAATGCCGAGCGTTCCTGCTCCTCAGCCGCAGTCTCCTGGCTGCTCGCCCATTCATTGAAAGCAGCCTTGCGCATCGGGAATGTTTCCGAGTGCTCAATCAAAGCCTTGGCGATGGCATCCGGCACGGAGGTAATGCGGCGGTCGCCGAAACCGACCGAGTTGGAACCACCAATGCCCGCGAAATGCTTCACTAATTCCGCTTCCTTGTTCGGATTGTGCGAATCTCTGAGATACAGCGTAATGGCGCGGCCGAGCGCTTCGTTTGCGGCATACACGTCGCTTCCCGCCTTGCCGATGTTGACGAACATCTCGAGGGCCAGGTGTTCCTCTGGATCGTCGTTGATGGTGATGTACGCTTTGCCGAGCGGCGTGTCTTTTTTGTAGGTGGCACCATACAACACATCTGGACGGCGACGTTTCACGTACGTCTGTTGTCCCGTTTGCGGTGCAATTGTGGCTGCCACATCGACCATCTTCGCGGTCTCTGAAGACTTTGCGACGTCTTCCTGGTCGTCTTCCTTCTTCAGCGACAACACCTGTTCCGAGCGAGAGCCATCGCGGTAAATGGTAATCCCCTTGCACCCCAGTTCGTACGCCAAGTCGTACAATCGCTTGGTGTCTTCCACAGTGTACGAATTCGGGGCGTTGCAGGTCTTCGATATCGAACTGTCAATCCATTTCTGAAGCGCGCCCTGCACCCGCACGTGATCCTCTGGCGCTAAGTCCATCGCTGTCACAAAGTAGTCAGGAAGCTCGGCGCCAGGGTGCGTCTCATAATACTCCTGAACAATGCTCGCGTGTTCTTCGAACATGCCCAGACGCGAGTTGCGGAAGTACGACCACGCGTAGTACGGTTCACACCCAGTGGAGCAACCAACCATCGTACCCGTGGTACCCGTCGGAGCAATGGTCATGGTTGTGACGTTGCGCACACCGTGTTGACGAATCGCCTCCACCACGTGTGGACGCTCCCTAGCCATCTGTTGCATATAGCCAGACTGCAAGAAGAGCTCCGCGTCGAATTTCGGGAACGGACCATTTTCCTTCGCCAGTTCCACAGATTCCAGGTAGGACCACTCTGCCATCATGCCCATGAGCACATCGATGAACTTCACTGATTCCTCAGATCCGTACCGTATGCCGCAGTACAAGAGCAAATCGTGCAAACCCATGATGCCAAGCCCAACGCGACGCTCATTCATCTGGTTGATACGGTTCTCTTCAAATGGATAGTACGTGGCGTCGATGACCGCATCCTGGAATCGAATTCCTGTGCGCGTGGTTTCCTCGAGTTCCTCCCACTTTACGTGGTGCAGCAAAAACTCCGTTCGGTCTTCGTCAAAGTGCTTCCTGAGCCAACTACGAATGTACGCCTCTTTCGCTTTGTCCTTAAACTCCACACGTTGTCCGGAGTCCTCGAATCCAGTCGCAAAGCGGCTCAAGACGACAGCACCGAGGTTGCAAATGCCGTTTGCCGGAAGTGGTTGTTCACCACAAGGGTTCGTTGCCACAAGCGGGTTAAAATACCATGAATTGGACATCCGATTGGCCCGTCCCAAGAACACGACACCGGGCTCAGCCGATTTCCATGCGGACGTCACCAATTCGTCCCACAGTTCACGAGCAGACAGGACTTCCGTCACCTCGAAAGGTTGTCCGCTGTCCGTCCACTTATCAAAGTCGCCGTCGAATTCCGAGACCGCTGTCTGCGGGACAAACCCGATTTCCCAAAGCTCTCCATTTTCTTTCGCTTCCATGAACCGCTCGGAAATACCCACAGAGATGTTAGCGCCAGTGATCACGCCGTCCACTTGTTTGCAGCGAATGAACTTCAGGACGTCTGCGTGTCTATCGTTCAAAATTAACATTAACGCACCGCGGCGCGATCCGCCCTGCAGCGTCAACTGACAACCAACACTCATGATTTCGCCGACCCCGACTGGTCCGAAGCCGTCACCGAAGACCTGGTTGCCCTTGTCGTACAGCATGCCCCAGGAATACGCGCCAGAACTCCGCCCGTTTACGCCGCGCACGTAACTATACCGCGGACGCAGCGACGACAAGACCACAGACACGCGCTTCTTCTCGGCCATGCGCTCCCACATATCCGCCAGCGTCGAGGCAATCGTGCTTCGCCGGTCCCCCGGATACAACACGGTGCCCACCAAATCGGTCATGACGAGGGCGCCGCTCTGTAGAATTTGGTCGTACAAGTCGCGGGCGGAAACAGGATCGGAGAAGGTCACAGGGCGACCCGCGGCCATCCAGTCCTCAATTTTTCCGTTCCAAAGGTCGTCGTACCCTTCCACGGACGTTTCTGGAAACACAAACTGCCACTGTGCGTCTTCTTCAACTGCGCGCAAAAACTCGCGGTTGACGACGTACCACCTTTGTGCTGTGCGGATACGTTGTCGTCAAAAAGTCAGGCAGGTCAGCGTGCCATACATCCAACACGAGGTGCAGTTCGGACACGCGAGAACCCTCTGAGACAGGAATGTACGTACCCTGTGGTGGGATGCGCGACAGGTTCATGCCGACGCCACCACTGCGGGCTTGAATTTCCAGGGTCTGGCCGAACGATTCCGCGTAATCGCGCATGGTTGGCCCCACACTGGGGATGACGAAACAGTTGTAACTCGTGGTCTGCAAACCAGTGCCCATGGAGGCATTGATTCGACCACCTGGAACGTATTTCCAGTGACTCTGTAGTTGATAGAACTTTTCCGCCCACAGTTCAGGGTCATTGGTGACTTCGGCCGCTCCACGAGCCACCCGACGCCACATGTCGCGAGGAGCCGTCTCCAGTAACACGTCAATTTGGTGAAACGGTAGTACCTCACGGGCTCCGTCTTTCAACTCGACGGTCGCCGTCTTGTCCTCCTCGTGAATCTCAACGACACGCGCTAATTCGTGATATGCGCGCTTCTTATCTAATACCGCCACGACGAGCGACCCGACGGCGAGGCTGTCTTTCTTTACGTCTTTCAACAAGTACCTATCTGCAACAATTCGCTCACCGGTGCTACCCAGCCGGTCTTCATCCGTAAACGGCAACATGCTTTGACCAACGGTCTGTTCCATGCTTTTCACTCCTCACTTCCCCTTGTCAGAGGATTCCGTCAATAGCGAAAGGACCTCTTGAGCCAGCGTTTCCACGTCCCGGAACTCACGGTACACAGCCGCGAACCGGACGTAGGCGACACCGTCGAGCTCACGCAACGCCTCCATGACTTTTTCGCCAATGACGGTGGATGGTACTTCGCGCTCGTACTCGAGGTGCAGCGACCGCTCTATGCCAGCGACGACTTCTTCCACTTTCTCTGCGGGAATCGGCCGCTTTTCACAAGATTTCATGACGCCTCGGTACAGCTTTTCGTAAGAAAACTCTTCGCGCTTCGCGTCTTTCTTAATGACCATCAGAGGCCGATGTTCCACGCGTTCGTACGTTGTGAATCGTCGTGCGCATTCCGGGTTGGTGCATTCCCGGCGGCGCCGGATGGTGTTACCGTCGTCCCCCGCGCGAGACTCCACAACGCGGGAGTTGTCTGTACTACAATAAGGGCATCTCACGCCTTTATCCGCCTCATTTCTTTACCTTGTACGGTCGACAAAATTCGCCAAACACGGACACCACAAAGGCCGACAATGTTCAGTTCGGACGTGTTATGTATGGGGTAGTACGTCTCACAAGCCAACTCATCACCATCAGTAAATCCCACACCCGCAATGCATACACCACATATATAGTGTTCACAATTCGTACATGGCTCATTATACACACTATATATGTGGTTATCAAGACTATGAAAAACTCTGCAAATCTCTCATTTCACCTCACCCCATTAGGGGTTTTGAGAGAATCGGCCAAAGCCGAGGGGCAAAAAATGGAGGGGAATATTTTTCGACACTCGGAGAAAACGTGGTCACCCAGCGTTTATTCTAGAAACAACGAGGCGACGGATGGCCACGTCTCATTCGGCTGCCATCGTCCGCTCGCTTCGCCTTTTTGGGGGTCCGAGTAAACCACGCCAGTCTGAACGTGAATGGTATATACCCCGCTCAACACGCCGCTCGCGACATCCGTCTCCAGATTGTCGCCAATGACCAGAACGTCGTCTGTGGATAATTGGAATCGTTCCAGTACGTACTGCACAAAATCCGGATTTGGTTTGCCTGCAACGTACGGAGACACACCGGTAGCGGTGCTGACAAAGCTTCCAAGCGCCCCGTTTCCAGGGAGAAACGTATCGTCCGCAGGAAGGCGTACGTCTGCATTTGTCAGGACAAATTCGCCAAGACGCACTACCAGATTGCAAAACCGTGCCAACGATTGATATGTTGCTGTTGGGTCCAATCCGAGCACAGCCGCCGAACATTCTACCACGTCTGCTTCATCCGCCGCTACGGCAACTGGTACAAACCCCGCTTTTTCTAATACAAAGGACAGTCCAGATTGGCCAAGGTACCCCACCTTGCTACCTTGCGTCACCGTGCGCTGCAGATATCGAGCGGCTGCCTGCGCAGACGTGCACACCTCGTTCGGAAATGCGTCAAATCCAAGGCGCTTCAACTTTTGACAGACATCGTCCGGCGTCCTCGTGGCGTTGTTCGTAAAAAACACAGGCTGAATGCCCCGATTGCGCAGCCTGTTCACAAACTCGACCGCTCCAGGAATGACGGTCTCTCCCCGATACAACGTCCCGTCTAAATCCAGGAGAGCTGCTTTCCAACGACGTTGTGTGTGGTTCATGTGGTTCACTCCATGAAAGGATTTGGTTTGACTGCGTGAAAATCGACGCCCGGTTCCGCGACGGCGGTTCGGGCGTTGACAACACGTGCCATGATGAAAAGCAGGTCAGACAAGCGGTTGAGATACTTGCGAATCATGGGCTGGACCGAATCTTTCTTTTCCAAGGCGACAATGCACCGTTCAGCGCGGCGTACAACCGTACGGGCAAGATGGAACGCCGCAGCCGCAGGATGCCCTCCCGGTAAGACGAATTGTTTGAGGGGTGGTGTCTCCGCGTCCAGTGTGTCAATCATGCGCTCCAACAGATCCACATCCGCCTGGTTAATGTAAAATCCGTCGCGCTTGTCCTCCGGCGTGGCAAGGTCGCGCCCTACGTCAAACAAATCGCGCTGCACGCGCTCTGAAAACCGAATAATGTCTTCAAATTGAGGGTCAGATGAGATGTGTGCGACAGCCACACCGATGGTGGAGTTGGCTTCGTCGACCGTCCCGTACGCCGTCACCCGTAGAGAATCTTTACTAATTCGTCGACCGTAGATCAGACTCGTTTGCCCTTCGTCCCCAGATCTTGTGTAGATTTTCATACATTCCCCTCCAGTCACTCGATTCTTTTCCGACTTATTGTACTATGGGAGGTACACGGACTGTCATCCGCGGATGACAGCCGTGATACAAATTCCGCGTACAGGAGTGAGGCACCGTGCAACTGAACGCAGTGCGGTTGTCGGACCACGTGTTGCAAGTGGCTGTCCCGACGCCCACGCTTCCCCCTTCGTATGAAACGAATACATACGTCATTCATCACGGCAATACCGCTCTGCTCGTGGATGCCGGCAGCGAAGACGCGGCCGTGCTGCAGGAACTGGTGGATACGCTTAAAGCGGAGGGAATCGGGCGTGTGGCCGCGCTGCTCGCCACGCACTATCACCGTGACCACACCCAAGGACTACCGTTCCTTCAGAGAGCTTATCATGCCCCCATCCACATCCATCGCTTCGATCATACCGCCGTCATTCGGCAGATAGGCTTTAACTGGGACGTAGAACCCATCCAGTCCTCGTACAATGTGGACGGCCTGACAGTGTACGTTGACCATCATCCGGGCCACACGCACGGCCACGTCCACATCCGCATTCCTGCAGACAAGGTGGTTCTCGTCGGTGACCACCTGGCAGGCGACGGTTCCGTATGGATTGGCCCACCTGACGGCCACATGGCACCGTATTACGATGCCCTGCGCGCGATTGAGCACAGCGGTTGCGAGATAGCGGGTCCCGGCCACGGCAAAGCGTTACCAAACGCCGCAGAAGCCGCAGCAGCTCTTTTGAAACGGCGACAACAGCGCGAACAGGAGATTGTTCAATGGATTGCACAGGCTCCACGTACGCTGCAGGAACTGGTGAATCTGTTGTACGGCGGAGTCGTTCCCGATGCCGCGATGTGGGTCGCCAAAAAAACCGTTCAGGCACACCTTCAACATCTTCTCAACGGCGGGTTAATAACGCGCAAGTACGTATCCACTCAATTTGTCTATACCCCCAGCCGACCGCCAAAGCCAACAGATACAGTGTAACGCATGGTGCATGATTCTAGATGCCACTCTTTGGCCCGGGTACCGACAACGACTGTAGACAATCGTCCGCCGACGAGTACTCGGCGATGCCCTTCAACATTGCAATCGTTGGTGGAACTGCGTTATGGGCTCCCATTTGAATGCTGGACAGCAAGTCCACTGGCCGACACCACCGCACCCACTCGTTTTCCGTGCTATGTAAGCGCGGTTCCGGACTTTCTACCCGCATGACATATAAAAAGAAGCGGGTGTCAAACCGGGCCGGCATATGCGGTGGTGTGACCCACCGACCGACAAACCGTATGGAAGATCCGTCCAATTTGAACCCGTGCGCCGCTAAGAGATGGTCCAGCGTGCATTCTCCGGTCAATAAACCCCTCTGCTCTTGTTCCGACAGGGCGTAAATACCGCTGTCGCTTTGCAAGGCACACAGCCAACCGACCTCCTCTGCACACTCGCGAACGGCTCCGATGGCGTAGGCGGGATCATCGTGTCGATTCTGCCCAATGATGGAGCCTGTCCACCAGGAGGCATTCTCCATCCAATCGCGACTGTCCAAACTGCCGCCCGGATACGCCAAATAACCTGGCAAGAAGCGCATCTCGTGGGAGCGCTTCATGACCAGCACCTCGACACCATCCTCCCCGTCGCGAACAATTAAGAGTGATGCTGCCGGCCGAATGACTTTGCTGCCTGAGGGCTTGTTCGTCTCGGACACCGTTTCTCTCCTCTTCCTGAACACAGGCATAAAAATCTGCAATCCTTGTATGTTTTAATTTGCATTATCTTTCATATATGAATCCACGCAGTCTTTGTAAGCTACTGAATTCCTAGTCAAAGTGTGTATAATGGGACGGACACCACGGAAATGGAGGCCGCGCCGTATGGCAGAACACTCGGCACTCAATTACTGGAGAGTACTCGGTCAACTAATCTTGATTCGAGACGTGGTCAACGCAAACCTGGACATCAAGCTGGAACAAGCCATTAGCGATTCAAGTGGGCGACAGCCTGGACCGGACTGGTGGCTGCCCTCGCCATTTTGCTGCGCCATCCAAACGTTGTGGCGTTAACCCTTTCAGCTTTCGGAGTACACGTTCGATTTAACCGCCTTGAGGCCTCAATACTGACAGTCGTTCTGACGGCTCTCGGAATATGTTTCGCCTACGGCTTCCTTCGTCTATATACGCTTGTCCACCACGTGATGGTCACCAATGTCTTCAAATGCCGTGGGCAGCGGTTGCGGTTACTAAATTTCTACGGCTCTGTATTCGCTCGCCGTCCGCACTCACCGTCGCATATGACATCTGGCCTTCCCTGCACGGGTTCAGCGCTTCTCTCGGGGGAATGGTCACCCTCTACATCCTCTGGCTGCATAGTACAACGTACAACATCATCTTCCACAGACGCGGCGCCGGAGGACTTTGGCTGTTCGTGAGTGGTACCCTCGTAACATGGTTCGTGCTGTGCATTTGCGCACTCGGCGTGGCCGTTACATTCGCCGTCATATCGTTCTTCACACTGGTTCTGCTAAGACTGTTTACGCGCCACTAACTAGAGGCCACAGGTATTCGCCGCGCATGACCTCGACCGCTTCACCGGTCATATACACGCGTCCACCGCTGACTTCAATGTGCAAATCGCCTCCGAGCAAGTGAACAGTGACGCTGGTGTCTAATCGCCCTTGTCGTACACCGGCCGCTACGCTCGCGCACGCCCCGGTGCCACAGGCATAGGTGATCCCGGACCCCCTTTCCCACACACGGAAATCGAGTTCATTACGACGTCTCGCCGTGACAAACTCGACATTCAGCCGCTGCGGAAAATACGGATGCCGTTCAATCTGCGGCCCCACTTCAGCGACCGGGACGGACAGCGCATCCTCCACGAAAGTGACAAAGTGGGGGTTTCCAACCGACACCAACGTTCCTGTAAAGGTCGCGTCGCCGACCCTGATGGTGACGTCGTCTCCCGACGTGGCCGGTCCTTCGTAATGAACGTGCTGCGGACCAAACTGAGGTACACCCATGTCTACGGTCACGGAGTGAACCTTGCCATCCGCTCCCGTGTGGACTTCCGCCTCCACCACGCCTGTCTTCACTTCAATCCGCATCCGCGTATCTGCAACATACTTGTGTTCATACACGTATTTCGCCACACACCGCAAGCCATTCCCGCAATTCTCCGCTTCAGAACCATCCGCGTTGAAAATCCGCATGCGCACATCCGCTACGGTGGATGGCCCGATGAGAATCAGTCCGTCCGAACCAACACCTTTTCGAATATCGCTAACTGCTACCGCCAGATCAGCCAGCAACGTGTTGTCCAATGACTCTTCAAACTCACTGACGTAGATGTAGTTATTGCCGAGAGCGTGCATCTTTGTGATCTTCAATTCGCTGTTCTCCCTTCATGCCGTCCCGCTCAGTATGTGCACCTCGTCGAGCACAGCTTCATGATGACCGCCAATCTTTCCACTCTCAGTCTATCACACCCGATGCTCACTAGATTAACACTCTATGTGCACGAATACACCTTTCCCCAGTGCCATTGGCCACCATTCGCGATGTCCTACATCCGGTGCGCAGCAACATCTCCGACGATCTCGCATATTCCACATATTACCGAGTTGCATAAATCAGATGCTGTTGTTATAATAACTACCGTCGCTTCTGACTCATGCGGTCGTGGCGGAATTGGCAGACGCGCAAGATTCAGGTTCTTGTGGGCGCAAGCTCGTGGAGGTTCAAGTCCTCTCGACCGCACCAAATGGCGCAAAACCGGCACATTGGACGTTGTCTAATGTGCCGGTTTCTTATGTGTATTGCGTTGGAAGCCGCTTCCCGTGCGCCACGGATGGCGCCTGACGGCGAGTTCACGCAATCGCCGCTCATTTGCGCGATGGTGCAAGTCTGCATACCGTCAGGCCAACCGAATGGACGCATTACCACGGGATGGTCGACTCGAGACCGGAACGATGTAACGCCTGTTCCACTTCGCGTTGAATTTCCGCCAGGTGTTCTGGGGTATTCGCCTCCGCCCGAAGAACGAGGATAGGCTGTGTGTTGGAACTGCGTATGAGCGCCCATCCTGTTGGGAACTCAACCCGGGCACCATCGACCGTCACGATATGAAAGCGCTCGGCGAAGTGCTTTTTGACGGCCTCAATGACGTTCTGCTTCTCTGACTCCGGACACGGAACGCGAGTCTCTGGGGTTGAGAAGTACTGTGGCACATCCTCAAACAGAGCGGACAGGTTGCGTTCCTGTCTGGACAGCAGTCGCAGCAAGCGGCCCGCCGCATACAGTGCGTCGTCGTATCCGTAGTACTCATCGTTGAAGAACAAATGGCCAGACATTTCCCCGGTGAACGGCGCGTTCGTGGCTCGCAACGTGGCTTTAATGTGCGAATGTCCCGTTCGGTGAAAACGCGGCTTTCCGCCAAGTTTTACAATCTCGTCGATCAAGGCCTGAGAACACTTCACTTCAACCAGCGCTTCGCACCCAGGATATTTGGGGAGAATCTCACGCCAGTATAGGATCATCAACTCGTCGCCCCAGCGAATGGTGCCCTTGTCGTCGACAACGCCGAGCCTATCCCCGTCTCCATCAAAGGCGATTCCAAGGTCTGCATTTTCCTTCTTCACCGTGGCAATCAAGTCGCGCAGATTGTTTGGATCTACCGGGTCTGGATGATGGTTGGGGAAGGTTGGATCCGACTCACAGTAGAGCGGGATTACGTCACACCCCCACCGCTTTAGCATCTCAGGAGCAAACGAGGACGCCGTACCATTTCCACAGTCGACCACCACTTTGAGCCGCCGCCCCAGTTGAATTTTGTCCTCCAGCATCTGAAAGTAGGCATCTTTCACATCGACGCGTTCAACCCATGCGGAATCAGCACTCGGCACTTCGGGAATCTCGAAGCTACTTTCCAAGGCCATCATTTCGTCATACAGGCTGCGCACGGCTTCTCCGTGAATAGTCGTTTTGCCCATAGCGATTTTAAACCCGTTTTCGTTGGGCGGATTGTGGCTTGCTGTGACCATAATGCCACTGGGCACATGGAGGTGTTCAAGGCTGTAGTAGAAGATAGGCGTCGTCACTTCGCCAATGTCCCGTACGCGACAATGTTCTGCAGTCGCCCCCGCTACCAGTGCACGGTGCAGCGCAGGCGACGAGGTGCGGTTATCCCTGCCGATAACCATCATGTCCTCTCCGGATGCCTTCAATCGACGAGCGAAAGCGCGTCCGAGCAAGTAGGCGAACCGCTCGTTGATCTCCGTATTGGCTACACCCCGAATGTCATACTCGCGAAACACGTGTTTTGGCAACTTTGCTGTCTGTGAAACCATCTGTGTCATCGTTATCATCCGCCTCCGTCGTCAAATTGTGGTACAACGCTTCTGTCAGTAGGTAGGATATCGTTGACTCAGCGCCCTGGTTGCGGTTTGCACCACGCTCCATTAAACCGTCGCAGCAACCGCCATCCCTCGGATCCGCCATAGCAACACCAAGGTCGTTCTTTCCATGAAACCAGGCGACGCAGTTCTCCAGCGTTTGCAGATATTGCGGATTGGATGTGACGCGGTACCCCTCCGCGCAAGCAGCCGCCAATTTCATGACCTCCAGCGGCTGCTGATCCCACTGGCTAATGGTACTTGGAGAGCACCACCCTTGGTTTCCGATGGGACGGATGTGCCCTTGCGGGGCTGTCATTTTTTCCATCAGAAACTCCAGGCTCTCGGTGGCTACCGCAAGTACGGACGGGTCTTTCAGCGCTCGGTACGCATGGAACAAAGCCCATGGGAATACTCCGTTTCCGTACGTCATCATCGGCTCAAACCAATGCCAACCGGGTTGCTGGTTTTGTTTGTAATGGTGGATGAGAGCGTCCGCCAGATCTCGGGCGACCTGCGGCAATTCTGCCTTCACCCAGTCGGAAAACCAGTTCTGCTCTCCTTGATCACCCTCGCATGCGCAAAGCAACATACTTGCTGCTGCCAAAGCGTGGGCACGGCCGCGCGGAAACTGCAACCGCGAGACCCCACGGAATCCACGGTGACAAATCTTTTGTGCCGCAGTCTTCCTATCTTGGTCACGCAAGTGAATCGCTGCGTATGCGGTGGCCCAAATGGATCTTCCCTGGCAGTCGTCTGACGGAGTCTCCGGTTCGAACGCCCGGTTGTAGAACACGTTGTTGTGAAATTGTCCATCGTCGCGTTGCACCCACAGCAAATAGGCCAGATAGGTGTCAACCAGCGACGACAGTGTGTGCAGCGGTTCCGTTCCCTGCTCACGCTCCGCGTAGCGCATCCATTCGACACATAGCCACAGCGCACGCGCATTGTCGTCTGTTGAATATCCCTCGTTCCGGCGAGGAATCTTCCCCAAACAGTGTTCTATAATCCCCGTGTCATCTGTCAGTCGCTGCAGGTGCTCGAACTTAACGGGAAATGGACGCAAGTGCGCTCCCTCCCGCAACATGGCCTCTGTCCATATGCAGCACATCCTGAACCAATTGCCAATAAGTGGCCCCGACATTCGGCCATTGCATGTGCTGACCAATCTCTCGAATGCGACGTTCCCAAGTGGCGTGCAGCGACGCATCCGACAACATTCGAACCATCGTATTCGCCCAGGTGTCCACGTCTCCATACGGAATCAGCAGTTCGTCAAGTCCGGCCAGTAAGTCCCGCGCGTACGCATATGGGGTACTCAACACCGGCCGACCGAGCCCCACCGCGTATGCCAACGTTCCGCTGGTGATCTGCTCCATACCGGGATAGGGAGTGACGTAAAGATCGCACGCTGTAATGACTTCCACCAGTTCCTCTTCGGTGAGATACCGATTGATCATCTGCACATGTTGATCCAAGCCAAGACGATGGATCATCTCAAGCAGCTCATTACGGTACGCTTCGCCTTCCTGACGCATGACTTCTGGATGCGTCTGACCGACGAGCGCATACACCACGTTCGGTACCCACTGGACAACGCGGGGCAGCGCTTTGAGTATTAACTCAATCCCTTTGCCGCGACCGAGCAAGCCAAACGTCAACACGACTTTTTTGTCAGCCCAGCCGAAGCGCTCCCGAAGGGCCTCCCGTTTTTCCGACATCGGCTTCGGCGTCCCATGTGGAAGGTAAAAGATTTTATCCCGAGGTATTCCAAACGCGTTGTTTAAAAACGTCACTGCACGTCGATTCATCACGACAATGCGGCGGCTCAGCGCGCACAACTCATCCTGAATGGAGCGGTACGGCTCCATCGGACGTTCAAATACCGTGTGGAACGTCGTGATCAAGGGTTTTCGCAGGGCCCTTGCAAAGTCGAGTACATACTCGCCAGCATTACCCCCGAAGATGCCAAACTCGTGTTGCAGAGACACCGCCTCAACGGCACTATCGTTAATGCGTGCCGCGAGGTTGCGGTAGTCCTGACGCACATCGCGCCGCAACGTCCAGACTGAAGGATGGTATCGCGTGTTGTCTTCACCCGGGCTAACAACCGCGACCACTTTATCCTGCACAGCCTCCCCTTTCGCACCCTCCACGGCCTGCCGCAAATGGTGGGTGTATGTAGCTAGACCACACTTTTTTGGAACGTAGGTGCTGACGTACGCAATTTGAGTCATCCTTGCAACACCTCCACGGACTCTGTCGACCGATTGTGACCCACTTCGCAGTCTGCGATAAAGTTTGGGCTCACCACGACTCCGTTCAGATAGTGCGACGCTTCTAAACGAGTGTCTGACCAGACCACAGACCTCGAGCAATGTACGTTCCGACCAAGTACTACCCTGTCCCCTACGACCGCGTAGGGACCTACAGTGCACCCGCGTTCAATCACCACATCATCGCCAATGATCACAGGCGGTACCAATTGGACATCAGCAGCCATGCGAACGCCGCGCCCCATCCAAATGCCTGGTTCCTTCTCTTCATAGGGAAGATGAGCACGACAACGCCCATCCAAAACATCCCAGTGCAACTTTAAGTACCGGTCTAGAGTACCCATGTCACGCCAGTAACCGCGAATGACCGTTCCGTAAACACGGCCTGTTTGCTGGATCAATTTCGGGAATGTTTCCCGTTCGATGGAAGTCTCTCGGTTAGCAGGGATCCAGCGCAAAGCTTCCTTCTCCATCACGTAGATACCCGCATTCACACGATTGGAAGGCGCCGCGTGACGCGGAGGTTTTTCCACAAACCGTACAATCCTGCCTGACGCTGTCTGTTCGACGACTCCGTACTGCGTCGGGTCATCGACTTCTGTGAGCCCAATGGTCACAAGGCCACCATGTTTAGCATGAAAGTCGAGTAAAGGGATTAGCTGAATCTGATGAATAATGTCGGCATTGAGTACCAAGAACCTATCGGACAACATGGGTTCTGCGTTCTTGATGGCACCTGCCGTTCCCATCAGCTGACGCTCCACCGCATACTCGATTTCAACCCCCAAGGAGCGCCCGTCGCCAAAATGGTTGCGAATGGTATCCGCGTGATGTTTCACTGCAATCACAAACTGGTCAATACCTTGTTCTTTGAGGTGTAAAATGAGGTGTTCAAGCCACGGGCGGTTTGCAACCGGCGCCATCGGCTTGGGAAGGTTCTCCGTTAGTGGTCGCAAGCGCGTTCCTAATCCTCCAGCTAACAACAGTGCCTTCATTTCTCATCCCCCATTGGTCTCTTGATGTCAGTGGAATGACCCAATAGATGAATGGCTCATGAAAGAATATCTGACATTTTTTACAGGACATGGGCATCCCGCGGACATGCCCACCTGCAAACATGTCAGGTGTTAGCAACAGAACTGTTAGCACTCACAAACCTCGGCTGCTAATAATAATATACCAACAGCTTGACAGAGTGCAAGTTTTGCGCTTTGTGATTTTGGTGAAACTTGCCCTTGTCTATCGCACATGTTCCATGTAGAATACGCCTTGGACATTCTGCTCACTGTATTCCAGTGATCATGCGGTCGTGGCGGAATTGGCAGACGCGCAAGATTCAGGTTCTTGTGGGCGCAAGCTCGTGGAGGTTCAAGTCCTCTCGACCGCACCAAGCGAGCATCTATGACGCAATCGGGTGAGAGTGGGTGACTAACCCCCGTCTTCCCACACCACCGTACGTACCGTCCGGTATACGGCGGTTCATGTTGTGTAACGAAGTGAGTCGTACCGTTCGACTAAGCTTACAAGTCCTTGGTTGCGCCAATAGGCAATTCCAAGGGCTTTGTTCACTTGTGGCGTATTTGCGAGGCGCCAATACCCTTTTCGAGAAGCGCTTATGAGTGCTGCCCATTCGTTTGGGATGCCGAGTGCGACTAGATTGCGTTTCTTTGTTTTAGGTTTCTTCCATTGTTTCAGAAGGCACATCCGTAGTCGTCGGCGTATCCACTCGTCAAGTTCGGCGAAGACACTCCTGGTTTCGGAGTGGCAGTAGTAGCCGGCCCACCCGCGTAGGTAAGCGTTCAGCCGTTCTAGCCTTTGGGCCATCGATTGTCCCCTGCTTCGTTTCGTTAGTTCACGGACTTTGTCCTTGAAGCGCTTGAGGGACTTGGGGGCTACTCGGATTTTCGGCCGTTGGTGCCACGTGAATGAGAAACCCAGAAATTTGCGCTTCCAGGGTCGGTCTACCGCACTCTTTTCCACATTTACCCTGAGCTTTAATCGTCCTTCTACAAATCTTCGCACACTCTCCATGACCCGTTCTCCTGCTCGACGACTGCGGACGTAGACATTACAGTCATCTGCATAACGGGCGAATCGGTGCCCTCGGCGCATAAGTTCCTTGTCCAGGTCATCCAGCATAATGTTCGCCAGTAGCAGACTCAGCGGTCCGCCTTGCGGAACACCCTCGTCTGTTGTTACGCAGACTCCGTTGCACATGACACCGGCTTCTAGATATCGCCTAATGAGCCGTAACACTCGTTTGTCCTTAACTTTTCGGGCCACTCTTGCCATCAGCATGTCGTGGTTTACTCGGTCAAAGAATTGAGCAAGGTCGAGGTCTACAACCCAGCGATATCCTTGGGCGATGTAGCTTTGTGCCTGTTTCACTGCCTGGTGAGCACTATATCCTGGTCGGAACCCGTAGCTGTACGGTGAGAATTCTGGGTCGAAGATGGGTGTGAGCACTTGCAGAAGGGCCTGTTGAATCAGGCGGTCAAGCACCGCTGGTATCCCCAACATCCGTTTGCCACCGTCTGGTTTCGGGATTTCGACTCGACGTACGGGCATCGGTTGGTAGGTTCCACGAAGGAGTTCGTCACGGATGCGCGTCCAGTTGTCCATCAGGAAGGGTCGAAGGGATTTTATCTCCATTCCATCGACGCCTGCCGCACCCTTGTTCTTCTCCACACGGCGCAGGGCCGAGAGCAGGTTCTCCCGCTCTACTACCTGTTCCATCAGGTTCGCACAATTCGCTTCGCGGGTTGGTTCGTTGGGTCGTACCGGAGAGAAACTCGGCGCTTCCTCGGTCCCCCGTAGATTCACCACTTCCTCCCGAGGATAGCTCCCTTTCGGGATATTCGGCTGTCTTTGCTTCTCTCTCGAACTTGCCATGAACAACCCTCACAATCATGTTCGGTCCTTCCCTGCTCTGGCGTCCCTTTGCAGGTACTATGACCTCTGCTGACTCCTGTCCGTTCAGCGCCACCTTTCGATGGCGGTTACCAGCTTTGCTGGCGTTCCGGGCAGGCCTCCCCGGGTAAGAGCGTCGTCTTTCCCTCCATATACCCACTCCATCTACTCTCGACAGCCTTCGGTAGCAAGGGCTTTGTCTTGGTTTGCAGACTCACCCAACTGTCGTTAGCCTCAATTGGAGTTCGTGACCCTTGGGCCGGAGGTTTGCCGCCGCCTTCCTTCAGATTCGACCTCGCGGTCGACACCCTAATACGTTAACATCAATAATTGGAAGGAGAGTTCTGGGGAAAAGCCTGGACACCCCGGGATTCGATCCCTTAGCCAAGACATGCTTTCCCCAGAATGCAAGATTAAACAGTCGATAGAGGGTTGTGCTTCGAGCACCTTTGTATTAGGCCACTGCTAATCTTTGCAATTTGGGAGAGGAAACGGTGTCATGTACTTCGTAGGTATTGATTGGGCAGATCAAAAACACACGTTTGTTGTTACGAACGACTACGCCGAAGAATTAGCTGCATTCGAAGTTCCCCATTCATTTGCCGGACTGATGGAGTTTAAGGAGAGGCTAGCGTCAATCGGAATTACACCTTCAGAGGCAGCTTGCTTCATCGAGACTAGTAGGGGTCTGCTTGTCAGTTTTCTATTGGAGCATGGATTTGTCGTGTATCCTTTAAATCCAAAGGTTGTGGACAAACATCGGAAACCATCTGGGGCCAAAACAGACTTCATCGATGCACGGTTACTTGCGGATATTGGGCGTAAAGATTATTTAGCTATGACTCCATTACAGCCTTCGAACGAGTTAATTCAGGAACTCAGGCTCCTAACTCGTGATCAAGAGGGACTCATCAACTCTCAGACCCGTTTGTCCAATCAGCTAATAGCTTGCCTTAAAGAATATTACCCGGCCGCCTTACAGTTTTTCAGCCGTATAGGTCAACTATGTATTTTGAAGTTTTTACAAGCGTATCCTTCTATAGAATCCGTAAGAAATACAACTGAGGAAGAGCTAACAGAGGTTCTCAGAACACTTAGGCACAAGAATCCAGAAAGAAAGGCACGAGAAATCTTAAAAATAGCCCGTTTACCACAAATCCATGCACCTAGTCCAATCGAGAATGCAAAGTCCAGGCTCATGCGAGCCCTGACTAGGCAGCTAATAGTGCTTATTGAGGAAATCACGCTATATGAAAAGGACATCCAGACCCTGTTCAGGCAGCATAAGGACTCCCGTATATTCCGAAGCCTACCCGGTGCTGGCAAGCGACTCGCTCCCAAAATACTCGCGGAATGGGGCGATAATCGTAACCAATATGCGTCGGTCAATAGTATACAAGCCCTTGCAGGAACATCCCCAGTTGCCTTCCAAAGCGGTAAATACGTTAAAGCTCGCAGACGGGACATCCTGCGTTAAACCGTTTCGAAATGCCATCCATGAGTTTGCTTGGTGTTCGGTGCGATGGGAACCGTGGGCACGAGAATACTACTACCGCAAACGCAAAGAAGGAAAAACCCATCATGTCGCTATTCGATCCTTGGCTAACAACCGGATTATCTTTGCCATGTGGAAAACGGGGACAACGTATAATTCGACAGTATTCCGTGAAGCTCAAGCAAAACATTACCAAAATATAGCATAACGACATGTCTCATTTCAAAAGGAGACCCGATTGTTTTTTTATTTAAACGAAAGAACATACGTTCTGTATTGACATAGAGGGTCTTGGCTTAAGCTAATGGTTACTGCTACCTTCACCATTCCGGACTTTCACCGTATAGACAACGCCCATGCCGGGCGCACACACAGCAACGGCTACGCGAGGCGTCGCGTAGCCGTTTTCTGTATTGAATGACCATGCATCGTCCCATTCGTTCGTACCCTATCGTGTCGTTTCACGTGGAGAGCGAAATTAAGGCCGAGAAGAGACAGCTGGCATAGAGCGTCCATCACCGGGAAGAATACAGAGTACAACTCGCTCGATGACATCACAGGTATGACGTGAACCTTGGACGAAAGATGGTGAAGCCCATGAAGTCGCAGCAACCCAACAACGACAAGATGCAGGTAAATCCTGAAGACAGACAAACGACGAAACAGACGGCTCCCGTCAACTCACTCGTCGACGTGGACAGTCCGGACGATTTCATGGGTGAAGGGAAGCGCATCCCACTACAGTCGACGGACAACAAGGTACCGTGGGTGAAGGTGGACAATCCTGATGACTACGAATAAACTAAACGTATTGGCAGCAGGTAAAGAGACACGCCGAATCACGGCGTGTCTCTTTTCACAGTGGCGTTGCAACTACCGCACCGACATTACCGCCGCTTTGTCTTCTCCCAACGCTAAGCGTAACCAAAAAAAGAACGCCACGACATCGGTGGCGAGTGTGCAACGATAAGGACATTGTCAAGCCGTTTGACTTCTCGTTTCTCCTTTGTGTTTGACACAGACACCGTACGGGTAGACGCCACTAATGCATACATGAAAGACCGTCTTCATCATGTTATCCACCCGTTGCGCGCCAATCAGCCGCCCGCAGTGCGGACACCATGCAAGCGGACTTTCCTGGGGTCTATTTCGGTAGTCGACCACTTCCGTACCACTCCCCAACGTTTAGCCTGGTGTCGAATGCCAACACGATACCATGACGTAGCTGACTGTTTGTGTCGAATCGTGTCACAATAAAAAATTCTCCAGACAAAAAGCTGGATTATTCTGAATGGTATTCCGTCGGGCTTGAATTACAGGCGTTGAAAGTCCGACGTATACTTCTGAAGTACGCGCACATACTACGTGATGTAAGGAGGCTGATGTATCATGGTGACTCAAACCTTCTGATTGAAACATCGGCAAGGGATGTGGTTGCGACAGTACGTCAGTACGTACCTTACAGCGAAGAGGCGGAGACCTTGGTCTACCGCCTCTTTCGCGTCATCGCCTGTAGTCAGGTCACCATCTGCAAAAGTCATTTTTCACATCCTGATCCGCGTGTTGACATTGTTCGGCGTCGTCCCTCCTCATAATCTAGAGCAGCCGGGCCACGCTAAGAGGGCGGCACATCAGACATCTTTCGGGGAGGAATCGAGCATGAAGACATCGCCTCGCACTCCGGGCTACCCTTTTCGCTATATCGCACCTGAAAAGCTGCGAAATGATGCAACGGAGTTCCTGCGCAAGTTCAATGCACGTGGCGACGGCACGCCTGGAGTCGCAGTTCGCACCGCCAGGCCCGAAGACGCAGAACGAATCAACACCCCCGGCAGCCAATCCCCCCTGAAATGACAGCCCGCATCACCGACACAGGCGCCTTTACGGCGCCCGTGTCCGATGATCCGAAATCCTTGACGACGACGCGGCACCACAATTGATCGAAAATTCTAGAAACTTGTGACAGAAGCTTCACAAATACACCGGATCATCCCTATACTACGGGCAGGCTACCATGATAAACTATCTCCAAGCTGGGTGGATGCCCATTTGAAGAAGGTGATCTTCTTGAAAAATTATGACATGGTAAATCCCATCGCTGGATTAGAGAAACTTTGGAAAATCGGAGAACGAATCGCGGTGTTCACAGCAGTGATGATCGTCAGCGGAACCATTGGTTACGTGTCCCTACACGCACTCGCATAATGCAATCATGCCGGGCGCACTTGGCGCCTGTTTTTCTTTTTACGCAGCCGGGGCGCAGCTGCGCCCCTTTACGGTCATTTCTTGGATACGTGATCTATGTAATACATCACCGTGCGACAAGGTAGTAAGATATCCAATACAAGGCGAACAGTGACCCAATATTGACGCCGTCCCCCTGAACGCTGATGAATTGACCTCCGCCAAAGAAAATACCAACGTGAGATGCCCCAGCCCATTCCTGTTGAAAAACACAAGGTCACCCGGTGTCAAGTCGCTGGACGATACGGGAGAGCCATTCCGTACATTCCATAACTTGAACACGGCAGGCTGTACCCAAAATGTCTGTACACGTAGGAGACCAGTCCAGAGCAATCGAATCCGTTCGGTGTCGTGCCCGCCCACTGATACGATACACCGACGAAATTTCGTGCGTACTGTGCAATGAGTTGCCCTTTCGCGTCAACCGCTATATTGAGCAACCCGCCGCACGAGCGACTACTGGTCCTATGGATGAATGGCACCGTTGTCCAACCTTCAACGGCCTTACTGCTGAGATGATTCAAACTTGCCAAATTCGAGACGGTCGTGTGAAAGCGAGTGGCTATGCCCCACAAAGTGCCTCTGTTCACCGTGTACGTGGTCGTTCTCTGGTAGTGGATGTCTGAAATCTCTCCACGCGCAAAAGAATGCGGGGAGGCGGGCTTCACACCCTGCTTCGGACCGTATGTGTCTGCGGTGGCTGCAAAGCTCACCGAAGGTCCCAAGACGGTGACAAGGGCAGCTGAAAGACACAGTAGTTCACGCACATAGCCCCTTTTCTTCCTACGACGTTAGTTAACGGGCTTGGGACAAAGGCTTCGCTCCCTACCTTCTGTGGGCAGTGGTCTCACGTACAGATTTGCCCCAAGGCATGAATCCCCCGCCTCCGGCGCAATGGAGTTCGGATATGTATTTTTATGCGCTAGGGACATATATTCAGGCTCTCGTGCACCAGCAATAAAAGATTCATAGAATTCAAGGTCGAAAACTGGTGAATGTTCACGAAAACGCTTGCAAAACCGCAATGACTGTGCGGTAATGGGATCGAAAACAGGTCTTCGGTGGCAGGAGGGATTGCGTTTGAACAAGGTCTTTGCGTCCGCTGCGGACGCTGTGCGCGACATTCCGGATGGATCTACTCTATTAGTCGGCGGCTTTGGACTCGTAGGCATTCCAGAAAATCTGATTATTGCGCTGCGCGACCAGGGCACGAAAGATCTCACCTGTGTCAGCAATAACTGTGGTGTTGACGACTGGGGGCTGGGACTTCTGCTGCAGACGCGGCAGATCCGGAAAATGATTTCTTCCTACGTCGGCGAAAACAAGACGTTTGAAAGACAGTTTTTGAGCGGCGAGTTGGAAGTGGAACTGGTTCCACAAGGAACCTTGGCCGAGCGCGTTCGTGCCGGCGGAGCTGGCATCGGAGGATTTTATACACCGGCCGGCGTAGGTACCGTCGTAGCAGAAGGCAAAGAAACGCGCGTCATTGACGGGCGTGAATACGTCCTGGAGATGCCAATCCGTGGAGATTACGCCCTCATCAAGGGCTGGAAGGCGGATACATTGGGTAACGTCATTTACCGTAAAACCGCCCAGAACTTCAATCCGATGATGGCGGCAGCCGGGAGAATTACGATTGTTGAAGTGGAAGAACTCGTAGAGCCAGGCGAACTGGATCCCCACGAGATCCATACCCCAAGCATCTACGTCCAACGCATTGTGGTGGGCCCTTCTTACGAGAAACGGATTGAACGCAGGACCACACGCCCACGTCCATCGTGTCCGTGAGTGGCTCAAACTGTTTGTGGGAGGAGCGATGAAAACATGCCTTTGACGCGCGATGAAATCGTCCAACGTGCTGCGCTTGAAATTGATGACGGTCACTACGTCAACCTCGGGATTGGTATGCCGACGCTGGTGGCGAACTACATCCCTGAGGACATCACTGTGATTTTACATTCAGAGAACGGGTTGTTGGGCACGGGACCATACCCCTACGAAGGGGAGGAGGACCCGGACCTGATTAACGCCGGCAAAGAGACGGTTACCGTGTTACCCGGAGCATGCTACTTCAACAGTGCTGAATCTTTCGCAATGATTCGCGGCGGCCACATCGACGTTGCCATCTTGGGTGCAATGGAAGTCTCCGAAAAGGGCGATTTGGCCAACTGGATGATTCCTGGAAAAATGGTCAAGGGCATGGGGGGTGCCATGGATCTTGTGCACGGCGCCAAACGTGTCATCGTCACCATGGAGCATGTCAACAAACAAGGCGAACCCAAAATTCTCAAAGAATGTCGCTTACCACTGACCGGAAAGCGTGTGGTTCACCGCATCATTACCGACTACGCTGTAATGGACGTCACGGACGAAGGACTTGTACTGCGCGAGGTCGCAAATGGACATAGCGTCGAAGAAGTACAACGTCTGACTGCTGCCGAACTCATCGTACCACCCGAAGGTGTGAAGCCCATCCCTACCCAACGCGGGTAGCCATCATCGGGTATATCATTCTCACATTCGCATGGAGAGTGGCCGTTGGTAGGTTGCGTTGACTACCGACGGCCTTCTTGCGTTCCCCTACGCCATTCCGATTTGGATGCAACTTCTGATACAATAGAAAAGTATGCGTGTTGAAATTTCTGGAACTTTCGAGAGGGGGTTACCGCTGTGCCAGTGAGTGCGGATGATTTCCGCCATGCGCTTGGTCGTTTCGCCAGCGGTGTCACCGTAGTGACCACTGCCGTGGACGGTAAACTCGGAGGATTGACAGTATCGGCGTTCAGTTCCGTATCGCTTGATCCCCCGTACATCCTGATTTGTATCGACAAACGCTCGTCCGTGATTCCACTGCTTCGTACCAGCCGCGTATTCGGAGTGAACATTTTGGCCAGTGATCAGTCGGATGTCTCCAACCACTTTGCTTCACGTCGAGAGGATAAGTTCGCTGGAGTGTCCTATCGCATGGGAGCACTCGGTGTTCCCGTTCTGGATGGTGTTATGGCGCACTTGGAGTGCAAAGTGACCCAGGAGGTGGATGGGGGAGACCACTTTATTTACATTGGACAAGTGGAATACTCTTCCGTCGACGAAAGCAAGGTACCCCTGCTGTATTTCCACGGAAAATACAGGGAATTGGCTAAGTAAGCGACGTATCCGTCCGCATGGAACCCCAATCGGCGTCTTGTCTCAGCAGGACGCCGATTGTCGCATGCTCGGGATTCAGACATCCGCTTCCTCCCCTACTATCGAGACTCCCAATTGGTTTGCGACAATCGGAGTGGTACTCGCTTGTATCAGAATGGTGGCCAGAATCGCCAGAAACGTGATCGCGCCAATCAGGTTGGCCCCTGGAAGCTGCTCAGCGGCAATCATCCCAGCCAGTGCCGCGGGGATCACACCGGTTTCGCGAACCCAAAACATAAACAAAATTTCGCGCCATGTCCATCGTGCCCGCCCGTCCACAAGAACGGACGACAGTACGGACAGTGGTCGGGCGACAAACATCAGAACAAGTACCAACACAACGCCCACCCACAAGTAATGCCAGACAGCCGAGAAGTCGACCTGGGTTCCAAGAAAAACAAAGATCAGCATGCGCATCATCAATGTGATGAAGTTTCCAAAGTGGTGCACGTTTGCTTCCGTGTGCTCTGACAACGGCCACCCAAACGACGCGCCGTTGCCGGTCACAACGCCTGCCGTGAAAGCTGCCATCAGACCGCTGGCGTGGAACGCTCCCGCTAGCTCAAATGCACCCAGCGCCAAAACCAGCATAACCATCGAGCCGTAGTCGTGAAACAGCCCCCACCCTCTCTCAGAGACCAACCAAAGCGCGAGCAAGCCACATAGAAATCCCACCACGAGACCAATGACGGACAAACTCACAAAGTCCACAAGGGGGGCGTACCAGTGAAATGCTCCTTTGGCTGTGATCAAGCTCAGTAATGTCATGACCAATACAGAGGCGGTTGCGTCATTAAACGCCGACTCAGACTCTACCGTCTGCTGCAGTCGAGGCAGGATAGGCACCCGTTTAAACACAGGAATCAGTGTCGCAGGATCCGTCGACGCAATGACCCCTGCGAGCAACAGTGAAAATACCCATGGTGTTCCTACGAGCCAATGTGCCACCAGCCCTACCACGAAGGCAGAGACCAGCACACCAAGGGTGGCGAGCAAACCGATGCTGACCCAGACTTGCCGCAGGATGGAAAACCGTACTGCACGTCCTCCATCAAACAAAATAAGGGTGGCTCCGGCATTCAGAATGAATAAGTTCACTTGAGACCCAATCGGTTCCGAAACTAGATTCAGCACGGCCGGTCCCAGCAGAATACCGAGAAGTAGGTACGCAGCTACGTCCGGGATGCGCGGCTTGTCCGTCAGTTTGCCGGCGATGAGACCGCCTCCAAACACCACAATTAAGGCCAACAAGGCACTCTCCCAATGATCCATGTGCAACACGCTTATTCCTCCCATGCCTGGGGATACACGATTCCCAAATGTACCCGCCTAGTATATCATGGAGGTCAGAGGCCCATCGAAATGAAGGAGAAACGTGACCATGGCCTTGCCGTTTTCCGAGCAACTGGAAGTCATCCGCAGTGCAAAACGCAAGAAAACCATTACACTGATGGTTCGGAGTGGTCAAATCCGAATCCTCGCGCCCGCAGGTACCACGGAACATGAGATCCAACGGATATTGGAATCGCGCCGAGCTTGGATAGAAGAGCGATTGCGACAGTCGCAGACCGCCGCGCAGGCGCGCAAGAACTGGACAGAACACACATTTCTGTTGTATGGGAAGCCGACCACAGTGGAGTACCAATGTACAACCGAGCGATGGCATTGCACAAACCGCGACAACCGATTTCACATCACAGGTCCGGACGTTACACCGCCCGCAGACAAGATCTACGATATCCTGACGCAGTGGTATAAACGGGTTGCCAAATCGGACTTTGAACACCGTCTACAGCATTGGAGCCGCCGACTCGACGTATCGTACAGGGGATTCCGAGTGAAAGACCAACGCACGCGCTGGGGAAGTTGCAGCAGCACCGGCAACATCAACTTGAACTGGCGACTCATCCAGGCGCCGCCCGAGGTCATCGATTACGTCGTGGTCCACGAGTTGTGCCACCTGCTAGAGATGAACCACTCGGCGCGGTTCTGGGCACACGTTGCCAGGATCTTCCCAGCGTATCAGGAGAGTCAGCAGTGGTTGAAACAGTATGGCAATTCCCTTTATTTTTGACAGTTTGACAGACCAGACTGGCTATTGCGTCAATCCTGTGACACTTTTCAGTTTTTTATATATTCCCCACCGACAGGTCTATTTCAGCGCCTGATATACAAGAGAGTCACACACCGCATTCTCGCAGCAAACCCGAAGATTCAAACGTCGGTCAACCCAACCAGCGGATCTACAGGACAAGGTGGGACTGGGCAAGGACAAGGTCAGGCTACTTGGTACGCGCTCGACAAGGCGCCGAAAACGCTGGATCTGAATATCACTTCCAAGAACGGCGATGACCCGATGAACTTCAACGGGTACAGTCAGGGCGCACTCAAAATCACCGTACCTGCAGGCTGGACCGTGAACGTAACCTTCAACAACCAGCAGACCGTGAGTCACAGCGTCGGATTCGTGCCATGGTCCGAGCGTGAGACTCCGAATGGACAATTCACCGCAGCCTTCAAACGATCCACGGGCCCAACCGATAAGTTCCAGTCCGGGGTCCCGCAAAACCAACCGTATAAATTCTATTTTGTGGCGAATAAGGCTGAACAGTTTGCTCTGGTGTGCGGCGTTCCCGGCCACGCAGCTGGCGGCATGTGGGATGAGTTTGACGTCGATGCGAACGCCAAAGCGCCTACCATCACCACGGATCAAGGAACTGTCACAGTCAGCAAGACCACGCCGTAACGTTCGACGTCGCTACATGATCTACAAAGGCGATGGGACCTCAGCCGCATCGCCTTTGTGTTGTCCGTCCATTTGCATCACGATTCATTCAGCGCCTGTTGAACCACTTCATCCAGTTTGCTTGCCGTTAACATGCCAGGTTCCATATCGATAATCCGCACGGATGGAGACAGGACGAAAGTCTGTGGCGCCGCGTACACGCCGTACGCTTCCATGATCGCACCGTGCGGATCCTTGAGCACCGTATATAGGGGATGTTGTACTTATCGACAAAAGCTGAGGACCTTTCGAATTCATTTCCGTAGATGTCATATCAATACCGACAAATTACACCTTACCTTGGTACTTGTGCGCTACCTGCACAAAATCGGGGGCCTCCTTGTTGCAAGGTTCGCACCAGGACGCAAGCACGTTGAGAATGACAGGTTGATGATGCCGAAGGAGGGGCTGCAACGAAAAGGTTCCGTTCCCGTTCAACTGCAGGAGGGAAAAGGAAGGCGCCTGTTTTCCTACCACCGGTGCCGGAGTTGTTGAACCCTTGGCGTCGTTGGCTCCCGACGTGGTCGATGTTGGCCTTCCGCACCCCGTCATCAACAGCGCCGTCAACGCGATACCTACTCCCAGAGCCTTTTTCGCATCCCTCACATTTCCCCTCGCTCACTATGTGCAAAAAACCCGGCAACCGCGTCCACGTAACCAGCGCATTGCTCCATATGGACCGTATGCCCCGCATCCGCGATGGTGATATAGCGCGCTGTTGGAATCCCCTGCAACATGCGTTCTGCGATTTTGCAGAACTTATCATCCAGTGCTCCCGTCACCAGCAATACCGGCATGTTCAGTTCCTGCAGCCGCCCCCAAAGATTCGGTTGTGCCCCGGTTCCCATCCCGCGTAAGCTGTTCGCTAACCCAACTTTTCGCTGAGAGAGACGAATTTGCCGCTGCAATCGCCGCACTTGCTCTGGCAATCGAGACTGCGTCGCAAACAGGGGCAACCGCTCCCACTTGTTCACAAACGCCTCGACGCCGTATCGTTCAATTTCGTCGGCCAGTCGCTCATCGCTCGCCCTGCGTTGTTTCCGCTCCTCTTCCGTCTGAAGGCCCGGCGATGCGCTTTCCAGGCAGAGGCTGCGAACGCGCCAAGGGGCAGTGAGTGCGAGATAGAGCGCCAGCCGCCCCCCCATAGAATAGCCGAGGACGTGGAACTTTTCATACCCCAGCCTCGACATCACCTGCAGGAGGTCAGCACACACGGTCTCCATGTTATAAGCGGAAATATCAATCGGCGCGGAAGTGCGTCCGTGGCCCGTAATATCGACCGCGATGCACTGAAATCGATTCTCCAATGCCTGGACGACGTTTGTCCACGAATCGGCACTTCCCGTAAAGCCGTGTAGCATCAGGATGGGATGGCCTTGACCCCGCACGGACACATACCAGGCCCGTTCTCCCAGTTGGATCAGCTGCTCGGCCATGCCAACCCCTCCACTGCCTGCGCGACTTGATGGTACACGTCTTCGTGTAAGCGCACGTTCTCCGATGACTCGGTGCGGACTTCGAGGACGTTGAGCCCACGGCGAGACAACAGTCGTCCCACTGCTGCACGGAAGGTGAACCAGTCTTCAGCTCTTTCAAAGCAACCTCCGTACATTTCCACAGCTCGTTGGAAGTCCAATCCATGTTCCGTGCGAAAGTATGAAAATGTATCCGGATGTTCTGACTGCGGCAGAAACGAGAAGATGCCACCTCCGTCGTTGTGGACGAGAATGACAAGCAGGTTCAGGTTGTGCATCTTTGCTGCCAATAGTCCGTTCAAGTCGTGGAAAAACGAGACGTCCCCAATCACGAGAACAACAGGTTCTGGGCTGACAGCGGCAACGCCGAGCGCCGATGAGACAACCCCATCGATACCGCTCACGCCGCGGTTGGCCAAAAATCGAACGCAGTGCCTTTGTTTCAAGTAGAAATCGTCCAAGTCCCGCACCGGCATGCTGTTCCCTGCAAACAACGTTGCGCCGTCCGGTAAGAGTCTTGAAAGCTCATGGAAGATTCGGCCTTCCGACCAATCCTCGTTCTGCCCAACTTTCTCTACCACGTTAGTGGCCACTCGGTTTGTAACTGTCCACATGCGGGTCCACTTGCTCTCGCGCTGTAGCGACCCGTCCAATGATTCCAAAAGCGTCTCGCAAAACGACCCAGGATCTACCTGCACCACTGCCGACGCGGTGAAAAACGGGTCCTTCCAACCCACGTCGTCTGTGACGATAACCTGGTGAGCATCGCCACACGCCGCCAAAAACTGCCCAAGAACTTTCGACGTCGGGGCCCTGCCGAAACGCACCACGACATCCGGCCTGAACGTCGGCCATAACTGCCTGTTGCGCAAAAACAGATCATACGTGTCAATGACAAGGTCGTTGATGTGTAAACCTGTGCGAAGTTGCGAAAGCGGATCGGCCAGAAGCGGCACGTTCCATCGCTCCGCCAGCCGCATGATGGGTCCGGCGAGGCTCAGGTCATCCTGCGGGCCGCAAACGATGAGGCCCCGCTCCGCAGACTTCATCCAATGTGCCATTGTGGATGTAACCTCGTCGGCCACCGTCAACCGGCCCTCAAACCAGTGACGAAGGCCCCCGCTCGCCTCCGCCCCAGCTGCCCATGCAGGCGGGTTCTTCGGTGGAACGAGAGGTTCGCGAAGCGGCCAGTTGAGGTGCACCGGCCCCCGCGGGACTGTTGTGGCTTGCGCGACGGCTCGCCACGCCACGGAGCGTGCGTGGCGCAGCAGTGTAGCATTCTCCTCGGGGACCGGCATGCTGAACGACCACTTCGCGTAATCATTGTACATATAGTCCTGCCGGATAGTCTGATTGCTGCCAATGCCGTGCAATTCCGGTGGCCTATCGGCCGTCAGCACGATGAGTGGCACATTCGACTGCCTGGCTTCCATGACGGCTGGCAGGTAATTGGCGGTCGCGGTGCCGGAAGTGCAAATCAGTGCTACGGGTTCCCCGCTAGCGCGTGCCACGCCGAGGGCAAAGAAGGCCGCGGAGCGTTCGTCCAGAAGCGTCCACGTGGCAAATCCGCCGTGGCGGGCGACGGCCATCGTCAAGGGTGTAGACCTCGAGCCTGGTGAGATGCACACGTTCCGAACTCCGGCTCTGTGAAGTTCAGCGATAAACGCCGTCACGACATATAAAGATGGATTTTCTGTCATTCAGCCACGCCTCCGTTGTTCGCCGTGAGGGCGGATTGTACGGCGCGCAGTTTCATTTTCGTCTCCTGCCACTCCGAAGCAGGGTCAGAATCTCCCATAATACCTGCACCAGCGAATAGATAAGCGGTGTTTTCAATAACCAACGCAGACCGTAGTGCCACTGCAAACTGTCCGTCTCCACGAGCGTTCATCCACCCCACTGGGCCCGCGTACCAACCGCGATCCATGCCTTCCCGCTGCCGGATGACCTGCAGCGCCTGGTCTCTCGGCATTCCCGCGACCGCCGGTGTCGGGTGAAGCCGTTCGAGCAAATCGAGTACAGACTGCTTTGGATGACGAACAGCCACTATCGGTGTGTGCAAGTGCTGAACGTTGGCCAGTTTCTTGATCAGTGGTTCCTTTGGATAGTCGACGGACTCCACCCCTGCTGCCTGCAACTGCTCAATGATACATGCGCGCACCACTTCATGTTCATGTCTATCCTTTGCACTCGCCAACAATTGCCGCTCCAGCGCCGCATCCTCGTCTGGAGTCCTGCCACGGCCAATCGTCCCTGCCAGGCAGTCGACGTCCACGCGACTTCCACTGACGGACACCAATCGCTCTGGACTGGCTGCCAAGAAGCATTGCCCTTGGTTCCAGATGGCAAAAACCTGGCTGTCCGGATAAGTGTCCTCCAGTGTTTCCATCACCTGAGACAGTGGCTGCCGGATTCCCTCCACAAGTTCGTAACGCGCCAAAACAACCTTTTCATAACGGCCCTGCCGAATGTCCTCCGCAGTGCGAGCGACAGCCCATTCCCACTGTTCACGGGCCACGCCAGGTTCGGTCGCTGTTCCCTGGCTCCGCACGGCACGTTGCCCGTCAACCTCGTGGCCTACTTGAGTCAGCGACTGTACTTCCCGCTGTAAGCCCATCCACTGGGCTTCGACATCCTGGTCTTCTCCGACGACCACCGTCGCCGTCACCAGGCATCCTGCGTCGGTTCGGCGAATCAACAGGTGTGGCAACACAAACTTCGCTTGTGGCCAGTTCACCCACGGGCTCCGTCGTTCGCCGATATCAAACGACATGCCTCCAAACCACACGGCATCGGTTTCGCACGCGTCTTGTACCACAGTGCCGACGTTGGCCGTTGCCGCCGAAACCACACGATACTGATGCATCTGGCGGCGAACGTCGGCCGAACGGTGTGCTCCGTCCGCCAGGATGACGGCCGCTGCACCGAGAGCCAGATAACAGGTTCGCTCACTTGGCAGACACCAATACATCCGCTCCCTGGTTGCCGGACCGGTTCCGGCCAAGTGGCGAATCAACGACCACGGCATCGTGACATCCGCCGTTGCACTGACTACCATGCGGATGTACGGGTCCTTCGACGTCGCCATGGCAGCGTCAACCGCTGCACGCAACCGGCCGCACAGTGATTCCAAGTCGTGTTCTAGCTTTGTCGCAATTTGTGGCTGAGCCATTCTCGTAACTTCCTTCGCATGAGCTTTCCTGACGCATTTCGCGGCAAGTCATCGACGAAGATAAACGCCTTTGGAACTTTGTAGCCTGCCAGGTACTTTCGGCAGTGCTCCTCCAGTTCCGCCGACAATTCCGGCCGAGGTGACACGGCCTTGATGAAAGCAACGGGTACCTGACCCCAGGTGGCGTCTTCCCTGCCCGTCACACCCACTTCAATGACGCTGGGGTGGGTCGAGAGCACACTTTCCACCTCTGCGGGGTAGACGTTTTCACCGCCAGAGATGATGAGATCATTGCGCCTGTCCAACACATACAGATAGCCTTCTTCATCGATGTATCCGATATCCCCGGTTTTGAACCAGCCATTTCCCATCGCCGCTTCTGTGGCATCGGGACGATGAAAATACCCGGGGACAATGGTTGGCCCACGCACCACGATTTCGCCAGGCACATGGGGGGCCACCGGTTTGCCATCCACCCAGATGGCAACCTCGGTGACTGGCAGCGGTTTGCCAGAGGAGCCCAGCTTCCGTAACCCCTCTTCAGGTCTCAGCGTGGTCACCTGCGAATTGGCTTCCGTCAAACCGTACGATTGCGCCACAGGAACCTGTAACGCCTGACATTTTTGCAAGAGCGCCTTAGTTGCCGCACTGCCCCCCAGCAACACGCAGCGCAACCGGTCTGGGTAAGGCCTCGTTCGACCTTCCAGCATGCGCTGTAACATGACCGGAACGACGGAGACTAGGCTGATGTCCTGTTCGTCAATCGTTCGATTGACCGCATCCGGATGAAACTTATCGTGGATCACCGCCGTTGTACCATAGATCAAGCTCCTCATGAGCACGGATAATCCACCCATATGGAACAACGGCATCGGTACCAACCACCGGTCCCCTTTTTGCAAACCGAGCAACAGCGCAGAGTTGATAGCAGACCACCACTGGTTGCCGTACGTAATTATGGCGCCCTTCGGATGGCCCGTGGTGCCCGATGTATACATGATGGCGAGCGTTTCCCCGAGGTCAATGTGCAAACGTTCTGCGCGTGTATTGTCATCAGCCTGAACCTGCTCAAGGTTTAGAGCGACCACACCTGCACCAAGCTCTTCCTGTAGTCGGTGTGCGACATCCGCGAAAAAGTTGTCGTGTGCGAGCACCTTCACGCCTGCATCACGCAATTGCCACGACAACTCGGCGGTCGTCAGCCGTACATTGAGTGGCACAGCCACCGCGCGGGCCTGCATCACACCATGCAATCCGACTGCAAACACCAGGCCTTTTTTGCACAACAGTGCAACGACGTCTCCAGGCACCAGGCCGATATCGCGCAACTTGGAAGCAAGCCCCATTGCTGCCTGCAACAATTCAGCATAGGTCAACCGCTGATCCGGCGATTCCAGGGCCACGGTGTCCGGTGCGTCGGTTGCCCGGCGATGAAGCCAGTCAGGCAGCACAGGTTGGAAGTCTCTCGTCGCCACGCGCCCTCCTCCTTCCCCAAAAATGCAACCGCCCCACCTTGCCAGGAGGGGCGCGCCGATGTGAAAAGGTTATGGCAGGCGCGGGAACTTGCTAAAATCAGGCTTCCTCTTTTCGAGAAACGCATTCATGCCTTCTTTGGCTTCGTCGGTCATGTAGTACAGCATTGTTGCGTCCCCGGCGAGCATCTGCAGACCAGCCAGTCCATCGGTATCCGCGTTGAACGCCATCTTCAGGAAGCGTAACGCTATCGGGCTCTTCTCGAGAATTTCACGCGCCCATTTGATGGACTCCTCTTCCAGCTTGTCGAGCGGAACGACAGCATTGACGAGCCCCATTTCCAGGGCCTCCTGCGCACTGTATTGGCGGCACAAGTACCAAATTTCTTTCGCTTTCTTGTGGCCGACCGTTCGTGCCAACAAGGTTGCTCCGTACCCAGCGTCAAAGCTTCCGACCTTCGGACCCGTTTGCCCGAACCGAGCGTTGTCAGCAGCAATCGTCAGGTCGCAGACCAAGTGCAACACGTGACCGCCGCCAATTGCATACCCAGCCACGACAGCAATCACCGGTTTCGGCAATGCCCGGATTTGCCGTTGCAAGTCCAGTACATTCAAGCGGGGTACATCGTCTCTGCCAACATAGCCACCGTGCCCCCGAACCCGTTGATCGCCACCGGAACAGAATGCCTTGTCTCCCTTACCGGTGAACAGCACAACACCTGTCTCCGCGTCGTCGCGCACGTGTGCAAACGCGTCAATCAGTTCTTTCACCGTCTCCGGACGGAACGCGTTATGTACTTCAGGGCGGTTGATAGTGATTCTCGCAATTCCTTCCGCCTTCTCATAAATAATGTCCTCATAAGGTTTCACAATCTGCCAGTCCAACATGGACACGACCTCCGATTCTGCGAATTCAAACCTGCCTCAACCATTGCCCTAAAAAACACCACAACCTAAAAAAACACCACAACAAGTATAGCAAACTCACAACAAGCCGGAAAGTTGACCAAGATGTGCGCGTTGTCGGCGCAGGCCGCGTTTGCTATCATCGATGAGTGGTAGATAGTCTGTTGAAACGGAGGTGTGCGGGGATGAGCTTCCGCCAACGTTTATCCATTGGCTGGCGACTGCTGCGTCCGTTTACACTCACGGCGTCGCTTGTCCCGGTACTCATTGGTACAGGCATGGCCCTGTCGCAGGGTCATTTTCACGCGCTTTTATTCCTTAGTTTTCTCATCGCATCGCTTCTCATACAAGTGGCGACAAACATGTTCAACGAATACTTCGACTACAAGCGGGGACTCGATGACCACAACATGGTGGGTATCGCTGGAACCATTGTCCGGGATGGCGTACATCCACGCACCGTGATTCGATTGGCTTGGATCTGTGTGGCGGTTTCCGTGCTGCTCGGAGTATACATTTGCGCATCCACTACGTGGTGGATTGCTGCCGTGGGTACACTGTGCCTGTGTGTTGCTTATTGCTACTCCGGAGGCCCGAAACCTCTGGCGTACACACCATTCGGTGAATTGGCAGCCGCTATCGCCATGGGGCCAGCCATTGTATTGTTGGCGTTCTACGTACAGACCAGCACCATTACCGCGCAATCCATCGTAACTTCGATTCCGATTGGCCTCCTGATTGGAGCCATCCTGCTCGGAAACAACATACGCGATATGGAGCAGGACCGCCAGGGGGGCCGTCGAACATTGGTCATCCTGCTCGGTCGCGAGCGTGGCCGAGTACTGTTTGCTAGCGTGTTTGCCGTGTCCTATGTAGTCGTCCTCGGACTCGTTGTACTCGGTTACTTAACACCGTGGACCTTGCTAGTGTTTCTCACCGTTCCTTCAGCCACCCATGTCGTGAAGCTGTACTACCGGTATACAGAGCCGAAGCAACTGCACCCTGCAGTCAAAGGTACTTCAACACTCCTGTTCCGCTTTGGTGCCTTGATGTTTGTCGGTTTCCTCTGTTCAGCTTTCATTACCTTGCATTAACATGAATAGCGGTTCTCCATGTCACGTATATGGATGAAAGCCGTATCAGTATCGACAGAGCCATCATTCATAGAAGCATAGAGAAGTTATGATGAAAGGCGAGATACAGTATGGATCTCGCCTTTTTGGGTCGCATCTGAGCGATAAAAAGGAACTACACGAACTCAAAGTCCAGTTCAGTCGGTGGAAGGCGCCGGTAGCTTGGACGACTATGCCACACTGCCATCGAGATATGCGGTCATCGCCTGTCCCGTCTGTTGATTCACCCACAGAATCGAAATGAAGCCCGTTCCATCTGGGGAAGGTGTGTGGATGACGATGTAGTCGCCAACGTGCACGGTTCCGACGCGACGAACTTCTGCTCTCTGCGGCGTACACGTTTGCATTACATCCGACACTGACCTGAATGCGATACACGTTTGTAAAAGCAATGTAGTTTTCATCCACCCAACCGGAAATGCCGTTTCCTGTCACGTGACACCATTCAGTCACGGCGTTGCCCACCATCCCCTGGTTCATGGCATCCACCTCCAATTACGTGCCCACTGGCAACGTCTTCGAAGGTCGAAATAGGCTAGTCAGAGGAGCCGAGACATACCGTGCGCCAACTTTCGATTCTCGTGCTATCCAAGTTGCCGAACGGCCTCTTCAACATCCGTGACAGGTTGTTGACACGTGAAATTTTCACAAATGTACATTGTGGGTTTGCCATTCACAGCGACCTGGTCTTCCACGTACGGACACAGGGTGGCCAATTCCGCCGCCTTTTCTGGATCCGTCGGACGGTGAATGAGCACCGTGTCAGGCAGAAACAAGGTTTGGATACGTTCAAGAACTGCCTGGGTCTCAGGGTGCTCCGACGGCCCGACGACAACCATCTCTCTGGTTTTGCCGTGCGCAAACTGCAATGCCATCAGCAGCATGGTGTGTCCCATCGGATAGTGGCCGACGTGCTCTGCAAACGCCGAGAACAATTCCTCCGCAATGCGTTCGTACTCGGTGTTACCTGTCAGTCGGCCAAGGCGTACCAGGTTGAGAGCCGCCACCGAGTTTCCGGACGGCGTCGCGCCGTCGTAGACCTCTTTCGGCCGAACAATCAACGTTTCCGCATCGCTTCCGTAAAAATAGAAGCCACCAGCGCTCTCATCCCAAAAGAGACGAATCGTCTCGTCCTGCAGTAGGACGGCAGCGGCAAGGTGTTCTGGTTTGAACGTCGCTTCATAAAGTTCAATGCATGCCCACGTCAGGAATGCGTAGTCATCCAGGTATCCCAAATGTGCAGCGTGACCATCCCGAAACCGGGCCAGCAGCCTTCCATCCGGATTTTTCAAGTTGTCGTTGATGAACTGAAGCGCCCGCTCGGCAGCCGCGATGTATGTGGATTCATGAAACACGCTCCCCGCCTTCGCCAAGGCGACAATCATCAGTGCGTTCCACGACGTCAGCACCTTGTCGTCTTTGTGTGGATGAACACGCCCCTCCCGGTGTTGAAACAGCGTACGATTGGCGGCTCTGACCTGCTTCGCCCACTCGTCCGGATTTATTCCTTCGCGGGCGCAGAACGCGGCATGCGACTGGCCGATGAGATTGGGAATATTTTTCCCCTCAAAGTTCCCGTCCGGCGTGACGTCGTAGTACCGGCAGTACCGCCCACCCAGTTCCTTGCCAAGTACTTCCACAACCTGTTCTACCGTCCACAAATAAAACTTGCCTTCCTCCCCCTCCGAGTCAGCATCCTCTGCAGAGTAAAACGCGCCATCCTCACTCGTCATATCTCGCAGCACGTACTCCAGCACATCCTGTGCGATGTCCTTGTACGTTTCTTTCTTCGTCACCTGATAGGCTTCGACGTAGGTCATCACCAACAGCGCGTTGTCGTACAACATCTTCTCAAAGTGAGGCACCAGCCACTCCCTGTCGGTGGAATATCGCGCGAAGCCGAACCCCACGTGGTCGTAGATGCCCCCCCGATACATGGACATCAGCGTTTTTTCCACCATGTCTACGGCCTGCACATCCTTGTTTAAATACCCGTACCGCAGAAGAAACATCAAATTGTGCGGTGTCGGAAACTTGGGTGCGTCGCCGAATCCTCCGAACACCTCGTCAAACGAATCGCGAAATCCGTCGTACGCTTCCTCTATCCAGGAAATCTCAGCTTTACCTTTCCGAGTGACTTCCATCGCTGGCTTTAGCTGATCCATGATTTTCAGACTCGCTGCCACAACCTTGTCTGGGTCTTCTTCCCACTTTTCATGAATTTGCTGCAAGATCTCCAGTAGCCCCATACGGCCAAATCTACGTTCCTTCGGGAAGTATGTCCCTGCGAAGAATGGTCTTTGATCTGGGGTGACAATCACTGTCAGCGGCCATCCGCCCTGCCCCGTCATGGCCTGACAAACCGTCATGTAGATATGATCAATGTCAGGCCGTTCCTCTCGGTCCACTTTAATGGCGACGAAGTGACGATTTAAGAGTTCCGCCACCTCTGGATCCTCAAATGATTCGCGTTCCATCACATGACACCAATGACATGTCGATAAACGATTCCTCTCTTATAAACGTATTCGCAGCCCCGTAGGGCTACGAATAGCCGATGGACAAGAAGACAGGCTTGCCTTCACGCTGCGCCTTTTGGAAAGCCTCGGGACCCCAAGGAAACCAGTCGACGGGGTTGTATGCGTGTTGCATTAAATAAGGGCTCTTTTCATATATCAATCGATTAGGCTTACGTGTAGTGTCGTTCATCGTTCGACCTCCGTTATTTAAGACTTATCGGTAAGTATATCCTATTGCATGAAAAGAAAAAGCATCGATGCTCATTCCGCCGATGCCATAGCCTTACGCTTTTCCATTTGGTCCATCTTGCGCCTCTGAACGCATCTATATCGACATTGCCGTCCATTAAGCCTTTTTATATATTTTGGTGAATACCCAATATCAGGTTGTTCGGCTACCTATTATTGTCCCTATCGTCGCCATCGTAATCAGTACAATTGCAATAAATGCACGTAATCCAATTCCTTCACGAAGGACGAAGAAACCTACAAGGGCCGCGACAGCAGGTTCCGTGCTCATGAGTAAACCGAATACACGAGTTGGTAATCGACGTAACGCCTCAATCTCCAGAGAATAGGGAATCACTGAAGAGAGCAGGGCAATACCTACCCCTACCAAAAGAATATTTGGTTCAACTAACTTAGCCCCAGCATTGTATATACCAATTGGAATCAGCACTAGGGCAGCGACTCCCATTGCCAATGCTAACCCATTGATACCAGGTATAGACCGACCAACACGTGAGCTTAGGATAATGTACGCGCCCCAACAGCCCCCAGCCATAAGTGCTAGTACCATACCAAATAAATCGAAGGCTGCTCCCGTCCAAGGTGCTAAGCAGAAAATTCCACTTGTCGCCAAAATAACCCACAGCACATCAAGTAGACGCCGTGAGCCAATAATAGCCACACCGAGAGGTCCCACAAATTCAAGTGTGACAGCTATCCCCAAAGGTATACGTGCTAAAGCAGCATAAAAGCATAAATTCATAGTTGCCAATGCGAGACCAAATAGTACGCAGTTAATATAAGCCGTTCGTGTATAACCTCTGACACGAGGACGCCAGATAAGAAATAATATCAAAGCAGCAAATCCCACGCGCAAAGATACAGTACCGGCTGACCCTAAGGTAGTAAACAAGCCCTTTGCGAGAGCGGCACCGATTTGTGTTGAACTTACGGATAACATGACAAGTCCAGTTGGGGGTATTGAACTGAGAAGACCTCGTAATTTCGAACCAGTTGGGGTTACCACTCGCTTTCCTATGTTGATAAACATAGGTTTTGGATTATCCAACACTGTTTCAATCCCCTTTGAAAGGAATGATAAATTAGAAAATCATAAGTTTTTACAAATTTATGTTTCTTTCCGTTGAAACATATCCCCATTTAATTTCATTCGCATTGAAGGGACTATCTGATGTATTTTAACTGACATACTTTTTTGGAGGGAACAGCGTGAGAGTGCTCGCACCCGTTAGTTCGTGTTGTGACTAGCCCTCTGGCACTCGCAACTACACCTGAGCTGTTCTCATCGCATAATGGACAGCTTCGGTCATGCCTTCTTAAGGCCGATATCAACCAAGTTCGTTGATCGAGTTGGAAAACATATCCTTTTTTCATATTGTACCCTTGCTCAAACTTCCTACGCAAAAGAAAAACGGGAAAAGAAAAATGAGACTGTCACACAAGAGAGTGTGAACTACACGATTTGCATCCAGGAGAAAACGCATGGATGCCTCACATATTCGTGATCATTCACTAATCCGTACAACGCCCTGGGCAACGAGTATTGAGCTAATCCAAGTTACCCATATAAGACGTTCTAAGTTTTTCATAACAAGAGAGGACAGCGAAGCAACGATGACAGGTTGAATACTGGCGATTATGGAACCTTGTGAGACAGGAATCGAATCGCACGCGTCAACAACAGGACCGCTGCGGCGCTTCGAAATCCAGCTGTGACAATATATAGGTTGAGATTCTTCAGGACAAGGCTGATGACACTTCTAAACCGACCGAACATATAGAGAAACAATATGTATACAACAAGCGCTGAGACTGTTTCCAGTGTTGCTGCAAGTGGGACAGTGATGGAAGTATCGACGCCCACTTTGCGAAGCGTATGCCCAACACCCTGGAGGAGTGTCGCAAGAATCGTCAACCATCACACCTTGTTTAAAAAGCTTGCCGATAAACCTGGATGAAAACCACGCTCGTTCAACGGAAAGCAGAATCATCCCAATGCTAAGCAGAACATCCCACACATATCTGAAACATTGAATTTTTCACCCAAGATTGTGATGGCGATAGCTGAAGTGACGATGGGGCCATTGCGTCGATGATTCCCCCGCGAGTCGCACCGATTCGAGCAATCGCTGTAAATAACGCTAATCTCCCAAATAATGTACCAATAAGTCCAGCAAGAATACAAAATCCTACCGCCTTTTGTGAGGTTGCCTACGAGCGTAAACATAATATATTACACCTTGCACTACTCTTAGTGAACACGCGATGACAAAAGTCACCGTTGACCACCACAGATGGAGGACAGCGGCACCATCAGGACCTTTCCTGTTCCAATACCAGCGATTTGCAAAATAGTGATGAACAACTGGTTCAGCCAAACTCTGCAAATCGCTTAATTCATGTATGTCGCTTTGCAGTCCAATACAAGGTACACCCAGCACACATGGTTAAGCCTAGCAGTCCAATCACCGAGGTGAATTTCGACTATGGATCTGGAAATAGCCTATGCGAACAGAATGTATATCGGTAGCGTCACGAAGCTCAGCAATGTCGTCACCGCCACTGTCAACGTGACTGCGTCGGTATCAGCCCCGTATTTCTTTGCAAACACAATGTTATTAATTGCGGCAGGCATACTGGATTGGACGAGGAGGATGGGGCCGAGCATACCGTGTATTCTGAGCACAAGGATGCAGAACTGCGATAATAGCGGAACAATCCCTACCCTGAGTAAAACGGCTAACCAGACCTCTTTCCGTTTGATACCTGTCCAACGAAGACCGCCCAACTGCACGCCAAGGATCAGCAACACCACTGCAGCGTAAGCATCCCCTAGCATATGAAGTCCCGTTTCAATGCCAGGAGGGATATGCACCGAAAGAGCATCCAGCACAGTCCCTATCACAAGAGCGTAGATCAGCGGCGCCTTCAACACTTGAAAGAGAGCCTGCCGAGGACGAACTTCTGCCCTGGAGGCAATATAGAGGCCGAGGCTATTGATCAGGACAATCTGGCCAATGACGTACACCGCCCCATTGGTCAGTCCCGCAGCACCGTATGCCAACAGCAGCACGGGTAGTCCGTAGTTGTTTGAATTCCCGAAGATGGTAGTGAGGGTGACAGCTGCTTCGACGGGGCCAGACAACCGGAACAACCTTATCGACAATTTTGCGATGCCCCAACAAAGCAAGGTCTGGAGCACTGTGAACGACAAGATGTCAATGACATTCTCGTCCGAGAGGTGCACTTGCGAGAGAACAACCAGTACTAAGCTGGGAGATAGAACGTAGAGACTGATATCCGCCAAACTGGATGTCTCAATCTTTCGGAACCTTCCTACCACGGCACCTATCAGACAAATGACGACAATGGGCAAGACGACACTGGACAGCATTCCTAGGTATTGGTGCATCACGCCCTGCTCACCGCCTCATCCCCTTCTCCGGATCATCCCAGGTTTTGCACTCTACTGCATTCTCTATTCGTCAAACGAAAGACTTTCCATCCACAATTTCGCCGTGTCAAATTCGGGACGGGTCAACCCATGTCCGGTGTCAATCCACTGCAATGTCACCTTTGCACCCGCACCCCGTAGGAACGCAGTGAGCCGCTCACTGTGATCTGGTGGCACGGTAGGATCTTGACAACCTGCCAAAATCAGCACTGGTTTACCCTGTAGGTTTGGCAACGTTTCCGGATGGAGTGGGACCATGGGCCGAAACAGAACGGCAGCCGCCACGTGTCAGGTCCCAAGAGCAACATACTCGCCGCAATATTCGCTCCGTTGGAATAACCCACGGTGACGAGCCCATGAACGTTCAACGCGTACTGGTGCGTTGCAGCCTCGAGAAAACGAGCTAATTCATGCGCCCGAACCACAAGGTCCTCTTCGTCGAAAATGCCCCCCGGACACCCTGCGAAAGAACCTTGGCATGCCTGCCTCAAGCACTTTCCCACGCGCCGCCTAGCAGCGCAGCCCTGCGAGAACACGTCCCACTGGAATCAAGTGAACGGGGAATGGAAAACGAAATCGCGGTGGCTTGACCCGCACCACGGCGTCCGGGGCATCCGTCCGCCCACGGGAAGAACGTCAAGATGGTACCCGGTTGTCCGAGATCGTCTCCGTAGTAAAGTGATACGTGCCCGGATCATCAAAATTGACAGTGCACTTCACCAAGCACAACCCGAGAATGCCGACATAAAAGTCCACGTTGTTTTGCACATCTCGTGCCGTCGGTGTCGAGGTTGTGAACCGCAACTTTGCGGTTGGGTCCTGACAAGCGTATCATCAAAAAGTACAAACGACATGTAACGGACCATGACAAGCCGGGTGAGATACGTGGCACGACGAGGTCGTTTTGCACCCACTCCTTCGGGACAACTACATATTGGCAATGCTTACACAGCACTGTTGGCGTGGTTACAGGTGCGAAGCGTCGGTGGAATATTTGTACTTCGCATGGAGGATATTGACAAACCCAGGTGCAAGCCAAAGCTTGCAGACCAAGCGATGGAGGATTTGCGCTGGCTCGGAATCGACTGGGACGAGGGCCCAGATGTCGGCGGCCCCGTTGGTCCCTACACGCAGAGCCAGCGTGAGGATCTGTACCAAGCGGCGTTCGTAAAATTGCTCCATGACGGATGGGTTTACCCCTGTTACTGCAGCCGTGCGGATCGCATGGCCATTGCGAGCGCTCCTCACGGGCTATCCGGTACTGGAATGGTCGCGTGCAAGTGCAGGACATTGACACCGCAACAGCGCGCAGAGAAATCAGCCGCCAAAATGCCTTGTTACCGCTTTCGGATGCCAGATGTCCCTGTCCACTTCGTGGACGCAGTCGCGGGGCCACAACGGGTCCCTGCGGGACATAGCAGGGACTTCATTCTTAAGCGTGCGGACGGGGTCTTTGGCTACCAACTGGCAGTGGTTGTGGATGATGCGACCATGGGGATCACGGATGTGCTTCGCGGCTGGGATTTGCTCGACTCCACGCCCGTCCAACGAATGCTGTACAAAGCCCTGGGTTGGGAGGTTCCGCAGTTCGCGCATGTTCCGCTGCTCTGTGATTCCAATGGCCGCAGGTTGTCCAAGCGAAGCGGATCCATTGCCATCGCTTCAATGCGCCAAGCTGGCGTGGCGCCGGAACGCGTGATTGGCCTGTTGGCCTTTATCAGTGGTTTGCATGATAGACTCGAACCGATGAAGGCCGTGGATCTCACTTCAGGGTTCACGCTGGACAAAGTGCCACGTGGTGCCATAACGGTCAGTGAAGACATGCTCCAATTCGTCTTCAAAGGAGCAGAACGCTCGCGCCCCAAAATCAAACAGTGATCCGCGATAGCGGGTCACTGTTTGATTTTGGGGCCACACATTAGGCCTTGGTTAGACGAAACCCATGGCAGACCATGTGTCATCACGGAAATCAAGGTGACGCCGTCCCATCCGATTTGATGCATCATATCCCACAACGCGTCGCGATGTAGCGGATTTCATTTTTGAACTCTTCTTTCGGATACCCAATCCACAACATAGTATCCGGATGCACGTGATTCTGTATATTGGACTTCCACTCTTCCAGTTCGCTACTGTCCTTCACAAACAGATGGACCGCGTCGAGTGGACCGGCGAAGGCAATGACAATTGGACATCGGGAACACCGGGAGACAGTTCTTGTACGAGTCAGGAGCATTGTGAACGAAGACCCGTTGTCAACATCTTTTTCTCAAGACCTTGTGATATGCCATTCCCTTGTATCGTTTGTAAGCTCATCGGGCATCGTAGAGATTTGCTACATCCACTGTAACATGATTGACACCTGGCTCGCGATTTAACGTTTTGCGTCCATCCGGAATTACGACAATGGCTCCAATAGTCGCTTGCGCTCGCTCGCAACCGCTTCGAGACGTACGTTCACACCCTTATACTCACGCTGCAGTCCATTCCGAATGGACTCCACACATACTTTCTGTCCGAGCCACTCGTTGCTTCGACTCCTTCAGCCGGTCCTGACCATCATGCAGCATTTTCTTCTAAAACTTTCCTACAATGTAGCTCGTCCCCCCTATTTGTCTGAATCGGGTAAGAGGGGGTGACTAACCCCCGTCTTCCCACACCACCGTACGTACCGTCCGGTATACGGCGGTTCATGTTGTGTAACGAAGTGAGTCGTACCGTTCGACTAAGCTGACAAGTCCTTGGTTGCGCCAATAGGCCATTCCAAGGGCTTTGTTCACTTGTGGCGTATTTGCGAGGCGCCAATACCCTTTTCGAGAAGCGCTTATGAGTGCTGCCCATTCGTTTGGGATGCCGAGTGCGACTAGATTGCGTTTCTTTGTTTTAGGTTTCTTCCATTGTTTCAGAAGGCACATCCGTAGTCGTCGGCGTATCCACTCGTCAAGTTCGGCGAAGACACTCCTGGTTTCGGCGTGGCAGTAGTAGCCGGCCCACCCGCGTAGGTAAGCGTTCAGCCGTTCTAGCCTTTGGGCCATCGATTGTCCCCTGCTTCGTTTCGTTAGTTCACGGACTTTGTCCTTGAAGCGCTTGAGGGACTTGGGGGCTACTCGGATTTTCGGCCGTTGGTGCCACGTGAATGAGAAACCCAGAAATTTGCGCTTCCAGGGTCGGTCTACCGCACTCTTTTCCACATTTACCCTGAGCTTTAATCGTCCTTCTACAAATCTTCGCACACTCTCCATGACCCGTTCTCCTGCTCGACGACTGCGGACGTAGACATTACAGTCATCTGCATAACGGGCGAATCGGTGCCCTCGGCGCATAAGTTCCTTGTCCAGGTCATCCAGCATAATGTTCGCCAGTAGCGGACTCAGCGGTCCGCCTTGCGGAACACCCTCGTCTGTTGTTACGCAGACTCCGTTGCACATGACACCGGCTTCTAGATATCGCCTAATGCGCCGTAACACTCGTTTGTCCTTAACTTTTCGGGCCACTCTTGCCATCAGCATGTCGTGGTTTACTCGGTCAAAGAATTGAGCAAGGTCGAGGTCTACACCCAGCGATATCCTTGGGGGCGATGTAGCTTTGTGCCTGTTTCACTGCCTGGTGAGCACTATATCCTGGTCGGAACCCGTAGCTGTACGGTGAGAATTCTGGGTCGAAGATGGGTGTGAGCACTTGCAGAAGGGCCTGTTGAATCAGGCGGTCAAGCACCGCTGGTATCCCCAACATCCGTTTGTCACCGTCTGGTTTCGGGATTTCGACTCGACGTACGGGCATCGGTTGGTAGGTTCCACGAAGGAGTTCGTCACGGATGCGCGTCCAGTTGTCCATCAGAAAGGGTCGAAGGGATTTTATCTCCATTCCATCGACGCCTGCCGCACCCTTGTTCTTCTCCACACGGCGCAGGGCCGAGAGCAGGTTCTCCCGCTCTACTACCTGTTCCATCAGGTTCGCACAATTCGCTTCGCGGGTTGGTTCGTTGGGTCGTACCGGAGAGAAACTCGGCGCTTCCTCGGTCCCCCGTAGATTCACCACTTCCTCCCGAGGATAGCTCCCTTTCGGGATATTCGGCTGTCTTTGCTTCTCTCTCGAACTTGCCATGAACAACCCTCACAATCATGTTCGGTCCTTCCCTGCTCTGGCGTCCCTTTGCAGGTACTATGACCTCTGCTGACTCCTGCCCGTTCAGCGCCACCTTTCGATGACGGTTACCAGCTTTGCTGGCGTTCCAGGCAGGCCTCCCCGGGTAAGAGCGTTGTCTTTCCCTCCATATCCCCACTCCATCTACTCTCGACAGCCTTCGGTAGCAAGGGCTTTGTCTTGGTTTGCAGACTCACCCAACTGTCGTTAGCCTCAATTGGAGTTCGTGAACCTTGGGCCGGAGGTTTGCCGCCGCCTTCCTTCAGATCCCATCTCACGATGGGCACCTTTGGCTTAGGCTAATGGCTACTGCTACCTTCACCATTCCGGACTTTCACCGTATAGACAACGCCCATGCCGGGCGCACACACAACATAGGCGTGCGCATGACTGCGCACGCCTTTCAGGGGCTCATTGATACATTAGGTTTTCGATTCAGCTTTCGAAATCCACCGCGACGGAGCTCTCCACGACCTGTCCCACGAATTTCAGCAGTTCCTGGTGGACCGGGTGTACTTGGTACGACTGCATGCTGGCGAGGTCATCTAGCTGCGCGATGAGTCCGACATCGTAGGACCGAGCGGACTGGACCACATCCACGCCGGCTTGAATCTCCCTCAACTCGGGAATCTTCCCCTTCATGTCCAGTATCTTTGCCACCAGGTGTTTCGCCTTGTCTTTACATTCCGGCTTCAGCCGGAAAAACACGACATGAGTGAGCAAGTACACCGACCTCCTAGCGCTTGCGGCTCACCGAAGCGACAATTTTATCGCCAATCCACTGCATGACTTGAACCATGACAATCATAATCACAATGGTGACAAACATCACGTCGGTTTGAAAGCGTTCGTACCCGTATTCGATGGCTAACTCGCCAAGACCACCACCACCGACGACACCGGCCATGGCCGAGTAACTGACGAGAGCGACAGCCGTGATGGTGACACCAGAAATCAATCCCGCCTTCGACTCCGGCAACAGGACTTTAAACACAATCTGCCACGTGGACGCCCCCATGGCTTGGGCGGCTTCGAGAACGCCCGGATCGACTTCGCGCAAGGCCGTCTCAGCCAAACGCGCGAAGAACGGGGCGGCGCCAACGACCAGTGGCACAATCGCTGCATTCGTGCCGATGGATGTTCCAACGACCCATTCCGTGAATGGAATAATCGCTATCAACAGGATAATAAACGGTACCGACCGAAAAATGTTCACAATCCCGGAAAGGAACTCGTACAGCACGCGATGCCGTACCAGATGTCCGCGGGAGAATAGAAACAAGAATACGCCAATCGGCAAACCAATCAGAACGGAAAACAACGTGGATACGCCGACCATGTACAGGGTGTCGAGACTCGCCTGCCACACTTCCGACCACACAATATCTGCAAACATCGATTACACCTCCACCGTAGCCCGGTTTTGTGAGATCTCAGTCACACCACAGCCGCGGGCCGCTAATTCCGTTATGGCCGCGGTGACGGTGCGGCGGTCACCGTACCAAGCCACAAGCAACTTCCCATAAGGCACGTCCTTCAACGTACCAATCGTTCCCTCGAGAATGCTGAAAGTGGAGTCCGTGGCACGGGCAACTTCCGACAACACAGGCGCATACGTCGTGTCCCCCACGAACGTCACTTCAAACACAGGTGCAGTCACGCCAGCCAAGGACAGTGACGAGTTACTACTACTTTCCGTCTGCAGCAGCCGACGAGTGACGTCGTGTTTTGGGTGAAGGAACACGTCCGCAACCCTGCCGATTTCAACGATGTTTCCGCGTTCCATGACAGCAACCCGATCACAGACGCGTTGAATCACCGACATTTCATGCGTGACGAGGACAATCGTCAGATTCAATCTGTCGTGGATATCTAGCAACAGATCTAAGATTGACCGCGTCGTGTCTGGATCCAGCGCAGATGTGGCTTCATCGCAGAGCAGCACATCCGGATCGTTCGCCAGCGCGCGGGCAATGGCCACCCTCTGCTTTTGTCCCCCGGACAGCTGAGCAGGGTGGTGTTTCTCATATCCCCGCAATCCCACAAGGTCCAGAAGCTCGTGAACTTTTTCCATCGCGGTGCGCTTTGGAACCTTCGCCAAGCGCAGCGGAAACGCAACGTTATCCGCCACAGTTGCAGAGTGCAAAAGGTGAAAATGTTGAAAAATCATACCAATCTTCTTGCGGGCTTGCTGTAGTTCCCGTTTTCCGAGGGCTGTCATATCCTGTCCGTTAATCCGCACCTGACCTTGCGTGGGCCGCTCCAGAAGGTTAATGCACCGTAACAACGTACTCTTGCCGGCGCCGGAATAACCAATCAGGCCAAATATCTCGCCGCGCTCAATCTGTAAAGAGACGTCCTGGACCGCCGTCAACGACTGTTTGCGCGAAGTGTACGTCTTTGTAATTCGCTCAAGGGAAATCACCACTGCTCCTCCTTCTGCTCATCTTTCGATGCGCACAAGCCCATAAAAAAACGCCCGAGAAGGGCGAGTTTCGACTGCTCTTCTCTCATCTCTCGGACACGTTTATCATTGTCCGCAGGAATTGGCACCGTCATTGTGCGGTTGCCGGGCTTCGCAGGGCCTGTCCCTCAGCCACTCTGGATGAGAACTGCGCTTATTCAACTCAGGTTCGGCGAGTCTAGCAAATACCAGTACGCCGATGACAATAGCTCGTATTCTATTCCAAAAAAAGATTTTGTCAAGTGATTGACAACAAGAAGCCCGCGCACTATCATGAACTGACGTAACGCCAGCTGGCGATGTCCAAAAACCCGTCGCACATGTGCGACGCGGTCATACAGAAAGCTCTTATCGAGAGAAGGCGGAGGGACTGGCCCTATGATGCCCGGCAACCGGCACGTGTGCACGGTGCTAACTCCTGCGGAATGGACATTCCGGGAGATAAGAGGTGCGAGACTACAAAACGCCCTCTTTTCGACTGGAAAGAGGGCTTTTAATATGTCCGAGTCTCTCGACGAGCTACAAGATGGAGAGGAGAAATCAGGTTGAAGAAATCATCATGGTTGAAATTGGCAGCCACCACATTGGTGGGAGCCGCATTGGTTGCAGGTTGTGGTACGTCCAATAACGACGCAAACAGTGTACAAAGCACAACAGGTGGAAAAAAGGAAGTCGTATTGAAAGTCGGTGCTAGCCCTACGCCCCACGCGGAAATCTTGAACTACGTAAAACCTCAATTAGCGAAGGAAGGCATTGACCTGGAGGTCGTGGTTTACCAAGATTACGTAGAGCCAAACCGAGCCTTGGCTTCTGGTGATCTCGACGCAAATTACTTCCAGACTGTTCCGTATCTGGACAACTACAACAAGATGAACGGTACAGACCTAGTTCCGACTGTGTCTGTACACTTTGAACCCCTCGGTCTCTATGGTGGCCGCAGTAAATCGCTCAAGGACATCCCAGACGGCGCAACCATCGCGATCCCGGACGACACCTCGAACGAAGGTCGGGCGCTCTTGCTGCTGGAGAGCGCAGGTCTCATCAAATTGAAACAGCCTGACTCACTATTCGAAACTGTCAATGACATTACCGAGAATCCGCATCACATCCAATTCGAGGAACTTGATGCAGCGATCATCCCGCGTGTCTTGAATAATGTGGACTACGCCGTCATCAACGGCAACTACGCCATGGATGCAGGTCTGAAAATATCGGATGCACTCGTTTCGGAAAAGGCAAATTCGCCGGCAGCGAAAATCTATGCGAACGTTGTGGTGGTCCGGAAAGGCGAAGAAAACAATCCGGCCATTATCGCGCTCGACAAAGCCCTCACGTCACCGGACGTGGCCAAATTCATTAATGACCATTTCAAAGGTTCCGTCATCCCAGAGTTTAACGCCATCAATAACAAAGGCTAAACCCACCTATTGTCATGTGTGCAACTTAGAGGCGCCGAAGTGGCGCCTCTTTTTGTATAGGAACTTCGTGGTTCGCGAGGTTCGACTAAACGCGAGTCCGTCCGCGTACACATGAAAAAGTGTGGTTGTCCACCAGATGCTGGCCCATTGCCGAACTTCCGGTCGGAGATTTTATGGAAGGGAGATGGCAAATTGTTGAACCCGTCGTTTCCAGTTCGCGAGTCCACCATTTTCAGCATCTCCGAGTTCACGGCCCGTGCGCTTGGACTTCTGTTTCTCGCGAAGTTCGTGGCACTGTTCGGTCTCGATTCCAGTGGTCTCTTTCGTACTGTACTTCCGGTCATTGGGATTGCATGCGCCATCGGCAGCGTCGGGGTGCCGCAGGCCATCACTCGGCTGGTATCCGCGAGCGACGTCCAAGCTAGGCATACCCTGTACAGAGACCATTTGAGCATCACCGCAGAGACCACAGCGGTTTCCATGGGGATCACCACGGCCGTGTTGCTCAGCCTCATCCAACTGTCCCGCATCGGACACATCGGGGATACCGATATGATTCGGCTGTTGCTTATCTCAGTGCCACTCTTGCTGGTTACATGCATCTCTGGTGCGACACGCGCCATATTGTTGGGAATGGGCATGAATTTTGTCACCGCGGCATCGCAAATTCTGGAGGCCTCTGTTCGACTTGCACTCGTCATTGCTGCCGCAGCCGAACCTATCAAAAGACTCGATTTTTCGGGTGCTGAGGCGGGAATCTACATGATTACCACCTCCGAGACGATGGCGCTGTTGTTTCTCGTGGCTGTCTTCGGATTCTCTTTGTACACGAAGAGACTGCGTGTGACCTACCGACCTGTCTCCCTTCGCTATCGACTACAAACCTGGTGGTCCATCCTCCGCATGTCCATCTCCCCGACAACACAGTCGTTGTTGGCCAGTGCAGGCTATGCGCTGGAGCTCCCTTTGGCGGAACACTTCCTGGCGTTGCAGTTCGGAGAGCATCAGGCAGAAGCATTGGTTGCCGAGTACGCAGCAGTCGCGATTCCTCTGCTGTGCGCACCGATGTTTGTGACAGACGGCATGGCTACAGCCCTGCTGCCTGCCCTCACGGCGCAACGAGCGCAGCGCGGCAGAGCCAGTTTAAGTGCAGCACTGTTCAGCACCATCCGAGCGGTTGCCATGATGTCCATCCCCGTGAGCGCCGGCCTGTGCATCCTGGCGCCCGTTCTCTGTCGTTGGTTTGGAGCGGGACACGCTTCCCTCCTGCTGTGTTGGTTAGCCCCCCTTGCTCTCCCCCTGTATTTGCAGGCACCGTTGGCATCTATCTTGCAGGCGCAGGGCAGGGGCCGCGCATTGCTATACGCCAGCCTGTTCGGGGATCTCGTGCGTATTTCTTCCTTGTACATATGCCTTGGTCCCTTTCACCTCGCGGAGTTTGGACTGGCTTTGGCTTGCGCGATTTCCGTCGTTTCGCAAACCCTTGTGCTGCTCACCATGGCGCTACGCATGTCACCAATCTCTGCCCCGTGGATCACCCTTTGCCATTCGTTATTGTGCAGTGTGGTCGTGGGGGCAGTCTGCCTGCTGGGACTGCACGTACGCCACGCACTGGGGTTCGAACAAGCTCCGTGGGTGTGGTTGGCACTTGCGGTGAGTGCGGGTGCCTTCTATTTATTCGTGGCGGGCGAGATTACGCCGGCTACCCTCGGCAGTCTCCCCGTCGTGGGCAGTCGCTTACGGCAGCTTGCTGAATTGGGGTTACGGCGGGTGAATGAGTAAGTACGCCAGGCTTGCTTTCGGATACGACTTTCGTCTCAACCCAGATAAAGGTACAATGAGACGGACGGCCCTTGTCTCAGGAGGTGAGCTGGATGCTTTTCATCGATAATCAGGATATTACGGATCCGAGGCTCAACCTCGCGATTGAAGAATTTGCAGTCAAGCATCTTGACATCGAACAGACGTACTTGCTGTTCTACGTCAATCAACCATCCATCATCGTCGGCAAGAATCAGAACACGTTTGAGGAGATCAACGTGGACTACGTCCGTGAACACGATATTATTGTCGTGCGCCGCTTGTCCGGCGGCGGTGCCGTGTACCACGACCTCGGCAACTTGAACTTCAGCATTATCACCAAAAACGACGGCAACAACTTTAGCAACTTCCGCAAGTTTACAGAACCCGTGGTGCAAGCGTTGCAGGCCCTCGGCGTTCCCGCAGAGCTCAGCGGTCGGAACGACATCCTCGCGAATGGCCGAAAAATCTCCGGAAACGCGCAGTTTGCCACACGCGGACGGATGTTCAGCCACGGTACGCTGATGCTCAATACCAACATCGACGACGTCGTGAAAGCCTTGAACGTGAAGGCCGACAAGATTGAGTCGAAAGGCATCAAATCGATTCGTAGCCGGGTCGCCAACATCAGTGAGTTTCTCGACCGTCCAATGAGCATGTCGGAATTCAAGCGCTGGTTGCTAGAGTTCATCTTTAAGGGGCAGTCTCCGATTCCAGAATACAAGCTGACGGAAGCAGACTGGCGAGTCATCCGTCAAATCTCGGCGGAACGATACCAGAATTGGGACTGGAACTACGGCAAGTCACCGGCGTTTAACGTGCAGCGCTCCCATCGCTTCCCTGTCGGGTCCATTGACGTTCGACTGGACGTGCAGCGTGGCGTCATCGAGTCCTGTAAGATTTACGGTGATTTCTTTGGTATGGGCGACGTGGAGGACTTGGAACAACGACTCGTGGGAACGCGGTACGAACGCGACGACCTCGCCGCTGTGTTGGCGGATGTGGACATCTCGTACTACTTTGGCAAGATCCCGAAAGACGAGTTTCTCCAACTGATTTTCTAACAGGGGGTTATACCATGGCGTGCGCATGTGGAAACAATGCCTGCAACTGCAAAGCACCGGAAACGATTCACCTCATGGACGAGGCAGGTATCGTACACCCGTTTTACATTGCAGATAAGGTGGAAATAGGCGGCAAACAGTACGCGTTTGCGGTCGGTTTAGAAGAGGTTGAACAGTACGCCCTGCTGCGCGTCAACACAGGGGAAGATGGCAAAACGGTCTATGAAAACATCGACGATGAGGCAGAGTGGGCAGCCATTCAGGACTACCTGGCAAACGTCCAGTAGCGAAAGCGAGCGAAATACAGTATGTCCAGGTATACGAACAAAATTACGGCAGGGACCATCGGGACGGTTGTGCGTGACGATGGCGCACTCCTCTTGCTGCAGCGTCAGAAGGAACCGTTTATCGGCAAGTGGTGCATGCCAGGCGGCAAGATTGAGTTCGGCGAACACCCTTCTGCAGCGATGATCCGCGAATTCCGCGAAGAAACAGGATTGATAGCGGACATCGAACGGTTTTGTGGGGCGGCGTCAGAAATCGTACCCACTGGGAACGAACAAAGCCATTTTCTGCTCTATGTCTTCCGCCTCCGCATCGTGAACGGGTCTGTGCTACACGGTGGCACAGAAGAAGGTCCGCTCGAATGGTTTTCACCAACCAACCTGAGTGGTAACACCATTCCGTCGGACCAGTGGATAATTGAGCATATGCTCTTACGCGACGATGGGCCCAAGCTTGTGGAACTCGCTTCGACCGACACAGAGTCGTCCATCGTTCGTACACATTAACGAGGCGCATGCACGGCATGAAAAAGCTGTGTTGAAAAGTGTACTTTTTGCAACGCGGGTCGTTGACATTGGATGAATGATAGAAGCCTGGGGGCTACAGTGCTCCCAGGCTTCTATCATGGGCGTTCGTCCGACACACCGCGGATCCGCACGGTGGTCGTTCACGCACCATGAGTCCCTCTTCCGGCTGGGACCTGCCCTAGCAGAACCGTCTTCAACTCTGCAACACTATTCACCAGCGCGCTCGGGCGCTCTAACTCCAATTCCAATTTCGATCCGTAACCGTACAAAACGCCCACTGCATCGATGCCGTTCTTCCGCGCCCCCATCACATCAAACTTTCTGTCGCCAACCATCACCGCACGCCGAACATCCCGTACACCCACGGCCTCCATGGCTGCTGCGACCACCTCGTCCTTGTTCGAACGTCGGCCGTCTAACTCACTGCCTACGATGGCGGTGAAATACTGGGCAAGTCCAAAATGCTCGCAAATTTTCTTGGCATACACGGTTGGCTTTGACGTCGCAACAGCCAAAATCCCACCGTTGGCTCTGAGCTGTGACAGCAGCTCCTCAATGCCGGGAAACACCGCGTTCTCAAACATGCCCCGCGCCTCAAAGCGTTCCCGGTAATAACCGAGCGCTGCACGCGCCGTCTGCTCATCCATGTGATACGTGTCACGCAGCGCCTCCAGTAACGGAGGCCCGATAAATGATTGCAGTTTATCTGGATGAGGTTCGTGAATACCCAGCTTTTCTAGCGCATATTGAATCGAGCGGACAATCCCGTCTTTTGGATCCGTTAATGTGCCATCGAGATCGAAGAAAATCCATTGATACATCAAGATTCAGTCAACACCTTAGTGTTTTCGCCTAGTATACCATGTCTGTCCCCTCGCGCAGCGAATTCGGCAATTGCGCGGTTCAACAACGTGGGTGCCCGCCCTGGCAATTGATGCGTCATCCCAGGAATCAAAACAGAGGTTGCGTTTGGCAAGTTGCGAGCCAGGATGCGCCCATAGGGCCGGAAGAGTCGGTCTTTGCCACCGTAGACCAACAGCACCGGTTGCTTGATATCCCCCAAATGTCGTGTACAATTGTGCGTTAAGCTTTCCGCAAGGTATTGTTCTACACGCACCGGATGACTGTGTCTTCCCGCTCGATACATCGCTTGTTGCAATGGTCGGTACCCCGTATTGACCAAGGCAAGCCCGTAGGCGAGCAGACCCATCGCTTCGATTCTCGCCAACTGCACTCCGAGTTGGATTTCTCGCTTCACCAGGAAATCACTCACCTCCGACATCCCGCTGACGAAAATGCCCGCCGAAAATCGATCCGCGTATTGCATCATGGCTTTCATGGCCACCGTCACTCCAGTCGAGTACCCACACACAACCGCTTTATCGATGGCCAACGCGTCGAGAAGAGCCACCGCGTCATTCACAATGGTCTGATACTTGAGTCTGTCACTTCCCGGCTCACTCATTCCTTGACCCCGAATGTCAAATCCAACCACCCGACATTTGTGGCGTAATCCTTGAACCTGAAACGCAAAAGAGACAGCACCAATCATCGGCGGATGGATAAATAGCACCGGCACGCCCGCCCCTTGATCAAAATAGTGAAGCTGTACGCCGTTGACTCGCATCGTTGGCACGTATGTCACCTCTCTCGCGTCGCCCATGTTACTCCCTCTTGTCATCGTCCCCCGGAACTTCACGTTTCATGTGGGTACGGCGGCCATGTGTGCGTCTACGACCTACGATATATGTGGGCATTCCGCGGTCCAGCTTGTCCTACCAAAACAGGACCAGCGGATCGGCTGAGTGAACGAAAAACACCGCCCACACGTGGAGGCCACTGAAAAACTTGTGGTTTCACCCTAATAGTTAGTAAAGAGCCTAACAAAAGACGACCCATTCTCCAGTTTTAAAGAGTTTGGGTCGTCTTTTGTATTGTCTATGCAGGTACCACAGAGTGATTTCTTACTGGATCAGTTTCAATATTCGCTTTAAGTTGACGGTGAATATGGCCATGGCACCTTGTAACTCCATGCCAACTAGACCCGAAGAGGACGCCACGTCATACCCGTGTCTTTGTTTCAATTCGCTGTTCTTTGCTTCAATTTTGTAGCGTTCTTTCGCTTTTGCCTTGAAGTACTCTGTTTGCTGGAACGCCGTCTGTTCTAGGTGTTCGCCCGATTTAATTTTTACCGAATAGGTTTTGCTTTTTGCTCCCTCGGTATAGCAGCCCTCCTTGAGTGGACATCTTTTGCATTTCTCTACATCAAAGTAGTAAGTAGTGACTTGGTTAATACCGACGCCTTTCTTCCCTTGTCGCGCTTTTCGAATTGCCATATGTCCGGCCTTGCACACATACATCCCTGCATCTTTATTGAACTGAAATTCATCCTCTTTCTTACGCGATCCTTGCGTAGTGAATCGATTTAATTTGGAGATTAACTCAATGCCATTGTCCTTGCTATATTTTATGTTTTCTTTTTCCGAGTAGGCCATATCGCCAATAACCGACTTGACTTGCACACCGGCTACCTTACTTTTTTCAATCAGTGTCTGCAACTGCTTACCGTCAGTCTTTTCGCCCGTCGTGACAACAGCCGCCGTAATCAGTCGTTCCTCGGTCATGGCAATATGAGTCTTGTATCCAAAGAACGAAGAATCCGCGCTCTTGTGACCCACCTTTGCATCCCGGTCTTCCGAGATTCGTAGCTGCTCCACGTCATCCGCGACCGTTTCTTTCAACAGATTAAGTGGTTTTTGTACATTAGGAATCTGGCAGATACTTCCTTCTAATTCAAGCACAGCGATGAGTTTCTGACAGTAATCGATCTCGTCCTCCAGTACATTGGTCGTGTTTTTCGTTGGGAACTTGGATTTCAGGGATTCATCGATCTTGTAGACTGCTTTTCGCAACTTTCGGGAACGATCAAGCAGGATTTCTCTGGGGGATTTCTGGTTATAGCGGGCTTTCGTATGGGTCGCATCGACGATAATCGTATTACTCTTGATAATTTCCTTTTGAATCGCTATTTCAATTGTTTTATTGATCAACATATCGAGAAGATTGAGGTCCTTTAGCCGTAGCTTTCGAAACTTGGTTAAGGAGCTCGGTTCAATCACCGGATCTTCTGGCGCCATGTGAAGAAAGTATTTGAATGACATATCGTATTTGGATCGCTCAACGACGTCGACGTCCGATAAATCAAAGAGCGCTTTTAAAAGCAAATACTTGAACATCCGAATCGGATCAATGGCGTTTCGTCCGTTATCCAAACAGTAGTTCTCTTTCAGTTCATCATAAACAAATGAGAAGTCAACCAGTTCATTAATCCGACGTAAAATATTATCCTTGGGAATAATTAAGTCATAAAGTTCGATGTGTGGACTTAACATCAGTGATTGTTGTTGTCGAATCAGTGGACTCACCTGCTTCTCAATGATGCCTCAATTATATAGAAAAAAAGGCACAGTCCCCTCAATTTCTTGAGGGATTGTGCCTTTTTCGGAATCAGAGGGACTTTTTCAGTGGCCTCCACACGTGGACGGTGTTTTTTCATAGATGGGACATTCCCTGTAATCCCAGCCATGGAATACAAACGAATGGCTCAGTGGCGCTTTACCCCACCTTCGGGGTGCGAGCGGTTAGTGATGATGGTGGTCTTGAACGTCCTGCTGACAGCAAAGCACCGAGGATTCATGAGGATGATCTTGGTCTTCCACTTGAATGGTGACGTGCCCGATGTTCATGTGACTGAGTCGGTGCTCGATGTCACGGAGAACGCCCTGGCTACCCCGCACGGTCAGAGTGCCGTCCATCACCACGTGACAAGATAACGCGTTCTTTCCGCTAGTAATACTCCACACATGCAAATCGTGGACATCATATACACCGGGTACAGCGCGGATGGCTCGGATAACTCTCTCCAGGTCCACATCTCTCGGCGTGCCTTCCATAAGGATGACAACCGTCTGTCGCACAAGTTGCCAAGCACCAAACGAAATGAGAATCGCAATGGCAACGCTCAACAGGGGATCTACCACGTACCAGCCGGTCAACCATATGACAAGTCCGCCAACAATGACGGCCGCAGATGCGGCAGCATCACCGACCATGTGAAGCACCGCGCTCTTGACGTTCATATTGTCCTCGTGCCTCATGCCAAGTCCGAGGTACAGATTCACTAATAAGCCTACCCCGGCACTGATGAACATCCACGTGCTTGTGACCGGTTCAGCGTGCTGAAACCGCTGAACGGCCTCCCACAAAATCCACAAGGTGATGATTATCAGGGTAATCCCGTTGACGAGCGCAGCCACAATGCCCGCTCGGTAGTATCCGAACGTCATGAATTGATCCGATGGCTTCTCCGACTGCAGCAATGCGTACCACGACAGTCCGATGGCCGCTAAATCTGTTAGCACGTGCCCGGCATCTGCGAGCAACGCCAGACTGTGTGAAATCATCCCGCCGGCAATTTCCACTGCAAAAATGCACAGCGTGAGCAAGAAAGCCATCCTCATCTTGGCCACAGGAGCATGCGAATGAAACACGTTTGAATGGTCGTGGGTATGTGCATAATGGTGTTCCATTCCATCGCTCCTTTACGCTGTCCATTGGGCTTCAACAGTTTATTACTAACATTGTAGCGTCACGGGACTTCACTTGACAACGACCAGCGCCCCACGGCCAGTCAGCGCACCGTATCTTCCGTACGAAATACGGTTCCCCGTGCGGAAGCAATCAGTTTTCCGTCCTCAGACTTCGCCGAAATCAGGTAGAGGCCCGTGCGCCGGGTGAGGTTCGCCTGTTCCGCCGTGGCCGTCACGGTGGAGCCGATGAGCGCCGGTCGGCAGTACGTGATGTTTACATCCAGCGCCACCGCCTTGGTTCCGTACGAGTTGCTGGCGAACGCAAGCGCCGTATCAACCAGCGCGAAGATTGCTCCTCCGTGCGGAGTTCCCATCGCGTTGGCCATCCAGGGTTGCACCTTCATGCGGATGACAGCCCGTCCCAATGAAACCTCGACAACTTCAATGCCAAGGTGTTGTGCAAATGGATCTGCCGTGACCCGTTCCAGAACGTCCGCTGCGACTGTGTTGTTGCTGTTGTATGATTCGGTCATTCGTTGGAGCTCCTTATCAATACAGATGAGATAGATGTCGCCACAAGTTTGCCCTCCTGGTGCACTTCGGCTACAAGGTAGGCAATGGTGCGTCCGGATTGTTTGACGCGTGCCTCAATGTCGAGACGACCAGAGCGAGCCGGTCGGTGATACGTCGTCTGTAAATTAATGGAAGTGAAAGATTGATGATCCTGGAGGGAGGAAGCGATGGCATAGGCCATGACGGCGTCCGTCGCGGCGGAGATCAATCCTCCCATGATGACAGCATGTCCGTTCAACAACGTCTCGGATGCCATCCACTGTGCTTTTGCCTCGCCCTGCTCGCAGTACACAATCTGTATGCCCAATGCCGTATCACACGGTGGAGGTGCAAGTTTTCCTTGAGTTACGGCCAAAAAGTCGCTGCATCGATACGTTTTATCCACGTCGAACATCCCGAATGGCCAACGTGCAGCGCGATACGCAAATCAGATTTTCCTGTTCATCAACGATGCGGATATCCCAGACCATGGTCGTCTTGCCTTTGTGTAGAGGAGTGGCAATGGCAGTGACGATACCACTATCCTTGCTGCGAATGTGGTTCGCGTTGATTTCCAAGCCCACGGCGATTTGTCGGTCCTGGTCAATCAAGTTCCATGTTCCGACGCTTGCCACCGTCTCCGCCAACGCAACCGACGCCCCGCCGTGCAAGATCCCCATCGGTTGCCGAGTGGAAGCGTGCACGGGCATGGTGGCAATCACTTTGTCCGGTGTGACCTCTGTGATTTCAATGCCAAGTGCCCCGACGAGTGTTTCACTGGGATTCAAAATCTTCTGTTCTTCCAACGTGCGTCCCTCCTGGCTGTAACCTGCGGCTCCCCAACCGGAAGCCGCCCTACCATATCCCACTTATGTATATCTGCAACGTAACACACCTGTACAAGGGTGACAAGACTGTCCCGTCGCGGTTCTGTGGATGGTTCTGGTCGCCTCCGGTTCCAATGACAGCTTACATAACGAAAAGGTGCCCCACGGGACACCTTTTCTATCTTATGTTCTCTCGTTGATTAACTACTCAGGCTTGCTTGGCTGCCTCGATTTGAATCGAAATCTTAACCTGTTCTCCAATCATCACTCCGCCGGTTTCCAGAGCCGCGTTGTACTTTAATCCGTAGTCACTACGGTTGATTTTTCCTTCTGCGCTGAACCCAACCTTTTCATTACCCCACGGATCTTTCCCTTGTCCCTCAAACGTAACCGCAAACGTTTCGGGCCGCGTGGTACCGTGAATCGTCAGGTCTCCCGTGACGTCGTACTCACCTTCACCAGTCTTGACAATCTTAGTCGATTGGAACGTGATCTGAGGATACTTTTCAACATCAAAAAAATCAGCATTCTTCAGGTGTGCATCGCGGTCACTGTTGCGGGTGTCGACGCTCGCGACATCCACCGTGAATCGGATGTTTGCGGTGGTCAAATCAGTCGGATCTGCCTCGATGGAAGCATCGAAGTTGTGAAAAGTCCCTTTTACTGTCGCAATCATCATGTGCTTCACGGCAAAATCGATACTGCTGTGCGCTGTGTCTACTATCCACTTGGACTTTGGCACGAGAGTCCCCCCAATTCACTTACCCATGATTATGGGCTAACGAAATTCAAGTTACAAAATGAAGTATATTGACCTACGGATTGTTTGTCAATCAGATTTCTATCATTTTTTATCATCACTTGTATAGTATCTTTGGAACGCAATTAGTCAACATAATCTCTCTTTGAAAACCTGACATGTTAATAGAGACAATTTTAAGTTCTTCGATTGTTTACGGCCTTGGGCTGGCCTTGGGAAAATAGCCTTAGGTGTCTACCAAGGGAATGTTCCGCTTCATCCCGTTGCCCCTCATGCTGAGGGTGTCTTCCGAACTAAGAGAGTTCCCCTGGCCCCATGGAATAGACCTACACGCTGACTGTTTCCCGGTCAGTCATCCCTCCTACCAGCAGAGGGAGGCTCGTGCACCGATGGCTTCCGGTGTATTCCAATAGCTCGCAAGGCTGTCGTTCATGGGTTTCCCAGGGTCATCCCAAGGCCGTAGACATCTACATCCTAACCGAAGGAGGTGATTGCCGTGCCCTCTCCCTTGTTTGTCGGAATTGATGTAGGCAGCCAGGCCAACGTGATTTGCTGTTTGACACGGGACGATGAGAAGCGGCCTGTTAGCCGATTCACCGTTACCAACAATCGCCCCGGCATTTTGGAGTTTCAGGATCGCATCACCAAGTTGGTACAGAAGCACCGGGCTGAAGAGATTCTCTTCGGTCTCGAACATATCGGGTGCTATTCAACCCATGCCGCCATGTATCTCCAGCGTCACTTGGACTTCGGCATTCAGCGTAGTCGGGTGTACGTCTTCAATCCCAGCCTCATCCGGGAGTTTAAGAAGTCCAATTACCTGAGCGCCGCAAAAAACGACAGGGTGGATGCCTGGTTTATCGCAGCCAAGCTTCGGACAGGCCCTCTTCCGCATCCGTTTACCTGGAGCGAACCGCTCATGGCGCTGCAGCGTCTGACACGTGCCCGTTACCACTTGATGCAGGACCTGACTCGGGAAAGCAACTTCCTCATGACCAACTTGTTTCTCAAATTCAGTGACTACACCATCACCGGACCCTTTCGCAGAAACAAGCTCTCTGCCACTTCACTGGCCGTCATGGAGGAGTTCGAATCCGTCGAGGAAATCGCTGAGATGTCCTTGGAGCGTCTTATTGACTTCCTTGTTGAACATGGAAAGAATCGCTTCGACAATCCCGAGGTAGTCGCTCAGACTTTGCAGAAGGCCGCTCGCTCTTCGTACCGGTCTGCCGCAGTCTATGTCGGACTCGGTGAATCTCGCAATGGCTTCGAGCATCCGCGTGATTCGCACGGTACAAGAGCAACTCAAAGCGCTGCGTAAAGGCATTGAGGATCACTTGGCGACGATCCCGCAAACACTCGATTCCATTCCCGGTATCGGTTCCGTTTTCGCCTCCGGTATTGTGGCCGAACTGGACGTTAGCCAGTTCAAGAGTCACACGGAAGCAGCAAAGTACGCCGGGCTCGCTTGGACCGTTCACCAGTCCGGGAAATTCACAGCAAACCGAACTCGACTCATTCATTCTGGCAACCGCTATCTGAAATACTACATGGTTGAAGCGGCCAACAGTGTCCGGGTGCACGACCCTGTTTTTGCCGAGTACTATGCCAAGAAGAAAGCGGAGCCCAAAGAATTTGCCGAGGGACGTGCCCTTGCGCTTACAGCCCGGAAACTGATGCGGGTGGTCTTCCATCTGCTAAAGACCAACCAACTCTACACTCCGGAAGGAGCGATCCGACAACATGCGTAACAGAAACGTGATCGACACCGAATCCACCAGTTCCTAGATCAATAGGAAAAATATTAAAAGCTAGGTAGGGTAGGCCTAGTTGAGTATTGCCAAATTCGGCACCACCTCCAAAAAAGCAGCGATTCAAAAGATATTATGTTGCCTGAGGGTATTGACATCGTACCGCTGCTCTTATTTCACATATGACGCTAAGTTGTGAAATATCGAGTAATGATTTGATGTAGGTCGTCTTGATTCAAGATGATCTGTGACGAATAGGCCTTCAACACGTCATCGTACGCCGTCTGACTGTGCCCTTCGATCGTGAAGTAGTGCACTTGCGACGGTTGAAACGATCTTACGGCCAATACAAAGCTCAACATGTCTTGCTCCTTCATGTTGGTGGCAATCATGTACTGCGGCACAGTGTGAAAGAAAGCTGGCAACTTCGGCAGATTCGATGGTTTCAACAGCGCGTTTGCAATCCCAATCAATGCTTCCTCTTGAAGCCTTTGTCGACTGTAGTCTCCTTGGGGTAAAGAATCGCGCTCATGTACGACCTCCGCCCCCATTTCCCCATCTAATTCATACGTTCCTTTCTTGAATACTTTGCCGCGATTTTTTGCATACCACGAGTGCGTAAGTATCTCGTCAAACGGAATCGTCATTCGGATGGGACCAATGGTATCCACCATCGCTTGTAGACCCCAAAAGTTGGTCTCCGCATAATAGTGAATCGGGAGGCCGGTCAACGCCCCTACCTGGTCCACCACGTCCATAACACCCTTTTCGACATCACCATCGGATTGGCCTAAGTACTGGACATTTGTGAGTTTGGTGTGCCCCCATCCAGGTACATAGACACGGCTGTCCCGTGGAATGCTCAACACGTCGTATTCCTTGGTCGAAAAGTCAATGTGACAAAGCAGAATAGAAAATGTATGGGAAGCTACATCGTTGGGACGGGCATCGGAACCCAGAACCAGCACGTTGAGGCCGCGCTGCCCTGCGCTCCCCCTTCGATTGACTATCGGCTTCACGTGGACAAAATGATGCTCTGGCTGGAGTGTGTAGTACATATAGCTAACAAACCCACCGCCTGCGGCGACGACAGCTAATACAGTTGTGAGTACCATTTTTGTTCCTCTACGCATGTGTGTTTCGTTTGCTCCCAATGGGACCTACGTGACTTGAGCGGAGAACCAATTGTGCCGTTCCGTATGCTAGCACCTGAAGTGCACGTTTCCACGGCACCTCGAAACAGTGCCGATTTCTCCAGTATTTCCTATCCCAACTTAGATTCACAAGGGCACCATTTTACTGTCATTTTCTTGCCCTCATATTCCTGAGAACTGACAAGGATGGAGAGCTCGAAGTATAGTGGAGTTGGCAGGTGATATTATGGACGAAGCCATCTGGAAAGCCATCCTCAATTGTGAACCCACCTTTGACGGACAATATTATTACGCCGTCTTGACAACGGGTATTTTTTGTCGGCCGTCGTGCCGCTCGCGTACACCCAAGCGGGACAATGTGCGGATTTTTAGCAGCATCCAAGAGGCTGTTCAGGCAGGATTTCGACCGTGCAAGCGGTGTCGACCAGACGAACGTCCGCATTGCCCCGATATAGAACTCGTGATGCAAATGAAAGACCTCATCCAGCGTCGATGCCATGAACGGCTGACCCTTTCTACCGTAGCAAAGCAGCTCAGCATCAGTCCGTACCACCTACACCGCGTATTTAAGCGCGTGACGGGGATGACTCCGGCTCAGTACATCTTCCGGACTCGCATCACCCGTGCGATGGAATCGCTGAAACACGAGCACAGCAAGTCCATAGCAGACATCGCGTTCGAGCTCGGATTTCGAAGCTTGTCTCACTTCTCAGTTGTGTTCCGGCGAGCAACAGGCCGAACCCCGTCAGAATACCGGAACCACGCTATTGCACGTACGACTAATGGGAGGATGACTCAATGAAAGTGTGGTGGTCTTTTTTCACGTATAGATACTGGACCTTGTATCTAGCTGCAACGGACGTAGGACTTTGTCGCATCACATTGCCGAACGAGAGCTTTCTCACGTTGAAACAGTGGCTGGACAGGCACATCCATGACACACAGCTCGTCGAGGATAACAATAAACTCCGCAGATACCGTGAGCAGCTAATGGAATACCTGGGGAAACAACGAAGAGAATTCACCGTTCCACTCGACTTCTACGGCACCCCGTTCCAGAAATCGGTCTGGCAGGCTTTGACCCGCATCCCATACGGAGAAGTTCGCACCTACGCCGAGGTTGCCAGAGAAATTGGGAAACCCACAGCGGCCCGCGCGGTGGGTGCCGCCAACGGCGCGAATCCCCTCCCCATCATCGTTCCCTGTCACCGTGTGATTGGCAAAGATGGAACGCTGGCCGGGTATCGGGGAGGGATAGACACAAAAGCTCAATTGTTGCGATTGGAAGGATCTCTCGCGGGATAAGCACGTCTAGCGGCCACTCGTGTGGTCGCTGATGTGATACTGAGGGGACTGTGCGAATTGGGCAGCTCGGCCATGCTTTGCGGGGGAACATTTCTAATTCTCCCTACATCCGTTTCCCAGTAGTGTTCGCACGATGCATTGTATCTGCGGACGCTGCCCGATTTGATAATGGAATTCTATCATGGACGTAGTGCCGTGTGCAGATGGCGTGCGGAAAACCGGTCTGCATGATGTCTACACGTTTGACCCTTCCCCTAGGGAAGAAAGGAATTTCCTTAAGTCACCGGATTGAACTCGATATGATGCATGCTTCGTGCCTTTATGTCTTACGATTTCCACTTGATCGTCTTGACAAAGGTACATGCTGAAGATGAGAACACGACTTCCCTGCTCTATTTTGACACGAATGGGGCCTTCGCTATTTTTGGGATCGTAGCCACCCTCATACAAAAAGTTAGCCTCGTTGAAGTCCCGAATAAATTTCGCCCGTTGTTCTCCTTCAATTTCAACACCGTTCACCATAATCGTGGAAATGCTGTTCTCATCCAGATTAGGGTGCGATTGGAACTTGTCGACCAGTTTGTCTACGAGGTACGTCGGAGGCGACATCAGAAAAGCAAACAGAGCTAAAACGACAAAAATCAATAAAATAACCCACCAACTCATGAATGTAGCCCCCTATCCCTTGCCCATATCCCATATGTGGTACGGCTCCGGCGCAACACAGTGCTTCAGGAATTGTCATTACCTCGGGCGTATCACATACCGATGATATCTGAAAGTAGTATGCACTGGGTGGTTATGTTACATGTGTCTCTTGGGTACCTCGGAGAGCAAGTACGTATTCCTGCGTATGAGTTCCATGTGCTGAATCTCCGTCCATCAACAAATGTTGTGGGAACGGAGAACAGCCTTGGAGGTGCATATTGCGAACCGCCGGTTGACGCCGAAGCCAGTGTGTGTGTCTACTAGAACGTAGGCCAACGAACCTCGTAATAAACGATGGTTTGTGCGAAATGCCTGGATAATACGGTTCTTCAATGTAAGAGAGGTCATTAGACAAGGAATATTCCTATATTTGGATGATTGGCACCTTCCTAGAAGAACCGCGTCCACCATCGGAAAGAATGGCTTTCCTCTACCAGACGATTGCATTGTATCCTAATAGGTATAGGGTACATGATATTAGGGTTGCGAGAGGAATGCGATACGCTGTCGGTTATCTTCTCCTGGAGACGAATATCGGAAGGCTAGAACAACTACATTTATTGAAATTAGCATTCTAACTCCTTACCATCGTCGTGTTCAGCTTGTTAGTATTTGCTCAATGGAATGGGCTGTATGCGATACATTTACTCCACTATGACTACGGATTTTTTTACTATGCCTTTGAAACGATTCTCCACCATCAATCTGGAAGTACACTTTATAACTTACATCTCCAACAGACATTTCTTGCGCGATTTCACTTTCCGTTTCTGCCGCACAACCAGTATATATATCCTCCGCAATTTCCGGTGTTCTGGTACACCTATTGAGCGCTTTACCGTTTTCTTTGTCATCAGTAATCTGGATGGCACTGAGCATTCAATTGTACAGTCTTGTCGTATTTTGGATTTCCAGATACTATGGCCGCGTCTTGATTGGAAGTACGTCGAGGTTTTAGGCCGCAAGCGTCATGACACCGTTTCGATTGGACGTTGCAGTAGGTAATGTGAATTGCATCCTTTTTTCAGCTGTGGCATTGTCGTTTTATTTGCTATACAACAGACGACAAGCAGTGGTGAGCTGGTATCCCTCTTGGACTCGCCATTATTTCAAAGTAACACCTGCAGCCATCTGGATTTACTTGCTCCTAAGTAAACAATGGCGTGTTTCGCTTTCAGCATTATTTACTGCTGGCATCTTCAGTGGAATCACTGCCCTTTGGCTCGGGCCGACGTGCTTAATCCACTACGCAGAAAAATTTATGGCATTCGGTCAAACCAGCATGAAGAACGGCCCAGCGCCTTACAATCAGTCACTGATTGGTGTTTTAGGGGCGTTTGTTCAACACCATTCGTTGCACTGGCCATCATATTTCCTAAACGCGTGTTTCTTGATTTCATAGCCCTCACCGCGTTGCTATTCCTCTGGGTCACAACTCGCACTCCGTCTAACAGGTGTATTGACGTTGGCCTTGCGAGTCTATTTCCGCCACTCGTCGAACAAATGCACATGGTCTTTATATTTGTCTTTATATTTCCAACTCTATTAAGCCTCGTTTACATCGCTCAACGTACAAGACGAGATAACATTAGGTCTTCGCATACTACGTTCCAGATACTCATGGTTGTAGCAACGGGATCATTTCTGGCACTTTCCTTGCCGACAACCTTTGCCTTAAACCACCTAGTCAACCATTGACCACAACTTTTCTGGGTTCACACACATGTTCTGGGTTCTGTTGGCTTTGTTCGTAACGATCACTTGGCAGTCAGTACGAATGACTCTAACAGAACTGCCGAAACGTCAATTATCAAGCTTGTAAAGAAAAGTGAACCTACACTACGCCACTCCGCTGTTGCCGCGGAGTGGCCTTTCAGACATTGCGCTTTGGACTGTACCCGGGGACCCAAGACCCTTGTCCACGGTTTCCACGTATTCTGTCGTGTTTACTTAAGGCATATGCCAAAAAAGGAGTGATCGAGAATATAGCAACAAGTTCTACAATCGCTGGCGCTCTTCTCCAACTGTTTAACCACAACCGAGTGATCACCGTAACGAACGCTCACAGTGTCACAATGACTGCTGACAAGTATGTGATGCTTACAGCGGAAGCCACACCTGCCCCTGCCGTCATCATTGAACTAACCTCATCTATGAGTCAGTCGGTTAGCCCGTAATCCGGCCTGCGGCTCAGCAAGAGAAGGTACCCTGTCTGCAAGGGTGGCTTCCTTTTTCTCGGGAGCCCGATACGGGTTTAAATATCCTGCAATACAGCTGAAGCACTGACATCAGTACAGGTGCAACCATGACGGATCTCAACTGTTACGGATGAGAAAGGGCTATCCTCTTGTGGATAGCCCTCAATTCATGTCTTATTTAAAGACCTTGAAACGATCTTCCACAGGTTTAAATTCCTTATCATTAGCAGGTGTTGTAGGTTTACCGAAAGGCATTTGAGCTACCAACTGCCAACTTTCAGGTATGTTCCATTCTGCCTTGACCCTTTCGTCAATAAGAGGATTGTAATGCTGCAGGCTTGCACCAAGTCCTTCGGCTTCGAGAGCGGTCCAAATCACGAATTGATGCATGGCGTTAGTGTGTTGCGACCACACCGGGAAATTATCCTGATATAATGGGAACTTCCTTTGTAATTCCTCAATCACAGACTGATCTTCGAAGAAAAGCACTGTGCCATATCCGCTACGAAATCCGTTCATTCTTTGTTGAGTGGATTCAAACTGACTCTCGGGGACAACGGATTTCAATACCTCCGTCGTCAAATCCCAGAGTTTGTCATGTTGCTCACCCAAAAGCAAAACCACCCTTGTGCTTTGCGAGTTAAATGCGGAAGGTGTATGCTTGATGGCCTCTCGTATGATTTCCTCGATACGTTCATCGGAAATCGGGGATTCTTTTCTGATCCCGTAGATTGAACGTCTTTCACGAACTGCAGTCAAAAAATCTGTAGTTGTTGTCATCGATGCTTTCCCTCCACAACACTTACTTTTATTTTGGTTCTACGCAATAGTATTTTACTATATTTATTAGATTGCACAGTGACGCCTGCCGTTGGTCAGTATTAACATCCCGAATAGGTTCAAACTCACCGATTGGATAGCGTAATTTATCCACTCTCCAGCCTCCTTGCTCAGTTCGGTAACGTATTGTACGGTAAATGGTCTATAGTTCCAATGTGACAGCAGCACAACTTTTCTTAAACCACTGTCCGACACATACCGTCACAACATGACGTATACTGCCTCTCAGGTAGGGCGGCGTGAGTGGCCGTCATCGGTCGTCGACGTAGGAGGGGTCGGCGACCACACATTAACGCCTGTCTTGCGTCGTGTGCCGTCGCACGTTTCGGCGTGGTCAGAAACAGTTGATCGATCCCTCCTACGGAAAAAGGCCCCATTTCAGGAACCCGATGCGTCGTCGTTTACCATCTGAGATGATGGGCAGGTACCTGTTGTGAAGGTGCGATATTGTAGCGCGGCGGATACCGGAATCCGGTGTCCGCGACTCCGAAGTAATCCAGCATGAAATCCAATCCTCGTTGGCTAACGTGAAAAGTCCGCACACGATTCATCGCCTCTAGCTCATCCACCTGCATTCCTCAGGGTACTTACCCGGTTAGAAACCCTTAAACGTCACAGTACGCAGGTGATGTTGATCCGTTCTCTCCAGATACTGTTTGGGATAAAGAATCAATCCTCCTGGAAAATTACAAACGAAATTTCATCCTGATGATTAGTGAGGAGGTACGGGGAAATGGCTGACAAGTGTTATTACTGTGAGCGCGACGTTGACCATAGGCCGTACTATGTGACCTTTTATGAGACCGGAGAAGAACAGGACGAGTCATTGTGCGACATGTGCTATGCTGAATGGCTTGAGTCTCTGAAAGGCTGACCAGTCAAATCTTAACTAATCCATCTGCATTCAGATAGATCTTTCCCCTGCAAGCGATTCAAATACGGCAATTCGCAGTTTGTGACTTTTACTTGATTCGGCAGCACAACCAGGGCTCAACCCACTGCGCATAGCGATCTTTCACTGTGTGAATCTGCCTTACAATCTCAAGGAATGCAAGCTTTTCTTCTAGTTTGAATCCGAACTCCGCGGTGGCTACTGGTTTGTTATACATCGTCAGGAAGTGAAGACCAACAATCAGCCCAAATTGCGGTTCTGTTCGGTAACCAAGGATCACCGCGTTGATTTCCTTCCAGTTCTTTATCTTGATCCAATCCAGTCGTACGACCGGGGTATCCGGGCGGTATATGCTGTCCTTACGCTTCGCCTTCCCAGTTCCGCCCCTCTGTCAGCTTCTTTAGTTGAATACCGGCCGCATCCATATACATCGTGAGCGTAATCCGTAATCACACGCGAGGGTTCAATGATTTCGGTTAAAACGGCCTTACGATCTATCAGCGTTTCGCGTAAAAGGTTGCGGTCAGTATAAAGCACCGTCACACTCGACGAATGTCGTAGGATGGGTATTCACTGCCAACATAATCTTTCCGTTCATCACAAATCCTGCCTCGGTAGACAAATCGAACACAGAACGACCATCGCGTAGGCAGATACCACACTCCAGGACAGCGGTGTGGGCGTGGATGCGGTGTATAGCGTCCTGCAGTTCCGGAAACTTGTTCGTCACACAGTTCCCCTGCGCATGTACACCTCAATTCGGTTACCCTGCTCATGAATGAGAATTCTCCATCCATCCCACGGGTCCGACTGTTCTCGAAAATGCAATTGCGAAGTGTAATGCGCGATGACGTCAAGGAGAAGCTACAGGCTGACTCTGCAAACTTGAAACGCCTTTACGACGTTGCAGACCAGGAATGGAACGCGAAAGACTACCAAGATGGTGCCCAAGCATTGAAGTATTCCCATCGTGTGATCGAGGACATCAACTACTACATAACGGAAAAGAGCAAGGAATACGGAGTGTCACACATCCAAGGCGGCTATCAGACGGTCTAGAGTTTCATCAACGCGCACATGAAAACAGTTAGGGACAAACAAACGGCGGCCACCACCAAGACCGCTCGTCTGTTTACGTGAGATATATGAGTGTTACGGCATGAGAAGCAGTTAACTGACCACAACCACAGGACCGCGGACGTCAGGGATTGAGAATTTCCAAGCAATGAGACTGATAACAACTAGCGGCATGACAAGGCTGTTAAAGTTGTTTTCTACGCACGGAGCGATAACACTTTCCTTGGACGCCAAGCAGGAGTTTGTTGCAGAGTTGATGGAGAGAAAAATAGCGTTCCAAGCACGTTGGATTGAAGAGGAAGCCGATTTGTGGGGCATTGAGAAAACCTAAATAGAGTCGGAGAAGGCGCGTCGAGAGTCGCGCTTTTTTGAGGACGAAAAGGAAACTTAAACTATCTGCCGAATGAAGTATATATGTCAGAATATTTTTATTTTTCAGGGGAGGGGGAATCTTTCTTGAACCGGAAATGGAAGATTGGCCTATCCACAATGGGAGCCTTGATTGCTGTCGGAGGGACGACAACGACATTTGCCTCATCTGATCCGTCAGACTTACCTGGCTGGATGCTTCCTTATTATCATGAGGTACATGATGGAGTCGATTTGATGTGGCCATTTAGTGATGGGAAAATGCATCTGGATCAAAACTTCACGCGCTATGGGGCTATGTTTGCATTCGCCAAGGTGCAAAAGGAAATCGACACCCTAAATAGTCAACACAAATCTCTTCAAAACAGCGTAACATCAGACCAAAAAGAAATCAGTGCCTTGCAAACTCAAGTCCAGTCACTTCAAAGCGATGTAACAGCGTTAAGCAAGATGTCTAACGAAGACCAACAGACAATTGACTTGGCTGCTTACGTTATGAAGTCTACTGGTATGGTAGTGGCGCAACACTCAGACACACAGTCTGTAGCAGAAGGCGCGGCTTGGGTAATTGGAGACAATCAACACATTCTAACAGCATTCCACGTCATCAATAACGGCTCCACGGATGCTACCCAATACACACCGCCATCCAATATCACATTTCAGCTTGGAAAAAACCAGTACACCGCTACGGTTGACCGCTACGATGCGACTAATGACGTGGCTCTGTTGAAACTCAGCACTCCATTGACAGGCGTATCACCACTCCCGATTGCAACGGCTGATCCGGCACCTGGTACTGCGGTAATTGCTGTCGGTTCACCACTTGGCATGTATGATTCGGTAACTAAGGGTGTGGTATCGTCTATCTGGAACGCACCCACAGGAGTTGAATACATCCAAACAGATGCAGCCACTAACCCTGGCAACTCCGGCGGTCCTTTAGTCAACTATCAAGGTCAAGTGATTGGTATGGACGATTTTGCTCCAGCATGGCAAGACGAAACTGGTCAAAGTCATATTGCGGATGGCATGGGCGAGTTCGTTTCTTGGAGATCGCTTATTCAATTCCAGCATTAAAACAAGGTTAGTCGGAAAGGCGTGTCGAGAGACGCGCTTTTCTTGTTGGAGGTTCGATGTGCAACGTTTACCCAAGAACATATTAAAGACCGTACGTTACATACGGCAGGACACCACGCTAGAGCAGTTGTACCTTATCTTATCGAGCGGATCATCCCGCGCATGATTCGCTACAGGCGCAAGCAACTACTGGTTTTCATCGTGTCAATCGGAACCTCGTTATACTCTGCCGCCATCTGCATAGTGATGTGCAAATCGTCGAACAGGATCGAAAGCGCCTTAACCTTGTCTAAGGCGTAGTCCTTTTGTGGAAGTTATCACCGCTCAAAATGTGTAGACGAGGAAAACAGCCCATTCATTATATCCATCCTGCACATAACTTATAAAAACGAATTTTCCCAATAAGAAGGTCCTCTAGATGTCAAATCGTAAAGCATTATGTAAACGATTTGCTCATGGGTGGCACCTCTGCGTCAACCGACGTCATGTGTGTCGCAACCGTAACTCGTAACATCAGAGTAACAATCATAGATCGATTAATCCCAACTGCGGCATCCGGTTTTTTTGCTTTTAATTCCTTAGACAAGCACTGAAAAGCTCTCAACTTAGGTGATTTTCCACTTCTTGAACGCGAGTCAACCCATTCATTGATGCACTTCGGAAACACAGCATTAAAGTTTCGGCTGTATAATCTCATTGGTTATTTGAAAAGCCAATCTTATCTACATTAACTTTCAGTCTATTGACCGACTCTTAGCATTTGCAAGAAAAGTACGCGATACTTTTAAAGTACTCAAGAAATAAAAGGCGGACTGCATTGGTATGTATCTGAAGATTGTGTTATGTTCCCCACGCTATCCCTCAATCCTCACATAGCCGCCATACCACTTAACACATCAGTCTGTCAGAGGACAGATTTTCTTCCACTGCGGTCAGATGTTCATTCAAATATAGTTTGATTTCGAACCAAAGTAACGGGCTTAATCAGGACTGTCCAAAATTGATCCGAAATAGGATCACAGTGATCCTAAACAGGATCATAATTCGACTGTTGTGGCAACCTTTCTATCGTCACATGCAAGTCGTCCGGTAACATCGCCAAAGCATTCAACTCGAATCATTGGATATTAAAGGTCCTCAGATAACACAAGGTAGTGTCCCGTCAAGTGGTGGAAATTCTTCGAGTGCTTCTACTAAGTGACATGCGTCATTTGTGTAGAACTGAAGTCGGTGCCAGCAACGCCTGGTTGCCCGTCAGCTTAGCCATCGACTCCAAGCTGAAATAGCGGCGTGCAATGCTCCATTCATCGTGTTGCTCTTGGAGAATGGTTCCCACGAGCCGGATCACAGAGTCCCGGTTTGGGAAGATCCCAACGACGTCTATACGACGGCGAATTTCTCGGTTCAGTCGCTCGAGTGGATTGGTTGAGCAAATCTGACGCCAATGCTCTCTCGGAAATGCCATGTACGCCAGTACGTCCTCCTCCGCTTTCTGCAACACATCCATCGCCTTCGGAAACCGACTCTTCAATTGCTGTACCACCACAGCGAGTTGTTCTTTCGCTGACTCCTGTGTTGGTTGGGCAAAAATCGTGCGGACAATCGACGACACCATGGCTTGTGAGGATTTTGGCACCTGACTCAGTACATTGCGCATCACATGGACCCTGCACCGCTGCCATGTAGCTCCGACCAGCGTCGTTTCAATCGCCGCTCTCAGTCCTTCATGAGCATCACTAATCGCCAGTTTGACGCCCCTTAGCCCTCTTGCCACCAGGCTCCGCAGAAAGGTCAGCCAGAATGAACCGTCTTCGCTTGTTCCAAGGTCAAAGCCCAACACCTCGCGCTCGCCGGTGTCTTTCACACCAACGGCAATGACAAACGCCATACTCTGGACCCGACCACCCTCACGAACCTTGGGGAAGGTGGCATCTAGCCAAACATAGGGGAACTCACCTTCAAGTGGGCGACTCTTAAACGCATGGACAACCTCATCGAGCTCCTTGCAGATGCGAGACACTTCACTCTTGCTGATTCCGCCGATGCCCAGCGACTCCACAAGTTCATCAACCTTACGGGTGCTCACACCATGCACATAGGCTTCCTGGACGACATTGAGTAACGCCTTCTCCGCCCGACGTCGTGGCTCTAATAAACCGGGGAAATAGCTGCCTTTACGTAGCTTGGGAATTTGCAATTCAATGGTTCCGACCCTCGTATCCCACTCTCTGCGTCGGTATCCATTGCGGTAATTCTTGCGCTCAGTGCTTCGTTCGAAGCGCTCAGCACCGATGAGTTGACTGACCTCGGCATCCATCACCGCTTCTGCGAGCACCTTCAAACCCTCCCGCAGAAAATCGATATCCCCATCCTCCAAACCGATCTTGCGGATAAGCTCCAAAAGTGCGATCTTATCCATAGAAGCCATCGAGGTTGCCTCCTCTACTAATGTGTTTGGTGTCACTTTAGTAGGTTGCACTCGATGGCTTTTTCGTCAATATCAAGCCTCAGATTTTACACCACCTAATGAGACTCTACCTAACACAAACCGTTTACCTTGAACCGTAGACTTGTCAATAATGTGGGCAAAAAGGGAACCTGTAATGTCGGATACAACAGCTGTGAACAGTTTATGGGTATCTATTTTCTAAATACGAAAAATAAATACGAAAAAACCGCACCATCTCGGGCTCTGTACCCCGAGAATGATGCGGTCTCCCCAAAGGGTATGTAACTGCGAGGAAAGCAAGCCTGTAAGCCGAGTTCTGTACTCCGCGTGCTGCAAGCGGCAGACCTAGCGTCCGTATCCGGAGAACCGGACGCGACGCCTTGCTGCCTCGCACACATATGGAGCGGCAACCATCTATCTAGGCCGACTGTTGCCAGCCGGCTCAAGCGACCTACCCGAGCGCGTGGCGGGCCACCACATATGCGCTCCTATCCGGTCTTGCTCCAGGTGGGGTTTACCTAGCCAGCCTGTCTCCAGGCTGCTGGTGCGCTCTTACCGCACCGTTGCACCCTTGCCTGTGAGCGATGCTCCCGAAACGAAGCATCAACTCCATCGGCGGTCTCCATTTCTGTGGCACTATCCCTAGGATTGCTCCCGCCGGACGTTATCCGGCACCCTGCCCTATGGAGCTCGGACTTTCCTCCCGTGCGGTCTTTCGACACTGCACCGGCGGTTGCCCAGCTTACTTTCCTGTTCAACTCAGCATGTTCGAGTATAACGTATTTACAACACCAGCATCAAGTGATGTCTGCTGGTGAAATTGGCATTGCACACCGCGCATACCAATCCTACACCCAATGAAATGGGTCTTCATTCAGATCCGCGACGGTTACCTCAAGCGCTTCACCAAACGCGTCTTCCAGTTCCTTTTGAAGACGGTGCAGCACGGGCCGCTCCAGAGATGCATGTGTCGCGTCCACAATGGCCAGGCCATCCTGCCACGCTTCGGCAACGACGTGGTGATCACAGTCTGCCGTAACCAGCACCTGTGCACCTTTGGCTATCGCCTTCTGCACCCAACGTCCTCCGGATCCACCGAGCACAGCCACACGGTTCACCATGGAATTTGGGTCCCCACCGAAACGAATGTGCGGCAAACCGAGAACCGTCTTCACGTACGTGGCAAATTCGGCGAGCGACATCTCGTCTCGAAGATTTCCGACTCGACCGAGCCCGTACGATTTACCCATCAGTTCGAGAGGATAAATATCGTATGCCACTTCTTCGTAAGGATGCGCTTGCAGCATTGCGTTGACCACCGGTTCAATCAATCTCTCAGGGACGATGGTTTCCAGCCGTACTTCAGCGACTCGTTCCATCTGACCCTCTTGACCAATGAACGGCTGGGTCCCATCCTGTGGCAGGAACGTGCCAAATCCGGTGGTGTTAAACGTGCAGTGGCTATAGCGGCCAATGTGACCCGCTCCTGCGTCACACAGGGCATCCAACACAGCTTGATGGTGTGATTCTGGAACAAACACCACCAGTTTCCGAAGTCGTTCGTTTTGTGAACGATCCAACACTTCTACGTCCTGGAGACTGAATAAGTCTGCCAACACGTCATTGACACCGCCTTCAGCAATGTCGAGGTTAGTATGTGCCGCGTATACGGTCAAGTCTCCCGCAAGAGCGGTACGAATGGCGTTGCCTCGAGCAGTCCCAGTGTCAATTTTGCTAGCCGGGCGAAAGAGCAGTGCGTGGTGCGTGATCAGGAGGTCGGCTTCATCTTCTACGGCGGCCCCAATGACAGCCGGTGAAGCATCCAGTGCCAACCAAACTTTTTTCGCAGGCTTGTCCAGGCGCCCGACTTGCAATCCTATGGCGTCCCCGGACAACGCGAGTCCAGGCGGTGCGTATTGATCCACTACCTTCACCACGTCTCGTACGGTCAAAGACGTCACCATGATCCCTCCTCGTCTATAGGTTGCCATTGTCTGAGAAAATTGAGGCGCGAAATGACGGCGGATCGGCGGCGTTCCGCCTCCGGTGTCCTCCCACGCTCCAACTGGTTAAGTTGCCCGCGCAGTCGGCCAGCGACGTAACGAAAGTACGCTGCTGTCACTGCGTCACGGCGCATCAACAAGGTAGGACCAAACTCCATCGCTAGTTCAAGGCTCTCTGGATGCCTAGCAAACGGACCGTACGCTTCATCCGGACCCACGGTTCTATCCGCGACAAACAATTCGTAAAACCGCCCGTCCTCCAAAATGACTGCTTCCTCGACAATACCAAACTGTGCTACACGTACGTATTTGCGTAGTGAACCTGAGGCGTTCATCGGTTGCAGATGCAACCGATTCAGTGCGCCAGTGACTGCGCAGGAGGCTTCGAGTATGGAGGTCGCCGTAGCGCCGCCCATGCCAGCGATAACTGCCACCTCCACTTCACCGGGTGCCACGGTTTTCAGTCCGTCACCCAAGCGAACGGATATCGCGTGCTCAAGGCCGTGGCGCTTTACGTTGCTCACAGCGGCGCCGTACGGTCCAGGCGCCACGTCTGTGGCCACGGCAAATTTGCCTCGTTCTGATTGAATAAGATAGATGGGTAACAGCGCATGATCCGTGCCGACATCCACCACGGATGAACCCTGTGGAATCCTGTCGGCTAACCACTGCAGCCGCTTGGAAATTGTAATTGTCAATCAGCGTCTTCCTTTCCGAACGAAAGCGGCCTGTCCTCTAACAGTGTACACCACCCTCGCCATCACCTCTCGTCTAGCGTAGCGAATTTCGGCGGCCGTCGTCCAGGCCGCAAATCCCGTAGCTTGGATGCCTAACTGTTCGGCCACAGCTAAGGCTCTCGGCAAATGATAGTCACTCGTCACAACGATGGCTGTTCGAAATGAATGTTCCTCCATCACGCGTAGGCTGTTGGACAAGTTTTCCCATGTGTCGTTTGAATACTGGTCTTCAAGGATTACATGCGGCGGAACACCGTTGAGAATCAAAAAACGTTTCATAGACCTTGATTCGCTTACTGTTTCGTCCGCACCTTGACCACCACTGACAATAAAATACGATATGTAACCTAATCTATACAAATGAAGGCTGGCTCGAAGCCTTGCCTTGAGTGTCGGGCTCGGCTGATACCCATCCGTGTACGCGCCCAATACGATAGCACAATCCGAAGGCGACGGACGTTCACTCCGTCCGCGCTCCCGAACATCGTATGCCATCCAGTTTAATAACATCCACCCGGCTACAGCGAGTAAACCGATAACTGCAACCGTCAAAAACGACCATAGTAGCAACTCCTTGCCCCCCTTTGCGTACGTCGTCCATTCGTTCATGCGGGTACGACAGACGCTATAATGTACGGGAATTTGGGGCATATTAGAATCGCACGCATCACACAAAAAGGGAGGCCGTCTTGGCCTCCCGTTCGCGACTCATCCGTTTAGCATCCCAGCTGTCGCGCAATCACCAGGCGTTGAATTTCCGACGTGCCTTCACCAATTTCAATCAGTTTGGCGTCACGCAAATTTCGCTCCACAGAATACTCTTTCATGTATCCATTACCGCCGAGGATTTGAATCGCCTGATTACACGTATTGGTACACATCTCTGAGGCGAACAGTTTCGCAAACGAAGCTTCCTTGGTATATGGAAGCCCCTGGTCCTTCATCCAGGCGGCCTTTAGCACCGCGTTCCTCGCGAGGTCAATGTGCATTGCCATGTCCGCCAGTTTATGCTGAATGGCTTGGAACTTGGATAGGCTCTGTCCGAATTGCGTCCGCTGCTTTGCGTAATCCAGGGCGACTTCGAAGGCCGACCGAGCAATCCCCACTGCCAACGCAGCAATCGCCACGCGGCCCCCATCGAGGGTGGATAGGAATTGCTTAAAGCCAGCATTCAATGGACCTAGTAGATTCTCCGCCGGGATTCGAACGTTTTCTAGAATCAACTCGACCGTGTTGGAGGCCCGCATCCCCATTTTCTCGTAAGGCTTCGAGACGGAAAACCCTGGGGAATCGGTGGGTACGATAAACGCACTGATGCCGCGATTCTCCTTGTCGGTGAGCGCTGTTAACACCACCGTTTTCGCATATCCACCGTTGGTGATGAAGATTTTATTCCCGTTGATCACCCATTCGTCACCATCACGAACTGCGGTCGTACGCGTCCCGCCCGCGTCAGATCCAGCGCCAGGCTCCGTCAATCCGAACGACCCTAGTCCTTTGCCAGATGCGAGTGGTACCAAGTACTTTTGCTTTTGCTCCTCCGTGCCGTACAGCAACAATGGAACGCATGCAAGTGACACATGCGCCTCGTAACTGAGGCCTGTTCCGCCGCATGCATGTCCGATTTCCTCGAGAGCCAAGCAATAGCTGATCATGTCTGCACCTGCACCGCCGTACTCCTCCGGGATGGGCAGACCCATCAGCCCGAGCTCTCCCATCTTTTCAAAAATTTCAATAGGAAACCGAGACTCTCGGTCGAGTTCCGCCGCCTTTGGCGCTATCTCCGCTTGCGCGAATTCCCGAACCATTTCCTGAATCATTTTTTGTTCTTTCGAAAGTTCGAAATTCATAGTTCAGTCCTCCTCAGTTGTGCCGAGATCTATTATACTTGCGAATAGAAAACGCTTGCAAACAGTTTTTCCTCGTCACTGCACCAAAAAGGGCCGTCTCCCGTAGATCTGACGGCCCTTGTGACAGTCTATGCACGTTTACTCGAGAAAGTCTTTCAGTCGCTTGCTACGACTCGGGTGTCTCAACTTCCGCAACGCCTTTGCTTCAATTTGACGAATACGTTCCCGGGTCACGCCAAACACCTTGCCCACTTCCTCCAGCGTGCGGGTACGCCCATCATCCAAGCCAAACCGCAGTCGAAGCACGTTTTCCTCGCGTTCGGTCAACGTGTCAAGTACGTCTTCCAGTTGTTCCTTCAACAGCTCATATGCAGCTGCATCGGCCGGAGCCAATGCTTCATCGTCTGGAATGAAGTCCCCAAGGTGAGAATCATCTTCTTCACCAATCGGCGTCTCCAACGACACCGGCTCCTGAGCAATTTTCTGGATTTCACGCACCTTCTCGGGACTGAGATCCATCTCCGCAGCGATTTCTTCCGCAGTTGGTTCGCGGCCGAGCTCCTGCAACAATTGCCTGGAGATGCGAATCAACTTGTTAATCGTTTCGACCATATGCACGGGGATGCGAATCGTCCGTGCCTGATCTGCGATGGCACGAGTGATGGCCTGACGGATCCACCACGTCGCATAGGTGCTGAATTTGTATCCCTTCCGATAATCAAACTTCTCAACAGCCTTAATCAAGCCGAGATTTCCTTCCTGAATCAGATCCAGGAACAGCATCCCGCGCCCTACGTAGCGCTTGGCGATACTAACCACAAGCCGGAGATTTGCTTCTGCAAGTCGACGCTTCGCCTCTTCGTCGCCTTGCTCAATCCGCTTCGCGAGCTCAATTTCCTCGGAAGCGGACAACAACGGTACGCGACCGATTTCTTTTAAATACATCCGAACAGGGTCACTGATCTTGACACCTGGCGGCATGGTCAGGTCGTTCAAATCGATCCGTTCGTCATCCAGGTCTTCGCCATCCTCGGAGGCGTCGTGAACATCTGCGTCGTCGAGGTCTTCGAGGTCGTCATCATCATCTTCATCCCGTTCATTGACGACCTCAACGCCCGCTTCCGAGAGTTGGTCAAAAAATTCGTCCAATTGGTCTGGATCCAAGTCGAATTTCGATAGCCTGTTGACAATTTCGGTGTACGTGAGTGAACCTCGTTTCTTTCCAATTGAAATCAATGCATCCTTAGTTTCCTGAAGGGTGAGTCCACGTTCTTCTTCGCGGGCTTCTTCTTTTATCTCTTTCATTCCTTCCCCGCCTCCTTTACCCTGTGACGTTTCCTCGCGTCTGTTGTCGAAGCTCGTTCACTTCTGATTGGAGTTGTTCCACTCTGTGCTTCAGGACGTCAATGTCGTCACGGCCATCAACCTGTGCCTGGACGAGCTCCTGCATCGCTTGCTGCAACTCGTCTTCAGTACGCTGCAAATGAATAATTCTCAGAAAATCATCGATGACATCCTGATCAAACTCAGGTGGATCCTCCATTAGCAGTGACGACGCGAGTCTTGCCAACAGGGGATCCTCTAAACTATCTACAAAAGCGATGGCGCTGCCGTCCGGATGCTCACTGCGGAAATGATAAAGATGTGCCAGCAACGCAGTTTGTTCCGGCTGAGCCAACTCATCGACTTCGCGCTCAAGCAACCACTGGTATGCCTCGCTCTTCGTCATCAGCGCCTGCAATACGTGATTGCTCGCAACGACGTCTTTTCGTGGCAACGGTGTTTCGTTCAGCCGCACCTCCGGACGAGGCGGTCGCTGGAAACTTTTCCGCTTATGATGTCGTTTCGTGACAAGCTTGAGCTCTTCCTTCAAGGCATCGACAGAAATTTGAAACTCCATCGCGAGACGGCGCAACTCCGCATCTTGTTCGATGGGTGTCCCACGCTCCCCCAACAAGGCCAACGCTTGCCGAAGAAAATCGGTACGCCCCGCGGCACTGTTCAGTTGAGCGTGTCTGCGCAACTCGTTCAGCAAAAACTCCAACTCCGTCAAGGCAAGGTGGTGCACTTGGCGGACAAAGGCAGCCGCCCCTTTACTGCGAATGAAATCGTCAGGGTCCTGTCCCTCGGGAAACGTCGCTACGCGAACCCCGAGATGGCTTTGGCCGGCGATTTCGATAGCCCTCTTTGCAGCTTTGACACCTGCGTCATCACCGTCGTACGCGATGATGAGTGTTTCTGCATATCGCTTCAAGACGCGCGCATGATTCTCAGTAAGCGCTGTTCCCATGGTGGCGACGACATTTTTGACGCCAGCTTGCCAAGCGGAAATGACATCCATGTATCCTTCCATCAAAACTGCCGCTCGCGTTTTCCGCATTTCCCCCTTCGCGAAGTGAAGGTTGAACAGCACTTCGCTCTTGTGAAACAACAACGTTTCCGGCGAATTGAGATACTTGGGTTTTCCGTCTGGCGCGATGGCTCGCCCGCCAAATGAAATGACGCGTCCTTGACCGTCGCAAATGGGAATCATGACGCGGTTGCGAAACCTGTCGACCACTTTTGATCCAAGCGCAATGCCGAGCCCTGATTCAACAATTACCGGAATGTCGTATCCTCGTTTGCGCAAAAATCGGACCAGCGCGTCCTCCGCATCTGGAGCAGCACCGATTTGAAAGTCCACCATCGTTTGCCGAGAAATTCCTCTACCTTCCAAATACGTTAGGGCTTGCACACCCGCCGAAGAATTCATTAGAATGTAGTTATAATATTTCGCAGCTAACTGGTGTGCATCCAACATCCGTTGCCACTGTTGATTGTGTGGGCTGTGATCCGGTAAGGCTTCAACACCCACCGGAAGTGCTAGACCCGCTTTCTCCGCCAGTTTGGCAACGGCTTCGGTAAAGGTCAGACCTTCGATGTCCATCACAAATCGAAGCACGGTACCACCAGCTCCGCAGCCAAAACAGTGGTACAGTTGCCTGTCTGGCGACACGGAAAACGACGGTGACTTTTCATTGTGAAAAGGACACAGACCAACGAAGGATCTGCCCGTTCGCCTGAGTTGCACGTATTCGGAAATGACGTCGACAATGTCGACGGTCTTTCGTAATTCCTCGACAAACTCGTCGGGAATTTTCGTCACCCCATCACCTTCTTCTGAGCCCTGCTGCATGCAGCGCCTTCGGCGTCGGGATGGTGGGTAGTCACACTCGCCATCGGTATTGCGTTTTGTTGCATAGTGTCTTATTCTACAACAAAGAGTCTATTTCCTCCTTCGCGTAAAAAATCCTCGCATCTTCTCCGCCAGCAATCATCACGAGCTGTCCACAGGATGTACAAATCCCCCATAGAAACAACCTCTAGTATCGACCCACATAGTAAAATTTATCCTCATAAAGAACCCTGCATTCAAGTCTATGGTCGTTTTATACAGGTTATGTACTTCGCAAACCCAACGAGGCCGTACCTGAATGAGGCACGACCCCAAACCGCATTGGACGATGTCCAGATATCAACGTTTTCGTGTCACGTACTCTAGAATGATGGCCGCGGTCTCTTCCACCGCTTTGTCGCTGACGTCGATGACAAGACAGTTCAGCTGATTGATGATGGAATTCGCATGTTCCAGTTCTTGCATAATCCGGTCGTAGCTAGCGTAGCTCGCGTCCGGTGTAAGTCCAAGCGCCTTCAGCCGCTCCTGACGGATCAGGTTCAGTTTGTCCGGACGGATGGTCAAGCCGACGACTTTCCGCTGACCCGCCAACTGGAAGAGTTCATCTGGAGGCGAGACTTCGGGCACCAGCGGGACATTGGCGACGCGTAGGCGGCGGTGTGCGAGGTACATGCTCAGAGGAGTCTTGGAGGTTCTCGAGACACCGACGAGCACAATGTCGGCTCGTTCGAGCCCGCGCGGATCACGCCCGTCATCGTACTTCACCGCAAACTCAATGGCCTCCACACGTTGAAAGTAGTCGTCATCCAGTTGATGTACCAAACCCGCTTTGCGATGCGGCGTCTGCCCCAGCACGTGTTCAAACGCATCCAACATCGGCCCCATAATGTCCACTACAGGTACCTCGGTTGCATTCGCCACGGCCGCAAGGTGTTCCCGCAGGTGGGGCAGAACGATGGTATATGCAATAATGGCACTCTCTTCCTTGGCGCTCTGTACCGTTTCGTCAATCACCGCAGTGTCGTTGACATGAGAGACACGCCGCAAATCGACATGCCCACCGTCAAATTGGCTCGCTGCGGCGCGCACGACAAACTCAGCCGTTTCTCCGACCGAATCGGAGACAATATAGACAACTGGCCTCTTCCCTGTCATTCTTTCCCCTCCCCTGTATCGTCCTAAACGTCGCGATACTGGCCGAGTTCCACAAAAGCTCTGGTCACTGTGGTCTTGGATACACGACCGACAACTTCCAACCCGGACTGCTCAGCGTTGTGACGGACGACCGGCAGAGAGTCGACTTCGTGGCGCACCATGAGTGTGGCGGCCTCATACAGCGACTCCTCGACATCCACAGTAATCACATGCGGCAAGCGGGTCATGGCCATATTTACAGGAAACTGACGGATGTCTCCACCACCAATAGCCACCTTGAGCAGATCCTTGCGTGAGACCACACCTTGCAAAAGGCCGTCGCGAACGACAATTAATGTTCCTACGTCTTCCATAAACATCGTGACAATGGCGTCGTACACCGATGTCTTTTCCGTAATCACCACCGGCACCGCCTTGTAGTCCTTCACTTTCAGTTTGCGCAGGGCCTCCCCGTATAGGTCGACATTCTTCTTGCCGCTGTAATAGTACCCTACTCGAGGTCGCGCTTCCAGATAGCCTGCCATCGTCAATATCGAGAGATCAGGCCGCAGCGTCGCTCGCGTCAAGGAGAGAATGTCTGCAATGCGCTCCCCAGTAATCGGTCCGTGCCGCTTCACAATCTCAATGATCTGCTCTTGACGTTTCGTCAGTTCGATGACCATCACCCCCTCAATCCGTCATACTATTTGATGCATGATGGTAATTAGTATATAGCAATCGAACAGTGTTTGCACATGATGGGTGCGTCATGCCTCGGTGTCGGAAAACACTTCATCAATGCTGTCCAAGAACGTCCGGGACCTCGGCCACAGTCCCGCAAATTCGCGGAGCTGTACCTCCAGGATGCGCTTGATGGCTCCCAGTGTCCCCGACGACACCCGAACCGATCCAAGGCGACTCCACGGCACGATTTCAAAACTCTTTAATATCTTGGGAACCGAAGTTGGCGTGACCCACAAAGACTGTCCTTGCTCACCATCCAGAGCGTGCTTCGATGCACAAAATTCACAGACAAACCCGCCTTCTCTGGGGCTATAAGCGGCTGTCTCCAGCCCTTCCCGATGACAGTGAACGCAAGTGGTCCAATCCGGACTCGCACCGACCATCCGCAAGATCTTCGTTTCCCAAATCCGCGCGGTCACCGGAGGCGGGTATTCCCGCATCTCAAGGCGGTCCAAGGCTCCAGCAAACAATCGGTAGACCACTTCGCTCCCATTCGGAGCCTCTTCTGAAACAGCCGCCACTAATTCACAAAAATAGGCGGCATACGCCGCCCGTTGGAGATCCTCTCGCAACCAGCGCCGCGAGTTGACAATCTCCACTTGTGACAAAGTTCCCATTCCAGATCTGCGGTATAACGTAAACGTTCCCTGTACACACAGCTGCACTCCGGCCGCCAAGCGGCTTTGCGGCTTCTTGGCACCCTTTGCCATAACAGCAACCAAGCCGCCCGGGGTCAGCAGTGTTACGATGGCATCCGATTCACCATAGGCTATACTCCGTACCACGATGGCTTCCGTGTTGTAAAGCAACCGACGCCTCCACTCCCAAAGGTTAAGACAGTCCCTGATTTACTCCATGGATGGTTCTTTCGTGTCCGCCTCGATGTCCAGTTGCTCAGAATCCTGTTCGCGCTCCTGATGTCTTTTGTACAGCAAGTACGCATCAATGTCACCCGTCAGTGTGAAGTATCTCCATGAAAAATCCCGCAACCAAATCATCTCCTTTACAGAGTTTCATTTCAGCTGCGTGGTATCTCAGGGTGCCTCACATCTAGAGTGCCGCGGCCAGACACGAATATACTATGAACAAACTGCCAAGCTGGTCACCGCGTCACGGCTCGTCAAAGCCAAAGCGCCTCAGCAGGGCAGGCTCGTTGCGCCAGTCCTTCTTGACTTTCACCCACAGTTCCAAATATACCTTGTTCCCGAACAGCGCTTCGAGCTCTTTCCGAGCGAGTTGTCCTACCTTTTTGAGCATCGCGCCCCGCTTGCCAATCAGGATCCCTTTTTGGCTCTCGCGTTCCGTGTAGATCACCGCGTGCACGTAGAGTACGTTGCTGTTGTCCCGCCGCTCCAATTGTTCGACCACCACGGCCACCGAGTGAGGTACTTCCTCGCGGGTTAAATGCAGTACTTTCTCGCGAATGTTCTCCGCAATGATGAACTGTTCTGGATGATCCGTGACCATGTCTTCCGGATAAAACTTCGGCCCCTCCGGCAGCAGTTTGGCCAACGCACCTGTGAGCACATCCAGTTGGATGTGTTCCTTTGCGGATACTGGAATGATCTCGGTAAATGACCCCTTCTGATTGTAGTCCGCTATCATCTTCAGGAGGTCAGGTTTCGGGACCGCGTCCACTTTGTTGATGATGAGAAACACGGGGGTCTGTACACCACGAATTTTCTCAAGGACGTGTTCGTCACCGGGGTGACCCGGCTCCGTGGCGTCGCACACAAACAGAATCACATCCACTTCACGAAAAGTGGCCTCCGCTGCTTCCACCATGTACTCACCCAGCCGATGGTGAGGTTTGTGAATACCCGGTGTATCAATAAACACAATTTGCATGTCATCCGTCGTCAGCACACCGCGAATGCGGTTTCTTGTGGTCTGCGGGCGATTCGACATGATGGCGACCTTTTGACCGACTAGCGCGTTCATCAAAGTCGACTTACCCACGTTGGGTCGCCCAATGAGAGCGGCGAACCCCGATTTGAACGGCTTGTCACGGTTGACGTCCATGGGGTGTCACCTCCGATACGATGGGGTATATGTAAAGTTTGCGTCTTATCCATGAACACACCGCCAGGATAAACAAGAAGATCAATCCAGCCAAGCTCATCAAGGCACCGCCCGGATGTACGAGAGACCATAGTCGAAAATGCCAGGGAAGCATGTCCACACTGACGTACACGCCGATGGCGACTGCACCGAGGCTGACCATCAGGACAGCTGCTGCAGCCACATCCTTGGCATATTTGGCGAGGGAATGAACACGTCCCCCGGTAGCTAGGTCTACCAGGCGCTCGACCGATGTGTTCACCAACTCTGCGGAAAAGACCAGGCAAACAGCCACAAGGGTGGCAGTGACCAAAGTCAGAGGCGGTCGAATGCACAAGTTCCAAAGAAGCACGACACAGGCGCCCACGAAGTGGATTTTGGTGTTCCGCTCTGTTACCAAGGCATAACACATCCCGTCCAGTGCAGCAGCAAAGGAAGCCAAGAGAGATTGGCGACGAACGTATCCAGACCTGTACATTAACCGTTCACCGAGTCCCTCGTAAGGCCAAGTTTTTGCAGGACATCTTCTTGCAGCTGAAACATCTCGCGTTCAGACGCCTCATCCTGGTGATCATAGCCAATCAAGTGCAAAAACCCGTGCACTAACAAAAAGCCGACTTCCCGCTCGACGCTGTGGTGATATTCGGCCGCTTGAGCGACTGCTCGCGGCACGCTGATTACAATGTCGCCGAGCAGTTCCAGCCCGTCCGTTTCTGTCAAGGACGATACGTCATCGTCGCCTTCACGAAGCGCAAACGACAGCACATCGGTCGGCCGGTCGACGCCCCGGTACTCCCGGTTCAACATGTGGATCTCCTCGTCGGATACAAACGAAACAGAAACTTCTCCCGAAGTCGACACGTGCTCCCCTGCTGCTTGCAATACCTTGTGCACGAACGACTCGTTGATACTTGGATATTGGGACACATCTACGCGAACGTCCACGCTGGTCTCAATCACCACATTCACCGCGATACTTCCTTTCGGATTTTCTCGGGATCTGGATACTCTATCCTCGAGTGATAAATACCCTTCAACGTCTTCATGAATGCGCCAACCATGACATCCAAATCCTGCAACGTCAAATCGCACTCGTCCAGTTGCCCGTCCTGAAGCCGATCCCGGATGATTTTACGGATGACTCCTTCGACGCGGTTTGGCGTAGGTCGAGACATACTGCGTACGGCTGCTTCCACCGCATCGCATATCATCACGATGGCGCATTCCCTCGTCTTCGGCTTCGGTCCCGGATAACGGTAATCGTCAATGCTCACAGTTCCGTTCTTATCCGCTTCTCTGGCCTTGTTGTAGAAGTACCAGAGAATGGTCGTCCCATGGTGCGTAGCACAGATATCGCGAATCGGCTTGGGTAACCCTGCCTTCTCAAGCATTTCCAGTCCATCGGTCACGTGCGACGTGATAATCAGGTGGCTGAGGCTCGGCGCAATCTTGTCGTGTGGGTTGTCCTTGGTCATCTGGTTCTCGACGAAGAACAAAGGCCGCTTGGTCTTCCCCACGTCGTGGTAATACGCGCCGACGCGGCAGATGAGTGGGTCTGCTCCAACGATTTCTGCAGCGGCCTCCGCCAGGTTCCCGACAATCAAACTGTGGTGATACGTGCCAGGTGCCTCCATCAAGAGTTTCTTCAGCAGCGGATTGTTCGGGTTGGACAACTCCAGCAAGCGAATGGAAGTCAACAGCCCAAAGGCCGTCTCGAAGAACGGCAGAATGCCTATGGTCAGCACAGCACTGATCAATCCATTTAGAATCCCCATGCCGATGTACAGAGAGAACGAATGGAAGTTCATCTGGTTATCAGTTTTCATCAGGTACATCGCGGTAATGCCCAGGACGTTGATGCCCGCTACGAAAAATCCAGCACGCATAAACGTGCCGCGATGCGTAACCTTGGCCACGCTATACGCGCCAACGAGCGACCCGAGAAACGCGATGCACGCCAACCAGTAATCGTACCCCTCTGCGGCACCAAACAACAAGGACACGTAAAACGACGCGACCACCGCCAGGGAGGCGTCCATCAGCACTGTAATCAGCATTGAGCCGACAGACAGCGGAACCAAGTAGGCGACAGAAGTAGGCCCGCCACTGTCAGTGATGCCCTTTGTACAGGCAATCAAAATCGACATAAGAATGAGGATCAGGCCCAGAATGACGAGCATCAAATTGTCCAGTTTTCGCCGCGGCGAACGTCGTTCAATGTACGTCGCGACGAGACCGACAGAAATGGCCATAAACAACGCAAATCCCAGAAAGATCTTGTAGTTTGGCTCATTTCTGTACAAGCCCACGTCACGCAGTCGACTCTGGACACTTTGCGTAATGATCTCATTCTTGGAGACAATGATGTCTCCTTGGTGAATGTACACGTCCGGTACCGCCTTCGCCGCTGCTTCTCTCGCCGCTTTCGTGGCCTCGGCGTTGTACACCATATTCGGCTTAAGGACGTTTTCGACCACGTCCTGCACAATCAAGCGGGACACGCGGTCCAGATCAAAAATTTGCATCTCCCGATCCACCAGAAGTCCGGCCTGCTGTGCCGAATCCTCGTAGAACGGCGCCCCAAGTAAATCCTGAACAATCCGCAACGACACACTCTGCAGAACGCCCAATTGATGAATGTTCATGCTGAGCATCGCCTGCAGCGTGGATTGTGAGACCTTCTGTGGAGCCACCGAGGTTAGTTCTTCGAGCTTCTCCGACTGCGTCAGAGAATTGTCGGAAATAACTTGCGTCGCCGTAGAGAACAGTTTTTGGACACTGTTCACAGCCTCTTCCTCCACGGCGGTAGACTGCTCGTACTGCTTTGGAACCTTGTCCATCGCATCCTGTTTCGCGCGCTGTGTGGCTAGCGTATCCACAGCGGTGACAGGGGCTACAATGGTCACAGGACTCGTCTGCCCAACTTGGAACTGATAGCGCGGTGGCAGCACGCTCCCAATGAGCACGAGGTACATGGCAATCGCCATGCCGACGTATACCCCAATCCTCACCTTCGGACTTTCACGGAAGGTCGGGTCATCCAGGAATTTCTGTAAGGTTCGGTTCCAACTCGACAACTGCAAAGCAATTTCCCCTTAACTGAGAGTGTTCGACCACACTGTTGGTGTTCGAATTATCCCACTCCGTTTGCCTGCCGCAGGCGTACTCACTGCGGCAAGGCGCTTGCATGATGATCATACGCCTCGATGATCTTCTGCACCAAGTGGTGCCGGACCACGTCGTGTCCGCTGAAGTAATGAAATGCGATACCTGGAATATCGGTCAACAACCGGGACGCTTGCACAAGCCCCGAAAGTCGTCCGCGGGGCAGGTCAATCTGGGTGACGTCTCCGGTAATCACCATTTTTGATCCAAATCCGAGCCTCGTCAAAAACATTTTCATTTGCTCGGCTGTTGTATTCTGCGCTTCGTCCAGAATGACAAACGAGTCGTCCAGGGTGCGGCCGCGCATATACGCCAGCGGCGCCACCTCGATATTCCCTCGTTCGAAGCCGCGCTGCACCTGTTCCAGACCATAGACGTCGTACAGCGCGTCATAAATGGGACGCAGGTACGGATCGACCTTTTCCTGCAAATCTCCAGGCAAAAAACCGAGGTTTTCACCGGCTTCCACAGCCGGGCGCGTCAACACAATCCGCTTGACTTCGCCGCGCTTGAGCGCCATCACTGCGAGTGCTACGGCAAGGTACGTTTTGCCTGTCCCTGCAGGCCCTACGCCGAACACGATATCGTTCTTGCGAATGGCATCCACATAGCGGCGCTGTCCGAGCGTCTTGACGCGGATGACTTTACCGCGATACGTGGTCGCGACTTCAGCGGTGTACAGTGGGACGAGTTCATCAATCTCGCCTGCTTTCGCCAAGTCAATCGCGTAACGGTAGTCGCCTTCAGACAAATGTACGCCTAACTGGGACAGTTGCGTAACTGCCCGGAGTATGGCGTACATCGCTTCGACTTCTTCTTCTTTCCCACTCAAACTGACTTCGGTACCTCTAGTCGTCACCTTTGCTTGTTCATAGGCGTGATCTAACAGCTGCAACAACGCATCGTTCGGGCCGAGGACGGATACCGCTTCTTCGTTCGTTGCGAATGCCCATTTGCGAACGATGATCTCTTGCCCCAACAGGCACCCAACTCCTTTGTCGCGTCAAGGTCGCTGGCCGCCCCACTGACGTTAGGACGGACCTTTCGCCTGCTACCCAGCCTCACCATACGGCGGCTGCTAAGACGAGGCGGCCACGCCGATATTTTCATCAGTCTTCGTTAAAATCGTTTCATATAGCTTACCATGCTGTACTTCGCGATGTAAAACCGTTTGCTCGAGAATTTCTCCACCTCCGCGCATTTGCCCGCGGACATCTTGGGCCGCCAACACAAGTGCAGTCCGTTCTGCATCGTCTTCGGATTGTCTCACTTGAGCCGGAGACGCTTCATACAAAGTGACCTGCTTCCACTGAATGGGTAGTGTCCAACCTCCCAATTTCCAGTCAGACATCGCATCCCGTTCGTAAGTGGCTTGGTAGTCGGGCTGCTGCCATCCCCAGAAGAGCACGTTCAGACCACCGAATGTCAGGTACTCTCGTTCCACGTGGTTGCCCGTGAGCGCAGATTGATTTACCTGTAGCGGAATGGATATGCGCGTGTTGTACCACACCTCCGCAAATACCTCTCCATCCGCAGGCACCCGTTTCATGCCTCCCGCGAGGTTGCCGGAAATCACCACGTCGCCAGGGTGCACTACCTGACCTGGCTTGACCAAGACGGTGCCGCGGTTGGCAAAGACCTTGCGAATGACACCAGGTTTGCCTGCGAGGACGTCGTGCGGTGTCGTGTTCAGTGGGTGGACATCTGGCACTTTCGGAACCACTTCAATACGGACTTTGCTACCCTCCATTTGTACTCCTACCCACATCAGGTTCGGTAACTTTTTCAGCAGCTCTGCTCTGGATGACATCGGGATCGGAAACCTTCGACTTCCAGGAACCTGGATACACTCCCAATTCTCTCGCTGCCTGTATCACCAGTTGCCTGGAATCGTCCTCAACCCCTGTAACATCAACTTGCCAGACGACGTTCCCAAGTCCGTACAACGTAACGAAAAACAATGCAATTCCTACGAGCATGGCCTTTCTCCGACGTAGCTTGCGGATGAAAAACGGCATGCCAGAACGCGAAATAAACCTCAACTTGACGCCATGTTTGCGACAGGCGGGATAGAACACATCGAAGTCCCGCAGGCACACGCCGACGGTGCCGTGGTCACCTTTTACAAACACGTCGTGCAGCACAACGCCTTTGTTTTGCATGTCCAGCAACAACGCCTGAATGCCGGAACCACGCACCTCCATAAATACGTATCCAAACACAATATGATCCAGCTGGGGGCGTTTCACCTCTGCCCCCCCTTTTTTGGAAGGTAGGAGATTTGTCCGACCACACCGCGCACATGTACTTCCCGCTCGGCTACGAGCGTGACCACGAAACCTTCTCCTGATAGAAGGAGTAGAGAATTGCCGAGATCAATTTCGACAGCCGTGTCCGCCACGCGCAGCAGCGAGTGGATGTTTTCGACAACCACTTGCCCACCGTCGAGACAGGTGAGGCGCGAGACATCCAACAACGCATCGGGTGGCAAGGACAACCATTCCGTCGCAGCGCGACGTACTCTCTGCTTCCAGGTGCGCATGATTGTCCCTCCTTCTCAATCCATCGTATGTCTGACGCACACATGCTAGTACACGGTTTGGGACACATAATGCCACCTCACACGCTGACTATTTTGGGCCTATCGAGAGCCGGTCCGAGCGCAAAAAACCCGCCAGAATACTGGCGGGCGTGGCGTAACATGTATGCAATAACGGAAGATCCGGAGGGTCAGGCGAGCAATGACTGTACAACCGTCTGAACCAGACGTCCATCCGCTTTGCCTTTGACCTTCGGCATCACCGCGGACATCACTTTCCCCACATCAGACTTCCCAGACGCACCCAATTCTGCAATAACACCTTGAACGATTTCTCTCAGCTCATCTTCCGTCAACTGTCTTGGAAGATACGACATCAAGATATCGATTTCTCCCTGAACTTCTTCCATCAGGTCGACACGTCCGGCACTCTCGAACGCCTGGAGGGAGTCACGGCGTTGCTTGAGTTCCTTCTGGATGACTGCGAGGACTTCTTCGTCCGTCAGGGGTTGCCCGGTTTCGATTTCCCGGTTCTTCACAGCTGCCTTGACCATCCGGAGAACGGACAAGCGAACTTTGTCTTTCGCTTTCATCGCTTGCTTCAGATCTTCGGTGAGTTGCGCGGTCAAGTTCACTGTCGAGTCCCCCTATTTGCGGAATTAGTAAGATTTGCGTTTCTTCCGTGCAGCTTCAGACTTCTTCTTGCGGGCTACACTCGGTTTTTCGTAGTGCTTGCGCTTGCGAATCTCCGCAAGGATACCATCGCGTGCAGTCGCTTTCTTAAAGCGGCGCAACGCACTGTCCAAAGATTCGTTTTTACGAACCTTGATTTCGGACATCTCTCTCCCTCCCTCCAAGCAAAGCAAATCATGAATCAGACGTATTATAGTATAGCAAAAAAACGAGTGTCAAACTCGAGCCTTGCCATACCTCTCGAAATTCAGGCATGTACACCAAGGATAGGGCATACGCTCAGACAGGTGAGGTGTTGTCCATGTGGTTGAGCGTTGTCGTCACCGCCCTGTCCCTCGCAGCGTTTCTTGGCGGGTTGCACGTCATGAGGCAGGGACTCGAAGGCATGGGACATGGCCGACTACCGGCGTTGCTAAAGCGCTTTTCGAAAACACCGACACGCGGTATCATCACCGGAACTGTCGTCACAGCTTTGATGCAGAGTAGTGCAGCTGTGACGGCGATATCTGTCGGGCTCGTGGCCAGTGGCAGGTTGTTATTTCGCGACGCGCTAGGAATCGTACTCGGGGCGAATGTGGGCTCTACCATCACACCGCAAATACTGACCTTTGACTTATGGGCCCTGGTGATCCCATGTCTGGTCGCCGGATTTCTTGGATATGCCAGTCAAAAACCCAGACTTCGTAACCCTAGTATGGCTCTGATTGGCTTTGGCACACTTGTCGCTGCCCTGGAAGCGTTAACGACCGCCTTGCAACCCTTAGCAGCAACGGAATGGTTCCACCAATGTTTAGAATATGCCGGACAAAATCCTCTGCTTTCCGTCCTTGTCGGGTGCCTGTTGAGTGTCGCCATCCAGTCGAGCACAGCGACGACAGTCATCACCATGGCGCTAGCGACGCAGTCTCTCATTCCGTTAGCGGGCGCCATCGCCATTGTACTAGGCGCAAACGTTGGCACCTGTTTCACATCGGTCATTGCTGCCCTGGGCCAAACTCGCCCTGCTCAACAGGTTGCCTTGGCCCACGTGTTGCTGAATGTTGGCGGGGTCGCCATATTCCTGCCAATTATTGCGCCCTTTGCTGACTGGATGGCACACCTAGCTGATACACCCGCACAGCAAATTGCCAACGCACACACGCTCTTTAATGTCGTCTGTACAGTGCTCGTGTGGCCCGGAGCCACCACGTTTGCGCGGCTTGTGGAACGCTTACTTCCGGACCAAGCTCGGACCTGAACTGGTGCCAATACGGGTTGCACCGTAGCGCAAGAATGCAACTGCGTCTTTTTGTGTGCGAATCCCGCCGGACGCCTTCACACCCAAACGCCCTTGCGTCGCGATTGCCATGAGCGCTACATCTGCCAGCCGCGCACCAGAAGCTGCGAATCCCGTTGAGGTCTTCACAAAGTCAGCGCCAGCAGCAGCAGAGACGAGCGCAGACATAGCGACTTGGGCGTACGTCAGGAAGTGCGTTTCAAAGATGACTTTTACTTTTGCGTTTACGGCGTGAACGGTATCGCAGACCGTTCGGATGTACTCATATACAGTCCAAATATCGTCTTCCCGCATGGATCCGATAGGCAATACCATATCCACTTCCGCCGCCCCTTTTTCGACGACTCGCCGAGCCTCATACGCCAATGCTTCCATATCCGTAGCACCGAGTGGGAAGCCAATCACCGTACAGGGAATCACCGAACTGCCCTGTAGCTTCGCGGAGACGGTCGGCACGTGCTGCGGATGGACGCAAACCGTTTTGAATTCATGACGGAGTGCGTCAAGACACACGTTTTCAATATCCAGGACACTGGCCTCCGGCTTCAAAAGCGTGTGCTCAATCGCTAGCCGTACGGATTCCACTGCGTCACCGATGTCTCTTGGTAGCGTCGGAGTGGCCAACGACGCGGGAAGCACCGATGTCAACCGCTCGTAAATCTCCGGTGCAACCACAGCCAGCTCGCTGCGAACCGCTTTGCACAACTCCTCCACAGTACCACGTACGTTCACCCAGACTTCATCCAATGCCGAGCCGTCTGTGGATGCCGGAAGCGTTCTCCACTTTGCGTTCCACTGTTCTTCGTGCCAGCGCCACAACACATCCGCCTTGTCGAACACCCATGACCAATTGGCGTACCCCTTTGCGTCGTGGATCCGCTTGGCCTCGTTCCATGGCAGAAAATACGCGCCACGAATTTCTTCTTCCTGCACAACGGGTTCGTCTACTTTGTCGATTTCTTCCAGCAGAAAGAAACGAACCTGTTTTCGCACGGGTTCTCCATCTCGTTCAATCGGGTATTCTACCCGGCCGAGTGGCGCTAAGACGCGGGCTTCCACACCAGTTTCTTCGCGAATTTCTCGGATGGCTGCGTCTTCCCACGTCTCGCCTGGCTCCACATGGCCCTTTGGGAACGTCACGTGCCCATAGTTGTCGTCAATCATCAGTACTTCTCTTCCGGCTTTGCCGAGTCGTACCACTAAACCGCCAGCGGCTCGCTCTATGCGACTCATACTTTCCCTCCCGAGAATTGAACAATTTCATCAAACGCCTCGATGTCTACATCCGCAAACGTCACCTGTTCGGAGAGCTCTCCCAGTTGGAGTTGACTGCCCACCTCAGTGAGGATAACCTTACAGACTTCGCCCATCAAGGATTCTGGCTGCACGCCCTCCGGGACGGGAAACACCACCTTTAGGTAGTTGTCAGCGTGGCCTGTGAGCCAATATCCAGGGCGTCCATCTGGTCCTTTCCCCGGCGTGCTGTTTCGAGTCTCCTCGTGGTACGGTTCTTCCACGACGACCTCTACGGCTTTGCCTTGATGTTGTCTTGCATACTGCAATGTGAGCGATTCGGACAGTGCAAGCAGCCGATGCACGCGCTCTTCTTTCACCGCTTCCGGTACCTGGTCCGGAAAGCGGGCAGCAGGTGTACCTTTCCGGGGCGAATACGGGAAAACATGTAATTGTGAAAACTGCTGTTCGCGGATAAACGCTTCTGTGGCGTCGAAATACGCGTCTGTTTCACCAGGAAATCCGACAATTACGTCGCTGGTAATGGCCACATCCGGCAACGCTCGACGCAATTTCGCCAATTTGTCCGCGTACTGCTCCACCGTGTAGTGCCGATTCATCTTGCGCAATACCTGGTTGTGCCCCGCCTGTAGCGGAATGTGCAGGTGCTTACAAACTTTCCGAGACGTACCGAGGACTTCAATCAAGTGGTCGTCGATTTCACTCGCCTCAATGGAACTGATACGGACGCGATACAGTTCGTCGATTTGCTCGAGATCTTGCAAGAGATGTGCCAGTCGGTACCCTTGTAAATCCGCACCATATCCCCCGGTGTGAATACCAGTCAATACAATCTCGCGATAGCCCGCCTTTGCCAACTTTCGAGCCTGGGCCAGAATGCTCTCTGGCTTTCGGCTGCGGATGAGTCCGCGCGCGTAAGGAATAATGCAAAAGGTGCAGAAGTTATTGCACCCATCTTGAATCTTTAAACTGGCCCGCGACCGTTCCTCAAAGAACGGCACGTCCATCTCTTCGAATTCGCGTGTTTTGAGAATGTTCCCCACAGACTGGTACGGATGTTGCTCTCGTTGTACCTGTTCCACGAGTTCCACAATTTTTGTCTTGCGGTCGTTCCCGACAACCAAATCCACACCCTGGATGGCCGCAATCTCATCTGGAGCGATTTGTGCATAGCACCCTGTCACGACGACCGTGGCGTCCGCATTGGTGCGAATGGCCCTGCGGATAACTTGGCGCGACTTCTTGTCACCGGTGTTCGTGACCGTACACGTGTTAATGACGTATACATCCGCCTTCTCCTCAAACGGCACATGTTCGTATCCGTTGGCCTTGAACATGCGCCAGATGGCTTCCGTATCATAAAAGTTGACCTTGCAGCCAAGGGTGTGAAACGCCACCGTCGGCATGAGTTTCAACCTCCCAATTGACGAAAGTGATGTAGCATCGCGGAGGCGGCGACGAGGCCCGCGGTTTCCGTACGAAGCGTTCTCCGACCGAGCGATGTACGCACGGCGGCCGCCTGTTGGGACCATACCGTCCGTTCCACGTCGGACCATCCCCCTTCCGGACCGACGACAATCACGATGGTCTGTTGCTTCGAGTCCCAAGTTCGGCTTTCCAACACCGGATACAGTCCCGTCTCGTCCTCCTTCTCGTCGAGAAATGCGACGAGATCAGGAGCGAGGTCACGGCACCACGCCAGCGCCTCTGGAAGGCGCGCTGTGAAGTCAACAGTGGGAATGAGATCCCGCTGCGACTGGCTTGCCGCTTCCCTCACGACTTTACGCCACCGATTCAGTTTCGCTCTGCTCTTGTGTTCGTCTAACCGAACCACCGAATGCGCGGTGGCCACCACCAGAAAGCCGGCAACGCCGAGCTCCGTATTATGTTGCAGAATGGTATCTATTTTATCACCTTTGGCGAGCGCCTGAACGAGGTATACTTTGGTGGCGCTCTCGTGGCTCTCGAGGCGCTCCTGCAACAAGACGCGCACCACGCCGTGGCGTGTATCGACGTCTATCACATGCCCAAGATACGCTTGTCCTGCACTGGCGAGCGCAACCTGTTCCCCCGGCACCACGCGCAGAACACGGGCAAAATGATGGCCGTTTTCTCCCGTGACGTCCACGGTTTGCCCTTCGCTCAGTGGTATGTCGACAAAGATCCTTGGATTCACGAGTGCTTCCTCCCGACCAGAGCAACCCAGTCTTCCTTGCTCAACCTCTGTTCCACCATAAAACCGTGTTTTTCCATGGCGTCGCGAATGGCTTGCTCCTGGCTTGTGACGAAACCAGACAGTACAATGCGACCTCCTTCAGCCACTCTCTCTGCAGCCTGTGGCATCATGCGAATAAGGATGTCCCGCAGGATGTTTGCCACGAGCACATCGTACGTCGTCTCGACCGATGGAGACAGCAAATCGCCTTGCTCAACCACAATCGTCCGTGCAACCCCATTGTCCGACACATTCGCACGCGCGGCAGAGACGGCTACAGGGTCGATGTCAATCGCGAGCACTTGACCTGCCCCCAATTTGGCAGCCGCAATGGCAAGCACCGCGGTTCCGCAACCGACGTCAATCACCGATGCTCCGTTCAGGGGGAAGGTCTGCAGGGCTTCCAAACATAGTTGGGTGGTCGCGTGCGTTCCTGTCCCAAAGGCCATCCCAGGTTCGAGCACCACGGCTTGCCGTGAACCCATGTCGACCTTGTCTACCCACCATTTCGGGATAATCATCAGCTTGTCCCCGACCGGAATTGGCTGAAAGCCGTCCTTCCACGCGTTTTCCCAACTCGACTCGTCGACCAGGGACATGTTCAGAGTGTCAAGGGCAGGGCCCACGTGAACATCCGCAGCGTTGACTCGCGCAATCGCTTCCTCCAATCGCTGCCGGATGTCAGACTCAGCGACAGTCTCAGGCAGGTACACGCTGATGTCCGTCATGTCGGAGTCCGACAGTTGTTCATCCATCCACTCCCCGAACTCCGGATTCTTAACGGACTCTCGCGGCCCGCCTTCCATGGAAACGCCCTGAATTTCCGGCCATTCGTGGAGAACCGCCGCCACGGCCTCGGCGGCCGCCCACGGTACAGTGAATCGCACTTGCCACCATTTCATTCGCTACACCTCATAACGTGAAGCGGCCCTTCGGGCCGCCAAAGTGATCATAGTATGCGCTTGTGTGGTACCGGCTTCAGTCTTCTCCGAGAAAAGCGCTCTTCATGCGTTCAATGAACGACCGAGTCTGCTCCTGGGGCGTCTCGCCCAACTCCTTGCCGAGCTCTCGAAAGAGGTCTTTCTGCCTCTCGGTCAGGTTCGTCGGCGTAATCACGTGAACACGCACATGTTGGTCGCCACGCTGATTGGATCCGAGTCGAACAATCCCCTTACCTTTCAACCGGAACGACGTCCCTGATTGCGTCCCTTCCGGAATGCGCAGTTTGACGGGACCGTCCAAAGTCGGTACCTCCACTTCGTCTCCCAAAGCGGCCTGTACAAACGTCAGTGGGTAATCCACATACACGTTGGTGCCTTCGCGCTCGAATACGTCGTGCGGCCGTACCCGAATGACAATGTGCAGATCTCCCGGCTGTCCTCCATTCGGACTGCTCTCCCCAGCGCCCGGAATACGAAGTCGAGTTCCGTTGTCCACGCCGGCAGGGACGCGCACACTCACGGCGCGGCGTACGCGACGCCGACCCTGACCATGACAATCTGGACAGGGCGTAGAAATGTGAACGCCGCGGCCTCGACATGCAGAGCAGACCTTGCGATTGACCATGCGCCCAAACGGTGTGTTCACTACAGTTTGCTGTTCACCTGTTCCCTTACATACGGAACATTGGTCCACCTTCGTGCCTGGCTTCGCACCAGATCCCTCACAGGTGGAACATGTCTCCGTCCGGGGAATTTGAATTTGCTTTTCCACACCGAACGCGGCTTCTTCAAAGTCAATCTCCAGCTCGTACTCTAGGTCGTGCCCACGCTGGGGTCCACGTTGCGTCCGCCCGCCGAAGAACATATCGAAAATATCGCCAAAGCCGCCGAAGTCGCCAAATCCGTCAAATCCTGCACCGCTCCCCATGCCTTGGGTGGGATCGGTGTGGCCGAACTGGTCGTACTGGGCTCGCTTATTTTCGTCCGATAACACTTCGTACGCTTCGGAGATTTCCTTGAACTTTTCGGCAGCGTTCGGATCGTCCTTGTTGACGTCAGGATGGTACTGGCGAGCCAACTTGCGGTAGGCCTTCTTGATCTCATCCTGACTGGCCGAGCGACTGACACCAAGCACTTCATAGTAGTCCCTTTTATTCACTTGATGTTACCCCCTCCCACCAGTCCAACCGATTGTACCACAGAGACACGCAGCGGCTCAGCGGTTGTCTGTACGTGGACCGTGTCTCGCTGTTCCCGAACGGCATCGTTTCAGCGCGTGGTGGTTCCATGCGCCCAAACGCCCGCAAACATGCAGACACGTGGCAGGGAAGGGTTCCCTGCCACGCGGGCGAAAGAATCAGTCGACTGACGCTCGGATCACTTGTCCTCGTCGACCACTTTGTAGTCTGCGTCGACAACTTTGTCATCCTTTTTCGCTCCAGCGTCTGCTCCACCTTGTGCGGACTGTGCCGATTGTGCAGCTTGCTCATAGAGCTTCGTGGACAGCTTATGCAAAACTTGGGTTAGCGCCTCAGAAGCACTCTTGACAGCATCGATGTCGTTGCCTGCGAGTGCATCGCGCAACGCTTGTTGTTTCTCTTCCGCTTCCTTCTTCAAATCGGCATCTACTTTGTCGCCCAGATCTTTCAACGTCTTGTCTGTCTGGTAAATCAGTTGATCGGCCTGGTTACGAATTTCGATTTCCTCGCGGCGCTTGCGATCTTCTTCCGCATGCAGTTCCGCCTCTTTCATCATACGTTCAATCTCTTCTTTGGAGAGACCGCTCGACGAAGTGATGGTAATCCGTTGGCTCTTGCCCGTTCCCAAATCCTTTGCTGACACGTTCACGATGCCGTTCGCGTCAATGTCAAACGTCACTTCAATCTGCGGAACGCCGCGCGGCGCGGGCGGAATGTCGCTCAACGTAAAGCGGCCGAGCGTTTTGTTATCGCGCGCCATTTCACGTTCGCCTTGCAGCACGTGGATTTCCACGGATGTCTGGTTATCCGCTGCGGTGGAGAAGATCTGGCTCTTGGAAGTTGGAATCGTCGTGTTCCGCTCAATCAACCGTGTGAAGACGCCGCCCAGCGTCTCGATGCCCAGAGACAGTGGCGTCACGTCCAGCAACACCACGTCTTTGACTTCGCCCGTTAACACACCGGCTTGGATGGAGGCACCGATGGCCACAACTTCGTCGGGGTTGACACCTTTCGACGGTTCTTTGCCAATCAGTTTCTTGATAGCTTCCTGAACAGCCGGAATCCGCGTGGATCCACCGACGAGAATGACCTTGTCAATGTCGTTCACCGTGAGACCGGCGTCCTTCAGTGCTTGCCGTGTCGGGCCGAGCGTGGCCTCTACCAGGTCGGCTGTCATCTCCTCGAATTTCGCACGCGTCAAGTTCACTTCGAGGTGCTTCGGCCCTGTCGCATCTGCGGAGATAAACGGCAAGGAGATGGTCGTTGTCAGCGTTGACGACAACTCTTTCTTCGCCTTCTCCGCAGCGTCCTTCAGACGCTGTACGGCCATCTTGTCGTTGCGCAGGTCAATTCCGGTGTCCCGTTTAAACGTTTCCACCAAAAAATCAATGATTTTCTGGTCAAAGTCGTCGCCGCCGAGATGGTTGTTACCGCTCGTCGCCTTCACTTCGAAGACGCCGTCTCCAAGTTCCAGAATCGAGACGTCAAACGTACCGCCACCGAGGTCGTACACCAGAATCGTCTGTTCGCCTTCCTTGTCCAGACCATACGCCAAAGCTGCGGCGGTCGGCTCGTTGATAATGCGCAACACTTCCAGTCCAGCAATCTTTCCTGCGTCTTTTGTCGCTTGTCGCTGGCTGTCACTGAAGTAGGCTGGGACCGTAATGACCGCTTGCGTCACCGGTTCTCCCAAGAACGCCTCCGCGTCCGCCTTCAACTTGCGCAAAATCATCGCCGAAATCTCCTGCGGCGTGTACGATTTTCCATCAATGGTCACCTTGTGATCCGTGCCCATGTGGCGCTTGATGGAGATAATGGTTCTATCCGGATTGGTAATCGCTTGCCGCTTGGCGACGTCGCCAATCAATCGTTCGCCGTCCTTGCCGAAGGCCACAACGGATGGGGTGGTGCGTCCCCCTTCTGCATTCGGGATGACGACGGCCTCGCCGCCTTCCATCACTGCAACGCAGGAGTTTGTTGTACCCAGGTCAATCCCGATGACTTTTCCCATATATAAGTCTCCTCCTGTTTCCAAAAGTTAGTTATGGTGTCTAAGTACACGTCAGACCGTGACCTTGACCATGGCCGGACGCAAGACCTTTCCGTGCATGGTGTACCCCTTCTGCAATTCCTGTACGACGGTCCCCGGTTCTTGACCATCTGCGGCCGGTTCCTGCATGACGGCCTCGTGCAGAGTCGGATCGAATGGCTGTCCAACGGCGTCCATTGCTTGTACGCCGTACTTTTCGAGCACCGTCAGAAGTTGACGATGCACCATTTCAACGCCCTTTCTCACATCGCTCATGGCATCATCCGAAGGCAGGGACGAGAGAGCCCGTTCGAAATTGTCCACAACACCGAGCAAATCCGTTATCACTGATTTTGTCGCGAACCTTTGCAAGTCTTCCCGTTCCTGACGCGTGCGTCGACGATAGTTGTCAAAGTCCGCGTGAACGCGCAGCAACTGGTTTTTCAGATCAGCGATTTCCTGTTCCAGTGCGGAGTCTGACTGGCTTTCCGCAGCAGGTGCTTGCTCATCTGACGTCGATGTCTCTTCGCTAGCATCCGCCGTCGACGCATCCAGCGTTTCGGCTTCGGACTGAGCAGCCTGCTCAATGTCCTGCTCGGGCGACTCCCCGTCAGGTTTTGGTGTTTTTATGGTGTCCTGATCTTCTGTCAAAACCTTGTCTCCTCCTCATTCCCCGCTCTGTGACGCTGGATACAAAGGGGAAAGCGAGATCACCCGCCTCCACCTGTTACCCTATCTGTGATTACTTTAGACAGAGCGTTCGCTACGTAATCGAGAATTTGCATGACGCGACCATAGTTCATGCGCGTAGGTCCAATCACGCCGATGTTGCCGACAGGTACTCCCGCGACGGAGTATGACGCCGAAATGACCGAGCAATCCTGCAACGGCTCAACGTCGTTTTCGTGTCCGATGCGGACTTGCAACTTGCCGCCGTGAAGCGGGAACGCATGTTCCGCGGTATTCCAATCGGCATGCTCCAGCCACTCCAGCAACGGCTTTACCTTCTCGACGTCGCGAAACTCCGGTTGTACCAAGATATTGGTAGCACCTCCGATATACACCTTACCCGGGTTCTGGTCGGTCACCGTGGTCAGTTCGTCCAACACGGCGATGGCATCTTCGAAATACTCCAGCGTGTTAGCCATCTCGTTGGCAATTTCCCGGTAGAGGTGCGAACGCAAATTCGCGAGCGGCGTACCCTTGAGTTTGCTGTTGAGCAAGTTGACCATTTGCACTACGGCGTCTGAGGAAATGTCCTCGGACAGGTGCACCTGTCGGTTTTCCACGTGTCCAGTATCCGTCACCAGTATGGCAACGGCTGTTCCGCCACTTAGCGGAATTAGCTGGATATGTTTGATCTTTTCCTGATGAATCTTTGGACCAAGGACCACCGTAGTATACTGCGTCAACTGTGACAATACGGTGGACGTTTGTTGAATCACTCGCTCGATTTCAACCATCTGTTCCTGAAACAGCGTACGCAACGACATGACGGTCTCCGGATCAATATCCGCAGACGTCGCTAGGTGATCCACGTAAAACCGATAGCCCTTCTGCGACGGAACTCGACCGGCGGACGTATGTGGTTGGTCCAAGTAGCCTAGCTCTTCGAGGTCTGCCATCTCGTTGCGGATGGTCGCAGGACTTATTTGAAATCCGCGGTGTTTCGACAACGTACGAGATCCCACTGGTTCCGCGTATCGTACGTAATCCTCAACAATCGCGGCCAGAATTAACTTTTGGCGCGGTGTCAACATCTGTTCTCCCCCCCCAGTCGCAAGTGACCTGGACAGTGGACATTCGCGTGAGCGTTTTGCAAGCTTGCATTCCGCCCCTGTAGATGTCGGTCGTGTTTTGCAAACCGCTGGCGCATCAAAGTATGCAGCCGAGCTGGGTTCACCCAGCTAGCTTATTAGCACTCAAGGCGCTTGAGTGCTAACGTTCATCATGAACATAGCAACATCAGGCGAAAATGTCAATCAGAAAGGGCTCCGATAAACGGTTCAAAAACGGCGTTGGCAATCGGCCAGGCCCCAGGCGTTAGGCACAGTCTGTCCCCTTGCCAGCACAGCAGGCCCTTGGTCAGCAGCGCGTCTATTACAGAGCCAAACGCGTCTGTCATTTCGACACCGTGCCGAAGGAAAAAGCGTTGGCGAGACACTCCCTCAGAGAGCCGCAAGCCCAACATCATCGTGTCTTCCATCGACTCCTGCACACTCACAGCGTGCTGTTCCGCTACCGGGCGCTCCTCAGCCTGTATGTATTTGGTGTAGTCCGCCAACGACTTCACGTTTTCGTAGCGAATACCGTGCACGTATCCATGCGCACCCACACCTGCCGCCAGATATGGCTCATTGCGCCAATACACAAGATTGTGGCGCGCTTCCTGGCCTGACACGGCAAAATTGCTCACCTCGTAGTGGATAAATCCGTGCCGCTCCAGTTCAGCGCACACGGCGTCGTACATGTCCCCTTCTGCATCTTCGCCCGGAAGTGACAGCAGACCCTGCTCCTGCCACTTTGCAAACGGCGTACCTTGCTCGACTTTCAACCAGTATGCGGACACGTGGTTCACTCCGAAATTTAGCAATTCCCGCACAGATTCACGGACGTCCTCCAATGTCTGGTCTGGCAGCCCGAACATCAAATCGACGTTGATGCGCTCGAATCCAGCCGCCTGAGCGAGGGCCACGCTGTCCCGAACCGCATCCGCATCGTGTAGCCGCCCAATGGCTAGAAGCAAGCGGTCATTAAACGACTGCGCTCCGAAACTGATGCGGTTCACACCAGCTTCTCGCATCACCTCAAGCTTAGCCTGATCCACCGTTCCCGGGTTGGCTTCCACCGTCACCTCTGCATCTGGATGCAACTGAAAACTTGCATGTAGCACATCCGCTATGCGTCGCCAGTGCCCCGCAGAGAGCAACGACGGCGTACCCCCGCCGAAAAACACCGTCTTCAGCGAGCTTCCAGCCAACGGGGACAGTAGTTCCAACTCTATTGTCAAATCTTCCACATACCTGTCAACGGCTTCGCGCGGCGCCACGTATGTGGTGAAGTCGCAGTAGAAACAGCGACTCTTGCAAAAGGGAATGTGCACGTACAGAGATGTGGGCGCCATGCTGTGTGTCACGTCCACTGCGTCGGCCAATACCGGGATGGACCTCTTCACAGCACTCACTCCATCTTGAGGACGGCCATGAACGCTTCTTGCGGCACTTCCACGCTGCCGACCTGCTTCATTCGTTTTTTGCCTTCCTTTTGCTTTTCTAATAATTTGCGCTTGCGCGTGATGTCGCCGCCATAACACTTAGCCAACACGTTTTTGCGCATAGCGCGGATGGTTTCGCGGGCAATCACGCGATTGCCAATGGCCGCTTGAATCGGCACCTCAAACATCTGGCGCGGTATCAGATCTTTTAACTTCTCGCAAAGGGCACGCCCTCGGTTGTATGCCTTATCCCGATGCACAATAAACGACAGCGCATCTACCACTTCGCCGTTGAGCAGAATGTCCATTTTCACCAGGTTGGAAGTCTGATAGCCAATCAGTTCATAATCGAACGATGCGTACCCGCGCGTGGACGACTTCAGTCGATCGAAGAAGTCGTAGACAATTTCCGACAGCGGTAATTCGTACGTCACCGTGACACGCGTCTGGTCCAGGTACTGCATGTTCTTGAAGTTGCCGCGTTTCTCCTGACAGAGTTCCATCACCACCCCGACAAAGTCGTTCGGCACGATGATGGATGCTTTGACATAAGGCTCTTCCACCCGTTCAATCCTGTCGGCTGACGGCATCTCGCTGGGGTTATCAATTTCCAGCATCTCGCCGTTCGTCAAGTACACGCGGTAGACGACGCTCGGTGCCGTCGTGATGAGCGTCAGGTTGTACTCTCGCTCCAGTCGTTCCTGGACAATCTCCATGTGCAACATGCCGAGAAATCCACAGCGAAAGCCAAAACCGAGCGCATTCGACGTTTCCGGTTCAAACGTCAATGCCGCGTCGTTCAATTCCAGCTTTTCCAGCGCCTCCCGTAAATCTTGGTAGTCGCTGCTGTCCACCGGGTACAGTCCGCAGAACACCATCGGATTGATCTTGCGGTATCCTGGAAGGGGTTCGGGTGCCGGGTTTTCCGCACTGGTGACCGTGTCACCGACGCGCGTGTCCCGGACATTTTTAATGCTGGCCGAGAAGTATCCCACTTCGCCTGCGGACAAGCTGTCTACCGCTGTCATGTTCGGTGTGAACACACCGACTTCCACCACTTCGAATTCCGCTTTCGTCGCCATCATGCGGATTTTCATCCCGGGGCGGATTTCGCCGTTGACCACCCGAATGTAGACAATCACACCGCGGTAAGAGTCGTAGTGCGAATCAAACACCAGCGCTTGTAACGGCTTGTCCGCGTCCCCCTGCGGTGGCGGCACTTTCTCCACAATCTGCTCGAGGATGTCTTCAATTCCGATGCCGGCCTTGGCCGAAGCCAACACGGCGCCACTTGCATCCAGGCCAATGATGTCTTCAATCTCCTGCTTGACCCGCTCCGGCTCCGCACTCGGCAGATCAATCTTGTTAATGACCGGCAAGATCTCGAGGTCGTTATCCAACGCGAGGTACACGTTGGCCAACGTCTGCGCTTCAATGCCCTGAGCCGCATCAACCACCAGCAGAGCGCCCTCACAAGCTGCCAAACTGCGCGACACTTCATACGTGAAGTCGACGTGGCCAGGCGTGTCAATTAAGTTTAACTCGTACTCGATTCCGTCCTTGGCCGTGTAGTACAAGCGCACGGCCTGCAGCTTAATGGTAATGCCACGTTCCCGTTCGAGGTCCATCTTATCGAGCAGCTGGTCCTGCATTTCCCGCTCGGAAACCGTGCCTGTGAACTCCAAAATCCGATCCGCCAACGTCGACTTTCCGTGATCGATGTGGGCGATAATCGAAAAGTTTCTGATTCTCTCCTGTCGCGTCCGTTGCTCCACGAACATCCTCCTCTATACATCGCCCGTATTACTTCACGACAAATCCGACACCGACGAGAATGATGACCACGCCCAGCCAGCGCATCAACGATACGTGCTCGTGGAACACGACGATGGCCACAATCACAGCCACCACGTATGTTAATGCCTGCAAGGGGTACACCAGGCTAAGCGGCATCTTTGACAACAAGTACACAGAGATAACCGTTGCAACGACGTACAGGCAAATTCCCGCAATGATCCACGGCGAAAACATCGCCAGCAGCAAACTGCCGAGCCCGTTCACGGCACCGTGTTTGGCGATGCCGATTTTCCACAGCGTCTGCCCGGATACTAATAGCAAGACGTTTACGAGCAGCAGCGTAAAGTTCAACACACTCATGTCATCGGCCCGCCTTATTCAACATTAATTGGTACATATCTTTGTGCTGTTTGACGATGGTATCCAATATAAAGCCGCACGTCAGCGACGTCGTGGAAAGCATCACAAAACCGACCGCCAGGACCGCGGAAGGGAGTTTGGAAATCAGCCCAGTGGCCAGGTACTCGCTGATCACTGGAATGCCAACCAGCAAACCAAGAATCAGGAAAACAACGGCACAGAAGCTGAAAAACGCCAGTGGCTTGTAATCTTTGAAGATGCGAAACACCGTTTTGAGGACGCGCACCCCGTCACTGACGGTATTCAGTTTAGAGAAACTCCCTTCCGGCCTATCCCGGTATTCAATTGGAATCTCGACAATCGCGAATTTCTTGTCCAGCGCGTGTAATGTCATTTCCGTCTCAATTTCAAACCCTTCGCTGGCGACAGGCATGTTCTTCACAAACCGGCGATTGAACACCCGGTACCCTGTCATGATGTCCTGCAAGTCGGAGCGAAATAACCGGTTGATCAGCGTCTTGACCAGTTGATTGCCCAAGTTGTGAAACGGACGCTTGTTCTCCTTTGAATAGGAGCCATTGGAGTGCCTGTCGCCAATCGCCATGTCCGCTTCACCTTCGACCACGGGCCGTATGAGAGCATGGACAAACTCGGCCGGATAGGTGTCGTCACCGTCAGTCATCACGTAGATGTCGGCATCAATGTCGCGAAACATGGATCGGACCACATTTCCCTTTCCCTGCCGACGCTCCTTGCGCACGACGGCCCCGGCAGCCGCGGCAATTTCCGCCGTTCGGTCCTTCGAATTGTTGTCGTATACATAAATCGTGGCTTCGGGCAGCTCCGCCTGAAAGTCCTTTACAACTTTTTCAATTGTCGCTTCTTCGTTATAACATGGGATCAATACAGCGATTCTCACTTGATGATAAGCCTCCACACTTCGACATTCCGTTCAACAGATTAGCACAAGCGGCGTCGGATGCAAACCATAGGGTCCTGCAGGCCGCTTGTGCTGCCTCACTGAATTCGAATGGGAGGCTGTAATCTATGGTTACTTGCTTCAGCGAATTGCAAAACACAAGCAACATCTAGTCGTGCTAAACCACTCTGACGGAATTTTAATTGTCACGATAACCATTCTGAAATGACGGCAGCATGTGGACAGTTGTTGTCCGAATAACCCTACCCCGATAAACATCACGGGCAACTCGTAATGTGGAAGGGGAATGAACGGGAGTTGCAACAAGACAAGAACCGCCTTGACGGTGGTAAACCAGCGCACGGCAGTGCACCGAAGACCGAATGAGAGCCCCAGAACGTCGACGACAATCCACAACCGTGCAGATTTGCCCACCATTGCAGCGGCTCCGTTTTCGGATACCACGGCTGACCGATCATTTGGGCCAGTTTATCCACGGTGTACCACTTCAACTAGTCAAGTGGGTGTTACGAAAACCCCTGAACGATGTTGTGCACGGCGAGTGCTTCGTGTTGCTGTGCTGTCAGCCCGCGAATATCCGTTGAATACGGAGCCCAACTCGGAACACTTCCGTACAACAAGGGGTTTCCTGCGTCGTCGCTCGTCAGAATGAGCCTGTGAAACGAATTCCAGTTGCGGATCTATCACGGGACTAGACAGATGAGAAATCCAACGCACGACGCACCAAAGTAGGCCACGGCGTGCCTCGGGTGAAGTCGCGCTCGTCGCTACTGCCACCACAGATAGGCGGCGATGATAGCCAGGATGGGCATCGAGGTGGGCCGCACCAGCGTACATGCGCCGAGACAAACACCGGCCAATGCCAGCTCACGGACGTAGGACGTTCTGCCGCTCGGATGACCAACCACATGAACAGCCACGGCAAGCACGTATACAACGACTCCGTCAAAATGGTGGTGGAAGCATGGGCCTGTGGCAAGTAAACAGTCCACAACAGAGCGCCCATCCCCGCCCAAAGTGGTGGGCGTACTCGCCGAGCCACAGCGTACACAACCAGCGTTCCAATGACCGACAATATCCCGTGCACGAGTACAATGAAGCGCAGTCCAGGAAGTCCAGACTGCCCGAATCCAACAATCCACCGAGAGCCTGCAATCCACTTGCACGCCGCGAGAAAGAGCGGGTACCCGGGCATCACCTGAGCGCTTAGATACATCGACTTATACGACGGCACGTGCCGTTGCAGCAGCACATCCACCGCATGGTTGTAGTGAATCATGTTCCCTGTGAGCGGAACGTAGGTCGACTTGTGAAATTCCCAGCCCTGAACCGCACACCTCACAATGACGAGAAGCAACTGACGAGCAACTCCCACCGAAAAGAACCGTTCTCACGGTGAACCATTCTCAAAAACCATGTGAACACTATCTGTCTCCTCGTTGTTCCTGAGAATACACAATCTATCAGATTTGCAAAACGCAAGTGCCATCTCATCGCGCTGAACCACGCTCGTGAAATGTTGCAAATCGCACAATCCTATCGTAGTGTACTTATGGAACTGGCTGACAAGTAAGTCAATGGACGTGCGCTTCACCCGTCAAAACGGAGGTCCAGGATTCCAAGGCTTCTCGAAGGACGAAGTACACAATCCCAAGTGCGGCGACAGCGTCCATCCACCACCACCCAAACGCCCATTGCACGGCCAGTCCGGCCAAGAGCGTCCATGCCATGTAGGCACAGGTCATACTGCACGCTGCGTCCCCAAGTAGTGCGTGGCTGTGTAGTTGCACGCCCAACCTATGCTTGAGATATGCCAGCCAGGGAGTGAGCAGGCTCGAAACCGCGGCAACAACCACGCCAACGGTACTGACTTCAACCGGGGTCTTCGCCGCCAATTGCTGTCCGGATTTAAACGAAATGTACGCTGCCAACAACAACAGACACGAGCCCACGGTTCCCGTTGCAATCCGCTCCACCATTTGAGACAACTGATCCCTGCCAGTCCAGTATTCTGTCATGAGGCGTAGCAGCAACACAACCCCAGACAGCAGTTCTATTGCACTGTCCACGCTAAAAGCGGACATTGCCAGACTGCCCTCTGACACTGCAGCGATGGCGGACAGAACCGTCTCCGTCACAATCCACAGGAAAGACCACGTTTCGACTTGAAGGGCAAGTTTTAATGGCCGCTTGCGACGGGCGGCGACGCGTTCTTCCATCAGTTTGCGTCTCCTTGTTGAGATGGTGGGGCCTGCTCTACGAATAAAGTCTGCAGAAGACTGGACAGGATTTCGCCGAACGAATCCTGAACCTTATCGCCCAGCACCACGCCCCCATAATCCAACGCCTCTTGAATCGGACTGTGCATCCTGTCCACTTTCGCATTGAGCTGATCCATCACGTCTACGCTCGCGGCCTTCGGTTGCGGTTGAGCCGTCGCTTGTGCCCCATCTGAAACGTGTCCAGTTGGCGCTGCGGTAGGTGTGGACACGGGCACCTGTGTGCTCACTGCCATCTGTCTGTCTCCATTGTTGTAGTTTCCGGAAAGCGCACTGACAGCGGCTGCAAGTGCGGAGAGTGCTGCCGCGCAAGATCCGACCAACATGACCGTAAACATTGTGGCTGCCAACCCCCGTTTGATGTATTGCGAAAGGCGCTCCAATCCGTTACTCATCTCTTCATCCCTCGCCCTGTACCTTCATCGGTTTGAGAGATGTATATGCGGACAATACCGACATTATCACTTTGATCCAATAGTTTTGCGGATCGCTAGATAGAGTTGGAAACGGCGTGAAGATGAAGGGTGAAGCAGGAAATTCTTGAGCGTGAGCAGAACTCTCGTACGAAAATTTTAGAGAAAGCGGGTATCTGTATGGCTGATAGTTGGCTGCCTGTGACGAACATAGCATCCTCGGACACAAAGGAGCGTCACATCCAACCCTGCTACGTCTTCGACAGCCGTACCAACCCGTGACACTGCGTTTTCGGAGGCTCTGTTTGGAAGCTTTGAGCAACAGTGGATTGCTCTCCGTCGTCAGCGCGTTGCCAATGCCGGGGGCTAACGAAGGTGTAACTCCGACAAAGATACTCTGTGGTCCCCGCTTGCGACCAGTGGGATGGGGGATGGAACCAGACTCTCTGGCATCGACCCTCGCCGTCCTCCAATGGCTGGAGGCCGCAGAGCAAGCCGATTCACCTGCGGATTTCGATTATCAACACGCCTCAGTCTGTGGAAACGAGCAGTGGGGGAAACGTTTAGGATGTGATTAACAAGGCGGTGAAGCGAGCCGCCAACAAATACGGAGTACCAGATTTCATCATCCGCAGCGTTATTGCGCAGAGGCGCACAGCAGCGCCGGCGACATCGGACTGATGCAGCTCATGCCGAGGCACTGGGCGTGAATCCATGAGATCCGGCGCAAAACATCGATGGTGGAACGCCATACCTCGTCCCATTTGCTGTCCGATTTCCACGGTGACGTCAACCTGGCTCTGGCTTGTCTATGGGTCTACAATGAGGAGGAACAGAATGCATTCGCTATCCCAATCTTACACAGAGTCCGCCAACAGGAGAGACCTGCGCGCCAAGGCCCCAAACATTACTGTGGCCGTGGGTCTGCGCCTGTTTGCATTATGGCGCTACGGATTGAGTCTAAACCTTCACAGCGACGATGCTGGGTACACGGAGAGCGCGATTCGATTGTTGGAGTATGGCCGACCCACGTACCATAGCTAGAACGAGCATACGGTCCATATGATGCCAGGTATATCCTTGCTTCTCGCCGCTATCTTCGCGGTGTTCGGTTGGCACAGCGTGGGGCTCTACGCGGCGAAAGTTGTGATGATCCTCATTGGTGTCACCGGCATCTATGCGACGTACGTGTTCGGTAAAGAGATCTGGAATCCCTGGGCAGGCATCATCGCGGCTGCCTGCGCGGCGGTGTACGTTCCCGAAATTCTAACGGATAACCTGCTGTTAACGGAACCGCCGTTTATGGCAAGCTTTATGTTCTTGCTGTACTTTTCGGTGCGCCACGCGCGTACCCGGACGTGGGCCGCTTTTGCAGGTATGGTCGCCAGCTACGTGATAGCCCTGATGTTTCGCCCCACAGTGGCCGTATTTCCAGTGGTCATTGTGCTCTATCACCTGCTCAAGCGGTACCCGTTTCGGTCACTCATGGTTCGATCCGCGCTGTGGGTACTCATCATCTGCGCCGTCCTGTGTCCCTGGTGATTCGAAACTACCAGGATTATCACAAGTTCATTCCACTCACCGCCGGCACCGGCGACCCGCTGCTGTTAGGCACATACCAGGGCGAAGGATATCCCAACCTGGTGTCAGAACCACAAGTGATTGCAAACATCAAGGCGGCACACCCGAACATCTCCGCGTATGACTTGTCCATGTATGAACAAGCGGTAGCGAAATCGAGGATGGCCGAGTGGTGGCATGACAATCGGTGGTCTATGTTGAAAAGTTATGTCTATTTGAAACCGCAAATATTATGGAATGACACATTTTACTGGATCAAGATTTTCGGCGTGCAGATGCAGACCGTCCACACCTGGCAACCGCGATTCGTAACCATCGGTTTTTGGGGTTATCTTATTGGACTGGTGTTACTGTGGAAAAACAAGCGCGACCTCCTGTTCGTGTGGGCTACGCTCTTGTACTACACCGTGCTATACAGCTTCTACTTTGTGTTTGATCGCTACACGGAACCCTTGCTGCCGCTGGTATTCCTAGGCGCCGGAATAGGGCTCACCGCGGTGGTTCAGACCATCGCCAGGCTGCGCACGTCGCGCGTGCGGGAAAGCGCCTCTTGACCTGCGCGCACGGGTCGTGAGAGGCCTAGTTGCACAAGGTTGTAACGTGAACCTCACGTTAGTGCGGAACGGGGGGTTCCGCCTCAGCCATGGCTGGATGGAGAGCCAAGTTCAGTCCCCGCGCGACGACGTCGGCCACGTCGTCCACAAACTCGTCGATTTCCTTCGGGGTTACCATCAGGTTGTTCCCGAGGGGATCCAACACCTCTCGAATCATCTGCCATTTTTCCGTGCCCTCAAATTGATCAAACAGTTGACTTGCGCTGTTGTTTGGAACAGACGTCTTCAACTGCCCGAGAACGAGTTCCATGGCGTCGTTCGCGATGGTTGCCGCGTCAACCACCGTGGGCACTCCGACCGCGTAAACTTTACAACCAAGCGTATCCTCGTCCAGAGCCTTGCGCTTGTTACCTACGCCAGCGCCCGGAGAAATCCCTGTATCGGCAAGCTGGATGGTGGAATTGACGCGCGATAGAGACCTCGACGCCAACGCGTCAATGGCAATAACGACATCCGGTTTGACGTGTTCAACGGTGCCTTTGACAATTTCACTGGTCTCAATGCCTGTGATGCCGAGCACGCCGGGTGACAGGGCGGCGACGGTGCGGTAGCCCTGTTGTTTCAATTCAGGCATGTATGGGAACAAGTGTCGCGTCACAAACAACCGCTCAACCACCTTTGGTCCAAGCGCGTCCGGGGTGACGTGTTCGTTGCCCAGTCCAATCACAAGAACGGATGCATGGCGAGGCAAGTCCAGCAGATTGCCAAATTCAATTTCCAGTTGGTCTACGACCCTGTCTTGTAGGCGCGGATCGCGATGACGCAACCCTGGGACCTCCAGCGTAATGTACTGGCCACGCTTTTTCCCAATGGCCTTTTCACCGGCTGCGCTCGTCACCTTGATTCGCGAAACGGTAATCCCATCCAATGCTTCTTTCTGTTCGACAACCCCGGGAATCTTCGTCTGCATCCGCTTCGCCAGTTCATGTCTTTCGAGTGCCAGGTCGGTTCGCGGACTATACACAAAGTCTATTCCAACATCGTCCTCGCGTGGCCGGGCTCGGTAGAGTCTGCGCCAGTCGTCAATGCTCATCTGATGCCCCCCGTTCGTTTCCTGCGACTTTGTTTTGCTCTATATGTAGACTGCGCTGAACCAAAATCCATATACCTTCCGTACGCGTGCTGCCATGCAATAAGGCGCCACAGGATATTGCGGTTGAGCGCTCAACTGTGCTAAACTCTTCTTTGTCTGTAATCGCTGGGGATTGTCAAGGAGGTGAGACTGTGCCAAACATTAAGTCAGCAGAAAAGCGTGTTCGCATCAGTACCAAGAGGACGTTGCACAACACGTCACTGAAGTCTGCACTGCGAACCACCATCAAGAAGTTTGAGACCGCGTTGGCGCAGAGCGAAATCGAACAAGCTCGCCTTGCTTTGAGAATAGCTACGCGTGCGCTGGATAAAGCAGCGACGAAGGGTATCATCCACCGCAACACGGCTAGCCGCAAGAAATCCCGTTTGACCAAACGTTTTAATGCGGTGGCAAACCAGGGATAATCATCGACCGAACACAAAAAACGGCCCACGAGGGTCGTTTTTTTGTGCCATTTACGGGGTGCTCGATATCTATTTTACCAATTCCTGCTTTGCAATTTCAATGAGCCGTTTGACCATGGGCCCTCCGATATGCCCACCAATGGTCCCCGCATCCCGAGCTTTCATGTCTCCATTGTCGCCCGTTTTGTACGGAATTCCCACGGACTTTGCCGCTACACGTGCTGAATTTTCCACTCGCCCACGAGAAGCAGCGGCGGTATCGTTCAGCTTTTCGACAACCACACTCTGCTTCAGACGTTCCAGGGCCTCGCGCGCTTCTGGGACAAGCAAACGACGCTTTCGGCGTCTCGCCATGGACGACACCTCCTGTAGCCAGTAGAATACCCTGCAAGCTGGCTACTTAGCCACTGAGCAGGCCATCAAGACCCAATCCAAGCTGTGATGAGGGTCGCGGCGCCCCGTCTTCACTGCGTACTCGGCATCTGCCACAATGGAGAGCAAGCGTTCAATTTGAGACTGCGTCAGCGCTCTGGCTTGCTCGGACGCAACCTTCACCGCGTACGGATGTGCGCCAGCTTTGGACGCAATTTGTTGGTTGGAGTATCCTTTCCCGCCCAGCACTTTCGCGTACCACATCAACCGCAGTTGGCGAGCGATGAGCGCATACAGCGCGAACGCGTCGTACCCCGCACGCTCAACGTCGGATAACACGCGAAAGGACCGATCTACGCGCCCTTTGACAACACCGTCAATCCATGCAAATACGTTGTCTTCCACAGGCTGCGACACAAGTTCCTGCACGTCTTGCAGGGTGATTGGCCGTCCACCCGCATACGTGTGCAGCTTCTCTAGTTCGGAGATAGCGCTGGAGAGGGTCTGCGTCCTCCGCCACAACTCACGGGCAGCGTCGCTGGCCAGTGAGATACCGCGTTCGCTACAGACTGTCGCCAACCACTGCAGTGCGACATTTTCCTTCGGTGGATTGCAGTCGATCACTGTGTGTTTGCGGGCGAGCTTAACAATCTTCTTCCGTTCGTCCAGCTTTTCTCCGTGCACAGTGATGACGAGGATTTTCCCGTTTGCAGGATGTTCCAGATACTGTTCCAGGTCCCTCAGATCGTGTTTCGACTTGCCGCCAGACAGCAGCGCGGAACAGTGATCTAGGTGTACAATTCCGGTTTCGGAAAACAGTGACAACGTTTGGCACGCCTGGACTGCCCCGGTACATCCCTCTTCATCAAAACGAAAACGGTTGACATCTACAGGCATCTCTTCAACGCGGGCCAACACTTGTTCCAGCTTGTCCAGATACCACCCCGACAGAATGAAGTCGGTGCCGACGAGCACGTGCACCGGAGCCACGTCGGTTGTCGCCTGTAAAGATTCAATGGCTTGACTCCATTCGAGCATGAAAAAACGCCTCCCAACTTCACAAGTATACCTCGCTTTGGTCTTGAGATGGGGAGGCGTTCTCTATAGATGATATTGTCGGGTAAATTAGATATGAACGACGTCGGTGGTCTTGTCAGCCGTCAAACGCATACCGCCAAGCTGCCACAGGTATTTCACCTTTGAGGCTTCCTTCATCATCGCGGCAATCACGCCTTTGACCGGAAGGTTACCCACCTGACCTACGCCGACTTCGCGACCAAGCGAAGCCAATGTGCCGAGGTTGTGAAAGTGGAACGGCTTCATCGGTTGACCATAAATCGCCGCAATCACATTCTCAGCTAGGACAGGGCCCATTTGCATGGCCGCTTGAGCTGTCGGCGGGATTGGACGACCGTTCTCTTCGAACCAAGCGCAGTCACCGCCAATAAAAATGTGGGGATCGTCAACGGATTGCAAGTACTCGTTCACTTTTGCGCGACCTCTGCGGTCTACAGTAAACCCAGCTTCCTGCAGAATGGGGTTGGCACGGACGCCGCCGGTCCAGACAATGGTACCAGCCTCAACAGTTTCTCCACCTTCTAGATGAACCACGCCAGGTTCCACCTTCACCAACTTGGTATTGGTGCGCAGTCGAGCCCCACGCTCGGTCAACGTCCGGGCGGCAACATCGCGCAAAGCCTCGGAAACCATCGGCAAGATGGTGGGCATTGCCTCAATGTTTTGCAGATCCACTTCGTTCCTGTCGATGCCGTACTTCAAGCAAAGTTCCGGCAGCCAGTCCACCAATTCGCCAACCAATTCAATCCCCGTCAGGCCGGCGCCGCCAATGACAATGGTCAGGTGCCGCTTGTCGCCGTCATCTTTGTACTTCTGGAATTCCTGTTCAATGTGATTCCGGATATTCACCGCAGAATCGACGTCCATGATGGAGAGGCTGTTCTCAGCCATTCCGGGGATGCCAAAGTATTCGGAGACCCAACCCAGCGTCACGACCAGCCAATCGTAGTCGTAGGTCCCGTTTTTCCCATGTACCTGCTTTTTCTCGCGGTCAATCGACGTAATTTCATCTTCCACGATGGTGGATGTGGGCTTTGTCAGAACCTGACGGATAGGCACGGTGTAATTCATTGCGTTCCCGCGGCCACCCGCTGCTTCGTGCAACAAGGTAGCCATGTAATGATACGAATTTTTGTTGACCAGGGTGAACGGCTCGGAGTTTTTCTCTAATCCTGCGGCCGTCATCATGCCAGCGTACCCGGCCCCTAGAATGAGTATTTTGCTCATGATTTCTCCCTCTTCCCTGAAATTCCTTGGTGAATGTTTGTCATGGATGGTTGTACATACATCTACGATGTGCGAAACCGCGCATGTACATTCTGACATAACTCACCAGCTAGCCGCCTCGACGGGCATTGGACGAATACCGTCAAACATTATATCACAACCTTCCCGCCACCTTTGGTAGACATTCGTGCAAAACGTCGAATTCGGACGAAAAACCTATGGACAGCGGCGTGATTCAGGGTGTACAGAATGGCCCCAAACAAGGCCTAAAGCCACCATGACGGCTTTACCGACACCAAGGCGCCTGGAATGTTCGCCACCGTTTCCACGACACCAAGCAAAGACTCGATGCCGGCGTGTAGCACAGCGGCCAAGCTCGTCAGTAAACATGTACACACAACGGCGGAAGTATGAACCGCGTCAGCCACAGCAAACGGAAAGGGCAGAAGCAGCGCCAACATCGGGGGCCGCCAATATGTTGGCTGCAATGGAGTGAGGCGTACATGGTTGAAACGTACAGATCAGAACAGGTAGGAGCCAGAGCTCTACGCACAACGTGGACGTCGCAATCTACGTCACGTGTCGCCATGCAAAAGTGAGAACCGCACCCCGCAATACGGGTACTTTCGACTCTGCGCCCTTGCAGCAGATGAGAACAATACTTGATTGACAGCAGCATTAGCGACAAACGAGAGGTAAGCACTGATGCCAAACGCGGCCTTTAGGTTGACAGTGGGGAGGACGACCGCCGCCCCCAACAACCCTACGGATGGCGACGTTTGCCGCCCTACGGCATATTCAGCCCAGCGATACGTCGTCATTAAAGCGGCACGGACAATCGACACGTCAAAGCGACAGGCGCCAGCATACACCCATGCGCGGCTGGCCTGCAACGCCGCCCACAACCACGCGGGAAGTCGCAGTGCGCGCCAAACCGGGAACAGAATGACGTGCACAAACTGCTCCACAACGAACAAATTGGCTTCGCTGGCTACCAGCACGTGCAGCAACCCGGCGTCCAGAAAGCACTGTATGGTGGTATCGCGTCCCTCGTCGCTAAACCATCAAGCAAGGCTCTCTGAGGCTGCGGTTTTTGGTAAGATTGTTCCGCAGCCGCCAACACGACGAAGCTCAGGAATCCGGTACGAGCTTCTCGGCCAGATCCGTTGTACGCGCCTCACAACAACGGAATGAGCATCACACGGTATCCATCTTGTCATCGATTGGCGGACTCAATGCTACGGACGCCGTACTGTTGCAAAGTAATTTGGCGACGACTCGGGGTTGAACCAGCGTCAGATGGACGTCGTGCAGTCGTAGCAGAGCAGACGATTACGTGCGGAAGGATTTTACATATACCACGGTGGCGCGACCTTGAAGCGTGTAGCCGAGCAAAAACCGACCGTCATGAATCACCGCTGCCAAGGGCAGCGCGAATCACGACAATCAGCACGGGGCTGCCCAACGCTGCCTGAGACCCCACGCCACCGCAGCCAGCCCTAATATCACCACTTAAGGCCAGATGAGCGTGGGTGAAGGACCTACGAAAAACAGCGACCGAGGAAAAAACGCAGCCAATCGAAAAAACCACATGCGTGCGAAGATTCGCACCGCATGCGGGTGTTTCAGTGCGTTGCACCTTCAATTACAATTCTGATTTGAACGTGGTGGGTGGCATCGAAATTCGGCGGATTAAACCACTCGTCCTGTTCAGCGCCCCATGTGGTGTCGACCGAGAGCCAGACATGCTGACGGTCATCCCACACGCGGTTCCAGGCGTGCGGCCCGTAATCGAGCGCGGTGCCGCCAATGCCTTCGTCAATCTCGACCGTCAGGCCAACCGCGTGGGCCATCTCTGCGTAGAGAAGAGCATAGTCCGCACACACCCCCTTGCCCGTGCGCAAGGTGTCGAGTGGCGACTGTTGATCCCAGCGATGGTAATTCACATAGTCGTAGTACTTCTTCCAGTCGTACTTGATATGGTGGATTTCCCACTCGTATAGCGCGTAGGCCTTCGCGCGCGAGGACGTTTGTCCGGCCGTAATCCTCTGCGCTAACGTCGCGATCTCTTTGGGAACGATCAATACACCTACTTGCGTTCCATCGGTACCCGTCGGTACCGCGAACAGAGAAATGTTTTTGGACAACGGTTCCAGCGCGTTGGCCGTCAAAACGGGAAGCTCACGCGCCACAAGTGGTTTTAGCCAGGGCTGAAAGATGGAGCGGTTCATCACATCGTAGGGTTGTGAGTTTGCCGCCAACAGTTGGAGCGACGGTACAGACACAAACTGCAAGACAACAAACACGACAGCACCCAACGCAACCGAAAACACCACGCCCGCTACTGCACCAAGTACCCCACCAAAGAGTCGACTGTTACCCACGCCGCGTGGAATCATGCGAACAATCCATCCCGGAATGGGATATACTATGCGGTGCAGGATGGTCGACATGACGAAGTACAGCACGAGTAACAGCGCAAGATGCGACAGCTGTGGAGACTGTTGCCAGATACTCCAGAGTTCTGTCGCCCACGAGGGAACCTGTCCAGCCTTCACGTGTGCAAAGAGCCCAGAGATTTTGACGCTTGCAAACCAGGCACAGGACAGTGCAGCTACAGCGGCCACAAGGTGCGTTGCCTGAGCCACGAGATATCCTGCCTCAGGTGCAAATCTTCGTGCGTATCCCCGGAAGACAGACCATAAAAACACCACTGCGAACGCAATGGTTAACCAGTTCACCGTGTCAGCACCTCCTCACCGTGCCGTACTTTACGAGATGAACATTTATTACACGTCTATCTTAATGTACATTGCGCAGAGAATGCACGGGAAACGGATTCCATACTACTGCGTCGTATCACATGATTTTCTGTCGGTGGTCGCCGGGCGCAACATTCGCAAGGTTGGCGTACGGAGCGATGTGTTCAAGCGTGGTCTTACCAATCCCCGAAATCTGGAGCAGGTCACTCAGTTGCCGCAGTGAACCGAAATTGGACAATGGCCGCTGCCCTCGTAGGTCCAATGCCAGGCAGCGTCTCCGACGTATCGACCGCAGCCGAGTTCATGTCAATCTTACCCCGTTCCCTCCCCCTCGGCCTACAGCACTCGCTAAACACCAGTGAAAGAGCCTCTGGAGAGGGTTGTTCTTCCGCGGTAGGAATCACCACTTCTCCGTGTCGACACGGTATGTAGCCAGTACCCTGTGCCGAACGCCAGTAGTGCCTCCCGAAGAGGGCGATGCGACGATACCACCCCACTTTTTTTCTCCAAGTTACCGAACGTCCAAAGCGGATATCAGCGTTTCCTCTTCACTGAACTCCAACACGTCCACAACCCCTGGATTTTTGCTGCAAAGGTCTTCTGACATGCCAACTCCCCATCGAATCATGCATATGGAGATTCTCAGTTCGTTCCTGTGTCCGCACATCCCTGTTTTCAAACCTTGTACCTTCGCATACTTTGTAAATAAGCGATTTGCAAACGTGCGCATACAGGACACCAAATCGTTGGCATCTGAGATGCGGATGATGTAAGATGGATACACGAAGTTTCGGGGGTTGTTCGATTGTTAACACCGAGTATGGAAGACTATTTGGAGAAAATCTACGAGTTGATGAAGGAGAAAGGATATGCGAGGGTTTCAGACATCGCATCCTCTCTCGATGTGCAACCCTCGTCCGTGACGAAAATGATCCAAAAATTGGATGAAAACCAGTACGTGACCTACGAGAAGTACCGCGGTATCGTCCTGACAGCTCGTGGTCAGAAATTGGGCCAGCTGATGAAGGAACGACACCATATGTTGGAAGAATTCATGCGGATTCTCGGCGTGAGTGAGGAAACCATTCAAAAAGATGTGGAAGGGATTGAACACCACGTCAGTCCAACCACACTGAATTCCCTGCAAGCGCTCGTCTTGTTTTTTGCTGAGCGTCCCGATTGCTTGGCCCACTTTCAGTCGTACTTAGCGAAAGTGCAGGACGAACACAGCGAGTAAACTAACGCGACAGATGGGGATGACCGCACTCTGTCGCGTCATTCCTCAGGTACCTGTGACCTTCTGTGCGACAACGCAAATTCTGTCTGCCCGCTCCACTATCTCGCTCCCAAAATCTCCTTCTATCTCCGCTTTAAATCCAGCCGAATCTAAGACATACAGGAGCACATCCAGAGTATAGTATTGCTGCACGTGGTGCTCTTCATAGCGATGGTACGTGTAGCCATCCTCTGACACAAACATGTGAACGTCGTATTGAATGCGACCACTGTGTTCATCGACGTCCGTTTCAAACAGCACCGCGGCGTTGTCTCGAATGTCGTGCCATACCCCTTCCTTTAACGCGTTTATCCGTGCCGGACCCAAGAGGTCAAAGCAAAACCAGCCGCCGGGATGCAGTTGTCTCGCGACACCTTGGAAACACACCCGGAGCTCCTCTAGGGACAGCACGTAATTGAGAACGTCGCAGCAGGCCACCGCAAGATGCACGCGGCCTGGCAGCGCGAACTCCCGGATGTCCTGGCACAGCCACTGCACCGCCACATTCGCTTCCATCGCTGCATGCGCCGCTTGCGCGAGCATTTCTTCCGAACGGTCAACGCCGTACACCCTGCGACAACGGGTCGCAAGTTGTAACGTCAGCTGCCCTGTGCCACACCCGATGTCTACGACGTCAAACGAGGCCAAATCAGACCATCGACGTTTGATCCAGTTTAACCAGGCGTCGTGAGGCGCCCCGTTCATGAACGCGTCGTAGATGGCGGCAAATTCGCTGTACGGTCTGCTCACCGCACTTCACCTTGCCTCCTCAAAAGGAATCTGTCGTGCGTCTCCCCACAGTCGCTCCAAATTGTAAAACTCCCGTTCTTCCGATCGAAACACGTGGACCACAACATCTCCGAAATCCATGAGGACCCAGCGTCCCTCGTCCATGCCTTCCGTGCCTTTACAGTGAAGCCCCAATTCCTCAAGTCGATCCCGCACAGACCGCGCCACCGCCTCCAACTGTGTCCCGGAATTGGCCGAACAAATGACGAAGTAGTCGGCCATCGGCGTCAGGTCATGGATATCCAAAACGACGATATCGTTAGCCTTTTTGTCAGCGGCTGCGGCGGCAGCTTGTAGTGCAAGTTGATCGGTAGAATTGAGCATTGGCTTACCTCCCGGTCTGTGAATCACTCATGGTTCAAATCATGCGTCTCACGCGCCTTGTGTAGCGGTCACTTGTTCCCACAGTTCATTCCGAGCCATCACTGTGAGGGGAAAAATCGGTTGATGCGTCTGAAGGAGATACAAAATGGTGTTGTCGAATGACTCTGCAAGCGCGAGGTCCAGATTTCGCTCCGCCAGAACGCGTATTTTGTCTACTCCAGGGTACTTCCGTCCAGGCTCGGTGGCATCTGCCAGGAACAGCACTTTTTCTAAATCAGACATACCAACCCGCCCGGTGGTGTGAAATCGCACCGCGTTCTGAATGTCTTCGTCATCGATACCAAACCACTCCGCAGCGAGATGCGCGGCAATCGGACCATGCAAAATCGCAGGAATCAGTGCAAACCCAGCTGGAATTTCGACTTGTTCCGCTACGTGCGCCAGCCGCTCCTGTGGCCACTCCCGAGCGATGTCGTGGATCCAAGCTGCGACTCGCGCCTTTGTCACATCCACCCCGTATCGACGAGCGAGGCCTTCTGCAGTCTCGACGACGCCTTTCGTGTGTTCAAAGCGCGCTGGGCTTAACTCCGCCTGCGCTTTCTCCATCAACTCCATTTCTGACACCATGACTCGCTCTCCCAACTCGTCTGTAGTGTACTCACGTTTCTCCATACTCAAGCCACACCTGCAGCACAGCAGGAGGAATCAAGCCGCAAATTGGCAGGTTTCTCCGCAGCCGCTCGCGCAGAAATGTGGATGAGACGTCCACAATGGGCATCTCGAGCACAGTGGCCCGCAATGCCGGGAGCTCACGCCGCACTTCTGCCAACGTCTCTTCAAACGGGTACCCCGTACGGACAGCAACGACGAACTCTATCATATGGACGAGGTCGTGTGCACGGTGCCACTGTGGCAGGTTTGCTAGGCTGTCCGACCCACACAAAAACTGAAAGTGATAGTTTGGGTACATCCTGCTCAAGGCGTGAATGGTATCCACAGTGTATGACGGGGTGGGCAGCGAACGTTCGATATCGCAAACCTTGAACGCTTCGTATCCTTCAACTAGGGCTTGTACCAATCGCACGCGCGTGGCGTGTTGCGTGTGTTCCTCTTTCAATTTATGCGGCGGCGCGGGCGCAGGCAGAAACCACACTGCATCCGAACGGGTCTGTTCGAGCGCCAATTGGGCCATCAGAAGGTGGCCAACATGTGGCGGATCGAACGTCCCTCCGAACAGCACAATGTTTTGCATCGCTACGGCAGTTGAATTTGCGGGTTCTCGGTGGACTTTCGGTATAATACTACGGTTCGGCCTATCGACTGCACCCACTCGGCCCCCGTCTCCTCAACCAGGATTTCTGCGACTTCGTCGCGCGACAGCGGACTCGTTTCTAAGACAGAGATTTTCATCAGTTCGTGCGACTCCAAGTCTTGCTCCACCTGTTCAATCACGCCTGCCGAAATTCCACCTTTGCCAATTTGCATCGCCGGCGACAGATGATGCGCCTGTGCTCGCAAAAATCGCTTTTGTTTTCCTGTTAACACGTTCATTCGTCCTTTTCGGGCATTAAGAGCCTCCGTGAATTTGTTTGTACTGTATCTACGCGTTCCACGCCACTGGTGAGTGCCTGTAGCGCAGAGCGATGCATGGTCTCGACGGGCGGCTCCAACCCAGTCCACCAGCGAAATGCCTCCGCTCCCTGGCCAACCAGCATCGCCAATCCGTCCTGCACTGTACACCCCTTGTCGGCAGCCATTCTTAACAACCGGGTCGGCGAAGGTCGATAGACCAGATCCTGCACCAGTTGCCCCGCTTGAAAACATCCTGCATCTTCGACAGGTGATGCATCTACGTTCGGATGCATTCCCACCGGCGTTGAGTTTACGACCCAGTCCGAGTCCGCAATGGCATCGTGGCGCTTCTCCCACGGAACAAAGGAAATATGAATGTCATTTTGAAAGTCGGCGACAATGGGTGTCACTCGTTCTCGGTGACGAGCTGCAATCACCAGTTGGACCTGCGGTCTGTGCAGAGCGAGTGCGGTCACTACGGCGCGCGCCGCACCTCCCGCACCGAGGAGCGTCACCCGAGCAGGTCCAGATTCGGCGTAGGCGTGCACCGACGCCCACCAACCTCCAACATCTGTATTATGCCCTGAAATCATATCATTGTTCGAGTCGAAGCGCAGCGTGTTCACAGCCTTGGCCAGTGCTGCTTCTGGAGTCTGTTCCACAGCTATCTGGAATGCATGCTGCTTGTGGGGAATGGTGACATTGACCCCGACCGCCTGAAGCGCCAATAACCCATTCACCGCGGCTTCAAACCGCTCGGGCGGCACCGCAAAGGGCACGTAAACGGCATCCACTCCAACCTCCGAAAAAGCCGCGTTCATCATGGCTGGAGACACGCTGTGTCCAACCGGCCAACCCAGCAACCCAAACAGTCGCGCCGTCACCGCCAGTCCTCCCCGTCACGCCACCGTATCGGCAGTCTAGAAAACGGCTTAACTATAACATAAGTTCGCTATCATTGCATGTAATCCGAAGCCTTTCATTGTGCAAGGCCGCTGGTCCATGTCCACAAAAATTGGGCGCCTGGGCGCCCGGTTTTGTGTTGAACCATTGGTGAATCACTCGTATTACGGTCGAAATTCGAGCATCGCTTTCAGATGCCCCTGGTCCACACGCAAGGTCACGTCGTACAGATGATAGTGGGAGAGATCTGGGTGCGACTCGCGCACTGATTTCACTACACGCTGCAGTTGTCCCAGCAAGCCATCGACTATGACGGACACCTCGGTTTGATCCACGAACACGGGAACGAACACTGTTTTCCTATCCGATTCTACCAATCCACATCCACCACCTAGATTAAGCCCTACCGTCAGGTTTGCCGGAACATGGTTCATCGAAACCACGGTTTCGCGCGTCTTGTTAATCTAGGTGTATTGCAACACAACCCGTATTATCACAAGATTGCGTGAGAGAGTCTCACCCTCGACACCTGTACGTGTGACGGACGCGACCTTACACACGCGCGCCCCTGCTCAAGTGCCCGACTAACCGCGGGCGCATCGTCACCCGTACGTCTTCGGGTACCCACAGTGTGCCGCGAATGTTCTGACCTTGTAAAACTATCCACCCTAAGCCAGAAAGGACAATGTCACAGCCATGAGTCGGAACCTCCAGTACGCGCGCGGTCTCTCCCGGAAGTGCTTTCTGGCGCGATGACCGGATGGAGATTGGGCTCAGCGAACCTAGACTTTGGCGGCACTCGGGGCACGGCGCCACGAGAATATCATCCGCGTGCTGTTCTCCGAAAGTCGCCGCTTTTTCCAGCTTCGTGCGGTGCAGCACAAGGTGGTTACTGACGTAAAACACCACCGGTTGATGCGGCCCCGAAACAAAGTCGAAACGAGCGAATCCACCCATCCACACCGATTGCCCGGCGTCCAATTGGTAAATTTTCGGACGAATGGGTTGTTGGGGCGTGGCTATCTTGAGACACGTGCCACAAAGTTTATCAATGACCCTATCTCCATGAATCAATCCGGGCGTGTCCACCAACACGGTCTTGTCCCCGTTCGGTAAAGTCACGCGCGTGCTGACCATGCCAATGGTGGTACCTGGAACGCGTGATGCGGTAAATGGCTGATGGCGCTCCAGCACATCCACGAGCCGATTGAGCATGGTCGACTTTCCTACGTTTGCCATACCGACCACGTAGACAGCGTCTGTACGGTTCTGCTGCATCGTCGCGAGTACATCGTTGATGCCACGCCCACTCCGTCCACTAACAAATAACACTTCGGACAACTCCACACCTGTTGTCTCTAGCTCCTTGCGGATCCATCGCTCCAGCGCTTCCACGTGTACTTCCTTGGGCAGCAGATCCACTTTGTTGACAACCGCAACCACGCGGCTTGTCCCAATTAATTTCGCCAATCCAGGGATCACAGAGCCAGGCAGATCAAACACGTCAATGACATAAAATACGAGCCCCGGATGCGAGGCGATGGTGGATACTTCACGCTCGTAGACGTCATGCGGCACCACAATGCGCGAAAACTCACCGTAGTGGCGGATGCGGAAGCACCGCCGACAAACCGGGGATTCCCTGGACATCGCGCTCTCCGGGACGTAGCCAGGGTGGTCCGGGGATTCGCTCTGCAACGCAATTCCGCAGCCAGTGCAACGCACATGAGCCGCACGTTGTACTTCGTGTTCACTCATTCCTGCTTCACCTTTCTTTCCGGGATGACGAGTCCCCGACGTACCAACATGTGCATGGCAATCCGCTCCACCCGCCGAATAAACTGCGTTCCCCACCACTCTTTGGGATGGATCGGGAATACCAGAATTGTATGTAAGCCGCAGCGGTTTCCTCCGCGGATGTCGGTAAACAACTGGTCTCCCACCATCACGGTGGTCTCCGGCGTGGCTTGAAATCGCTCCATCGCCCGGAGAAACGCAGCGGGTTTTGGTTTTTTTGCAGCAGCAATGAACGCTACGTTTGCTTTTGCAGCAAATTCTTCCACGCGCGGACCGCGATTATTGGACACAATGCACACCTGGAATCCCTTGCTCTTCGCCTGCTGCAACCAATGTGCGAGATCCGCAGAAACGTCAGGATAGTTCCACGGCACCAAGGTGTTGTCCAAATCAGTCAGGATTAGGCGGTATCCCTGCTCCCACAGCTTATCCAAGTCGATGTCGGCCACTTCCGCCACGTATGCATCCGGCCGCAGCCGCTCCAACCAACGCATGATTTTCCTTCCTCCAACTAGGTCTCTGCCCCTAGTTCCAAGACTCCATGGATCTCAGTGATCCAAACTGTATCACACACGTACAAACGGAGGCAAAGACAGCGGTACGCCAGTGGCAGAGTACCGCTGTCACCGTTTCAGCGTACGAGACCGTGTCGTCTCCCGGCGCACCCTGCCCCATGCGACGGGCCACCCAGCAGCAGACGCGGCGCCGCTTCAGTGAAGGCCTCGGCCTGCCCGAAGTTGGTCGTACAGCTTGTTCAAAGCCTTCCGTTCAATCCGCGAGACATAAGATCTCGAAATACCGAGTTCTGCCGCAATTTCCCGCTGCGTACGCTCGTCTCCATCAGGAATGCCAAACCGCTTACAGATCACTTCTCGTTCCCTATCAGGGAGCAGAGGCAAGTTCTCAAACATCTTTTGCTTTTCCCACGAGAAATCCACCTGGTCGACAATTTCATCCGGATCTGTCCCCAACAAATCCGCAAGTGTCATTTCGTTTCCGTCCTTGTCCGTTCCAATGGGGTCGTACAACGACGTGTCACGTTTGTGCTTACGATTGCTGCGCAGGTACATGAGGATCTCATTGTTGATACAGCGGGCTGCGAACGTGGCGAGCTTGGTTCCTTTGTCGGGATGATAGCTCTCAACAGCTTTGATTAGTCCAATGGTTCCGATGGAAATCAGGTCGTCCGCATCCTCACCAGAACCCTCGAACTTTTTGGCTAGGTGCGCCACGAGGCGCAAGTTGTGCTCAATCAGTTTGTTCCGTGCGGTGCCATCCCCCGCAAACATACGTTCAATGCATCCCGCCTCTTCTTCGGCCGTCAATGGTTGAGGAAACGCGTTGTTTTTGACGTAGGAGACAAAGACTGAAACGTCCTTCAATACCAGTGCAAGCAAAGTGAGAATGCCAGGCAATGGTCCCACCTCCATCCGGGCCGCTGTCATTAACGTATGTCGGAGTCTGGGTGAAACTGCCTGTACGCATCCAACATGTTCAACGCGATCTGACGTACGGCTTGGTGCGCATGGTCGGAACCGCTGTCTCCAACATATACGGCAAACGCAATGTTCGGATGTTCATACGGTGCAAATCCCACCATCCAACCGTTCACCCGCCGAGATATACCCAGTTCTGCGGTTCCGGTTTTCACCGCCGCGTGCACAGGATGGTGCGCCAGCGCATGCGCAGTGCCAGACCGTGTCAGGACAGCCTCCCGCATGCCGACGCCAATCCAATACGCAGCTTGTCGGGACATCCCGCGAAAATGGTCATGCACCCGGTAGGTCAGGATGGCTTTCCCATGTTTCTCCGAATCCAAAGCCACCCGCACGCTGCTCATTTGACCACCGATGGCCACCGTTCGCGCCAAATTCGCAGCCTGCAGCGGTGTCATACGCACGTCTTCTTGGCCAATGGAGGTATTGGCCAACAGCCCCTCGTCCGCGCCGGAGCGCCGAAACACCGTTCCCGCCTCTGCCTCCGCAAGCACGGGCCGGCCATCAACCGACTGCAAATGGGTCTCGCCCAGGTGAAGGCGGCGCGTTTCCGTCTCCAGCCCTACCCTGCCAAGAGCCATTCCAACTTCCGCAAACGTGGTGTCACAGGACTCCGCAATCGCAGCAATCAGTGACAATGCGCCGTGTGCGGTCCAGCAGTTCATTGAGATGCCAGGGATGTGGATGCCGCCTGAACAGTAAAATTGCGAGTCTGGGCGGTAACGGAACGCATCCAACGCCGCAGCGGCAGTCACCAACTTAAAGATGGATCCGGGTGTCTGGGCAGAAAGCGCCATTGTCGGATCCACACGCTTCGACTGTACGCCGGCAATGGCCAGCGCTTCGTTCGTCTTGACGTCCAGGACCACAACGGCTCCGTTCGCGATATGGGCCTTGTACAGGGCACGCTGTGCCACGGTTTGCCACGCCGGATCCACAGAAGTACGCACGTCCGCACCGGGTACAGCGTGAATCCAGAACCACTGAGGATTGTACACACTGTGGGTCGGAGACCGCAGCCTGGCGACGTAACTGGGTCTTCGCGCCTGGAGTGTTTGATCAAACGTATATTCCAGCCCCGACCTCCCCTGTTCCGCAACGGCGCGCTCTGAGTCTGGCCACTTGTCCGGAAGTCCGACGACGCCGACCAGGGGATTGGCCAGTGAGAGCGGAACCTGCTCGCTGTGAACCCGCATGTCCACACCAGACCACTGAACCCGCTGCCACTGGCCGGACCACGGAGCCCCATTGCGGTATAGGATTCTGCCGCGGCCGTCATCCACTTGGAACACATCAAAATGCTCAAGTTCTGCTTTCACCGGGATTGCATCTTGCCAGCGCCCCATCTCAGAGATGGTCATGGCCGGCAACACGGTTTGCTGGAACACGCGAACCAAAAGTGCAGCGATAGCGAGCAGGAAAATCAGGTTGAGCCAAAAAATACGACGTTTGAACACAATTCTTCACCACATCGCAAGAGTTAGGGGGGCAATCATTCTGCGAACAGCCTGCCAGACTGTTCAACGAGGCGAATGACCGTTACCTCTCCTCTCGGATAGTGTGCCCAGCAACAAAAAGCGAATGCTGCTGCGCAGTCCCCCAATCGGGTAAGAGGGGGTGACTAACCCCCGTCTTCCCACACCACCGTACGTACCGTCCGGTATACGGCGGTTCATGTTGTGTAACGAAGTGAGTCGTACCGTTCGACTAAGCTTACAAGTCCTTGGTTGCGCCAATAGGCAATTCCAAGGGCTTTGTTCACTTGTGGCGTATTTGCGAGGCGCCAATACCCTTTTCGGGAAGCGCTTATGAGTGCTGCCCATTCGTTTGAGATGCCGAGTGCTACAAGATTGCGTTTCTTTGTTTTAGGTTTCTTCCATTGTTTCAGAAGGCACATCCGTAGTCGTCGGCGTATCCACTCGTCAAGTTCGGCGAAGACACTCCTGGTTTCGGCGTGGCGGTAGTAGCCGGCCCACCCACGTAAGTAGGCGTTGAGCCGTTCTAGCCTTTGGGCCATCGATTGTCCCCTGCTTCGTTTCGTTAGTTCACGGACTTTGTCCTTGAAGCGCTTGAGGGACTTGGGGGCTACTCGGATTTTCGGCCGTTGGTGCCACGTGAATGAGAAACCCAGAAATTTGCGCTTCCAGGGTCGGTCTACCGCACTCTTTTCCACATTTACCCTGAGCTTTAATCGTCCTTCTACAAATCTTCGCACACTCTCCATGACCCGTTCTCCTGCTCGACGACTGCGGACGTAGACATTACAGTCATCTGCATAACGGGCGAATCGGTGCCCTCGGCGCATAAGTTCCTTGTCCAGGTCATCCAGCATAATGTTCGCCAGTAGCGGACTCAGCGGTCCGCCTTGCGGAACACCCTCGTCTGTTGTTACGCAGACTCCGTTGCACATGACACCGGCTTCTAGATATCGCCTAATGAGCCGTAACACTCGTTTGTCCTTAACTTTTCGGGCCACTCTTGCCATCAGCATGTCGTGGTTTACTCGGTCAAAGAATTGAGCAAGGTCGAGGTCTACAACCCAGCGATATCCTTGGGCGATGTAGCTTTGTGCCTGTTTCACTGCCTGGTGAGCACTATATCCTGGTCGGAACCCGTAGCTGTACGGTGAGAATTCTGGGTCGAAGATGGGTGTGAGCACTTGCAGAAGGGCCTGTTGAATCAGGCGGTCAAGCACCGCTGGTATCCCCAACATCCGTTTGCCACCGTCTGGTTTCGGGATTTCGACTCGACGTACGGGCATCGGTTGGTAGGTTCCACGAAGGAGTTCGTCACGGATGCGCGTCCAGTTGTCCATCAGGAAGGGTCGAAGGGATTTTATCTCCATTCCATCGACGCCTGCCGCACCCTTGTTCTTCTCCACACGGCGCAGGGCCGAGAGCAGGTTCTCCCGCTCTACTACCTGTTCCATCAGGTTCGCACAATTCGCTTCGCGGGTTGGTTCGTTGGGTCGTACCGGAGAGAAACTCGGCGCTTCCTCGGTCCCCCGTGGATTCACCACTTCCTCCCGAGGATAGCTCCCTTTCGGGATATTCGGCTGTCTATGCTTCTCTCTCGAACTTGCCATGAACAACCCTCACAATCATGTTCAGTCCTTCCCTGCTCTGGCGTCCCTTTGCAGGTACTATGACCTCTGCTGACTCCTGTCCGTTCAGCGCCACCTTTCGATGGCGGTTACCAGCTTTGCTGGCGTTCCGGGCAGGCCTCCCCGGGTAAGAGCGTCGTCTTTCCCTCCATATACCCACTCCATCTACTCTCGACAGCCTTCGGTAGCAAGGGCTTTGTCTTGGTGTGCAGACTTACCCAGCTGTCGCTAGCCTCAATTGGAGTTCGTGAACCTTGGGCCGGAGGTTTGCCGCCGCCTTCCTTCAGATCCCATCTCACGATGGGCACCTTTGGCTTAAGCTAATGGCTACTGCTACCTTCACCATTCCGGACTTTCACCGTATAGACAACGCCCATGCCGGGCGCACACACGCAAACAAGCCACCGTAAGGGTGGCTTGTTGAGATGCAGCTGGATTCGTAGGCCGTGAACTACCGCGAATGTGTTTTGAGGTTCTCTTGGCTCAGCGCTTCATTGTGCAACTGCTCGGCATACGTCGTAGCGAAGTAGTGTTCACCTGTCCCATCGTTCTTCGCAACGTAATACAAATACGGAGTATGCGCGGGGTGAATCACGGCCAGAATGGACGCCATTCCTGGACTGGCGATGGGTCCCGGTGGAAGACCGGGATATTGATAGGTGTTGTACGGGTCGTTCACTTCCGTGTCTTTCACAGTCAGGACGTCCTTGTGCCCCAAAATGTACTCCAGCGTGGCATCAATCTGCAGCTTCATGTGCCTGTGCAACCGATTTTGAATCACACTGGCGATGATGGGACGTTCCTGATTCACCTTGGCTTCTTTTTCCACCAAAGACGCCTCCGTGATAGCCTGCGGAAGCGTTAACCCCGCCTTCTGCATTTGCTGTAACACACTGCCGTTCACGTGTTCTGCAAAGTCGTTGAGCATTTCTTGCACCACGGTGTGCGCGGACTCCCCGCGGATAAACTGATAGGTGTCCGGAAACAAGTACCCTTCCAGGCGGTACTTGATGGCCGGATTGTGTGGTAATTTGGCAAGAAACGGCGCATCGAAGGTTCCGGACTGCACTTCCTTCAGAAAAGCGCTCTTGCTGCATATGTTCAGGGCAGCAAGCCTATCCGCAATTTGCAAGACCGTGAAGCCCGGCGGAATGGTCACCGACACGGCATTGCTCACGACGTCACCATCCGCAAACATGGAGACCAGTTCCGGGATACCCGTGCCTTGACGGACTTGGTAGTGCCCCGCCAGAAATCTGCCTCCCCCGGGTCGCAATCTGACATACATCCGAAAGACCCATGCGTTCCGAATGAGACCAAGCCGCTGTAATTCCCGAGCAAGCTCCGACGAAGACTCACCTTTCACGATGTCGACGTTGACGAGTCGCCCTGTACTCTGTGGCGGGGTAAATTCGCGATACGTATAATACGTGGCCCCCCCAGCGAGGAGGATGACCGCCAGCAACAGCAGCGCGATGACGTTCCTCACGCCTCGCCTCGTCCCAGGACGGCGGCCACGTTCCTCTGAATTCAACACGTTGGTTTTCTCTCCTTACCGTTTTGCAACGCGCGCGTTGCGCACAAAACAGCCGTCTGCCCCCGCACTGCCGGCGCTGGGCGGACGACATCATTTTCACGTTACGTCGCGATGGTGTGATTTACGGTCGAGGTATCCTTGCAGCATCAAGGTTGCCGCCACCTCGTCAACAACCTTCTTACGCTTGTCCCTTCGTACATTCGCACCGATAAGTATGCGTTCGGCAGCCACCGAAGTCAACCGCTCGTCGTACAAATGGACCGGAATGCCTGCCGCTTTTTCAATCATTTCGGCAAACGCCTTGCACTGCTCCGCGCGCTCACCGATGGAACCGTTCATGTTTCTCGGCAGCCCGACGACGACTTGTTTGACGTCGTACTCGCGAATGACGTTCACAATGTTTTCAACAGCCTGTTCGTCGCTCGTTCTCCGTAACACAGACAGGCCCTGCGCCAGCAATCCTGTCGGATCACTGATGGCAAGGCCAATCTTCTTAAGTCCGTAATCAACGCCGAGCATTCTCATCTTGAAAATTCTCCGCGTATGCCCGTACCAGTTCCTCAATCAACTCGTCGCGCTCAATCCGGCGAATCGTATTGCGTGCATCGAGATGGCTGGTGATGTACGCTGGATCTCCAGAAATGAGATACCCAGCAATCTGGTAAACCGGGTTGTAGCCTTTTTCGGACAGTGCCTGATAGGCGAGTTGGAACGCGCGACGTGCCTCCTCATTCTCAGATTTGGCTTCAAACCGCATCGTTTCGTCCATGTTCAAAGCGGCCACCCCTTCGCAAACAATCACTGTACTCTGTTTCCATGGCATAAGCATTCCATTGAAACCCTCATGGTAAATGATTCGCTCAGCCTTCAGATTCTCCTGCGATCTCCTTGACAAATTGTACCGCGCGCTCCACTGCTTCGCGCGCCTTCGCGGGATTCTTTCCACCCGCCTGCGCGAGGTCAGGTCTTCCGCCACCACCGCCGCCGGCCACTTCGGCCACACGCTTGACAAGTTGCCCAGCGTGCAACTTCCGAGCCTGCAAATCTTTGGATACCGCTGCAACAAACTGTACCTTGTCACCTACGACACTGCCGAGCACGATGACGTACGACTGTAGTTTATCGCGGAGTTCGTCCACAGTTTGGCGAAGGCCTTCCATATCCAGATCGGGAATGACGGCTGAGACCACGGGAATGCCGGCTACGACGGTCACCTGGTTGGCGAGTTCCGCCGCGCGGCCACGATTCAGTTTCGCTTTCGTCGATTCCAGGTCGCGTTCCAACTGCCGCCCCTCCTCGAGTACCCGCTCCAATCTGGGCAGAAACTCGGCCACCGAAGTCTTGAGCAATTGCGCAGCATCCTGCAACAACTGTTCCTGGGCTCGCACATATTGATACGCATAGCGTCCCGTGACAGCTTCAATCCGTCGGACACCGGCGCCAATGCCCGACTCTGACGTGATTTTGAACAGCCCAATCAGCCCGGTCCGCTCCACGTGACAGCCGCCGCACAACTCGATGCTGTAATCGCCAGCTTTGACCACCCGCACAACATTTCCGTATTTTTCCCCAAACAACGCCATGGCACCCATCGACTTGGCGGCGTCGATGTCCATCTCGCGAATCTCCACGGGGTAATCGCGCCAAATGGCGTCGTTGACACGTTGTTCCACTTCTGCGAGTTCCTCGGGCGTCAATGCGCCAAAATGGGAAAAGTCAAACCGAAGTCGAGGTCCTTCCACGAGCGATCCAGCCTGCACCACGTGTTCTCCAAGCACCTCTCGCAACGCTTTGTGCAGCAGGTGCGTTGCAGTGTGGTTCTTTACGATGTCGCGGCGAACGTCTGTCTTCACTTCCGCCTTCACCAGGTGCCCTGTGGTCAAGTGGCCCGACAGCACCCGGACGCGATGCAGATGCTGCCCGTGCGGAGCCTTCTTCACGTCTACAACTTCCGCGCTGCCCTCTGCGCTCTGTAGGATGCCGATGTCTGCGACTTGACCACCACTCTCTGCGTAGAACGGCGTCACGTCCAGCAGAACTTCACCTTCCTGGCCCAACTCCAAGCGGTCCACTATTTCGTTGGAGCGAATCAATGCCGTGACCACGCTGTTCGTGGTCAACTGCGTGTAACCAACGAACTGACTCGGCGTTGTCAACGATTCAAGGACGCCTCGTTCGGAATTCATGCCCTCCGCCGCTTGCCGCGCGGCGCGCGCGCGTTCACGCTGCTCCTCCAAGTGTTGCATAAAACCGTCCCGGTCGACGGACACGCCTTGTTCCTGCGCCATTTCTTCCGTCAAGTCAATCGGGAACCCAAACGTATCGTACAACCGGAAAGCGTCCTCTCCAGACAAGACGGTCTTCCCTTCTTGCTTTAAGCGGTCGAGCGTGTCCTGCAAGAGCGATTCCCCTTCCGCCAGCGTTTCCAGGAACCGCTCTTCCTCTGTGTGCACAACGCGGCCGATGAAGTCTTTTTTCTCTCGCACTTCTGGGTAATCGTCACCCATAATGTCGGACACCACGTGAACAAGTTGGAAGAAAAACGGGCGTTCGATGCCCAGCTTTCGGCCACTGCGCACCGCCCGGCGCAACAACCTGCGAATGATGTAGTTGCGCCCTTCGTTGCCTGGCAACACGCCGTCCCCAATCGCAAACGTAACTGTCCGAAGGTGATCCGCGATGATTTTGAAGTGCACATCTCTCTGCTCATCTTCCCCGTAAGCGACTCCAGCGACGTCCGCCGTGGCCTGAATGATGGGCATAAACAGATCCGTTTCAAAGTTGTTTGGAACGTCCTGCAACACGGAAGCGATACGTTCCAGCCCCATTCCGGTGTCGATATTCTTCTTCGGAAGCGGCGTATAGCTTCCGTCCGCCTCCTTGTTGTACTGCGTGAACACAAGGTTCCAAATCTCCAAGAAGCGGTCGCAATCGCATCCAGGTTTGCAGTCTGCTGACCCACAGCCGAACACTTCACCTCGGTCAAAGAAGATCTCTGAACACGGACCGCAAGGGCCTTCACCAATCTCCCAGAAGTTGTCTTCATCGCCGAGGACAATACGCTCCTTCGGGATGCCCACTTCTTCGTGCCAAATCTTGAAGGCTTCATCGTCCGAATGATGAACCGTCACAGACAACCGATCCGCCTCCAATTCCAGCCACTCTGTTAGGAACGTCCACGCCCAGTGAATGGCTTCCCGTTTGAAATAGTCGCCAAACGAAAAGTTGCCGAGCATCTCAAACATGGTATGGTGACGAGCAGTGTGCCCGACGTTCTCGATGTCGTTGGTGCGAATACATTTCTGAGCAGTGACGATCCGCGGCCGCTCCGGGATCACGCGACCATCGAAGTACGGTTTTAACGGAGCCATACCAGCATTGATCCACAATAACGAGGGGTCGTCATGCGGCACCAAACTTGCACTCGGCAACACGAGGTGCCCTTGCTCCGCGAAAAACTGCTTGTACATCTTGCGAATTTCAGCCGCTGTTCGTCGTTTCATGATCTTCCTCCTCACTTCGCGTCCCTAGGCCTTTGCGCCTTTCCGTTACAGGGCATATAAAAAACCCCGCGTCCCACAGGGACGAGAGGTTTGTCTCGCGGTACCACCCTGATTACGGTGTCAAATCTTCTTACACACCGTCACTCTGCCGCTGTAACGGGCGAACCCGGCGTCTTTACACGCACTTGGGACTGGCTTCCGCATACGTTGACCGAGACGTCTTCCAGCCGACGGACGTCCTCTCTGGACGGTGAGACCGCATGCGTACTTGTTTCCCGCATCGCTTTCGCATTTGTGAAATAGTTTATTTGAAGCGGCCGACCTTGTCAAACCGGATGTGTACCCAATTTGGACAGTAACTCGACAAGACCCATGCAACCAGCCAGGAATGTCAACAAGATGCAGACGATGGACCTCCGAAAGTCCTCCGGGCGGCCGCGCGTGACCACACAAAACGTCCATACCGCAAGGATCAAGCCCGCGAATGCCGTGATCCAGTACCCCACGCCGACCAGGGGATGAACGTGATCTAGAGCAAGAGACGGTACATCGTAAAGCACCCAAGCGGCCAGGAACAGGATACAGTCCATCGCACAGACCACCACAAAGCTTTGCGTCACCCGCACTGACCACACCCCTCCCAAAACGAGCCAAGTCAACACTCATTGTGCCGGAAACTTGTCCAACCTCAGCGACAAGCGCGTGCGCAATCCCTCTACAACACTTCCAGGTGTTCTTGCATGCCTTACATGGTGTCCCCGGCATTCACTGACCCCATGGGAACCATATCAAGTGGTTTGCCGATTTTGGAACTCTCGAACGTTGGTATACACCACTTTCGCCACAGCTAGGACGGGCACGGCGCAGATAAGTCCAAGCATCCCTCCGATTTCCCCTCCGACGAGGATAGCCGCGACAATGGCCATCGGGTGCAGATGCAGTGTCCGGCCCATAATCGCAGGCGAAATCAAGTTTCCTTCGCACTGTTGTACAAGCACGTTGACAATCAACACCTTGAGCGCCATCACAGGGCTGACGGTGAAAGCAAGAATAAGGGCTGGTGCGGCGCCCAAAAACGGCCCGAGGTACGGCACCACGTCCATCACTGCGAGGAATATCGCCATGAGCAGCGCGTAAGGCAGTCCGATGATCAGATACCCCGCAAACCCGAGCACCCCTATTGCAGTCATCACCATCATCTGTCCTCGAACGTAACTCCCGAGCGTATCGTCAATGCCCACTAAGATGACATGCACTTCATCGCGGTATCGCTTGGGGAACAGATGTATCACCGCTCGCCCCATCGCCTTGCCGTCTTTCAACATGTAAAACACCAAGAACGGTACCACAAACGCCACAAACACGGCGTTTAACGTACTGCTCAACAGGCCAAACAGGCCAGCAGCGTACTGCGTCACGTTGTTCTGAATTTGTGCGAGACCGCGTTCCACACCGATGCGAAGCGCATCCGGCAGATACCGCTTCTGCGCGGCTAGGCCATCCAACCACCGGTCCACTTGCGCAATCAGCGCGGGCAGATGTTCCGCAAGTTGCGTAAACTGCCGACTCGCCGCGGGAATGGTTTTGATCATCACAATCACAAACAACAGGGTAAATCCAAAGTAGATGATGAGGATGGCTGCGCCGCGGGGAACCTTGCGTCTGGTCAATTTTTCAACAAGCGGCTGCAACAAGTAACTGACAATCATCGCAGCAAGAAACGGAATGAACAACACCTTGATGACCAGCCAGACGTCATTGAAGAACGGGCGCAACCCAGCCAACAAGTGAAGGCAGAGAAGGATGACCAGGACGAATAGCGCGATACGCAGGTACCTGTTCGGAATATCCACGTCAGTTCTCCCCCCAGTCGCTGTAGCAGGTTGCAAAAGCGAACAACATCTCTGTGCGAAACCGCTAGAAAGGAATTTTATAGACGCATGGTTGAAAACCCCGTTGTCTCAGTTCTGTCCAGCTGCAGACAGTATATGCGGATATTGTCTACAACTTGTGGCAAGGTACGGTGATGAGTTGCTTGCCGCTTGACATCTTCCGTATACTGTTGCAGACAAGCACGACAGACGCTGTGTGATGAACATGCGCCGAGAGGGGGTTGCGCCGTGGTATACCTGGCAGTCGCGATCGGCGGATTTCTGGGGGCGTGCGCCCGTTACCTTGTGACGGAGGGACTCGGAACCCTGCGCGGATTTCCCATCGCCACGTTACTCATCAATCTTTGCGGCAGTTTTGGACTTGCCTGGTTTTACACCGTGACTATGGAACGGTTGCCCATTCATCCGCACGTACGGGTGGGAATTGGAACAGGGTTCATCGGTGCCTTTACCACCTTCTCCACCCTCAATGTAGAACTCTGGTCACTCTGGCGTAGCGGGCTATGGGGTTGGTTTGGGCTGTACGCAATGGCCTCCTATATTGGCGGCATACTGGCGTCCGTAGCCGGGTATGCCTTGGCGATGCGTCAGTCCAGGCTGCGCACCGTTTCGGCGGGAAAGGATGTGAACCCGTGACGTGGCTGTTGGTTGGCAGTGGTGGGGTGATTGGAGCGCTCATACGCTATGCGCTATCAAAGTGGATTGGCGAGCGACTGATCGTCTCATTCCCATTTGCGACCCTGTTTATCAACGTCAGCGGCTCGTTTCTGCTTGGGATGTTTACGCGTGGTTTGGGAAACTGGTTACCTCATGTCCAACCGGATGCCATGCTGTTTCTCGGCGCCGGTTTTTGCGGGGCATACACCACGTTTTCCACGTTCACCTACGAGTTTACGATTTTAGCTCGCGAAGGCAGACTCTCGACGGCCATCGTTTACTGCCTTGCATCGGCCGTGCTTGGGTTTGCAGCCACCGCCGTGGGATTGTTTGGCCTTCCGACCAGCCGGTGACGTACATCTCCCCAAACTAAAAAAAGACGCCGAAATGGCGTCTTTTGTAGTATCAAGCTCATGCTCTGTGCTGCCTATAATGTTCCAGTCCCGAGCTGCATCGACTGCATCACATCATCCACTGCAACGAGCGATCCATCTTCAGCCACTTCATAGACACGCACGTCAGATCCGGACACGTTAAACTCCATAAAGCAATTCCAGCAGTAGAACTGGTTTGCACCAATCTTGCCGATATCTCTGCAGTTACAGTGCGGACAACGCATAGCCAAATCTCCTTTGTGTGGTGTTCGAAAAGGACTGTGTGTTGGGCCCCACCGGCCGATTCGAACAAGATTCTCTGTCTGACACTCTGTCAGCGATTTGCAAAATCGCGACGAACCGAAGTCCAGACGCTAGCGACATCTTAGCGCTGAACCACTCGAGCGGAATTTTGCAAATCGCTCACCTTGTATTAGCCTGTCCACAGTCGGTCCTCCATAAACCACCAGACGGCCGAAACGCAAGCAAGGGAGAACTGCCACCGAGCTCGAAATATTATCTTGTTAAAGCATTAGTTCAGGAGACGACCGAAGGCGAATCATGTCGCCTCTGTCATGGTAACGCACGATGCGTGTCATGGCAATGAAGCAAATGGAAATTCGACAAAATCCCCAATCATTCCCCTTGGTCCTATTGTGATAAATTTGTTACGTTTCTGCGCGCAACAACCCACACGTCAGCGTCTGAGTTCCTCTACGATGTCACGCGTGATTTCCGCCGCTCGAGTCACTTCTTCCTCCGAATTGAAGGCTGAGAAACTAAATCGTATCGATTGGCGGACGCGCTCGTCCGGGTACCCACAAGCCTGAAGTACATGACTTGGCTCCAAGGATCCCGCTGTACAAGCCGATCCCGCTGAAGCGGCGACACCAGCCATATCCAGCCGCATCAACAGGGTGTCACTGCGCACGCCTTCGAACCAGACATTTAGTATACTCGGCACCGCATCCTGAGGACTGTTTCGAGTGACGCCAGGCAGCACCTGCAGTGCTCGCCAAAACGCGTCGCGAAGACCGGTTAAGTGCCTGATATGTGCGTCCCAATGCTCATGCAAGCGCTGTACAGCAGCACCAAATCCCACAATGCCGGCGACGTTTTCGGTTCCGGCGCGGCGCTCTCTTTCCTGTGCGCCGCCATGCAACACCGCCTTCCAGTTGCTGCCCTTGCGGATGTACAGGGCGCCAACCCCCTTTGGACCGTACACTTTGTGGCCGGAGAAACTCGCGAAATCCACGGCCGATTGGTTCAAATCCAGCCGTAGCGTACCTAACGCCTGAACCATATCCGAGTGAACCTGTACCCCCGGCACTTTGTCCTTCACGGCGCGGGCGATGTCCGCCACGGGCAAGACCGCACCCGTTTCGTTGTTGACCGCCATAACTGAGACCAGGAACGTATCGGGTCGCACCTGCTCCACTACATCTTCAACGCAAATCCGTCCATCCGCGGCCGGCTTGACAATGGTCACTTCGCATCCCAATGCACGGAGGAAGTCACACGTGTGCAACACGGCATGGTGTTCGAGCGCCGTCGTGACCAAGTGCTTTCGGCTGCCCGACGCGAGAAAGGTTCCAAACAGAGCGGCGTGGATGGCTTCGGTGCCACCACTGGTGAACGTCAACTCCTGCGGCTGTGCCCCAACAAACGACGCGAGTTGTGCCCGCGCCCGGTCCAGCGCCGCCTTGGCCGCTCTGCCAAATGCGTGAATGCTCGACGGGTTGCCGTACTGAAGTGCCATGTATGGCTGCATCGCCTCAAGTACATCTGGATGCACCTGTGTTGTCGCTGCGTTGTCGAGGTAAATCATGATCCTTTTCCTTCTTCCAATGTGGCGTCAGTACTCGGTGAAACCCTCAAATGTAATACATAAACGTTTCGCCGCCTTGGTGTTTCATATCCACGAGATCCTGCAATGTGAGCGACTCGAGTACAGAAACGATGGCCTGGCGCAGCCGTTCCCAGAGTTCTTCCAATCCATCGTGGACGTCCTCGTCCACAATCGAAATCGGACCTTCCAAGGTCAGAATGATGTCCGACACGCGAATCTCCGTGGTTGGCTTCGCAAGCACGTAGCCGCCGTAAGCGCCCCGGATACTCCGCACAAAGCCAGCGTTGCGCAGCGGCGCAATCAGCTGCTCCAGGTAGTGTTCCGACAACCCTTGCCTATCTGCAATCGACTTGAGCGACACCGGCGCTCCCACCTGATTCATCGCCAAATCGACCAACAACATTAATCCGTAACGTCCTTTGGTAGATATCTTCACCGATTCAACTTCCCTTCAGTATCTGTCTCCTCATTGCACACCATCGCGCCCGATACCGGTCGCCAGGATGGGCGCTGTACCTTATCGAACGCCGTCGGTACATAGTACACTCGCGGCTCCGTGCCCAATGGCCAGTAACTTTGTGCCTTGGCGTCCTCTGGGTGGTCGTGAGGATAAATGTATCCGACACCACTCCCTAGTTCCTTCGCGCCAGAATAACCCGTGCCTCGCAAATGGGGTGGAACTTGTAACCGAATCCCAGATTCCACATCCGCCAAGGCTTTATTGATGGCTACATACGCCGCGTTCGACTTCGGCGCGCATGCCAGATAGGTCGTCACCTGACTCAGGACAATTCTCGCCTCCGGCATGCCAATGGCCTGCACCGCATGCAATGCAGCTGTGGCCATCTGCAATCCTTGCGGATCCGCATTGCCGACGTCTTCTGCGGCGAGAATCACAAGGCGGCGCGCGATGAACCTCGGGTCTTCTCCAGCTGCCAGCATTTTGGCAAGCCATAGGAGTGCCGCATCCGGGTCGGAGCCTCGCACCGACTTAATAAACGCGGAGATGGTGTCGTAGTGTTCATCTCCACGAGTATCGTAGAGAACCTGCCGACCTTGCACGGATTCGCGCACATGTTCGAGGTCGACGATCACTCGGCCGTCCGACTGCACAGGGGCAGTGAGCACCGCCATCTCCAGGGCGTTTAACGCGCGGCGCGCGTCACCGCCACTGTGCTTCACCAGGGCATCCATGGCCTCGTCAGAGACTTCGGCCTGGTGGCGGCCAAGACCGTTTGCTTCGTCCCGCAGCGCGCGCTCCAGCAAGGTGCGAATATCTTGGTCGGAGAGCGGATCGAGACGGTAGACATGAGACCTCGATACTAGTGCCGGATTCACTTGAAAGTATGGATTTTCCGTGGTCGCCCCAATCAACACGATGGTCCCCTGTTCCACGTAGGGCAGCAGGGCATCTTGCTGGGCTTTATTAAAGCGGTGAATCTCGTCAATGAAGACGACCGTTTTTCTGCGGTACAGTGACCGCTCATCGCTCGCTCGCTGCACCACTTGGCGAATGTCCGCAACCCCGGCTGTCACCGCGTTCAATGTCTCAAAACGCGCCTTCGTGGCCTGGGCGATGACCTGCGCCAAACTGGTCTTCCCCGTCCCGGGTGGGCCGTACAGAATGACGGACATCAACAGGTCGCGCTCAATCGCCTTGCGAAGCGGGCTACCCGGTCCAACCACCGACGTTTGCCCAACGATGTCATCCAGTGTCTGCGGACGCATTCGATGCGCCAGCGGCGCCGTTGCCGCTTGCTCAGCCTCAGCTGCAAAGTCAAACAAGTCCACGTTTGATACGCCTCCACCTACATCATTCGCAATCACAGCCATCTCCGACTTCTGCCTCAACCCTTGCCCCTTGACGTCTTGAGCACCAGTTTTGTAACGGTGTCGCTGCGCAAGTCCATGATATTTCGCACCGTCTTCCTCATTTCCCAGTATTGCACTCGACTTTATTATACCAGCGTTTTGCAACATGCCTATATCCACACGGTCAGCATATCTTTGGCGGGGCTCGCTCCACAAATAAAGTGACCTCCGAGAGGGAGGTCACTGAGTAAGTATACGATTGCCCCGCGGCTGCCGTGAAACCCACCGTTTTGAACCTGCTCTCAGCAGGTGGGTGCCCTGCTTGAACTGCTCGCAAGTCCACGTACGGATACTTCGCGAACGGAAGTGTCGTCGAGGCATGTGCTCACAGTCAAGACACCGGGCTCCCTTTGGTCGGGTGTTGGCTCAAAACACCTTAGGTTTACACCAACAGCGCAGGGAACGTGTCATCACGTCACTGAAACTCGTGGTCTTATGTTACCACCGCGACCGTTTCTCATGCAAGTTGAAAACGGTTGTCATCAAAGACTTGCGGCCCTCAGTTTGAGCCTACGGACACATGAGACACCGGATTCCGGAGCTCAAGGTGCAGTGTTTCCAACTGCGCCTTGGTTACGGAGGACGGCGCATCGGTCATCAAGTCGGTGCCACTCGACGTTTTCGGGAACGCAATGCAGTCGCGCAACGACTTTGCATTTCCCATAATCATAATCAGGCGGTCGATACCGAAGGCGATGCCGCCGTGGGGCGGTGTCCCGTACTCAAACGCATCGAGCAGGAATCCGAACTGCTGATACGCTTGCTCCTTTGTGAAACCAAGCACGGAGAACATTTTCTCCTGAATCTCGCGCTGGTAGATACGCATGCTGCCGCCACCTAATTCGAATCCGTTTAGCACCAAATCGTAGGCCTGCGCACGCACCGCGCCTGGATCTGTGTCCAATAACGGAAGATCTTCCAAGTTCGGCATGGTAAACGGATGGTGTTCCGCGACGTAGCGCCCCTGTTCTTCGTCGTAGGAGAGCAGCGGGAAGTCCGTGATCCATACAAACTTGAACTGACCTTCCGGAATCAGGTTCAATATCCGGGCCAAATGTTGCCGCAATGCGCCGAGTGCCTGGTTGACAGTGGCCCTATCCGCCGCTGCAATCAGCACCAAATCTCCATCCGCTGCTCCGACAGCTGTCACGATCGCGCGTAGTTGATCCTCCGTAAAGAACTTTGCGATAGAGGACTTCAGGTCCTCACCTTGCACCGCAATGGTAGCTAGTCCCTTAAGACCGAACGTCTGAACAAACTTTACCAGTTCATCCGTCTGTTTGCGGGAGTACTTTGCACACCCCGAAGCCGTGATGGCTTTCACCACGCCGCCGTTCTCCAGCGCCTCACGGAATACCCGGAAGTCTGCGTCCCTGACGTGCTCCCCAATGTCGACAAGCGGCATGCCAAAGCGCAGGTCCGGTTTGTCAGAACCATAGGTCTCCATAGCCTCGCGGTAAGGCATTCGCTGGAAGGGAGCGGGGATCTCCACGCCCAGCACTTCGCGGAATGCCGTCTGCATCATCTCTTCCATCATGGCCTGGAACTCCTCGAGCGGAATGAACGACTGTTCAATGTCGAGCTGCGTGAATTCCGGTTGCCTATCTGCGCGCAAGTCCTCATCACGGAAACACCGAGCGAATTGGAAGTACCGCTCGAGGCCGGACACCATCAGCAACTGCTTAAACAGCTGTGGGGACTGGGGTAATGCGTAGAATTCGCCTGGGTGCACGCGACTCGGCACGAGGTAGTCGCGTGCGCCTTCCGGCGTGCTGCGCGTCAGCATTGGCGTCTCCACTTCGATGAATCCGTGCTTGTCCAGAAAATCACGGAATACCTTCACCGCCTTGTGGCGAACCATCAACATGTTCTGCATGGCTGGCCGCCGCAGGTCCAGATAGCGATACTTCAGACGCAGCGCCTCATCCACGTCGATGTTGTCCTGGATGTAGAACGGCGGCGTCTTCGCTGTGTTCAGGATGGTCAGAGTCGAAACCACGACTTCAATGTGGCCCGTGTCAATCTTTGGGTTGACAGCGCTTGGGTCACGCTGCGCCACGTGCCCCCCTACCGTAATCACGTATTCGTTGCGCAACTGATCCGCCTGTTGCATGACGTCGTCCGGCGTTCCACGTTCGCGGTCAAACACCAACTGCACAATGCCGCTTCTATCCCGGAGATCCACAAACATAAGCGACCCAAGGTCGCGCCGCCGCTGTACCCAACCGGACAAGACAACGGTGGTGTTTTCTTCGACGTGTGCGGTTTCCGCCACGGAATGCGTACGATACTGCTGCGTCACCTTTCATCACACCTTTGCTGCCAAATATGGAACAACCTCTTTGCGGGTAACCGTGACCTGTTCTCCGGTCGCCAAATCCTTAACTGAAACGGTGTCGCTTTTCAGCTCTTCCTCGCCGAGTATCAGCACGTACTTCGCCTGCACTCTGTCGGCCGCCTTGAACTGGGCTTTTAGCCCCTTGCCCTGGTAATCTCTATCTGCAGATATACCTGCACGACGCAAGTCCTGTAAGACCTTCGTCGCCGTTTGCGATGCTTGGGAATCGGCCACCGCTACGTAGACGGCCAATGGACTTCGCTTAGTAACGGCAGCCCCCTGTTCTTGCAATACGAGGAGGGCACGCTCGATGCCACCTGCGAAGCCGACGCCTGGCGTCTCTGGCCCCCCGATTTGAGCGACTAGGCCGTTGTACCGACCGCCGCCAGCGACTGTGCTGTACCCCGGCACCGTGAACTCCCACGCTGTACGCGTATAATAATCCAATCCCCGCACGAGTCGATCGTTGATCACAAATCGAACGCCGACGTCCTGCAGGAGTTCGGTGACCGCAGAAAAGTGGCTTCTACACGCATCACACAGACACTGCAACACGGTCGGTGCTTCCACTTCACGCAAAATAGCCTGACAAGACTCGTTTTTACAGTCGAAGATGCGCAGCGGATTGCGGTCCAACCGACTTTGGCAGTCGTTGCACAGCCTATCGGCAACCGGACGTAGTTTTTCCACCATGGCTTCCCGGTGCCTCGGGCGACATTCGCTGCAGCCCACACTGTTGACTTCCGCCTGTACGTGTTGGAGTCCGAGCTTCGTTAAGAACTCGGCTCCAAACGCAATCACTTCCACATCGACTTCCGGCGCCTCGGAGCCGAGAACTTCCACACCGTACTGGTGAAACTGACGCCACCGGCCCTTTTGTGGCTTTTCGTAGCGAAACATCGGTCCCACGTAGTACAGCTTCGCCAAATCCGGCAATCCGTACAGTTTGTTCTCGACGTACGCTCGCACCACGCCGGCTGTCCCTTCCGGACGAAGGGTTAGGCTGCGGTTTCCGCGGTCTTCAAACGTGTACATTTCCTTCTCTACGATGTCTGTCGTTTCGCCGACGCCGCGGGCGAATAACTCTGTGTGTTCAAACACAGGCGTTCGAATTTCCTCGTAGTGATAAGTCCGGGAGACCTCCCGAAAGATGTCCTCGAGACGCTTCCACTGCTCCACTTCGCCGGGCAGTAAGTCCGCCGTCCCACGCGGCCTTTGAGTAAGCACAGGGATGACCTCCTTTACCATTGCACCTAGGTATTTGACAGCACACAACAGTCCGCACATCCGCAGTAACACGTAGAAAAAACGCCCTTTCTCCACTGTCGCTGCTCGACAGGGACGAAAGGGCGTGGTTCCGCGGTGCCACCCTGTTTGAACGACAGACTCACCCGTCGTTCCACTTTGGCGCGTAACGTGCGCGTGACGCTGTGCGCTTTGGAAACGAACGTTTCGGTTGCGCAAGTTCTTCGAGGTGTCTTTCCCAACTCCGATCAGCGAACCTGCTTCCAGCCAATGGCAGGTCTCTCTGGACGCCGAGTGCGGCGGTACTCTTCCTCATCATCGAATCCAATATGGAAAATATATAACATGCAGTATACTGAGCCGATATCCACATGTCAATTCCGGCGCAACTGCCCAATCATCTGAACCATGGACTGACGGCCGTGCTCGTACTCGCCGACCGTGTTCTTGTCACGCTCACTGATCTCGAGCAAGCGGCGTTCTCCATCCATCATTCCGTGGTTCAACACACCGGGCAGCACCTGAAGCGTGTACCCATCCGATTCGCGAAGGCGCATCACCCTGCCCCCATTCGTTAGACCGACACATGCGGTCTTGGCTTGCCCCTAGTGTGTCGACCTGATTACAGGAGCATACGCCAAAACAAAGGAACTCTGTGGATTCACCCGTCGCCCTTTTACTGTCATCCTACCGTTGATTTTGAATCCAGCGACATGGAACGAGGCCAATTCCAGCCGAATCAGCAAATTGCGTTCGAGAGGTAGTTGGTTGTGGTAACATGTTCTGCGGACATGGTGAGGAGGTTGATTCGGTGAACTGGACACAGTCACACCTTTGGTACAAACGAGCGCAGGACGTGATATTGGGTGGCGTCAACAGTCCCTCCCGGTCTTTTAAGTCGGTGGGCGGCGGTACGCCGGTTGTGATGGCGAAAGGTCGAGGATCTAGATTTATTGACGTGGATGGGAATGAGTACGTCGACTACCTGGCCGCCTACGGCCCTCTGGTCCTTGGGCACGCCCATCCTCACGTGACGAGTGCACTCCGGCAGGCCATCGAAGACGGAATCCTCTATGGAACACCGACGATATGGGAGGTCCAGTTTGCGGAGATGCTGAGGGACGCCATCCCGGATTTGGAGCGGGTCCGGTTTGTCAACTCGGGAACGGAAGCGGTCATGACCACCATTCGCGTGGCTCGTGGCGCCACAGGACGAAACAAGTTGATTAAGTTTGCGGGATGCTACCACGGCCACTCCGATCCGATGCTCGTCTCGGCAGGCTCCGGTCCGTCCTCTATCGGCATTCCGGACAGTGCAGGTGTCACACAAGCCATCGCGGCGGAAGTCATCACCGTTCCGTTCAATGACATCCCCGCACTTCAGGAAGCGTTGGCTGTTCACGGAGACGACGTCGCTGCAGTCCTCGTCGAGCCCATTGTGGGCAATTTTGGCATCGTCGCGCCCGATTCAGACGAATACCTTCAGAACGTGATTGATCTCGCGCACGACGCAGGCGCACTGGTAATTTTTGATGAAGTCATCACAGCGTTCCGATTCCACTACGGCAGCGCGGCGCAATTATACGGAGTACATCCGGACTTGTACGCGCTTGGTAAAATCATTGGCGGTGGACTGCCCATCGGCGCGTACGGTGGACGGAAGGACATCATGGAGTCTGTGGCTCCGCTCGGCCCGGTCTACCAAGCCGGCACCATGGCGGGCAATCCTGCCTCCATGCGCGCGGGCATCGCTTGCCTCGAGGTGCTCAAGCAGCCGGGGATTTACGACGAGATGGCGCGCTTGGGCGCGCTCCTGGAGCAGGGTATTCTGGAAGCGGCAAAAGAGTACGGGCAAACCATCACCATCAACCGCGTCGGCGGTGCATTCACCGTCTATTTTGGCAACGAGCGCGTGCGCAATTACGATGACGCACAGGCGACCGACGGCGAACGATTTGGCCGGTGGTTCCACGAGTTGCTGAAACGGGGCATCTTTATCGCACCGTCGAAATACGAAGCGTGGTTCGTCTCAGCGGCACATACCGAAGAAGATGTAGAACTGACGCTGCATGCCGTGCGTGACAGTTTTCATGCGATGCGCACATCTCTATGATCGGGTAAGAGGGGGTGACTAACCCCCGTCTTCCCACACCACCGTACGTACCGTCCGGTATACGGCGGTTCATGTTGTGTAACGAAGTGAATCGTACCGTTCGACTAAGCTTACAACTCCTTGGTTGCGCCAATAGGCCATTCCAAGGGCTTTGTTCACTTGTGGCGTATTTGCGAGGCGCCAATACCCTTTTCGGGAAGCGCTTATGAGTGCTGCCCATTCGTTTGAGATGCCGAGTGCTACAAGATTGCGTTTCTTTGTTTTAGGTTTCTTCCATTGTTTCAGAAGGCACATCCGTAGTCGTCGGCGTATCCACTCGTCAAGTTCGGCGAAGACACTCCTGGTTTCGGCGTGGCGGTAGTAGCCGGCCCACCCACGTAAGTAGGCGTTGAGCCGTTCTAGCCTTTGGGCCATCGATTGTCCCCTGCTTCGTTTCGTTAGTTCACGGACTTTGTCCTTGAAGCGCTTGAGGGACTTGGGGGCTACTCGGATTTTCGGCCGTTGGTGCCACGTGAATGAGAAACCCAGAAATTTGCGCTTCCAGGGTCGGTCTACCGCACTCTTTTCCACATTTACCCTGAGCTTTAATCGTCCTTCTACAAATCTTCGCACACTCTCCATGACCCGTTCTCCTGCTCGACGACTGCGGACGTAGACATTACAGTCATCTGCATAACGGGCGAATCGGTGCCCTCGGCGCATAAGTTCCTTGTCCAGGTCATCCAGCATAATGTTCCAGTAGCGGACTCAGCGGTCCGCCTTGCGGAACACCCTCGTCTGTTGTTACGCAGACTCCGTTGCACATGACACCGGCTTCTAGATATCGCCTAATGCGCCGTAACACTCGTTTGTCCTTAACTTTTCGGGCCACTCTTGCCATCAGCATGTCGTGGTTTACTCGGTCAAAGAATTGAGCAAGGTCGAGGTCTACAACCCAGCGATATCCTTGGGCGATGTAGCTTTGTGCCTGTTTCACTGCCTGGTGAGCACTATATCCTGGTCGGAACCCGTAGCTGTACGGTGAGAATTCTGGGTCGAAGATGGGTGTGAGCACTTGCAGAAGGGCCTGTTGAATCAGGCGGTCAAGCACCGCTGGTATCCCCAACATCCGTTTGCCACCGTCTGGTTTCGGGATTTCGACTCGACGTACGGGCATCGGTTGGTAGGTTCCACGAAGGAGTTCGTCACGGATGCGCGTCCAGTTGTCCATCAGGAAGGGTCGAAGGGATTTTATCTCCATTCCATCGACGCCTGCCGCCCCCTTGTTCTTCTCCACACGGCGCAGGGCCGAGAGCAGGTTCTCCCGCTCTACTACCTGTTCCATCAGGTTCGCACAATTCGCTTCGCGGGTTGGTTCGTTGGGTCGTACCGGAGAGAAACTCGGCGCTTCCTCGGTCCCCCGTAGATTCACCACTTCCTCCCGAGGATAGCTCCCTTTCGGGATATTCGGCTGTCTATGCTTCTCTCTCGAACTTGCCATGAACAACCCTCACAATCATGTTCAGTCCTTCCCTGCTCTGGCGTCCCTTTGCAGGTACTATGACCTCTGCTGACTCTTGTCCGTTCAGCGCCACCTTTCGATGGCGGTTACCAGCTTTGCTGGCGTTCCGGGCAGGCCTCCCCGGGTAAGAGCGTCGTCTTTCCCTCCATATACCCACTCCATCTACTCTCGACAGCCTTCGGTAGCAAGGGCTTTGTCTTGGTGTGCAGACTTACCCAGCTGTCGCTAGCCTCAATTGGAGTTCGTGAACCTTGGGCCGGAGGTTTGCCGCCGCCTTCCTTCAGATCCCATCTCACGATGGGCACCTTTGGCTTAAGCTAATGGCTACTGCTACCTTCACCATTCCGGACTTTCACCGTATAGACAACGCCCATGCCGGGCGCACACACAAAAGTGCCGGGCGAGAATGCCCGGCACTTTTGTGTTGCGATGTAGTCCTGAGATTACATAACGTCCGCTAACTGGCTGACCAGGTCGCTCTTGGAACGGTACCCAATAAGTTGTTTCACAACTTGACCGTTCTTGAAGACGAGCAGCGTGGGAATGCTCATAATTCCGTACTTTTGAGCGGTTTCAGGATTCTGGTCGACGTCGAGTTTGCCGACCTTCAGTTTGTCAGCGTATTCCTTCGATACTTCTTCAATCACGGGTGCCATCATCTTACAAGGTCCACACCACGTCGCCCAGAAATCGATGAGTACCGGTTTATCGGATGAAAGGAATTCGGAAAATGTTGCATCCGTTACCTCTTTCGCCATGTTATATCCTCCTCGCTATGTATGAATGGGTGACCACACCTACTATTGTAGCATACCCATTTTGGCCTGCAATGGAGGCATCATCCCATCTTCCGTCAGTCAGGCGTTGTCCGTGTGCAGTCCACGTCGCAGGAACCACATAAAGCACACACCTAAGATGGCATATCCCATCCAATACAGGTACAAAAGATTGTAACGCGTGGCCACCGTTTGCAGCGGCAACACCCAGTACAACATCGAAGCAGCCATCATGATGCCTGGAACAATCTCACCCCTCAGCTGGAACGCACCGAACAGTAAAGCCCCTGCCGATAATGTAAGTCCTCCAGTGAGCAAAGCTTCTGCGTGGAGATCCCACTTCGTGAGCGCGATGCCTAGTGCTGGAACCAGCGTGCTTTGAAACACCATCGCACCAGTAATGTTGCGGATGGCAAGGGCGTCTTTTCCTTGTCGAATCCAGACCACGCTGTTCAGCGTCTCGGGTAATTCTGTCGCGAGTGGAATCAAAATGGCCGACAACACGAATGGAGGAAGGTTCCACCACACCGCGACCTGTGACACTGCAACTGTAAGAAGATGTGCCCCGCCAACAATGAGACCCAGTGCACAGACCAATTGCAGTTGGACCGCACCCAAACGAGGCTCACCCGGTTGGTTCCACTGTAGATACAGCACATGCAGTTCTCCTGGCGTCGCGCTCTGACTTTTATCTCTGAAGGTGAAGACAATGAATACGAGGTACAGTCCCACCAAAGCCCACGAAGTGAAGTGATGCAAATCTTCCTCGGGAAAACATCCCACCGCGATGGCTAACGCGTATGCAATGAGGAAGAACGACATATCCCGTCGGTACGCACTTAGGCGCAATTTGACCATGTATCCAGCTGGGCCGCCTTTTCTGAACATCCAGAGGGAACACGCAACAATCGCAGAACCAAGGGTCACTAGCAGAAACGGCGCACCGAGGATACCTCCGATACCAACATCCTCTGCAGCTTTCGCGCCATGGCCAAAGGCAATCGCTGTGACCGGTACAGCCGTCTCTGGGAGAGCGGTACCAAGTGCGGCCAGCACGCTCCCCACAACGCCTTCACCGAGATGTAATTTGCGACCCAGCCATTCCACAGCGTTGGTAAACAGCTCTGCGCCAAACAATATCATGGCTAGTGACAGTACCATGGATACAGCGACTCTCACACTCGCCCCTCCCCCAGGTGGACAATGTCCCTCCTTTCACACTTACGCGGCAGTCTGTCCAGATATGCAAAACGCGCACCCGGTTGGGGCGCGCGTAACAGTAGGGTTGGATCATCTTGGGGTTGCAGACATGTCCTGCGGGAGCAGTTCTTCGACAATCTCATGCGCATTCACGGCATTGTCGAAGAAGAGGGCGAACCAGATATCGTCGCCCCCTGAAAACATCCAAATTTTACCTTCCGCTCCAACAATGGACGACTCCAGCACCTGCGTTAAACCGACTTCCTTGCGCAAGCGCTCTAACATCGACCGGTACGACTTGAGGACCTCTGTCAACTCGTCGTCGTACCGATGGTCGGAAGCGCCCACCGTATTTCCATGAAACGCAATCCAGCCAAGAATGTTTGGATCCTGGCTAAGCTTCTGCAAAGCAGTCATCCACTCGGCAGACAAAAACGGCGAATCGGGCGTGTTCCTTATATAAAACGGAATCTGCTTCCAGTTAAACGCAGTGCGTTTTTCGGGCCTTTCCAGTATATAGACTTCCGGATTGTGAACCGGGCCATCCGAATCGGAAAGGGTGTCAGATACGTTATCAAAAGCAATCTCGGTACGCGACGGTCGAACGTCCTGAGGTGTTTGTCCAACCACCACATTCGGTTCAACAGGGCCGAGAGAGGTGTCCGGCAATGTCCCCGACATTCGTCCGTTGGGTTCAGAGGTCGACACCTCTCTGGCGCCCTCCGCCGAAGAGGAGACAAGTGCAGCCTGGGCCTTCTCTGTGCGCATTCGCCGAATCAACACCACGTTCAGCCAAAGCCAAATGGAAATCAGTACAAGTAAAGAAATGGAAAACCCAACCAACGCCGTGTTTCCTGACACCGAACATCCCCCCCGCTGGACGTTATTGATAATCTCGTTCCTCTGCACGCAGAGCACCTGGAAGGAAGCGAAACGCCTGCGGCCTCAACCGCCATACACTAGGAATGGTCAGCAGGAGGCAAAGTCCCACATACACGCCTACAAACCACAGCCAACCCCGAGGCGTGCCCAACCCCGGATCTTCAATGCACGCGAGAATCCAGAGAGGATTCAGGTTTAATAACACATCACCCCAGGCCGACACAAAATACTCGATGGGGAACCGCTGTGCAATGGTATGCAGTCCATATCCGAGTGCGCCTGTCACGAACACCATCCAGGTGACCGTTGCGTACGAAAGCACAGTACTCCAACCGGATCTGAGCGAGATGGTCGACCACATGACGCTGATGGCCGCTATCAGCACGACGGTGAACAATTGAAATGCAAACACCGTAATCACTTCCTGTGGAACGGCGCCGCCAAACAGGAAGACTAGACTATACAACGGCAGTGTGACCACCAGCAGAAGCGTGAGGAGTGCGGATGACGAGAGCACCTTGCCCAACAGAATATCCCCCGGAGACAGCGGAGTCGTCAGCAGGACGGCCAGCGTCCGGCGCTCACGTTCACCACTGATCGAACCTGCTGCGAACGCGGGCGTGAGAAACGCCGCAACAATGGTTTGCAACAGGCTCAGTGTGACAAACACCTGTTCACTGCGAGCTGGCAAAAACAACGAAAGTTGTCCCTGAACGTTTTCGTACAGGAGGAAAAAGGTGATCAGCGCCATCCCGAAAAAGTATCCGGTCACCACGATGGGAGCGCGCACAGTGCGCATCCGCTGTCGGAATTCCTTGAGCAATAAAGGATTGTGTATCACAGTCGGTCCACCGTCCCTTCCGTCAGACGGAGAAACAACTCTTCAATATCCGTAGGTCGTTCACGAAACTGATACACGGTCACACCGTGGTCGAGGAGATATTGTAATAACTCCGCCTGTTGCTGGAGCGTCCCCGCAAACACGACTTCGACGCCATCGGGCTTGAATCGTAAATCCACAACGTGCTCTAGAGGGCGAACTGCCTTCTCCCACACCGCCGGCTTTGCGTCTGCGACGATGTGAAGCGTTCGATAGGCAGTCGAGTGATTCAGCATGACACTGACCGCAGCGACAGCCGCGAGTTGTCCTCCGCGCATGATTCCAATTTCATCCGACACCTCACACAATTCCTGTAGAATGTGAGAACTGATGACGACGGTTTTTCCCAAAGTCCGCAGACGGTTTAAGACGCCCCGCATCTCAATGCGCGACCGTGGGTCCAAGCCTGAGGCAGGCTCGTCCAGAATGAGCACAGGTGGATCATGAATCAAACATCGAGCAATCTCCAACCGCTGCTGCATGCCGCGCGACAGAGCATTGACGTAGGTCTCGCGCTTGTCCTCCAGTCCAACCCACGATAGATACTCTTTGGCCCGCGCTGCGGCCAGTGCCTTCGGGACTCGATAACAGTCTGCGTAAAACTGCAGGTATTCCTCCGCCGTGATGTCATCGTATACGCCGAACGAGTCGGGCATGTACCCGATGCATCGGCGCACGTCCTTTGGATTCTTACTGACCTCGAATCCGTTGATGTACGCGCGACCCGACGTCGGCGAAGTGAGCGTCGCCAGCATCGACAACGTCGTCGTCTTGCCAGCACCATTTTCGCCGACAATACCAAATACAGTACCACGTCGGACATTGAGATTGAGGTGATCCACCGCTGTGAATTTCCCGTACCGCTTGCATAGGTTCTGCGTGTAAATCACTCTGCCGTCACCTCGGTGTTGGGGTAGATGAAAACCGGCGCGAACTGCCGCACCAACACAAGGGCTTGCGACTGTGCAACGGCTTGTCCGGTCACGACTTCAGGTAGGCCCGGCGTAGCGCTCGTCGTGGTCGCTATCAGCATGGCGGTGTTGCCCATCGTGTCAAAACCTGAGTAGGGCTCTAACAGATGCTCATCGGCGGCCAACGTCCCAAGAGGACGTCCGATTCCGTGGACGATGTCCCGATTGTAAGAGCTGTATGCAGAAAGATTTCCATTCGTGCCGACGACTTGTACGCTGGTTTGGTGATTGAGCACGATGGATTCGCCAGGCTTCAGGTCCCCCACCGTGAGCATGCGCCCCTCCCAGAATACAGCCAGGTCGTGTAGCGGATACTTCGTGTGATTAGTGATACGGCCGATGAGTGTATTGTCGTCTGCCCACAGTTCGGCATCCAGTTCACCCTGGTGTTGTACAGCGCCTGCAGCGTAGATGTAGCGCACGCCCCACCGCCCGACGTTGTCAAACGCTACCGTTGTCGTGTTCCGAAACCACGTCGACGCATAACCCAGCTCTCGGACGTTGTGTTGCTCCAAAGGCAGCGCAAGCATGGGTTGTTCCGTCGTGGCAAACCCGGACGTGACAGCAGCAGGAGACATAAAGCCCCGAATCCCGTACGACTCTGCAGTCCCGTCGCCAACCAGGTCGAGTACCCCAACGCCTTCGGTGAGCATGCCGGGTGGACGCTGATTCGCACCGAACAGGTAAATCCCAATGGTGGTCACTACGCTCATGGCCGGCAGAATAAACCAGGCTAACGGCTCGGACTTCCATTTGCGCAACACAAGAAACAAGACAGGACCAGCACACACTGCATAGACCAAAAACAAGGAGGCCCAAAACGCCAAGGATGGGATTTTGAGCGGCGACAATGCGTCGCTAGCGGAGACCAGTTGCAATGCTCCGCTGGAAGACAACAGATCCGGTATCGCGCTCGCGCCCTGCGAATTCCCTTGCTGAAGTAACTTCGTCCAGAGGGCCGCATTGCTGGCCCACGATACAAGTGACGGCTGGGTTGGATTGAACGACGTTTGCACGATGGTGCCACGCCCCAATTTGAGGGCGCCAATATACGGCTCGTCCGAGGTCCCCGCCCAGACCGTGGCACTCGATAGAACGCCTTTCCCGGACATCTGAAAATCCTGTGGCGGCGTCACCGAGCCAGAAAGAAACGATGCCAGTTTGTCACCCTTGACCACTTTTTCAGGCCCGGGAAGGATGGGAAGGTAGTTGGTCCAGCCAGGAACCGTGCCGGTGCCCGTGACAACCAACATGCCGCCCAACTTCACCCAGGTCAGCAATGCATTGCGCTGCTGGGTGGTCAGGGTATCTGCTATCGTATCCGGTTGCAGTGTAATCGCCGTCAATCCCGATAACAAGTTCGCTGCATCTGGAAAGTTGACTGGAAACAAAGTGACCGGCAAGACCGGATTCCCGCCCTCACCGTCCGTCAATCCCGTCAGGACGCGCGCGAGTTGCGCGTCCTTGGACAACACGCCAACCAGCGACACGGACCCCAGCGCCGTACCGCTCAACTTCGAGCTCGCCACAGGTTGTCCGTTCACAAAGCACTCCACAGTCTCTCTGTCCACCATGGGTCCCGGTACGGCGATTTGTTTGATCACGGTCTCATGCGACGGAAGTCGGATTTGCCAGCGCAAGGTACCTTGCGCTATCCTGTCCCCGACGCCAAAGTCAACGTACGAATCGAGTTCGGCATTGGTGGCCGGCCCGTTGTTGACAATCGTCATGGTCACGGGAACCCACTGGTTTGTCGAATAAAAGCCGTTGAATCCGACAACCGACGACATATGGATGGTCGGTTCGGCAGACGCAAGCGAGCTTCCTAGCATACTCCAAGGTACAAAAGCAATGAACAGGGCCAGCGACGCTCGCCGCCACCACCGCCCCCCGCGCTTTCGAATGTTTTCAGCGCACCGTTGTCGGCGCTGCACAATCATATATCTCAACCGCCTCTCGAGAACGCGTTGCCGCGTCAACGCCGAAAAGCCCCGCTGTAAGATGAGGATGGCACAATCGTATACTCATTCCTTTACAATTCCACCTAGATTGTACTCGTTCCTGCCCGTCAAAGCCAATGAGCGACTGGCCCGTCTCGCATTTCGAACAACAAAGGGGAGGACGGCGTCCTCCCCTTTGTTGCAAGATACCTTATGCAGGATACTCCGGATTTCGATACTCGACGGTCACTTTGGTACTAATACCACCGCGAATCGTGAAGTCACTCGTAACCTTCGCGTACCGCGGCTTGGCCGCCTCGACAAAGTCGTTCAGGATGATGTTCGTCACATCCTCATGGAAATGTCCCTCATTGCGAAAGCTCCAGAGGTACAACTTCAACGACTTCAGTTCCACCAGATGTTGTCCTGGTTCGTATTGTATAGTGATGGTCGCAAAATCCGGCTGACCCGTCATCGGACACAGCGTCGTGAACTCCGACGTACTCATCTCGACCTGATAAACCTTATCCGGGTGCGGATTTGGAACGACGACCAGTTCCCTTGAAGGTTGTGTCGGCATGGGCTTGCCCTCCCCAATGATGTTTCACTTGAATACTATACCTGCCCATGTGCCCATACGCAACGCATCTGGTTCCGTGCTCTCAGAATCAATCCATTCGACATTGAGCAAGAATCGAGACGCAAGAAATTCGGCCACGCCGTGGTATGATGATTGCATTAGCTCGGCGGAATGTGGACCACCCGCCGCGTTCGGAAGGAAAGGCTGGAATGGCGATGGAACTGCCCATTGAATTTCAAACTCATATGCATCAGTGGCTTGGCGAAGAGTGGCCACAATTGCGAGATGCGCTGGAAGGCCCCGCGCACCGAGCGGTGCGATTACATCGCGTTCACATTAGAGACAGCATGCACGATGTCTCGGCCAGCCTGTTCGCTGTCGCGTCGTCCGTACAGGCGCCAAAAACGCTCGCCGAGTCTCTAGGGGAGCCCGTACCCTGGTATCCAAATGCCTACTACATCGCTGAAAATAGTCAACTCGGCAAAAGCGTTTATCATGAATGCGGTGCGTTCTATATGCAAGAGCCCTCTGCCATGGCGGCTGTCGCCGCCCTGTCGCCCAAGCCAGGTGAAGTCATTTTGGACCTATGTGCAGCGCCCGGCGGCAAAACGACGGGTATTGGAAAACTCATGCGCGGGGAAGGCCTTCTCGTCGCTAATGAAATCCACCCATCTCGCGTTCTGGTTCTCGCGCAAAACCTCGAACGGTTGGGCGTGCCGGCCGTCGTGACAAACGAGACCCCGCAAAACCTCGCGGAAGTATTCCCAGGACAGTTTGATGCCGTTCTCGTGGATGCTCCTTGTTCTGGTGAAGGCATGTTCCGCAAAGACCCTGGCGCGGTGGCCGAATGGACGCCCACCGCGCCAGAGGTATGCGCGGCAAGGCAGCGCGACATCCTCGCGGAAGCAGTCAAGATGGTACGGGTAGGAGGCCGAATCGTGTACTCCACATGCACGTTCAATCCATTAGAAAACGAGCAGGTCATCGCATGGGCACTGCAGCACCTACCTGTGGAGATTGTGGAGCTTCCCCAGTGGCCAGGCTGGGAAACCGGGCGCTCCGACTGGGCCGGGGATGATCCACGTCTTCTCCACACTCGCCGCATGTGGCCGCACCGGGGCCGTGGCGAAGGGCATTTCATCGCCCTCCTTCAGGTGGTACAGTCGAGTGATGAAGGTATTTCCCAACCGGCTCGCTCCACTCGGTCCACCCAATTACCGGTCCGAGGCACAGAGTGGGAGGAATTTCTCAGAACCTTGACAGTACTCGATGTTCCTGACTCCTGGCGGCATCCGGAGGTTCGTGGAGATGTTCTGTTTGCCAGGTCTCCCTTGTCCGGACTGCTCGGGGAACGACGGCTCAAGGTCCTACGCCCAGGAATCTGCCTGGCGACCGCCGCACGAGGCCGCATTCAGCCTCACCACAACCTGGCGATGGTATTGAACGGCCACCATTTTTGTCAGAGAATGGACGTGCCCCCTGAAGCAGCGAGCGCCTATCTATCCGGTGCCACCCTGTCTCCACCCGCGAGCATGACTGCGGGCTACGTCCACGTGGAAACCGGAGCATTGCCGCTCGGCTTTGGAAAGGTTGTGCCAGGCCGCGTCAACAATCTGTATCCAAAAGGTCTACGAAAATTCGGTTGTTTGTGGACAGGGTTTGAGGCATAGCTGATTGACAGCACAGGCCTATTCGCCCAATGGTTGGCCGCATCCGTTATACCGCTTCCACAACCATTGCGATGCCCTGCCCGCCACCGATACATAAAGAAGCGACACCATATCGGTCTCCCCGCTTCTTCAGCTCGTAGACGAGTGTCAACAGCAGGCGGGCACCACTCGCGCCAACCGGGTGTCCGAGCGCGATGGCGCCGCCGTTGACGTTCGTCCTATCACGCGGCAAACCAAGTTCTTTTTCAACACTCAGATATTGGGCTGCAAACGCCTCGTTGACTTCCCACAGAGCGATGTCTTCCTTGCGCAGTCCTGCAGCTTGCAGCGCTTTCTGGATTGCGGGCACAGGACCAATCCCCATGTGCGCAGGATCCACACCGGCAACACCGTAACTCACAATTTTCGCCTTCGGCGTCCATCCGTGGCTCCGCACAGCGTCTTCGCCGGCAATCACCAACGCGGCCGCGCCATCGTTAATACCGCTGGCATTTCCGGCTGTTACAGTTCCGTCGGACACGAACGCCGGTCGCAGCTTAGCAAGGCCTGCCAGGGAAGTGTCCGGTCGAATGTGTTCATCCAACTTTACCAGCGTACTTCCTCGTTTACTCTTGACCTCTACGGCCACGATTTCCTCCGCAAAGCGCCCGGACGACTGTGCGGTTGCCGCCCGCTGGTGGCTCAACAGCGCGAACTCGTCCTGTTCCTCACGGGAAATTTCGTACTTCTTGGCCAAGTTTTCTGCAGTCACGCCCATCGGAATGTTGCCGCGGCAGTCCGTCAGAACCTCACCAAGCATGTCGATGGCCTGGCCATCTCCCATACGCAGACCGAAACGTACCCCCCGCAACAAGTACGGTGTCATACTCATGGATTCTGCGCCTCCGACGAGGGACACCCGGCTATCTCCCAATGCAATGTCTTTTGCAGCGGTAACCACAGCCTGCAACCCCGACCCACAGAGGCGATTGACCGTCAACGCGGGCACCTCGAGGGGAACCCCGGCCTCAAGGGCGATGTGCCGCGCTAAATACGCGGCTCCGTTGTGAGACTGAATCACGTTTCCAAACACCACGTTATCCACGTCCGTTGCATCTACACCAGTTCGCTCCAGAGCCGCCTTTGCGGCAATAGTTCCCAACCGAGTCGCAGTCTCCTGAACGAAAGCGCCTCCATAGGCTCCAAACGCCGTTCGGGCGCCGTCCAGAATGTATACAGTTTGCTGTACCACACCGACTCCTCCTTCCCGTCTCCATTATGACATGATGCGGTTAGAGACTGGAAGGATCTTTTTGTACAGCTTGGAGATGAAGCAGCGTACATACTTCGAAGTCCTAGGAATGTCGTCAGGTATACGTGTATACAAAAAACGGAACAGTAACCGTGGAACCGCTGCTGTCTTACACTTGGGAGGTGAGTTTATGCATAGAGATCATCCCCTGTACGTCGCCATCGCACTTCTCGTCGCCATAGGCATTCAGCTGGTGCTGCTCTGGAAGTTGCGCTCGGGGGTCAAGCAAACGACAGTGGTCGACCATCAAACGAGCGATGACAACTGAATCGCCACTTTCGATGTCGCCATGTATCCACCGTCACCACGGTATCTTCAAGAGATTGACTAGTCGTTGCAAATCGTCCTCGTTATTGTAAAAGCCGCAACACACGCGTACCAAATCCCGTTCGCGTATGTACCGGATGTCAATAGAGCGCGACTTTGCATCTTCCACGAAGCTCTCGGCGGACGTCCCTTGCACCTGGAAGCTGACAATGCCGACACGTGCCTCCCGGGGCGTCACCAGCCGGACACCCTTTAAATCGAGCAACTGATCCAGCAATTTCCCTGATAGCCCGTGAATGCGCGTGAACGCGTAATCCCAGCCGACCTGTACGCGCAAAAACTTCAGGCTCTCGAGGAAACCAATCCAGTTCACGAGGCTCGCGTGCGTGTGTTCGTAACGGCGGGCGCTCTCTGCACCGAGATAGTGACCCGCAGCATTATACAAGTGCGGTTCTTCCAGCGTCGAAACACCGACGTAGGTCGGATCCAATACGTGCAATAGTCGCGGAGCGATGTACAGTGCACCAGTTCCGTCTGGCCCGCACAACCACTTCTGCCCGGGAAAAGCGTAAAAATCAATGTCACTTCCCCCGAGGGAGATCGCTTCAGCCCCGGCGCCCTGCGCGCCATCGACCACGCAGTATGCGCCTAGGCGGTGGGCCAACTGGGCAATCTTCTCAATGGGTAGTCGTTGCCCGGTCTGATAGGAAACGTGGGATACGACAATCACCCGGGTCCGACTGGTGAGCAACGCTTGTAGATTGGATATCAGCTCTTCCTCGGAGAGCGAAATGTCCAAACGTTTCAGGACGACGCCTCGGCGCTGCTTTTGAATGTAGACCGGTAGGAGTGCACCCGGGTGTTCCACGTTCGTGTAAATGATTTCGTCACCCCGCTCGAGCGGTAGTCCCCACAGCACAATGTTCAACGCGTGCGTCGTGCTTTCCACCAGGGCAAAGTCCTCCGGCTTTGCATGAAACAACGCCGCTAACTGTTCACGAATCTCACTCCGCACCTGAGCTAACGTGGCGAAGGCTTCATGGGCCAAGCGGCCTTGCTGTAACTGCTCTTCCAAGGTGGCCTTCATGGCAGTAATGGCGCTGTCTGGCAACGGTCCGAATGTCCCAGTGTTCAGGTATGCCACGGTTCGAACGGCAGGAAAATGCCTGCGAAGATTGTCCGCGTGCGCCATGCCGCCATCCCCCCTTATCGTTCGTCCTTCCAGTTTGTATGCAGGATATCGTACCCTCCGGTGATCTCCGTCACGGTTCCGTTCAATTGCGAACTGAGCGGATGACAAAGAAAGACAATCACACGTGCTACGTCTTCCCCCACAGGCGGGCGGTGAACAGGATCCGAAGTACGCAAAGCATCCTCAATGCGTTCCATCTTGTGTGCGCCCTGAATATCGCCGGGGCAAACCATGTTTGCTGTGATGCCGTTGGTTCGCTCTTCCCGCGCAATGGTGCGCGTTAAGGAAGCCAACGCCGACTTCGCTGCTGCGTAGGGACCACGGTACCTCCATCCGGCCGCGTCACCTGCGCCAGCAAAGCCTACCGTCACGATTCTCCCAAACCGATGCTTCCGCATCCCGGCTACGAACAAGGGATACAGCCACAGGAAGTTAGTCAAGTTTCCATCCAACATTTTGACCCACAGGTCTGTAGGGTAATCGGCGACAGCCATGCGTTCAAAAACAAACGGACCGAAGTTGTGCACAAAGGCATCAACGCTCCCAAACGTCTCCAGGCATTGCTCTGCAGCAGCCACCACCTCGGCCTTGTCCAACAAGTCGGCCTTAGCACATGTCACCCGACGGCCAAGCACTTGTCCGTACTCAACCAGCGTGCCCGCGTTTTTGGCGTTATCACGATAAGTAAAAAACACGTCCCACCCAGCTTCCAACAGCGCCCGCACGGTGGCGTATCCCAATCCCGTCGCGCCGCTGGTCACGAAGGCGATGCGGTCTGCCATGGTTTCGCTCCCTTCCGTCTTCCTTCCATCATATCACGGTTGTTCGGAGGAACGCGGCCTTTCACCATCACACACGGGAGGTCGACAGTTCGCTCGGAGAGTGGATACTTTCGGCACACATCACGGCCACGGTCAATTAACTCGTTGGTCAACGTACGCCGGTAATCCCAGGGCAGCCTGCGCATCTCCGTGTCAAAAAAACTCACGCCTCTCAGCAGATGCTGCACCACGATGTCCGGGTTGTCAAACAACCAAACGATGTGAACCAACTTACTTTCCACCTGGGTCAGGCCTGCTGCTTGAAACCATTGCAAAACTTGGCCGTGGTCCGGCAGATCATGGTGCGGAATGTCAACGCCGCGCTTTTGTGCAAGCTGGAAAACCGGATGGAACCACTCGTGAAAAAACGGCTTGTCGAGCGTAAAAGCAAGGGCTTGCAAAACGCCTACAGTACCGCCAGGAACCACCACGCGAGTCATTTCGCAAAGCGCATTGGTAGGGTCCGTGAAGTGCAGGAATGCGCTCCCTACACACATATCAAACGTGTCATCCGCAAACGGCAAATGCTCCACTGACGCCTGCTGAAACGAAACGCGTTGGCCATCACCACACGGATCTCGCTTTTCCTGCGCCTGCTTCAGCTTTCCTGTGGAAACGTCGACTGCAATCAGCTGACCCTTGGAGCCCACGGTATCCACAAGCCCCGCTTCCCACGTGAGTGCTCCTGTCCCGCACACAACTTCCAGAACGTGACTCCCGGCCGGAACGTTCAACCATCGAACGAACTGCCTCCGTACGTCCCAGTGATCAGGCCAAATGACATCATAGATGTGATCCCAGTCTGCGACGGAGTCAAACTGGTACGCGTAAGACAACGGAAGCCGTTTCGCATGATATCCGGATTTCTCCAAGACCTCCGCTGTCCAGTGAAATCGCTCGTGACCGAGCCGAGTGAGCTGAACGTACCGCTGGTCTCCCACTTTCTTCAATCGAAACGAACGTCTGGCAACGCCTATCAGCAAAAACAGATCCATTTGTTCCGGACGGTATGGGTGATGGCGGTTAGCGTCGAGGAAGTCGGCTTCACGGATGCTGTTGTAGTAGTAGACCGGCTGCACAATATCCTGTCCGACAATCACGAAGTACAGTATGTACAGGCCGTCGACGCCCACCTTGATGATAAATTCTTGCACCGCGCGGCTCGCGCGTTCTAGGTCCTCCACGGACGGAACAACGGCCCCGGTTGCTTCGAACGTCCGCGACACCGCAGTCGACAACATTATGTCAATCAAACAGTAGCGCATCAGGCTGGGCGAAAACGGAATGTCCTCCAATTGATACCCGAATTCCTCCACTCGCACGCACCGTTGGTAGATCTCTTCGACCAGCGCCTCCGTCTTCGCGTACAGTGGGTGAGCCTGATTGCGAAAGTGAGTGTTGACGAGCAGCGGATCGATGAAGATGTCGTCGTCGAGCATCGTCTTCAGGTTTTGCACGATTCGCGCTGTATCCACACAACCACCTCCGCGAAACCATTTCCACAGTTGTTTTCTCGCAATTCCTCTCCTATTATGAAAGTAACTGCAGGTAACGCCATACACTGTACTGCCAATGACCATTTAGGAGGTGGCCCCGTGTACTTTAAGCACAATTCGCGTCTTGGAATATCCCTGCCGGATTTTCCCGTCTCCTACGAAGATCTACCGGCCGACGTGCAGGAACGGGTACTCTTGGAGTGGGAGACCATTCGCTCCTCCATTCCAGATCAAATCATGCGATTTGAGCGCGTTATCGAAACGTATCTGGAAGCGATTCACCACGAAGAGGATTGGGATGTCATCGCCAGCCACTTTGACCAGATTGCGGACTACGCGAGCCGAATCCACGACCTAAACACGTGGCAGCGCGTAGACCCCTCGCTGTCTGTACAGGTCCTGGAAACGGCTGCGGAACACCGAGACCGCGAGAAGTGAGCACAGTAGAAGCTACCATGGAACGAAGTCCTACTCACCGATTTCTACAATCTCAACCGACTCCATTCGAACCTCTTCGAGCGGCCGGCTGCGTTCACCCATACCTGAGGATGTCACAGGCGTAGCTGCAATCTTGAGAACGGTGTCCATCCCTTCCGTGACTTTGCCAAACACTGTGTAGTTGGGGTAGTTGTTGAGGTGCCTGCACTGCTCCCCTGTGCAGATGAAAAACTGTGATCCATTCGTGTTTGGTCCGGCGTTGGCCATCGCTACAATCCCAGGCTCATACGGTAATGCGGGTGGCAATTCATCTTCAAACCGGTATCCGGGGCCTCCCACACCCGTTCCCGTTGGGTCACCTGTCTGCACCATGAATTCCTGAATGATCCGATGAAACACGATGCCGTTGAAGTATCCGTCACGAGCGAGCGTCACGAAGTTGTTGACGGTTTTTGGCGCTTGTCGGCTCAACAGTTCAATCGTGAAATCGCCTTTATTGGTCCGAATCACCGCCTGATAGGTCACATTGTCCTTGAGGTTCATGGCTGGTGGCTGTTTGTACTGTTTGGTCACATTAGTCGTCCTCTCTATGTCATCTATTCATCACGATAACTTACCACATGTTACCATACGTGCTTCTAGAATTCAAAGCCCTACGTGGGGGCGCCGGTGGTCGAATCTTGTCAATGTACACTTCGTGCCCAGGTCGCTTGTTTGTACTTGCTCTGTTTTGGATAGACTTGTGGCATCACTGAGATTTGAATACACTGAGCAGGCACTGCGCTTACCCGGGTTGACAGGGAAGGGCAGTGCCTCTCCATACTGGAGAGGGTTGACAGACTTGCACGACCATCACCTTTCACTACCGCACCCGGACTTGACGTTCACATCTCCGCTTCCTTCGCTGGGGTCTGTACGATGGCTCTCCAGCAAGGAAGTTCGTCCTACCCTGAAGGCAGTGTACCGGAGTTGGCAACAAAGTGACGGCACCGGAAACTTGGAGTCATTTGCGGCCATACAGTACGAACTTTGGGCAGCGCAATACCGGTCGTGTCCCGAGCCAGACATCTGTCTGATTTCATCGGAAAGTCATGAGGAAGTCCTCGGAGTCATGGCGGGATTTCGCCGGTACGGCCACAAGGACTTTTTTGTTCAGTCGATGGCCATTCACCCTCTGTATGCAGCAAACGAAACAGCCTCACACATGATTACGCACCGACTCCTCGAGGCGGCGATGGACGAAAGCATCTCTATGGGCTGCTATGGCTGGGTCAGTTGTGCGCCAGATTCACACGAGGTGGAGTTTTGGAGATACCTCGGGTTCAGCCGGTACGACGACTTCACGTTCAAGCGGATGGGGTACTTCCATTAAAGCCGGGCCGTTGGTTCCGCTAGAAAGTATTTGCAACACGTCCATCGAAACCCCTACAATGGACGTGGAGGTGACCTGGCGAATGGAATATCGCAGATTGGGCAAAAGCGGATTGAAAGTCTCGGAAATCGCATTGGGCAGTTGGCTCACGTACGGCACCGTGACCGAACGCGAACAGGCCATCGCTTGTATCAAACAGGCGTACGACCTTGGCGTCAACCACTTTGACTGCGCAAATGTCTATGGTGCGGAGCCGCACGCGGCGGAACGAGTGCTCGGGGAAGCGTTGGCCGCATATCCACGGGAAAGTTACGTGGTCACAACGAAAGCATTTTGGCCAGTCGGTGACGGTCCAAATGACCGTGGCCTCAGTCGCAAGCACATTGTCCAGGAAGTAGAGAAGAGTCTCTCATCTCTCGGCGTGGATTACATAGACATTTTCTACTGCCACCGCTTTGATCCCGACACAGACCTGGAAGAGACCTTGCGCGCTATCGACGACCTGATTGCGCAGGGCAAAATCCTTTATGGCGGAATCAGCGAATGGCCGGCCGAAAAAATTGCCGAAGCTGTGCAACTGCAAAAGGAACTGGGGTTACGCAAGTTGGCAGCCAGTCAGCCGGTGTACAACATGTTCAACCGCTACATTGAAAATGCCGTGATCCCGATTTGCGATGCTGCAGGGATTGGTCAGGTTGTGTTTTCGCCGCTCGCACAGGGTGTCTTGACCGGAAAATACAAGAAAGGCCAACCGGCGCCGGAGGGGTCACGTGCAGCGACACCCAAGGTGAGTCGTTTTGTCGAACGCTTTTTGCAAGACGACTTCCTCGATAAGGTCGATGCGCTCGCCAACATTGCGAAGAACCTCGACCTCACGTTATCCCAGTTGGCACTGGCCTGGGTATTACGCTTGCCCAGTATCAGCAGCGCACTGATTGGAGCCAGCCGTCCTGAACAGATCGTCGAAAACGCCAAAGCGTCTGGCGTTCGTCTGGACGACGAGACGGTGGCGGCGATTGAGGACGTATTGAACGGTAACTCGAAGTAAACGTCATGCATTGCTTTGAAGAGGGAGGAACGCGCCGCGGTTCTCCCTCTTTGAGGTCATGTCGAGGAGACGTGTCAACGATGATCCGGTTCTGGCCATTTGACGAAGCGGTGGCAAAGGTACGCACCCTCGCCAGCCCCCTCGGTGTTCAACAAGTTCCGGTGGAGCGCGCGGTGGATAGAGTAACGGCGCAAGATGCCTTGGCTGTTGTCGACGTCCCGCCGTTTCACCGAGCCATGATGGACGGTTTCGCCATCCGCTCGGAAGACGCGGTACCGTCGCGTGAACTGATGGTCATTGGCACCCTGCCAGCTGGCCAATGCTACCCCGATGCACTGCAGCCCGGTCAGGCGCTACGCATTATGACTGGCGCCCCAGTGCCAGCGGGCGCCGACGCTGTCGCGAGGTTCGAATGGTGCGACCAGCCGAACCCCAACACTGTCGTCGTCCTTCACCCGGTAGCACCAGGAGAATCCATCCAACCCGCTGGGCAGGATTGTCAGCAAGGTCAAGTCGTAGTCAAAGGCGGTACACGCTTGACCCCTGCACACGCCGCCTTGCTCAAGACGTGCGGTATCTCTCACGTGTCGGTGTTTCAGAAGCCCACCGTCGCCATTCTCATCACCGGTTCAGAGCTCTGCCACGACCCGTCGCACTCCTTGCGCTCCGGTCAGATCTACGGATGTAACGACCTGCTACTTGCAGGGGGTATCGCGGCAATCGGTGGAACTGTGCTCCAAATAGAGTACGTTGCCGACAATCCGCGACTCATCCGACAAGCGCTGGAGAATTACGCGAATCACGTGAACTGCGTCATCACCACCGGGGGTGTCTCCGCGGGCGACTGCGACTTCGTCCCGGAAGCCCTCAGGCAACTCGGCGCTCAACTGCACATTGAGAAAGTGTGGATGCGCCCGGGATCGCCATTTGTTGCAGCGACACTGGGCAACACGGTTGTCTTCGGCTTGTCCGGCAATCCGGCCGCGTGCACCGTACAGTTTGAAACGTTAGTCCGCGCTTATTTCGATGGATGTTTTGGACGTGATCCTAAAATATTTCCATCCTCAGGCATCCTGGAGGAGGAACTGCGCTTGAAACCCATCAAACATGTCCGGATTCTGCGCGCGACAGCCGCGATCCAGGACGGACAAGTTCGCGTACGTGCGTGCGTCTCGCAATCTCCAGGTATCCTCTCTAGCCTCGCATCCGCAGACTGTTTGATTCGCATGGACGAAAGCGATGCCATGCCAGGCACCGTGGTGCCCATACGTTGGCTACGTGCTTGACAATACGTAGCGTCTCACGCACAGCCGAGGGTTCTATTGAGAAGCCATTGCGATGGCGTGGTCCTGTGACCCACACCTTAATCCAGGAAGGAGACATGATGGATTGATCTATTTTGCTCATCGCATGCGTGAACAAGAGCTGAAAACATTCATGGACGCCGTCGACGAAGAAGTGATTGCAGGTCCGTTGCGCGTGAACGGCCAGTGGTCATCTGCTTTAAGAGAGGCTGAAATCATCGTCTGCCAAGGGTCCGAAATCTCGGAAGACCTCATCGACCACTGCGTCAACGCTCGCTGGTACCACTCCGTTTCCGCAGGCGTTGACAAGGTTCCTTTTCAACTGCTGGAGCAGCGCGGGATTCTCTTATCGAACTCACGCGGAATTCACACCAAGTCGATTGCTGAGCAAGCCCTTGGCATGATGATTTCCTTTACGCGCGGACTGCACATCAACCTGCTCAACCAGAAGGAACACCGCTGGGAACGCGAGTATCCCTTGACGGAGTTAACCGACCAGACGCTGTGTATTGTTGGGTCAGGCACCATCGGACTGGAAGTCGCGCGCAAAGCAAAGGCGTTCGACATGCGAGTCATTGGCGTCAAAAGAACACCAATGCCATTGCCAAACCACGACGAAGTCGTCGGATTCACAGAACTGCACCGGGTACTCGAGGTCAGTGACTTTGTAATGGTCCTTACGCCCCTGACGGCTGAGACGTACCATTTATTTGACGAGGCAGCATTTCGGTCCATGAAGTCGTCGGTCGTGTTCCTGAACTTTGCCCGCGGCGACGTGGTTGATGAGAAGGCTTTGGTAGCCGCCTTGCAATCTCGAACCATCGCAGGTGCGGCTCTCGATGTGTTCCATGAAGAACCGCTCCCTGCCGACAGCCCGCTGTGGGACATGAACAATGTGTTGATTTCACCGCACAACGGAGGATGGACACCGCATCACAATAGGCGGCTTGTTCCTATCATCCTCGAGAACTATCGGGCGTATCGTGAAGGCAAGCCGTTGCCAACTGCGGTCGATTTGAAAAAAGGGTATTAGCCCAGAGGTCAACATCCACCGGACAGGCCTATACGGCCAGACGAAGCCCGACATGAAAAAGACTTCGCGAGGGAAGGGCAGATACCCTATCCCATATCGCGAAGTCCGGTAACATCGTATGTCGCCGTGTGTACTTCTTCCGTGCCATTCAACCGACGTGACACGTCTTGGGCACGTGCTTCACACCGTCAATTCTTGAAATCGATTCAACACCTTCTGGAAGGACGACACAAGTTCCTGACGGCGCGTCTGATACTCCTCAGGGTCATGGAATCCCAGTTCCGGGCGCAAATATTGTTCCGGAATGCCTGGAATGTGGAGTGGCACGTGTAAGAACAGGTCGTCGTCGCGACGCGTTTCCAGCGCATCCAACTCGCCGCGAATCACCATGTTCACCAATTCTCTCGTCAGCCGGAGCGGCATTCTGTCTGTGTTGCCGTAGCCACCGCCAACCCAACCTGTGGAGAGCAGGTACACCGATACATCGTGCTGTTTCACACGTTCCATCAACATATCGGCGTACCGAACCGGATAGTCCGTCAAAAAGGGCGATCCGAAGCAAGCCGAGAACGTAGGCTCCGGATTGACGACCCCCCGTTCTGTGCCGGCCAGCTTGCTGGTGTATCCGAGCAGGTAGTGCTTCTTTGCGTCTTCTGGCGTCAACTTCGCCACCGCGGGTAACACCCCAGACGCGTCAGCAGAGAGGAACACGATGACGTTCGGATGACCACCGCGTGCTGACGGTTCACGGTTGCGGATGAACGGCAGCGGATAAGCGGCGCGCGTGTTTTCCGTCAAACTCTTGTCATCGTACAACGGCTCACGCTGTTCGTCGTACACCACATTTTCCAACACTGTGCCAAAGCGAATGGCGTTGTAAATATCCGGTTCCTTCTCCCTGGACAAGTTGATGCATTTCGCGTAGCATCCGTTCTCCATATTGAAGACGCCGTCGTCACCCCAGCCGTGCTCGTCGTCGCCAATCAATTTTCGCTTGGGATCTGCCGACAGTGTCGTTTTACCCGTGCCAGACAATCCAAAGAATAGGGCGACATCCCCGTGTTCACCAACAGAGGCCGAGCAGTGCATGGGCATCACATTCTGTTCAACGAGATGATGGTGCATCAATGTAAAGATGGACTTCTTCAGTTCTCCGGCGTATTCTGTACCACCGACGAGCACAATGCCCCGCTTTGGGTGAAGCACAATAAACGTCTCACTTCGCGTACCATCTGTATCTGGATTGGCCTTCAACGTCGGCGCACTATACACCGTGTAACGAGGTTCTACATTCTCAGACCCCGACATAAACAATCGCTGCACGAACAAGTTGTGCCATGCGTACTCTGTGTAAAAGCGAACAGGCACTTTATAGCGAGGATGCTGATTGACAGCTCCATCAAACACATAGCCGCCTGTCGTTTTGAGGTGGTTTACCACTTTACGAAACAGGTTTTCAAACTGTGACTCGCTCAGCCATTGATGTTGTTCCCTCGGCAGAGAGCATCCCGGATAATCGACGAAGTACTTGTCCTTCGGAGACCTTCCGGTGAACTTGCCTGTGTGTGCACAGAACGCACCGTTGGCAAGTAGGACTCCTTCCTTCCTTTGTATTGCGACCTCAATCAGTTCTACAGGCGTCAGGCGCTGCCATGGGTTCGACGTCACGAGCTTCACTCCTCACGTATTTCTTACGAAATCCATTATGACATACTATATACGTTCTGTGCACCTATTTTGACATACTTTTTATCGTTTTTTTGACCTAATTGTGATCAGTGATTTAAACATCAGGACGAACAACGGGTTGAGCACATGATAAAGCGTTTCCGGCAGTCATGAAACACACCACGTTTTGCACATCAGTCATGAGAGTTGGTTCAGTACAATACGAAGTGTTTCAGGCGGTAATGAAACACATCGTCTATGCTGCTGAACCATTCAAGATGGAAATCTTCAAAACGCAGGAGACATCGTAATGTGCTGAACCACCCGCCTGGAATTTTTGCCATCGCTCATAATGAACATCCCGAAAAACGCACACCAGCGCGTTTTTTGGGACTGTGAAAAGCATACATACCACTGACAGCGGTCTATTTGTGGCGAGACTGCCTGACGCCCTCCCAGATCTCGATCCGAAATTGAGCGACGGCATCTCCGGGGGACTCCAACTCCGCTTCTGAGAACCGTTTGGTCCAGGGCCCCCCCCGAAATGGAGCGACGTTGTGCGGGGCCACTCGCACCTCATAGGTCTGTGGCATTCCCGGCACAGCACGGAAGGTTCTCACCAGCACATTGGCCACCTGGGGTTCTATCGGTGGACTCATTAACTCGACGTCGGCGAGCGGAAACCTTGTGAACAACCATGTCCATTCTCCCACTGGATATATCCCTCCCATTGCAAGGACCAAATCCATTATGCCATGTCTCCCTACGCCCCGCTCACAACTGTTTACCCAAAAGTTTGGAAGACATGTTGCATTTCAGCACACAAAAGACCGTGTTTGGCTGGTAACGACGCTGAACGTAAGGGAGGAATGACGTGTCACACTGGAAACGCTGTGGAATTTATCTGGCAGCTTTCAAAGGACTGAGTGCCTCTGTCGAAGGCATTGCACTATCCCCCCATCGCATGCGACCTCAGCCGAGTCACCCGCGATGGCTGCAGTCGCCATGAATCCAGGCAACTGGACAGCAAAGTCAACCTGCAAGTCCGAACATGTAGTCAGTCAGGTAAACACTACAACGTCGCACCAGCACTCGAGGAACCGCACTTCCAGCGTGTACGCAACGACGCAGTAGGACTCGTCCGACCTGCAATGGCTGGCAAGTGCTATTGAAGCGGAAGCCGGAGCAGAGCCGATGAAGGTCAAAATCGCGGTTGGCGATGTCATTGTCCATCACGTACACAGCCTGTTGTACCGGACAACATACACGACGTTCTGTTTCAGGTTGTGTCCGAGAAATACGCATTTACGTGCGTACAGAACTGATAGATTTATCATACTCCGAGTGCCGACTCGCTAAACGATGCAAAAGCGGTTCTGTACAGACGTAAAAACATCGTCCCGGACGCCCTTGTATTCTACAATGCAATGAATACACCAAGTTCCTCGTGGGTGCGAACACGGCCTGTCATCTATACACTTGGTGAGATAACGTTTGCCAAATAGCTAGAATTTCATTAAAATCCTCCACCACAGCGTTTACGGTGGAGGATTTTCCGTAACTCAAAGTCCTGACTCGGATGATACATCGATGACCGTCCCGGAGGGACACGGTACGCGTTGTCATTCGTCCGTCGGACATCCACGTCGGCCCAGCACGTGAACAGCTGGGCGCAGTTGGGCGGATTGTCAACAGCACATTCAAAGGTGACCGATACATGGTGGAGCTGGATCTGGGGCAAGGTGTGCGACTGCATAGTCACGTACCTGTAGCCACGATGCCTGCCCTACAGCAAGAAGAGTACGCGTCTGTTCACATGCTTACTTGCCAGTTGTTCGCTGGCGAGTGGCGCATGCGTGATATCATGTAGATGAGGGCAGGGCGGATTCAGCTATTCCGTGCCCGCATGCCCTACCACCTTCAAATCCAGTGAGGCGGATGACGAATGGACGCACGCCTGATCTCGTACCTGTACTACTTCAACATGGAGCAAGATTACTACGAATGTCATGAATATGGAGAACACTTGTGGCTGGAAACCGGTCGTCCAGTGGTACTTAAAGGACTCATTCAAGCAGCCGTCTGCTTGTACCACCTGCGCAATGGAAACATCAAAGGCGGATGGAAGATGTGGCAAAGGGCCAAGCGTTACATGGCAGACGCCTGCCCCATTTACGAACATATGGATCTGCAGCAGTTAACTGATGACATCGACGCCGTATTTGCACAGGTTCCAAGCGAGTGGTACGACAAGATCGTTTCGCCAAAAGATGTTGACAGCCTTCACTTGCCCACGGTCAAAATCCGCATCGTCCGGAAAGACCTGGAACAAGCACTGCGGACATGGCACCCTCTACCCCTCGAAGATGATTAAGCGCTCGCCCCGTCAAGACAAGGAATGGGGCGACTTGTGTGTTTCGCACCCCGCAACACGGCTCCGGTTTGAACCCAACCGTTGACCGATGTACGTGACGCCAGCCGTGACCAATAACAAGACTCCAGTCAAAAGGAACACGCTGTGCACGCCGAAGGCCCCACCTAGGAATCCGCCCACCAGGGGACCGAGCAATGTTCCCACCTGATTGGCCGTCTGATTCAACCCGAATGCGCGCCCACGGAACTCTGGGTCTGTTTGTTGGACCACCATTCCGTTGAGGGCCGGGAATACGGCGCAAAAGAACGCTCCGTAGAGGAAGCGAACGATGGAGAACCCCCAGATCTCATGAAACGGAATCTGCGCCAGATTACCGAAACCTCCGCCAACGAGACCAATCAACAGCACCGTCCGAAAGCCAATTTTATCCGCCACTCTTCCCCACCGTGCGGCAAACAGTACGCTCGCCACGCCCGCGATGGAAAAGGTGATCCCGGCGAGCAAACTGGCATCATTTAAAGATCCCCCGATTTGCGCAATGTACAGCGGCAACACGGGCTCAATGGTCATAACGGAAAATGACGTCAACCACGTAATCATCAACGTAATCAGAAGCGGCTTGTTCGAACCTGCCGTCTTCCATGCGGCCAACACCGAGCTGCGCGTCTTAGCAGGAACAAACCGCTCTTCCCGCACCCACAGCCAAACAAGGGTGGTGGCAATCAGCATGATGGCACCTGCGCTGCCAAACGCCACTCGGTAGTTGAACAGGCGCGCCAGCCCTCCGCCGAGCAAGGGACCCACGATGCTCCCTGTCGACGAGGCTGTGGAAATCATCGCCAACGCATACCCGACCTTATCCTCCGGTGTATTTGTCGCGACCAGCGCGATGGCGCTTGGGATATACCCAGACAGGAGGCCTTGCACGGCACGCAGGAGTAGCAGCTGGTACGGGTTGGTGACGAACGCATCCAGCAGGTATACCGCACAAAGGACGAATCCGGAGCGTAAAATCATCGGTTTGCGCCCGTACTTGTCCGCGAGCGATCCCCAGTACGGCGACATCATCGCACTAAATAAAAACGACACGCTGAACAGAAGGCCCGACCACAGTTCAACGTGTTGGTGGACACCAATTTTTAAGAGAAACAGCGGAAGGAACGGAATGACCATTGAAAAACTGGATGAAGTGATGAGTACGCCAAACCACAGGATGAAGAGATTTCTTCGCCAACCTTCGTGCACCATCGCAAACCCCCGTATCGTGTGTATGCATGCACAGATTTTACGCTCTTTCGACCTTCGAAGGAATCGGTAAATTGACGTGAATTCCTTCAAAATGACTCGAAAACACGGCTTACGACGCTCCGCCCGGTGTTCTCGCATTCCTGTGGGAGTGTTACCACATGTCCCAATTCCGGTGTATACTGTACAGTGAACGTCTTTTGCAAGACGGTAAATTGCAACGTTTCTTTACCGTGGTTCAGCCCCAACGAAGTGTCGCTTGTGTTTTGCAAAATTCAGCTTGCAAAGTGCAAAGTGCTGAAGTGGAACTGAAACTGAGAATCCATTACGTCTGAGAAGGTGTTTCTATTGAAAGTCCGCAAAGCGGTAATTCCGGCAGCAGGGTTTGGCACGCGCATGTTGCCTGCGACCAAAGCAGTCCCTAAAGAAATGCTGCCCATTCTGAACAAACCATGCATTCAATATATCGTAGAAGAAGCTGTATACGCAGGAATCGAGGAAATTCTGATTATTACAGGTCGGACGAAAAAGGCGATTGAAGACCACTTCGACCGGTCGCCAGAACTCGAATTCCACTTGGAGCAAAGCCGCAAGGCATCCATGTTGACGGAGGTCAAAGCCATCTCCGACTTGGTGGACATTCACTACGTACGGCAAAAGAGCCCGCTTGGGTTGGGACACGCCATCCTCTGCGCGAAATCGTTCGTGGGGAACGAGCCGTTTGCTGTCTTGCTCGGCGATGACATCATTCAATCCGCGACCCCGGTGACGGAACAGCTGATGCGCCAGTACACAGACGAATCCAAGGTTTTGGTCGGTGTACAACGCGTACCGGAGGCAGATGTGTCCAAGTACGGCATTGTCGAGCCCGTTTCCGCGTCCACGAATGGAACGTTGGAGATCCGAAACATCGTGGAAAAGCCAACTCCAGCGAAAGCTCCATCGACGCTCGCTGTTCTCGGACGCTACATACTTCCACCTGAAATCTTCGAGGCATTGGAAAATACACCCATCGGTCACGGCGGTGAACTGCAATTGACCGACGCCATTCAGAAGTTCGCCGTTGCCGGGAAGCTCCAAGCGTATCAATTCGAAGGCATCCGGCACGACATCGGTAACCTCAAGGGCTGGCTGAACGCGAACATCTCCTTTGCAATGGCAGATCCGCAGTTGGCTGAAGCGGTACTCCGCCAAATCAGCAGTGATGAACGCGCGATGCTCGCATTGCAAGCGAAGGCATCCACCCGTTAAAAAGCAAATCGAGTGAGGCCATACGCCTCACTCGATTCCATTTTCAGATACGCATTATACGGGTTTCATTGCTTCAAACGGCTGCTTGCAATGGGTGCAGAAGAACACCGAACGGCACGCCGTTGGCCCAAACAGGTTGTCGAGCCTGGTGTTGTTGGATCCGCAATACGGGCAATCCGCCGTAAACTGCTTCATGTGTAACAATGAACAGGCCGGGGGAGCAATCCCAAACTCCTGTAACTTGCGCTTTCCCTCTTCGCTGATGCGTTCTGTCGTCCACGTCTCGTCAAACACGAATTGGACCGATACGCGCTCGACACCGGGTACTTTCATGAGAGCCTGCTCCACGTTTTTACGAAGCATGGGAATGGCGGGACACCCGACAAACGTGGGCATCATGGATACTTCGACTGTGCCGTCTTGGTAGCGTACGTCGCGAACCATTCCTAGGTCGAGCACAGTGAGTGTGGGGAGCTCCGGATCGTACACGGTTTGCAATGCGTCACGCACCGCGAATTCAAACTCCTGGTCTTCCGCTGTCATGCCATGTCCTTGAGCAGCCACACCGCCCCCTCCTTTCCGGTTCACATGCACTCACCACACCGCAGCTTTGTCGATGAAGTACACTTCACCCATTGTCTGCAGCAACTCCGTCAGGGCATCCGTGTGCCGTCGGCGTCCATCGGATGCAACGCACCACTGTGTAGGCACTTGACAGCCAAGCTCACTCATCACACCCGCTACCTTGTCGCACCAGGCCTTCCGAAGCTCTGCCGACGTGACCGGCAGGATACCGCATTGCTGCAATACTTCCTCGTGTGGACCGAGGTCAAATAAACTTGGCACATCGTTCCACAGCACCGCAATGGCCGCCTCCATACGATGGCGCGCTTCCCCACCTGCACTGATAAGTCGCCTGAACCACAGGTCGTGGTGCAGGTTGTGGTAAAACTCTTCCCTGCGGATTTTGAAGGCACCCTGTCGAAGCGGAACGTACGCCGATTTCTCCAATGCTTGCAAGCGGAGATCTTCGAAGATGTCGTAGAACCAGTGGCGAACAATGGTGTGGGCCCAATCTCCATTCTCTCGCTCCAACATCACTGCGTTCCGGCGTACGTGAGGCAACCGCTCAAACGCAAGTTTGTCCGCCACATCCTCTCCGAGTTCCGTCAGCAAATTGTAATAGAACACCGCATGCCCGACTTCGTCTTGCGAGATGGAGCTGAATGCCACGTCCTCCTCAATCTCCGGCGCCAGACCGAGCCATTCAGACGCCCTGTGGCCGATGACCAGGTCGTCGTCCGCCAGTTGGTATAAGAGATCTTTTAGTGCCGTGAGCACTTCTGGATTCGAAGTGGCCGCCTGCACATTCTCCATCACCATCATGACCGCGATCCGCCCTTCTCCAAATCGTTCACAATGTCCTCGATATGCAGTGCTTTTTGTTTAAACGCCTTCCAGCGCCGCGCGTTGTCGGCGTATCCGTCGACGCGGCGATAATCCTTGTCAAACTCGCTGGCGAAAAACTCGGGCACATCGTACGGTGTCGCGTGAATGTGGTCCTTCCGCACCACCCATATGTTGACCGCCTTGTCGCGTCGTAAAAAGTTTTCGCGCGCGAGTTGGAGTGCGATATCTGGCGAAGCCGCCAGAACACTGCCCACATGTTGATGGTGTGCCAAATGGTCGTACTGAACAAAAACTTCGTAGGGCTGATAGAGTCCATCTGCTTCTTTCAGCTGCATCACGTGTCCCTCCTTACACACCCACTGGAATGGCAGTGGACCTTTTCATCGCTTCCCGCACCCACGCTTGGCCTTCGTGTGCTTGCCTGCGCAGCGCTATTCTCTCCTTGGACTTTGGCCCCGTGTTGTCGCGCACCATTCGTCCGAACTTTTCCCAATCCGGCTGCGTGTACACCCACTTGCCCGTGGATTCATCAAAGTGGAGGTTCGGATCTGGGACTGTCAATCCGAGAGAGCGGATGCGCGGCACATACCGGGACAAAAATTTCTGCCTCAGCTCTTCGTTGGTCTTCTCGCGAATCCGGTACTTCATCATGCGCCGTGCCGAATCCGAAATTTCCGGCGGACCAAAGAAGAAGATGAGCGAGTCCCACCACCGGTTTAGCGCGTCCTGCAGCATTTGCCGCTGCTCCTGGGTCCCTTCCGCGAGCGACAAGATAATGGATTCGCCGTGTTGCATATGGAAGCTCTCCTCCGCGCAGATGCGCTTCAGCACACGTGCGTACGGGGCGTACGACGTATCCAGCAATGCTGCTTGCGAGACAATGGCAGCACCATCTACCAGCCACCCGATGACACCCGCGTCCGCCCACGTCGGCGCCGCCATGTGGAACACGTTGTGAAATTTGGTACGGCCAGTGAAGATGTCGGTGATCAGTTGCTCTCGTGTCACGCCCAACGGAGCACCTAGCTCCTCCGCAACGCGGAGCAACAGTTGACCGTGCCCCATTTCGTCCTGCACTTTTGACATAATCCCCAATTTGCGACGCAGCGTCGGTGCTTTCGGGACCCACTCCTTCTCCGGGAAGGCGCCCATGATTTCGCTTACACCGTGCATCTGAATGAACTTGAGCAACAACTTGCGGTAGTCGTCCGGCATCCAATCCGTCGCCTCAATCTTCTCACCGCGTTGAATTCGCTCCATAAACTGTTCGTGCAGCCGTTCCGTATCCATCACATTTCCTCCTCTCGCATCGCTCCTGATTTCATCCTGTCAGATTTCGATGACGCGCTCATCTCCACACCGCGCAGAAGCACTGTGGCAAGTTCATCGGCGACTTGCATGGCAGACAGCTTCCCACTTGGTTGGAACCACTGATACAACCAGTTGGCCACCGATAGGGTAACAATTCGCGAAAAGCGCTGGTGTTCGGGGTAAAAGTCTCCAGTGTTTACACCTTCCTCGAGAATGCGAGCCCAGAGCGCCTCGTACTTGTCGCGCTTCTCCTGAATGACTCTGCGCCGTTCGTCTGACAGGGCTCTCCATTCGTGTGAGAACACGGAAGCCGCGTCGAGGTGTTCCGCCACCACCTGAATGTGGGCTGTCAACGCCGCGCGGAACTTTTCCGGAGGTCTCAGTTGTGATGCCACAACCTTCTCTAACCTCTGAATAAAGTGATCCGCGACTTCGTTGGTAATCTCGAACAACAAATCTTCTTTGGTTTTGATATGTGCGTACAAGCTACCCGACAGCACTCCACTTTGTTCCGCAATGTCGCGGATGGTTGTGCCGTGGTAGCCCTTTTCTTTAAACAGTGCTTTCGCCGCCTGCAAAATCTGCTCGCGGCGGTTGCGTTCGGCCATGTCCCAGCCTCCAAACCAAGCGCTTGCTTGGTAACATTGTATGCGGTTTCATACGATTCTGTCAATATTCTGTAAACGAGTTTGGTTTAGGGGCTGGTAATCCACTGGACAAATGGAAGGCAAAATGAGTTCCTGGAGACGACAATGGCAGTGTTTGCACATTTACACACAAAAACCACGAGCCATTGAGCACGAGGATACGTGTCTTAACGAGTCGCTGTGGATACTGGCTTCATTTGTGTGGTTCCTGCGCGGGCAGAGTCACGGATATGTTGAAGAGCCCGTCCAACGTCAAAAATCCGTGTAATGGCCAACAGAACGGACGTAGGATGGATGTTCATGGCGAGATCAATGCCAGCAACTCATCCCCAGGAATGTCGCCAAAGTAGTCGTGGAAATCTACACCGTCCAGTGCCGCGCGAATGTCGTCCGTCGTGTACCGGACGCCAATCAGCTTGTCCTCAATGTCCTTGACGTCGCCGACACCAAAGAAATCCCCGTAAATCTTCGCTGTCTCAATCTTCCCGCCGACCACGTACAAACGGACGTCCACCGTTCCTGCTGAAAAGCGGTGGCGGTGTTTGACGTTGAAACTTGGGGACTTCCCGTAGTTCCAATGACAGTTTTTATACCGTTTATCGGCAATCGCGTAGATCTCTTGCCAATCCCTCTCCGTCAGCCGGTACTCGGCAATCTCGGACTCTCCTTCAAAGATGAACTGGAGCAATGTCCGTTTGAATCCATCTATCGTCATGTCCTTGTTCAGGTAGTCTCGAATATTGCCCACACGGCTGCGCACCGACTTGACGCCTTTGGACGCAATCTTCTCCTTGTCCACCCGGAGCGCCGCTTCTAGGTTGTCCAGGTTCACATCGAACATCAGCGTGCCGTGACTGAACATCCGTCCGCGCGTTGAGAATTGCGCGTTACCGGAGACTTTCTTGTCCTGCACGAGGATGTCGTTTCGGCCACTGAGCTCCGCATTCACGCCAAGCTTATGCAACGCTTTGATAATCGGCCCCGTGAATTTGGCGTAGTTGTGAAAACTGTTTTTGTCGTGCTTTGTAATAAAGCTAAAGCTCAAATCACCTCGGTCGTTGTAGACGGCTCCGCCACCGGACAACCTGCGTACGACGTAAACGTTGTTCTTTTCAACGTAGCCCACGTTGATCTCTTCGATGGTGTTCTGGTTCTTTCCAACGATGACGGACGGATCCATCGAATAGAACAGCAGATAGGTTTCATTGATGTCCAGGTTGTACAGGGCGTATTCCTCAATCGCCAAGTTGATGCGCGGATCCATGATGCCCTGGTTGTCGATGTACTTCATCAAAGTGCCTCCAATGCCTTAGATATTACAACAGCGTTTCTGAATCCATCCTAACAGTAGGAGATATTTTACCAAATACAACCATAATATCTCGTCGTTATTTTGTAAATCGCTGAGTAGAAAAACTCCCTTGCATGCAGAAGGGAGTTTCTCGAATCGAACTTGGTCATGTCTGGTGGCACACGCCACGTTCCTCCACAATCTGAGCTGCCGTGGTCGCAGAGCACAAGTCTCACTTCGACTCTGGCAAGGACTCAAACAGCACGGACAAATTCATGCGCCCCATTTCCACAAACACTCTCGGCCGCACGAAATAGAGATATGCGGAAATCGGCTCACCTTTTGTCAACGCGGAAGCTGCATCCAAGTACACCGCGACCTGTGCCGCGTATTCCTCCGCTTTGGCGTCGGCAAGTTCGGGACCGATGTTGTCCGTCTTGTAGTCCACGAGTATCCAGCCCTGGTCGTCCTCCGCCAAGCAGTCGATGACACCTTGCGCGACGGCAAAGGAAGAGACGTCCTCATCCGCCGGTCTGGAGCTCGTCGGCGCGGGTGTGTCCAACCGCTGAAAAAATGGCTGCTCTCGCATCACACGCTTCGCGTGGGCCAGGCGCCGGCCGATGGGAGAGGCGAGAAACGCCACCACATCTTCCACATGGACGGCCGCCGCGACATCCGAATGCAATCTCCCAGCGCTCACCATAGTTTCGATGGCCTCCGTCACTGCGGCGACGTCGGGTGCCGTCGAGAAATCGAGATATTGCATGACGGCGTGGAAGGCAATGCCACTTTCCCGAGGCGAAGCCACCTCTTGTACAAACCGCGGGTCCTCCAACATGCGCTCGGCCGCGCCTTGGAAGAGGGGTTTGGACTTCCGACCTTTCATCTGTCTGGCGACCCACAATCGCCGCAAGTCTGTGGCAGATACTTTCCCTGGTACTACCATCTCAGGGGACGCATCGTCTTCTGATGTCAGCACCCAATCCGCCTCTTCCGAGACAGATCTCGATTCGTTGTCGAGAAAACGAAGAACGTCATCCACCGTTCGAGCGGTCCAGCGCAGCTTGTCCTTCGTCGTTGTGGCTGCCGCCTCCACTTCCCCGAGGGAGACGCGTGGATGCATAGGTACATCCCACAACTGCACATGAAACCGCGCGGGATGGTCCCAATATGGCCCTATGACTCGAGTGTTGGCCGTGTCATCCGACGCCAGCGAGCGAATGGCTTCTCCGTCGCGATGCCGACACAAGGCTGGCAGCAGCCAGTCAAGACATGACTTCGCCTCGAGCAACGCATCCGCCGGCAATGTGTGTTCCTGCGGGGATGCCCTGTCCACGGACTTATCTACCAATTTGTCCAAATTCCGCGCAGAGCCAACCAAGATCAGCTTCTCGCGTGCACGCGTCAACGCCACATACAGCACGCGCGCCTCCTCCGCAAGAAACTCCGTATGTTCCAGATCCTCAATCGCCAGTGAGGCGATGGTGGGCCATTTCTGGTCACTGTCGGGATCTACGCATTGTGGGCCAAAGCCGAGTTCGCGGTGCAGGGGGAACGAGGCTTCGATTGGATCGCGGTAAAACTGTTTTCCCAAATCCGCGACAAACACCACCGGGAATTCCAACCCTTTACTCTGATGGATGGTCATCACCCGTACGACGTCTTCATTTTCCCCGAGCGTACGGGCTTCGCCCACATCGACGTCATGTTTCAAGGCGGCGGCTGCGAAGTTGACAAACCCATACACGCCGTCCGTCGACGCGCGGTCAAACGACCGAGCCTTCTCCAACAGGACCTGGATGTTGGCCCGGCGGACATCTCCACCCTTCATGCCCGCAACGTAACGTTCGAGCTCGGTGTCGTCCAGTATCTGCCGCAACACTTCTTCCGTAGACGCCTTGCGGGCTTTGGACCGCCACGTCGAGAAGCGCTGCATGAACGCCTGCACCTTTGCCTGGACTGCCCGCGCAGCCTCCTCTGACGTCTCCCAGCGCGCTGCCAGATCTGCGGAAGGTACGCGAAGAACCGCCTTCCAGGCGTCGAAAAAGTTACCCTTTTGTACGGCGCGGATGCGTGCCAGGTCTTCGTCCTGAAACCCTCCGATAGGCGAGCGCAATAACGTTGCAAAGTCCAGTTCCCGCCGTGGGTTGTCGATGGCGGACAACGCCGACAGCAGCCAACCGACCTCTAAAGATCCGTAAAAGCCGGTTGACGTCGCACCGTACGCAGGAATTCCGAACCTGCGCAAGACTTCCAGCACGGGTGTCATCCGCGTCTTCACAGAGCGTAGCAAGATAACGATGTCTCGGTACTGCAATGGCCGGAACGCGCCGAGCTTGGCATCCCACACGGTTCGGTGGACGCTGTTCGGGGCTTGCCCCATCAACTCCAGAATTCGTCGGGCTATCACGGTCGCTTCCCGCTCGATGGCGGACAGGTCCTCAGGCGCCAGCTCTTCGCTTACCTCCCCCGACACCGACGCTTCCGCCCCGAATTCTGCGTCGACTTCGGGTTCTGCCGCACCGCCGTCCCGAGCTATCAAATGAAACTCGACCGGTCCAGCGAGGCTGGCGCCGCTGTCCTCCGGATAGGTTGCGCCAACGCGCATTTTGGCGCGCTCGTCGTACACAATGCCGCCAAAGTCTAGCGAAAACAGCTGTCCAAACAGGAAGTTGACGGCGTTCACAACTTCGGCACGGCTTCGATAGTTGGCAGACAGGTCAATGACCCGCCCAGGCGCTGTGTCGCCGAGCGTCTCGTACTTGTGGAGGAACAGGTTGGGTTCCGCCATTCGGAAACGGTAGATGCTTTGCTTCACATCGCCGACCACAAACTGATTGCCTTCTGGCCGGGTGATGAGGGACACGATGGCGTCCTGAATCGGGCTGGTATCCTGGTACTCGTCGACAAACACCTCGACAAAGTGCTCCTGTAACCGCTTCGCTTCGCCGCTCGCCGGATCTTGGAGGGCCTGCAGCGCGTAATGCTCGAGGTCGTTGAAATCCAGTTGTCCACGCTCCCGCTTCGCTTGTTGGTAGCGCTCGTGAAAGGATTTGACAAACGACACGAGCGTAGCAACGTCCGGTTGCAGTTGAATCAAGTCTTGGTGCAGCGCGGCCAGTCCCCGTTCCAGGAGGGGTACTAGGTTTTGCAACCGCTTGATGCCAGCCGTCCGCTTGCCCGTGACCAGCTCCTTGGCGGGATGGTCTTTCGCGCGCGGGGATTTCAGCCCCAGCGCGGCTCGCAACGACAAAGCGGCTGGATCCACGCCATCGGCGGTGGCCAATGCGGCGTACCCTGCCTCACACAAGTTCACCAACTTCACGAGATTTTCCGCGTAGGACGCCAGTTCCTCGTACTCGACTGCAACGTCCCGAGCAGCGGCGAAATCTCGCATGGAGGCAGCCACTTGACGACGAACCCACGAGAGAAACTGCGGCATCCACGGTAGATCCCCCGGCGCTGCACCTATAGCGTCCGCAAACCGGTCCGCCATCCCTTGCAACCATTCAAGAGGATGCGGCTGGCTGACGGCAAACGAATGTAGGCGGAACACCAGCTGCGAAAAGCGTTGCGGATTGCTGCCAGCGAACCGCGTGATGACGCGGGCAAGTGCATCGCGCTCCGGACCTGCCAACCACTGCTCCACCAACGACTCCAGAACTTCCGCTTTCAACAGGACTACGTCGTCTTCCGCCATCAACGAGAACACCGGTTCCAGGCCAAGAAACAGAAAGTTGTTGCGCACCACCTGCATGCAAAAGCTGTGCAACGTCGAGATCTGGGCCTGCTCCACCTGTGCAAGTTGTTGCGTAAGCCTCCTCGCGGCTTCGCTATCCCCGTCCTTCTGGGCTTGCTGGTACAACTTGTCCAACCTGTCGTTGATCCGCTTTCGCATTTCCGCCGCAGCCGCCTCTGTAAACGTCACGACGAGTAAGCGCTGCAAGTCTGTTCCGTCGCTGTCGACCACGCAGTTGACTACGCGCTCCACGAGTACGGACGTTTTCCCAGAGCCGGCGCCTGCGGATACGAGTACGTTCTGGCCACGTGATTCTATGGCTAACCTCTGTTCCGCCGACCATCGAGACAGGTCCAACTTCAATGTTCTTCTCCTCCTTCATGGACTACAGCGGCTTCTCTCCAGCGGTGAAGCACTTCGTCTTTCGAAAGGCGCGCCAGTCTCCGATACGGACTCGCATCCCACCGCCTGTCGATGTGACACAATCGACTGTACGAGCAGAAACGACACGCCGTGTCCTGAGGAGACAGCATGTACGGTGCCACCGAAATGTTTCCCTGGCTGATCTGGTGCGCGGCATCCTGGACGCGTCGCATCGCCGTCTCCAGCAGTCGGTGCCAGTCCTCAGGAGGCAGCGCTGGCGCGGTTTTCATGAGCGATCCGTCCTTCTTGTAGACTTGCTTGAACAAGTCGCTGGCTTCTCCCTTTGCCAACCGCGTGTCCATCGACTCCACGACGTGGCTCTGGTGCACCATGAGGCCTCGCGTACGCATTTGCTTGAGACTTTCCTCGCGTGCGGCGTCGTTGTCCAGTGGAGCACGGCGAAGCGTCATCTTGCGCAGAATTGGGATGTAAATCAAGCCCCCCGGTGTCGAACGCTCCCCGAACAGCGCTTCGCTGTGCCGCTCAACCACCGCCGCGTAGACAGGCAGCTGAAGTTGCATACCGTACTCCACAGCGGACAAATCGATGTCCAACGCGCTGCTCTTGTAATCGACGATGCGGAAGACGTGCCCAGACTCGGTCTTAACTGCATCAATCCGGTCAATGCGCCCACGCAATACGACGGTGACACCGTTGTTCAGAGGGACTTCAAAGCCCGGTAAATCGCTGCCTTCCCCGACACCGAACGACACTTCCATCGCAGCCGGCGTGAACAATCCGTACCGGGCGTGACGGGTCAACACGACGGCGGCACGCTCCAGGACGCTCCACACCTCGGACGCCTGAAAGCGGCGAAGCGCCTTTCTTCCCCACAGTGCCGCCTTCGGCGACGCTAGCACTTCCTCAAACACGCTTTGCATCACGGCTACCGCCTCATCGTCCGCGAGCGCCCGCCAGGCGTCCACATCATTACGCAATCTGTCCAGAAACAGGTCCAACGCGTCGTGGAGAATAGTCCCGCGTGCCGCAGCTGTCACGTCCGGCGCCACATCCTCTTGCAGGCGTAGCCCGTATTTCGCGAAGTGCTGAAAGGGACACGCGGAGAACGACTCCAATTGGTACACGTTCAACTGCAGCGGCGTACCGTACAACGCCCGGGCGGTGGCTGCGGATAGTGGAGACGCTCCCGTTTTGTGGACCACGCCTGCCACCGCGTTTCGCAACCGCTTGCGCCTATGGTCATTCTGAGTAAACCAGCGGTAAATCGTTGCGCGATGAATGGGCTGCAACCGACTTTCCGTACCGGCGCGCAAATCGTCCAAGAGCCTGTCCAACGCGGACGACTCTGTCCACCACTTCCAATCGCTGATGAGTCCCTCTCCCTGTTCCGTCCACAGCGCGTCTTCGTCGAGTCCGGCGGCGAACATCTCGCGCACGTACTGGACGAGGGCGGCAGGGCGGATTTCCTTGCCCTGGGCGTCCGCCAAGGGGTACGTCAAGAACAGCCGCCGTCTGGCTCTCGTCAATGTCGTATATACGGTGAAACGCTCAGCAAGTTGGCGCTCCTCGGCCGTGTAACCGAGCCGTTGGCCTACGAGTTGATGAAACTGTGCGCGCTCGTCGTCCGTCCATAACCCGCTCGCGCGCCAACGCCTCGGCAATGCACCATCCGCGGCCCCCATGACAAACACAATGTCCGCGAAGAATCCTTGCGCTCGATGGTAGTCACTTACAAGGACTTGGCCGAGTCCAGCCGGGATGCTTGTCATCCGCTGCCCGACGATATCACTTTTCACAACTTGCAACAGGAAGCTCCGGTTCACGGGTGTCTCTGGCAACGTTTCCCACAGATCCCCCAGCAGTCCCATGATTTTTTGCCAGGCCTGTTCATGCAGGCTGGCTTCCAGTGGGGATCTTTCTGCGTCTTCGCCGACCATCCACTCTGCCACCGCTTTTTTTGCCTCCACGCGTTGCAGCAGATTCCACAAGGCCGCTGCAAACACACGAGGCGGGCACGCCTCGCATGACAAGTCGTTCCACAGAGGATGCATGTAGTCCATCATACGTCTGCGCAGGCTGTCCGCTCTGGCGTCATCACGCTGTACAGATTCCACGACTGCGTCGTTCTCCCGGTTCTGCCAGGCAAAATCCCACGGCTCGTCACGCAGCCAGACGTGCTCACCTTCCACCTCGTACTGTCTGATGTACGTCTCCAGCCAATCCGCGTCGTCTTCCAACAGTTTACAGAAGTCGGTTTTCAGCAGCCTTAACACAGCCGACAGGGAAAATCCCTCTTCAACGCACTGTAGTGCGGCCAACAGGAACTTGGCCAACGGATGGTTGGCGAGGGACGGAAAATCGTCGAGGGCGGCCGGGATGGCATGCCGCCGGAACGCCTCTCGCAAATAAGGAAAGTAGAGCTCACCATCGGGAACGAGCACGGTGATCCGTTCGTACGGCACGTGTTGCTCGTTGTGCAGGCGCAACAGTTCCCGTGCGACCCCGTCCGCCTCAACATGAACATTCTGAGCGGCCGCCATGCCAATGCCAGCACCGGCCTCCGGGAGCACCTCACGCGGGCCGAATACACTCTGTTCCAAGAGCTCCAGTCCTTTTGGCATTGTGTTTATGGGACTTTGCAGAACCACAGGCTCAGACATCGGCAGATTCCGCTTGCTACATTCCTCGACGATGCACTGATACAGTCGGACCGTTTGTGGGGCGAACACGGCTTCGGGTTTGTCCAGGGTGGAGAGAACGTCCATGAGTGTGTATAGTTGTGCGTCTGCCGCACGTGTTCCCTGTTTCAACCGGCCTTTGCTGTCCAAATCCTGTATCCAGGCAGGGTCCACGCACAAGGTGATGACCGTCTCCTCGGCAACAGCGGCGAGATCTAGGACAAATGCGAGCTCGCTGGCCGTCAAGTCCGAATACCCGTCAATGTACAGCTTCGCACCCTGCAAAGCACTCCACGCTGGAAGATAGGGTCGGACAATGTCGTACAAATTGGCGGGATTGTAAAGTTTCGCAGCAGACAATGCCTGCTGCCAACGGAGGTAGAGCAAGCTAAGATCCCGCAGCTTACCGAGCATCGTCGACCTTGTCAGCGCAGAACCTTCTCCGGACTCCCAGATGTCTGCATCGGCGTCGTCCAGCAAAGCTTGCAGTTGTTCCACGCGTACGCCTACTGCTGAAAATTCGTCAAACGCCTCCAGGACTGCGTCCAAGAAGGCGACGGACGGCTGATCTTTGAACAGCACCTGGAGATTTGCACGAGATTCCCGAAATACATGAGACAGCAACAATCGACGTCCAGTGGTGTTCACAGGGTGCTGGGGCCCTTCCGCCATCTCGGCGTGCGCGCGCTCCGCGAGGCGGTACATGTGAACGACCTCTGCTCGTATGGCGGTTGGCACGGCCTGCAACAATTGGCGCTCGGTGGCGTATGACAACGCGTCCGGCACCACCCAGAACAGCTTGCTGCCAAGCGGCGCCTGGGCCAACTCAGCTTGGATCTGCGAGCGGATCCAACGGGACTTTCCAGCCCCCGTTCTTCCCAGTACCAGCCGAATTCTTCCCAATGTTATACCCTCCCAGAACTCACACGGTCGTTGTCGTCGAGATAGCGCACTTGCACACCGGGATCTGCTTTCGCAAACTCCAACACGTCGCGGTGGCAAGTCAAGTACACAACCTGCAGGTTCTCTGCAAAGTCGCGTAGCGCAGAGAGCGCCGCGGACAGGCGGTGCAGGTCGAAGTTGACGAGGGGATCATCCAGTATGACAGGCAACACCACACCCTGCCGCGCGTATTCGCCTACGACAGCGAGACGTAGCGCAAGATACACCTGTTCCTGTGTGCCACGCGACAATTCGAACACTGGCCATGCGCGACCCTGCGCGTCCACCGCTGTCAAGTCCGTCGCGCCCTGTTCCCCGGTGTGCGCGTTCAACCGTATGTACTTCCCGTGGGTCATCGTGGCAAACCAACGGCTGGCGAGTTCCAGCACCTTGGGCCTGTGCGCCTGTTCAAAGCGATGCCGTGCCTCCTTCACGAGGTGCAGAGCGAGAAGATGCACAGCGTACTCACGCGCCAGTGTTCGTTTTTCGTCTTCCAGTTGATGGACTCTCCAGTACAGGTCCAAGGCAGACGGGCCGTCCTCCCAGGTGGCGAGTGTTTGTTCTAACTGGTTCAGCGTCCGGGTCACGGTGTCGAAGTGCTGTTTCGCTTCCCGTACCGCCGCTTCACATTCCTCCAATTCCTGTTCCAATCCATCGCGTGTAGCCACATTGAGACCAGGCACTTCCGCTTCGTACGCTTTCTGGCTGCCAAACATGCCGTACAGCTGGAACCGCAACTCCCGTACTGCATTCTCCTGTCGTTTGACCTCCGCGTGGACAGCCAACAAAGCGGCGTACTGTTCATCCGTTGTGACACCCAAGTCCTTGTACCGCTGCAACTTTTCGTCCATTCTTTCCCGTAGCTCACGCTTGGCCACAGCCAGTTCCTGACGCAGCTGCTCGAGGCGCTCAACCATGTGCTGTCGCTCTGTATTCTGTCGTTTTCCATCCGCAATCGCGGCCTCTTTACGCTGCAGACGCTCGCACAGCACCGAAACCGAAGGCGGTATCCTGTCGCCTCCCGGCTCCACAGTCACCGCCGCCTCTTCCTGCAACAACGGAGATTCCGTCCCGCGCGACAAGATTTGCTCCGCTTCGCGGCAAAACGATTCCACTTGCCGCTGCAAGGTTTCCACCACTTGGCGCTGTTCGCGCAGTCGCAGCGTGATAGCTCTGTACTGACGGACCCTTTCCAGCTCCGTGAGAAAGCTCTTCGGTGTTTGTTCGGACTGTTCCAGGCCGTAACGCCCAAGCCACTGCGCCCACGCCTTGCGCACCTCCACCTGTCGTGCTCTGGCGTCGGCTAACTCCTGCGCCAGCCGCTCCCGCTCCGCCATCGTTTCCTGTGCTCGTAGACCAAGCGCCACAAGTGCGGCGAATTTGTTCCTATCTTCCTCATACAAACGTCGCTTGTCCCGCAACATGCTCCGGACCTCTTCGGGTTTCAGACGCGTTTTCTCTTCCTGAGTAAACGAGCGTAGCTGGTTCATCCGGTCTGTCAACGCCTGACGGACGGCTAGCCGTTGTGCCTGCAGATGTCTGGTGTACGCTGACGAAGAATCCACATTGGCATTCACTCGGCGCCGTACCGTCCACCACAGGCCGTACACCAACGTCCCGATGCCAACGACAGACACTCCGACGTCAAGGGGTGAATGGGTAGCGAACCACGTCGGGGTGGCCCCTATCACCGCCATCACAGCTGCGACCGATGCGAACATTACTTTCAGCGGCGTGAGTAACCCCGCTTGCTGTGGTGGCACCTCGTCCTTCAGAACGACCAGTTCAGCATCTATCCGCCGCAACTGCTCCACCTCGCGTTCCCCGTCGGACCACACCCATTCGTCCTCAGCCAACCGCTCTAAAACGTGTGACACGGCCGCTTCCTCCGCACGAAGGTGCTGAACCGATGGCACCGTGCCGAGGCGCTCGCGACAAGCTGCCTCATACTCCCCACGTTGTTCTCGGTACAGTCGGTCTCGGGCAGCCAGTTGACGTTCGAGCGCGTCGACGGAGCGCTCCCAGTGCTCCCATTGCCTCTCCCAATGTTGGACAGATGCCACTGCCTCGGAACCTGTCTCGGCCTCCTCCAGCGCCTCATCCGTCCAGAGCGGGGACATGTACTGTCGCAGCTCGACTCGCTGTCGCTCATTGTCGTGCCATTCGTCCATTTTCTCGGCCAAGGCTTGTTCCTGTTGTAGCACGCCGGAAGACTGCATCACCAACTGGTGAACACGCACGACATCGTCGGCATCCACATGGACGACAGGCATTTCGGCGAGCCGCTTTTCCAACTTTGCCTGTTGTTCCGCCAGCGCTTCGACGCGCTGTTGAGCGTCCGTAATCCGCTCTCTGCACACGGCAAGTGCGGAGACCATCTCTTCCGTCACAGACGTTTGGGGCGTACCCTGGCGCAGCGCTTCGATCCGTTGAAGCAGCTCCTGGTGCAGGGAGAGTGCGTCCAGTCTCTTTTGTACACGTTGCTTGGCCTGCCGCGCTTCGTGCCACTGCTCCTCCGCACGCAGCCGCTCTTGCCGCAGCTTCTTCACCTGCTCTTGCAACCGCTCGTACGATTCCACGCCGTCGCGTTTGTCCAACCATGCCCGTTTCGCCGCTTCGAGTTCTGCAAGACACTGGTTCAGTCGGGCATTACGCGCGCGCCTGTCCGCATTAAATAGGCTCTTCGCGGCCTGCCCGAGTGCGGCTTCCAACTCTGCGGGCGACACGCCCCCCGTCGCGCCGAGCGAAAACAGCCGTCTGGCAAGCACTGTGTCCGACCGCTGAAGGTCGGTCAGTTCTGCCAATTGAAAACTGAACACGGTTGTGTACACCGCATCTTCCACTTCACATAGCTCCGGAAAGTGCTCCTTCAGCACATCCTGACCAGCCCCGACAACGCCAGTATCGGATATGATTTTCAGTGGGCTCTTTCTGCTTAACGCACGTTCCAGATGATACACTGTTCCATTGGCATTCGAGACCACCAGGGTTCCTGAGGCACCGCGTCCTGGGTGGATGGCGCGTTCCGCCATCGTCAGGCGTCCGAACAGGATGCCGCGAATCCCGGCTAGAACAGTGCTCTTGCCCGATTCGTTCACACCGTACACGACGGTCAATCCCGGTCCTAGGTCGTCCAGGACCGCTCCGTTGTGGCGGCCAACTCCGTAAAGAGACAGAGAGTGAAACCTCATGTGGCATCGACCGCCCTTTCCACCTGCGTGAGAATCTTCATCTCAGCATCATGGAGCAATCGGAGCACGTCTTCGTCGGACCAGTTGTCAACCGAAAGGCCTGTGCCAGGGTGATAGAGATCTTGTAACAACCCCCGCAACACCGAACGGGTCCGCTCAGCGTCCTGTTGGTAGTCGTCACACAGCCGCAGGACTTCGCCCACAAAGGTCCGGCTGTGCGCTAACGCCGCGCGGTCCAACGGAGGTTCCGTATCCACGTCCACTCGTTCAATGCAGACAGGCCACTGGAGATGTTCCAGATCCGCTTGCAGCGCATCGGCCATCACCGCTTCTTGACCATTTAGTACGTCGTGAAGGTGCGTTCGTCCTGACAGCTGAATGCGAAGGACCACACCTCCACCGTGCTGTGCGTTCCGTTGGACGGAGTGTGCAATCTCGCCACGAAGCTGTTCACGCACCTCGGCAAGATCTCCTATATCATCCAATGCCAGCTTCACGGTGGCAAAGCGGACTGTATCGGTGGGCACAAACTGCAACTTCGCCCGCCCATCCTCCAGCACGTCGACGATGTACACGCCACGAGCTCCGCTTTCCTTGATGTGTCGTCCTTGTGGATTTCCGGGGTACAACACAACTGGATTCTGCGATTTTAACACGCTCGCCTGATGAATGTGCCCCAGTCCCCAAAAATCGAAGTTCCGTTGCTCCAACGCTGCAAGGGACGTGGCCGCGTAATTGGCATGCCCGGATGCTGATCCGACCACGCCGTGATAAAGCCCAATGGCGTAGTCCACGTCGGGACGGCGCACAAACTGTGCAGCCAAGGAGGCAAACAGTTGTGGGCCACGATAGCTGAAGCCGCTGACCTGAACCCGAGTTTGCCCTGCTGTTTCAAATACATAGGACGGCACGACATCGTCGTCCGACAAGGACGCAGGTAGTGGAGGAAAGGTCACCACGTTGTCTGGCCAAGTGAACGGGTGAGTTGTATCGAGCGGATCGTGATTGCCGTGACACAGAAAAACTTTGATTCCAGCGCGCTGCAAGGTCTCGAAACCACGCCGCAGTTCAAAGAAGACACTCATCGGAACAGACGCGCAGTCAAACAGGTCGCCCGAGATGGTGACAAACTGCACGTCGTGGTCCAGTGCCACCCGGACAATGCGTTCAAACACGTGGTACGACGCGTCTTTCAACCGCTCCAACCACGTCTCAGACACGCGCTGGCTGGCTCCGAGAAACGGTGTACCGAGATGAATGTCCGCTGTATGTAAAAATCGAAACGGACGCACGATAACCCCTCCGAACTGTCCTTTCATCCCTACACTGTAGCCCATCCTCGCCGCGGATTCAATTTCCATTCCCATCCACATACGCTGCACGGATCCTCTTGCACACATTGGCGCGCGTAGGCATATGTCGATAGATATAGCACTTAGTACCGTCAAGAATCTTGGAAGGAGTGACATGTTGCCATGTCCACGCGCGAGGTGTCGCTGGAGATACTGCCGCCGTCCAAATCGGTCTCGAAAACGCGTCTGTTGATGGTATCCGGTTTTGGGCTCTTATTCGACTCGATGGACGTTGGACTGTTCTCATTTGTTTTAGTTGTGCTATCGAAGCAATGGCACCTGCATCCAAGCGTTGCAGGTCTGCTCGGCAGTCTGGGATTTGTCGGCATGGCGATCGGGTCTGCTTTGGCGGGGCTGCTTGCCGACCGATTCGGGCGAAAAACGCTGTTCATGTGGACACTGCTCATTTACAGCATTGCGACTGGCTTGACCGCGTTTGCCTGGGGCATCGGCATCTTCATGATCCTGCGGTTCTTGGTTGGATTTGGCCTTGGCGGCGAACTGCCGATTGCCACGACGTATGTACTAGAGTCCTCGGAAGATTCGGAGCGCGGACGCCGCGTTGTCCTGCTCGAAATGTTCTACGCACTTGGCTCCCTAGTCGCGGCCATCGTCTCACGGATAGTGATTCCATCCATCGGTTGGCGCATGGTTTTCTTGATTGGAGCGTTGCCTGCTCTATACGTCCTTGTTCTACGGCGGCAGCTGCCCGAGTCGCCAAAGTTTCAGGCGTTGACGAGGCAGTCCATTGCGAAGACGTTTGCCACACTGTGGAAACCGGGCGTGATTCGTGGAACTGTTGTCACATGGCTACTGTGGTTTGCCATGAACTTTGCGTTTTACGGCGTCTCTCTGTGGTTACCCTCCATCCTCGCCGAAAAAGGGTACTCGGTGGTCAACAGCTTGAGCTACGTACTGATAATGGACCTTGCGCAAATCCCCGGTTATCTCGTAGCCGCCTGGCTCGTGGAGAAGTGGGGGCGCAAACGCACCCTTGTTCCGTTCATGTTCCTGGCTGCGGTCTCGACACTGGGATTGGGCTTCGCACACGGGACCGCCTGGGTATTGGCGTTTGGCCTGCTGTTGAACTTCTTCATGCTCGGCTCGTGGGCGTGCACGTACATTTTCACAGTCGAGCAATTTCCTACACACGCCCGCGCGTCTGGCATAGGATGGGCAGCTGGATTCGGACGCATTGGCTCCATTATCGCACCGTTGATGGTCGGTGCGTTGATAGAGGATCATATCGGGTTCGGCACCATTTTCACCATCTTCTTCATCGCGCTGATCATTGGATTCCTCGTGGTATCAGGATTTGGGTACGAGACGAAAGGCGAAAACATCGGGTGAAGCCCCATCACCTCACACAAACAAACGACCTGCCGACGGGTGGCAGGTCGTTTGTTTTTTGAACCTCCGCAACAGTGTTGTGCGCAGACGGCTTGTATGACAACGGCGAATCTACACTGCAAGCAACAAGCTCTCGAGGTATCCGCGAAGGAGTTCCTCCATGCCGTCCTGTGTGGTTTGCTTGTTGATCTCCTCTCGAAGCTGTGCGGCGCCGGGCATTCCCTTGATGTACCAAGCCGCGTGCTTCCGCATCTCGCGAACTCCGATGACTTCCCCTTTATCCTCGACCAACAAGTGCAGGTGCTTGATAGCAACCTCAATGCGCTCTTCAAAACTCGGCCGCGGAAGCCGTTGACCGGTTTTCAGGAAATGGGTGATTTCGCGGAAAATCCACGGATTCCCGAGTGCCGCACGGCCTACCATGACCCCGTCGCAGCCGGTCTCGTTTAGAAGTCGAAGTGCATCTTCCGGTTCCGCCACGTCGCCGTTCCCGATGACGGGAATGCTTACCGCCTCTTTGACTTGGCGAATAATGGACCAATCGGCCCGACCACTGTACATTTGCTTCGCCGTCCGACCATGCACTGCCACTGCCTGGGCACCCGCATCTTCAACTGCCTTGGCCACTTCAACGGCGTTGACGTGATTGTCGTCCCAGCCTTTGCGGAACTTCACTGTGACAGGTTTGTTGACGCGTTTGACGACAGCGCGGACAATGTCCGCAGCGTAGTGCGGATCGCGCGCCAGTGCTGCGCCGGAACCGTTCTTGTAGATTTTCAGGACCGGACAGCCCATATTAATGTCGATAATGTCAGCATTGGTCTCGCCGACCATCTCGGCAGCCATCACCATGGATTCCTTATCGTAGCCGACAAGCTGCAAACTGACAGGATGCTCGTCGGGAAGTATCGTCAACATGTGCTGGCTCTTTTTGCTCCCGTTCACCAGCGCTTTATCACTGACCATCTCCGCGCAGACCATTCCCGCGCCGAGGTGTTTGGCAATCTTCCGAAACGGTGGGTTGCACACGCCAGCCATAGGCGCCAGGATCACGGGATTGTCAATCACGACGTCGCCGATTTGCATGCAATCCCCTCCTCCGTCACTTCATGTGAACACCGTTTTGAACACCGCTCCATGCCTGTGTTTTGCAAAACGTCACTCACATAAGGTACCAGAATCGGGAGCCCCTCTGCAAACCATTTTCATTTCCAAAGCAGCGCTGTCATCAGCGATGTGCAGAGTTCGAACTGGCCATGCCTGCGGTAAGGAAAAGGTCGACAAGCCACCACACGCCGACAACGAACATCAAGAAGTGCCCGATGACAATTGGGAATGTGAGCCCCCCAAGCACAGTGCACGCTAACATGGCGACACCGCTAGGAACCCTGCCGCAGTACATTCGATGAATGCCCAAATAGCCGAAAAAGAACCAGAGTACGTAAGCAAGCGCCACCGATTTTCCCATACTCTCTCCCCCACAAGCACGACATGCCCAACAGTTAGGAGCGAACCGGATCATTGCTCAACTTACCATATGATGGGAGAGCCTGTCTGAATGTAGGCCAAACCAAAGACCTCCGCGTGCAATGGCACACAGAGGTCTTTTTCATGGCGCAGATTCACATTAATTTTGTTGATGATGTGTTCCCTTTGGATGTACCGCTGGTAAACACGTACAGCACACAGATGATGGCCACCGCACCTATCGTTAGCAACGTTCCATACAACGGCGAGGTCGCGACAATGCCGATGAAAATGACCGCCAAAGCCAACAGTGCGATGAGAGAACCGAACGGAAATCCCCGCTCGATATCCCGCGCCCTGCTTCGAATGTGGGCGAGCGCCAGCAACATCCACACGAGAACCACAGAATACCCCGGGATCACCATGAGGTAGTTGAACGTGTCAGCTCCGGCGAAGATGGCGACAATGACACCCACGTACAGAAACGACGTGCTCACGATGAGGGCGCGTACCGGAACCCTACGTTTGGACAGCCGTGCGAACCACCGTGGTGCTTGGCCTTCCAGCGCTTGTGAGTACAGCACGCGAGACGCTGCAAACATCCCGGAATTGGCCGTAGACAGTACTGCTGTCAATATGACGAAGTTCATGATATCAGGCACAGCGGGTACACCAATCGCCTCGAAGACGGTGACAAACGGACTGCCTGCCGTACTCACCTGATTCCACGGGACAAGGCTGATGATGACGAGCAATGGCAACACGTAAAAAATCAAAATACGGAAGATGACACCACGCGCTGCCCGCGGAATGACCCGCTCCGGATACTCCGCCTCACCAATGGTCATGCCTACCATTTCTGTACCGCCAAACGAAAACATGACGACGACCATCGCCGAAAACCATCCGGCTATCCCCTTCGGGAACAGTCCTCCGTGACTCAAGACGTTTGAAAACCCAACGGCGGGGTGGTGGTTGAATCCCGTGAACAACAGCGTGCCACCCAAGATAATAAACAGAATGAGGACTGCAATCTTGATTCCCGCCAGCCAATACTCCGTCTCGCCGTACACGCCAACCTGATACAGATTGACCAACGTGATGGCAACCGAAACAATCAGCGACAAGCACCACAGAGGAACACCAGGAAACCAGCGCTGCAACAGAGAAGCAGCTGTAAACGTCTCGACCGCCATCACCAGCACCCAGTCCAACCAGTACATCCAGGCGGCCACGTGAGCTGGGAACCGACCGAGGGCGGATTCAATTAAGTCGCGCAACGTTCTGGCCGCCGGATATTTTACCGTCATGTCGGCCAGTCCCTGCATGACAAACAAGAGAATCAGTCCGCCAACCAGGTATGCCAGAATCACCGACGGTCCAGCTTCACTGATGGTGTCCGCTGATCCCCGGAACAACCCCGCGCCGATGACGCCGCCGAGGGCCATCATCATAATATGGCGCGCCTTGAGACTCCTTTGCAAACTCCGCTCTTCCTGATCTGTGCTCATGCTAAACTCTCCTTCTCCCATATGCGACTCTGCTATCGCGTCACCAAACGTTGTCCGTACATGCATTGAGCGATTTGCAAAATTCCTTTACAGTGGTTCAGCACGACGAGACGATTTCCCTAATGCCGGAAACACTGCAAATTGTGCTGAACCTTTTTTGCAAATCGCTGGGATTGTATGTCGGACACTTCACTACATAACGTATTTGCCCGACGCTTTCAATGGTATTTTTTTATATGTATTACATGGGGTGGTGGGTTGACAATGGAGACTGGAAATGTTAAACGTACCCGTTCTCTTCCATTGACTTACAGCTCGAGGGTAGAGAACAGCAACTGGAACGGCAACGGCGGCACCTGGTTCAAGAACGCACGCGCGGTTCGACCCACCGATGGCGCCGCCACCTCGCTTAGACCAGTTTCACCGCCCGACCTTTCTCCGCAAACTCCAGGAGCCGTCGTGTTTCCCGGTACATGTGGCTTTTGCGCGGCGCACCGAGAACCACCGAAATACGAACATGGTCTCCTTGCTTGGCAGCAAACGCCAGGCAGTACATGGCTTTGGAGGTGTACCCGGTCTTCCCCCCAATGACGTCTCCGAACGTGGTGTGCTCCAGGTACACCAGCCGGTTGCCATTGCGAATCTTCTTCGACGCCACCGTGTACTCCTTGGTCTGCATCGCAGCCACAATGCGCGGGTACTTGATGGCTTCCTTGAGAATCAGCGCGATGTCGTGAGCCGTGGACATGTGGTCGTCGTCATGCAAGCCGTTGGGGGTGATGAAGTTGGTGTGCGTGCAGCCAATCAGTCGCGCCTTGAGGTTCATCATCCGCGCAAACCCTTCTTGGGAGCCGCCCACCGTCTCCGCGACGGCGTATGCGACGTCGTTCGCGCTCTTCAATAGAATCGCATGCAGCGCGTCGTCGGCCGTGATGGTGATATCCGGCGTCAAGCCGAGACGGACTCGAGACTGTCGTGTGGCCGTGGTGCTGACGTACACGGGATCTTTCGGATTTAAGTGGGTCACTAATAAGATGGCGGTCATTAATTTGGTGGTGCTGGCTGGATACAGCGGAGTATCCGCGTTCTTGCTGTACATCACTTTTCCTGAATCCGCGTCCATGACAATCGCCGACTTCGCATTGATAAAAATTCGTTCCGCCGCGTCAACATTTGGTCCTTGAACCAATCCTGCCGCAACACCGAAGAGGATTGCCAACGCCATTGTCCCGAATTTACACGAGAGCCGTTTACCTTTGTATTGTCGAATTCGTTCACGTAACCCGTTCATCCGAACACTCCTTCGCTCGCTTCTCCTATAAAATGAGCGAAGGTTTTCGGTTTTATGCCGGGTTTCCGACATTCTGCGCTTTTGTTTTCGACAGATGAGACGGCTCCTCTGACGGTGGGTTTTCAGGTGCCACGAGTATTCGACGCGCCACCTGCTCGTCTAACGCGTACGACTGGTCCCCTACGCGAATGGGTACACCCACCTCATACGGACTACGTCCATCCGGCACTTCCAGAATCGCTCCCGGTACGATCCCAGCCGTGTGGAGAAAACGCAATAGGTCGAGGTCCTCCTCCGCCTGTTCGTAGATGCGAATGACCTTGACCGTGGCCGGTGCCGCAATTTCCGTCAATGGAGTGCCTTTTGTTTGGCGAGCACCTGATCCAGGAATCACGTTGCCGTGGGGGCATGTGGTGGGATGCCCGAGTTTCTCGTATAGTCGCTCCTCCACGAGCGGCGACACAGCGTGTTCCAAGCGTCCCGCCTCTACGTGGGCGTCCGCCCAATCCAGTCCGAGTTCATCGCTGAGCCAGCGCTCCAAGAGACGATGGCGGCGGACAATTACCTCGGCTTTCTTGCGACCCTCCGGCGTCAGTACGATTTCGCGTCCCTCGCCTGTTGTGACGTATCCTGCCGCCGTCATTCGCTGGACAGTCTGTGTCACGGTCGGCCGTGCAACATGTAGGTAATCCGCCAGTACGGAGGCCAGCACCGTCTCACCTTCCGTATCCAGAATGTAGATAGCCTCGAGGTACTGCTCCAGTCCGTGTGTGCGTGGCACCACTGTGTCCTCCTCTCTTATCCCCGCAGGACCCGACAGCGTCCCCACGGCTCTCCCGCGAAAGCGAGGGTCAATTCGTCGTTGTGATCCAACGGCCCAACGCCAGCGGGTGTCCCGGTATACACAATGTCACCCGCTGCCAAGTCAAAGTGTGTCGCAATATAGTCCAACAGCGTCTGCCACGAAAACAACATGTCGCGAGCAACGCCTTCTTGCACGACAGTCCCATTTTTCTCGAGAGTAAACGGCGTTTCCTCCAACGCGTCCCACTCTTCGACCCTGCGGAAATCGGTAAGCACCGCAGAGTTCCGAAATCCTTTCGCGAATTCCCACGGCTGGCCAGCTGCTTTCAGACGGTTCTGCGCGTCTCTATCCGTCAAGTCCAACCCAAGTGCAATCCCGCCTACGCTCTCCGTAAAGGCGTGACCTGGGCGATGATGGTCCTGTATATATAAAACAATTTCTAGTTCGTGATGAATGTTGACCCGCGCCTCGGGCAACACCAAGTCTCCGTCCGCCACTGCAATGGCATGCGTAGGTTTGCCAAAAATCAATGGCGCATCTGGTACTGCGTTGCCCAGTTCCAAGGCGTGATCTCGATAATTCCGTCCTACGCAAAAGATGTTGCGAACCGTCTCGCGCGCCTTCGCCGCCGATAACAACACTTGTCCAAACACGCGTCCCTGCACGAGCACTCCCCCCGGAATCCATTCCCTCCTATTCTATCACACGAAAATCGTGCATGACTTGGCGCAGGTCGTTCCACAGCGCATCCTCATACGCATATATATCTCTGGCGCGCTCTGTGATGCATTCTGCCACTGACTTCGCCGTTGCTGCTTGAGTCGCGCTGTCCAATCCGTTCACGGATTGTGACCAATCGGAAACAACATGGCCCACTTCCATCATCCGCTGCCCCCATTCACGCAGCGCTTCGTCGGGTAGTGACCCAGTGGCCTTCCATTCCATCAGCGTTCGCAGTATACCAGCGGCATGCGCATAACCTTGTCGTAAGGGGAATATGTCTTGATCCAACTTCATGAGGGTTTTGCTGCGGTGCATAACCAATGGACTGAATCGAAGAGCGCGTATAGCTTTCTGCACATCGTCGGAAACGCGATGCAATTGGTCAATGTAACCTCGCGTCTCCTCCTGCAGTTTGACCCCGGCAGTCAAATCTGCACCATGTAAGGCCCATGCACCTATCTCCCGAAAGCGTTTGGCAAGTTGTTCACCAGCCTGGATCACAGCCGCTCGCACGGTCGGTGTGTAGTCCGGAGGAACGATAAACATGTTCACCAAGACGGCAATGACAGCACCAAGTACAGTGTCGACCACTCTTTCGTACGCGTAGTACGTGTAGTGGTGGCCGCCAACGGTCATGACCATCATCGCACTGACTCCAACCTGAGGGATCGCCTGCGAGCCAAGGCGGAGCCAGGTCGCCAGTCCCGTGCCGATAAGCACAATCAGAGCAATGCTCCATCCGTGTAGGCCAATCAACCGTACGATATTTGTGGCCAATAAAACGCCGACGACAATCCCAATGACCCGCTGATATCCCCGCCATATGGACTCTTCCACGGTCACCTGCAGACATAAAATCGCGGCCAACGGAGCAAAGTACGGGCGCTCTGACCCGGTCCATTCCCCGACTTCCCACGCCACACCTGCCGCCAATGCCGTCTTCCAGATTGGACTGATGTTGATGAACCATTTGTACAGTGAGTGTCCCATACCGGGAGTATGCCCAGCTTCCCCCACGGGATTGTAGAGGCCGAAGGTCCTAATCCCCATGGCGTACAGTCCTACCTCTCGCGCTGGATGTCCGATCCCACCTCCGCGTCGTATGCTGTGTTCACACATAGTCGGCTACAGACCGACGACAAGGAGGACATCGCTATGACATCAACGCAGCAACCTGTCATCGCAATCACTGGGGCCAGTATGGGACTGGGGTACGCCCTGGCCAAAGAACTCCTTCGGCTTGGAATGCCGGTTTCAATTTGCGCGCGGCGGTCACAGCAACTCAAGCAAGCCCTTCAAGCCCTCGCGCCACTCGGCAACGTGGTTGGGTTCACAGGGGACGTTGCGGACCCCTACTTTCACGGCCATTTTCTGAAGAAAACCCTCGAACATTTCGGCAGGTTGGACGGCATCGTCAACAATGCTTCCACACTGGGCGACCTGCCGCTTCCCCAGCTGAGCGACACCTCCATCGCCAACTTCCGAAACGTGTTTGAAGTCAACACCTTCGCCCCGATGATGCTGATTCAGAAGGCACTCCCTCACCTCGAGCGACAGAACAAAGCCATCATCCTGTCATTGTCTAGTGACGCTGCGGTCGGCGGCTATCCCGGTTGGGGCGTGTACGGAAGTTCCAAGGCTGCCCTTGATTTGCTCACCAAGACGTGGGCAGCCGAACGCCCCACAGGTCCCGTCGTATTCTACTCGGTCGATCCGAGTGACATGCAGACCGCCATGCACGAAGCGGCCAGTCCGGGCGACGAAGGCTTGGCAAATCCAGCTGACGTGGCAAAGGGAATCTCCCGGCTGTTTCATCCCTTGCTGGACGACTCCGAGTTTCCGTATCCCAGCGGTTGTCGTCTGCAAGTGAACGGTCAAAAACTCGTCCTGAAGGGGGAACTATGACATGACAGCGACGAGCCCTTTGGACCTGCATCTACATCTGTCGCAAGTGCCTGCCGCTGCAACAAGGCCACCGGAATACCGCGGATTGCGCCGCGACGAGGTACGTCTGCTCGTACTCGACAGGCATACCGGGGAACGACGTCATGCGCGATTTTACGAGCTGCCGGACTACCTGGCAGCTGGTGACGTCCTCGTGGTCAACACTTCAGCCACCATTCCGGGGCGTTTGATAGCGAGCGTTCGAGGTCAGAAATTCTACATTCATTTGGCCACCAAACTCGATGCATATCGGTACATCATAGAGCGGCGGATGGCAGGTGGCGGGCCCGACCGACGAGCATTCGCCACCCGCGAAACCATCCACATTCTCCACCCTGCGACGGAACAGGTGGTCGCAACCATAGTCGTCAATCAGCGCTTTCACCCGAACAGCCGACTGTGGGAAGTATCCAGTGACTGCGACTTGTTCGCGCTGGCCGCAGAGATTGGGGCACCCATCCGCTACACCTACGTGGATGGCACCTACGATACATCCATGTACCAGACCGTCTTCGCCCACCATCCCGGCTCCTCAGAAATGCCGTCCGCTGGTAGGCCGTTTACACATGACATGCTGCGCAATCTGACCCAGAAAGGCATCAAAGTGCGCTCGTTAATATTGCATACCGGCGTCTCCAGCCATGAAGTGGAAACAGATCTCAGTCAGTACCCGGCGTTGCCTGAGTGGTATTCGATTCCAGAAGTAACCGCGGACACAGTGAATCAGGCGACCGTTGAAGGACGGCGCGTGATTGCCGTCGGTACCACTGTGGTGCGAGCGTTGGAGAGCGCTGCGGACACAGACGGCCGCGTGGCGCCGACCTCCGCTTGGACCACACATTTGGTGACGCCTGACACTCCACCAAAAGTCGTGAGGGGCATTGTCACAGGAATGCACGATAGCCAAACCAGTCACCTGGCCATGATGTATGCATTCACCCGGCCGGTATATTTACAAGATGCCTATCAGGACGCGGTCGAACGCGGCTACCTGTGGCATGAGTTCGGAGACGTTAGCCTCATTCTGTGAATGAGGCTGTTTCGCTTCCACAAACAAGCGATACACATGTGAATTCTCGCAACACTCTCTACTTTACTGTGATACTATCTACTCAAAACGTGGTATAGGGAGAACACATGGTGAGTTCCTTTGACAACCAACTGACGAATGATACGCAACGCCTGCAAATCCTGAAGGATTTAGCAGAAGCATTGAATGAAACCACAGACGTATCGGAAGCGATGGCAGCCATTCTGCCTCGGCTCAGCAGCGTATTGGGGCTCTCCACGGCATGGGCATTCCGTTATGATCCAGACCGCAGCAGCTTTGTCGAAGTAGGCGCCAGTGGTCTACCGCCGGCGCTCGCCTGCAACGACGCAGCCCCGCTCAAAGACGGATGGTGCGAGTGCCAGGAACAATTTGTCGCTGGGCGACTCAGCAAGGCTGTCAACATTGTCCGCTGCAGCCGCCTCCGGGACGCCGTGGGCGATAAAGCGGAACTGGTTTATCACGCAAGCATTCCTCTGCGCAGCAAGGGCAAACCGCTTGGGATCTTGAACGTCGCCGCATCGGGTCACAGCGTGTTCACGGAACCTGCGCTCCAGTTGCTGAGTACGATTGGCCACCACGTCGCCGTGTCGGTCGACAGAGCTGGCATTCTGGCCGATGAACGCCACCGCGCCAGGCAGTTGAAAGCGATGTCGGAGATGGCTGCGGAATTAGTGAGCTTCGTGCAGCCGCGGGCGATTTTACAATTTGCAGTCACTCGCTTTGTCGAGCACCTGGGCTACGAGTCGTGTGGAATCACCGTGGGAAGTCCCGATGGCCGGCTGAACAGCAAACCGCGCCTGGTGGCTGCCGCGCACCGATTGCATGAGAACAGAGGACACAGTTACTCGTACGGGAATGTCGACGAGACGCCGCTGTTGCCCGAACACGAACGCATTCTCCTGCCCAACACGAGAAGCGTCCTCATTCGGCAAATTCCGCACAGCGACTACTTTATTCGACTCGAGAGCCAGTGTCCAAACAACTACCGCGACACGGATGACGACTTGCTGTCCGCGTTTGCCTGGCATCTGGCGGCTGCACTGGAAAACGCACGCTTGTACGAACAGTCGGTGGACGAGGCGAAGTGGGTAGAGCGCCGGAAACTGGCGGCAGATTTGCACGACGCCGTGAGTCAACGGCTGTTTTCCGCACTGTTGTTGACGCGGACAGCGAAGCTGTTGTTGCAGTCCTCACCCACATCGTCGGAAGTGACCGATGCCGTTGCCAAAGTGGAACGTCTGATTGCCGACAGCCAGCAAGAGATGCGAGACCTCATCCACGCGCTGAGGCCACCCGACGACAGAAGTTTTTTCGCACTCGTACGCGAGCGAGTGGCTCCCCTGCAACTCGAGGGGCAAACCCGTATTCATCTGACTGCGGAAGGCGTAGAGAACATCGCCATCACCTTTGAACAACGGGAGGCGCTGCTCAAGGTGGTGGACGAAGCCCTCCACAACACGCTGAAACATGCTCAGGCGAAGAACGTATACATCCACGTCTCCAACGAGGCGCACCGACTCGCCATCTCCATCCGTGACGACGGTATGGGGTTTGACGAAACCACCGTCTCGCACGGTCTCGGAACGACCACCATGTATGAACGCATGCACCGCATCGGTGGATCCTTGCGTCTCTTGAGCCGACCCGGTGAAGGCACCGAGGTGGAGTGTGAATTGCCGGTTGGTTCGAGACGAAACGTATTGGGCATGCAGGGCACGAGGAAGGAGTGAAACGTCGTGAGCCGTAAGGACACCATCCGAATTGCGATTGTCGATGACCACCCCATGGTGCGCGAGGGACTGCGCGCCTTTCTGCAATTATCCAGCGACATGGAAATCGTAGCGGAAGTCGGCACTGGAGCGGAGGCCGTTGAACTTGCGGACAGCGAAGCCATAGACGTGATGTTGATGGATTTGGTCATGCCAGGCAAGTACGATGGCGTAGCTGCCATTCGGAAAATTGCCGAGTTGCACCCCGACATCCACATTATTGCGCTCACGTCGTTTCAGGAAAAAGATCAAATGTTGGGGGCGATTCAGGCTGGCGCCATCAGCTATCTGCAAAAAGACGTGAGTCCTGAGGACTTGCTTTCCGCCATCCGACAGGCTGCGGTCGGTCGAACAGTCCTGGATCCAGCCGCCCTCACCGCTTTGCGTGACCTCCAGGACAAGGCTGGTTTCACTGCAGCCCCCGTGCACCACGGGCGAAACACGTCTGCATCAGGACTCTCGGAGCCCCTCACCCAGCGAGAACAAGACGTACTGGACGCCTTGGCAAAAGGAATGTCGAACAAGGAAATCGCCGCCGAATTAGACATCGCAGAGAAGACGGTGAAGGTTCACGTTAGCCATATTCTCGGCAAGCTGGGTGTATATGACCGCACCCAGGCCCTGCTTGCCGCATCGCGAATCGGCTTGATCCAACTTGAATAAGGCGGCAGTTGAGTTCTGCAAAGCCAAGTCAGTGCTCTCTACGATGTGCTCGGAGTGTAACATGGATGTTCCGAATTCGCGAAGTTGTCCATCGCATGAAGAGGCGGCTGTGTTTGGACAGCCGCCTCTTCATTGTCGCCAAGGTAGGTTGATACCGTCATTCGACGCATTGGACTCCTCACCGGAGTTTCAATCCGTGAGCTACGCGCTTACGCACAATACGTTTCAAACATCTTTTTCAAACGGTCAGCGACGTGCTCCGCACTGGTCCCTTCGATGTCGCTACGGTGCAACATATCCACCAGTTTACCGTCCTTGAACAGCCACATGGACGGTGAGGATGGTGGATTGTTCTCGAAGTACTCGCGCGCACGTGCGGTGGCTTCTTTGTCCTGACCTGCGAACACGGTCACCAGTTTATCCGGCTTCTTATCACCTTGGAGCGCCATAGCCACGCCGGGACGAGCAATACCACCGGCGCATCCACAGACGGAGTTCACCACCACCAGTGTGGTTCCGGTCTTATCCTGGAGAACTTCATCTACCTCTTCCGGCGTACGTAGCTCGCGGAAACCGATGCCGGTCAATTCATCGCGCATGGGTTGAACCATCATTTGATAAAAGTCGAGTTCCAGGCTCACAGGCCAGACCTCCTTTATGAGTTGAGCGTTGCTCAAGACGCTGAATTACCTACTCTCCATTATATCGCTTTCGCGAAGCAATTGACAGTTTGCGAAACGTCCGCAATTTCGGGCCCTCTGTGGTTGCATCAGGGATCTATGTACGGGTATAACTTGAAATGTACTTGTGTTTTCATAGAACCTTATTGGAATACTCCCGTGGAAATAGTCCAAATGGACGTTTTGACTTCGCTCCATAGGGAAGTATCTTATATGAAGCATTCTGTGCGACAAGCAGGACTTTTACGGACGTCTCTGTTACGACGCCGTGAGAAAAGAGGAGCCGCATGCCTATCACATCCAACTTCCTGAACGCCTGCCGCAGACAGCCGGTGACACACACGCCGGTGTGGTTTATGCGTCAGGCCGGGAGATATCAGCCGGAGTACCGCAAAATCAGAGAGAAGTATTCACTCATTGAAATTTGCCAGATCCCTGAACTCTGCGTACAAGTCACAAAACTGCCGGTCGACCAGTTGGGCGTCGACGCCGCCATTCTCTTTTCCGACATCATGGTTCCCGTGGGTGCCATGGGCCTCGCATTTGAGATCAAGGAACATGTAGGCCCGGTGATCGAGAATCCCATCCGGACCGCAGCCGACGTGGATAGGCTTCGCGTGTTCCATCCGGAAGAAAGCCTCCCATTTGTGCTGGAAAGTATTCAACTGCTGAAGCAGAACCTGGACGTGCCATTGATAGGCTTTTCGGGCGCGCCGTATACGCTGGCCAGTTACATGGTGGAAGGCCGCCCGTCGCGCAACTACGTCAAGACTAAGCAATTGATGTGGAGTGCCCCGGACATCTGGCGAAAACTCATGGACAAGCTGGCGGACGCCACCATTGTTTATCTCAGAGCACAGGTCGCAGCGGGCGCTGCCGCAGTGCAGTTGTTTGACACGTGGGTGGGCAGCCTGTCCAAGGAAGACTACCTTGCGTATGTATTCCCGACCATGCGGAAAATCTTCGGTGCTTTAGCAGATCTGGACGTGCCGATGATTTACTTCGGAAAGGATACGGCGGAATTGTTGGTGGACTTCACACGAACGGGTGCCACCGTCATTGGTGTGGACTGGAAAGTACCGCTCGCCGAAGCTTGCGCGCGCATTGGCCAAAGCTTCGCCGTACAAGGGAACCTGGACCCGGTTCTCCTCTTCGCACCATGGGACGTCATTGAACGTCGCGCCCGAGCGATTGTCGACGCCGGGATTCAACACTCTGGGTTTGTTTTCAACCTGGGCCACGGCGTGACCCACCACAATCCACCGGTTGAAACAGCGACCCTGCAGCGTTTGACAGCATTTGTACACGAATACAGTGCGGAACTGCTCCGCGAAAAGAGAGGGTGAGCCAGGTGAAGGACACGCTCGGTGTATTGGTGATGGCGTACGGCACGCCGAAGAGCCTGGCGGAAGTAGAAGCGTATTACACGCATATCCGTGGAGGCCGTAAGCCAACCCCGGAGTTGTTGCAAGAACTCATTTCGCGCTATCAAGCCATCGGTGGTGTCTCTCCCTTAAACGAAATTACAACCGCCCAAGGCCTAGGTATAGAAGAATGGTTGAACCGGGACGGGGGGCGGCCGTGCAAAGTCTACTTCGGCATGAAGCACGCCTCCCCCTTTATTGCTGATGCTGTCGCACAAATGGCCGCGGACGGAATCCAACAAGCTGTCACTCTGGTACTCGCGCCCCATTATTCCACCCTGAGCATAGCAAGTTATCAACGGGCCGCTGACGCGGCTGCCCAACAACACGGGGGTCCTGTGCTATGGCACGTGAACGATTGGCATTTGCAGCCGAGATTTCTGGATGTTCTCGCAGACCGGGTGCAAGAAGCACTATCGCACTACGAGCACCCTCTTGATACCTGTGTCGTTTTCTCAGCGCACAGCTTACCGGAGCGCATCCTCGCCACGGGCGATCCTTACCCACAGCAACTGCGTGAAACGGGCGAGGCCGTGGCCGCCAAACTCGGCCTTCAGAACTTCACGTTTGCCTGGCAAAGCGCGGGGCGCACCGACGAAGCTTGGCTGGGCCCCGACATCTTGGACAAATTGCGCCAGCTACGCGAAGACGGCCAAACCAACGTCGTCATCTGTGCTGCGGGCTTCGTGTCAGATCACCTGGAAGTGCTCTACGACATCGATATCGAAGCGCAAACCGTCGCACGCAAACTCGGCATTCACCTGACACGTACCAAATCGTTGAACGCGGATCCAGAATTTCTCCACGCGCTGGCTGAAGTCGTACGCGAGCGCGAGCAGCAAGCTACAGGAGGTCTCGCATGAAGAAACACGTTGTCATCGTTGGGGGCGGCATCACTGGTCTGTCCGCCGCGTATACGCTGTTCAGACGTACCAAGCAGGACCAGCTCAATCTGACCTGCACCGTCCTGGAAAAAGACAACCGCCTCGGTGGCAAAATCAGAACGCACCGCGAGAACGGATTTGTCATGGAAGAAGGTCCGGATTCCATCCTGGCCCGCAAACCCGCAGGTGTCGAACTGATCCGCGAACTTGGAATTGAGTCGGAAATTGTGGGCAGCAACCCAGAGGGCATGAAGACGTATATCCTGCACGACGGCAAGCTAGAGAGCATCCCGCCTGGGACCAATATGGGCATTCCCATGCAACTTCGTCCCTTTGCCACCACCAAGCTCGTGTCCGTGCCTGGCAAAGCGCGAGCCCTCTTGGACTTGGTGTTACCGAAGTCCACTGTTGGATCCGACGTCGCACTGGGTCCATTTTTACGCCGCCGTCTCGGCGACGAAGTCGTGAACAACATCATTGAACCGCTGCTCGCGGGCATCTACGCAGGCAGCGTAGACGAGTTGAGCCTGAATGCGACATTCCCGCAATTTCTGCAGTTGGAGCAAGAGTACGGATCATTGATCCGAGGCTCTCTGCGACAACGCCAGAAAACCCCCACGCTGACGGCCAACCACGGTCGAAGCGTGTTTATCACGCTGAGGAGCGGTTTGCAAACCATCGTGGAACGACTGCATGACGAGCTTCACACCTGGGCTGATTTGCACATCAACACCGCTGTGACCGCTATCCGCCGGACAGAGAGCGGTCAATACGCCTTGACTGCGACCCATCCCAAAGGCACCTTTACCTTGACTGCCGATGCGGTTGTGATGACAGCCCAAGCACCCGTGGCCGCCCAGCTTTTGAGACCACTGTGCCCGCAGGCAGAAACACTCAGGCACATTCCATACGTGTCCACCGCAGCTGTAATTCTGGGATATCATCAAGAAAGCCTCAACGTTTCCCTGGAGGGGTCTGGGTTTGTCATCCCGCGTGCCGAAGGTCGCGGCATCACGGCCTGCACCTGGACATCCAGCAAGTGGCCGCATACGGCGCCACCCGGTCAAGCACTGCTGCGTTGCTACGTAGGGCGTGCGGGACAACAGGAACCGCTCCAACAAAGCGACGAAGACATGGTGGCTATGGTTCGTGCCGAACTAGAGGACATTGTCGGGCTCACGTCGAAGCCCTGGTTTACCCGTGTCGTGCGCTGGAACGCCGCAATGCCGCAATACCTCGTACACCATCGAGAAAGAGTTGATAGCGTAAAAGAGAAGTTGCGCACTTCGGTACCAGGCCTTTTTTTGGCAGGTGCCGGGTACCATGCGGTCGGTATACCAGACTGTATCGCAGACGGACAAGCCGCTGCCGGACTGGCGCTCCAGCATCTCGGGCTTGGACATTGAAAACAGCTTGGTTCTCTATGAAGGATTTGTGTTGATAAAGCATTTACATTCGTTCTCTGCCCCGTGGTGCTTGTACACGGTCGTATCTGGTGATGAGGTAACGAACGGCCACATACAGCTAGGGCCTTGGTTGGCAGCGATAAAACCGTGTCTAAACATCATCGTCTGTACACGGACTTTAGGCGTTTGCCCGATGGCCAGACCGTGAGGATGGGGATATGTGCGATGTCCAGAAACTTCGATACGAATCACCACGACGAAGACAAGAAGGCTGCATTCCGCGCTGTTGAATCTTCACAATAACCCGATCAAGCTGTTGACTGATTGCAAGAACTTCAGGGTGCGTCAAGCTCCCCTTTTTTTCGGCCATCTTTACCATTTTTCTCCGCAAAAACTCCACTATCCTGTCGGCCGCGACCATTCATCGACACCCTTCCGCTGTTCATCAACCACATGGCACAGAATACCACGCTCCTATCGCGAAACTTGCCGAATACCGTCGTTTCACAAATCGTTCAAATTGTATGCGCTTTCTCTTCTAGATCATCAGGTTTGGTACAGCATCATGATTGGAAATGCGAACACTTGCAGCACATATCAAGGCATCCTCATCGGTTGTAACTTTTTTCAAGTTGACTAACTTATTTTATTATAGTAGCTTATAAAATGCATCTTAGGAAAAGCGAACTACGAAGGGATGGTAGTCATGGCGAAGTTGCTTTACATTACGGCGAATCCAAAACAGGTTGAAGGATCCTTTGGATTGACAGTCGGCAAAGCTTTTTTAGAGGTGTACCGCGAAGAAAACCCTCATGATGAAATTGTGGAACTCAATCTCTTCCAAATGACAATTCCAGAAATCGACAGCGATGTTCTAAGTGGATGGGACAAACTTCGACAAGGTACCCCTTTTGAATCATTAAATCTGGCCGAACAAGACAAAATCACGCGCATCAACGAACTGACAGAGCAATTCATGGGTGCGGACAAGTACGTATTCGTCACCCCAATGTGGAACTTAAGCTTTCCCCCAAGACTAAAAGCATTTATTGATGCCATTATGATTGCAGGAAAGACATTCAAATACACGGACAACGGCCCTGTTGGACTTCTGACCGGTAGAAAAGCCGTACACATTCAGGCACGAGGTGGCATCTATTCCGAAGGTCCTGGTGTGGAAATGGAGTTTGGGGACCGTTATCTTCGAGCTGTCTTAACGTTTATGGGTATCACGGATATTGAAACCATCGCTGTGGAAGGCATGGCTTACATGCCTGAAAAAGCAAACGAGATTCAAGAAAAGGCGATTGTGCACGCGAAAGAAGTCGCGAAAAGGTTTGCAAAAGAAACAACAACGGTTTAATCCTGAACGGGTCAACATCACGCAGGCAACACTTCCTCACCACGAACGAAGCACCAACAGGAGATCTGACCACAATCCGGGTCGTCTAAGACCCGGATTTTTCATTTGCGTCGATTTTTAAAACGCAAGTGAGATCCAGTCGTGCTGGCCGATTATCGTGGAATTTTCAAAGCGCTCGTGTCATGAATGCCCAAGCTGCGCAAGCAGACCATGCTTCAACAACAGACGCATCGACCAACGCTGTACGGGCATCTACTGCGGATCGCGCGATTCACGCAGACAGTGCAGCTCAAGCGGACAGAGCAATGACCGCAGACAATGCGTTGCGTGCCGATGCTGCAATGGTGGCTGAGACGGCGACGAACGCCGAGCATGCGACAAGGTCGGACCACGCTCTGCACGCAGACACAGCGATGTCCGCAGACAAAGCCACGAATGCTGATCACGCAACGACGGCGGACGATGCGAGTCATGCCAATACAGCTGCCAACGCTGACCATGCAATCCACGCAGACCACGCAATCAACGCCGACTCCGCGACGATAGCAGATGCAGCCATGAAGGCTGTACGTGCGGAAACGGCGGAAAGAGCGAAACATGCTGTCAATGCGGATACAGCAGTCAATGCCGATACAGCCATCAAAGCGGGTTCAGCAGTCCATGCAAACCGAGCCGACACGGCAGTAAACGCGGAACATACAAAGTTAGCAGATACCGCCTTACATGCGAGTACTTCCGATTTCGCAACCAATGCGGGGAAGTTGGGCCACCTTTCTGCCAATCAAATTTTACGCTCAGACACTTCCAACGCCTTAAACGGCGACTTTCATGTCGACGGCAATCTGACGGTCAACGGTGCCACTGTATTCCGAGGGGGTCTTCAAGCGGGTGCACAGACAGTCGCCGACGGTTTGAATTCCCATGCGGTAGGTGACAGCACAGTCGCCAGCGGAGAGGCTTCACACACAGAGGGCAAGCAAACAGAAGCACACGGACCTGCTTCTCATGCAGAAGGGTTTCAGACAAAGTCCTATGGACCGTATTCGCATACAGAAGGCGTAAGTACAGCAGCGCACGGATATGCCTCCCATGCGGAAGGAATTCACACCATTGCACATGGAATGGTCTCCGCGGTGGAGGGCCTCGAAACTTCGTCATCATACGAAGGCTCGCACGTGATGGGTCGCTACGGGGATGCAGATACGGCGTACTCCTGGTTCTTGGCCAATGGAGTCAGCCCAAACGTCAAGGGTCTAGCTGCAAAGATCTCGAGTCTTGGGGAAGGGTACGTTGACCGGGGATGGTTTGGCAGAGGCTTGGATTATGCGGAAATGTTTGAAACTGTAACCGGGCAACCCATCGATGTCGGCTACTTCGTCACTTTGCAAGGTGCGAAAATACGCAAAGCCAACACTAACGACGAGTTCATCCTCGGGATTACCAGTACTGATTCTTCGTTTCTGGCTGACAGCGGCGAGTTGAGATGGAAAAACAAATACTCGACGGACGAGTGGGGCAGGGTTCAGTATCACGACGTCGTGGTACCCGCGGTCACCGATTCGGATGGGCAGGTGGTCATTCCGGAGCGCAAGGAAACGCAACCTATCGTAAATCCGGAATGGGACCACATGAAAGAATACATGTCCCGGTCGAAACGTCCGGAATGGGTTGCCGTCGGGCTTATCGGCAAAGTTCGAGTTCGAGACGATGGAACTTGCCACGTAGACGGGTATTGCAAACCGAACGGGGACGGGGTTGCAACAGCATCAAGTTCAGGTTACCGAGTCATGGAACGAACCGGACCGAATCAGATTCTCGTCCTGTTTCGATAGATGTGGGTTTGGACCTACAGCAATTCCCCCATCGCGCAGGTAGGGCGCAGTGACGTGCTAGCCGTAGGTCTAACGTCCTGCAGAGGTTGACATCACTCCGAAGAAACAGAAGGAACCTTTGCAGTGTTCGAGACCGTAATGTAGTCCAACACAGAACCGTGCGATCCAGAAGCATCTGGCAACACGGCATAGCGCCCTGGTTTCACGGCCGTAAAGGTCGTTCCATACCGTTCGGGAATTGAAGAAATCGGGTAACGGACGATGGAAGCGCCGACGGGCCCGTTTTTATCACGAGCCGACACGCGAACCGTCCACCCCGTTGGAATGGTAATATGTTGAGCCCTGTATTCAAGCGTGGGAGACTCATGGGGTCCACCGACTTTCACACTGTGGTTCCGTACAATCTTGATGTCAAACGTCTTCACCTTCGGATCTACCGTCGTCGTTTGGATAATGCCGGAGTCGTCGGTGTTTGCCGCGAACCCGGCGGTATGATTTGTGACTCCCGCGTTCCTGCAGCCACTGACAGGAATCGTTAGACTTAATGCCATCAAGGCCATCCACGTTCGAAATCCCACTTGCGGTGCCTCCTTTACTAGATACCCCTAAATTCCCCCATTTCGTATTATCCTATCCTCGTCGCGTTCAACCACCCGGACTACGCTGGCGGTAATGTAAGTACAAGAGTGGCTTTAAGTCCTTCGCGGGAGACAAGAATTCCCATGTCGAAGCGATTGTGACGGATGCAGAAGAGTGGAGGGCGTATTTGACCACATCTATGACTCGCATTGTGGGACTTGCATTTTTTTTGACACAGAAAAGTAAAATACCGTAGCGATGGGAGGGGTCTACATGAAGATGTTCGTCGTCCTTCATCCAGCAAGACAGCCCGAATATCAAATTCTCTCCTGGAACCATCGACACCCGAGCCACGTACTCGCCATGCAGCATCGTAAACCTGTCGCCAAGCGGCCGAAGTTTCGGGCTTTCCTCGTCCGGGTTCCCTTCTGGAAGCACATCAGCTGGCCCTTCGCCCCGGATGCAATTGTCGCGGGTACACTCTCTGTGCAACAGTCGCTTCACGACAACCTACTCCATCCAAAATAAACCATGCCCCCAACGGTCCAATACCACCGTCGGGGGCATGGCTTACATATGGGATACAAACTCGTGCGCTGACATCGATGGCACATCGCACCGATGACAGCGCTTTGGGCTCACCCCAAATACAACCGCTCACAGTTCTCGCAGACGACGTACATATGCTTGTTACGGGTCACTTCCAGAAACTCTTCGTCAGACACGTAATCTGACCCCAAGTCAACCTCCCAAGAATCTCCACAGTACCGACACCGTGCCTCGTACCGAACCTCCATAGGAAACACCTCGCGTCAACTCATGGTGTTCATAGTCTATCCGCATGTCACATGACGCATGTAAATCCACGTCTATGACGGGAGACATTGTGCTGAATTGCTCTATTGGAATGTGGTAACTCGTTCGAAGTGAAAAAATTCGTGGGGACCGGCGCGCATCCTCACGAACCGCTTGTGAAGTTCACTACTCTGCTGCAGGTCGAGCCTGCACCACAGTGATAACGACGAAGAAAAGGACAAACATTGCAAGAAATCCGACAATCCATGGCGACACCCCTGCCACACTCATCAACCCCCATGTGTCACAAGGTACACTGTAAAATATGCCGAGACAGTGAAGGCCTGGAGGGCACCTACCTATGCTTGCTTGTGCGATTTCATTGCAGCCGACGCTCCCCGTGAGTCTCCAACTGCAGTTCGCAGGTCGATTACAGCTTCCCGTTCCCAGTCTGCAATGCGTACACGCCATTTAGGATAAGCCAACGCTCAAGTAAAGAGAGTCGACGCCATTCTCCGACTTTGACTCGCATGCCCGTCACCCCTTACTACACTCTTATCCAGAATGACTGGAAAATATGCGAGCTAACGTACAAATAGACCGAAGGGTACAGCACGGACATCACCGAACCACGAAAAAACGTTATCCGCAGTGTACGGATAACGTCTTTCTTACGCTCTCTCATGTCAAGAATGGGTTGGTCCTGCGTTCGGTTCCAATGGTACTCGGGCCGCCATGTCCGGGATAGATGCACAGATCATCCGGCAACGTTTGGAGCCGCTGCAGAGAGGCCTGCATGTCTGCAGGACTGGACAACGGAAAGTCTGTTCTACCAATGGACCCGGCAAACAGCGTATCGCCGGTAAACGCGACATGGTCTCCGACAATGCAAACACTTCCGGGCGAGTGACCCGGTGTATGTATGATGTTCCAGCGTGTGTCGCCGAGCGTCACCACAGTCCCCTCTTCCCAGAAGATATCCGGGTGTGCGACGGGTGGCACGGTTTGCCGCAGCCACTGAGCCGTCACTTCTTGAGCACTGTCCCACACGGGAATGTCCGCTTGATGTAGATATACGGGAACTTTGTACTGTTCTCTCGCGACATCTACCCCTAGCATGTGGTCAAAGTGACCGTGCGTGCACCAAATGGCCTGCACTTGAAATCGCCGATGCGCAACGTACTCAAACACGGGTGTCAACCCTCTGTCCCCTGGATCAATAATTACGGCGCGCGCGCCAGCATCTTGAGACTCGGCAAGCACGTAACAGTTCGAACCGATGGGACTGATGACAAACGATTCAATGTGCATGTGAACCCCTCCTCGCAGGCATCTTCCGGGTTATGCAAGACGCGTCCAATAAGGTACGTCAGTTTATCACACCCGGAGCGGAACGACACGCGGCCTAGAACGTCTTTTCGCTGTCCATCAGGATTGTCACAGGTCCATCGTTGACGAGAGAGACGTCCATCATGGCACCAAACCGGCCAGTCGCTACGCGGAGTCCGTACTTCCGTAATTCATCGTTGAACACTTCATACAAGACAGACGCTTGCTCCGGCCGTGCCGCCTCCATGTAATTCGGGCGGCGACCCCTACGGACGTCGCCGTAAAGCGTGAACTGCGAAATCGAGAGCACCTCACCGCCCACGGTCAGGATGTCTTTGTTCATCTTTCCGTCTTCGTCCTCAAACACACGTAAATGCACAATCTTTTCAGCCAGGTACTGTGCATCTTTTTCTGTATCTCCATGCCGCACTCCGACCAACAGAACATAGCCGCTATCAATGGCCCCAACCACCTCACCAGCCACGGTAACGGAGGCGCTGCGGCATCGCTGCAAGACAACTCTCATGGAATCCTCCTTACTGCCGTCTGTCCAGATGACCTCTCATACATCGAACGACTCAATGGAACTTTTGCTATTGCACCAAGCGTCGCACCGCATGTACGTCCTTGATGCGCTTCAGGCGTTCTACGACGGATCGCAAGTGATCCAAATTGCGAATCCGCACCGTGAGAGAGACGTGAGCAATCTTCTTCGCGTCCACGCGACCGCTGACCGCCGTGATGTCTGTCTTAGTCTCGGCCACTGCGTTCATGACTTCATTGATCAATCCATGCCTGTCCAACGCCAGGATGTCGAGGTCTACCAAGTACGACAAGTCCGCGCTACCAGCCCACTCGACCTCAATCACTCGATTCTCTTCCCTCGTCAGTGCTGCAACGTTCGGACAATCCGTACGATGGACGGAGACACCGCGGCCCCGCGTGATAAAGCCAATGATCTCGTCACCGGGGACAGGATTGCAACAGCGCGCAAAGCGGATCAGTAAGTTATCCACGCCACGAACGCGGACGCCGTTGTACGACGTTTTCCCTCTGTCTCGCAACTCCATCGAAACCTTGTCGAGTGGTTGGCCCGCATGATCTCGCCTAAACTTGTCCAACAGTCGCGTAACGACCTGTACAGCGCTCAGTCCCCCGTACCCAACGGCTGCGTACATGTCCTCTTCCTTCGAAAAATTGAATTTCTGAAGGACGTCCTGCATGGCAGCCGGTGTCATGAGCAAGTGTGGCTCCAGCTTCTGCTTGACAATTTCCTTTTCAATCAGTTCGCGACCGCGCCCGACATTCTCCTCACGTTTCTCACGCTTAAACCACTGCCGAATCTTGCTTTTCGCCTGTGACGACTGGACAATTTTTAACCAATCCCGACTCGGACCGTAGCTGTGCTTGGAAGTCAGGACTTCGACAATGTCTCCGGTCCGTAGCCGATAGTCCAAGGGGACGATTTTTCCGTTCACCTTCGCACCGATGCAGCGGTTGCCAATATCCGTGTGGATGCGGTAGGCAAAATCTATCGGAACAGAACCCGCGGGCAGTTCAATGACGTCGCCTTTGGGCGTGAACACGAAGACTTCATCCGAAAACAGATCCAGTTTCAGCGTCTCCATGAATTCCTGCGCGTCACGAAAATCTTGCTGCCACTCGAGCACTTCACGGAACCAGGCCAACTTCTGTGAAAACTTCCCGTCGGCCTTCTGTCCGCCTTCTTTGTACACCCAGTGAGCAGCAATTCCGTACTCTGCAGTCTGGTGCATTTCCCATGTGCGAATCTGGATCTCCAGCGGCTCGCCCCGCGGGCCAATGACGGTGGTGTGCAAACTCTGATACATGTTTGCCTTCGGCATCGCGATATAGTCTTTAAAGCGTCCGGGCATCGGCTTCCACAACGTGTGGACGACGCCGAGTACCCCATAACAGTCCTTGACACTGTCGACAATCACGCGGACGGCGAAGAGATCATAAATTTCATTGAATTCTTTATTCTGCGTCATCATCTTTCGGTAAATGCTGTAGATATGCTTGGCACGGCCTGACACCTCGGCGGAAATGTCCAGCGCGCTCAATTTCTCGCTGAGTAATTTCATAATGTCATTGACGTACGACTCACGTTCTTTGCGCTTTTGCGCCATCAGATGGACGATGCGATAGTATTGCTGTGGATTGAGATAACGAAGCGCGGTATCTTCGAGCTCCCACTTGACGGTGTAAATCCCCAGGCGGTGAGCCAAAGGTGCAAAAATCTCGAGCGTTTCGCGCGCGGTTCGCGCCTGTTTCTCAGGCGGTTGGAACTTCAATGTGCGCATGTTGTGCAACCTATCCGCCAGTTTGATCAACAACACGCGGATGTCCTTGGCCATCGCCATGAACATCTTTCGGAGGTTTTCCGCCTGCTGCTCTTCCGTAGAGTCAAACTTGATACGTTTCAACTTCGTGACGCCATCCACCAGCGCGGCAACTTCCGCCCCGAATTGGCGCACGATTTCTTCGTCCGTCACTTTCGTGTCCTCTACCACATCGTGTAGAAGCGCTGCCGCCAGCGTAACGGCATCTAATTGCAACTCTGCGAGAATGGTGGCCACTGCAACCGGGTGGGTAATGTACGGTTCTCCAGAGCGGCGCAGTTGCCCACGGTGCGCCTCTTCTGCATATTTGTACGCACGGCGAATCAGCTCCACGTCGTCCGTCTTGCCGTACGTCAACACCAGTTCACACAACCGATCAATACCCAACGCGTCACCTCCCCTCGTCGGAGCTCTCCTCAAACCTTCTAATGAGCCCGCTTATGCTCAATCATGTTATTCATATTGGACCAGGGTTTCAATGGCAATACCCTGCAGTCGTTTTCGGCCTTCGAGGGCTTTCAATTCAATGAAAAACGCTGCGCCCACCACGATGCCACCCAGCTTGCGAACGAGCTCTACGGTGGCGGAAATGGTACCACCCGTCGCCAACAAGTCATCCGCTACAACCACCCGCTGTCCAGGCAGTAGGGCGTCTTTGTGGATTTCCAGCGTGTCTTTCCCGTATTCCAAATCATATTCCACGGCGACCGTCGCGGCCGGGAGTTTACCCTTCTTTCGGACTGGCACAAACCCAAGACCCAAGTGGTGCGCCAGTGGTGCGCCTACCACGTAACCTCGGGCTTCTGGCCCAACAACAACATCGGCGCCCTGCGCCTTGGCGAAACGCGCCAACTGCTCGATGGCGGCGCGGTACATCGGCCCATCCCCAAGCAATGGCGTAATGTCCCGGAACAGAATTCCGGGCTGCGGAAAGTCGGGGATGTCCCGAATTTTGCTCTTCCAGTCCATAAACTCGCTCCTTCTCATACTGTAGGCGATTTGCAAAAACTCACCAGTTGGGTTCAGCACTTCTGCATGATGCTTGTGTTTTGCAAATCGCTAAACTGTACATCCATAATCGGCAAGTGCCTCTGTCACGAGGTGAATTTCACCTCACTGGCGGAGCGCCGAAGATGACTTTGGTAGTGTTTTGAGTCTCGCAAATCGCGCGGGACAACATGTTCAACAACATGATACGCGCTCTCTGTCCGTTCGGCAAACCCCAGTTCGACAAATGTCTCTAGCGCGATTTTCGCATCCTCCGCACTGCGCTCCGGTACCGAAGAGACAGCCTCTTGCAGCGTCAGTTTGCGGCGCGCGTGCAGCAAACGGTACAAGTATCCAAGTTCTTGCCGCAACAACGGTTTCCGGAGAAGAAACGCATCTATCACCCGCAGTTGTGCAGAGGTCTTCCCCTTCCAGGTGTTTCGCTCGAGTGAAACAACTGCAGACACCGTCCATTCCCGTTGCCAGCGCACCACATCCTCGGGCGCTCGAAACCAGACCAAGTCGCACTCCTGTTTTCCTTCCCGTACGCGAATCCGTACGTGCTTCCCGCTTCCCATCGGCGTGACCTGAACCACCGTCACCGGACCTACGTAGAACGTCAGTGGCGGATTGTCCGGGCCGTGCGGCGCAAACCGTTCCACCCACTCCAAGGTCTCCAGCGTCACTTCGCCAAGCGGCAAGTAGTCGTCGGCAACCGGAGCATCGGGTGGATCCGCGGAATCCTTGTGGTACGATTTGGCAGCGGCGCAGAGTGCCGCACGGAACTTCTCCAGGTTCGCCTTGTCGACGGCACAGCCAATCGCCGCTTCGTGGCCGCCAAAGTGAACCAAATAGTCTTTGCATTGTGCCACCACTTCGTGCAATGGAAAGCCGTCAGAAGCCCGCCCGGAGCCGCGAAGAAGTCCGGTACCATCATCCGCGAAAACCAGAGCCGGGCGCCCCGTGGCGTTCACGAGCCGAGCTGCTGCAATGCCCGCCACCCCCAGATTCCAGGCGCCCGAGACGACAATCACGGGTGAGGTGCCGCTCGGATCGAGTGCCTGATGCTGCTCCAGTGCTTCCTGATAGACCCGCTCGGTGTCATCCTTCCGTTCCCGGTTCCACGCTTCGATGCGTTCGGCCAACGGCGCGGCCTCTTCGTCCGTCTTGGACATCAGTAGGTCCAGCGCTACCATGGCTGTCCCCATCCGTCCTGCAGCGTTCAAACGTGGAGTAATGGACCAGAGAACAGCCGTCTCAGACAGCGTCTGTGCGTCAACCCTCGCGACATGGCAAAGCGCCCGCCACCCTGGGTGCTCACACTGGCGCAAAAAGGAAAGGCCTTCCTTCACTAGCTTGCGGTTTTCCACGCTCATGGGCATCATGTCCGCTAGCGCGCCGAGCGCCGCAAGCCCCGTGTGCCAATTCAGTAACGGTATTGCGCCGGTACCTTGTACGCCGTGCCGTAACAAGGCTTCCGCCAACTTGCGGGCCACACCAGCGCCGGACAGCGTTCGTACCTCACTGCCATCTGCGCGGGCCCAGTGTAACGTCACAAGGGCGGACTCGGGTAGCGTGTCCCCAGGTTCATGGTGATCCGTGAGGACCACGTCCATGCCCAATGACACGGCATAATCGATAGCTTCGTGCGCACGAATCCCGTTGTCGACGGTCACGAGCATGGTACTTCCCAACGCGTAAGCCTGGTCCACCAGCCGTTTTGACAGGCCATACCCATCCTCAACGCGATGGGGAATCAAACAACTCCACGTAATTCCCAGCGCCTCCAATGTGGTTGCGAGGATGGCGCTGGCGGTGACACCATCTACGTCGTAGTCACCGACAATGCAGACGCGCTCTCCGGCTGCAGCGGCTGTTAACAGTCTATCCACCGCCGCATCCATATCCCAAAACACCGCAGGACTCAGCCATTCCGAAGACTCCGGTCGCAGCCATGTTGCAATCCTTTCTTTAGGGATATTCCGAATGCACAACCACTTGGCCACGCGATGTGGCAATTGATGTGTGGTCGCAATGCTCCGGGCCAAAGCGTCATCAACGCGTGCTGTACGCCAGAGGGGGGTGGTCACGGGCGCTCACTCTCCATACAAGGATTGGAATGACTCGGATTCACGTGGACAAACACGTCGTGAACCCGCGGGAAGTCACGCATCATTTCACGCTTGACTTCGGAAGCGATGTCGTGACCTTCCGCAACCGTGAGAGTGGCGTTCACCTGAATTTTTACGTCCACAATCACATATGTACCATGGTCTCTGGCGCGAAGTTCGTCAATTGCAATCACGCCAGGAATGGTTTGAATCAAAGACTCATACGGCTTCAGATCCTCTTCTCCGACAGCGCGGTCCATCAGCAATTGCGTAGAGTCCAGGGCGATGCCGTACCCCATTTTCAGGACCAGCAGAGCCACAAACGCTCCTGCCACGGCATCCATGTAGAGCAGCCAGCGGATACCGAGCCACTGTCCCACCAGTGACAGGAGAATACCCACCAGCGCAGCAAACGACGAATAGACGTCGGAGCGGTGATCCATGGCGCTGGCCAAAAGGCTCTTGCTGTTCAACTTTTTGCCTAGGCGGTAGTTGTAGCGGTACAATAGTTCCTTGATCACAATCGCGGCCATCGCAGCATATGCGGACAACCACTGCGGTTTTGTCGGTTCAGACCAAAATGCGCGAATGGACCGATAGCCGACATCGAGCGAGGCGACCATCAGCAAACACGCAACAAGCGCAGTGCTAATCAATTCTGCCTTGCCATGACCGTACGGGTGATCTTCATCAGGTGGTCTGCGCGCCACCCGCAAGCCAATCATCACAGCGACGGATCCCGCCAAGTCCGCCGCCGAATGCGCGGCGTCAGCAAACAGTGCGCGGCTTCCCGTCCATAAGCCAACCACACCTTTGGCTACCATCAACAACACATTGACAATGACAGAAATCCACGCTGCCACCGCCGCTTCCCGATGGGCTGGTTGGCGAACGTGGGTTTCATCTTGCTCGTTCACGTGGAGTCCTCCTTGCCCGGTACCCTGTTGCGTCATGGCATTCCTATAACACGCTGGAGAAGAATAACGCGCCCCCACAGGAGCGCGTTGGACGTTCAATTTAATCAACCGACTCGGCAGGTTTAGACTTTGGCAACTGTCTGCCTCGCCAAGTCACCCAGATGGGACTTGCGATGAATATGGAGCTGTACGCACCACTGACGAGTCCCACAATCAGTGCAAACGTGAAGTTGTGAATCGACTGACCACCGAAGAAGTAAAGCATCACCGCTGCAATCAACACAGTGACGACGGTATTGATGGACCGCGACATGGTCTGCCACAGACTCTTGTTCACCAACCGCTCCAGTTCTCCACGAGACCTCGGCTTTGCCAGTTTCATGTTTTCCCGGATCCGGTCGAAAATGACGATGGTGTCGTTGATAGAATACCCGACAATGGTCAAAATTGCAGCCACGAACGTCAAATCCACTTCCAGACGCAGAATGGCAAATACAGCCATGACAATGAAAGCGTCGTGCAATAGCGCGACAATTCCTGACACGGCGAAGCGGTATTCAAAGCGAATCGCCATGTACGCCACGATGAACAGAGACGCTAACAACACGGCCCAGACCGCCTTCTGGGAAGTTTGCTGCGCGACCACTGGATCGACAGTATCGACAGTGTCTCCAGTGGATTTCGGAAAAACCTTTTTCTCCTCGATACCGATTTTCGCGATTTGCGCCTGTGACAACGTGGTTGGGAAACGAATCATAGCAATGTCTCCGCGCGTCCCTGCAACAGTGATGGAACCTTCGCCGACACTCAAACCAATGTCGTTGAACATACTGCTAACCTTCTCGACGTTGACAGGCTCATTTAACTGAAGCTGAACCTGGGATCCGGCCTTAAAGTCCGTACCGAGGTTGAATCCGAATACGGCGAAGATGATCAAACCAGCGACAGTGATAGCCAGTGACAAACCAAAAAACCACCATTTCCGCCTTACAATGTCAAACCGGGCCTTCATTTCTGCACCACCCCTTTCCCGATACCATACCACCAGGGGTTGTTGACCACGTTCGACTTGGTAAACAGGAGCAACATCGCGCGGCTCAACAGCACAGCTGTCAACAGGCTGATGACTATGCTCAACATCAGCGAAATCGCAAACCCGCGAACGTCAGCTTCTCCAAACCAGTACATCACTGCACCTGCAATGAATGTCGTAACGTTGGAATCGATGATGGCGCGGAGCGCACGCTTGTTACCGGCAATTACGCTCGACTGCAGGCTCTTCCCGTTCCTCATCTCGTCCTTGATGCGCTCGTACGTGATGATGTTGGCATCGACCGCTATGCCAACGCCCAGCACGAGAGCAGCCAACCCCGGCAGCGTCAGCACGACGTGCAAGCCCGCGAACGTCACCAAGACCAGGTACAAGTACGCCACCAGCGCAATGTCAGCAATCAGTCCAGCCAAACGGTAGAGGACCAACATAAACAGGAAAATCAAGAGAATGGCCGCAATCCCAGCCCACATCGTGGCCTTTAAAGAGGCAATACCGAGTGATGGACCCACGTTGGTGGAACTAACCAGCTTGAGGGGGTATGGCAACGCGCCAGCGTTCAGCTGCTTGGCGAGGGTTTCACACTTCTCCGGCGTATTCAGGTCGCCGCCAGAGATTTCCGATTTCCCGTCGTACATCACCGATTGAATCACGGGATCCGTCAACAGGTTGCCGTTCAAGAACACGTAAATCGGCTTACCCAGGTATTCCTGGGTGATCTTTTCCCACTTGGCTGGATCTTTGAATTGAAGCGTGACAACATTCTGTCCGGTTTGGTCGGTGGCCCATTGTGAATTGCTCATTAAATCCGCGCCCGTTGCAAGTGGCTTCTGCTTGGGAGCTGGTGTCCATTTCCCCGTCTTCGGATTGAAAGTGGCACTCCCGTAGATCTCCAAATTCGCTTGCTCGCCAATAATCTGTTGATAGTAATTTTGATCAAAATCGCCTGCGATTTGAACGTCAATGCGATTGCCGTCCTCCAAGTTAATGACGGGCGAAGAGACGCCCAGAGAATCAACACGCAGTTCCACGGCTTGCAACGCAGCCTGGATTCCATCTTTCGTCAACGGATGATCTTGTGTGGGCTCAATTTGATACAGCAGGTCAAAACCGCCCTTGAGATCCAAGCCTAGCGGAATGGAATTCCACAGTTTCATGGACGTTCCCGCCGTCAGCCCGACAACGATACAGACTATCACGAAAAACAGGCCAAAACGGCCCCATCTCCTGCTGCTTCTGTTCTTCAAGCGGTCAATCTCCTAACGCGCAGTATTTTCCTAATGAATCCGGGGTGCATTTGCTGAAGACGTGAAGCACCACACTGACACTTTTCCTAGTATAATAAGGAAACTTTTCAGCGTCAAACGAAGCGTTCGCCAAGATTTCCCTTGTACGCGTTCATGGTCAAATAATTCATGAATTGGCCAACGCTGAGGCCAAAAATCGCGGCAACCACTTGATGCAAGGCAGGATTTCCCTTCATCGTACCTTGAACACACTCGAGAACATCGAACGCAGTGACTTCTTCATAACCGAGTAAGTGGAACTCTTCGGCTTTCACAGCACAAAGTGGTAAGAGATCCTGTATGTAGGCATCCCACGTAAACACCTCTGCGGTTGGTTGGTTCTCCACCTTGATCCCTCCACCGAAACGCTTCTTTCGTTCGTGAACAACTGCTATTTCTACAAACCATCGAAGATTCCTGCGTCGTTTCGACAAGCACTGCGGACTAACGGTCGTTACTACTGCATATGGTCATAGAGACATGCTATCGGAAAGGTGAACGCGGCATGAACAGATCTTTCCTGCACGGAGCCATGGTTTTGATGGTTGCCATGCTCGTAACCCGAGTCATGGGCTTTGCCTACCGAATTATGCTCACCCGTATGATTGGTGCATCAGGGATAGGCCTGTTCCAAATGGTGTTCCCACTGCTCGGCTTCGTAATGACCTTCGTGACTGCGGGTCTACCGATTGCCATCTCCAAGCTCGTCGCGGAAGCGTATGTTCAACAGGACCGCGTCCGCATCCAGCGAATCCTTCGTGTCAGTACGGCCGTCATTTTAACCATGGCCGCCGTGTTTACTATCCTGATGTGGCTCCTACGCCACCAGGTGCAGAAACATTGGTTGACAGATCCGAACGCATACACGACCTATCTCGCGATGATTCCGATTGTCGCCGTCATTGCTGTGTCCGCCATCTTTCGCGGCTATTTCCAAGGCCTGCAGGACATGGCGCCCCCGGCTTGGGCGTCGATACTGGAACAAACCGTTCGCATTCTCAGCGTCTGGGCACTTGCCACGTACTTCATGCAATACTCACTGGCGTTTGCCGCGGCCGCCGCGATGATAGGGATGGTGCTGGGCGAGTTAGCAGGCATGCTGTTTCTGGCGGCACAGTACGTGTGGCGTGGACGACCGAAGCTGATTCTTCCGGATGCACCGATGCGCAGTATGGAGAGTACGAGCAAGACCTTGAAGTCCATTGTTGAAGTCGCAGCACCCGTGACTCTGAGCCGGCTCATCTGGTCTGTGATTTACGCCCTAGAACCCGTACTTGTCACACGGGCGCTCCTCACCGCTGGTCTGACAACCTCGACGGCGACCATGCTGTACGGACAGTACGGCGGCATGGCCATCCCACTGCTCGTGTTCCCTACCGTCTTTACAGGTTCACTGCAGACCAATCTCGTTCCATCCGTGTCGGAAGCGGTGGCCGCCCGTTCCCATCACCGAGTACGCCGCCGCGTCGTGCAAAGTTGGACGATGACGGCGCTAGTTGGACTTCCAACATCCGTCATCCTGTGGCTGTACGCCGAGCCTCTGTGCCGAGTCGTCTTTAAGGAGCCATCAGTTGGCCCGATTTTAGCCATCATGGCACCGGCGGGGTTTCTCTTGTACCTACAAGGCCCACTATCTGCAATTTTGCAGGGTCTGAACCGCGCAGGGATAGCCCTGAGAAACTCTGTCATTGGCGGAGTGGCGCGGTTGGGGTTGATCTACGTCCTCGCGTCCGATCCACGCCTCACTATTCGCGGCGTCGCCTGGGCGCTGACGATATCCGTGTGCCTGACTGCCATCATGCACCTATGGAGTTTGAACCGCATTGTGGGGCTTACGATTGACGCCGTGGATACGCTGAAAATTCTCTTTTCCACTATTGCCATGACCGTATTTTTCCACATCCTCACACCACCGCATGACCACATGCTGAGTCTGCAACTGCTGTTTGCCGTTAGCGCTGGACTGTTGTTCTACTTTGTCCTGCTGTGCATGTTACGCGTGGTCACCACGCGACGAGTTCGCCGCATCCCACGGGTTGGACGCTGGCTTTCCATCATGGTGTCGGCCATTCCGTTTTCAATGTGACCCATCGCTGGCGTTTCCTTCGCGCTTAACGCTGTTTCCATCGCCGTTGTCCATCGCGTCAATGAACAGCGTGCCTTCTGGATCCACCGACGCGAAGAACACGTCCTCCATGCGCTCGTATCCGCGCCGGTTCAACTCTTGCAGCAGCCACGTTTTGTCGCGACGCAAATGGTCTAGTGTCTTTTGAATGGGTTGACCGTCCTTGATTACCGGCATGTGAATGCTCTCGGGAGACACTTTCTGATGGAGGTCAGCCGGAGTCACAGGCCTCCGTTCCGCCTTTGGAAACACACTTAGCTTTCCTGATGTTTCGAGAATCGCAAACTCCACATCTGCCACGTTGGCGATGCCCTTCTCACGCAGTTGCATCATCAGGTCGTTGACGGTATACCGCATCTTTCGCATTTCCTTGTCCTGAATCTGACCGTGTTCCACAAGAATCGTCGGTTCACCGTCAATCAAGTGGCGAAAACGGCGGCTTTTTAACTGTATGATTGCGACCAAGACTTGTAAAGCCACCAGGGAGCCGACGGAAAGCAGCGCCTGCATCAGTGGTTGGTCTGTATCCTCCATCGGTACTGTGGACAGCTCCGCAATCATCACCGAGACGACGAAGTCGAATACAGACAGCTGTCCAATTTCACGCTTACCCATCACGCGCAAGGCAATCCCGACGACGATATACAGGATGACAATGCGCAGGCAAAACTCCCAGATTGGTATCTTTAACACGACATAGCCCCCTTCCGGCCATAGTATGACCGGAAGGGGGCTGCCTTACGAATACAAACCTGTCCCTCCTCAACACAAGATAACCCCAGGGCCCGGCAAGATGACACCGTCAGGCGAGTGACTCCCCTTTCAATGACGTCTGCATGCTGGTAAAGATGACGGAGACCTAGTCAAACAAATCGGTTGCGTCTACCACATACACAAAAGAATCTGTCAAAACCAAGGTGTGCAGGGACAAACTCCCCCCAGCTCCGCCCCCGAATTTGTGGTTGGCCATCGCATTGACCAATCTGTCGGCCACAGCCGGCATCCGAGGAAGACATGTTTGGCAGCAGGATGAGAAATTCGTCCCCACCGTAAGCGACACGCGAACTCGTTTTGTCGCAGTGAAACAACCCGGTCGCGTCATCTCGGGAGGATTGATCGTGTAGCTTCTGATACGGTTTCGAGTTGTCAAACAGCACCGACATCTGGTTCGCTAATCCATCAAAGCATACGTCACGCCCGAGTAATCACTCGATATACATCTACCATCATGCACATGCTGATGCCGTACTCCCCGACGTTGAACGACCCGGTGGAAAACGCCATCGCGACCGCGCTCAGACAGACTGCTTCTGAGGCTCCATACAACACCATGATCCCGATAGGGAGCGTAGTCATTAAGGTGCCCTGTACTTTCCCAAGAGGTACAGGGATAGTCTTCAGTACCGTGGCAAAGGCGCCGATCATTATGGCCAACATCCCGTTATACGACTGCAGGTGAGGAATGTAGAAAAGTGAGACGACTACGCCTACAACACCAACTACAAGTTCATAGATCGTGGATCTGAACTGCCTTGTCCGCTCCTCTTCTCCTCGTAAGGAGAGGAATGATGCCTACAATATCAAGACCTTGCGCCATGTATCTCTATCCGTCCACACCGGTTTGGATATTCGGAATGTTATGTATATTTATTGGGCACATCATTTCATAGCAGTCGCAAGAATATGAATAAATCAGATAGGTAAATGCAGGGGATCAAACGTTTTCAGTTGCGAAAGGAGCGAGTACATTGGACATGTCGTTGCATGGAACGATGCGGGTCCTCCGGCGCTTTCCCGTCCTGTACGGGCTGGCTTGGAGTTTGTTTCTAGCACTGGTGGGCATCCTGTGTGTGGCAGTGTGGGCTCACTATGGATCGCCAAGCGACAGCCACATGCTTGTGGCGGCGTACGTGATTCACTGCTTGGCCATCTTTCTCGGCGGTATCGCCGGAAGCCGAGCTGCTGCGGAACGAGGATGGTTTTACGGCGGAATGGTCGGCCTGTTATACGCTCTCGTCATGATTTGCATCGGACTTGTCGTGTTTACTACATTCTCTATGGACCCAAGTGGACTGTTTCGGTTGTTGTTGATGTGCCTGATTGGCTGTTTTGGAGGCGTTATCGGTGTTAATACCGTGTCTGACTGATCATGTCAGCCAAGCCAGATCCTTGGTTCCCACCAAAAAGCCCGCGCTCCGCGCGGGCTCGGATTCACGCTTCTGGTTCGGCCGCCTGCGGTGCGGGTTCAACGACTCGCATCACCGCGCGCGGATCCATGTCCAAATCAACGCCGTCGGCAACATTCACGCGTAAAATGTCATCCTGTACAGACACAACACGACCGTAAATCCCCGAAGTGGTCATGATTTTCGCGCCAGGGCCCATGCTTTGCATCATTTGCTGACGCTGTTTCTGCTGCCTGCGCTGAGGCAGAATGAGCAGCGCGTAAAATACCACTAACATGACAACAATCAGTATAATGTTGCCCAAACTTACACTTCCTTTCCCGCGTTTCTATCATTATACCCGTACCGTTCATAAAATTCCTTCTTGTACTCCGGGAACCGGTTCTGTTCAATGGCCTCCCGAATCCGCTCCATTGTCTTCAACAGGAAGTACAGGTTGTGGTACGTAGTCAATCGGATACCTAGGACTTCTTCGGCCTTGATGAGGTGACGGATGTACGCGCGCGTGAACGTCTGGCAGACTTTGCAGTCGCAGTCTTCGTCCAGCGGCCGCATATCGTTGGCATACGTCGCATTGCGGATGACCAGCTTCCCCTGTGACGTCAACACCGTTCCGTTCCTTGCGATTCGAGTCGGCAGCACGCAGTCGAACATATCGATGCCCCGTTCAACACCTTCAAACAAATCATCCGGAGAACCGACTCCCATGAGGTAACGCGGTTTGTCGACCGGGAGCAACGGGGTGGTAAATTCGAGAATTTCGTACATGAGCGGCTTGGGCTCACCCACGCTCAGTCCTCCTACAGCGTAGCCGGGAAGGTCCATGTCCACCAACGCCTCCGCTGCCGCCTTGCGCAAATCTCGATATTCGCCGCCTTGGACAATCCCAAACAGCGCCTGTTCCTGCGGCCGGGCATGCGCCGCCTGGCAACGCTTCGCCCAATCCAGCGTACGTCGTAATGACACTTCCAGGTATTCTCGCGACGCGGGATATGGAGGACATTCATCGAACGCCATAATGATATCGGCGCCCAACGCGTTTTCAATTTGCATCACCGTCTCCGGTGAAAAGAAGCGAGGACTGCCGTCAAGGTGCGAGCGGAACTGGACACCTTCGTCCGTGATTTTGCGCAAATCCGACAAACTGAACACCTGAAACCCGCCGCTGTCCGTCAAAATCGCACCGTTCCACTGCATAAACGAGTGCAGTCCACCGGCTGCGCGCACCAATTCTTCACCCGGGCGCAAGTGCAGATGGTACGTGTTGGACAGGATAATGCCGGCGCCGATTTCGGCTAGTTCCCACGGTGCCATGGTCTTGACCGTCGCCTGGGTCCCCACGGGCATGAATACGGGGGTTTCAATTGTCCCGTGCGGCGTGTGGACGCGTCCTCGCCGAGCCATGGTTCTCGAACATCGATGCAATAACTCATACCGAACTGGCGGATGTGACAAGGTCAGCCCTCCTGGTGATGAACATTGCGTCTCCAAAGCTAAAAAATCGATAACGTTGTGCCACCGCTTCGCGATAAGCGGCCAATGTAAATTCCTTTCCCATCATGGCCGCAACCAACATGAGCAACGTGGACTTCGGCAAGTGAAAATTGGTAATCAATGCATCCACCACTTTGAACTCGTACCCAGGGTAAATGAAGATCCCGGTCTCGCCACGTCCTGCTCGGATCTCGCCGCTCTGGCCAGCGCTCTCGAGCGTGCGTAGCGCCGTCGTTCCTACGGCTATCACCCGGCGACCGTCCGCTTTTGCCTGGGCCACCGCACGGGCTGTGTCCTCCGTCACTTCGTAGGTTTCCGTGTGCATCACGTGTTTCTCGACTTCCTGCACTTGAACCGGTCGAAATGTTCCAATCCCCACATGCAACGTCACGAAGCACGTCTCCACCCCAGCCTGGCGCACTTTCGCCAACAGGTCATTCGTAAAATGCAGCCCGGCGGTCGGCGCGGCGACGGACCCTGCTGGTTCTGCGTATACCGTTTGGTAGCGTGACGGTTCTTTCAGGGGAGTCTGTATGTATGGAGGAAGCGGAATGGTTCCATATGCTTGCAAAAAGTCGTCGAACGATCCGGCCACTTCGAAGCGAACAAGGCGCAATCCCCCGTCCAGTACGTCCGTGACCACCGCGAAATTTGCTGGCTCAACGTCAACCGTGACGGCGTCTTGCGCAGGCTTACGGAACACAATCTTGGTCCCCGGTTTCAGGCGTTTCGCCGGTTTTGCCATCGCCTCCCACTCCACGTCTGAGCGTGGGCGCGTCAACAACAGTTCCACGTTCGCTCCAGTGTCGAATTTCTTGCCGTAAAGTCGAGCGGGAATCACCTTGGAGTTGTTGAATACGAGCAGGTCTCCAGCGCGCAGGTATTCCAGCAGACGGCGAAATTCGCTGTGGACGATGTTCTGTGCGACCGGGTCCACCACCATTAATCGCGAATCTTCGCGATGTTCCAGAGGCGCTTGCGCAATCAGTTCTTCCGGCAAGTCGTAATGAAATTCTTCAACCAGCACTCTCATTCACCTTTCAATGTGTACGTGCGGGTCTTATTATACGCGAATGCAGACAATGTCCAAAATCAGTGGCGCGTGCAGTGCCCACATGCAAAACGGACACCCGCACCCGCTGGCGTCCGTTGGTATGTATCGAATAAATGATTTAATGATTCCGTAGTACACCGAATAAACCATCGAGCAGTCCACCGTAATTTGAGTCGTGTCTAGACTCGTTGTTTAACTTGTGGCAGGGCCCAGTCTTCTGCTCCTTCTCATCGTCCGCTCGGATATCATTCCATAGCCTGTCCGTGTTGACATGCTGAATGCCCTTGTTGTCATTTTTCGAGCCACACGATTGCTCATGTACCTGCGAACCGACGCCTGGCAGCAGGGGACCACCTAGGGGGACAGTGATCACACTGTTCCCCAGATGTACGGTGACACTGTACCCTGTATCTGGCGCCTTATGCGAAGCCTGGTTGTCCTTCCCGGTTTCTTCCCCTTTGCCGGGACGATTCGAGGATTGACCGCCACCTGCCTGTTGACCACCGACGGTCTGCGCAAGTGAATCCTTGTGTCCCGGAGTATTCTCAGTTGCTGGCCGATTGCTGGAAACCATTTCACCAGGGGCATGGCCCTGGCTCGGAACTGCGTTACTTGTGACAATCGAAGGTGTAGAAATCTGCAGTTGTTTCAGCCATTTTTCAACTTGTGCAGCATCGTTGGAACTGAGCACTTGCATCGCTGATTTCGACTTGCTGCTCGACAGGATGCTAATGAGTGTTTCACCCTGCAACTGGTCCAAACTGACCGACTGTCCTTCGGTAGTCGCAATCAGGTATGCAGCCAATTTCCCAGGTGATATGTCCGCCTGATTCGCCGCGCTCCAAATCATGTTCGACAGCCCCAGCGCATACACCTTCGGGTGATGTTTCTGCACCTGTGGATTGCTGTAGATGGCCGACTGCACGTCTTGCTCGGCTAGTGTCGCAATTTTTTCGACCGTCTGGTCCACCGTCGCGTTGGACTGCGCCGGTGCTGCCGAAATCAGGATGGTGTCAGCGTCCGGCAACATGCCATCCTCTGCAGCGGCACTGAGCACGTCTGTGACAGCACGCTTTAATGTTTCGCCTTTCAGTTTCAACTGGGACACCAATCGTTGGCCATCTGCATTAATCCCCGTCGCGTCAATGACCACCATGTCCGAATTGACAGTCATGGCCACGCTGGGATTGATGTCGATGGAAACGCGCGCATACGCTTCCACGGGGTGCTCCACGCCGACGCTCCACCACGCACCGGCTGCGATGGCGAGACATGCTGCAGCCCCCGCGATCCCAACTCGGTACCAGATTCCAGAAAACCCCCAGCGCCGTGCTCTCGCTCCACGGTTCGGGACGGCATCTTGGGACTCCCAGGAAACCTCACTGCCCACAGACATGTCGGCACTGCGCGGCAACCTGCAAAATTCCCCGTCCGCAGATAACACCACTGCGGAATCCACCGTCAAATCCATCACAATCCCTCGACGGCGCATCCTTGCCCCCCCTCTCTACTCGGAAATGAATGACTGCAGGTGCTGAAAATCTCCGCACAGCAGCAAGACCACGGCGAGGATGTACTTTCGTTGGCGCTCCATTGTCTTTCTCGAGACACCGACGCGGTCCTCCAAGGCTTTCAGAGGCAACGCTTTTTTCTCGAGGACGTATTCACGAAGTTCTGCGTCGTCTGCGACGGTCCGCGCAACCTGAATGGCGTGTGCACGCGCATCGGCGTGTTTCGGTGACAAATCCACAAGTTCGCTGAACGACAGTCCGTAGTCACGCAAACGTTCCGCGTACTCCGTAATCTCCAGGCGGCGCGCCTCCTGTTCTTCAGCCCGCTGGTGAACTGCGATGGAAGTCTGCACTTCCACGTAGTTCGTCACGTTGTCTTCATCGTCGACAACATCGAACTCGGTCCAGGGCACTGCCCTCGACTGGGTCCGTTGTGTCCGGAAGTGGTCAATCAGACGGCGTCGGATGATGGTTTCCGCAAATCCGAGGAAATTGACGTTCCGCTCCGGATTATATCTGTCGATGGCTTCGTTCATCGCAAGCAAGGCCACACTATACTCGTCATCCCGTCCCCGCTCAATGTACCGCCTCGAGGCCTGCGAGGCGATGCGCAGCACGAATGGAGAGTACGTGTCAATCAAGGCGTTGCGGGCGTCCTCATCCCCCGCCTGGGCTTGCTGAAGCAACATATCCAGTTGAAGGCTGTCCTCGGTGTTCTTGCGGCGAAAGAGCAATCCACGCACGCATTCCACCTCGCTCCACAATTTTCGTTCTCAACGCAGCGTTTGTTGGGGTCGCAGCTCGCGCGGGAAATCTGTTCATTCTACATCTCCACCAATCCGCTCTGGGACAGGGTATTTCAAGTGTTGATACGCGCGCACTGTGGCAATTCGGCCACGCGGTGTACGTTGTATCAAGCCCATTTGAATTAAATAGGGTTCATAGACATCTTCAATCGTACCAGACTCTTCACCCACTGCAGCCGCCAAGGTCTCGAGCCCCACCGGACCCCCTCCGAATTTCTGGATCATCGTCGTCAACACTTTGTAGTCCAGTTCGTCCAGTCCCAGGTCGTCCACGTGGAGTTTGCCGAGCGCTCGGGAAGCAATCTCCTTTGTGAGAACGGCGGCGCGTTCAACCTGGACAAAGTCGCGCACCCGCTTCAGCAAGCGGTTTGCAATTCTCGGCGTCCCTCGTGACCGACGGGCAATTTCGGCCGCAGCCTCGTCGTCCATTGGAAGCCGCAGGATATCACCGGTGCGTCGGATAATTTTTGTTAAATCTTCGACGGTGTAATAGTCCAAATGTGCAATCACACCAAACCGATCTCGCAGCGGCGCCGACAACAGACCTGCTCGCGTGGTGGCACCAATCAGCGTAAACGGCGGCAAGTCCAAGCGTACGGAACGCGCGCTCGGCCCCTTGCCAATCATAATATCAATGGCGTAATCCTCCATGGCTGGATAGAGCACTTCTTCCACAGCTCGCGATAACCTGTGAATTTCGTCAATGAACAGGACATCGCCGGGCTGCAGGTTCGTCAACAACGCAGCAAGATCGCCCGGTCTTTCGATGGCAGGCCCCGACGTGATACGGATATGTACGCCCAGTTCATTTGCAATAATCATCGAAAGCGACGTCTTGCCGAGCCCAGGTGGTCCATAAAGCAACACGTGGTCGAGTGATTCGGACCTCTCCTTGGCCGCCTCGATAAAGACGCGCAAGTTGTCCTTGATTTTATCTTGACCGATGTAATCGTCCAAAAAGCGAGGCCGAAGGGATTCAAATGTAGCGTCCTCGCCACTCCAATCCGCAGAAATCACTCGTTCAGTCAAACGTCATTCCCTCCATCTTGCGCCCTCGGGTGGTCCCAACCGTAAGTTCTCGACAGTGCAAAGGTCAGCCAGACATCCTCTGTAGACACAGTCGCAACGCGTCTTCAACGGCAATGGATGGCGCTTCTGAGAGGACTTGACGCACTTGCTCCGCAGCTTGCCTTTCATTATAGCCAAGGCTCACCAATGCCTCAATGACGTCCCGTTCGACACGGCTCGTCTCCGTCGCGGCGGACGCAGCGACCTCCTTGCGAGACGTTGTCCGTGAAACGCGCCACATATCTTCCAATTTGTCCTTCAGTTCCACGACCAGCCGCGCCGCGGTCTTCTTCCCGACACCAGGTAGTCGACAGAGCGTGTCGACATCCTCAGCGTAGATGGCTTCCGCAAACTCAGCGCCGCTGATGCCGGACAGAATTTGCAAGGCTCCCTTGGGGCCGATTCCCGACACGCCAATCAGCAGTTCAAACCAGTTTCGGTCGTCTTCCGTGGGAAATCCGTACAGCAAGATTGCGTCTTCCCGCACGGCCTGGTAGGTGAATAAAAACACTTCCTGGCCGCTTTGCAGACTATCCGCAACCTTTTGCGCCACAAATGCACGATAGCCAACACCGTGCACGTCGACGTCAACATAACCTTCCCCAACCGTATGTGCGATGCCGCGCAGAAACGCAATCACGGCTTGACACCCCTTCCGTAGTTCACCGTGCGCGACCGAGGGGATGCCACGCGCTCTACCAAGTTCAACATGGGTGCCGAGTGCGCATGCGTAATCGCAACGGCCAACGCATCGGCTGTGTCGTCCGGCTTCGGCACGGTGGCCAGGTTGAGTAACACCCGAACCATTTCCTGTACCTGTTTCTTATCCGCCTTTCCGTACCCTGTCACGGCCATTTTCACCTGCATCGGCGTGTACTCGGCCATCGCCAGCCCCGCTTCCACTCCCGCCAACAGAGCGACACCTCGGGCTTGTCCGACGACGAACGCCGTGGTTGTATTTCGATTGAAAAATAGTTCTTCGACAGCCATCACGTGGGGGTGATATTCCACCATGATGTGCCGCAAATCCTGATATATCTTTTGAAGACGCTGAGCAACCGACCATTCCGGCGGCGTCTCGATACAACCGTAATCAATGGCCTCAGTCCGATTTCCAGCCACGGCCACAACACCGTATCCCATTCGTGCAATACCAGGGTCAATTCCAATGATGCGCTGTTCGTTCATTTGCAGGTCCTCCCTACGCTATACGACTTCGCGTTTGGGATCAAGAAATCCTACTTGACGAGTCTTACTAGACAGGAAACGTACGACCCACGGCGGGTTGTCGAACACCCCGCTGAAACCAAAGGCATCCATTCTACGTAGAATGGATGCCCCAGGCTGTGGAGAAACCCTCGACAGCCTTCAATTCTGTCTGGTAAGTGCAGAAATATCTAATTATGGTATAATATATTTAAATCTTCATAATTTCGATTCTCATCAGTCTGAATCGAGTTCGCGTCCATCGAAGAACTTGTCCCTGAGGATCACTTGTTGCGTAAAATCAACCGCCACATCGATTTCTCCTTCATCCACGAAAAAGTTCGTCCATACTACTGTGAAGACAATGGGCGTCCGCCCATCGATCCCGTAGTTCCCTTCAAAATGATCTTCATCGGCTACCTCTACGGCATACGCTCGGAGCGTCAACTGAAAAAGGAGATTCGCACGAATGTGGCATATCGCTGGTTTTTCGGTCTTAAACTCACGGACCGCGTTCCATACCATACCACCATCAGTCTCAACCGTTGTACCCGCTTTAAGGACTCAAACATCTTTCAGGAGATCTTTGACGAGATTGTCTCGCAAGCCATGAAACACCGGATGGTGTCTGGTCGTGTCCTTATGACCGATTCCACGCACACCAAGGCAAATGCGAACAAGCATCGCTTTAAAGCTCAAGTCGTACACGAACGGACCAAGTACTACCTGAGTGAACTCGACAAAGCAATTGAGGCGGACAGAATGGCACACCAAAAAAAGCCCTTACGACCGAGGGAGGAGGTGACAGAAGAACGCGAGATTAAGGTCAGCCTGACTGACCTGGACAGTGGGTATATGTACCGAGAAGGGAAACCGGAAGGGTTCTACTACCTTGACAACCGTACTGTGGATGCCAAATACAACGTTATCACAGATGTACATATTACTCCTGGGAACGTCCACGACTCCGTGCCGTACATTGAACGATTGGAACGGCAAATGGAACGTTTTGAGTCCTAAGTAGAGGCTGTGGCATGGGATTCGGGATATCTCTCCATGCCTATCTGTCACGCACTGGAGCAAAAGGGAATCTTCGCGGTGATTGGGTACCGGCGATTTCATCCGACGCAAGGTCTGCTCCCGAAGTGGAAGTTCAAGTTCGATGCGAAAACCAACTCATGTATTTGCCCCGCGAATCACCGACTGACCTACCGTACGACCAATCGTGAAGATCTGTAGGTCCTGCAGTTTACTGAAACAGTGTACGCGATCAAGATCGAAACAAAAAATAGTCGTACGTCATGTGTGGGAAGACAGTCGACTGCGAGTACAAGAGTATCGCCTAACCAAATCCGGCAAGCATCTGTACAGGAAACGCAAAGAAACCATTGAACGCAGTTTCGCAGATGCAAAGCAATTACACGGATACCGATATGCAAGGTTCCGAGGCAGGCGTAAGGTGCTAGAACAAGCACTGATGATGGCAGCCTGCCAGAACACGAAGAAAATCTCCCTTCACCTGGATAGACAATCCAGTTGAGGGGCGATGTCGCGTTCGTTTGGCACGAATGCGGATTAAAATATGAACTCAAAAAACCAAAAACATTGATAAACAGGCACCGACGCGCCCCTTTATCGACAATCTAAGGCATCCATTCTACGTAGAATGGATGCTCACGTGTCCTTTGTCTGTTGCAAATCTCAGAATGTGCTTTATCACTGGACGGTTCAACGGTGTAAGGGGACGATGCAAGATTGTCCCGCGCCTGGATTCGCAACCTTCAGTTGGCCGCCGCAGGAAATGAGGAAAGCGCAGCAAAGCGACCAACAAACCGACCAGGCCAAACGCCAACAGAACAACCAACGTCTGCCACACGCCGCCGAGAGCGGCGTCTCCCAACGTAATCAGCATCGTGATAGCTCTACCTTGGTTTTCTCCGCGTATCCACAGGGACACGGCCAAACCAATGCCTGTTCCGAAAATCGCCAGGCAGAGCACGATGAGACTGATGGCGCTCATCCCAGATTCACGCCAAAGACGAAATGTCCGAACCCCAGCACCACGCACTGAATCAAAACCGCAATAATGGCGGGTACCCACATACCCATTAAATACGTGATTGGACGCATCGGAGTGATGTGCAAACGCGCCAACATTCCCGATTCTTTCCTGCCTATAAAGTTGCGCATTTCCCCGACCCATTGGGACCTAAAATTTCCGACAACGCGGCCGCTGGGAATGGTGAGATTCAGTGGTTGCAAGGCGTATTTCTGTCCGTATTGCTTCTTCTGTGCAGATGACTGCGGCGTCTGTCATGGGTCAACGTCGCCTACTCGTTTCGCTTGTAGGTCATTCAAAATGTCTTCCCAGGAGTATCCAAGGCTCTTCATCTTCTGCAGGAACTCTTCCATCACGCGGTGAGCCAATTCGGTCCGAAATTGATCCACGCGTTCCCGCGACGTGGTAATGAACGTGCCCTGCCCTCGACGCGTCTCGGTCAAGCCCTCCCGCTCCATCTCCTGATACGCGTGCATGACCGTATTTGGCGTTACCCTCAGGGCTTGCGCCATTTCACGAACCGACGGGATTTTTTCACCGAGAGCAAAGTCTCCCCTGGCAATCGCGCTGCTCATTTGTTCCAGAATTTGCTCGTAGATAGGCCGGCTGAGATCCAGGCGAAAGCGCAGTGAGCTAACTTGACGTTCATCCAACATCCTCCCTCCCATCGAGAGATCCAAGAGTATCAATCATAACAAGTGATACACTTGATACAAGTGGGCGTACGTCATCCGCACCAAAAAGGCATTCGTTCCACACGGAAACGAATGCCTGAACCATTCTAATGAAATTTTGCAAATCGCTCGCTGGTTTTTCAAAATAGATCAGGAGACGCAACGTGCGAGTAAGACTATACCGAACTCTCGCCAAACACCGACGGTGGAGGCGAGACATCTTTCACATACACGGGCATCTGGACAAACCACGTCAACCCATGGTCCATTCGCCAACTGGAGGATTCTGTCGCAAAGGCGTTCAGCGTGTCGTCAGCAATCTGACGCACCTGAATACTACCGCTCCCATCCGGGTACAGCGTGACAAAGGCCGCCCGCTGATGGTGCGCTTGCACGTTAGACCACGCCTGCTCTGTGACAGGTTGGCCAAAGTCAGATACCGACGGAGTATCCGCAGATGCGACTTGAGGCAGATACAGCGCAGCACACAAAAGAGATAGCAATGTCGCTATGCCGCCTACCGCCCAGTAGGCAAATGTCCGAGTCCGTTTCGGCATGCTCCCTCACCTCTCCATCCTGGTCGAGACTAGCATGCCACTTTGGATCCACAGTTATTCAGTCTGCGGGCGTAAAGTTCGTATAGACGTTTTGCACGTCGTCGTGCGCCTCGAGTGCTTCTATCAAGTCCATGACCGCTTCTGCTTGTTCGCCGTCCAGTGTCATCCAGGTGTCGGGTTGGTACGTCAACTCCGCATCCTCAAGAGTTAAGCCTGCTCCTTCCAACGCGTCCCGGACCGACTTGAATGCCTCTGGCGCCGTGATGACAAGGTAGGAATCCTCGTCTTCCTTGAGGTCATCAGCTCCGGCTTCCAACGCCTGCAGCATCAATTCGTCCCCATTCATGGGACAGCCTTCCTTCAAAATGGTGATAGCGCCAATGCGATGGAACATCCACGAAACACACCCTGCTTCGCCGAGGTTTCCGCCCCGTTTGGAGAAAATGTGACGTACATCGGCCGCCGTCCGATTGCGGTTGTCGGTGACAATGTCTAGCATAATGGCCACGCCATACGGACCGTACCCTTCGTACGTCAATTCTTCGTATGAAACACCTTGCAGGGTTCCTGTCGCCTTCGCAATCGTACGAGCAATATTGTCCGCCGGCAAATTGTTTTGCCTTGCCCGTTCAATGGCGACCTTCAGCCGGAAGTTGGTTTCCGGATTGCCACCACCTTCTTTCGCAGCCAAGTAGATATCCCGAGACAACTTCGTGAACAACTGGCCGCGAATCGCGTCCTGCTTTCCCTTGCGCCGTTGGATATTATGCCATTTCGAATGCCCAGCCATGGATTTCCCCCCTCAGTGTTGTATCAACCATGCTGCACGCTTCACTGCCCCCAGTCACGTAAATAACGAAAGTCGACGCCAACCGTACGCGACGACAACTTCGCAATGATGGGCGGCTTCCTCTTATATTGATTGCGCTCCACGCGCCGGACAATGGCCTGCAGCGTGGCGGCGTCGTACCCTTGGCGGATCAGGTCGTCGACGGAGCAGCGAAGGTCCACGAGTTGGTACAACACCTCGTCGGCAAACTCGTAGGTGAACCCAAGCTCCTTTTCGTCCGTCTGATCTTGCCACAAGTCGGCACTTGGGGGCTTTTCAAGAATCGACTGCGGAACCCCCAGATAACGCGACAACTGACGTACCTGCGACTTGTAAAGGTCGCCGATAGGGTTGAGTGCGCTCGCGAGATCGCCAAACTGAGTACCGTATCCCAACAACAACTCGGTCTTGTTACTTGTGCCCAGGACCAATGCAGAGAAGTGGGCGGACAGGTCAAACAGCGTGCACATTCGCTCGCGCGCCATGCGGTTGCCACGCCGCAAGGGAGTTGCTGGCACCCCCAATCGCTCGTCCATCTCCGCAAAAAACGCATCTACAGGAGCACTGATGGGGACCACCAGCGCCTGCAGACCGAGATCATCCACCACAGCCTGGGCGTCGGTTAAGCTTTTCGGGTTGCTCGTGGTGTACGGCATCATCACAGCGTGACACCGTTCAGGCCCCAAGGCGCGTACTGCTAGGTATGCCACAAGCGCCGAGTCGATTCCACCGGACAGGCCAAAAACCACTTTCTGAAACCCTGCCTTCTCGACCTCTTCCCTGATAAACGCAGTTAGCACCTCAGCCGTCAGTTTCTCATTGATCTGAAGGCGGCGCTGAATCTCCGTTTTCACCACTCGTCCCTCGCTTCCTGCCCATGTACCAGTCGATTCAGTGAACGTAGCACCAAGGCCTTATTTTCGTCTCTTAACATTGGGGTTGTAAAGCGAGCTCGCCGGACAAGCGTCATGTCCATGTCACCCACCACAAGCGCTTCTTCGAGAGACGGGGCGTGCACCACCCACTCACCAGTTGGACTGACCACGCCAGACCCCCCGAAAAAGTTAATTCCGTCCTCGAACCCGACGCGGTTTACAAACACAATAAATAGGCCAAACAACTGCGCGTATACCTGCAACAATTCCTGCCAAAATTTTTGCGACCCGAACTGGTCTTGCTCGGTCACACTGCGGGCAGGACTGGCCGCAGGAAGAATCAAGAGATCCGAACCTGCCAAAGACAACAGGTACGGACTGGACACGTGCCAAGCGTCCTCACAGATTAACATGCCGGCCGTACCGTACTTCGTCTGTACCGTGTCAAAGCGGTCACCCCGCGCAAAATAACGTCCTTCGTCGAACATTCCATAGGTCGGCAAATACACCTTTCGGTGCACGTGCCGAATCTCCCCTTCCGACGCATAGACGGTGGACACATAAAAAAGGTGTTCCCGCGATTCTTCCACAAAACTGAATGTAATATCGATATCGCGGCTGGCATCCACCATTTGGCGAATGTCCGCGTCTTTCAGCGTACGAGCGACATCAAGTGTCAGATCCTGCACTTGGTAGCCGGTCAGTCCAAGCTCCGGAAAAACGACGATGGAAGCGCCCTCTCCCTTGGCCTGTTCGACCCATGCCAGGTGTTTGTCTAGATTTGCCTTGACGTCGCCGAGCACTGGCCGAACTTGTCCAAGTGCCACTCTCACCTGCTGCGTCACGTACGTCACACTCCCAGAGGCTTCTTCGTGTTATTTTCACCGCCTCTCAGTATACCCTGCCGCTTGGTGAAAGCAAATGGGCACAGTCATCACCTGTGCCCACCGTTTGGCGTTTGTTCCTGCATCAACACCTGTCTCCGCAGCCGTTCCAAAGTCAACGCCCTGTGTAATCGCCGCTCACCATCGGCACGCCCTTCGCGCACCCATTCTGAGACGGCACGAAACAGCAGTTCCGGAAAACCAAACATCACCCACAGTGCCTGCTCGCGATCCCCATCTATCGGGCAATTCCGCCGGTATGTCTCCAGAATGTGGCGAAAGTAGCCTGCACCGAGACCGCCGAAGTGAATCCCATGATTTGTACACTGAAAAAGGTCGACGAGTGGATCGTCTAAACCAGCCTCATCGAAATCAATCAGCGCCACGTTGCCCTCAGCTTGCAAGAGTAAGTTGTGCGGTGCCATGTCGCGGTGCGCGTAAAGAAATACCCGCACGCGTTCGGCGGCATGCACTGCACTGTCCGCTGCTCTGAACAGCACCTCTGCCTGACCCTTGGAATCCGGACAACAAGCTGTGACCTGGTCCCACTTGGCGTAGAGAAAATCGCGCTTCATCGCGAGTTTCGCGCACAGTGGCGGACGCATCAACTCACGGTACGGATGAAGCGGAAGATGACCTGCGACACTGTGAAACGCCGCTATCGTCGCTACAGCTCTGAGCCGCTCCGATGTGTCGCCCACATCGATATGCCTGCCGGATACCCACGGCTGCAGGTACCCAACGTCAGATCCGATTTGTGTAATCCAGTCCCCATAGCGATTTCGCGTCGGCATCGGCGCTATAATGCCGTGTTCCAGCAACGCCGCAGCAACGTATGTCTGAACCTGTATGTGCAGCGGAATGACAGACTGCCGGCGGACGCATTTCCAGATCCACCGCTCGCCCGTTGTCGTCAGAACGCCGTAAACCGTGCGCATAGGGACCACACTGACAACGGAAAGACCGTAAAACCGTTCCAGAGCCGCCGCCAGTTCCCGCCGGTCAATCCGAGTCGCGTTGGGCCTCTCGGGATTCATCATGCCCTTCGTCGGCATGGGCGCGGGAAGCTGGTTTTTCCGGCGATGCAGCGGAATCTTCCCACCCTCTGACATTCCAGCTGGACGTTTCGTCGCCACGCCAACTGAAGCCACTGTCCCCGCCGTCGCTGTACCAAGTCGCAGGTGACTGCATGTGTGGGCTGCGCACCTTCATGACGGGCACTGGCGGCATTCCGTAAAGATGTGGTTGATATGGAATGAACGCCCAGTATCCGGAATACGCGGGCTTCACCACGTTCGCACCTGGAATGAACCCAGGCGCCTTGCGGGTTCGATACGGATAATGTGTATGCGGACCGTACGGCTCAAAACCGGGTTGAGGAGGAACAACCGGTCCGGGATACACGCCCTGCGGGACCATCCCCGGTTCTGGATACATGCCGCCTGGCGCGTACGGCATAGGATTCGAGTACATGGGCTGCGGACCGATCGCGGCGCCGGGGTAACCAGCCGGCAGTTGGTACTGTGGGCCTCCTGGGCCATATGTCTCCGGTTGCCACGGCTGTGCGGATTCAGGTGGATACTGGGCGGGAGGCGTCCCATACGGCTGGCCACCAGGCGAAAGCGTGGTTTGCGTCTGGGAGCCTGAAGCAGACGTGCCCTGTGAGGTGACACCTGGAACGTAAATGACTTGCCCCTCGGACACCATCCCTTCCGGTTGGCTGGGGTTGAGTTCCTTTAATTGTGCCACGGACGCATTGTATCTGGCTGCGATGGATTCCCACGTCTCGCCCGCTTTGACCACATGAGGCCAAGCGAATCCAAAGTATGGCGGCACTGCGCCTGCTGGCGCTGGTTCATTCGGGGGTTTTAAAGGTTCGCCGGATGGCTTGGTCGCTGACTTTTTGTAAAGTTCCGGGATGACAATAACGTTCCCCGGCCTCAGGCGATTCGGGTCTGTGACCTGCGGATTGGCCGCCATCAACAGGTTTACGCGCACGCCTGTCTCTTTGCTGATGGTCCACATCGTATCGCCGTCGCGAACAATGTACTTCTTCATGCATCCTGCCTCCCTTGGCGCCCGCTTTGGCGCAACGTCCCTGCCAGTATATGCGGGTGCCCAGAAAGTGCCTATTTCGGGCACAAAAATGGGCGTTTCAAGAGCAGGTGCCCAACGCTGTGAGCACTTGTGATGCTAGTGACCTCCTTGCCCGGGAGAAATCGGTGGCAAAGCAGGACTTTGCGAAGGTACACCGTAAAACGTGTTCGGTACCTGCCCGTTGAACACCACATAGGCCAGAGGCACCCGTGATTGCACGGACACGGGCTGAGCCACGAGGGGAGCCACGACTTGCACGTCGGCGTTCAATTGCAAGTAAAGGATGTGCACCGTCTGATTAATGCCGACGGATTTCGATTCCACGCTGACGGAGGAATGTGCGGAACCTACGAGGTTCACTCGGACTGGAATGACAGGACCTAAGGTTGAAAACACAGCACCACCAAACGTTTGCGCAATCGGGAGGCGCAATGATTGGTCCGATAAATCCGCCAAGTAGTTTTCCGCCAAGTCCGTTGCGGCAGACTGAACTTTAGTCACGTATGCGAAGTCAAAATCGGCCACTTTCAAATCCCCGGTGCGGTTCACATTGTAGTGAACAATGTTCTCCGCAGCGGCACTGCGGGCCAGTTCCTCAGTTACCGCTCTGTTCAAGGCGGCGTTGGCGGCACGTGTAGCCACCGCCCTAGCACCGGCTGCGATGGCTGGGCGAATCTTTACGTTGATGGCGTACAGCAGCAGCGAAGCGCACGCCAGTATCGATAGGAGAATCGCGATAGACCCGTGCGGCCGACGCGGACGCCTCAATCCCTGCGTTGGAGAAGACCTGACCGATTGAAAGCCCTTGGCGGACATAGACATCCCCTCCTCTGTCATGTATACGCAGAGGAGGGGACAATCTGGACACGAGTTCAGCGATACTGTGGGAATTGCTGTCACTCAAACTTCGCGAGGAAGTACTTTTTCTTGCCGCGGCGCAGCACGACGTACTCGCCGTCGATTCTGTCCTCCACCCCGACCACCTTCTCGACATCTGTACAACGAACTCCGTTCAGCGACACGGCGCCATTAACGATGTCTTCACGGGCCTGTCGTTTGGATGAGCAGGCACCAACTTGAATCAGAAGATCCACCAACAGCAATTCAGCTGATTTCGCCAGTACTGTGGAGGGAACGTCCTGAAAGACCATAGCGATTTCTTCCTTCGACAGGTCGCGGATGTCTCCACTGAACAACGCCTTTGAAATCTGCTCCGCCCTATCGGCATCTGCCTTCCCGTGAACTAGGGATGTGACTTCCCGAGCTAGAGTGCGCTGCGCTTCGCGGGCTCCTGGATTGGTCTCGACCTTGTGTGCGAGATCGGCGATGTCATCCTGGGACAGGAAGGTGAAATACTTCAGGTACTGAATGACGTCGCGGTCGTCCGCGTTCAACCAGAATTGGTAAAACTGGTACGGCGTGGTTTTGTTCCTGTCCAGCCAAATCGCACCGCCCTCCGTCTTGCCGAACTTCGTTCCATCCGCCTTCGTCACAAGGGGCATGGTCAGGCCGTACACCTCTTCGCCGGACAACTTACGGACAAGTTCGAGACCTGCCGTGATGTTCCCCCACTGATCACTACCGCCAATTTCCAGACGGCACCCCCTGGTCTTAAACAGGTTCCAGAAATCGTGCGCTTGCAGGATCATGTAGCTGAACTCCGTAAACGAAATCCCTCGTTCGAGGCGCGCTTCAACAGACTCCTTGGCCAGCATGTAGTTCAATGAAAAGTTTTTCCCGATGTCCCGTAGAAAGGTAATCACGTCAAGGCTGTGAGTCCAGTCGTAGTTGTTAACGATGACAGCCGGATTCGGCACGTTATCGAAGTCGAGAAATCGCTCGAGTTGTTCACGAATTCGCTGACTCCACTGTTCCACCGTTTCCCGGTCGTTCAACGTCCGTTCGTTGGCCTTTCCGCTGGGGTCCCCAATCAATCCTGTCGCACCACCCACCAGCGCGATGGGATGGTGCCCTGCCAATTGGAATCGGCGCAGCGTCAGAATGGGCAGCAAACTTCCGATATGCAAGCTGTCTGCGGTCGGATCGAATCCCACGTACAAAGTGGTCGGATTGGCCAACTGTTTCTCCAGACCTTCCATGTCTGTCACTTGATGGACAAGCCCTCGCCACGACAGTTCTTGTAAAATGCCCACGACACATCTCCTCCTGTTTGTCTGTCGTCTACGTGCAAATAAAAAAGCCACATCCCATGCGGGACGAGGCTAGCCTCGCGGTACCACCCTGCTTGTTGCCGAACAGCGTCGACAACCACTTTCACGGCGATAACGGGGCCCCCGGTGCCGACTCGCGCCGACACACCTCTAAAGGCGTAACTTCCGCGGACGCGCGGCCGGTTCGCACCCACCACCGACTCTCTGAATACGCGCACTGCCCGCGTACTTACCTTTTTCTTCGGTCAGTATGAATTTGTGCCAGTATAACAAACGCTACAGTTGACCGTCAACGGCGACAGCTTTCGGCAAACTGACACGCAGGTGGTCTTCATACCGCATTCTATAATTTTCCTGAGAGGAGTGAACCGAATGGGGAACCACACACAACCGCCGTCTCGCAACGGTCAGTCATCGGATGCACGCCGTGCCAAAGACGCAAAACGCGAGCGCCGCCATCCTGTATGGCGTTGGATTGGATACACCTCCCTGGGTATCGGAGCGTGCATTACGGTTGTCGCTGGCGTAGCGGTCGGTTATGTGACCTCAATGTTGAAAGGCCTACCTTCAGTGACGGCCGATACGTTTGCGAATATGAGTGAACCGTCGGTCGTATACGATAGGAATGGAAAAGTCATCGGGCGGTTTTCCGCCGACGGTGACCGACAGCCGATTGCGTCCGTGAAACAGGTGTCACCGTACCTTGTCAACGCGTTCATTGCTGCGGAGGACAAGACATTTTACAGCAACATCGGCGTGAACCCGCTGGCCATGGGGCGCGCAGTGATCCAGGATCTGCTCGGACACCGCATTGTCAGTGGTGCGAGTACCATCACGCAACAAACCGTTAAACTTGCGATGTTCCCGGAACAAGAGCGGACGGCCAAGCGTAAGATCCAGGAAATTGCCTTGGCACTGGAAGTCAATCACATGCTGACCAAAGACGAAATCATGACCGATTATATGAATTGGGTATACATGGGTCGCATGGGTAACAACAACGTGTACGGTGTCAAAGTGGCCTCTGACATTATGTTCCACAAAGATGTAAAATATCTCACCCTCCCAGAAGCTGCGTTTCTTGCTGCTATCCCGAACAACCCGTCGTTGTTTTCGCCGTACTCGAATCCGAAAAATACAGTCCAGCGCGAACATTACATCCTTGATCAGATGTTGCAAGATAAAATGATTACCAAAGCCCAGTACGATTCCGCCATCAAGGTGGACGTGGTTAAGGAACTCAAGGATCCCCCTCCGGAATCCACCCCATATCCATACGTGATGCAGGACAACGTGGAACCACTGGTGGCAGAGGCTCTGGTGCAAAGTGGAAAATACGTCACCGTGGAAGACGCCGAGAAAGCGCTGCCGACGGCGGGGTTCAAGATTTACACCACCATCGACCTGACAGCGCAGGACGCCATCGACAAGGTGTTGAAAAACAACTCCCTGTTTCAAGGCAGTACTGTCGGCGCCGTTGACGCAAACGGGAAACCGATTCTAGGGAAGAATGGCAAGCAGATTCAGGACTTATACGAAGCTGGCGCCACATTGATTGACAATCAATCGGGTGGCATTCTGGCCATCGGCGGCGGCCGCGATTTCAACAACGGGGCGTACGTGGATCATTCCGATATTCCCCGTAAACCTGGGTCTGCGATTAAGCCGTTGCTCGACTACGGTTCGGCGTTGGACATGCGTGAAATCACTGCCGCAAGTCCACTGTTTGACGCCCCACATAGGTGGATTGGAGCAAGCGGTGCCTGGTCGCCGAGAGACGCCGAACCCAATTGGGAAGGCATCATGACAGCACGGCGCGCTCTCGTGGAGTCGCGGAACCTGCCGGCAATTCGCCTATTGCAGCAAATTACGCCGAAAGCGGCTTGGCCTTACCTGGCCAAGATGGGGATTACCCCACAGTCGAAGACGCTGCGCGGCCAGACGACGCTGACGCCGGATGACGAAACACATTTGTCGGCTGCCATCGGCGGTATGACGTACGGGCTGACAGTTCAGCAAATGACGAGCGCGTACACGGTGTTCACCAGCCAAGGCGTATGGCGTCCGGCCTACATGCTTGAGAAGATTACCGACAGAGATGGCACGATTCTGAATCAACATAAAGCGGTTACACCACAGAGGGTGTTTTCGCCCCAGACGGCGTACATCATGACAGACATCCTACACGGAGTAATGTACGATCCAGACGGCACCGCTACGCCTGTAGGAAGTCACTTCCCGGGGTATTACATCTCCGGAAAAACCGGTACCACAGACGATCACAGGGATGGCTGGTTCATCGGCTACACGAAGAAGTATACTATGGGTCTGTGGATGGGGTACGACTACAATGAAGTCATCCCCGATGGATCCAACGGTGGCCCGGACTGGTATGACCTCAAGTTCAAAATCTGGAACATGATGATGAATCCGTTGCTGAAGCAAGATCCTCCAACGACGCCTTGGCAAAGGCCGCCAGGCATCACGGCCATGCAAGTGTGCAGCAAATCTGGAGATTTGCCCACAAATCTCTGCAGGTCGGACAACGACGTGTACACCGAGTTGTTCATTCAGGGCACGGAGCCGACCAGTACATGTAAGACACACGTCAGCGCTTTGTATACGGTCATTAACGGAAAGAAGTACCTGGCGACGACCAACACGCAGCCGGGAGGAATCCGGAAAGGGGTGTTCCTGGTGCCACCAGAGCCGCTGCCTCCTGGCGTTGTCACGGCTGACAGTGCGGAATATCTTCCGACACAGCCAGACCCGCGTGGTGGCACGATTTTGCAGGGGCCAACGACGGCTCAGTTACAGTCGTTGCCAGCTCCTGCCAATGTTCAGGCGACTGCGGATTCTTCCGGCAAGGTGCACCTGTCTTGGGGTGCAGTGAAAGGAGCCACACGCTATACCGTGTGGCGCGCCACCTCGCCGGACGGCCCGTTTACGAATATCGCGGGCCCGATGGCCAAAACTACCTTTACGGATTCCAAGTCGCCGACGGGTGCAAATACGTTGTACTACGAAGTGTACGCGACATGCGACGCGGGGTTGTCCCCACCTTCGCAGCCCGTCGCGGTCACAGTCCTTGGTGCGCCAGGGGGACCGGGCCAGCCAGGGAATCCAGATAACAGCACTGGAAACACAAACGGTACGGGGACAGCAAACGGCACTGGTCTCCCTGAGATCCTGTGGCCCAGCGAGGAGCAGCCCCGCTCTCGCGGATAAGTCCCTTTTGATGCGTACGTATCCAAACAAAATGGCTGCCGAACAATGTGGCAGCCATTTTGTTACTTCCATATCTTACTTTAATTCGACTACCGTGGCCCCGTCGCCACCTTCACCTGGCCCTCCTGGAAACCACGACTTCACGTGTGGATGGCGGGCGAGGTACCGGCGAATTCCGTCTCTTAGAGCGCCAGTGCCCTTTCCATGAATCACCGTGACTCGAGCCAATCCATGCACGACTGCGTCGTCCAGAAATTTATCGACGCTGGGGATGGATTCTTCCACCGTCGCCCCACGGATGTCCAACTGAAGAGGCATCGATTTTGGCATGCCGCGCCGAAACGACTGCGTTACCGGTTTCGCCTTTGGTTGGCCAATCAGTTGCAGGTCGGACCGCGCCACCTTCATTCGCAACAACCCAAGTTGAACCGTATATTCCATGCCGTCGTCACTCTTCTCCAGGACTTCTCCCTTTTGCCCGAGGGACAGCACGCGCACCTCAGCCCCCACCTGGATGTCTTCCTTGGACAAGCTCCTACGCCGTTGCTTGGGCAAATCGTCCGGCAGTGCCTCGTGCAGTGCTTTGCGCAATTCTACCAACTGGTGGTCTTTCACGTTTGCACTATCCCGCAACCGCCGAAGTTCCTGAATGACCTGCTCCGCCTCGCGCTCTGCTTTGCGAACAATTTCGCGCGCGTCATGCATGGCTCGTTCGCGCAATTTCTCAGATTCCCGCGTTAATTCCTCCCACTCCGCCTCAACCTTGGCGCGGAGTTGTTCTGCACGTTGCTGATCTTCCTGCGCTTTCCGCCGGAGTTCCTCCGCTTCCCTTCGAGCCTGCTCCATCTTGGCAATCAGGTCCTCTACCCGTAAGTCCTCCGTGGTCAGCAATGCTTTGGCGCGTTGGACAATGCGCTCAGACAGTCCAAGTCTCGTGGCAATCGCAAGCGCGTTGGAGCGGCCCGGAATGCCGACCATCAAGCGGTATGTCGGCCGCAAAGTCTGCACGTCAAACTCCATGCTTGCGTTCATCGCCTGCGGTTCTTTAAACGCGTACGCCTTTAACTCGGCGTAGTGGGTGGTGGCTACCACTTTGGCGCCCCAACCTTTTAAGTGATCCAGAATCGCCATGGACAACGCCGCGCCTTCAGCAGGATCCGTGCCCGCCCCCAATTCGTCCAGCAGGACGAGGCTGTCACCTGTCACCTGTTCCATCATCTCAACGATGTTGCGCATATGCGACGAAAAGGTGGACAGGCTCTGTTCAATGCTCTGCTCATCACCGATATCCGCAAAGATGTTGTCGCACCAGCCGATGTCACTCGGTCGACCAGTCGGGATAAAGCACCCCGCCATGGCCAGCAACGTTAGAAGCCCGACCGTTTTCAACGTCACCGTTTTGCCGCCTGTGTTCGGTCCGGTAATGATTAACATTCGAAAGTCTTTGCCGAGCGTCAAATCCACAGGCACCGCCACGTCCCGGGAAATCAATGGATGCCTCGCTTGCCGCAGGCACCAGACTCCGTCTGCGCGAAGCGTTGGGCGTTCACAGCGCTCGTTCTTGGCATACGCGGCTTTCGCAAACCAAAGATCCAGGTCGCCTACCAGGTTCACATTGTGCGACAGTTCCTCGGCAACCCCGGCAACCAGATCAGACAGCCGCTGTAAAATGCGTTCTATCTCCCGCTCTTCTTCCACGCGCAAGGCGCGCGCCTTCGCGCTACTTTCCACAACCACCTGTGGTTCGATAAAAACGGTCGCGCCAGACGCAGAGTAATCGTGAACGATGCCGGGAATCTGGTTCTTAAACTCGACTTTCACCGGCAAACATAGGCTGTTGCCACGCACGGCAATAATCGGATCCTGCAAGTATCGTTGGTGGCTTCGCAGCATCTGCTCCAACTGTTGCCGCATTTGGCTTTCCAAGTGGCGCAGAGAGGTGCGAATTCGCCGCAACTCCGGACTTGCGTGGTCATGAATGGTGGCATCTTCAGAGATGGCCTGGCGAATTTCGATTTCCACCTGTCGAGCGTCAAAGAGCGCCTGTACGTGTTCCGTGAGCCGAGGGTAATCGCCGCCTTCGGACATGTTTTCCAGCGCCATCCGCGCTCTGCGCGCCCCTGCAATAAAGTTGACGATGTCGTTCAGTTCCTCCGCCCCAAGGATTCCGCCAATGGAAGCCTTGTGGAGCGCGTTGCGAATGTCCGTGATACCGCCGAATGGCAACCCGCCAAATCGGTGAAGATACCGAAGTGCCTCATCCACCACTTCAAGTTCCCGTTCGGCATCTGCCATGTTCGAATACGGCACTAATTGACTGATTTTTTCACGCCCCAACGAACAAGCCGCGTATTTTTCCAGTTGTCTCTGCACCTTGTCAAATTCAAGCACGTCCAATACGCGCGCGTTCATGCACCTCATCTACCCTTTTCCTGTGCTCCTGCGTGCAAATCCCATACATTGTACCACATGATCCATATCGGCTTGGGTGATGCTACAATCAGCACTCAGAAAGGAGGAGCAGAATGAACATATTGGGAGCCATAGTTCGCTTCGTGGTGTCTGCTTTGGTTCTGATGTTTGTTGGTTTCCTCGTACCCGGATTCGGCGTATCGGGATTCTGGACAGCACTGTTCGCAGCGGTCGTGATTGCCCTCTTGGGATGGGCGATTGAAGCGCTGTTTGGACCTCGGATCTCTCCCTACGGCCGTGGAATTGTGGGGTTCCTCTCCGGGGCCGTGGTATTGTACGTTGCCGGACTGTTTGTACCAGGAATGCGCGTGACAGTGCTTGGCGCATTATTGGCTTCACTGATTATCGGGATTATCGACTTGTTTGTACCCACCGAAATGCGGGGTCGACAGAGGTAAACAGTGTGAAACACCGACGATCCGTACATCAAGACGGATCGTCGGTGTTTTTACTTGGATAGTCCGCCCCACTGTGACCATAGCTTTGCATTCAGCCAATGGACGAAGGACGAGTTGTGTAGTTGGGTCTGCAACCAGTCATTGTTCACGTACCCTGCGACAAGCGTGGCGACAAACACGAACACGATGGCCAAAATCAAGCCGACAACCAGCCCTGCCAAACGGTTCACGGTCGACAAAATCGGTAATTGAAACAGTGCGTCGACCAATCCTATGGCGTACCGGAGCAGGAGAAATGTCACGACAAACACAAGTCCAAAAGCGATGGCTCCCGACAAATCTCCCAAATACAATCCCAACACACCTGATGTATTGCCAGCCGTGTAGTGACGTTGTAGAAAAGTCGCCACGGTCGGCGCAACGTATGGCTTCAGCCAGAGTGACAGGAAGTATGCAATCACCGCGCCAAACAGCCGCATGATCTGTCGAATCAGCCCCGTACGATAGCCGTTCCAACCGCCCAGCGCGATAATTCCTACGATAATCAGATCCAGTAAATCCAACACTCACACTCCCATGTGGAGCAAGCTTTACGACGACGTCTTGGTCTGCTCGTCGAGGAGCTCCAGCAACGCGTCGTACTGGTCGCGAAGTCTGTATAATTCCTCCGCTAGGTTCAGAGCGGCCAGCACCGCGATCCGTTTGGTGTCCAGATTGGGGTTCGCCTGTACTATGGCTTGCATGGTGTCATTCACCGTTTTGGCGATATCGAACAGTCGCTGTTCCTTCTCTCGACCGCGCAGTGTGTACTCCGTGCCGGCAATGTTCACTCGGACGCGGTGGATTTCATCCCTGCTCATGCCGCGAAGCCCCCTTTACCTCACAATGGGTTATTCTGCTTCGCTGCCAAAAATCCTGCCCTGACAGTCGTTGTTTGAAAATGGGCGGCGCACGCTTAGCTCGTCCTCAGCACCGCTCCGTACTTCTCCGTCCATGCGGCCAAAATGCGCTGCTGCACCAGCACAACCTCGTCATCCGTCAGCGTCTTATCGTCGGCGCGATACCGGAATGCCACAGCGACACTCTTGTAACCGTCTGCAATACCTTTCCCCGTGTAAATGTCGAATACCCGGCAATCCTCTAGGATGGATTCCCCATCACTGTCCGCGACTTCGCGGGCGGTGTCCAGTAACGCTTGCACCGGTACGTCCTGAGACACCAACACGGCCAGGTCCCGGCGCGATGCTGGGAATTTTGGCAGGCGACGGACTTTCCACGAACGTTGAACCCATGGCACCAGGAGGTCCAGATCAAACTCTGCGTAAACCGCGCGATGGAGATCAAACGCAGCCCCTGTCTCGGGGTGCAGTTCACCGATGGAGCCAATCCGCTGTCCTTTCAGCACCACTTCTGCACTGCGACCTGGATGGAGCCAGCTCAGCTGCACCGGTTCAAAGCGAACGGCGTCCTGCCACCCCAGCGCCTGCAACCACGTCTCCACGACGCCTTTGGCATCGTAAAAGTCGTACGCCCTGGCACGCTCGCCAATACCGGGATCTGTCTCGCCAAACCAAAGTCCTGCCCACTGCATACGCTCGCACGGCTGTTCCTCTAACGGAAGCTTCGTCGGCCAGTAGACCCGTCCGATTTCAAATATGGCCCCGCCCAATACCCCGTGGGCCATGTTGTAGGCCGCCACTTGCGCCAGGCTGGGCAGCAAGTGCGTCCGCAACGCCACGCGCTCTTCCGACATGGGATGCAGGAGCGGTATCATTTGCCGGTAGGGTGAATCCAAGGGCACGCGCAACTTATCGAGGTCCGAAGGATGGGTGAGCACATACGTGACGACTTCGCTCATGCCGCAGCCCATCAACACGTCACGCGTTCGTTTCCGAAGCGTCTGCGACGCATTACGCGCGCCCACCGTGACTGGCCCCACGGGTAGCGTCGTTGGAATGCGGTCGTACCCTGCCAAACGTCCAATCTCCTCCACGAGGTCGGCCTCCAGCGAAATATCCGGTCTGCGCGGCGGAACATGGACCCGCCAGACCTTCTCCTCCGTGGACTCAACAGCAAATCCGAGCCGACGAAATACGTCGCGCATCGTCTCTTCGCTGTGCTTTGTGCCCAGCAGTCGATTGCACCGCTCCGGTGAAAATGTAACCACCGAATCGGTGTGTTGCACATTGTCGTCAAACGTAGCACGGACCACGCCGCCCCACGCCTGTGCGCCCGCCAAGTCCCGGAACAGCTGCGTCGCGCGAACAATGGCCCCTGTCACCGCTTGCGGGTCTATTCCTTTCTCAAACCGCTGCTGTGCCTCGGATCGTAGCCCCAACCGCTGCCCGGTCTTCCGGACAGAGATGGCGTCAAACGCCGCGGATTCCAGAACCACAGCCTTCGTCTGCACCGTGATCTCCGAATTCTGTCCACCCATGACACCGGCGATGCCAATGGCGCGGTCTGGATCCGCAATCACAATCGTGTCCTCGGTCAGTTCACGTGACTCACCGTCGAGCGTCACCAAGGTTTCTCCCGGACGTCCCTGTCGTACAACAATGGTGTGTTCGTGGACTTCGTCGAGGTCAAATGCGTGCAGCGGCTGTCCCCACTCCAACATCACATAGTTCGTGATGTCAACCGGCAAACTGATGGGGCGTACGCCCATGGCCATCAGTCGCATCTGCATCCATAAAGGTGAGGGTCCCGTCTTCACACCCGTGAAAGCCTGTGCCTCATAGCGCTGACACAGGGGCGTGTCGATGTGAACCTGAACGGGCGACTTACCGCTCGTTTCCGAACTGACGTCTTCTGGAAACGTCGTAGGTCGGTCTAATAAGGCTGCAATTTCATAGGCAAAGCCACGCATGGACAGACAGTCGCTGCGGTTCGGTGTGAGTCCAATTTCGAGCACCACATCATCCAGGCCGAGGTACTCCACGATATCAGCGCCAACGGGAGCATCGGCCGGCAGCACGTACAACCCTTCCGTCTGCTCCTTGGGTAACAGGTTCGTCTCCAGTCCGATTTCCTTCGCCGAACACAGCATACCTTGCGATTCGATGCCGCGCAGCTTCGCCACCCCAATGGATCCTCCGGGCAGCTTCGCGCCTGGCAGCGCAGTCGGCACCTTCTGACCGACGGTCACGTTCGGTGCACCACAGACAATGGTACGCAGTGCACCATCGCCGACATTCACCTGACACACCCGCAAACGATCCGCATTGGGGTGGGGTTCACAGGCCACCACTTCCCCGACAACAACGCCGCTTACCCCTTGATTGCGCGGCGTTACAGCCTCCACTTCCAGACCGGCGCCCGTTAACTTGTCTGCGAGGGTTTCCGGAGTCATGTCGTGGAGGTCCACATAATCGCTAATCCATCGAAAGGATAGTTTCATAAGATGTCCCTCCTCATAGCACCCTGTTGAACTGTTTCAACAGCCGCAAGTCGTTCTGATACAACAACCGGATGTCTTCAATTCCATATTTCAACATGGCAATGCGCTCCGGTCCCATCCCAAACGCGAAGCCACTATAGCGGCGACTATCGTACCCAGCACCGTCTAGCACCTTCGGGTGCACCATCCCACACCCGAGAATCTCCAGCCAGCCGGTCCCCTTGCACATCCTGCACCCGGAACCTCCACAATTGGTGCACCGGATGTCCAACTCCGCGCTTGGCTCCGTGAATGGAAAGAAGCTCGGTCGTAGCCGCACCGACTGATCGGCTCCAAAAATGGCGCGCGCAAAGTGCTCTAAGGTGCCCTTCAAATCACTCATGCGGATACCTTCGTCTACCACGAGTCCTTCAATTTGGTGGAACATGTGGGAGTGAGTGGCGTCGTCTTCGTCGCGTCGATAGACTTTTCCTGGTACGATCACTTTGACTGGCACATGCGGCCGCATACGTTCCATCGTTCGAACCTGCATCGGCGATGTCTGAGTGCGCAGCAATAGCGTTTCGGTCAAGTAAAAGGTGTCCTGCATGTCTCGTGCCGGATGGTGCTTGGGTAAGTTTAGCTTTTCAAAGTTGTACTCGTCGGTCTCGATTTCTGGGCCCTCTACGACTTCATAGCCCATGCCCAGGAAAACTTCCTCGATTTCCTGAATGATTTGCGTCAACGGGTGTATAGATCCACGCGCATGTCTGCGGCCTGGCACCGTCACGTCAATCGTTTCCTCTGCAAAGCGCCTGTTTAGCTCGCGCTCCGCCAGTTCAGCTTGCATCTCCTCATATGCACTCTGCAAAGCGCCTCGTGTCTCATTGACCTTCTCGCCTACCACCGGACGTTCTTCTGGACTCAGAGCCCCCATTTGTCTCGAGATCTGAGTCAATTCGCTTTTCTTCCCCAGATACTGTACTCGCCAGTCGTCGAGCGCCCGCACGTCCTGTAGGCTGCGCAGCGCTTCGAGGGCTTTGTCGCGAAGTGTTTGCAGCGCCGATTCGATGTCGACGACGTTCATTGCCCTACCTCCTATTTCCATTCGCGTCCTGCTATAAAAACAAAAAAAGCCTCCGTCCAAGGGACGAATGGCTCGCGGTACCACCCTTATTGACAACGCTCTACGGCGATAGCGCGGCGTTGTCCACTTTACGAGCGTAACGGGCTCCTCCGGCACACCCTACCTGGTCCATCAAACCATATCAGGTGCGCAGCTCAGGGGTGAACTTCGCTCTGGCGCTCCTTGGTCGGCTCTCAGTCATCGGCCAGACCTCCCTGGCAAGCAGCGGAACAGGCTACTCTCCCCGTCACAGCGGATGTCAGTATTCCCAGTACGGACAGTATAGCGGATACGGTTCAGAGGTGCAAGCAAGGCGCTATGGGACGCGGATGGGGCCCCTTCGTGGGTCCAGTGGCAAGTCAGCGTTGTCCTGCATATGTTAATCACAAAAACCATAAGCATGCATAAAGGAATTTCAGTGCACCGTGTCTAAATATCTGAATATTACAAAACAGGCAGGTGAACTCCGATGGTACTTGAACTGCTTCGCTCGCTACTCATTGACTGGGCACTGGACACGCGCAACAAGGAGCTGTTCCAACACCTGACGTCAGAAAACTGGGTACACTATGTGATTTCACAGGATGATGAATGGGGCGAGAAGCGTCCACATGGCGCCAGACACCTAGTTCTCCGGGACCGTCGCGGGAATCGGTTAGCCGTCTATCGCTTTCCCTCGGTCGCCGAAGATGTCGTATTTGCGATTTCCGAAAACGAATGGGACGACTCCGGATGGCGCGACTCAAACGGATTCACGTTTTATGACCGTCTGCGCAGCGCTGGGTACCGCACACAGCCAATGTGGGTACTTATGGATGAACCGGAATACGAACAGATTTGTGAAGCGTACCGGGTCGTACACCCGAAACAACTGGCCATGTCTCATCCAGACCGGAAGTGTATCCTGACAAACTTTGACTCATCCGCTGGAGGGCACCCGCAGGGCTGTTAGGATACCTCCGGCAGGTTGATTTCGACCGTCGTTCCTTGGTTGACATGACTCTGAATCATCATACGCCCCCTGTGAGCCTGAATAATCCTGTAGCTGATCATGAGTCCGAGCCCTGTGCCTGACTCCTTGGTAGTGTAGAACGGCTCCCCGATTCTAGAAAGATTTTCTTCGGGGATGCCCACACCTTGATCTCGGAAGCGCATCACAACGCCTTGCGACGCATCTCGTTTGACCTCGATGGAAATCTGACCGCCCGACGGCATCGCTTCAATGGCGTTTTTCAAGATGTTAATGAACACCTGTTTTAATTGGTTTTCCTCGCACAGAATGTCGGGGATGTCATCATCCACCATTGTGACAATCTGGACGTTATTGAGGATGGCCTGCGTGTCCAAGAGGGCAATCACACTTTGCAACAGTACCTGTGGATTCCTACGCTGAAACTGTACAACGTGCGGTTTCGCCAAGATCAAGAACTCCCCGATAATGAGCTCAATGCGGTTCAGCTCGCTACGCATGATGTCTATGTATTGAGACCCCGACTCCGCCTTTTGCTCAAGCAGTTGCAAAAATCCCTTCAGGGCAGTCAATGGGTTGCGCAACTCATGGGCCACGCCGGCCGCCAACTGCCCAACAACGGCCAGTTTGTCCGACTTACGCAAGAGTTCCTCCGTCTCGGCACGTTCGGTGATGTCACGAACTACCATAACCACCCGGTCGAGCTTACCTTCCTCATTCACAACCGGTGAGCCAGTACCTTCCACCAAAACCCAGTCCTTATCCCGATGCTTGTATTGAAACTGTACCTGGAATGGCGTCATCTCCTTCCGCATCGCCTCGAGGTGTTGCTCCAACGTTTCACGATCCGCTTCGTGTACTGAATCCACGAGGAACGAGCCCAGGTACTCTTGACAGCCCCAGCCAAACACAGACACATGAGAGGGAGAAGCATATATGACGCGTGCTTTATCGTCAAGCACCACAATGACGTCCAGCGTATTTTCAGCAATGAGCCGGTACTTCTCTTCACTCTCCTTGTACTTGTTCGCCATCTTTCGATACTGAACAGAGAATATGTAGATGACGGCTAGAAAGAATAGGCTAAACGTGGCTTCAACCCACAGTTGGTTACCGTGAACACTGAGGAATCTCGCCAGAATGACAGCAAAAATGAGATCGGGTAAATACTGTGTCCGTGCCAAATCCCGTACTTTTCCCCATGCCTCATCTTTAACCGATTGTAATATCCCATAAAGCATGACGAGGTTTGTGACTTCAAAACTCATTAAAGCCAGCAAGGATCTAAGTATCGTTGGCGCACTCGTCGTGTATTCTGATACGAAGAAACTCACAGCGATGCAGAGATTGAACATGCCCAAGGTCGACATCAATCGATACCAGTTCAGACGGGTAAACCGCCACCGATTGTGCTTTACAAAGGAAGCCAGTGTACTGACAATCAAGCCGAGTTCGCATGCAGGAAACCCATACTGCAAGAGCAAATACATAAATCCCACAATTCCGCCGCTGTACACGCTTCCATTCGGCAACTCAATGGGAAAGAGGTCCAACACCACAATGATGGCACACACGAGTCCAATCGCACCCCAATGCTCATGGTGTACGAAAAACCCGGCGTCCAAAATGCAAAATACCCCTACGCAGAACAATGGCAGGGTGAAGGGATTCACGTCTTTCATGCGATATACCTCTTGTACGAATATCTATAGATGAACATAACCATTCCAACTCCAGCCAGAATATCACCTAGACTCATTACGTAACGAAACAGTGGGATCCAGTCTCCCAGCCAATCCGTCCCACCATCAGATGTAATGACATGTCTCGAGTCCTGTAGCTGTTCAATCGTGTGGCCAGCATCATGCCAAGCCAACAACGACACGGGCATGAATCCTCCGTGCGTCGAGACCGCGAGAAAATTCAGACATGCCCCAATCAAGATGGTCCACATCACTGGAATTCGACGGAATGCCCATGTTGGCACATAATTCCCTGAGACGGAAATTGTTCACAAGAGAACCTGTAAAAGAAAACTGCCTATTAACAGTAACGGCCAATCAAAATGGACATGCAACAACGTTTGAATGTCCCTTCCCCTGATGAAAGAAAAACAGAGACCCAGAGCAACAAAATACACCATTGCATGTCACCACCCTATGTACATACAGAAAGAACTAGGGTCCTCATCCCTAGTTCTCTTCTGTCTATTACACCCACGGGCATTGCACAAGAGCAATTGCGACCAATGCACCCGCCGTCATCAGTGCGTTCTTCTTCATACGACCATGGCCTCCTTTCGGTAGCTGGCTGGCATAGCAAGCTTCTACACTTACCTTAGCCCCTGTAGTTTTGCGCCCTCCAGTTTCCTGAAGTTTGCCTTTTCGCGTGAGCATCATATTCGGCCTTCATGTTCGGTCGAATCTTTGGTCTAGGTGGTGTATAAACATGTATTTTTGTAGAAATCATATCATGCACTCCGCGCGAACCATGTCGAATTTTACCGATCAGGCAAAAAATCTTGCTGTAATGTAAGAATCATACTATCTTAGTGGCCGCGTTTAGCTACTGCCAAGGGAACTAAAGTAGCGAAAGGTACACTCTTACACAGATAGCCATGCCATTGCCTTGTAAACAGACAAGGGCATCGCCGTCCAGGCGATGCCTTTTTGTTCTCATGAGGAATGGTTCAAGTTGTCAGTGCTTGACCATGGTGCGTTGCACAATCGCCCGCACCACCAGGTGAATGAAGAGAATCACCACTAGCAGAACAAATGCTGCACTGTACGCCAAAGCGTGAGATTCTGAATACGGCATATCAATATAGGTCCAGACAATGTACGTCAGGTAACCAATCTGCTGGTGTGTGAGCGCCAGTGACGGATTATACGACGACCATCCCGCGGTATATAACAGGGGAGCTGTCTCCCCAAGCCCAATGGCAATGGCAAGGAGGACACCCGTTGCAATTCCCCCCGCCGCAGGTCGCCAGATCACCTTCGAAACCGCCTGAAACCGCGTCATGCCTAATCCCCATGCTGCTTCACGTTGCGCCAACGGAACTTGAATCAAGCTAGCTTCCGTGGTCCGAAGAATGTATGGAAGCATAATGATGGTCAAGGCAATGCCACCGGCCAGAGCAGAAAAGCCCCAGCCCCAGCGCAAAACCATGAACAAGTAGCCAAAGTATCCAATGACAATTGACGGCACACCGGACAGAACTTCCGTCAGGAAGCGAATGACGCCTGCAACGCGAGGAGAAGCAAATTCCGATGCGTAAATACCGCCCAAAATGCCCAACGGCGCAGCGATGATGATGGATAGCGCAATCAGGTAAAACGTACCGAGAATGGCGTTTTCAAGGCCGCCTGCGTTGCCAGAGGTAATGGTAAACAACATGGAAAACCGAAACGATTTGATTCCATTCCACAGAATGGTGTACACCATGTCAGCAAGCGAGAAGAGCACCAAGGCAGCCGCCAACCAAGCCACCGTCCACCCTATCCAACCGCCGACTTTACGCCGCTTTCGTCGTTGTTTTATCATGCGCGCACCCCCGACCGCACTCGTTGGCCGCCACGATGCACCAACCAACGAGCCAAAAAGTTGGTGATGAGCGTAAGCAACATTAATACCAGTGCCAACTCCGCGAGGGCGTGTACGGCCAAATGCGTTGCGTCTGTGAGCGCACTGTCCAATTGGTCCGCAATCACAGCCGCCATCGTAGAAATCGGACTGAAGATGGTGTGCGGCAAGTAGTTGATGGCGCTGCCACTGACCATCAACACAGCCATCGTCTCGCCCATGGCCCGTCCCCACCCCAGGGCGACCGCACCAATCAGTCCGTCTTTGACATACGGAAGGCAGATTTTGCGAACGACTTCCCAGTTCGTCATCCCTAAACCGATTCCACCTTCGCGATACAAGACCGGGACTTGTTCCAGCAAGTCTCTGGTAGTGGCTGTGATGATGGGCACAATCATCAGGGCCAGAATCAAACCACTCGACAACAACCCGAGCCCAGTCCCCACAGGCCCGCGGAAGAACGGAATCACACCACCCAAATGAGCCAACAAGGGGCCAAAGCGGTTAGCCACCCACGGTGCGAGCACAATGATGCCCCACAAACCAAAGACGACACTGGGAATACCAGCAAGCAGTTCAACGAGTATGGACAACACAGTTTTGATTGGACCACGCACTCGATAGGCCAGAATGATTGCAGTACAAGTCGCGACGGGTACTGCAATGACTAGTGCAATGACGGACGAGGCGAGCGTACCTACGATGTATGGCAAGGCACCATACGTTGCACCGGCAGGTGCAGATACGCCATTTTTCACTTCCAAATTGCCGTACATGTCACCCAAGTTCCACTGGGTTCCAGTAAGAAAGTGCCAACCCATGAATTTGATGCACGGCACGGATTCGATAAATACAACAATGCCAATCGCCACCAAAAAGAGGACGGGGCTACTGGCACAGATTGCAGTAGCCACCTGGAAGACCTTGTCCGCAGTTTTGGAGGCTGAACTCACCTTGCGCATCACATCAGCTCCCCATCCCTGAGGCATTAGCCCCCGATTTTATTAATTTGAGCCTCGCTCTTCGGTTCTACGCTCGCCGGTAGAGGCAGGAAGTGCACAGGATCCATGTATTGTTCACTGTTTCCACCTTTCGGGTCAATCGCCCACTTGAGGAATTTCTTCAACGCAGTTGCCATGTCGCCGGATTGCTTGGAATTTACAATCGCATACTCAAAGTTGATGATGGGATACGAGTTAGCACCCGGAGCGTCAATCAAGGAGATACGTTCGTCAGCAGGTACCTTGCTCGCCATCGCGTTCGCAGCCGCCTCGATGTCTTCCTTGGTTGGCAGGACAAACTTCCCATCGTGGTTTTGCAAAGCCGCATAGCCAAGACCTTTCGCCGTGGCTTGGTCCAACCAACTAATACCCACATACCCGATGCTGTACTTGGTGTTCGCCAACTGCGTGACCACGCCGGCATTCCCGTTCGCACCGATGAGATTGCCGATGGCCGGCCAGGAAATCTGCGTACTGTACTTGTACTTGCTGTTCCATTCGCTGTTAGTGTCAGACAGGTACTGCGTAAACAGGAACGTATCGCCACTAGCATCGGCGCGGCGAATTGCCGTGATGGGTTGGTTTGGCAACTTCACTCCAGGGTTCAATGCCGCAATTTTCGGGTCGTTCCACTTCTTGATTTCACCCATGTAGATTTGCGCCAGGACGTTGCCCGACAAATTCAGGTGCTTGTCCGGACTAAGTCCCGGAATGTTGTACATCACCTGCTGTGCCGAAACGGCTAGCGGAATGTTCAACATAGATGGATTTGCGCTCATAAGAGCATTTGACATATACGCGTCGGACGCCCCAATTTGAACCGTACCTGCAACTGCTTCAGAGATGCCTTTGCCACTGCCGGTAGATGCGGCATTGATGGTGACATTCGGATCCACGCTCTTGTACGCGCTGATCCATTGACTGTTGAACAGGGGGTAGAGCAGGGAGGACCCTGTCTCGTTAATCGTCACCGGAGCGGCCGAGGTGCCACCCCCAGTTGTGTTTGCCGTACTCGTATTGGTCGTGTTGTTGCCAGCGCCTGCACCACATCCCACCACGGAGATGAGTGCTGCGGCAGAAGCTGTAACGCTTATCCATTTCACAACTTGATTCAAAGTCGTGTGCCCCCCAACATTGTCTACATGGACTTCGTTCTCACAGGTGTAAGGGTATCAGTAGCTTGTGAACTGCGTGTTGAGCATATGTAAAGGATTTGTAAATTGAAGTCGATTCATGTAACAATTTGTCGGCAGTGATTTACAAAACGCTACGAGAGTGGTTCAACACACATCATCGCCAATGGTGAAAAATAGAGACAAACCGCACTCGGTTTGCCTCCAGATGAAGAAGAAGATTAATGGGGACTTAAAAACTTGTACCCAATGCCTCGAACCGTTCGGATGTAGGTCGGCTTCTTGGGGGACAGTTCAATCTTGTCGCGCAGATGGGAGACATGTACATCCACAATGCGCGTATCCCGCACCGCGGAATAACCCCACACTTGGTCCAACAGTTGGTCCCGCGTCAGTACCCTATCTCTGTGTTCCATGAAGTACCGTAGCAAATCGAACTCGGTGGGTGTTAACTCCACAACCTTACCATTCACCTGCACTTCGTGCCGGACTAGGTTGAGTGTGATGTCTCCGACACACAGCGGCTTCTCCGCATCATCCTCCGCTCCGACTCCTTCTTCACTCTGCGTGCTGAGGCGACGCATCACTGCCTTGGCACGAGCGACCAACTCGCGCGGGCTAAAGGGTTTGGTCACGTAGTCGTCAGCGCCAATCTCCAAACCGAGAACTCGGTCAATCTCCTCGTCCCGCGCTGTCAGCAAAATAATTGGAAGCAAGAGGTTCATTTGCCGAAGGCGTCGGCAGATTTCAAAACCGTCCATGCCAGGCAACATCACGTCGAGAATGACAATATCAAGTGAGTGCGGATCCGACGTAATACGCTCGTACGCGGTGGCACCGTCCGCAATCAATTCCGTCGAAAACCCTGACCGTTGCATGGAAAAGTCGACCAATTTACGAATCGGTTCTTCGTCGTCTACAATCAGGACGGTGGGGGCGCCCGTAGATTGAGTGCTCAATTGAGATCAGAGCGCTCCCCAGAAACAATGTAGATGACACTTTCTCCAATGTTAGTGGCGTGATCACCGATACGTTCCAGATAACGCCCCACAAACGCCAAAGTCATCGCTTGCGATATCACGGTCGGTTTCTCCGATGTCAATGTAAACAATTCCTCGACGATGCTCCGGTACAGATGGTCGACGGCGTCGTCTTCGGTTGCCAGCTTCTGCGCAAGTTCGACACTGTTGTCCACGTACGCGCGCAGCGCATTCGCAATCATGGTATCGATGAGACTGGCCATCTTCGGAATGTCAATCAGTGGTTTGATCAGTGTTTCACCCTTCATCCGTATGGCCGACTTGGCTACGTCCACCGCGAGATCTCCCATTCGCTCCAGGTCAGCTGCAATGCGCATGGCTGCGACGATTTTGCGCAGGTCTATGGCCACAGGTTGCTGTGTGGCAATTAGGCGGATGCACAGATCTTCAATTGCATGTTCCTGACGGTTCACAGATTTGTCACCGTCGACCACTTTTTGGGCGCGAGTGGTATCCAAGATCTTCAACGCCTCTACAGCTTCACGAAGCGCTTCCTGCACGTCTGCCCCCATCCGCAACAACTTCAATTGTAGGTCTTTGAGTGAAACGTCCAATGCATTCCTCTGTTGCATGACTCAACCTCCGTTTTCCAGTCTCAGGTGTTCTCATCACCCGAAGCGACCCGTAATGTAGTCCTCTGTCCGCTTGTCAGCCGGCTTCGTGAACATGGTTGTGGTATCACCGTATTCGATGAGTTCCCCATTCAGGAAGAACGCTGTTTTGTCTGCAATGCGAGCGGCCTGTTGCATGTTATGTGTAACAATCAGGATGGTATAACGCTCTTTCAACTGCAAAACGAGCTCCTCCACTCGTAGTGTGGATACAGGATCCAACGCAGAGGCAGGTTCATCCATCAGGAGAACTTCCGGTTCCACGGCCAGAGCGCGGGCGATGCACAAGCGCTGCTGTTGACCGCCCGAGAGTGCCACGGCTGGTTTATGCAGCCTGTCTTTCACTTCGTCCCACAGAGCGGCCATGCGTAAGCTGTGTTCCACGCGGTCCAGCAATTCCGACTTGTTCCGAATGCCGCCCAGTTTCAAGCCAATCGCAACGTTTTCGTAAATCGTCATGGTTGGAAACGGATTTGGCTTTTGGAAGACCATTCCTACGACTCGGCGAACATCTACGGGATCCATCGCGTACAAGTCCTCTGTGCCGAGCCGCACCCGGCCTCGTACCTTGCCTTGAGGTGTAGTTTCGTGCAATCGGTTTAAACAACGTATAAATGTAGACTTGCCGCAACCGGATGGACCAATAATAGCCGTCACTTGATTGGCAGCAACGTCCATACTGATTCCCCGCAACGTGAGCTGTTCACCATACCACGCTTGCAAGTTTTCTACTGTAATGGATTGTCCCATATCGGCACCTCGTACTCATATGATTCGAACGTTCTTTGTCATTGTAGTTGGGAATAGAGAAACGGCCCCAATCCCTTGCTGCTTCGTACCTCATCCTAACGAAGAGGTGTTAAGGGATTGTGAGCCGTTTGTAAAGAACATGTAAAGATGTGACGGGTACCGCGTGGACTCAAAGTGTCATTTGAAAGGATTCTGTACCGTCCTCACGATGACAGGTCGTTACAGGTGAAGGTGCAAGAGCGACAGCACGAAGACGACTGCGCCAACCACCAGGCAATATCGCCCGAATGGCCGCAACGCTTCTAACTTGCTGTTGCGGAAGTACCGCATCAGAAAATACGTGCTGGCAAACGCCATGATGCCCGTCAGGATTCCCCCAATGATGCCGCTTGTGAGCATGTGGGAATTGTGGCTATGAACAACCTTTGGAATTTCCAGCACCGCAGCTCCGAGAATCACGGGTGCGGCCAGCAGAAAACTGAACCGTGCCGCGTCCTCATAGCTAAGTCCTGCAGTAAGGCCAGCTGTCATCGTGATACCAGATCTTGAAAATCCAGGAATCAGAGCGAAAGCCTGAATCAGACCAATCATAAAACTGCGTGCAAACGACACTTCTTCAAGTTGCACCGTGGCGCGCGCCCGTCTCCGATACCGGTCGGCAAAAAGCAAGACAAGCCCGTTTACCATCAGAAAGAATGCCGCAGATGTCGCAGACGGAAACAGTTCCTCCAACGGTTTCTCGAGCAGCTTACCAATGATGGCAGCCGGAATCGTGGCTACTATGATGAGGAACAGCAACCTGCGTTCCCTCGGCTTGTCGGTAAACAGCGCTGACAGTAAATTCACCCAATCGCGCCAGAAGTACAAAATCAAAGCAATCGAGGTTCCCAAATGAAGCAATACCATAAACGGGAGAAACTGTGGATCTTCCGAAACGTTGGTCCACCCGGCTAGATAAGGTAGTATCACACCGTGGCCGACGCTGCTGATGGGGAATAGTTCTGTAATGCCTTGCACAATCGCGTAGACGACGACTTGCCAAACAGACATTCACGATCTCCTTCCTGTGACGCAAACTACGCATGATGGACGCGCTCATTCGCAGATACCATGCCCTCTGCGTTTTGCAGTTCAGTCAGCCGATTCAACAACTGCACCAACTGACCCGTCTGTTCCATTCTACTGTACTTGGACACTTCTGCAATAGTCGGCGCCTTCGGCTGAATCCCCTGCAACTTGTTCCTCACAAACTGGACGATCGCGTCCGCCATCTCCTGAACATCACGCGGGTGAACAACGACGCCGGCATTCGCCTCGCGGACGATGCGAGCTGCTTCCCCATCTTCCAGTAAAGCCATGATAGGGCGACCAGCGAACAAGTACTCGTACAATTTTCCAGGTACGTACTGTTTTCCCTCACTTCCACTTTCACCAATTAACAGAAGCGCATCCGCAACTTGCATGCGTTCGAGGACTTGGGTGCGCGGCAAGTAACCATAAACGGTCACCACGTCGGAGAGACCCAAGCGGTGGACCAAGTCACTGTTGTCCGTCTTGCCGGGGTAATCGAACACCCCTGCAAACTCCACCTTGACATCCGTCCGCCGAATGCGACGATACCGGAGCACGACTGACAGCGCCTGCAGAAACTTGTCCGGAGAGCGCTTGGGATACAGGATACCGGCGTAAAAGAACGTAAAAGGCGTATTATCCGGCGGTGACACCGGCGCGGGAAAATCCGTTGGATCTACGCCATTGCGAATCACTTCCACGCGGCCAGTTCGCTCTGGGTACTTGGAGACAAACATTTCCCGGAAGCTGTCAGTAACCGTAACCACGGTATCCGCAGTGTGGAAGACCTTGCGCTCCATCCATCGTTCGATGTTATCCCTCATTCCAGAGTGTGTGTAGTGAATGTTATCGACCCATGGATCGCGGAAGTCGGCCACCCACGGCACACCCGTCAACTTGCGCAGAATCCATCCTGCCAAATGCGTACTGTTGGGGCCCGACGTTGTGTACACGCAGCTGATGTTGTACTTGCGAACCAGTTTCCGCGCCACCCACGCCGCACGCAATGCCCACAAGACGTGCTCATCCGGGATGAAGAGCGTTTGTTTCAAAGTCTTCAACACTGATTTCAGCTTGGTCTTGAGCCCCGATTTCATACGCGCTAACCGCGCAAGCAGCCCGGACTTCATGGGCGGAGCTGATGACGCGTCATCTCGCACCCCAGTCTCCGTTCTACCAACGAACATACCAATCCACTTACCCACGGGGTCTGCAACACGCTCCACGGCGACCGCCTCGGGAATGTCCTGCAATAGCGACTCGTCCATCGTCGCTGAGTAAGCCCCGTGTGTGGTCAACACCACCGGTTCCCACCCGTAATGTCGAAGGTACTTCACAAACTTCAAGGGTCGTTGCACCGCGATACCGCCCATCGGCGGAAACGAATACGTAATGATAAGTGCTGTCTTTTCTCCCATGCGCGTTCTCCTCCAAGCGGTTGTTTGCTCGTCTGCTATGCGGTAACCACGTCCTTGCGGTCACATTGTGGAGATTCTAGATATGGTTGCAGATGCCGCTTGCGGTCGTAAATCACGCATTCATGCGCGCGGACGCCAAGTGCAGTCGGGAAGTCTTCCTCCGCAAAAACGTCGTGCCAGGTGGCGACAACCAGTGCATCGCACTTATACAAGCACTGTTTCAGGGTCTTCGTTTGAAACGGAAACTGTAAGGGGACGAGCGGATCGTACGCACGAACCACGGCTCCGCGGTCACGCAGCAAGTCCGCCAAGACGACTGCTGGGCTCTCGCGAACGTCGTTTGAATTGTCCTTCATACCGAGGCCGAGGATTGCCACAACGGTGCCAGACAGCGGCTTCCCGACCGAGAGCAGACCTTGTTCTACAGCCTCCACCACCCGGGCTGGCGCGTCTTGGTTGATGTTCCGAGCCAGCTGGAGTAATGGAAGGGAGAGCGCTGAGCCCAGGGAATGTCGCATGTAGTGATAGGCATTCGGAATGCAGAAACCGCCCACACCGATGCCAGGTTGAAGCAACTGAACGCGTGGATGCGTATTCGCCATCCGAATCAGTTCATAGACATCAATGTTGTGAAATTCCGCGAAACGGCTCAATTCATGGGCGAGTGCAATGTTCAGGTCGCGCTGTACGTTTTCCACCACTTTAACCGCTTGAGCGGTACGCAGATCAGTCACATGAATCTTGCCTGACGTGAGTTGGCCAAGCAGCTCCGCCGCTTTGACAACGCAACGCTCTGTCAGACCTCCGACGACGACGTCAAGTGTCTGAAATTCCCGCATCGCCCGCCCCTCAGCGACGCGTTCTGCTGCGTATGCCACGTGAAAATCCTCGCCAGGGCGCATCCGACTCGTTTGTTCGAGGATGGGCACACAAAGTTCCTCCACCATCCCTGGCGAAACGGTGCTTCGAATCAAAAGGAGGTCATTCGGTTTGATGACGCGACCCAGCTGCTCCATGGCCGCTATCAGCGGATGTGTGTTGAGCTGCCCGTTTCGGTGCACGGGAACGCCGACCGTCACGATGTACGCGGAAGTTTCCCATGCGGCAACGGCAACGCGTGTCGTGGGATGAAACCCACGTCCCTGCAAGTGCTTGCGGAGAACTTCTTGCAACGGGACACCGTCGCACTCTTCCATCACGTTCGTGAGTCCCTTTTGCAACATCTCTACCTTCTCGGTGTCTACATCGACCCCGACCACATAGAAGCCTTTCTCACACAACGACATGGCCAACGGCAATCCGATATATCCAAGTCCAATCACACTCACTGACCGATTCACAATGGTTCCTCCTTGCCGAGCAACTATAATCGTTTTTAGACTACTCGGCGTTCTTGGAGTTTCCGTGTAACCAGTGTTAAGAAGTGACTGACTTATGTTGTAATTGTGTAAATCTGGTCATGAAAAGGGTACGTCTTTCGGGGCGTAACAAGGGCGTTGTTAAAAAGGGGCGCCCCACCTCTGCAGCACCCCCGAGTTCACGATTACGCCTGTAGTAGACGGTCATGGATGTAATTGAATATCGCGTTGAATCGTTCCAGCCGTAACGACGGTTTGCCGTCGCGCGAAAGTCCGTGGCTCGCATTCGGTATGCGAAACAACTCTACCTCTCCACCACGCCGCTTAATAGCAGTTTAGAACTGCTCCGCTTGCTCGATGTGGCAGCGCAAATCGTTCTCCGAATGTATCAACAATAACGGCGTCTTGACGCTAGATGCGTATTTGAGCGGCGAGATGTCCCACAATTTCTCCACGTCGTTATAGAGAGCCGTGGGCTTCTACGAACAGCGGTCCAATATCGCTGACGCCATAGAAGGAAATCCAGTGGAACACTGCGACACGCTCAAAAACCGGTCGGTTTGACCGACTAGCCAGTTCGTCATGAACCCGCCGTAGTTCCCGTCCAGCAAGTCAAACTGGTCAAGCGCTGCATCCAGTCCATGGAGGACATCGGCTGCGTCGTTCTCACCGTAGTGATGGCGCACCACGTTCACGAATTCTTGTCCGTAACTCATGCTTCCACGTGGATTGACAAACACAATTGCGTATCCTTGCGCGGCGAACCACTGGATTTCATGGAACATTGCGTACCCGTAGTTCGACTGCGGACCACCATGCACTTCGACAATCACCGGGTACTTCCTGCCTTCCTCGAAATAGGCAGGTTTCAATATCCAACCTTGCACCCGCCAGCCCTCGGCCGACGTCTACCAGAACGGTTCCTGTTCCATTAGAATCAATTCCTCGCCAATTGCCTCGTTGCAGTCGTCCAGGCAAACTTCGCGCTCTGGAAAGAGCGGTACGGGCCGTTCCATCATGGATTCTTTGACGTCACGGAAGACTCGAGCTGCTGTCTGGCCCCCGCGATCTCCATCACTACGATTTTGCCTGGATGGGTCGGTGTCCCGTAGGACAGAACCAGTGTGGATGACTCCTGAAACGCAAATCCGTAGATATCCCGGTCTGCCCCAGCCACAACCGCATCTGCAGATCCATCATCGTATACGGAGAAGCGTACCACCTCGCACCGACCTTCACGCGTACTCAGCGCGAAAATAAACCCTCCGTCCTGAGACCACACCGGACCAGGAGTCTGCGCGTTGGCACGCGTATCCGACAAACACGAGGCCTGGACGGTGTCCGGGAAGTTCTTGGTCAGAGGCACCGGAGAGGTGCCGTCGCTCGCAAGTACGTACAGGTGCGTGTGTGTTGCCGATTGAAACTCGTCCTTGTGTCCGCACAATGCGATACTTGCGCCGTCTGGAGCATACGACAACTGGTATGCGATGACGGCAGAACTCAGCAACTCCAAATCTCCGCCGTTCGCAGGCACCCGGTACACGTCGGACGCGAGGACCAATTCGCGTGGTTCTGTCGGCGATTGGATACAAACGCAACGTACTTTCCGTCGGGTGAGACAGCCGGAGAGTGAACATCGTAGTCGACGCGCGTCAGTTGGAGGTACTCTCCAGACTCAACATCCACTGCCACTAGTTGTAGACAGTGTCCCTTAGACAGACCGCTACCGTCTCCTTTGTAGTACAGCCAGTCGTACCGTGTTGGATGGTTCGCCCAATCCTTGTCCACCTTTTCGGACTGTTCACGCGCTTCTTTGTCTGAAACGTCTTCTGGGAACACCTCCAGTTCGCCTCCTCTGGCCACGGGTACCAGGCCGAACAAGGTTTTACCATCTGGCGAGAAAACCAAGGAACGCATCTCGTATCAAAGCCGTGTCACCTGCCGCGCTTCTCCGCCCTCCATGGGCAGTAACCACACTTGCCGTCCCAACGCGCGATTGGACACAAACGCCAATTGCGTCCCATCTCGCGCCCATACCGCCGAGCTGTTTCGCGTTCCTGCACTCGTCAGCACGCGCGACGAGGAGCCGTCCAGGTTTGCCAGCCAGAGTTGCGTCTCGTAATCGCCCTCTTTTTTTTGTTGATCACAGTCTGTTCGTAGACGATCCACTTGCCGCCCGGTGAGATGTTTGGATTCCCTGGACACTGAAAATTCTGTAAATCCTCCGCGGTGATGGTCCTCTTTCCCATACTCGTCTCCTCCTGAAGGTCCTACCATAAACCTCAGATACTCCTACTATTCTATGACGAGCTGGCAGCTATTCCTAGAGATATTATCACAATATTTAGACTTTAAAACAGTTTCCTTGGCACCTGGGGCTGACGCCTTCCTTCCGTGCATTGATTCGTCCGTTGTATTCCCGTACGATGTGGATATGATGGGCGGCGTCTATGGATATCATCACGATTGGCCACTTGACAATTCTGCTCGTTACGGACAGACATTGCCCACACGAATCCTCGGGTCTACGGATTCGGTGTTAGGAGGCGCATACACATGACAACCACGCTACTCACTTCATCGACTTTGTCTCCCTATGTACAATTGCATGAAGAAGTTCAAGAGGCACTCTCTGCCAGGAGACCCGTGGTCGCTCTGGAAACCACGATTGTCACTCACGGCATGCCATATCCGGCAAACGTTGAAACTGCACTGTCGGTGGAAAACATCATCCGATCCACAGGTGCCATACCAGCCACTATCTGCATCAAGGACGGCGCGATTCACGTCGGTATGTCCCGACAAGAGATTGAAGAGCTGGCCGAAACCAAGGACGTGGTCAAAGCCAGCCGTCGCGACCTTCCCGTTGTGCTTGCGAATCGATACACCGCCTCCACCACCGTTGCAGCGACAATGATTGCCGCACGCCTCGCCGGTATCCCCGTATTTGTGACTGGCGGGATCGGTGGCGTGCACCGCGGCGCCGAGCGTACGATGGATATTTCTGCGGATCTGCAGGAGCTGGCCAAGACCGACGTGATTGTGGTCTGCGCTGGCACCAAGGCGATTTTGGATATCGGCCTGACGTTGGAAGTATTGGAGACGCTGGGCGTCCCAGTGCTCGGCTACCAAACCGAGCAATTCCCCGCATTTTACACGAGGGACAGTGGTCACAAAACCAACTTCCGGGTCGATACGCCACAGCAAGTCGCCAGCATTGCGCGAGTCAAGTGGGATCTCGGACTCACTGGAGGATTGCTGGTCGGAAACCCGATTCCAGCGGATGCGGAATTAGACCCACAGCGTATCAACCAGGCCATTGATCTGGCCCTGAAAACGGCAGAAGCACAGAAAATCACCGGCAAGGAAGTCACACCGTTCCTGTTGGCCGAATTGGAACGATTGACCGCAGGAGAATCGCTGCAAGCGAACATCCGCCTCGTGGAGCACAACGCACTTGTCGGCGCGCAAATCGCCACTGCGTTGGCGGAATCTACACATCAGTAACCATGCAAATTTCCGTTGAGGACTATACGCACGAAGCCGCCCACTCAGACGAGATGGGGGCTTTTTCATCGCGTGAAGGGACCTTAATTCTGATTCGGCATTTCTAATCCAGAATTTAGAGAGTCCGCGGGTTTGACATGCAACTAAATGGTTGCATATAATGACGCCATGGACAAAGTGTTTAAGGCTCTTGCGGATCCAAACCGGAGATATCTGCTCGACCAACTGCATATGAAGAACGGACAAACGTTGAGCGAACTGTGTCAACATCTGAACATGACACGGCAGTCCGTAGCCAAACACCTCGCAATACTGGAGGACGCAAATCTCGTTATTGTGGAATGGAGGGGGCGTGAGAAACTACATTATTTGAATTCTGTACCGATCAGCGAAATTTATGAGCGTTGGATCAGTAAATATGAGCGACATCGTTTGGAAGCTTTGCATGAGTTAAAAACCGCCCTCGAGGAGGAAGACAACAAATGAATCATTCAACGTTCGTTTATGTCACCTACATTGCGACCACACCAGAGCGACTCTGGGAAGCCTTGACGAGCGGTGAGTTTACGAAAAAATATTTCTTTGAGCGACAAGTCCAATCTGACTGGCAAGAAGGCTCACCCGTTACGTACTTACGAAAGGATGGGCAGCTGGATGTCCGGGGTAAAGTGTTACAATGCGTACCGCAACGTCTGCTTTCGTTCACATGGGAAGTACCAGGCGACAAAACACCCCGTCAGCGACCCACGCGGGTGACATTTGAATTACAACCCATGGATTCCACTGTAAAGCTAACGCTGAAACATGAAGAATTACTCGCGGAAGACTGGAGTGACGACAACAATACCTTCCGCGGGCTGAATAACGGCTGGCCAGCCATTCTGAGTAACCTAAAGAGTTTGCTCGAAACCGGACGTACCTTGCCGCCCATCGTAGGTTGAGCCCTTCATTTAAGGTGAGAAGCGACCACCGAATTATGGTGGTCGCTTTTTTGAGTTTACACCACCAACGCTATCGAATTCAGTACGTCGATGGAGAATCCTCGTTCATCCCTCTGAGTTCGTGCCGTGGTAGTCCTTCAAGTCTGTCGAGTCTGCGCTCAAGCCTAGCCAACCTACGTTCATGCCTACCAAACCTTCGCTCATGATCAATGAGTCGTTGTTCATGTAAATGATATGGGTGTGGATATGGCTGTGGGTATGGCTGTGGGTATGGCTGTGGGTATGGCTGTTGCGGATAGTATGGTTGCTCATATTCTACCGGTAACATCTGTGGTGGTAACTGCCGCAAAAGATTCAATTTTGGTTCCTCCTTCATGGGTGTTTTCCTCATGCCTACCCTATGACACGATCACAAGAACTGAATTGGCTAATCGCCTATTCATGAGGCGATTGCGACTGGAACTCTTCAATACACTCCGGCCCATCATTCGCATCGAAGGTTCATCATACCCAATCTTCGTTTGCCAATGTGAACCGTCCGAACATCCGACTCACCTCGTGAGCGAACTTTGATCTCGTGTAGCATATCCTGTAGTATGAGAACAAACGTTCTGGTTATGCACATACCTCAGGTGTATAATGAAAACACGAACATTTGTTCCGGGGTGTGTGCAATGGCTAAAACCAAAGGAATGACTTTGCTGGAGTTTCAGCGTAAGTTTCAGAACGAACAGGCGTGCCGTGATTACTTGTTTCAATTGCGCTGGGGCAATGGCTTCGCCTGTCCGCGCTGTCGGGGAAACAAGTTCTACTTCATCGAGAAACGGATGCTTTATGAGTGTTCTTCCTGCGGCCACCAAACTTCACTTACAGCCGGTACGATTATGCATAAGACGAAGCTGCCTCTGCTCACATGGTTTTGGGCGATTTACCTGGTCGCTCACGATAAACGCGGCCGTTCCGCTTTGTCTTTGGCGCAAGTGCTCAATTTGAATTACCGTACTGCATGGCGCTTGCTTCACAAGATTCGATGCGCTATGCAACAGCGAGACGCGCAGTACCAATTGGCTGGTCTTGTCGAGATGGACGATACCTACATTGGTGCCCCCAAATCTGGTACAGATGGAAGGGGCACTACAAAGCAAGCCGTTGCCGTAGCGCTTCAGACCGATACGAAAGGCAATCCGCAATTGGTCCGGATGAAAGTTATTCAACGGGTGACGATCGCAGAGATCCATCGCGTCGCCAGAGAAGTCGTGGCGGCCGGTTCAACCATCATTTCAGACGGGCATAGCTCCTATAAACGCCTTACTGAACTCGGTTATCAGCATGTCTCCCCGGACTTCAAGCGGGCGAATCCGGACGTGTTTCTCAAGTGGCTGCATGTGGTCATCGGTAACGCCAAGGCTTTCATTGAAGGAACGTACCACGGTCTGAGCACCCGTTATCTACAGACGTACCTGGACGAGTTCTGCTATCGCTTCAATCGGCGGCGGAATCCGAACGAATTGTTCAGCAGATTACTGAATGCTTGCCTCTCTGCCACTCCAACACAGGTGTCCTGAGTAGAGTGCATAATTAGAACAAACGTTCTCATGTTAAGGTGAGAATATGTCACGTTTGGGTCGACGAGCCATCGAGGTGACAACGATAGATGAGCTCCCGCATACCATCATCGACGGCGACAACACCTATACCGTCACCGCCATCATCAACTGGTGGGGATGGAGGCTGGCGCCTGGTGGGAAGATGAACCCCCACGAACCATGTATCGCGTACAGACGCAGGAGCGGTATATGTTTGATCTGGAGTTCAGCGGCGGTCAGTGGTCGATTTACCGAGTATGGGATTAAAAAAAAACGCCCACAGCAGTAAGCGTGCTATAAAGGTAAGAAGAAAGTGAAGAGTCACTGGCCCGCCCTGCGCCAGTGACTTAGGAGACAGTGCGTGGCACTCAGCCCATGACAGAGTTTACAGGACAAGTGTTAAGAATCTGTACAGGTGTGGTGAGTTTGTGGTCACGGTGTGAAGTCAGTGGAGATCAGCGCCGATTTGTCGGGTACGGGATTGAGCTGATTTTTCCTATCTGTGTATCCTTCCACCAAGCCATGACCGGTGTCCTTGTTAAAATACGATTTCGTTATAAAATGAGGGCACTTACACATTATCCGTGGGGATGCATATCATTATGAACCGATTCTTTGAACTATACCTCAAGAATGGAATTCTATACCTCAAGAATGGAATTCGACCGATGAATGTATTCCTTGAAACGTTTGAACTTGAGCGTGCCGTAAGGCGTTCTGAAATTGCAGCACTGCTATTGTTGTATTTCCGTGGTGCAATGCCTACGTCGGAGCTCGCTGTGGCAATGGGAATCCCGTTAAGCACCATGACGAGCATGATAAAAAGGCTGGTTCGCAAAGGGCTTGTTGAGCGTCAACATTCATCCAAGATCGTCGAATCATATTGGTTCAGCTTACCGAAAGTGGTCATGATCTAGCGTTAAAAGTAAAAACGACGATGGTGAGCATGTATACTCGCATTCAATCGGCTCTTACACCAGATGAGCTCGAGCAATTTTTGCATCTTGCAGAAAAAGTGATAAAAGCACTCAGCCAAAAGAAAACTGACCTATCCAATCGTATCAGCGTTGCCCCTCATAACATGCGAGAATATATTACGACATCGTATTAAATGGAATTGCGTGCTTGAAACAAGCAATGGTAGGCACGCGTAACAAGTGCCATACGCAGTTCAATCGGACGGGGGTTGTTTAGGAGGAAAAAAAGACTTACAACCTACGCTCACAACAAATTCCGGTTGCTTTCCCTCATTTTAGACCGTATCCAGTGCAGTGTGACTAGTGAACTGGTGGAGGGATTGGAGTCCACTCCAATCGACCACACTCGAGTTTAATAGTGCTATATTTTGAACATATCCACTTATCTGCCGGAAACTCCGATATAATCGATGCGTAGGCATACTTCGTGTAGAGGGGATGGGTACATAGATGGTCTCAGCGAGAACTCTAAAAACCTTGCAAGAGTTTCGGGAGTATGTGCGAAAGATGCTGCATTACCAGGAAGCCCTGGCTCTGATGTACTGGGACCTGCGCACCGGCGCCCCACGCAAAGGACATGAACTGCGCGCAGAAGCCATTGGCACCCTATCTAGTAAAGTCTTCCGCATGAGCACCTCGCATCAAATGGAGGAATACCTCAACGTGTTGTCAGAACCCTCCACGTTCATCGAATTGACCCCCGTTGATCAAGCGGCTGTTCGAGAATTGCGAAAGGAATTTGACCGCAGCAAGAAGATTCCTGCCAAGCGGTATCAGGAGTACGTGATCCTGGTGTCCAAGTCGGAATCGGTTTGGGAAGAGGCGAAATCGACTGGGAACTTCGAGCAATTCCGCCCGTACCTGGAGCAAGTGGTGGCCATGAACGTCGAGTTCGTAGGGTACTGGGGTTACAGGGAGAACAAATACGACACGCTGCTCGACATCTACGAACCAGGCGTCACTGTCAAGCAGCTGGACGAGATCTTCGGCACCCTGCGAAATGAAACCGTCACGTTGCTGAAGGCGATTGTCGACTCCGGAAAGAAACCCAATATGAGCATGTTTGACGGAGATTTTGACGTGCAGAAACAGCGCGAACTGTCCCTCCTCATGCTCGAGAAAATCGGGTATGACTTCGGGGCTGGCCGTCTCGACGAAACTGTTCACCCGTTCCAAACGTCCATCAATCGATTCGACACCCGCGTGACCACCCGCTTCCTTCCAAACAATCTACGCTGTGCTCTCTTCGCGACCATCCACGAAGGCGGTCATGCGTTGTACGAACAAGGCATCTCGACCGAATTGATTGGAACACCGCTCTGCACTGGTGCGTCCATGGGTATCCACGAGTCACAATCTCGCTTTTACGAAAACATGATTGGTAGATCCCGCGAGTTTTGGGAAGCGAACTTGCAACACGTGCAGCGTCTATTCCCAGAGAAGTTTGGGGACGTGTCGCTGGACGACTTCTACTTCGCCATCAACAATGTGCAACCGTCATTGATTCGCATCCAGGCCGACGAATTGACGTACAACCTGCACATCATGCTGCGCTACGAGTTGGAGAAGGGGTTGATCAACAGCCAAGTGAAAGTGGCAGATCTACCAGAGTTGTGGCGTGAGAAGATGAAAGAGTACCTCGGAGTCGTACCGGAGACAGACGCTGAAGGCGTGTTGCAGGACATGCACTGGTCGGGCGGTCTGTTTGGATACTTTCCATCCTACTCGCTCGGTAACATCTACGCGGCTCAGTTCCGCAACACCCTTGCAAAGGAAGTGCCGGATTTTATGGAACAAGTTCGCAAAGGCGAGTTGAATGGGATTCGTGAGTGGTTAAAGAACAAGATCCACCGCCATGGCAAGCTGTTGCAACCCGCGGACATTATTCAGCAGGTCACCGAAGAGCCCATCAATGCGAAATATCTGGTGTCCTATTTCAAAGAGAAATTTTCGCCACTGTACGGAATATGACCCTATCATCTAAAAGAGCCCACGCCAACGGTGCGGGCTCCAAGCATTGGTGACGTAAGTACTGTTTCGAATACCACACTCTCAGTGGGATGGGACAACGTAAACCGTGCAAGCGGCGTCTATCGCCACCTCAAAGGTATTCCACATAAAAGCAGGTGAGGAAATGCCTCACCTGCCACACGACGTTCCAGCGCTTACCACGAGTCAGCCGTAACGATGGACGGTGGTGCCTCGTGACGCGTGATGTTCACGAAATGGACCACACGGTTGACCAGGCCATTGCCAGACACCACAATCGCGTACACGCCTGGCGCGCTAGGAGTAAACTTCTGCCCGTTGGCAAGGTGGCTTCCACCGGCTGCACCAATGCCTTGACGGGTACCTGCTCCGAGTCCATTTGCCATTCCGGTCGCTGCCCCCGGGGCAAATCCCCCCACGCCCGCTGCTGTTCCGGTGTACCGCACCACATACACGTCGCCAGCCCAAGCGGCTTCACGCGGGCTGGTCACGCGAACTCCCCAGCCAACGGGTACCGTAATGGTGGAAGCACCGGCCCAGTTGCCATTGACCGACCTCGCCGTTCCTCCAGCCCAGGCCATACCACCTCGATTCCCCGCCGCAGCGCCCGAGAGACGAACATCTACGGTCTTCGTGGCCTGGTTAAATTGAACCGAATGCGATCCTCTGTAAACATTTCCGTTACCAGCACGATTGATGCCACCTCGTGCGGTGCCACCCACTGCGTTGCCAGCTTGGCCGGCTGCATTGCCGATGGCGTTGGCTCCTTGGCCGATGATATTTCCTGCACCACGAACCACGTTTCCGGTGGCGTTACCCACAAAACCGGCTGCATTACCTGTCGCGTTCGCTGCGTTGTTTGCAGCGTTGCCACACCCCGTTGCTGCAAGCAACGTGAGCAGCACAGCACCAGTTTTCCAGTTCATAAAATGCCCCCTCCTTTCAGACTGCAGTGTTCCCCTCGTAGCCGGTCCTATCCGAGGATTTCATCCTCGTTAAACAGAGCAAAATTTCCAGACGGCGCGTTGCACACGGGACACAATTCCGGGAGACCTTCGGCGCGGTTCACACAGTCTGTGCAATGCCTCGTTAAGTGCATGGTTACGGTTTGAACATCTTGTGCATTGTGGAAGCCTTCCTTACACCCGTTAAACCTAAAGCCTCTAGTATGCCCAGAACCATCTACCTTATCCGGAAAAATTCACCACATTCCGTTCGAATGGGAATGATTTCTCAAACTAGAGACATACTAGAAATTACTGAGACAGCCAGAGTGTGTACCGATATCGGCATAAAGGAGACTCGTCATGGCATTGCGTTCCGCTGTCAATGTGTCTTCCGATTACAGTAAATTTACGGGTCCAAATTTGGCGTACCTTTCCGGCTTGTATGAACAGTATAAACAGGACCCAACTTCAGTTCCGGAAGACATTCGTTCACTGTTTGAGGACACTGGCTCATGGATTTGGCAATCTCTAGAAGATACACTGCCTCTCACAGCCAAGACTCAAGTTTCCCCTTCGTACATAAAGTCCGTGCTCGCGGCACGGCAGTTGGCGGACAACATTCGCGAGTACGGTCACCTTGCCGCACGGACGGGGCCAACCGACCATTCACGCCGGGAAGTATCGGCGCTATCCCTCGCGACATATGGACTCACCGAAGACGTCCTGCAGACGATTCCGGCTAGCTTGGTTTGGCCGAACGCGCCGCTACATGTGCGTACTGCTCTGGACGCAGTAGAAACGCTACGCAAGACATATACGGGCGTTATCGCCTACGACTTCGCACATGTGACTAACTTGCAGGAACGAGCTTGGTTGGACGACATGGTGGAAACGGGGGGACACCGCGTGAATTTATCCCCCGACATGCGCGTCCAGCTGCTGCATCGATTGAGTGAAGTTGAAGCGTTTGAAAAGTTTCTACACCGAACATATGTGGGCCAAAAGCGGTTTTCCATTGAAGGGTTGGACATGCTGGTCCCCATGCTGGACACGCTCGTTCACCTTAGTGTGTCCGGTGGCGCAAGGGACATCATGATAGGTATGGCTCACCGCGGCCGGCTGAATGTTTTGGCACACGTGCTCGGCAAACCCTACGAAAAGATTTTTGCGGAGTTCCAATCCGCTCCGAACAAGGAACATGGACTCTCGGAGGGCTCCGAAGGCATCCACACGGGTTGGACGGGCGACGTGAAGTACCACTTAGGCGCGTTTCGAACTGTCGAAAATGAAGGCGCAGTGAAAGTCCGAATTCGTCTGGCAAACAATCCGAGCCATCTGGAATTCGTGAATCCGGTCGTCCTCGGCTACACGAGAGCGGCTCAAGAGACGCGCGCGACGGCAGGGGAGCCGACGCTTGACCCGAAGTCCGCCCTTGCGGTTCTGGTGCACGGTGACGCAGCCTTTCCGGGCGAAGGCGTCGTTGCCGAGACGTTCAACTTCTCGCAGATCCGGGGCTACTCGACTGGCGGTACGATACATATCATCGCCAACAACCGGTTAGGCTTCACCGCCGAAGAAGACGAAACCCGATCCACATCCGCCGCCAGCGACTTAGCCAAGGGTTTTGAGGTGCCGGTGGTTCACGTATCGGCAGATAATCCAGAAGCGTGTCTGATGGCAATCCGGCTCGCCTCGTTGTACCGAGCGAAATTTGGCAAGGACTTCTTGATCAATCTGATTGGCTACCGGCGTTGGGGGCACAACGAAATGGATGATCCGTCCGTCACCCAACCGACGCTATACCAGCAGATTCAGAAGCACCCGACCGTGCGTGCTTTGTACGCGCAGTCCTTGAGGGAAGCGGGCGTGATTTCTGAATCGCAAGCTTCCGACATGGAGTCAGAGGTCAATACGGTGCTGCGGGAAGTGCATGCCAACGTCGACCGGGTCTCGGAGCCAACAGATCCCAAGTTATGGGACTTACCGACGCAGGAAGCCAAGCCCGTCAGTCTCGAGACTTTGCAGTCGTTGAACGAGGCGATGATGGCACGCCCCGAGACGTTCCATGTATACCCGAAACTCGCCAAGGTACTCGATCGTCGGCGCGACGCATTGTCGTCGGGCGACATGGTCGATTGGGCACATGCGGAGGTATTGGCGTTCGCATCAATCCTGGCAGACGGCACGCCCATTCGCCTCACCGGCCAGGATACGGAGCGAGGCACGTTTGCCCACCGCCACGTCGTTTTGCACGACGCGCTCACGGGGGAAGAATACGTGCCTTTGAAAACGTTGCCGCAAGCCAAGGCGTCGTTTGACGTGCACAACAGCCCGCTCACGGAAACCGCGGTGCTTGGATTTGAATACGGTTACAACGTTCAAGCCCCGGAGACTTTCGTCCTCTGGGAAGCGCAGTTTGGTGACTTCGCGAACGTTGCGCAGGTCATCATTGACCAGTTTATCGTGTCTGGACTCGCTAAGTGGGGTCAGTCCTCCGGCCTCGTGCTGTTGTTGCCGCACGGATACGAAGGACAAGGTCCAGAGCATTCCAGTGCTCGCGTCGAACGATACTTACAATTGGCAGCCGCAGGGAACATCGTAGTTGCCAACGTCACGACGTCCGCTCAGTACTTTCACCTATTGCGTAGACAGGCAGCTCGATTAGGCAAAAACGCCCGCCCTTTGTTCTTAATGACACCGAAGAGCCTGTTGCGTAACCCAAGAGCCTCATCTCCTCCACAAGATCTCGCGAATGGTCGGTTTCAGCCCGTACTGTCCATCGCTGGCGAAGCGGATCCCGCAAGAGTCCGACGCCTGGTGCTGTCTAGTGGCAAGGTCGGCGTGGATCTTGTGGCGAGTATGGAATCGCCGAATGCCTCATACAACTGGTTGGCGCACGGCAGAATAGAACAATTGTACCCATTCCCGAAAGACGACGTCGCTCGGTTGATATCGCGGTATCCAGGGCTTCGAGAAGTGATCTGGCTGCAGGAAGAACCGGAAAACATGGGGGCTTGGCGATTTGTCCTCCCCCACTTGCAAGCGCTCACCCCGAACGCTGTCCGGCTGCGTTACATTGGACGGGCCGAATCTGCGAGTCCAGCGGAAGGTCACGCTTCAGAACACCATCGAGAGCAAACCAGGATTCTCAATGAAGCGCTTGATCCAGGGGCAGACTCGGATTTCACATGAAGGAGGATACACCCAACGTGAGTGACATCAAAGTACCTGAGCTCGGAGAATCCATCCTGGAAGCCACTGTTGGTACCTGGCTGAAACAACAGGGCGAGTCGGTGCAAGCTGGGGACGCTGTGGTCGAGCTGGAAACCGACAAGGTAAACGTGGAAGTGATTGCAGAAGAGTCGGGCGTCCTTCAGACGATTCTCAAACAGACTGGTGAAACCGTGCAGGTCGGAGAAGTCATTGCCGTCATCAGCCAGGCCACGCCCACGGCGACTTCACCGGAACCTTCCACAAACACGGTCAAGCATCCGGCGTCCGAGACCTTGTCTGGTGCAGCGGCCAATGTAGTGCACACTCAGGCCTCCCCGGCGCCCGTCGGACAGGCCGCCCCAAATACCGCCAATATCGGCCGGAACGCCCCTACGCCGTTACCACCTCGTGCGACACCAGCGGTCCGGCGAATGGCCGCAGAACGAGGAATAGACTTGACGCAAATTCAACCGTCTGCGGCCGATGGTCGGATTCGTAGGGAAGACATTCTCACGCAGACGCAAAGGGGCACCACGTCTGCGATACCAACGAACACAGCGGGACCGCAGCGGGCAGCCACAGCGACGGCCAATCCTGCACAGGCTGACACGTCCTCCGCTGCTAGAGAGATGCCGTACCGCTACGACGAACGTGTACGCATGTCGCGACGTCGGCAAACCATCGCCAAGCGCTTGGTAGAAGCCCAACATACTGCTGCGATGCTGACGACGTTTAACGAAATTGACATGACCGCCGTGATGGACATCCGGAAACGCCGCAAGGAATCTTTCAAGGAACTGTACGGCGTTGGACTCGGTTTCATGTCCTTCTTCACGAAAGCGGTCATTGGAGCACTCAAGGCCATCCCCCGGCTGAACGCCGAGATTCAAGGGGAAGACATGATTATCAAACACTACTACGACATCGGCATCGCCGTGGCCACAGAGGCCGGACTCGTCGTGCCAGTGGTGCGCGACGCCGACCGATTGTCGTTTGCTGAGATTGAGCAAGCGATTGCCTCGCTCGCGTCTCGAGCCCGCAGCAATCAGTTGACGCTGCAGGAGTTGCAAGGAGGCACGTTCACAATTACCAACGGTGGAACGTTCGGATCGCTCATGTCGACACCAATTCTGAACGCGCCGCAGGTCGGCATTCTCGGTATGCACAAAATCCAGGAGCGCCCCGTGGCCATCAAAGGTGAAGTGATGGTGCGACCCATGATGTACGTCGCCCTGTCCTACGACCACCGCATCGTCGACGGAAGTGAAGCCGTCCGGTTCCTGGTTAAAGTCAAAGAGCTGCTAGAGGACCCCGAATCCCTGCTACTGGAAGGATAAGGCATCATTGCAAAAGTAGCGTACAGACCGTGCGAAGGTGTGCTTGTTGTGACAAACTCCACATCGCCTTGTGGAACAATTGAGCGCAAGGCTGTGTGGAGATTTTATGTTTGCTTCACGCTCCACAACAAGGTCCATTATTCCACTCATTGATCTTCCCGCAATCGTCTGAATATGTTAAGTATACCCCTATCCACATAGGTACCAGTTCTAGTCGTCATCGGCCTCTACATGCACATCCTGACCATCTGTCAGTATTGACCCTGATAGAAACAACAGGTTAACGTGCATCTTTCGACGAAATGTAGTAAACATAGGATGTACTGAACCCTTCTTCGAAAGGTGGAGCATGTGTGCCAAATCCGATTTCTGTCTACGAATTTTACGAGTGCTTGGAACGCGGTGACGACATCTGCATCCTCGATGTCCGCGCTGCAGATGCATTTCAAGAATGGAGAATTCAATCCAAACACCATCATCCGGTGAACATACAGGTTTCCAAATTACGGGCCAATGGAGTGTCCGCATATCCCGCGATTCGCAAGGATGCCGAAGTCATCACCGTGTGCGCCAAGGGGATTGCTGCACAAGAAGCGGCTTCGTTGCTCGAGGCGAATGGATACCAGGTTCGGTATCTGCAAGGTGGCATGCAAGCGTGGAGTGAGTTTTACTATACAAAGCCAGTGGTCAACACTCCAGACTTCCGACTCATCCAAATCATTCGGCCTGCGAAGGGATGCCTGTCTTACCTCGTTGCATCGGGTGACCAGGGCATTGTCGTTGACTCAGGTCGGCACACGGATGTTTACATGTCTCTGGCGAAGCAGCAAGGCGTGCGCATTCAACATGTCATGGACACTCACCTTCATGCAGACCACATCTCGGGTGGATTTGCTTTGGCTCAAGAAACTGGAGCGAAGTATTGGATGAGCCCCGGTGAGTCTCGCGGCGGCACGAGAGTGCATCAAGACTTGCAAGACGGGATGAGATTTGATATGGGGTCCATCCCTGTACAGGTCATTGCTTTACCCGGACACACGCCCGGAAGCGTCGGTCTGTGGGTGAATAAGCAATATCTGATTTGCGGGGATACTCTGTTTGTCCAAGGCATTGGAAGGCCTGACCTCGGTGGACATGCGAAGGAATGGGCGCGGTTGCTATATCGCACGCTGACGGGCCCAATTCAAGTGCTTCCCGCCGATACCATCCTGTTACCAACCCATTTTTCGGATGTACATGAAATCACAGAAGACGGTTACGTTGCAGCCCCTTTGGAAGATGTCCTCCGTACAATCGAATTCAGGGAACAAGACGAGGATGCGTTTGTTGACTCCATCTTGAAGAGAGTCACCACGACGCCACCAAACTACCTCATGATTGTGGACATTAACCGCGGAGTGTTACAAGTTGCCGAGGAAGAAGCATTAGCGCTGGAAATTGGGCCAAACCGCTGTGCAGTCAAGGCGTAAGCGCATCTATTTCACCAAAGATAGTCTTCTTTGTACTTGTGAACGGTAGTATGCTCATCATATCCCAATGTGTAGACAGCATTGCAAGTTGAAACTGGTGAACCTGCCTGGTGTACCGAACGGATGATTGGATGGTACATATCTCCATTTAATGGCAGGGAAGTGCTGGACTTGTGAAACGCGGGCACACCTTGAACTCTGCCAGGAAACAAAGGGGAGAAGCCATTCATGAACAAATACGTCGGACGCTATGTCGTTCCGGCACTGGGTTGCATGACGTTCCTCGTTGCCACAGGTTGTAGTATCTTTAAGGAGTCGTTACGACTGACCACACGTATAACAGAGGGAACGCATACCGTGTAGGCCGTTCACGTTTAGACGCTTCCCGGATCATACGGCCACCATTGCCTGGATTGATATACGTGACGACGGAATGGTCCGCGATGGCCTGGCCCGCGACGCCTGGAGGTCCGTGAATCAATACAAAGCACATCATCCGTAATAAACAGACGTGCGCTTCGAGCCGCACCACAACCCACCAATAGCCGTGCGACAATATAACACAGGACCACGCTCGAACACCGCGAACGTGGTCCTGTCCATGTTGGGTAAAACACTCCAATCCTTTTGTTCATCACGACTGCAGGTCATGTTGTCTCGCATGCGCCAGCAACCTGCGATAGTTCATGTACATGACGATGCGCCATGGCAGAAGCATGGAAAACGCAAGTACAAAAAACAGTGCTGCCGTCTGTGGAATGGTCACGTACTGTTCGATGTACTGGTGCAACACCAGACGCAGTACCAGCAATACCAGCAGAACCACCACAAACCCCTTGGAGCGCTTGAGATATATGTCACCGCCGGACACGTACATTTTCGATGTCGCCACCAGCGGAAAGGACAACAGCAGTCCCACCAAAATGGCAAGTCCAGCGTACGACCAACGGACGTGTGTTTGTGGTGCAACGAACATCAAGAATCCCGTACTCATTCCCAGTGGGGGAATCAGGATCTTCTTGGCGGAAGTAGGCGACTTTGATGCCTTGAGTCGCACGAAGATCACCGTTAAAGCGAAAAGGACGACAATCACGCTGCTTATCCATGCTGCATGCACGACCACACGCCTCCTTTACTGTGGCGATTCTACAGCGCATTTTTTGATTATACTCAATTCATTGCCATCATGAGACAAGATCATCACTTTAGATTGTGAAATATGTCCGAATACACGCAGGACCCAAGCAAGGAACGTCAAAAAACAGGCCGAGTTTATCCGAGGTTTGACCGATTGGACCCTCATAGCCTACTCCAGGATGAATTCTGGACTGGCGTTGCGTTTGTGATGTGACAATTCAGTCTCGAATGATTCCGCGACTGGAACCAATCAATACTACTTTTCCATGCTGATTGCGATACACCGACTTGAGTGCAATCTTTTTAAACCCTTCCTGTTGCTCCACTTCAGTGACTGTTAGTTCGCATGTAATGGTGTCCCCAGTAAAGACGGGCCGAAGAAATTCACTGACCATCTCCCTGGCGATGTAATTGAGGTCACCGCCGACTTTTGTACCAATGGAAGCAGTGAACAATCCGTGGACCATAAGTCGTCCCTTATCGTCCCGTTCCATGTGATGTCTCCCTTTGTCACCAGACAACTCTGCGAACTGCAAAGTTTCTTCCTCCGTGAAAGTCCGTTCCCACGTAAATACGTCGCCCACCTTGATATCCATTCTGTGCTCTCCTCCCAATCGACCAGTCGGTTGATTGTGTTTTACACATGACACCATCTACTACGTCATATAGGCCGATACAATCTTACAGTCACAGACAAGTTCCTGAACATCATTCATCATGTAGCTTCGGGTTGCATGATTGACTGGTGGCTCGCAATCCTCAATTGGTAAGATGAACGAGCCACCGAAAACCACCTAGACCTGTTGGTGCTTGGCCGCCTCCATCTCCATCAATTTGCGCCAGAGTACCTTCCCACTTCCGGATATGGGCAAGGAATCCACGAATTCGACAATGCGAGGGCGCTTGTACGCCGCCATTTTGTCCTTTGTCCAAGCGATGATATCCTCTTCACTCACAGCTCCGCGGAACTCCGGTTTCAAAACGATATACGCCTTTACCGTCTCTCCGCGGCGCGCGTCCGGAACGCCGATAACACAAGCAAGTTGCACGGCCTCGTGTTCAAACAACAGAGACTCAACCTCTGCCGGCCAAACCTTGAATCCAGCCGCGTTGATCATCCGTTTGAGCCTATCTACCATAAAGAAGTACCCGTCTTCGTCGTACCGAACGATGTCTCCCGTGCGGAAAAAGCGCTTGCCGTCGATATTGATAAAAACCCTTTCATTTTCCTCGGGACGATTCCAGTATCCTTGAAAAACCTGGGGTCCGTGGATAATCAATTCTCCGTCCTCGTTCGGTCCGAGTTCTATTAGCGATTCGGGATGAATGACTCGGGCGTCGACATCAAAGGAAGGCATCCCAAGACATTGAAGTTTGGATCGGTCAAGCGGATTGAAATGAGTCTGTGAAATGGTTTCCGACAGTCCGTATCCCTCTGCATAGCGAATCCCGGTCAATTGGAAAAGTCGTTCCCCCACTGCCTCAGGCAGTGCAGCCCCTCCTCCGCCGATGGCTGTGAGCGAAGACAAGTCGTAATTGGCTATGTTGGGGTTGGACAAGAAATCAATCAGCATGGTGGCAATGTTGGTCCACCCTGTACACCGCATGTCGTGGATGAGCTGTGCTGCCGTCTCGCGATCCCAGCGGGTCATCAGAACAACAGTACTTCCACAGAACAGCGGCGTGAGCATGCTATGTATCATGCCGGTCACATGAAACAGCGGCAAAGTACCCAACAACACGGAACCGGAATTCGTTCCGGTGTGGGTTGCTCCGCCTACAATGTTGGCCTGTACCGTGCAATGCGGGTGCATACACCCTTTTGGACGTCCTGTCGTTCCGGAAGTATACGGGAGTACTGCCAAATCTGTTCCCTGGACATCCACCGGTGTCCATGTCGCATTCGAGGCCATCACAGCGGCCCACCCAGACACACTGGATCTATGGTAATTCACACGCTTGGCAGCGACAATGTCCGGCAGCTGGTACTTCGGCGTTTCGCCAATGTAATCGGAATACGCGGCCATCACGGCGTGCCGCAGCTCACTTTCTCCGATAAGCGATTCAATGCGGTCGAACAACTCCTGCCCCACAATCGCGACATGAGTCCCGGAATCCTGAATGTAAAACTGCAGCTCCTCTGTCATGTTCATCGGGTTTAATGGCACGACAACGGCTCCGACGGCTAAGATGGCGTGAAATGAGATGACAAACTGTGGCGAGTTCTGCATGTAGAGTAACACCCTGTCCCCTTTGTTCACGCCAAGTTCGCGCTGCAGGTAACCTGCTAGCAAACACGTTTCGCGGAATAGCCTTTCATACTGAATCGCCGTCCCGTAGTAGTAAATCGCCGTTGTGTCCGGATACCTACGTGCGCTCACTGCCAAGTTGTCAAAAATAGTCGTCTTTGGAACGGCCAACGACGATGGCGATTGCTTTGGCCACAATCTGCACTCGTGGTTAAACATGTGTAGACACCTCACAATCCTCTCAGATAGACTGCCGTATACGATGGAGGACGTTTTAGTCCATCCACTCGCCCACTTTCACGTGTCCCTTAAGCAAGTTGCGTGCAATAATGAATCGTTGAATTTCATCCGTTCCGTCGAAAATTCGGAGCAACCGCATTTCCCGGTACCAACGTTCAATGGGCAGTTCTTTGGTGTAACCCATTCCACCGTGAATTTGCAGTACCCGGTCAACCACCCGATTCGCCATATTCGCTCCGTACAGCTTGGACATGGACGCCTGATGGCGATTGTCCAACCCTTGGTCAAGCATCCACGCTGCGCGCAGTGTAATCCACTTGGCAGCTTCAATGTCGACAGCCGAATCTGCAATCATCCACTGAATGGCTTGACGCTCTGCGATAGGCTTGCCAAACGTGACACGCGTTTTCGCATGATCAATGGCCATCTGCAACAAGCGTTCTGCCGAACCGATGGCCCGTGCCACAATGACCCAACGTGCCGCACCAATCCACTGAAATCCCAGATTCAGGCCGCCGCCAAGGGTGCCAAGAATGTTCTCTTCCGGAACCCGAACATCTTCAAATACGAGAGCAGCCGGATCCCACTCTCCCATCGTCGGGATGCGCTCTGATCGCCACCCCATCTCGCGGTCCACCAGGAAACAAGTCACCCCACCGTGCGCACCTTTCTCCTTGTCGGTCACAGCAAACACCATGGCGAAATCCGCATCGTTCCCATTGGTGATAAATATCTTTTCCCCATTGAGCACCCAGTTGCTTCCATACTTGACGGCTGACATGCGGATATTACTTGTATCAGAACCTGCCCCCGGCTCCGTTAATGCAAAGCACGAGCGTCTTTTGCCTTCAATGGTGGGAATCAAGTACTTCTTCTTCTGTTCCTCACTGCAGTAATAGAGAATGTTGTCAGCATGGCCACCAAAGGAAAACGGGACAAACGTACGGCCGAGTTCCATCCATGTAATGGCACTCATCAGCGAGCCCAGATTTGCGCCGCCGTACTCTTCGGGTGTATTGATCCCCCAAAAACCTAGCTCCTTCGCTTTCAATTGAAGCGCTTTCAATTCGTTTAAAGTGATTCCTGGCCGCCCTTCGCGCTCGTTGCGAAGCACTTGCTGCTCAAGCGGCATGAGCTCGTTCTGCACGAACTCCCGAATGGTCCGTTGTGCCATTTTCTGTTCCTGCGTAAGCGCGAAATCCACCGGAAATCCTCCCCCTTGAATGACACATGATCCTGTCTACGCACGGTCTATTGCAGTACGCGACCGTCTATCGAACAACAGCACTCAACCATAATCATAGTAACGTACATTCATTATATTATAAAAATAAAATGATTCCGAATTATTAAAATACAACAGTAAAGGACACGAAACCAACCATTTCTGATATATCTCTGAACTGTAAGAGAAACAGGCCTGCGGTGTGAGATTCACCAAAGCTCCTCACATCCGTAGGCCTGATCCGTAACTCTGCCCATCTGCCTGTACCTACAGGACTTTCGAAAGAAAGTCTTACGCCCTCTCAGCAAAACCCTATCCTCCAAGAAACACACTCTATCGGCGACTTCCCGTGCGAACCCCATCTCGTTCGTCACAATGACCATCTTCATCTCAGTATGTGCAAGGGATTTGGTGACGTCCAATACTTCTTTACCATCTCCGGATCGAGCGCAGATGTGGGTTCATCAAACAACATTATGTCCGGCTCCATGGTCAGCGCTCGAGGAATCCTCCACGCATTGCTTTTGTCCGCCCGAAAGTGTCGGCGGATACACATGGGCCTTGTCACTCAGTCCCACACGCGCCAGCAGTTCGCTTACCTTTGCCCTCGCCTCTTCTTTGGATAGATTTTTCACGTTGATGGGCGCATATGTGAGATTGTCCAGTACGGTCATATGCGGGAACAAGTGAAAATGTTAAAACACTTTACCGATTTTTGAGCGAACCTTCGTGATGTTGAAACCACGTGCCGTAATTTCCGTGCCGTTGATTCGTACCTGGCCTTATGTCGGGCACTTCGAGTAAGTTGATGCAACGCAACAATGTCGATTTTCCAGAACCGGACGGACCGATAACGGCCACCACTTCACTCTTCGCAATGTCCAGTTGCCAAACGACTTGGACACGTGTTTAAGCTCTATCACTGCGACGAAGCCTCCTTTCCAAAGCACGCCTAAACCACGTGAGGATCATCACGAGTACGTAGTAGATGCCTGCAATGAAAATGAGCGGTTCAAAATACGCGAATCGTTGACCCATCACAACGTCTCTTGCTCTTTCACTCCACAGACACCCGCTATACCCGAATACATCCCCAATGTAAGAGAAGTCGTACTTTGGGTACCCAATCACGTACTTTGTGCAAATGTTTGTCTGAACAGAGAATGATTTTCAAACATACCATGACAACTCATGCAAAGACTATGATTGAACGTTATCCTGCACATCCCATTCGATTATAATGAGGCACGAGCCAAGTCATTTACGGCAACGATTAAGCCTTCTACAGAGCATCGCTATATTGCGAAACAAAGGAAGTGAGATGCCTTGAAGAATTTGTTTTGGTTCGTACATTTGCTTGGGTTGTCCATTTGGATGGGTTCATTTGTAGCCATGGCGATTTGTCTGGTTTCGTTGCGAAAGGTTAGTATCGCTACTGAAGTAAAGCAACTCTTCAATAAAGCGCAAAGAGCCATTACTATTGTCGGAAATACTGGGGCAGTGATTATGCTCATCAGTGGCGGTGTGATGCTAGCTCTAAGTAATTCTCGACCATTATGGGTCGTCCTTATGACACAAATCGGTGGCTCAACGATTATTTTCTCAACTATCGCGGTGACATGGCAAAGTAGACGTTTATCAAAACGGCTAGCGTTGAATACACCCATTGAAACCTTAAATCGAGAATTCAACCTTTTAAATATCTGTCTTTGGACAGTGACAATCCTAATCGTAACGGTTTTGGGGATTGTTAGCTCCCGTATATAGTCCTGAGGACGCTAAGACTCACTAATTTTAATAAACCTTTGCGATATCACGTACTTATCCCAAGATTTCTGAATCTCGGAGAACGTCACCTGTGCTATACGATTCCAAATTGAGTCTCGTACAACTTTTTATATAAGGGACTTTCCTCAATCAAAGTCTCGTGCGTACCTATAGCCACAATGTGACCTCTGTCGAGTACAACGATTTTATCAGCTGCACGCACAGTGGACAAACGGTGAGCAATGACAATCGCCGTTCTTCCCTCCAATAAAACAGCGAGAGCATCTTGGATTTTCCGTTCAACCACCGTATCCAAGGCACTGGTAGCCTCGTCCAACAGGACAATACGTGGTCCTTGAAGCAGTACGCGTGCTATCGCAAGTCGCTGTCGTTCTCCACCGGAGAGTCGGTATCCACGTTCTCCGACGATGGTATGGTATCCCTGCGGCAAGGCAGCGATAGTTTCGTGAATCTGAGCGGCTCGGCATGCCTTCTCCATGTCTTCTTGCGTGGCATTTTCGTTGGCTAAAAGCAGATTGTTAAATACCGTATCGTGAAAAAAGAACGGGTCTTGTGGTACGAGTCCCATTTGTCCTCGCAACGACTTCAGGGTCAGTGTTCTACAATCCATGCCATCCAACAAGATGCGACCAGAGGTCGGATCGGAAAAGCGAGGAATCAAGTTTAACAACGTCGTCTTTCCGGCCCCGCTCGGCCCCACGAGGGCTACCGTTTGCCCAGGTTCCACGGTCAAATAGATGTCCTGTAGAGCCACCTTGCGCTTTTCTGGATGGGCCTCCGTGTTGTATGAAAACGAAACACCCTCGAGGCTGATACGGCCTTGAACGCTGTTCGGGGGAATGGTTATGGGACCGTCCTCCACCTCTGGTTTCAAATCCAACAATGAGAAAATGCGTCGATACAATGCAATGGACGACAACACGCTGACATGTAACTGCGCGAGTTGGCTTAGTGGTCCATACAGCCGTGACAGCAGCGTGGTGAAGGCAACAATCACCCCGAGTCCAATCTGATGGTGAATGACCAACCATCCACCATACCCCCACAACAAAGCTGGGCCGATAGACGAAAACATCCCTAACCACATGAATAACCATCGTCCAACGATAGTTTGCCGAACTTGCAAGTCACGTAATTTGTGGTTTGCATCCGAAAATCGTTTTTCTTCGTGAGGTTCATGGTTAAAGATTCGAATCAACAATGCGCCGCTCACACCGAGTGTTTCACTCAGCTGAACGGTCATTTTCGAAAGCCACTGTTGAATATCGGCTTGTAGTTTTTGACGTGTTTTACCAACTCTTTGCGTTGGGAATACAAATCCCGGCACGACAAGAATGGCCAGGAGAGACATCTGCCAATTCATGCCGAACATCAGCACCAACGTCGTACAAATGGTGAGTAAGTTACTCACGAATCCCACCAGTGTGGTTGTGATGACATTTTGAATGGCGGTAACGTCGTTCATCACTCTCGATACAAGGTCACCGGCCTGGCGTGACGCAAAGAATTGTACGGATTGCCGCTGCAGGTGACGGAACAAAGCGAGCCGGTAATCCGCCATTACGTTCTGCGCAATGACGTTGGAGAGCCAGTTTTGCCACACACTGAGTAACCCAGTGGCAATCGCTGTAAGAACGAGGATGATGGTAAGCCAAAGTACGACGGAGAACCGTCCTTTTGTAATCCCATCGTCGATGATTCTCTGCGTTAACCACGCCGGGATCACACCGCCCACAGATGTCACCATAATCACCAGCGTAACCAGAATCGCACGCGGCCAATATGGGACAAACGCTTTTAGGGCACGCTTGATAATGGACATGTCCAAATGTTCTTGACTGGCCAGTTCTCTCATTCTCCACCGATTACCGCCGCCTGTCCCGCTCCCTCCAGCACCATGTCCGAGTCCCATCCCTTGCCACTGTGCATTCATGAATTCACATCACCTTGCCTACACGGATTTTAATGATCCAAAAAATCCCTTTTCGTATCGTAGTTCCCTCGATCTGCATCACTATTGTTGCTTAGGCTTCCTGACAGATGGGAAGTCGAAACTGCGAAACAGTTTTCCGTACAAGAGTGTAGAAATGAGTTGTAGTCCACCCGCTAACCAAAAGGGTAGAGAAAAATTACCTATGTCCAACATGTATCCAGACAGCGTTGGCTCAATCGCTGAAGTGGTGCGCATCGTCAAGGAATTCATGCTGACTGAGAATCCGCGCCGCTGATCACGCGTGAAACTGCTGCTGAGCGCTGACCTCGCTCCTTGCGTGCCGCGACTAAAGGCAGATCTGACAATGTAGATGACGGATGCCAACGTAAACGATGGCACAAAGGCAAAATAAGAATCATTGTGACTCCAAACACCTGAAGCCAAACCACAGATCTGACCATGCTGAATCGTTGCGACAAAAATCCGGTGATGAGCGAAGATGCGCCTGTGAATACAAACGACAGTGCGAAGGGGCCCACCGCTTACCCAAACGTAGCCCTGAACAAGTTATTTTATTCCTAGTTTCATCGATATAAGAACAGGATTTCGCAATTCAAAGTGTCGGTAGCTGGCGAACATGAAGAATGCGGGGTTTTGCATTATTATGCGGTTGGCGACGTCTCAGTTCCGTCGCTAAAACCCCCGGTTCCTGTTATGAGGTCAGCCAGTTATTTCTGGTTGGCCTCTTAGCTTATACGAGGTTTTTATTCCGGTAGCCGGGTAGAACGTAAGCCCCCGTGGATCAAGAATCCGAGCGTTCGTCCCCTACTTGTAGAAACATGTTTGAAGCTGGTTGGGACATGGATCTCGTATAATAGTTGAAGCTCAATCAGGACTGCGACCAACAATCATTTTAGAGTCAACGGGGCATTATCACACCCCAGTGATACAGTACCTGGAGGAATTAGGCTATGTGTATATCGTCGTAAATCCATTAATTTCTCACCAAGCCAAGAATTCGAGCTTACGTAAAGTCAAGACCGACGCCATAGATGCCTACCGCTTATGCGGGCTCTATTACAAAGAAGAATTTGCACCATATAAGAAAAGAGGTGTACAGCTTTTAAACCTTCGTAGCCCGACCAGGCAACATGAGTCATTAACGGGTTTATTTGTTCAGACCAAGTTACAGTTTCAAGCGATTTCCGGAATATAAAGGAGTGTTTGGGGATCTCTACTCAAAGGTTTCCTTAAACACTTTGTTCAAATTCCCCACCGCTGAAACGGTACTGAACATGACCGAAACAGAGTTAAGCGAAAGGATTTCGTCCATATTTATCAGTCGTTCAAAACGTTGGGCAAATGAGAAAGCAACACAACTAACGGCTGCAGCTGCTCGCGATACTTTTAAGAAGGCACCACTTGAGAGCCATTTATTCAGCTTAGAGATGTACATCAAGATGTTGCTTCAATACCAAGAACATCTTTCCCACTTGGAGAAGAAGATAGATGCTCTGGCGAAGGAAGTTGAAGAATTTAAGATTATCCAATCCATCCCCGGTATAGGAGAAAAAATCACTGCAACGATTATTTCTGAAATTGGGGAGATAGAACGGTTTCACCACCCAAAGAAACTAGTTGCCTTTGCTGGTGTAGACCCAAGCGTGTATTCATCCGGTAAGTATACAGCCACGATAAACCGCATCACCAAACGTGGGTCAAGCACATTACGACACACCTTGTATGTTGCAGTCCCATGCGCTGACGGAGCTCAGGTAGTAAAAAACTCAAAGCCTTTGATGACAGAACGCGAGAACAAAGAAAGCCACACAAGGTCGCCGTTATCGCATGCATTGGATTTATGCGCTGCTTAAGCGAAAGGAAACTTTCCTAGACTTAGCTTAACTTCTAGGTTCATAATGCAAGACCTTCCATCACGACAAGGAGGGTTCTTTGGCTTGCCCCAATTCACTGTAACACAGGAACAAAAACATTTTCACCGGCAATATTGTTAGCTGGGTTTGCGCAACAAGAATGGAGAGCGCAATAACCGTCTATATGTTAACTGTTCACGATTTGTCCACTGAATCCTCAACTTCTTCGTGTTCAGCAACAATGTGCGTATATTCATATCCGTGTGTGCAGTGTTCACAATGAATCCTGACAACATAGTTGCCAACACTTGTTTTGCCATGGTTCACTTTCCCGCAACGAGGGCATACGGAATCAAATTCCCAATGAGTATGCTTTGGCATATGATGACCCCCTTGTATTGTTCGATATCATGACGACCGCTTTTGGTTGGGGCAATCCCTAAAAAAGAAGTTTTCCTAGACTTGGCTTGCTGCTAGTCACCCTACTTTTCTTGAAAAACCTTTCATCACGCCCAGGAAGGTTATTTTCCATGTCCAATTTCACTGTAACATAGCCACAAGAGCATTTTCACTGGCAATCTTGACAAGCTATTAGCTGGTTTTGTTCAAAACCTTTCGTAGAGCAATTCTTACTGTTGTTCACTCCAAAGCCTACTAACTCTACTACATCAAGCAGGGAGCAACTATGTATGGATTTCACACCTTGCTTCTGTTGCAAGAAATGAGAAACCGAAGAAAAGCAGTTGTGCGAGCCACCCAACACGGCTTTGTTCATGGCTGACAAATACTTCACCAGGGTATCGAGTAAGTTAGAGTCTCATTAGGTGGTGTAAAATCTGAGGCTTGATATTGACGAAAAAGCCATCGAGTGCAACTCACTAAAGTGACACCAAACACATTAGTAGAGGAGGCAAACTCGATGGCTTCTATAGATACGATCGCACTTTTGGAGCTTGAATTGCAAATTCCCAAGCTACGTAAAGGCAGCTATTTCCCCGGTCGCATCTGCAAGGAGCTCGATGAGGTTGTCCAGGCGTTTAAGAGTCGCCCGCTTGAAGGTGAGTTCCGCTATGTTTGGCTGGATGCCACCTTCCCCAAGGTTCGTGAGGAGGGTCGGGTCCAGAGTATGGCGTTTGTCATTGCCGTTGGTATGAAAGTCACCGGCGAGCGCGAGGTGTTGGGCTTTGACCTTGGAACAAGCGAAGACGGTTCATTCTGACTGACCTTTCTGCGGAGCCTGGTGGCAAGAGGGCTAGGGGGTGTCAAACTGGCGATGAGTGATGCTCATAAAGGACTGAGAGCGGCGATTGAAACGACGCTGGTCGGAAGCGGTGCAGAGTCCATGTGATGCGCAATGTACTGAGTCAGGTGCCAAAATCCTCACAAGCCATGGTGTCGTCGATTGTCCGCACGATTTTTGCCCAACCAACGCAGGAGTCAGCGAAAGAACAACTCGCTGTGGTGGTACAGCAATTGAAGAGTCGGTTTCCGAAGGCGATGGATGTGTTGGAGAAAGCGGAGGAGGACGTACTGGCGTACATGGCATTTCCGAGAGAGCATTGGTGTCAGATTTGCTCAACCAATCCACTCGAGCGACTGAGCCGAGAAATTCGCCGTCGTATAGACGTCGTTGGGATCTTCCCAAACCGGGACTCTTGTGATTCGGCTTGTGGGAACCATTCTCCAAGAGCAACACGATGAATGGAGCATTGCACGCCGCTATTTCAGCTTGGAGTCGATGGCTAAGCTGACGGGCAATCAGGCGTCGCTGGTACCGACTTCAGTTCTACACACATGACGCATGTCACTTAGTAGAAGCACTCGAAGAATTTCCACCACTTGACGGGACACTACCTGGAGTAAGAACAAGGAGCAAGTTGGTTGTCAAGTGGAAGCATGTCTAACACCATGTTATCATTACAGAATGTGTGGGGGTGGGTACCCTGTGGTCGTGATGAACATTCCACATTCGTTACGGAGTGCATAATAGTGTATTTTACTAAACAAAAAAAGATGGTAATGTTCCCTGAAAAGGTGTTGTTTGCATCACTTCTGTTCACACCCATCGTTGGTGTTATATATTTAACAAATCATCTTAGGAAGTCAGGAAACATACGGTTTATTGTCTGGAGCTGGTTGACAGCACTACTGTGCTTCATGGTCTCCATCCAGATGTTAACATTCCACCCAATCATCAGCCTAATCATTTACTGTTCATGGGCGTTGGCAATTTATGTACTTCAAAGACCTGTTTTACCGGATATATCCGTTTCTAATTTAGTGATGACCGTAGTTATTTTTTTATTGGCATCGGGAGTATCAATATGGAAAGTCGCGTCAGTAATTCATGATTCTCACTTTGTCGGGGTCAAAATTGGAAGTAAAATCATTCACATTGGGACAACCTTGGATGTTGAGGGTACGGATGTTAGTAGTCACAATACCATATACGCTCTATTAAAAACCTCTCAGCCATTCGGCAACTCCGTACTGACAATGGTTATTGAACAGAAATATGGCTCCGCATGGGCGCTTATCGATAGCGAACCGATAAATGTAAACCCTGATGCAAGTCAAGCCATACAGTCATTTCAGATTCCTGGTCCAGGGAGATATCAAGTGATGTTCACCGACAACGATTACCACTTGGCCAGCGGGTACTTTACGGCGCGGAATTAATCTTAATTCACATGTAGAATCAAAACAACTGACAAGCTTCCAAAGTCCGTTCCAGGCACTCGCACATATCACGGTGGCTATATTACAACATCTCCAAGGTACTGTCGAACATTTTACGGTGTTAACCTTGCTTTTATAATGTATGGATAGCGATACCTGTGTCGCTGGTTCTGGACAAAGGAAAAAACGATCAGAATGTCGAATCGAACATCATGTAAGGACTCAACAGTATTCTGTGCTGAAACAAAAAAGGAACGGTTATAACAATGCAAATCTTACTGCTTCGCCTTAGAGGTTTTTTACTCTGGATAGTTCCGATTCTGATACTTGGAGCATTAGTTTGGCTGATTTTAATCGGGGACTGGTCACTACCGAGTCTACCATCGAACTTTTTTAACGCTGCGAACTTATTAATACCAGCAGAAGCCATTTACATCGCTATCTTGATCGAATCGCTTCCGTTTGTAGTGTTTGGTGCACTGCTTTCTTCATTAATCCATGAATTCGTTACGGCAGATCGCCTTGCTAACTGGATTCCTAAGAACCTAGTGCTAGCGGTACTGACGGCTGCACTATCAGGCTTTGCTGTACCTGTGTGTGATTGTGGTACTATCCCGATCGCCCGCAGTTTATTACGTAAAGGTGTTCCAAAACCGGCCGTAATAGCATTTACACTTGCCGCACCCGTCATCAATCCCGTAACCATAATTGCCACGTTTTTCGCCTTCGGGTTTAACATTCATATGACTGTGTTACGTGTTGTCTGTACTTATCTCATTGCATGCCTTGTAGGCGTTGCAATCGGAACATTTGACAGTAAACACAGCGTAATGGCGGACGTCGTTAACAGGGAAGAAGTTGCAGTATCCCTGGATGATGGAATTAGAATAAGAAGGATATTTCCATTTGTATGGCAACATTTTCAGTCCATTGCAGACCATACAGTAAATGAATTTTTTGGTATTGTCGGCTTTCTGATTTGCAGTGCTGCTGTGGCATCGATTTATCAGGTGTACCATACGAAGCATTATGGGTTTGGATACCATTTTAGCGGAATCTCTGCCGTTGTAAGTTTAATGGTTTTGGGAATTATTTTCTCGCTTTGTTCCGAAGCTGATGCTTTTGTTGCCCGGTCGCTTGCGTTATCGTATTCGTCAGGCAGTGTATTAGCGTTTATGTTGATTGGACAGATGGCTGACTTGCGTAACCTGTTTCTTCTACCCAGAACATTTGGAATCAAAACCGGTATTTACATTATTCTTTTCTGCACTGCTCTGTGTTTGACTGCAGGTATTTTAATTTGAAGTAAAGCACGAGGATTAAATACCACTATGATCAAAGTTCCTGTCTCCGCCTTTCTTTTACATCCAGTGATTTCACACTGCATTTATATGTTTGTATAACCATTTATTATTAATATTGTTAAATTTTCAATCGTCGTATTTATGCTTACCGCTCTTGGGGTCCTACTGATGCAGATACTCCTGGAACACCACTTGCTCTCGCTGATCTACAATAGGTAATAGATCCCGAGCAACACCGATAGTCTTGAAACGTAAATGTACCAAGTTTGGTGTAGATTGTATTTTGTTCGTGTTTTCGTGTGGACGCTCATGGCTGAAATTGTTATTATATAGTATAGTGATACTTTTTGTTGGATCTTGAGAGCTTAATACCGATTTAGCTCGCTTACGGATTTTATGCGAACATCCGGGATTGAAATTCTGCACAGATTTGTACATTAAGCGCTGTCCTATGCTAGGAGAGTCAAAGCATGAGAAAAGTATCCCTAAGTGTTAACAAACTTATCCCAACCATGGGACTTTGCACCTTTACAGTATTTCTTGCCAAAATTGTGAGGACCCATGCAATTTACATGCTTGTTTCTCCAATGATTGCAAAGATCATTGATATTAGTTTAGTCTTTTTCTCCATTATATGCCTCATATCATTTGCGTCCTGCCTGTCCTTTCGTGAACGGAAGCACAAACCACATGTTCAGCACGAAGGTTGTAAACATGATGAACACGAACATCAACATATGTCCGTATCGTCTAAGTGGGGAAAAACAACTACCGGATTGATAATCGCAACTTCTATCGTTGCATTCTCGTGGCATCCAAGACCCCTTGGAGCAGAAACGTTAACGACTGTAAAGACTATGGCGCCATCAGGAACCACCACGGCGAATACGCCTCAGCCAACTTCAACAGGAATCAGTGAAAGTGAAATAGCTCAGGATTATGCTGCACAAGGGGCAGCTATGCAAAAAGCCGGGCAAATTACGGAAGAAACAATTGCGTACGATCCAAATCCTTCACAATATCTTGGTCATCGAGTGTCTCTAGAAGGATTTGTTTACCACGTTCCTGGTTTACCTACAAACCAGTTTATTTTGACTCGTTATTTTATTTTTTGTTGTATAGCCGATGCATCCCCGATAGGAATATTGGTTGATGATCCGTCCGGAACGTATTATCCAGACAACCAGTGGGTTATAGTTAATGGTACTCTGGTGAACAAGGATGTGCACGTCGCGCTAGATAACTTTGAACCGACATCTTGGTACCCGAACACGTCTTCCCAGCCCGTACTTGAGGCAAATAAAATCACAAAAATTCCGGTACCCGAGCTGCCATATATAGTTCCAACATATTAGTACAGGTGAGGTCCGGTTTCTGAAACTACAACATAATACACCTAGCACATCCCTTAAGACTGATCTTGCCAAGCAATGGTTTCGAAAATCGGCGTTTGCCTACTCCTTAATGCCGCTAACACAAGAATATGGTTACAAAGTATAGAGAAGGATTTCGTTTCATGAAATCTGCCGCAGGGTGTTTTTTTATCTGGTTGCACATCCCGGAGGTCGATACGACGAAGCTTCTCGACAAGTCCCTGAATAAGGGCGTATCCATTGTCCCGGGGCAGTACTTCTTCGTGAATCAAGTTGAGCAAACTCTTCGGTGACAATGTCGGTCAACAGGCCTGTCACTTTGTCAGATGCTGTAGCGTTGGTTCAGGTACCGGAGTGCGGCTGGAGTTCACCGTCTCCGCCGTACTGTTCAGTCAGGAATTTAGCGAGTTTTGAATCGCACTTGCTGAGTGATAGCATAATCCTTCCTTTTCGATTTCAAAACATCTAGCCGCTTTTCGTCGACTCACCGAAGCAACTGGGTCTCGTAATGTTCGATAACCCTTACGGCCAACTTCTCGGCTAGCTCCTTTCGACCGCGCCCATACAGTTCCTCATCCGCATCGAGGTAGTACACTTCCTCAACCAGGTCCTCGAGCACGGAAGGTCACTTTGGGAATCGAGAACATGACTTCTGTCAAGAACCCCATTGAGTATGCCCCCTTTATACGCTTTAAGGGCTGCACGATACGAAACCGGGCGCGACCATCTTTGTCTCGCGGGAACAGTCGTAGGCAAATCGCAAAAGAGCAGCTACCGCATGGGCGACAGGACGGCCAAAAGCGAAACCTAACGCACAAACGATGTCCAGTCATCCTGGGTAAACCGCATAGATAGGCGTCCGTCACATGCCCACGCGGGTTGATTCGTACGTCCAGGTTTTCGTGATCACCATGCCCAATCCATACATGGATGCCATGTACATAGTCCCGCCACATGTACGGTGCCAGCTGGTAGGAAATTCGTTCACTGCGGTGACGGCCAGACATCCGCCAGTCTCTCCCTTGGATTCACATAGGTAACGACTCAGCTCCTGGACATGCTCCTTGATGAAGCTGGGTACATGCGGAGATACTTTCGTCTTCTTGTCTTCCATTCATCATCCTTCTATCAGCTCCTTCGCGAAAAATAGACCCGCCCCCTCCGTTCCATTCCACCCGTCCCCGATAGGGGGGTACTGTGTCCCTCGGTTCCATCCAGACAGCAGAAAGTGTCTAACACAAATTAAAATTTATAATTTTGAAGGAACCGACGAAATAACGGAGAAATGATGATGCATTTGATGATGATCGTGAAAAACAAGACGCGCCTGAGAGAACTTCTCGACAACCGCGGAACGAAACAGAGTTGGCTAGAGGAACAAGCGAAAAATCAGTCCAACAACGTTGAACATGATTGTAAATGGGAATGCGTAACCTAACGTCAAAACAGCATTGTAAATCGTGAAGGCATTTCTGAACAGGGGAAATATGGAATAATGTCCTTTGAAAATACCCTCCAATCCGGAAGGAGTAGCAGGTACCCGCCGCGTAGGAAGAGTGATGGATGAGCATAATTAAGAAGGATCTCCAGGGAAAAACAGATGACAACGCAACAGCACGACAGTAATCAAGTCGATGAACTGTACTGCCCAATCTGAGACTTTACCATGAGCGGATAAACGGGTGGATGCACGCCGTTCTGTAGCAACTGTAGATACAGGGCGTGTGCGAGCTCCGACATCATAATCTTGCACGGTGTTCTCCACTGAATTCGAACCATACCCACAAACTCCCCACATCAGATACGGACTTCACTGATGAAATTCTGATAATGGCGTGATACCGTATTAGATCGTCAAAATTGCGACTAAGGAGTGGGGGAATCCGATGAGACGGCTATCCAATCGTCCCTAGACTTGGCAGTTCTTGCTTTCAAATCCCTTACCATTTGTCTATGTATCGTGCCGATTTCCGGGTGTAACGTAATCAGGCCATCGAATTTCACACGTAATCAACTTGGGACAACAGCGATTTCTCCTACCAACACTGGAGTTCCTCTAAATACATCTCTTGTTGACGTAATGTCAAATACAGTGAACTCCATATATTCGGCATCAATACTGAGTGTCTTTACCATCACAACGATAAGTGGAAGTAACCAATCCAATTCGCAACCCCCATCAGAGGACCTCGGTACAGGATTTCTAATTGATAACAACGGTAACATCGCCACAAACGACCATGTAGTGGGTTCCGCAAGTACTGTCACTGTGCAAAACGGTGGACATACGGACAATGGTCGGTAAGGACCGTCTGGATGATTTGGCAATTGTTTACATGCCACCAGTAGCCGGTACAAAGCCCCCCTCGGTACTGTAACTTCATTGAAACCAGTACAGTTCCTAATCGCTATCGGGAACCCATTTCAACTGACGGACAGCGTCACCTCTGGCATTGTCAGTGGACTGAACCGCTCCGCCTCCGGTCGGTCAACGTGAGATGAACGGCTTAATTCAAACGGACGCCCCCATCAATCCGGGCAATTCTGGGGGACCATTAATGGACAGTCACGGACAGGTAGCAGGTATCAACACAATGATTGAAAGTCCGGTGTCAGGCTCTGTTGGTATCGGATTTGCCATCCCAATCGACCGTTTAAAACAGGTGCTTCCTGAGTTACTGAAAGGCAAATGAATTAACTACCCCTGGCTTGGAATCACAGGTCTTGACATCGATGCTGGGCTTCAGGAGGAATACAACTTACCGACTGCACAGGGGGGTTTCGTAATCACCACCGTTCCAAACGGACCGGCACATAAGGCGGGAAGTGGCTTCTAGCCGACATGCTCTTAAAATAAAAAAAGCGTTACACCTGGCACAACTCCCCAATGAGCTGCTTATTTAGATCCATTCCGGGCCCTGTTCAGCAGCCTGCGGCCTGTAAGCCAAACCGCTGCCCCGGTTCCCCACAATATCAGGGCTGAGCCAAAGCCGACGGCTGCCCCCACCATGCTACAATCTGATGATGCCCCAAGGTAACTCTCGCGGGCACCATAAGCAATGTGACTGCCGCAAGCAGGCAGAGGAGTGTGCCCGCAATATAGTGGATCCTCACCCGGAAAAGGTGCGCCAGAGGAAAGAAATGAGCGCCGACAATAAGGGCCATCACAGGGAAAAACAAATCAAAGTATTTGGTTGCGCCACAAATTGTGCTGGCGGCACCGATCAACGCGCCTTCTAGACCGAAAATAATATCGAACCACATACCCACTCGCTTCGAGTGACGGGCATCCGCTTCCGTCATCTCATTTGATGATAACCACCTGGATGCCTCTATCAATATGATTCCGCCAATAAGTAGCGTGATACCGATCAACAGAGACAGGATAAACAGCCAGAGGAATTCCCAGCCCTGCAGTCCGAGAATTCCAATCCCCGCCCACAGAGTACCGAAAAACGCCATGAAGAGAACTCCGGAAGCCGTGCCGCGCACGGCAACTCTGGGAATGATGTTTTGTGATACATGAAGACCCCCTTTCAATTGAAGTCTAAAATTAGATATTCATGTTCAGTGAATCCTGTAGGGATTCATAATTCCAAACTGCTATTTTATTCATGATATAGCATTAGTTGGCGTGGTTATCTCTCCAACATGCAAGTAAGAGCAAATTTCCGTGTCGTTCATGGATGCTGCACTCCCCTCACATACGACTCGAACGAACTCCCTCCAGGGAGGATATCAATCAGTACTTTCCTGTGACCCTGGTTGCGAGCTTGTATCAATGTTCGGGCAGAGAGGCATTGCGCTAACCTACCTCTATGGTCTTTCGTTTTCTCTCTTATTCTAGGTCAATCGCAGTATTTCGCAGTTGACTCAGCAGACGATTCGTTTCGACAATCACAATAGCTCCTTTTGCTAGAATATGGTTGCACAGTGTGCTCCATATACACCTTTGCGACTCATCCTCCCATGTCTCCCAGGGTCCTCATTTCGTCCCGTTTCATTCCTTCGTTCTGCTTGTCAAAGGGTGGAGATCAGTGGTTTGCCGACGTCACTTTTTGCGACTTTCGTTTAACTATGCAGACGAAGGGCGTTCCAAAAACTCGGTCAACTTTTGACATGAATGGAAAGCAGACCTGCTGTGTGAGGGACAATAAAGTTCCTCACATCCGTAGGCCTGCTGCGTGAAATTCGCCCATCTACTCTCCTTCCCATACGTTTTTCAGAACACTCTCTTGCTTTCCTGGTGCTCCTTCAAAATCTCCACGGCTTCCCGAAAGCGCAGCGAGTGTACAATCTCCCGCTCTCGCAGGAATTTGAGCGCGTCCTGAATGTCGACGTCGTCAGTGATGTCAATGAGCCACTGGTACGTGGCCCGCGCCTTCTCCTCGGCCGCGATGTCTTCGTACAGATCTGCAATCGGGTCTCCCTTCGCTTGTATGTAGGTGGCTGTCCAGGGAACACCAGCCGCATTGTGATAGGATAACGCGTTGTCGTGATCCGCAAAATGCCCATCCAGTCCAGCCGCTTTCATCTGCTCCGGGGTCGCGTCTTTGATGAGTTTGTACACCATGGTTGCAATCATCTCGAGGTGAGCAAACTCCTCAGTCCCAATGTCGGTCAGCAGGCCTATCACTTTGTCAGGGATGCTATAGCGCTGGTTCAGGTAACGGAGTGCGGCTGCCAGTTCACCGTCTGCGCCACCGTACTGTTCAATCAGGAATTTGGCGAGTTTTGGATCACACTTGCTGACTCGAACCGGATACTGTAATTTCTTTTCGTAAATCCACACGCGGGCATCCCTCCTCTTGTCCCCTCTCCACGCCGCGCATCTACACTTGCCATGGCCATGGACTGGAAGACCAGGTCCATGTTTGTCCTGTTGGGCTATTTCCGAACTCCTGCAAGGGGCCGAACGACATTTCGAACTGCTGCATAAGTACCCGTTTGCGGCGTTGAAACTGAGCAAACTGCGCGAGCGCTTGCTGGTCGTCAGGATGGGTGTCCAAATACAGCGTCAATTCCAATAGCACAAAGTCTACCGTCTGCAGTTCATGCATGTATTGGTAGTACTCCTTGGAGATGGATTCGCTCATTCGCGGCTCCCCCTCTTGTAGCGCGGTTCGTACGGACTGTACAAATCTGGCCACAGTGTTCCGTGTTTCAACGCCTCCCGGGGCGAGAACTGCTTGAGTCCTTGGGGTTGATATGTGATGTATTGATTCGGTGGCACAATGTAGGCTTTGGGCAAGGGAGGACAAGGGTCAAACGAACTGCGGAATGGTTGATATGGACGCCACTGCCCATCCACGGTCAGGCCTCCTCTCGTGCTATGGAAAAACTGGCTCACGAAAGGGTTATATGCAGAGTGGACGCTCGACAGAAGCCAGACGAGACCCGGAATGGGCAGAATTGAAAGTGGCTGAAGTAAGGATTAGTGCAGAATTAGAACGACGAGGAGTCCCACAATGACACCACCAAGCACTTCCACGGGTTTGTGCCCAACATGTTCGTCGAGCACAGGCCAGTCGACGAGCCACCAAGGCGATTTTGCCACCGGAATGGGGCGCAGCTCACCAGTAGCCACACTACCTGGTGCAGAGGGGTGTGAAGACTCTGCCGCAGACGTCTTGAGTTCATGCAACAAGCGGTTGAGAACAGCGGCCTGGCGCCCCGTCTGCCAGCGCACCCCGGCCGCGTCATACATGACAATCATGGCGACGAAGATGGCGATGCCGAGCACGGGATTGTCCCCACCGTAACGAAGCCACAACTCGGCGACAAGTGCCACAACAAGGGCGGTGTGCGAGCTTGGCATCCCCCCGGATCTGCGCATGAGCTGCCAGTCCCACCGCTTAAGGCGCAACATAATCAGCAGCGGTTTGAGCACTTGGGCAGTCATCATGGCAAGCAAGGGACTGATCCAGATGTATTGACCATCGCCCAACATTCATACTTCTCCTCCAGTACCCAGGTGATAACAACAAAATCCATCCTATTGAAAATCATACACCGAGAAGACCCTAACACTCCACGAACGTATATTGGTAATATAAAAAAAGAGCAATGCCCATGGTTCACGAACGCATTCGCACGGGTCAAGGGCACACAGAGACAGGAATTGGCGTACATACGCGATTTCACGCACACCTGTGACCAAATCCACCGCGTTCTTCTAACTCACAGCAAAGGGGTACCCAATTTGCATCATCATCTGGCTCACTTGTTGTCGACCTACGGATATTGGGGACTGGGCGGTGGTCTAGCACTCGAATACCTGTTCATTCCGGTACCTGGCGAAACCATACTGACTACTGTAGGCATCCTCTGGCAAAATCCGAAGTACCACCTTCAGTTGTTCTGGCTTTTGCTGTCCACAACCGCGGGCACATTTTCAGGCGCGATGTTTGGATATCTCGTTGGCCGAGCATTAGGCCGTCCGTTTCTCATTCGTTTCGGCAAATACATTCGCTTGACGCCTGAGCGCATTGACAAGGTCGGCAAACTCTTTACCAAGTATACCGTACCAACCCTGATTTGTTCGCGTTACATCGCCGGAATTCGAATCATCGTGCCGTACATTGCTGGCATCAACCGGGTACGCCTTCTCGTGTTTGCACCCGTCATGCTGATCAGTTCTCTCATGTGGACAGCAACGTTCATCCTGGCTGGTTCCGTCATCGAAAAGGCCTGGGGGCGGTTTATCGAAAACTGGCAGCGTAACCTCATCCCAGTCTTGATTGTGCTCTTGGTCGTGGTCGTTCTGTACATCTACATTCACCGCTGGATGAAACGAAAATTGGAAATCGAAGACAGCGATGACCACGCTGGTGAGGGCCCGACTTCCAATTCCGATTCAAACCATCAGCCATAAGCTGGCCGGTCACCGAATGCCTCACTGCCGTTGCCGGAACATTTCGTACAACAAGACCGCGCCGGCAATGGCCGCATTCAGGCTTTCTGCCATCCCGGCCATCGGAATTTTCACCTGATGTGTCCCCGCATCGACGATTTCTCGAGACACCCCAAATGCCTCACTGCCAATCACCAACAGAGAAGGGTTCCGAAAGTCCACCTCGTAACAGACCAAGTTCGCCCCAGCTGCGGTGACCAACACTTGCCCGTCCGGCCACTTGTTCCGCCACGCATCCACGTAATCCTTACTGCCGCAGGAGAGCACGGGCACTCGAAAGAGACCGCCCATGGTGGCGCGTACGACCTTCGGAGAGAACGGATCCACAGTTCCGGTGCCGCAACACACTTCGCTAACCGCAAAGGCGTCGGCGGATCGGATGATGGTGCCGACATTCCCCGGGTCCTGAACTCCATCCAACAACAGTGTATGCGAAGCCAGTTGGGCCTTGTCCAACCCTGCGTTATCCGGGATTCTTGCAATGGCAGCCACACCCTGCGGCGTCATCGTGTCGCTCACAGCGGCGAACGCCCCGGGAGACAACTCAAACAGCGGGACGCCCCGTTGCAAAGCGGCATCCGTAATCTTCTCTGGCAACTCGTCGCTTCCGACATCCCACAACAGGGCATCCACCTGCAACGAGGACCTCAACAACTCCTCAACGAGCCGCATACCTTCCACCAGGAACGCACCGTGGGCCATCCTGCCCTTCTTGGTCTTCAACGCAGCCCACGCTTTGACGCGCGGATTTTGTAGTGACTCCAAGTACACGCCAAAATCCTCCCTCACAACTGAAACACTTTTGCTCCACCGGGATAAAAAAACCGGCCGAAGTTCGGCCGGAACTGTCGCTTACGCTTGTAATTTGGACTTCGCCACACTTGCCAATTCGGCAAACGCCTTGCTGTCACTGACCGCGAGGTCCGCCAACATTTTGCGGTTCACGTCCACGCCAGCTAACTTCAGACCATGCATGAACCGATTGTAGGACAATCCGTTCATGCGCGCCGCGGCGTTGATACGTTGAATCCACAGGCGACGAAAATCGCGCTTGCGGACGCGACGGTCGCGGTACGCGTACATCAAAGACTTCATGACTTGTTGCTTCGCTGTACGGAACAGTCTGTGCTTGGATCCGCGATATCCACGGGCAAGCTTCAATACTTTTTTATGACGCCGACGTGTCACCACGCCGCCTTTCACTCGTGCCATTTCTCAATTCCTCCCTGTTCATCGGCAAAATCGATGGTTCGCCACGAATCACGCAGACATGGTATGTCCAACATTACTTCAAGTAGGCGACCATGTCCTTGATGCGGCGAATGTCGCTGGTGGAAACCCCGGTCGTGCCGCGCAGGTGGCGTTTGCGTTTCGGGCTCTTGCCTTCGGCCTTGTGGTACGCGAACGCATGAGCTCTCTTCAGCTGTCCGGATGCGGTCTTTTTCACGCGCTTGGACAGGCCGCTGTGCGTCTTCATTTTTGGCATATGAAATCCTCCGTTTCATTGACCATTTCTCCGGTACGTCCAGGGTACAAGGACAAGTGCAAGACGGAATGTACACGTGACTACGCATTGCTCTGCTGTTTCGGCGCAAGGATCATAATCATGTTGCGCCCTTCCAGCCTTGGTGCACGTTCCATCGCACCCAACTCAGAAGCAGCATCCGCCAGTTTCGTAAGCAGTTGATGTCCGATGTTGGAGTGCGTGATTTCACGTCCGCGGAAACGCACTGTCACTTTTACCTTGTCTCCATCCTCGAGGAACTTCAGGACGTTTTTCAGCTTCACCTGAAAGTCGTGATCCTCGATGTTCGGCGTCATTCGGACTTCCTTCAACACAACGACCTTCTGGTTCTTCCGAGCTTCCTTTTCCTTCTTACTTTGCTCGTACTTGAACTTGCCGTAGTCCATAATGCGACATACTGGCGGTCTTGCCGTTGGCGCTACATTCACCAAATCGAGGTTTTTCTCCTCTGCTATCCTGCGCGCATCGCGGACGTTCATGATGCCAAGCTGCGCACCGTCCACGTCAATCACGCGCACTTCGCGAGCGCGAATTCCGTCATTCACTTGAAAATCTTCTTTGCTAATACCCTGTCACCTCCAGAGAGTAATGGGACATCTTCGGGACCAAACAAAACGGCGCGGATGGGTCATCCGCGCCTCTCTCGTGTGTCTTTCATCATAGCGCATCAAATCCACGTTCAATGCGCGCAAGAATCTTGAGAAAGGAACCCGTCGGCCCACGCCCACAAGGTGAGAAGCTCCCGCTTCTGCTTGTTCAGCAATATTGAAGATGCCATACGCCAACCATTGTACATGAGCAGCGTACAACCGTCAACTGCCTGTGTATCTAAAGCTCATAACCCGTAGCCATAGACGAAAACCTATGCACATTTGAACGACGAGACGTCCTCAAGGCTGCACCAGCAACGCCTTGCTATCCACTTCTTCGCGCAGTTGTCGCTCAAACGCTTCAACGCTCATGGAGCCAAGATCTCCTTGACCGTACTTGCGAACGCTCAAAGCACCTGCGCTCTGTTCCTTTTCACCGACGACAAGCGTGTACGGAATTTTGTTCACTTGCGACTCGCGAATCTTGTATCCGATTTTTTCCGAACGGCTGTCCACTTCGACGCGGAACCCTTGCAGCCGAAGCCTATCCGCCACTTCTTCCGCATACGCCACGTAGTCACCTGCCACAGTTGCAATTCTTGCCTGCACCGGCGCAAGCCAAGTGGGAAATGCGCCCTTGTACTGCTCCAACAAGAAGGCCACGAAACGCTCCATCGTCCCAACGATACCGCGATGGATGACGACCGGACGATGGGCCTTGCCATCTTCACCGATGTACTCCAGGTCGAAGCGATTTGGCAGGTGGAAGTCCAGTTGCACCGTCGACAAGGTTTCGTCTTTGCCCAGCGCCGTTTTCACCTGGACGTCCAATTTCGGCCCGTAGAAGGCAGCTTCGCCAGGCGCGATGACGTAGTCCAGTCCAAGGTCATCCATGGCCTGCTTCAGCATGGTCTGTGCCTTTTCCCACATCTCGTCGTTCTGCACGTACTTCTGCTTATCTTCTGGATCCCGGAACGACAGGCGATGGTAGTAATCCGTAATGCCAAAATCCTTATACACCCGTTCAATCAGTTTCACAACGCGTGTGAACTCCTCTTGGATTTGATCCGGGCGCAGGAAGATGTGGGCATCATTCAAGGTCATGGAACGCACACGTTGCAGCCCAGCCAAAGCACCGGACATCTCGTATCGATGCATCGTTCCGAGTTCGGCGATGCGCAGCGGCAATTCGCGGTAACTGTGCATTTCCGAGCGGAACACCATCATATGATGTGGGCAATTCATTGGGCGTAACACGAGCTCCTCGTTGTCCATCTGCATCGGCGGGTACATGTCATCGTGGTAGTGCTCCCAGTGTCCAGAAATCTTGTAGAGTTCCACGTTGGCGAGGTGCGGCGTGTACACATGGTGGTACCCGAGGCTTTCTTCAAGATCCACAATGTATCTCTCAATCACTCGCCGAACTTTGGCACCTTTGGGCAGCCATAGTGGCAGTCCTTGACCCACTTCTTTGGACAACATGAAGATGCCCAGTTCCTTTCCCAATTTCCGGTGATCTCGTTGACGTGCCTCTTCAAGAAGTCGCAGGTGTTCTTCGAGGTCCGACTTCTTCGCAAACGCCACTGCGTAAACCCGAGTTAGCTGTTCGCGAGAAGAATCGCCACGCCAATACGCTCCCGCGATGGACATCAGCTTGAAACACTTGATGCGTCCCGTTGACGGCAAATGCGGCCCACGACAGAGATCCACAAACTCGCCTTGGCGGTAGATGGTGATGGTCTCCGATTCGGGCAGGTCATTGATGATCTCCACCTTAAAGCGGTCTTCCCGTTCCGAAAACATCTTGAGCGCTTCTTCGCGGGACAGAACTTCGCGAACGACTGGATAATCTTCCTTGATAATCTTGTGCATCTCTTCTTCGATTAGAGGCAAGTCTTCTGGCGTAAATACATGATCCGCAAAGTCGTAGTAAAACCCGTTTTCAATCACGGGCCCAATGGCAAACTTCGTTCCTGGGAAAATGCGCGCCACCGCCTGAGCCATGACGTGTGCGCAGGTGTGGCGCATGACATCTACGCCTTCAGGATCTTTCAAAGTCAGCAATTCCAATTCCACATTGCCATCCAGCTCGCGCGACAGGTCGACCACCTTACCATCAACTTTGGCAGCCACCGCCTCCCGCGCGAGGCCGGCGCTGATGGAAGCGGCAATGTCAGAAAAGCGAGTGCCTGCGGGATAACTTCTCACAGACCCGTCTTTGAGTTTCACTTGATACTCCGCCAAGATCATTCCACTCCTTCAAAGCATGTCGTATTGTCTGGGGAACAAAATAAAAACGCTCCCGCCCCAAAAAAGGGACGAGAACGTTGATTCCCGTGGTTCCACCCATCTTCGACATCGACCATTCTTTCCGTCAATGCCCTCATTGCGTATAACGTACGCCCCGGTTACCGTTTCGATATCCATATCTATCTCCCCGGCAACTGCTTGGGAAGTGGTGTCCGCGAGAAGCCTGTTGAGAGACGCTTTCAGCCGATGGCGTCCCCTCTCTGGTACAACGTCGCATTCTGCGGCGCGTCTTCCCTCAACGCATCCAGTACATTGGTTTTTTATGAATATAATCAACCGACAGGATGGTGTCAAGTCCGCCTCTAGTGCAATTTGTCCGGAATCACTTTCCGCTGCAGGTTCTGTTCTCCGTAGACGTCGGTGTTTTCAAGAAGCTCACGGCACGTCGAGCAATTGTCGCAGCGCGAAGCACGTCCGACAAAAACCTTCTCGACCGTTTCAGAGAAACTGGGCCAAGGCGCCGCAATCGACATGTCGTGAATCACGATTCGACACGGAGCTCGCGTGATGAGAATACTCATGGCAAGGTCCTCTGCGTTCACTTCGTCGCCATCCGACGCTCGTGCTGCCACATCTGCTACCGCAGTGTCGCGCACCAGTTCTCCAACAGAATCAGTAATCCATACTCGGTCGTTGGTGTAAAATACGTGCAAGACCTGCTCGTTGGGCGGTTGCGTATCCAGCATATATCGCAACATGGAGACAAATTCTTCGTATTCCCGATCCGCGAGAAACTGCTCAACCATATCGTGGATGCTGTGATCAATAGCGAACAGGTAATCTTTGACACGAAATCGCACCAGACCGTCTACATTAAGGTAGTGGGAATTCCCTGCTTCATCCAGCCATTGCTCGACCGCATCTTGCACAAGTTGTCTCCATTGGTCATGGGTGAGCCCTGCAATGACGTCGACCGATGTGCGAATGCCATGAAACGTTAGCAATGCGATATACTCACGTTCATCGTCGGTCAGGTATTCGTACACGGCAGCAATGCGCAAGCATATATAATCATAGCACCAGTCTGTGAAGACATAATCCACAAGTGTCTCCACCAAAATGGGTTTCCCTCCTGCTTCAGCCTCCACCGCGAGTGCATGTACGTTGGTTTGATGGACTTGTGCCTTGAACCCAGCGGCAGCCAGTTTCTGCAGCAGGGTTGCAGTTGCATGCCCGGTTTCCAGTTCTACGATGGACACGAATATCAGCCCTTCCCAGGGTGAGACACCCTGTTCGTCGTTTGTGGTCTATTGACAGTATTGAGCGGAGAGAAAGGCACTTATACTTCGGCCATGCACGAATGCAACGACACCCACAAACGTCAGGAATGGAAGAAACGTTTGTAGACGAATGTAAAACATTCGTCAGCTTCAAAAGACCCGTCAAGTTCTTAACATGCTATGCTGCAGATTTTCGTCCTGCATGGGCCGATGGGGAGCGCCAAAAACACAAAAAACCGCTTTCCGTGCTTTACACGAAAAGCGGTTTTATAGGTGTATTCATGGTGCGGCTGACAGGAATCGAACCTGTGGCCCCCACCGTGTCAAGGTGGTGCTCTCCCTCTGAGCTACAGCCGCTCATCAGAGACATTGTCTATCATATCACGGGATGATAGGACAGTCAACGTTGTCCCGCTACGTCGACAGCAGGAATTTGTTGTAATAATTCCCAGATCTCCGGATTACGCTTCGCGATATTGATCGCCTTATTCCTTGAAATATCGACGTATGCGTGCTCCGTCATTCCCGACGCACAAAGTTCGCCTGCTTCATTGAAAACTTCATACAGCAATGCCATGCGGGTGCGAGTCACGAATTTCAATCGCGCGTGAACAAACGCTTTGTCTTCGGCTCGCAAAGTCTTTTTGCAACTACACTGGACGTTAATGACCACCAGGACGAGTCCCTTGTCGTGAAAATCCTGCATGTAGGAAATGCCGTTCTCTTTAATAAAACGCATCCGTGCAACGGAAAACCAGTCGATGTAGTGCGGGTGGTAGATGATCCCAGCCGGATCGCATTCGCCCCACCGAACTTCAAACTCCGTTATTACAACTTCTTTCATCGGTGTTCCCCCAGTTCAAACAGGCTTGTCCATTTGGGCTTGACACCCGAATCACCGCGCGCTGGAATCAGGTGCGCACCGATAAGTATACCAAATGGTCGGAATGGATCTGAAAGCGATGTTCTCGCCTATTTTGCATATCACTGAAGTACAAGAAAAAGATTCTGCCCTCCATAAAAGTCTGCCACACCTTTAAACGAAGGACGAAAGGAGGCGATGTACTGTGTCATCAAGGCTTCACAGTGTACCGCTAGAATCAGCAGTGCAGCGGCCGTTTGATGGACAGACCGACACAAGGCATAGGCGACGTTGTCGACGAGGAACCACTCATGACGCGTCAATGAAATGGACAAGGGCTCCATAAATGCCCTTTCGGCTATCAGTAGCTCATTGAGATTCAGACAGTCGGAACTCCCCAACCAAGTGCGTCCCCGACATTGGTAATCCCGCCAAAAGTACGGTGCCAGTCTATCCAATACATCAATGTCCTGATTCGCCCGCAGCAGTAAGTGTCTCGCCGCGTCAGCTGACCCCACACTTGCCTGATGGGCCAGTTCAGTGAGCAGGGAAGATAGCCATTGCGGGATGACTGGACTCACCACGTACTTCCTCTCTTGCCCCCACACCAAACACTGATCCCCTCCGCAAGACTGACACTTGCTCCTATACCCATAGATAATGCCCATGGGACGCGGGATATGCAATGAGGTGCCAATGGACTGAGCGTTGTGCTATTGTACGGTGTGTTCGTGCGGGAAAATGTTTTTTGCACCACACGCCGGACAGACCACTTTGACCTCAACTGGAACCTTGTTATCTGGACCACGTTGACCTTTGACGGCAACCCCACAAATGACTTCTGCACCATGTGCGATAATATTACCACCGTACATATGGGCCACCCAGGTCATCGGCCGACTGCAGACAAAACAGGAGTGCATACCGCGAAGTTCATCATACAAGGCCATCCCCTCCTGAATCGTTCTCCTTTATCAGTGTTCGCGAATTTGCATGGGACATTCGTTCGAGTTGCGCTAGACGTGTCGCTTGCGTTTTGACATTTCCATTCGGAATGGTTCAACAGATTTTGGTTTGTGATGATTATTGATTCATTGCTCAACAAGTGGTATACTGTGTCATGATATGTACGCCGGGGTGGCGGAATTGGCAGACGCAGCAGACTTAAAATCTGCCGGGGGTAACCCCGTACCGGTTCGAGTCCGGTTCTCGGCACCAATAAAGACGCGGCTTTTCGGGCATTCCGGAAAGCCGTTTTTTGCTGAAAATAGCATTTGATCTAATGGTGGTGGAAAAGTTCTGGGTTTAACAATCCGATTTCCTAACAGCCAATTAGGTGTTCAGAAGTTACTTAACTGGTACAATACGACATGATGATGTAGCCACAGAGCGTGGTGTAGTTCATTGATGCTACCGTTCATTGATGCTACCGTTCATTGATGCTACGTACATGGATGAGTTTTAACTACGACGTCTATCCGACCAGTAGTACCGCAACCTCATCACAACCTTTGTTCCGGGGCTACCGCTCACCACACGTCTTGGTGCCAATTCTTTACCACCATCTGGCGTCTCGTTTAAACCGTTCCTCTTCACCGGTCAGTACTCTCATACGCCGTCCGCCCTTGGTAAAATTCCGATAAGCATGGTTGGGAGGAGGAGGCAGAGGGAGTGTAACCATCGTTATATCCAATACATCCCCTACTTCTACCGACCGGTGAAATCCCACACGAACGAGGTATAATCTTTTGCGTCCGTTCCCTTTCCCGTGAAGTTCGGCCGCCGCGTCATTACGTAAATCGCTGTTGGGAGACGTTTCTGCCACCACTCTTTGCGCTTGTTTAATGCAAGACATTTAGACGAAGCAACACACTCGCATAGTTAGGAATTTTCAGCTAGTTATCCACAAACTCCTGTGCATATGTGCAAAGCATCAGTGTCCAGACGGCACATGTTGTCTAAATCCGGGGTCCATCCCCATGCATTACGGCATACATTCTGTCGGGAACTCGTGAGCTCTGGCGTGGGTGGACATCGCAACGGTTGCAGAGTTGGCTGACATACCGATATTAACTAACACATCGGTAAGCAAACCAACTGCAAATGAGCTAGAACAAGCTATTGAACGGGCGTTCTCGCGATGATACACACACTTCATATGCCATAAATGCAACATTTCAAAAATCATTGAGGCTCGGAGAGAAGTGATAAACTGTCCTGTCTGCCCCGAGGGCCGGAGACCAAGTCCATATCTATGTGTACTTTCCCTCTTCGGTCATGGAGTCTATGCTAGTTGCTTGACGACGGAGGCCTGGGACTTACGCCACTCCCAGTAGTCCTGTATGTCGAGATACCGGTGCCCTGTCGTCCACTTTTCGTCCATTTCCATGAGCAATGCACCCAGGAGCTGCAAGGCAGACTGGCGATTGGGGAAGATGCGAATGACACGCTCCCGGCGCCGGATTTCCTCATTGAGCCGTTCTACGGAGTTTGTCGTCCGTAGCCGGCGGTGATACCGCTTACTCCGATTACAAAGCCACCCCCTTTTGTCACGTGAACAAAACTACTACGATCCATCACTCCACCTTCTCATATGCGTGAATAATGTCGGAGCTTCCAATCACACCGACTGCAATATTCCCTCTACACACAAGCAAATACGTCGCTCCGTAGCGATTCATCTCCGCAAGTCCCTCCTTTGTGCGATTTTCCTCCCAAAGACACCGCTCCATTATCCAGCGTAACATGAAAGTTTTAATACGTTTATAAAATGTCAGTATCGCTAGTTTCAACCCTTGTGCAGTAGTCAGATAGAGGATCACCTAAATGACGGAAATGATGAATACACCCCAATATGCCACGGAGATTCTAGATGTGGTTGGTTGAATTTCCTAAAATATGCAGAGTATCCTTCAGTCCCCCAACGGTGAGCCGTTCGATAGATGTTTATGTCCTAATCGAGTGGTGCTTCAGTACTTGAGATGCAACCGGAGCTTCAATTGCTTTAATTGGTACGTTAGAGGAAGAAGTTGTCATGAACTTTTGGCTGTCTAGCGAGAGTCATTGTAATTACGTTGGCAACAAGCCAATCCATTTTTCATCCGACGGGGGGAATCGATGTGCGGAGATTTGTTAAATAGTTGGTCTAATTCCTTATTTTTAACATTTTCGGTGCTGTGGATTGGTTGGTTTGGATTGAAGTATTACTTCACCCATATCAACAGAATTGCTGATCGAGTACGCACTGACGTGTTTGCTCAAATCCAAGCTCATCACAGCCGACGTCTTTCGTACAACGACATACCGGCAACGTATCGGAATGCGGTGATCGCAACAGAGGACCACAGCTTCTTCACGAAATCGGGATAAATTTCAGAGGAATCGGTCGGGCCATATTTGTGGATGCTGGAAGAGAACAACTCCTCCAAGGTGGCTCTACCATTACACAACAGTTGATTCACAACACGCTGTTGAGTGACATTCCAAAATCACTGGTGTGGAAATTGCAAGAAAGCATCTACGCGCCATCGGGCTATATGACACGTTGAGTAAGCAGGAGACGTTTTCGCTCTATGCGAACAACATTTAGGAAGGCGCTTACGGCTTGTACCAAGCATCGGAGATATACTTCGGAAAAAAGCCTTCGGAGTTGAACAAAGGTGAACTCACTATGCTTGCTGGGCTTCCGAATGCTCCAATTGACTATGACCCATTTCATGACATGACACTGGCCCGTCAACGACTGCAGCTCGTGGTTCAGAGTATGGTCGATGCGGGAATGATTCTCACAGACGCAGGCTGACCAGATTCTAGCTGAGCCGATTCAACTTCGTCGGAGCACTTGAGCAAGAATTATCGCGTCAGAGAAGTCATTACAAAGAGGTGTAAGGGAATGTCTGGGACTAGACTAAAAAAGTGGACACACGACATCGCTTAGCCGAAGATAAAACTAAACGAATGTCGAGGTGTACAAAGTGGTACAGCTGTCGCCAGCTCCAAAACTGTCAAGTTCCAGGGGTTCACGCGTCACCATTCGATAGCCTTTATGTTCCTCAAAATGCAATCGAACCGCCCTTTATTTTAAATTCCTTGTCGTACGTAGGGTCTGCTGAATGGGTCATGCATTAGCTGGAATGGGAGACGTGACAGTCTGGAGCAGCCATTCGAGAAAAAGAGTCAAGAAAAGGCGGAGGCGCCGCTCCAGGTTCAGTACCAGCAACTGCATCGCGACAACCGTCTCGCTCGTCGCCTGAAGGTGCGCCCGAATTAGCCCCAGGCCATAGAGGCGCTTGCCTTCGCCGAATTTTCCTTCAACTGCATTACGCTCCACTGCGTCCTGCCTCTCTATCTTCCTCTGTTCCACTTGCTCCGTCTTCGAGGGCCGGCCCAGCGGCGGTCCACTTAAGCGAATGCCGCGTTCCTTGCAGTAACGCAGGTTCTCCCGGTTCCGGTAGGCCTTGTCGGCCAGCACGGCCTCTGGATAGTAGCCATAGCGTTCCCGGTAAGCCTCAACCGCCGCCTGCAGGGTGTGACCTTCATGAAAGCTGTCCCAATTCAACCGCTCTAGTCTTGCGTACCCGTCCACCACACTGATTGCCACTTTTGCGCCGAACTCAACGTTTGCACGTACCTTGCCACGGACGATAGGACGCACATGGGGTTGCGAGATGCTGACGACCCGATCGTTGATGCGCCGCATCCTCCTGCGGTACATCTCCTCTTGCTGGCGATACAGTTCATGAATGACCAACAGTTGACGATATTGCCGAACGCTCAACGCGCTGAGTCCGACCTCATTCCTCAATTTGGCGATGATTCGCAAGTCACGGGCTACAAACCGCAGTTGCTTCCCGATTGCCTTGCGCAGTGCACGCGGACTCACGCGCCTCTACTTCGCCACCGTCAGATACGCCTTGTGCGCCTTCTCCCGATAGGTGCGCGGTTTGCGACTACCAGGCTCACGCACCGCATGTAAAACGTCAATCATCTTCTCCAACTTCTCCCGAGCCTCATTGAGTAAGGACAGGTCGGTTGGGTAGGCGATGTCCGCCGGGGCACACGTGGCATCGAGCAACAGCTTACCTTGGTTCGCAGGCGTCTCCTTATCTGTTGATGGCTTGGAGGTGGCGTCCACCTCGGGCTGCCCTGGATGTTCATCATCCCGGTCATCAGAATCATCGCTTTCGTCTTTCTCCATCACGATCCATTCATTGACCTGGTTGATCACGTCCGGACCAAGTCGCTTGCGAAAGTGCGTCATCAGAGAGGGATGAAACGGTGGTTCTTCCTGAAAGCTTGGTAATCCGATGAAGTATTGCAAATACGGGTTCTCCGTGATCTGACGAACCGTCTCCCGGTCGCCCCAGAGCGCCACACGGACCGAGTATGCCTTCTGTCCCTTCGTCCAGGATTTGAAACGCTCTCCGTCGTGCTCTTCAACCTTCCACCAGGGAATCATCTGGGCGAGTTTGACCCAGCGGTTCTCCTGATTCAACTTTCCGCCAAATGGTAGGAAGAAGTCATCCGGCAACAGGATCTGTCGTTCAGTCGGTCGATACATAGGTCCCCTCACGTGCAAGGATTTTGACGAGTTTCACGAGAATCCATGCACAAGATTTCGTGATGAAAGGCCAAGAATCCTTGTCGCTACTGGGTTTTTCAATCGTTCAGCAGACCCTACGTACGATGAATCTCAAATGAAAACACCCCCAAGTCAGTAGTTCCGTACCCAGGGGCTATTTACCGTTGGGAGTGCAATTCACCATCGTAGGGGCCTTGGCTTTTACTTGTCGTTGTTCTTCGCCATGCCCATAGCCTGTGTCAGCATCAGTGATTGACGTTACATGCGCTGATCTGCTTTATTCGCGTTCACGACAAACAACGTCGTGAATCATTCCAGGAAGCCATCCCAGGAGAGTCAGATTTAGATTTAGAAAATAGAACTGCACAGGTGTAAGATGATTGCGATTAAGTACAATTTGTCTTCCTCCCTCTAGGCTGTTTCCGGACACTGAAAACAACAAATCCGACTGCTTGAGGAATGAATCCCATGTAGAGTACACCTATCCATGCAGTTCGTCGGTGTGAAATTCCTGTACGGCTAGAGCTCCGGACAGCATCATAGAGACGTTTCATCGGATTCTTGAGCCAGAGACGGTTCTGACACTCTGAACCGGACCCATACCATGTTGATTAGGGATAAGAGGCTCGCGATTCCGAGCATGGTACGAATCCCCAAGGTGGACGAACCTAACCCGCCGAGCAGTGGTCCCATAAAACTGCCGAGAAAGGTAGCGCTCGAGGTAAATCCATAGATTTTCCCGCGTTGGCTGCTGGGGGTGAGCCTCCCGATGAGCGCGTTTGCCGTCGGCAGGATTCCGCCAATGAACAAACCGAGTCCGAATCGGGAAGCTACAAACACCCAAATGTTTGGTGCGAAAGCCTGGGGCAAGTAAAACAGGCCCGCCCCCGTCATACAAATGGTCAACACCTTGCGGTATCCCAACGTGTCACTCCGTTTTCCAAGGAACGGAGAAGCGATTAAGTCAGCGAGACCGGTGACAGCGAACGCAAACCCTGCCACCGTGTTGAGATATCCAACGTTTCCGGCTAATTGCTTGATGAAAACAGACAGCACAGGTTGCACGCTCATGACCGTAAATTGGGTAAGGAACAATACCACAAACATCGCCTGAACCGTCTTCATTTCTCGCACAGCTTTGAATTGCTGGATGAGAGACGGTTTCCTCTTTGTGTTCGTTCGTACAACAGACTTCTCTTTCACAAAACCTGCCGTGATCACAGATGCAGTGAGGGCAAAACACGTGGTAAGGAAGAACACCATGCGATAATTATGAAAGGAGTCTGCAGCGATTCCACCAAGCAGAGGACCGACGAGTGTTCCCACCATACCGGCCGATTGTATCCAACCGAGGGAAAACCCCAACTTATCCTCCGGAATGACGCTGGCCACAAGAGCAACGGAAGCAGCTGAGAACCCGCTGAATGAGCCCTGCAGCGCCCGAATAATCATCAATTCCCATGTGTTCTGGGCAAGCCCGAGAATCCCCGTAAAAAAGGCAATCGCAATCGTGGAACGCAGGACCATCACTTTACGCCCGCTTCGGTCTGCAATCGACCCCCAAAACGGCGACATCAGAGCGGCCATCAAGGGTGTCAAACCTTGAATCAAGCCTGTGAGCAGCTCTACCTGATGAACATTGTGTACCCCTAATTGTTCAACGTAGAAGGCCATAAACGGGTTCGAACTGGAAAAGGCGATAGACATAATAAACTGGACAGCCGCCATAATCCACAACGTAGTTTTCCAGGATGTTACTTTTGTGTTTTTGGAGGCCTCTTGATTGCTTGCAAATATGCGTCCTATATTCAAAACTCCCACCTCGATGGACTCACCTCAATCAGTCCCACTCGTTCTAAGTGCCAGAAGGTGCACGAACGATGAATGTAATGACAGCGTCGAATGGATGACAAACCCATCGACGCTGTCATTCGTGTGTATTTCGTCACCAGAATATTTCTGCACACTACATGACTTCCTGTCAATACCCTAACGTGGTGAGCATGCAGCCATTCCTCGGTTGCCATATGATATCGCTTGAAAGGTAACAGCGAGTATGCGGTACAGGTGGATGTCCACAAGCAACGGCCCGCAGATCACAGTACCTAGCTCCCCACGCAGCAAAATAACCTAGGGAGCTAAGTAGTGTGCGATACCCTATACAGTACGTAAGCCACGAAGTATCCGTATCTCCCCTTGCAACATGCACAGTCTTAACAGTTTTCGGGATGATACCTTGACTCTGTTGCTTGCACTCAGAACGTCCCAACCTTTGGCCTTTTCTACTGCATAAACACATACTTACATCTCTCTCATGCATATAGCATTGGACAACCACATAAGGGTTGTCCAATGTACGTCTGGTGGTACGTCCGTTCAGAAGGGGGAGGTTGGCTGATGTACGGCATATGAATTTTTTGTGTACCACAAACATGTCATATCATAGTGAGAGTCGTTCTCAGTTGAAACGGACAGGTATTTTGTGGGGTAAGTCACCTTTATTCGTTTTCTTCGTAAACGACTAGAACGGATTAGTATGAAGGGAAATCCATAGAAACACGGCGATATGGCCGCCTCCAATGAACCTGATGCTTTTCGGATCACAGCGCGAGCGGTCACTCGGTCAGCTCCATTCTTTGTTTATGAAGCATCAAAACATATCTGAAACGGCAGCTCCCCCTATGGCCCGGACCGGCCTTGGGGGGAGGACTGTATCCAACCTGCCGTGCTGGATCGTATGTCGAATGGAAAACAGATGGCCATGAAAAACGGAGATATCGGGAGAAAAGCGCGGATTGAAGCTTAACCTAGAACTGAAATTCGTGGCGTGTTTTCGAAAGCCTCCGAGACAGTCGAAATCGCCGCTCAGGGCGAAATTCGCCTCAAAACGACCATTCTATTTTTCTGGAAGGTCAGATAATTCTAAATCCACCACGTTCATGCAACGCCTTCCATTAAGACCAGGAGGGTTATTTGTCATGCCCATTTGAATGTAACACATTTGAATTTACTTTTTTACTGGTAATCTTGACAAACTATTAGCTGGTTTAACCTAATCTGTCGCCCACCTCGGGGGGGAGTCGCGACAATTTTGGCGAGGGCATCGCAGTAGACAGTAGTGGGTCCGCCTATGTGACAGGGTTTACCGATTCCCCCAACTTCCCGACGCAGAACCCGTTTCAGGGGTCCCTAGCTGGCGGTCCCGATGATGCCTTTGTGGGAAAAATTGGTCTGTACGCTCCACCGTTGTTGCCGAACGATGTAACAGAGGAATGTATCAGTGTAGACAAGGTGTATGACTGGGTCGTTGTTTCCGATGTGGAATGTTTTACATTCCCATTTTCGACGCCGACTGGATGTACAGCAACAGCACCCTTTGCTATCACGGCTTGTTCCGTGACAGCGGCTAGCGCAACGATAACATCCGTAACCCCAAGCGCATGTAGTGTCAATGGTGTGCAATTAAGTCTTGCAACATTGTTGGTTACAGCAGTGGCGAGCGTTAGCTTTACGTGACCAAACGGGCTATCGTGTACGATTACAGATACCAATACTGTATCTGATTGCGCATGCCTTTGTGTGCCTGCAAGCGTTGGTACATTCAGTGCGACCATCCCGACACCGGTCGTATTCTTTAGTACTTGTTCGGCTACATTGGCTCCCAATACCACGACCTCTACAGCCGTAATCGTTACGGCAGATCTTTGTAAAGAAGTGGAGGTCATTGTGCCCGGCGTGAAGCTCGCAATTCTGGCGAAATCTGTGAACCGCGTCCGAACGTGACGACTCCGTTCACTTGTCCGCTATTTGTGTTCCCATCTCAGTGTCCGACTGTCTTCCCAATTCCAAACTGTACCTGCCAAGCAACGGCTCTGGCGATGGGTACTACAGAGACTGTCGTTTCGGCAGGGGCAACTGGAACTGCAACACTTGAGGCGAATTTTTGCCCAGATTCCGACCCGCAATTTAGCACAGTAAGCTTTTCATTCACAAATACTACTCCTCCAACTGCGGCATTCCTCTTTACGGCAACTGCGGTGAGTCCACCTCTGAATCCAATAGGGGATTCATGTACGACAGTACACGTCACAGGAGTAGGAACGCAGACATTCACAGGCCTCCCAACTCCGTCGCTACCGCACGGTGTGGCATTTGACCTGACACTCACATCGAGTCCGACACAAATGTACCATCTGGTCCTAAGTACAGACACCGGAATGGTGGTATTTGATTCTGGGCCTCAGTCTCCGTCGATTTTTAATTCGGTCCTGATAAAAACTACCCCGTGCAAACAGTTTCCAAGTCCAGTGTGATTTCAAGTGAGAGAATGGGTGATGCCCGGCCTCTAATGCGGACACCTTATCTACCACTTGAACACGATGTTTTTGAACATCTGTCCCATTCAATTCGTTTCAATTTGGCATTTACTTTAACGAGTGCATAATCAAAAATGGTCAAAAGGCGGGATAGAGGCATGGATGGTCATCATCACAGTCATGGAAAGAAAATTGAAGTAACTGTTAACCCTATTATTCACAACACAGACAAACAGGCACAAGATCAGGTGCAAGCTCAACTTGAGGCACAAGCTCAGGTACAAGCTCAGGTACAAGCTCAAATTGAGGCACAAAAGCAATTACAAGCCCAGCTACAAGCTCAATTTGAGGCACAAAAGCAATTACAAGCCCAGCTACAAGCTCAATTTGAGGCACAAAAGCAATTACAAGCCCAGCTACAAGCTCAATTTGAGGCACAAAAGCAATTACAAGCCCAGCTACAAGCTCAATTTGAGGCACAAAAGCAATTACAAGCCCAGCTACAAGCTCAATTTGAGGCACAAAAGCAATTACAAGCCCAGCTACAAGCTCAAATTGAGGCACAAAAGCAATTACAAGCCCAGCTACAAGCTCAAATTGAGGCACAAAAGCAATTGCAAGCTCAGCTACAAGCTCAAGAACAGGAACAAGCCCAATTCGAAGCCCAGCTGCAAGCTCAGTTACAACGCATCATTCGCAAGCTTAAGAAAAAGGTCAATATGGACGACGATAAGTAAGGTAATATCCTTTTCTTTCGTTTTAAATTATCTTGCAAAGGTGGATTAGAGTAATGGAAAATTGTGATGAGGGACAACACAAGAGTGCTGACGTTAAGGTAACAGTAAATCCAGAAATCCGTAACGAAGATCGGCAAGCGCAGGCACAACTTGAGGCACAAGCTCAGCTACAAGCTCAACTAGAGGCACAACTTGAGGCACAAGCTCAGCTGCAAGCTCAACTAGAGGCACAACTTGAGGCACAAGCTCAGCTGCAAGCTCAACTAGAGGCACAACTTGAGGCACAAGCTCAGCTGCAAGCTCAACTAGAGGCACAACTTGAGGCACAAGCTCAGCTGCAAGCTCAATTTGAGGCACAACTTGAGGCACAAGCTCAGCTGCAAGCTCAACTAGAGGCACAACTTGAGGCACAAGCTCAGCTGCAAGCTCAACTAGAGGCACAACTTGAGGCACAAGCTCAGCTGCAAGCTCAATTTGAGGCACAACTTGAGGCACAAGCTCAGCTGCAAGCTCAATTTGAGGCACAATTGGAAGCACAAAGAGAGCGTCAGGCCCAGTTTCAAGCACAGGTACAATTGCAGTTACAGAAAATTTTTAAATTAATCAAATATTTACATTAATATTAACGACAACAAGTTTGATTTATTGGACTGAAAGTTATCGTTTTAGGTGGCTTTCTTTCCGTTATTGAGGTCCGTGTTGAACAATTGACCTTCACCGAGAGATCTGCACCTTCGACATGGATGGCCGACCTACGGTCAAGAGTCAATTTTCTTGGTATTTTGACCAGATCAATCCAAACTATGCTTCCGGAGCTGGTCAGCAACGTAAGGAATCGTGGACTAGAGTATGTTGTATCGGTAAAACGACAAAACGCCCCCATCCCGTTCTGGAATGAAGGCTAGGTATGGGGAGAGGAATGTTCCCTGCCCCTTTTTATTATCGACCACAGCAAGTCATCGATTCGAACGTGTCGGGTAAGTCAAGAACACCCTCACCGTTGAAAATGGAACAGATCAGCACGACAGTACAAGTCGTGGGCCCTGTCAATTTGATCGAATTCTCTGTCAGCAGGAAAGAACACTGATGTAACTCACTAACGAGATTAGGGATCCGCGTCCATAGCGGACGCGGATGCTACATGAGGTTTATGATGTCCCACTCTTGCACTCGTAAGTACTGTACAGCTATAGCGGTCTTCAAGGTCGAATGGACGACGAAGCCTACTTTAGCTGTCCTGGTGACGAGCCCGAGCGAGGACGAAGCACGAACAAAACACAAGCGCTTAGTCTCAACCAGAATGACCGCGCCATTTAGACTTTGACACGCAACCGTAACGAACAGCGGATGTTGTATATATCAATTCCACTCCCACTCCCACTCCCAAGCCTGAAGCCTGAAGCCTGAAGCCTGAAGCCTGAAGCCTGAAGCCTGAAGCCTGAAGCCTGAAGCCTGAAGCCTGAAGCCTGAAGCCTGAAGCCTGAACTCCTGACTAGCCTGAACTAGCCTGAAGCCTGAAGCCTGAAGCCTGAAGCCTGAAGCCTGAAGCCTGAAGCCTGAAGCCTGAAGCCTGAAGCCTGAAGCCTGAAGCCTGAAGCCTGAAGCCTGAAGCCTGAAGCCTGAAGCCTGAAGCCTGAAGCCTGAAGCCTGAAGCCTGAAGCCTGAAGCCTGAAGCCTGAAGCCTGAAGCCTGAAGCCTGAAGCCTGAAGCCTGAAGCCTGAAGCCTGAAGCCTGAATAGCCACTCTATGTCATAGAGTGGCTATGCCTGTATGGGGTTATTTTCGTAAAATGAAAAAAGCCCGCCGAAGCGGGTTTAGTAGCGGATATGCTCGAAGCGCCCATACGTATGTAGTACAGGACAACGGCCTTCATGTTTTCCTCGCTGGTCGCCATGGCTCGGGAGGGACAACCATTTTCCGCTGACAGGGCACAGAACCAGAGCATAAATGCGTTCTGGTTGCTAAATCAGATCGCTAAATACGTAGATTGGCTCATTCGCAAGATTTCACAAAGAAAGCACGGGGTACCGAGATTATTGCATTTTAGGGCTTGGACCCGTCGAGATATGGGAGTGTGAATCCCAAGAAGCTTGTGGAGACATGCGTGCAGTATATGATGTGTTCTGGAAGATGCTGTGTTTTTCGACGTACCTTCTGTTCCCGCATACGCTCCAAACGGATCGACCCCATCTCTGAATATATAAACTACTTCCTCCGACTAAATCCGGGTGATGAAATCCTGCGAATGAGCGAGCATTCGTGAGAAAAACCTTACTCCACGAGGGCGTGCAAGAAGAACTGGCTCAAGCAACCACCTCGTGTCGATAAGAAAAAGGGGAAACATGTGGTATGCTTCGCATCCTTCGACTAATGAAAAGACCCTACTCGTTGCAAATCTCGTTTGACTATGGAGTGACCCTGTAGCTATCATACTCTCGCATCGAGACTGCCATCTGCAGTGCATTCAATATTTGGGCCATCGTCATAGAGGGGGACTCACATTCGTATAATGTATTTCCAAATACCCATCCAATTTGTGTAACTGGATTGCCAGTTAGATTGGGATTAATCAGTATGCGCCCATCGGTTGGAGGCAAGGCATGTGAAAGTAAAAAGGTGTTCACTTGCTTCGCTTCGTTTATGAAGTCGAGCGAAGGGGCGCCAAATACATCAATCGTCCATTTTCCTTCCCGCCACTCAATGACATTCTGCGGGAGTTCGTAATTCGTCTCAATCACCAGTGTTTTGCCAGTCGTGTATTGCTTCATAAACCCATCTATGGTGCCAGCGTTCTGAACCTTTATGACATGGAACTCTGTATTGAGGTTGTTCATTGCTTGATCGTGGCTCGAATAATATGTTCCGCCAAACATGCCCACAAATGAAGATGCAGGTAATTGATTAAGGCTGGAGTCATTCAAAGGTACTGAGGTAGTCGTGGAGAACAAACTAACATTGTAGTCCCAATCGGACGCGTATTCCTTCACACCAACGAATGGATCAGACGGTTGAAATGTAGGTTCGGTAGGTGCAAAAATAAATGGCATCTTTGTTGTCTGTTTTACCTGACCCATCGCCTGCACGACGTAATTTGAAAATTGAAGTCCAGAACCATTCGAAGGTGCGGACGAGTTGGTCCCATTGCTTACGTTCGTATCGTTTGAAGAACTGGACAATGGTGTCTGTACAGTTGTATTACTAATCTTATTTGTCTGAATTGTGTTTGTCTGATTGTATGATGGTTGACTTGATTTAGTGGAAGACGCGCACCCACCCAACGTGCCTAAGACTGTAAGCGACGAGAAAGCAATAACAGTAAGACGGTTCATTCCCACACACTCCTACCCCAGCGTCATACGGACCCCATACTTATACTCTGGTGTGTTACGGATGATGCCGGCACAATGGCGGATTCAATAAGGACCATTCGGGTACACCGATACGTACAGGTCCGGTCCAAAACGAAATGAATTTGTGTATAAGCAACGTTGCTCTTAAGCCCCGTAATTAGATTGGACAAAACCTCGGATCTGAAGGACACTAGCCACAGGAGGTTTGTTCAATGGTTAGACGAAAATTTTCAGCACAGTTTAAACAGCAGGTTGTTCAGGAGTGTCTTGAGATTGGGACGAACGCCATCGTTGCAAGGAAGTACGATATACGGCCGAATGTAGTAGATCGTTGGGTGCGGGAGTATAAGCAGAATGGCCATGTCCCTGCTTCAAAGCCCAAGGCTCCTGCGACTCATGTAACAACCGAGGAATATCAACAACTGTTAGCCGAGAAAAGAGAATTAGAAGCCAAGAATGAGCAGTTAGCGAGAACCCTCGGCGAGCAGACGTTGGAAGTGGCGATTCTCCGTGATTTGTTAAAAAAGACGAACCCTCACTTGCGGACAAAGTCGAAGTAGCTCAGAAGTGGATAGCAAAAGGTCACTCAGTCAGCCTTGTGCTACGCATTGTGGGGGTATCGAAGTCCACTTACTATTTTCAACGAAACCACAATCCACAGCCTCGTGTGGCTGGCGGCGGACGTCCTGTGCCCGGGTACTCATATACACAGGATGGAAGAAAAGTTAGTGACGAGCAAATCAAAGAGTGGATTATGGAGGCAATTGAGGAAGACGGATTTGCCTACGGATATTTCAAACTTGGTAAGCTGTTAAAGCGAGAGTATAGCTTGGTTATCAACAAGAAGAAGATGTACCGCTTATGCAAGGAATTGGGCGTCCTCAAGCCGCAGCGCAGAACCAAGTCAAAGTATCCAAGAAAACTGGCTCGAAACCGCAATGTTACGGCTCCGAATCAGTTGTGGGAGGTGGATATAAAGTACGGATACATTACTGGTGAAGATCGTTTCTTCTTTGTTCTGTCGTACATCGATGTGTATGACCGACAGATTGTGGGATACCACATTGGGTTGCGTTGCGAAGCGGCAGATGCCGTATCAGCGCTGAAAAGCGCCCTATGGAAACGCAAAATCATCGAGCAGTCCGGACAGTTACCTACGATTCGCTCAGATAATGGTCCACAGTTTGTAAGTGCGTTGTTTCAATCCACATGTGAACAATTCGGCGTAGAACACGAGCGGATACCACCCAAAACGCCAAATATGAACGCACATATTGAGTCTTTCCATAGACTGTTGGAGGATGATTGCTTATCGTCAGAAGAGTTCGATACCTATGCGCAAGCTTATAAGGCCGTGGTCGAGTACATGGACTTTTACAACAATCGGCGACTTCATTCGAGTTTGCATTACTTACCGCCCGCGGAATTTAACAAACAGCATTACACGACTGGACTGCAACCAAGTCGCCTGGTGAAGGTCTAAGGAAACACTAGAAAGCAGGAGCCTTGTCCAATCTACGGCAGATAGTCCCAAAACATATGTATTTCGCTTACTAACTCCGGTTCAAATAACTTTAAGTTTGATTCTTCAGGAGCACCCTTCGCCAAACTCATTTCAACGAATTCATTAACCCCATTTGACCGTACTTTTTGGAGAACCTCTGCAATCTAGCGAAGACGGATTGCCAACACTGTTGCGACTTTTATACGACTCTCCCTTATATCTCGATGTTTAAGGCCGATTAGAGTAAAATTCGTTGCGGTCGAGATGAGCACTATCAACACGTTTATGGACGCCGCACCTGCCTGAATATAAGTGGTCCACATAGGTTGCTGTACTGCTGCAAAATATCACCTCCCGCTTCACTACTCATTAAGCGATAGGGGAATCGTTCCAAATAAGTTGCATTGGGTTTGTTTTTGGATTCAGAGTTTCTTAGCTACGTCGCCTGTGTACTCTTCCCTCCGTCGAATGATTACAGCACGTGATGTGCGGGGCCTTTTTATGTGCGCCTGGTCTTAGAGTCGCTCGTTCCTTTTCTCTTTGAGATAGCTTGCTATAAGCGATTCAACCACTTCGTATATGTTCGTGCTATCAATTAAACACTGTAGTATCGACTGACGATGCAGTTCAGGACGAAGGTCAAACGAATAAGCCTGTGTTCAACCTTTTCGTTAGAAACTTTGTGTGGGTTCGAGTCAATTCGGCGTTCCACCCCCCGTGATGTTCTTTCCAAACATGCTGAGCAGCTCCAGTGCCTGCAGCGCTGTCCATATCGCGGTCAGCTCATGCAGGTCCCGTAGCGAGCCCCCGAGCAGCTGCTCAATCTGATGAATTCGGTAGAGCAGCGTGTTGCGATGGAGAAAGAGAGACTGGCTCGCCTTCGCAGCGTTCTGACCGCTGGTCAAATAGACTTTGAGCGTCTCCAGGAGATGCTGGTGCTCGGGCTCCAACAGCGGACCCAAGGTGCTGTGAACCAGCCGAATCAGGTCGACATCCGAAAGATTGGCCAACACCTGCATCACCGCAGGGCTGACGCGGTGCGAAAGAATGCCCTCATATCCAAGCTGATCCGCATACCGCATGACCAGTTCCGTCTCGCGCAAAGCGGCGGTGATGTGTTTCTCGTCACGAGCCGTGGTTACATACAATCGGATGGGCAAGGGTTTCTTGGAAATCCGGGATTGGTAAGCCTCCCATGCTTTCATCCATGCGTGCGACGTCGCGGTCCACACGGGCGGGTCCACACCGGCAAAGATGCCGAGAATCCCATTGGGACGGTAGGCCAAAAAGGGAAATTCACCTTGATAGCGCCAGATATTTGCGACCATAAAACTGCGCAGAAGTTCCATTCTTTGAAACTTGTGTTCCGGTTCGTGCAACTCCATGGCCACCACGGTGTACCCCGGGTGCGGCTGCAATCCGCACAAAGACAACAGGTGTGCATTCTCTGCTGTAACGCCTTCCATCAGCACCTTCTGTACCTTCTCTCCGCGCCGCTGCGCCTCCGTGGCAGCCCATTCCGACAACTCCGTCAACAAAAGCGCCAAACGCAGCGAGTACAGCGACTGGGTGATCTCATCCATCACCTCCTTCAGCGGGATGGACGTGTACAGATACCCATACACCATGTTGTGTATCGCGACGTCAAAACGATGCCAACGTTCCTCCGGAACGGCCGCCGCTGCCTGTGCCCTCACCTGGCGAATGGTAACGCCGTGCACATCCAGAACGGAAAACGAAAGCTCGGGTGAGACGCGGCGGAGATCCGCGACGTACTGATCCAGTTGTTGCAACAGCCACCGTCCTCGCCGGGCGGTGTTCATCGATTCCACTGTCGTCGAGGAGAAAGTCCGCCATCCATGGTGGGCACTCGACGATACATCTGGGTCTCGTGGGCTAGCCACCCGGTTGTCGTTTCCTGATATTCCCTCGCTCCTAACATCATTTCGGTGCTCCACCCGAGTACGCCTCCTCACCAGGACTTACTGGTACCTTCACGCTCCGCGTTCACGCAACGTGAAACCGTATTGTTCAAATGAACAAAATAATACGTATTATCGAACAAATTAATTGATACCACATTGATAAGTATGCGGGATGCCCGTATCTTTCGTATTGAAACCCCTTTCATTCTACTTTACATCTACCACTGTGTTGCAAGATCTCCACGGAGGTGACCGAATCAAGACCAAGGACGCCTGAGCCACACATCGGAAGCAGGATCTACCATCAGAGTATCACAAGACGGATCCCGTAAAAATCACGGAGGAGGGGAACCATATGTCGGGCAATCGCGCGGTCGTCTACAAAGGTCCAGGTCGTGTGGGGGTTGAAAACATTGACTATCCGGAATTGGTACTCAAGGATGGCCCCGGTGTCAACCCGCTGAACGTGGGACGCAAGTGTGAACACGGCGTGATTTTGAAAGTGGTGTCCACGAACATCTGCGGCAGCGATCAACACATGGTTCGCGGCCGCACCACCGCGCCGGAGGGTTTGGTGTTGGGACACGAGATCACCGGCGAGGTGATTGAGGTCGGCCGGGATGTGGAATTCATCCGGAAGGGCGACCTGGTCTCCGTTCCTTTCAACATCGCCTGCGGCAGGTGCCGAAATTGCAAGGAAGGGAACACCCATATCTGTCTGAATGTGAACCCGGATCGCCCTGGTTCGGCCTACGGGTATGTGGACATGGGTGGATGGGTCGGCGGTCAGTCTGAGTATGTGATGATCCCCTATGCGGATTTCCAACTGCTCAAATTCCCGGATAAGGACCAGGCCATGGAGAAGATCCTTGACCTGACCATGCTGTCGGACATCTTCCCCACCGGATACCACGGTGCCTACAGCGCCGGCGTGACAACCGGTTCTACCGTATACATCGCCGGTGCGGGTCCGGTTGGACTGGCCGCCGCCCATTCCGCGCAACTGCTGGGCGCCTCGGTGGTCATTGTCGGCGACCTGAACGAGGAACGGCTCCAACAGGCTCGCAGCTTCGGTTGTGAAACCGTCAATCTGAATAAACATGATAATCTGGGTGAGATGATTGAACAGATCCTCGGTGTACCGGAAGTCGACTGCGCCGTGGACTGCGTCGGTTTCGAGGCCCACGGTCACGGGCCCCATCACCAGGAAGCACCCGCGACCGTGCTGAACACCATCATGCAGGTGACCCGGGCCGGAGGCCGGTTAGGAATCCCTGGACTTTACGTCACCGAAGATCCGGGCGCAACGGACGAAGAAGCTAAAATTGGATCTCTGCGCATCCGCATTGGTCTGGGATGGGCCAAGGCGCACTCCTTCGTCACTGGACAGACGCCTGTCATGCGGTACCATCGCCAGCTCATGAACGCCATTCTCAGCGGACGGGCGCAGATCGCCAAGGCCGTGAACGCCACCGTGGTCGATTTGGAGGACGCTCCTTACGGTTATGCCCACTTTGACAGAGGGGTGGCGCGCAAGTTCGTGATCGATCCGCACGGTTTGGTACGCAAGCAGCATCCAGAACGATTCCTGTCGTTCTCGACGGTCGGATGAAACAGAGGCGATCCAGATGGAGAATGAGCCGTCCCTGCTGAGACGGAGCGTGGCAGAGCTGATCGGAACCACGATGCTGGTCTGGATCGGCGCTGGGACCGCTGCCTTCAACAGTGTGCTGGCGAACCAAAACCACCACCCCGTTACACTGGCGGACATCGGAATGGTGAGCCTGGCGTTCGGCATCGTGGTGGTGGCGATGATCGCGGCATTCGGCCACATCTCTGGCTGTCACATCAATCCCGCGGTTACAGTGGGACTAGCCGTGATCGGCCGCTTCCCCTGGCTGGAAGTTCCCGCATACGTGATCGCGCAAGTGCTGGGAGCGATTCTGGGCGCCTTGGGCATCCTGCTGGTCCTGGGACCGGTGGGGGCGACAGTGGGAAATGTCGGTGCAACCGTGCTGGCTCCTGGGGTCAGCCCTTTGCGGGGTACGCTCATCGAGGCGGCAAACGCAGCCGTGTTGATGACGGTCATCATGGGCGCCGCCGGGGATACCCGGTCCGGGGAGCGATTTGCAGGCGTTCCCATCGGATTGGCCGTGGCCGCCATCATCATGGCGACCGCTGGCCCCACCGGATCGGCCTTCAACCCGGCCCGGACGTTCGGTCCGTACGTGATAGACAGTCTGTTTGGAGGCCGCGTGTCGTGGGCCCAATACCCGGTGTACCTGATCGGTCCCGTCCTCGGCGCGGTCATCGCGGCTTGGCTGTACGACTGGGTCGCCGGGCTGCGACGGGCCAGCGTCCCCGAACCTGTGAAACACGACGTCTTCCATTCATAGAAAACTCAACATGGCGGCTGTGCGGCGGGCTCGGGGGACGCCCGCCGCACGCTTGCTACACGGAGTCATGGCAACAGCGCCCCATCGCCACCCAGTCCGCGGTGTGATTCATGAACCGTCAACAGATACTCGTTGGCAACATCGGTCCACGTCCTGCTCAGCGCACCCCTGAGAGCATCCTTCTGGCGGGTGAGCAATTTTTCCGTGCCGCCACAACGTCCGGATGGGCGTTTGAATGGCCCCCACGTCGTATGGATCAAAGGCGGCGAGGGCGTCCACATCCGTGACGATTTCCCTTATGACCTGCAGATTGGAACACGCCACCGGAGTATCCATCAGAATGGTTTTAAGCTGCAACGCTGTAACCCCCTGTCGCACCCGGACAAAGGGAAAAGTAGAGCAGTCGTTTACCGGTCTCGAGGTGAATTTCTGGCCGCGGGTGCCGACTAAGCTACGCATATCGAACCTGCGCTTGTCGTTAAGAACGACCAGTCGCAGCTGTTCGACGATTGGCAATCATGGGGTTTGGTCCTCGTTATACAGCCAATATGAGAAGGTAACTAGTACGTGTGTAGCTGGGACGGAATTCAGCACCTGAGGGACACCCCTGTTGGATCTCATTCGGGATTCAGACAGGTGGTTGTGGCAAGACAATGTGACATCTACGCGGGCTGATTTAGGCCGAATAGTGTTCAGTTTCACCACTACTCACCGACGTATGTGCACTTAATAATACCCCCTTATCAGGTGACCGAAAAGCATAGCAAAGCGACCAAATCCCTGTAGGAACACCCGAGAACATTAACCACATAATTGGCTCGTTATAGCGTGAATACACGAAGTAAAAGCTGAATAGAGCAGTGAAGTAAAGTAGTGTCAACAATATAAATAAAACTTCCTTTCGCTTGCGATGCCCAAAAACTAGTGAGACACCGTGCCCAATGAGTGAAACCCACAATATACACAATTGGATTACACTCAATACAGTGTTTTTGATATGCAGAATGTTAAGTGGATACCATACTTTACCCCAGAGCTGGCCTGGTTTAATCCACAGATAACTTAGCCACTCACGCATGCGATGAATCGCCGCGTTTTGTTGCTCCTTAAACCACGGGACTTCGTGTACATCTGGGGGCGATAAGTTTGGATGCGCATGCAAAATGTTCTGTTCTACGGCAGTCGGATTGTTCGGTGGAGGGTAGTGAATTCCCTGGAAGGTACCTAACAGAAGCGGATTCCCCGAGTCATCCGTAAGCGGTATAAACTGGTGAAAGACAATTGCGTTACGTATCCACCAAGGAGCCAAGCAGACGACGACAATTCCGATAGCAACACAACCGTGTCGAATAAGTAGGCGTATAGGGTATCTTTTGATAACCAAGTAGATTAGTACAGGAATAACCCACAAGAGGAGATCGGGACGGAAGTACACAGCAACCATAAAAAGGACGGTCGCGGAAATTAAATGGCGTAATTTGTGACTATCAGACAACTTTAAGACGAAGAAAATCGTCCATGCAAATGCAGCAAAGAAAGGGGTCTCAGTTAGGAATAGTGTATCTGTTTCAATTCCAGGTACATACAACGCCAAGAATATCCCCACAATGAATGCTACATACCGATTCCACATGTACTCAAAACTCTTATATGCCCCTAGGATACCAGCAACCCCAATGAAAGAGAAAATAATTTTACCGACGTATAACCCTAGAGTTTCTTTTCCAAAAACGGCAATCACGGCGGCTAAAATCAAGGTCATTCCTGGAAGCATATGTACAGTGGGTGCATCATGCGTATAGTATGAATACGTACCATATTTCAACAACCACTCTGCGCTCCGAAGATATCCCATGTCATCACTGTGGATAGATAAGTAATATGGTCCATAAAGAAAAATAACGTACAGACGGAGCGCCAAAGCAATTATGAGCGGAGCAGCTAAAAATAGAACGTTCCTTTTATGTGATTGAGTGAAATTCCTCATTTTTTGCTAACCTTCCCGCAATCGTCGTATAGTACTCCTCCTAATCTACAATGACTTATCTTCCTTTTGTAGAACTAAATTCCTTCCAGCGTCCAAAAATTGAACTTCCCATTACTTCATTAAAAACTCGACTAAAATTATAATACACTCTTGCGCACTTCTGCCCGATGATATGAACGACACCTGTCAAGTCCCGCGTCGTGATGACCCGGCCCGAAGGCAAGGTTCGTCGACGGTTGGCACACTGATATTCGCGGGCTGGTTACCTCATTTCGTACCTCCGTCAAAGGGCTGCCTCGGACTAGCAACGTGCGTCAGGTGATAACCTTGCACAAACGGGCGACGAGATTTCCTCGTATCGGATTCCTGTCCTTCAGGCCCGAACTTCAACCTTTGATATTTTGAACAGTTCCATCCTTAGAACCTTGGTTTAAAAACGCAGTTACACGGCGTTGGATGTCGCCAGCTGATACAATCCGACATGATGTAACCGAATTCGTGCAACCGTTGCGGGCGACGCAATGAGTGTGTACGTGTGTCACTTATACGCCGATTGACGATAGACACTCATACCCTTGCGAAAACACAGGTAAGGTGTTATACAAGTGGTAATTTAGTGATACGTACGGCTTCTGGATCCCACGCAACAAGGTCTTCGAGGGTCAGTTCGCGAATAGACGTTTTCCCAAGAGCACAAATCCCTGTTTCCAGTTCTAAGGAACTGCTTTTCAAGAAATTCGCCAAACTTTTGGCCCCTTTTAGCACATCAAACTTCTTCCGAAATGATCCATCCGCCCACGCGATCTGCGTTGGAGGTTGAAATGGCAGAGTTTCAACCAGTGGAGTATGCGTGGCCGCAAAAAGTACGGCAGAGCCCAAGTTGACGGCACTGGCTCCTAGTGCTAACGCCTTTAAAATGTCGCCTGGCGTACGGATGCCACCAAATATGACTAAATCCACGTCTTTGCTACACCTGTTTTCTTTGAGGAACCGAACGGCTCTGCAAAGTGCAGACAATGTCGGCAAACCAAAGTCATCGGTCATAATTACTGGGGAGCTATGAGTTCCGCCTTGTGCGCCACTGTGGGCTGGTAAAGTGCCTCCCTTGGTCACTGTTCTTGATTTGTCTCAGTGCCAATTAGCGGCTCACCATCGTCTGTTCCAATTGCCCGATCTCCGCAACGCTGAAAAAAAGGTGCCCCACCAAGGAGCACCTGCGTCGCGGCAGAAAGTCACATGTATACAACTCTGCGGGGCTTCCTCCTCTTATCCACACGCCCTCCATTGGCCTGGCGCTGTAGTTCAGGCAACGACCGCACGCATACGGAACAAAGTGTGCCAAAGAGAAACGTCGCAATGGAGACGTGAATCAGGAACGCCGTTAGGCTCAGTTTCGTGTAAATGAGCAAGGCGCCACTTACAGCCTGCAAGCAGACAAGGATCAGTGCCATGCGACACTGCTTAAACAATCTCGGTACCTGCGCCCTCATCCGGTACGACTTCACTGTAAGCAATACTAATAATACAATCAGCCCGAGCGCCAAAGAGCGGTGGACGACGTCAATGATGAACGCCGTTCCAGCGTGTTGGTATGTCTCGGTAGGGAACGGCCAGCCCTGAAAGCTGCCGCCTGCCCCTCGACTCGCTACAAACGACCCAAAGTAAATGGCGAACAGCAGGTAAAGCAGCGTGAACCAAGCCCATTTGGTAAAAGACGTGTCCGGCAACACGCCGCGAAGTGGCATCCGTTGAGAAGGTCCACCTGCTAGGTCGATTTGTCCAATGATTTGTGACAACGTGAGCACGGCACCAAAGGACAGGAGCGCGTTGCCCATATGGATGGCAGTCACCACCGGCGGATTCACAAACAGTACCGCCATCGCCCCGAAAGTTGCTTCCACCAGCATAAATAGCACCGCAATGGAAATCAGGATCTTGACTTCAATCCAGGCTCCGTAGCGTCGCCAAGCCCATACGGACAAAGTGACCAACGTCACCATAAACACGAAGACAACGGCCCGGTGCGTAAATTCAATCACGGCAGCTTGCTGCCAATGCGCGGGCAAAATGCCGGTGGAACTAAACGGCCAGCTGCGTCCCAAGCCCTCTGACGAGTTCGTGCGCGTATCAATGAATCCCAGGGTGTTCACGCAGAACAACGAGACGAGCGTCACCACAGACAGCCAATATACCTTTCCCTTTTTCGCCACGGAAGAAGCGCGAGACATCCTCTTTACCTCCTTGTGGGTGCGGGCCGCCTTAGAGAACGGCACCCACCACTATCGCTGCAAACATTGCCGGTAGGTACAGGAGTGACGCCAGGAACGTCCGCCGCACCCAGACGTTCTCGCTGTCCGGTTCGCGCAGCATCTTGACCGTCACCGCAAAGAACGCAGCCCCAATCAACATCGCGCAAACGAGGTATATCCAGTGGAAAGATCCCGTAAAGTACAACGCAATCCCTGTCAGCCACAAGATGGCTGCGTACCACACGGACTGCACTTTGGTGGTCCTTGCTCCACGTACAACAGGCATCATCGGTACGCCAGCCCGGCGATAATCTTCGTCCTTCAACAACGCCAGCGACCAGAAGTGCGGTGGCGTCCACAGGAAAATCAATCCGAACATCAGCCAGGCTGCAATGCTCACGTGCCCCGTGACTGCGGCCCAGCCCATGAGCGGCGGCACTGCACCAGCGCCGCCCCCTATCACGATGTTTTGCGGAGTGCTTCGCTTTAGCCACATCGTGTAGATGACCGCGTAATAGATGAACCCAACCACCGACAACACCGCCGTCGTGGTGTTTAACCACACTGTGCAAACCACCACGGAGAGAACGCCAAGCGCTAACCCGAACCACAAAGCCGCCCACGCCGGAACCAGCCCCATCGGGATGGGGCGATTGGCCGTCCGCTTCATCACTTTGTCGATGTCGCGGTCATACCACATGTTGATGGCGGCCGACCCCCCCGAAGAAAGCGCCAGCCCGATGATCAACGCCGCTGCCACCCGAAAGTTTGGCAAACCGCGCTGTGCGGCAATCGCAGCACAGTAGGCAGTCAACACCACAAACGCTGTAATGCGAGGTTTGGTCAATGTGACATAGGCTTTCACAATGTTCCAGAAGGAACTGTCCACCGTTGATTTCGCTGCGAATGACTCTGCTCGCGCCACTGACATGAGCGACACCTCCTTCCGGTGTGCTCTGACACCATGCATTTGGCTATTGAACTTGAGATCCGAACGACATAATCCAAATCGAAGCAAACACAAAAACGAAAGTGAAGAAAAACCCGAGGGACAGGACGATTGTTTGATAGGCAGGCCCACCGCCATCCCCGTGCGTAAAGTGCATAAACATGAACAGCTGTACAAAAATCTGCAATACGGCACAGAACAGAATCCCTATCGTCAACGGTGTCGGCGTGAGTACGTGGTCAAGTACCAACCATAGCGGGATGACCGTCAGCACCAGTGAAATCACATACCCAATGACGTACTGCCAGGGAAACGACGGCTGATGCCCTGCCGTCGGCGTTTGATGTTGTCCCGCCATCTCACATCACCCCCATCAAGTAAACAACCGTAAACAGGAACACCCACACGACATCGAGGAAGTGCCAGTACATGTTGACAATGTACACCTTGCGCGCGGTGATTGGCGTAATTCCACGTCGGCACAGCTGAATGATGATGCTCGTCATCCAGAGAATACCGAGCGACACGTGGCATCCGTGCGTTCCAACGAGTGTAAAGAAAGCGGACAGGAAGGCACTGCGCTGCAGCGTTGCGCCAGCCATGGCCATATGAACGAACTCGTTAACCTCGAGACCAACGAAGGACAATCCGAGCAGCGCCGTGACAACCAACCATCCAATGACTCGATTGCGATGGCCACGATGCATCTCAAATGTTGCCAAACCACCCGTAAAACTGCTTGTTAACAAGATGAACGTTTCTGCCGTAAAACTGGGGACGTCAAACAACTCTTTGCCTGTCGGTCCCCCGTCTGTATGTGTACGCAACACAATAAACGTTGCAAACAAGCAAGCAAACAAGATCAAGTCCGTCGCGAGGAAGACCCAGAAACCTAAAATCTTGAGAGCGCCGTCTTCGGTCTGGTATTCAATGGGCCTATCGGGATAATCCACGTGAACATGGTCCCCGGCCCCGTGGTGGTGCTTCACGTTTTGGACGAGCGTGGTCATCCTTGCAACCTCCCCAGTGCCGATTCCGTGTGGATCACTTCATCCACGGGAATGTAGTAATCGGTGTCGTATTCAAACGAACGCCGGAACAAACAAACGGCAACGCCCAGGCCACCAATCACAGCAATTGGAATGACGCCAAACACAAGCCCAATGCCGATGATGAAGAAACAGATGGCCAGGATAAATGGACGCCCTGAATTCTTCGGCATGTGAATCGGCTTGATGTCGCTCTTCTCTGGAAGGAAGTCCTTCTTATCGAGTTCTCCTTGCTTTGCCATCCACCATGCGTCACGTCCTTGAATGGTCGGAATGGTGGCGAAGTTGTAGTGCGGCGCCGGTGATGGCAAGGACCATTCCAGAGTGCGTCCATCCCACGGATCGCCTGTCAAATCGCGTTTACCGTGCTTGATGCTGTAAAGGATCTGCCAGACGATGAACAGGAACCCAATACCCATCATGTACGCCCCGATGGTCGAGATGAAGTTCGGGACGGTCCAGCCGAGCCCCGCCGGGTACGTGTAGATACGGCGCGTCATGCCCATGAACCCAAGTGCGTACTGCGGCATGAAGCAGACGTAGAAACCGATGTTAAAGAACCAGAAGGCCCACTTTCCAAGGCGTTCGTCGAGCTTGAACCCAAACATCTTTGGCCACCAGTAATACATCCCAGCAAGCAGGCCGAACACCACGCCGCCAATCAGCGTCTGATGGAAGTGCGCAATCAGGAAGTAACTGTTGTGGTACTGATAGTCCGCCGGTGCAACAGCGAGCATGACACCGGTCGCGCCACCAATCACAAAACCCGGAATGAACGCAACAGCCCACATCATGGGCAGCGTCATGCGAATCCGTCCTCGGTACATGGTGAACAACCAGTTGAACACCTTCACCCCGGTCGGGATGCCGACGACCATGGTTGCAATGGCAAAGAACGTGTTGACATCCGCACCTGCGCCCATCGTGAAGAAATGGTGCACCCAAGTGAGGAAGCCGATGACGCTGATGGCCAAGAGCGCCAACACCATGGACCCGTACCCGAACGTCGCTTTCCGCGAGAACGTGGAAATGACTTCCGAGAGCACACCAAATGCAGGTAAAATCACGATATACACTTCGGGGTGACCCCAGATCCAGAACAGGTTGATGAACATCATCGGATCCCCGCCGTGCGTCATGGTGAAGAAGTGCGAACCGAGCGTGCGGTCCAACAACAACAGAGCGAGTGCAACCGTCAAAGCCGGGAACGCGAACAGAATGATAATGCAAGAACCCAGGACCGACCACGTGAACAGCGGCATGCGAGATAGGGTCATGCCTGGAGCACGCATCTTCAAAATCGTCACAAGGAAGTTGATAGCCGTAGCCGTACTACCAATACCCGAGATCAGCAGCGCGAGCAGGTAGTAGTTTTCGCCGGGCCCGGGGCTGAAGCCAAGTTCCGAGAGCGGCGGGTAACTGGTCCACCCTGCGTTTGGAGAACCACCGATGACAAACGAAATGTTCATCAAGAGTGCGCCAAAGAAGAACAGCCAAAAGCTAACGGCGTTCAGGTACGGGAAGGCCACGTCCCGTGCGCCAATCTGCAGTGGTACAACAATGTTGAACAACGCAAAGATGAACGGCATGGCCATGAACATAATCATGATGGTGCCGTGTGTCGTAAAGATTTCGTCATAGTGCTCCGCATTTAGAAATGATAGGTTCGGAAGTGCCAGCTGTGTACGCATAAGCTCTGCGTCCACGCCGCCGCGGAAGAACATGAGCAGCGCTGCAATCAAGTACATGATGCCAATCTTTTTATGGTCAACGGTGGTCAGCCATTCGCGCCACAACCAGCCCCATTTCTTGAACTTCGTCAGCGCGAAGACAATCGCCACACTCGTCAGGATAATCAACACATCGGACCCAAGAATCAAGGGGTCCGTAATGAAAATCCCCCAATGTGGAAGAGTGGTGTTCACAGGGGTGTTCACAGGTGTTTCCTCCTCTCGTCAGTAGCCCATGTTCATGTTCGACATGTTGCCCGAGCTGTTTTTCATGTTTTTGGATGAAGAGTTGCTCGGCTTCTGACTGCCGTACATGTATTGGCCGCCGTTTTGCACCACGACGTCGTTGAACAATCCAGGCGGATATGCAGAATACGAAGTCGGTTGAGCCAACCCGGGCTGTTTCAGCTCGTTGTATCCAGCCATCGTGAGCTGTGGCGCCGTGGTCTTCACGTGCTTCACCCAAGCGTTAAAGTCGGATTCAGACGCCGCAACGACATTGAAGTTCATATGTGCGAATCCGGCACCAGTGAAATTGGCCCCGTATCCGTCGTACTTGCCAGGTTTGTCCGCCTCCAGCCAGAGCCCCATGGCCATGCCTGGCATCGTGTATTCCTGACCGCCGAGCTGTGGAATCCAGAACGAATTCATCGGTGCGTCGGCGGTCACCTGAAACTGTACAGGCACGCCGGTCGGAATCTCGCAGTAGTTGACCGTAGCAATCTTTTGATCTGGATACTCGAACAACCACTTCCAGTCCAGCGAAATGACGTCAATGGTGAGGGGCTTCACGTTCCCGTTCGCTTCCGGCGGTTCGGTCAGCGAGAATATGGTCTTCGCTGTATAGACGCCGAGAATCGCGACGATGACGATGGGGATCCCCCACCACACATACTCCAGCGTCCGACTGTGCACCCATTCCGGGTTATAGGGAGCGGTATTGCCTGGCTTATCTCTGTACCGATAAAGAATAATGGCCAGCAAGATAAATACAGGGACGAGTACAATCGCAACCAAAATGGCTGAGAGAATAATGAGATGTTCTTCTGTCTTCCCAACAGGCCCAGCCGGATCTAATACTTGAAATTCCGGACTGCAGCCAGTGAGAAGTACCGTAGCCGCGGCAACGATGGCCGAGATCTTGCCGAGGTGCGGGGGAAGTCTTCGAAACACTGCACCTCTCTCCTTTCCTAGTAATATCGCGCAATCTCTCTCAGGCACGAACGCGCGTGTCAATGCGCCGTTTCGATCCTCTGACGAATCCGAATTGTAGTCATATCCATAAACCCCATGGTGTCAACTCGGTTTCACTTCGTCATACCCCTTTCTTCGGTAGCGTTCTTCCTTGACCAGCGTACCGAGATACAGAGCGACTCAACAGACGAAAAACGGCCATATTGCACATGGTGCATTTGGACTAAGCGGGTAGTTCATACTAAGGGTCGGCATAGTTCTGAGATGCTGATTGATGTACACAAAAGGGGAGTTGCAAAGGCGAGGGTCTGTTGCACACACAAACAGGGCGCTCAGTGAAGAGCGCCCTTTTCGCATGATAGAGAAACTCTCAAAGAGGAAAAATCGGTTCGACCCGGGTTTGCAGCCGGACTTGTGGGAGGGTGGATTGGCACACACAGGTGTTAGCATGTTTCAATCAAGCCGTAGTCTCCGTTCCTGCGTCGATAGAGTACATTCACTTGATTGGTGTCAGCATTCGTGAATACAAAGAAGTCATGTCCTAACAGTTCCATCTGCATAGAGGCTTCTTCAACGTCCATTGGCTTCATGAGAAAACGCTTGACCCGAGCGACTCTTGCCCCGGATTCGAGCGTGTCCACTCCTTCCTCGGCGGCGCAAGGCTTAATTCGCGTTGCCATTCCATGCTTGCGAAAGCGCCCGTTGAGTTTTGCCTTGTACTTATTAATTTGTCGAATCAGCTTGTCCACAGCGAGATCGATGGAAGCGTACATGTCCTCCGACGTTTCCTCCGCCCGGCAATGAAAGCCATGGACGGTAAGCATCATCTCCACCTTGTGTAACGCCCGTTCCATGGCCAATGTGACATACAGGTCCACGTCATGTACAGTGTCAAAGTATTTATTCAATCGCGCGGCTTTCTTTTCAATATAGGCAGACAATCCATCAGTGACTTGCAAATAGGCTCCGTGTACCTTGATGTTCATCCTGGTCAGCCTCCTTGTCTAATCACGGACTACCAACACAGGCACTCTGGAACAGTACAGCACCCCGTGACTTACACTGCCAACCAATAACCGGTCTACATCGCCACTACCGTGGCTCCCCATCACAATGACATCCGCATCGTTTTCCTTCGCAAATGTCGAAATAGCGATGGCAGGTTGCCCATGCATGTGTTTGAACACGATTTGTGAAGACCAGTTTGGAAACCACTCCGCTCGTGAGGCCTGTTCAATCTCCGTGCACCGTTTGAGTTCGTAAGCGGAGTTCTCGCGGTCATCTAAACCCTCTGGTTTTGTCACATAGAGGACATACAACGTTGCGTTGGGCCAGGCTTGCATCAGATGGTTGACCATTCCAATTGCCTTCTGCGCTGAATAACTGCCGTCAGTCGCAAACAAGATTCTATCCATCACATCGTCTCCTCCCTGGGAACTGAGCGTATCTGACGACTACATACCTTCATGCCATTTACTGAACAATGAGCGAATTGTTTCGAGCGGCCACCTGCTTCACACGATGCACTTCCTGTTTCAGTACTCTTACAAAATCGGTCCACGTGTGGGAAGAAGCTGCAACAGCAATTAAGTGATCCACGGTGTCCGTGTCACTCAGCCTTTCGATGTATCCGTATACGGAATCAGGTACGAGCCCGTAGCGGCCTGCAAGAATCGCAATCAAATCTTCTTTGTGCAGTTCCAGGTCATCCACTTGTTGCAGTGTCCACATGTATCGCACCTCCGTGCGGGAAATCTCAAACATCACTTACGTGTCCATTATGTTTGACAGAAGGGAACACGAGAATCCACTGGATGACCCATTTTGATATAGTCGAGGTGGCCCATCCGGCTGCGACACAAAGACTAGCTTGGTTGTCACCTTGCAAAACGACACGCAGTAACGATGCAGTGTTTACAAAGGCTCTCGCGACACGGAATTTTGAATTGGACGATGGTCCATTCCTGCGTATATACTTCCAGTGGGGAATTGAATACTATGACGATGACAGTGTCCCGCGTGTAATGAAGCTTTGCAATTTAATGGAGAGTGTCTCTGATGCTAAGTGAAGCCCTGAAAAACTTAGAGTCTGCATTAAAAGAACTCATCGATATTAATGAAGCATTAGACGAAACCTTAATCGTGGCCGTGACCGACCAACGCGGCACCATCACATTTGCAAATAAAAAGTTCTGCGAAATCTCCAAGTACAGCAAAGAGGAACTGCTCGGGCAAAATCATCGAATCATTAACTCGGGATACCATTCCAAAGAGTTTTTCCGACAGATGTGGAGAACCATAGCCAATGGTCGTATTTGGCGTGGAGAGATCCGCAACAAGGCCAAGGACGGAACATTGTACTGGGTGGACACAACCATTGTTCCTTGCCTGGACGAGAAAGGTAAACCGTACCAATACGTGTCATTTCGAATTGACATCACGGATCGGAAGCGAACAGAGGAATATCTTCGCAGAAACGACAAGGTAGAGGCTGTTGCCCACTTAGCTGCCGGAATCGCACATGAGATCCGCAATCCGTTGGCGGCAATCAAGATGGGAATCCAGGCACTGCAAGTGGACAACATAGGAAATAAACAGTTATTGGACACCATGCTGGCTGAACTGGATAGGGTCGATTCCATCGTCGGTGAGTTCTTGTATCTTTCCAAACCACAAGAAACGATTTTTCGCGACAATGATATTCGGACCGTGCTCGAAGTGACCGTGGCTCTGATGAGCATCTCCGCGAGACAATCCGGTGTCCAAATCCACCTTCACTGCGACGACCCTATCTGGACTGTTCACTGTGCAGTGAATCAGCTAAAACAAGTCTTCATCAACGTCTTGAAAAACGCGATTGAATCCATGCCTACTGGCGGAAACATCGACGTAGAGCTATTGAACTCGGGTGATGACCATGTTCTGGTACGCTTTACCGACCAAGGATGTGGCATCCCCCAGGAAGACCTCGCTCACATTGGAGAACCGTTCTATACAACCAAGGAGAAAGGAACTGGGCTGGGTCTGATGGTTTCCCACAAGATTATCGAAGATCACGGCGGGAAAATGTGGATAAAGAGTAAGGTTGGCGAGGGCACTATCGTGGAGATTCTGTTACCCCGTTCGGCCACTACCTCGCAGTGACGTCTCACCAACTGAAACTTGACTACGTTCCATGAGCTTTAAGGAACTTGTCACGGCCTTTCCTTGAAGTTCGAATATAAACTGTCCTGAATATGAGAAAGTAAACCAAATCATGATATTCATGGACGTTTTATGTCGTTTCACACACTGAGGAGGGGTCTGGCTATGAAAGCGCTTGTCTATCGCGGTCCCGGCAAAAAGGAATGGGCGGACAAACCCATGCCGACCATTGAAACACCCACAGATGCGATTGTGAGAATTACGAAGACCACCATTTGCGGTACGGATCTGCAGTTTTTTTGAAAGGTGATGTGCCTGCGGTCGTCGAGGGGCGTACGTTTGGCCATGAAGGGGTCGGCGTGATTGAGGAAGTGGGGTCCGGCGTCCACAACTTCAAGGTTGGGGACAGGGTTTTGATATCCTGCGTCACTTCCTGCGCAAAGTGCGACAGCTGCAAGAAAGGCAGGTATTCGCACTGCGAGGACGGCGGCTGGATTCTCGGGCATCTCATTGACGGAACGCAGGCCGAATTCGTACGTATTCCGTATGCGGACACCAGTTTGTATCCAATACGGGACGGCGTCGACGAAGAAGCGCTCGTGATGCTGAGTGACATACTTCCTACCGGTTTTGAGGTCGGTGTCCTGAAGGGGCAGGTTCGACCGGGAGACACGGTGGCTATTGTCGGAGCCGGTCCCGTCGGTTTGGCGGCGTTACTCACAGCTCAGTTCTATTCCCCCGCAGACATCATCGCGGTTGACCTGGATGACAATCGACTGGAAGTTGCGCGTAAGTTTGGCGCCACGAAGACCGTAAACAGTTCCAAGGGTAACCCTGTCGAAGCTATCCTGAACCTGACTGGCGGTAAGGGCGTGGACGTCACCATTGAAGCGGTTGGAGTGCCAGCCACGTTTGACATCTGCCAGAATATTGTGGGGGCTGGCGGCCGCATCGCCAACGTGGGCGTGCACGGCAAGAGCGTGGATCTGCACCTCGAGAAACTGTGGATTCAAAATATCACTTTAACCACTGGCCTCGTGGACACCAATTCCACACCAATGCTGCTCAAGACCGTGGTCGCCGGAAAGATTGAGCCCAAGCTGCTCATCACCCACCGCTTTCCACTCTCTGACATCCTACAGGCGTACGATGTCTTCGGAAACGCGGCGAGAGAAAATGCGCTGAAGGTCATCCTGTACCAATGACATGACTGTAGCCGTGGCGAGTTGTACCACGGCTGAGGCGCCATGAGGCAGTGGAGATCTCCTTCAGACAATGCGAAGGGGATCTTTTCAATCTCTTTCGTGGTTTTCGATAGCAATGCTCTTTGACAGCTTATAGCAAGATGCCGCGTTTTGTTCACTGACCGACGACGGGTACATCTTAAAATAATCGAAATTTCACATATTTTCATGCAATGATAGTCATTTCAGACTAGAAATTGTCGTCCAAATGGACTCATCGAATGGATTGTTTTTGTCTGTTGGGAACAATGTCACTGGGTTACCATCTATGCAGACATCAAACAACTACGCCGCTTCTGACGGCGGTAACTGGTGACGAAACAATGAATGTCATACACGTATTTCACCGTATACGAACGTTGTTGTCCCAATTGGACGACATGACAATCACTTTTGTTCAAAATCGTGCAAATTTAGTTGCTGCTCTCATAACGCTGGGAATCTGTGTTTGGGGTTGGACATCTGGACGACATGGGTTTGTGTTTACCATGATGGCGATGGGCGCCGTCGGGTATTTCGCGGGACTGACCGTTGCTTTGGTCGCTGGATTATCGTTTATTGGCATCGGGTTATCCAGTTCGTCGACACACATAGCGAGCGCCATTCTCTTGGAATGGGGCGGCTACGTTTGTATCGGGTGGTTGGGATATCGGCACAAAAAGGTGCAGAGGGCGCAGGTCGCGGCGGATACACATCCTGCATGGGTTCTGCCATGGGCAGTGGTGAATGAAGTGCGGACTTCTCTGGCGGCGGTTCGCTTTCTACTGTTCCCAACACATGAAGATCACAAAAGCCAGGCGCTTCAACAAGCCACCAATGAATTGTCTAGGTTGGAACAATTGTTCAATGAACTAGAGCAGTCTCAGCGCCCGGATGAGAAATCCAAGCGCCGCTGACTCCTCACAACAAGTCTTTATCCTTTGTTGTCAATCACGAATCCTTCTCGGACAGCGTACGCTGCAGCCTGAACGCGATTGGCAAGGTGCAGTTTATCGAGAATACTCCGAACATGGTTTCGGACGGTATTCTCGCTGATGAACAACGCTCGCGCAATTTCACGGTTGCTTGCGCCCGTACTGAGATGTCGCAACACCTCCACCTCGCGCTCAGTCAATTGGTCAACAACGGGAGTCCCTTTCCCTTCTGTAGGTTTTGAGAATTCAGTAATAATGCGCATGGCTAAGTTTCCGGGGATGACAGGTTCCCCCGCGCTCACACGTTTCACGCTGTCTATGAGCAACGCTGGCGTAGCGTTCTTTAACACGTACCCCGAAGCGCCAGACTTAATCGCTTCGAATAACATCTCCTCTGTGTCGGTGACCGTTAAAATGAGGATTCGGATATCGGGGTACTCCGCCTTGATTTGTCGGGTCGCTTTCAATCCGTCGCAAACCGGCATGTTGATGTCCATCAGGACGACATCTGGACGATATTCTCTCGCTTTCTGCACTGCCACCCGACCGTTTTCGGCTTCTGCAACCACTTCCACATCATCTATACGAGACAGAATGGAGCTGACACCCTGTCGAAACAGTTCGTGATCGTCCACGACCATAACACGAATGGACGAACCACTGGCTTTTTCACTCATATGAAATCTCTCCTTGTGTGCAGTCGCTAACTACAACCATGTACCATCTTACCCTAAACGGGCAGGCTCCGAAACAACCATACTGACCATACAGAGATGGTCTTTCTGGACCATACGTAGTGTTCCTTATGGTTTAAAGTACATAGATCTAAATTTTGAATACATACTGCCAAAAGAAGTGAACCTAGACACAGTGACCTCACGCTTTGGCAGGAGGATTGTGAATGACGAATTTACTATTGGCTCGCTGGCAGTTTGGGGTTGTTACAGTATATCTTTTTTCTTTGTTCCCATGACCATTGGCCTGGCGCTTCTCCTTGCAATTATGGAGACGATGTACGTAGTCACTCGCAACAACGATACCTATAAATCCATGACGAAGTTTTGGGGGAAGTTGTTCTTAATCAACTTTGCGGTAGGCGTTGTCACTGGCATCCTGCAGGAATTTCAATTTGGCATGAATTGGTCCAATTACTCTCGGTTCGTTGGAGATGTGTTTGGAGCCCCTCTCGCCATCGAATCCTTAGCCGCCTTTTTTCTCGAATCGACCTTCCTTGGCGTGTGGTTGTTCGGCTGGGACAAGGTGTCGCGGTTCGTTCATGTGGCATCCATTTGGCTGTAGGCAGGAACACTGGAGACGTTTTGACGTCTGTGGTTAGCGATGTCGATACCCTGCAAAACGTTTATTTACGTGCAATCATGCCGCCCATCGTTGCTTGTTTCGTCGCGATCCTCGTCTACTTTATCATCAACACCTTCGGTTCTCGGCTTGCTGTTGTATTTCTAAGTTTATATCTCTGTGCCGGTTTTGGTATCCCCGTCGTTGTGTATCGATTGGGAAGGCGCGTTGGCGCACAGATAATTGAGACAATGGGAGAACTGTATTCCCACTTTGCTGAACAACTGCAAGGCATGTATGAAAGTCAGTTATATCCCTATGGGGAACTCCTGTCAGAGTTGAAGGGCAAGCAGGAGGCTTTGGAGTCGCTCCAATCTCGAATGGCTTATATCCACAGCATATTATCAGGGAGTGTGGTTCTTTTCTCAAACTTCACTATGTGGATCGTTCTTTGGATGGCAATTCCCTCTGTCACCCATCATTCCATCGACGGCGTATACTTGCCCGTCATCGCGCTTACAGCATTAGCAAGCTTTGAAGCCATCAAGCCTCTGCCCGCTGCATTTCAGCATTGGGGACAAAGTCTTCGCGCGGCTAAAAGGTTGTTTGACCTGGCTGACTCCCCTGCCCCTGTGAAACGCGCAGCCACTTCCACGGCGTATCCCATCAAGGATTTTTCATTGTCTGTTCACTATGTCACCTTTCGATATACTGATGACGACACACCTACCCTTTGTAACGTAGATTTTGACTTACCGTTCGGGAAACATATCGCCATTGTCGGAGAAAACGGAGCGGGCAAAAGTACGCTGGCAAGCCTCCTTCTGGGGGTGTACAGGTACGAAGACGGTTCCATTCGATTGGGTAACGTCGAGTTATCTGAAATGGGTAAAGAACAAATCCGCCAGATTTTCACGCTAGTCAGCCAACATACGTATCTCTTTAATGCCACAGTCCTAGAAAACCTTAGAATGGCAAAGCCACACGCAACACAATCCGAAGTGGAAAACGCAGCACGGGTGTCTCAACTTCACGATGTCATTGTCCATTTGCCACAAGGCTATGACACCGTGATCGGTGAAGCGGGCGTAAGATTATCTGGCGGTGAACGCCAGCGCCTCGCATTGGCGAGAGCAATCTTGAGACCGGCACCCATCATTGTGTTCGATGAACCCACAAATGGCTTGGATTCAATGACTGAACAAAGCTTTTTACGTGCGCTGTGCCCCATCATTGCCGGGCGATCCACAATTTATATTACACATCGCCTCGTTGGGCTTGAAGAGATGGACGAAATTTTGGTGATGCAACGCGGAAGTATTGTCGAGCGAGGCACTTATTACGCGTTATTAGAGCATGGTGGGCTGTATCAAACCATGTGGGAGTTGCAACGTGAAATGTTCCGTTCGAACCCAGCATAGACACGGAGCTGTGGCACCCAAAACGAATTCCTCTACGCATCTACTTCTGTCATGGGGTTGTTTTCGGAAAATGTAAGAACCCGCCGAAGCGGGCTGTATTACTCACATGTTGTCCGACCAATGTAATGAACGTGTGATATATCATCCCGATTGGGTTTGCTATGTCGCTTCAACCACCCGATTACGTAGCCTTCTTGTACTCACCTTAGTCCAAGAAGGGGTACAGTGGCCCCTTTAAACGAAAATGTAACACGGGAATACCAGGGAAGACATACGATGTTAGTGTGGCGATACGCTAAGAAGCCTTGGGAATCATCCCAGGGCTTCTTAGCGTGCCACGAGCACGAATGGCGGGACCGTTAGCCCTCCAACCCAGAGCCTAAACAGCCAGGCCCTTTTATCCCTTGGCGGAACCGCCATTCGCACAGTGGTTTGGAACTGCCACTACAGAATGAATTTATGTGTGGTAAACATCAGAAGTATCTGTACCAACTGTCAACTGGTGTCAGTCTGTCACATCCCTTCACGAGTCGATGTGTCGATGAATCACCGGACGATTAGGACCGGTCGTTTCGCGTGGTTGAGAACACCGTGACTGACGCTCCCGAGTATCATGCGGTCTATCATGAAACGCCCGTGGCAACCCATGATGATGAGGTCGGCATCCTCTTCGTCTGCCAGGTCGCAGATGACACGGACTGGGTGCCCATTCAGGTTTCGGAACGTGCAGCGAGGCGCCGCCTGCCCAAGAATTGCTTCGGTCTGCTGCCAGATCTTCTGGGCCTCTTTTTTCTGCTCTTCAAAGACGACGGGATAAATCACTGCATCCTTGGCAATTACGCGCGGATCCATCGCGTGCACGGTGATCAACCGCGCATCGGGATACCTCAACATGAGGTCAGCGGCCCACTGTGCGGCCTTTTGAGATTGCGGGGAGCCGTCGGTGGCCAGAATGAATGTCTTCATATTGTTTCCCTCCAAAAATATTAGGATGGCAGCGAGATGAGCCGGCCTAGCGAACTAGCAGTACGTCCGTATCGGCGTGGTCCACCAGCGTGCGGACCACACCCCCGATTGGGGCTCTTTCGATCCGACCTCGGTCGTGGCACCCTATCATGATGAGGTCCGCATGCTCCTCTCTGGCCACTCGCAGAATCACCTGACTCGGGTCGCCAATCTCATGGCGGAAGCGCACTCGTCCCGGCCATGCGGCAAAGTGCCGTTGGACCAGCTCTCGCAGCGCCTTGACGACTTCTCGCTCTGCATCCGACACACGCAGGGTGCTGCCGAGGCTGGACCGCTGATAATAGGACGTATGTCCCTTGCTGACATGCACGATGATCAGTTCTGCGTCCGCGCACTGCTGGAGCATCTGTTCGGCCCGTCGCATGGTGTGCGGACTTACCCGCTTCCCAGATACGGCTAAAACAATTCTCATGACCTGTCCCTCCAAATGGCGCTCGGGCTCTCATGCCAGGCGGGCCCTCAAGCCTCAGATTCTCACCTGTCCTGGAAGGGCTGATCTAAGCGGTCTTGCCGCGGCGGCCAGATGTGTTCGGGTTGGTGCTAGGGCGAACGCACGTAGGAAGGATGCGTACCACCAAGCAACCATGAGTTCTTCGCCTTCCAGCGGAGAAGATTGGGCTGTGAAGGATTCCTTGATGTACCTTCAGCATAGCATCGGTGCGGGGAATGTTTCAGATGCGGTTGGACCAACTTGCATGTAGGACAGGACTAGTCTTGTTCGTCAAACTGGAGGGCTTCGAGTGAGTCTGCCGGGGAGGGGGTAACTGGCCTACCTCAGCAGATCCTAAGTATACGTCAGGCCCTTGCTGACCAGTAAAGAGCAGCGGTACGATGTCAAGACCATAAGGCAACATAATATCTTTTGAATCACTGCTTTTTTTGGAGGCGGTGCCGAATTTGGCAATGCTCAATTAAGCCCACCCTACCCAGCTTTTCACATTTTTCCTTTGGAGCTAGGAACTGGTGGCCCTGGTGTCGAGTACGTTTCTGTTATGCCTGTTGTCGGATCACCTCCGGAGTGTAGAGTCTGTTGGTCTTTAGCAGATAGAAGACCACCCGCATCAGTTTCCGGGCTGTAAGCGCAAGGGCACGTCCCTCGGCAAATTCTTTGGGCTCCGCTTTCTTCTTGGCGTAGTACTCGGCAAAAACAGGGTCGTGCACCCGGACGCTGTTGGCCGCTTCAACCATGTAGTACTTCAGATAACGGTTGCCAGAAAGAATGAGTCGAGTTCGGTTTGCTGTGAATTTCCCGGATTGGTTAACGGTCCAAGCGAGCCCGGCGTACTTTGCTGCTTCCGCGTGGCTCCTGAACTGGCTAACGTCTAGTTCAGCCACAATGCCAGAAGCGAAAATGGGACCGATACCGGGAATGGAATCGTTTGTGGGATCGTTGCCAAGTGATCCTCAATGCCTTTACGCAGCGCCTTGAGTTGCTCTTGTGCCGTTCGAATCATGCGAATGCTGGAAGCCATTGCAAGATTCACCGAGTCCGACATGGACTGCGGCAACCGGTACGAAGAGCGAGCGGCCTTCTGCAAAGCCTGAGCGACTACCTCGGGATTGTCGAAGCGATTCTTTCCATGCTCGACAAGGAAGTCAATAAGACGCTCAAGGGGCATCTCAGCGAGTTTCTCGACGGATTCGAATTCCTCTATGACGGCCAGCGAAGTGGCAGAGAGCTTGTTTCTACGAAAGGGTCCAGTGAGGGAGTAATCACTGAACTTGAGAAACAGGTTCGTCATGAGGAAATTGCTTTCCCGAGTCAGATCCTGCATCAGATGATAGCGAGCACGTGTCAGGCGTTGCAGCGCCATAAGCGGTTCGCTCCAGATAAGCGGATGCGGGAGAAGGCCTGTCCGAAGTTTGGCTGCGATGAACCAGGCATCCACTCGGTCGTTCTTGGGGGCGCTCAGATAATGGGACTTCTTAAACTCCCGGATGAGACTGGGATTGTACGCGGAACGCCGAAGTCCAAGTGACGTTGCAGATACATTGCGGCATGAGTTGAGTAACAGCCGGTATGTTCGAGACCGAAAAGAATCTCTTCAGCCCGGTGCTTCTGTACCAACTTGGTGATGCGATCCTGAAACTCCAGAATGCCGGGACGATTGTTGGTAACAGTGAATCGGCTCACAGGTCGTTTCTCATCGTGCCTCGTTAAACAGCAAACCACGTTGGACTCGCTGCCTACATCAATTCCGACAAACAATGGAGAGGACATGTAAAATCACCTCCTTTGGTTGGAATGCAGATGTCTATGGCCTTGGGATGACCCTGGGAAACCCATGAACGACAGCCTTGCGAGCTATTGGAATACACCGGGCGTCATCGGTGCACGAGCCTCCCTCTGCTGGCAGGAGGGATGACTGACCGGGAAACAGTCAGCGTGTAGGTCTATTCCATGGGGCCAGGGGAACACTCTTTCGTCGGAAGACACCCTAAAAACAAGGGGCAACGGGAGGCATTGGAACATTCCCTTGGTAGACACCTAAGGCTATTTTCCCAAGGTCAGCCCAAGGCCGTAAACACCCTGTAACGTGACTTGATAGTCACGGTGGATGGACTTCTAATGGGTCTCGGCTGTGTTGCTGGGGTTACGCTCTCCAGAAATCTAAAAAGAGCAACCACAACCTGGATTTATGTAAACCAAGTTGATAGCTGCTCTTAATATACAAGGAGCTTTTATCATGGAACCTTCACTGTCCGCGAATTCCGTGAAAACTGACCGCGTGTCATTTTTCCCCTTGAGATCCCGAAGTTTCACTGCGCTGTGGATCGGCCAGATCTTCTCGTAATTCGGAGATTCCATTCTGTGTGTGGCATTACCGCTCGCTGTGTATTCGATGGGCCGATCCACACTGCAAATGGGAGTCGTCATGGCTCTGCTAATGTTACCGCAGGTGGTGCTATTGCCATTTACGGGTCATCCTGGTCGATCGCGTTGCCCGCATTCGCCTGATGATGCTCGCGGATATCACGCGCTGTTTGTTAGTGACCGGATTAGCGGCGCTTGCGGGAACTCATCGATTGACGGTGCCCTTACTTGACGTATTCATCCTAGTATTCGGGGCCATGGATGCACTGTTTCAGCCTGCCTGGACAGGCTCTGTTCGGTACGACAAGGAACTGCAAGTCCACATCCTGTCCGCCACCGACGTCAAGGCCATGCCCGGCAAAGGTATCGAGGGATTGGTCAACGGCAGGAAGGTGCGTATTGGAAACCGCCGTTGGTTCACGGAGACCGGTCTCTCCTTCTTGCCCGACGAGGTATTAGCATACTTTGAGGAGGCAGCGAAAACCGCGGTCATTGTTGGCGTGATTTCTCTCGCCGACACCATCAAGCCGGATGCGGAAGACAAAGTACGTGCACTCAAGGACATGGGTATCGAAGTATGGATGATCACCGGTGACAACGAACGGACGGCAAGTGCTGTTGCGGCTCAGGTTGGCATTACCAACGTCATCGCTGGCGTCCTCCCGGCGGATAAGGCGGCAAAGAACTGCGAAGGAACGGACGAATTGTGGCGATGGTCGGTGATGGAATCAACGATGCCCCGGCCCTGGCGGCCGCGGACATCGGCATCGCCATGGGCACCGGCACCAACGTGGCACTGGAAGCCGCGGATGTTGCGCTAATGCACGGGGGCACCCACGGTGTAGTAGAATTCCATTCGGTTGTCGAAAGCAACGATACGAAAGATTCGTCACAACCTGTTCTGGGCCTTTTTCTACAACGTAATTGGAATCCCATTGGCCGCCTTTGGGATTTTGAGCCCCATCATCGCAGGAGCCGCGATGGCGCTGAGCTCTGTCAGCGTCATCTCCAACAGCTTGTTGCTGCGGCGCTTGAGACTTGGAAAGGAGGTGCATGCGTCCGTGTAATGCGTCGGTGTATCGGGAAATTACTTTGACAAGAATTAGTGGATGTAAAACACTCGACATAAAGGAGATGTGCGGCAATGGCGGCGGTGATAATTACGGTGAAAGGCATGACGTGCAGTGGATGCGTCAACTCGGTGACCAAGGCCGTGAAGAGTGTCGACGGTGTACAGGAAGCTAAGGTTGACTTACAGGGTCAACAAGCGACGGTGACATTCGATGAGGCGAAGACCAGTGTACAAGCCCTCATACAGGCTGTGGAGGACACCGGATACGGCACGGAGTGAGACAACGGCGTTGGCGAGGGCGACATTGGCCCTCGCGTCTCACCCGAAACTGCTTCGAGAAACATGAAGCTGTGGCCCTGACCGATGGGCCGGGCACAGCTCATTTTGAAATACAGGCATAAGTGGCGCTCCCGCCAAGGTCATTTGCCCACTTCACTGGAGGCGATGTGAGCAGATAGCTCTTCAGCCGATTTGCGTAGGTTTGCCAGTTCCACCTCGTCCAGTGGCATATCGACCACGCGCTCGACCCCATCGCGTCCCACGACGCACGGCACCCCCATGTACACGTCCGAAATACCATGATAGTCCATTAAGAGGGTCGATACGTTCAAGACAGCATGTTCATCGCGGAGAATGGCGGCGGAGATCCGATCCAAGGCCAAGGCAATCGCGTAACTCGTGTACCCCTTAGCTTCAATCACCCGATAGGCGGCGTCTCGAGTCTGCCTGTAGATGGCGTCACGCCTCTCCCCCGCCAATTGCACTGGGACGCCCGCGATGTTTGTCTTACTCCACAATGGAACCTCCGTATCGCCGTGTTCTCCGACGATGTGTCCGTGGACACTGCGCGGGTCTACGCCCAGCTCATCGCCAAGAAGATACCGGAAGCGCGCACTGTCGAGTACCGTTCCCGAACCGATGACGCGCTGACTGGGTAAACCAGCTTGTTTCCAAGCAACATAAGACATCACGTCCACCGGGTTTGTCGCGATGAGAAGTATGGCTTTGCGGGTGTAGTGAACGACTGAGTCTACAACCTCTCTTACAATCTGAGCATTCCGTGTTAGTAACGCCTGCCTGCTTTCACCTGGCCGTTGCGCGACCCCCGCTGTGATGATGACGATGTCAGCACTACTACAATCGGCATAGTCCCCCGCCCACACCTTAACCCCACCGACGAATGGACAGCCGTGCTGCATATCGAAGGCTTCGCCGAACGCCTTTTCACGATTGACATCGATGAGTACAATTTCCGCAGCACGTTCCCGTAGAAACAGTGTGTAGGCGGTCGTCGCGCCGACGGCCCCCGCTCCGACCACCGCAATCCTCGACGGTTTCAATCCCGCTTCTAGGCTCAACTCAATCCCTCCTGAGCTCGCTGTTTCATATCGCTTCAATCAAGCCGTAGTTGCCGTCCCGACGCCGATACACGACATTCACAGCTCCCATATCTGCATTCGTGAAGACGAAAAAGTCATGGGCGAGCAGTACCAACTGGCTTCGTCCACCTGCATCGGTTTCATCAGGAACCGTTTCTTGCGCACGATGACAGGTCCTTGAGCCCGCACGACTTCCGCTTGCACCTCGGTGGTATCGGGGCTGCCGTACTCATTGTGGAATGCCTTTTCCCGCTCATGCGGCTTGTTGTGCAACTTGGCCTTGTACCTCTGGATTTGGCGTTGCAGCTTGTCTACCGCTAAATCGATGGACTTATACAAATCATCGGATGTTTCTTCCGCTCGCAGGATGGCACCAGGTAGCGTCATCGTCACCAAACCCGATGTGTTCCTCGTTCAATGGATAAGTTGACCCGTGGATCATGAAGGTGTATCATCCAAGTACTTCTCCAAACGTCCGGTTCACTTCTCCAGATACTCCTGCAGAGCGTCCGTCAACCGCGGTGTTTCGCGTGTTGCCCACTCCCCATCTACCCATCGATTCACTCTTGCAGTACGATGGCGTTGTCATGTGGAAGACCTCGTTGCAGTCTCATTATCGTTCACGGCGCCAAGGCCCGGCAGACACGTTCAGACTGATTACACATAGCGACGGCGGACTAGGCGGATTGGCTGGCCCATGGTCGAATTCAGGCGCTGCCGCTACGGACATCGCCCGACTTGGCGCAGAATTCCCTGAAATACTAAAAATACCATTGACATACACTTCGACATCCCGTATAGAGGTGTACGGTATTTCTCGTGACTGCGAGTGGAGATAGTATCAAAAACGGTCGTTTATGAAACCTTCGGATAGACTCTTGCGGCACATTGTGCTCTGGCGTTAGCTCGATGGCTTTCTCGTGTGCTCGCTCTTCGAGCTTAAGCAGCCGTTCATACCGAGAGCCCATATAGTAGGGCCAGTCTAAATCGTGATCAATCCGGTACGTTTGGGTGAGGACGAAATGATGCTTTGTTGTCTGCGGGACACTCGTACGCCCCTTTAGGATAAAGGTAGACGGCGGCACGGTTTTCGGCTGCGGCAAACCGTGTCGGGTTCAAGCATGGACATGGTCCCACTGCGATCGCAATTGCCACTGTGGCCCAAGCGCAAGGTGTTAACCTGATAGTGCTGGGTGGTCATGGCACAGACGATGTGGACAGATTGCTTGTATAGGCAGCGTGAGCTACGGTGTCCTGTACTGTGCGCAAACTCCGGTTATGGCCGTCAAAGTCTCAAGGCAGGTGCTGAAAAAATCGCTCCCTGCACGTGACTTACATACTCTTGCCCATACCGTGCGACGATCGTCCCACCCAAGCTGTGTCCTAACAAGAAGATGGGTTCGCTAGGATGCACCTCCCTTACAAAACCAATAAATTTGTGCATGTCATCCAGATACTCATAAAACGAATCTATGTGGCCACGTTTCCCCGTCGATTGTCCAAACCCCCGCTGATCAAATGCGTAGAAAGCAATATTGTGTTGCAAACAATGCCTTCCCAAATCGGCGAACTGTCCGGAATGCTGCTGACCTGCCCCGTGAATAAATACCAAAACCAAGGAAGGTTTGTTGGGAATTAATGTACGATAAAAAGGCTCAATTCGATGATTCACGTTAAACTTCCCGACAGCACTGTGTACTATTCCAATGCCTGTTCCCCTACATTTTTCGATAATGTATCGTGAGTATGAGCAGTTACGCAAGCTCTTACCAAGGGGAAAAAATGTTTATCGAAAAGAGGGTTATCGCAACAGAATTTTAGATTAATGAAGTCCATCCAAATTCCGATTATCGACACTTCCCCCGGAAGTGTTACATGATATGGGACTCTCTTCACGTGTTGTGGACGAATTTGTGTATATTCCTGCTGGAATCCCGGGAATTCATAAGGCTCACCAATTTAGACGCCTAGTTGAGAAATTACGTTTCATCGGAAACGGAATTCCTATTGCATTGAAATTGGCAGCCAGCCATTACTTGGAGTTCGAGCTGAAAATCGCTTTAATGGCAGGCGTCGATGTCATTGTCATCGATGGCGCACAAGGCGGAACTCATAGCTCCCCAGCAATTTTGACCGATGACTTTGGTTTACCAACATTGTCTGCACTTTGCAGAGCCGTTGAGTTTCTCAAAGAAAACAGGTATAGCAAAGACGTGGATTTAGTTATATCTGGTGGCATTCGTACGCCAGGCGACATTTTAAAGGCGTTAGCACTAGGAGCCAGTGCCGTCAGCTTAGGCTCAGCCGCACTATTTGCGGTGACGCATGATCAACTGGTTGAAACTCTACCATTTCAACCTCCAACGCAGATCGCGTGGGCGGATGGATCATCTCGGAACAAGTTTGATGTACAAAAAGGAGCCAAAAGTTTGGCGAATTTCTTGAAAAGCTGTTCCTTGGAACTAGAAACAGGGATTCGTGCTCTTGGAAAAACATCGATTCGCGAACTGACCCGCGAAGACCTTGTCGCGTGGGATCCAGAAGCCGCACGTATCACTAAATTACCACTTGTCTAATACCCTACCTGTGTTTTTAGACCTGTGCAAGTGTCGCGGGCTGAAGGTGTATCAAACCATAGCGTCCAAACAAACTCGACCGATAATTGAATGACTGTCACAAACCAAACGGCATACAATTCGCCGCTCACGGTCAAATATGGCCGAAAACGAATATTCCAGTTTTTGTAATATCCGACACGCTGCAATATGTTAACTGAGACATGATGGAGCGGTGAAAATGAGGTCGTCATCTTGGAAAAAACTGTAGGCTCTGCGGTGTGTAGCATCTCCAATTTCAACATACACGACGTTTTGCTCGCTTGCGAAGTTTCATTACGGGCCGGCAGCGTTGCATGCATTCGCAATCAGGAAGACATGGGACACTTCATCATCTCTGTGGTGCCAGCCTATTTTGTGGTGACGTCAGTTTGCATTCCCCTTCTGTCTGTCATGCACGCCCATTACGTGCAGCGTGTCCAGGCGTTCCAGAGTCTTGCTGATATGAATACTGCGGACGACCTCAAACACCGGATAAAACAGATAACTGGTAGACTTCCCCACCACGCCTATGTGCCTGATTCATTACTTCGTCGGCCAACGTTTGCTTCTTGGTGTCAACCCTCTAAATAATAATCTTCGCCCAGTGATTGTGAACTTTTGCGGACATAGGCTTTGTTCACATGGTCATTGCCTGATCTCAGTGCATAGATCCAAATTTTGAGTACATACTGCCAAAAGAAGTGAACCTAAGTTCAGTGGCTTCACGCATTGGCAGGAGGATTGTGAATGATGAATTTAACTTTTGGCTCGCTGGCAGTTCGGGGTTGTTACCGTGTATCACTTTTTCTTTGTTCCCATGACCATTGGCATGGCACTTCTCCTTGCAATTATGGAGACGATATACGTAATCACTCGCAACGATACCTACAAATCCATGACGAAATTCTGGGGGAAGTTGTTCTTAATCAACTTTGCGGTAGGCGTTGTCACTGGCATCCTGCAGGAATTCCAATTTGGCATGAATTGGTCCAATTACTCTCGTTTCGTTGGAGACGTGTTTGGAGCCCCTCTCGCCATCGAATCCTTAGCCGCCTTTTTTCTCGAATCGACTTTCCTTGGCGTGTGGTTGTTCGGCTGGGACAAGGTGTCTCGATTCGTTCATTTGGCTTCCATTTGGCTGGTTGCCATTGGCAGCAACATATCCGGGTTTTGGATTCTCACGGCGAACGCCTTTATGCAAAGACCCGTTGGGTACGCGATTCGAAATGGTCACGCCGAAATGTCCAGCTTCTTGGCCTTGATTACCAGCCGCCAGGTTTGGCTGGAGTTCCCGCATGTGATTTTCGGGGCATACGCGACGGGTGCTTTTTTTATAGCAGGCGTGAGCGCATATCAACTATTGCGCAAACGAGGGGTCGGGCTCTTTCGTCGTTCGTTTAAGATTGCAGTGACAGTCGGGGCCTTAGCCAGCGTCTTAACGGTCATTGTTGGACACGAGCAAGCTCAATATTTAATAACGGTGCAGCCGATGAAAATGGCTGCGTCCGAAGCACTCTGGAACACAAGCCCAGAACACGCCCCATGGACATTATTCGCTCTGATTAATGATAAAAAGCAGCAGAATTCCGCCCAAATTCAGATCCCCTACGCATTGAGCATTCTTGCGTATAACCGGCTGAGCGGGAAAGTGGAAGGGATGAACCAACTCCAGGCACAATACGAACAAAAATACGGCCCGGGAAATTATGTTCCACCCGTCCGAACAACATTCTGGAGCTTTCGAATCATGGTTGCAGCCGGTACTTTGATGATGCTATTTGCGCTTTACGGCGTGTATCTTTCCATCAAAGATCGGCTGGGGCAAAACAAGTGGTTTCTGCGACTCATGGTCCCAGCCATCGCGTTGCCATTCATCGGACACACCATGGGCTGGATTATGACTGAAATAGGTCGTCAACCCTGGGTGGTCTATGGACTGCTTAAAACCGAGAATGGAGTTTCGCCGACGGTACCAGCAAGTGAGGTCTTGACGACCTTGATTGGCCAGACAGTCGTCTACGGGATTCTCGCGGCGATTGACATTTATCTCTTTCTTAAGGTCATTCGTGCAGAACCGGATGGAAAGGTACCCGATGAAACGGTTGTACCATCCTTGTAACGCATGTTGGGAGGATAGAATATGGATCTGAACACGGTATGGTTCATTATCATCAGCGTTCTGTTTATCGGTTTTTTCTTTCTCGAAGGATTTGATTTTGGAGTCGGTATGCTGGTACCGCTTTTAACCAAAGACGATACCGAGCGAAGAGTCCTGATTAACAGCATTGGACCGTTCTGGGATGCCAACGAAGTATGGTTGATTAGTGCTGGTGCTACGATGTTCGCTGCGTTTCCAAACTGGTACGCCACTTTGTTTAGCGGTTTTTATTTGGCACTGTATTTCATGGTTCTGGCCCTTATCGGTAGAGGGGTTGCTTTCGAGTTTCGAGGCAAGGTGAGCAACGCAAAATGGCGTACAACGTGGGACTGGATAATTTTCTTCGGAAGCTTGCTGCCTCCTTTGTTGTGGGGGATAGCACTCGCTAACCTGATGAGAGGTGTGCCGATTGATTCCCATATGAACTATGTCGGCGGTTTTTTTAACCTGCTTAGCCCGTATGCGCTGGTTTGCGGAATCACCGTGGTGATGTTATTTCTCCTACACGGAGCGTTGTTTGTGACCATTCGAACGTCCTCTGCCATTCAAGAAAAAGCCAGTGCATTTGCCATGAAAATTGGCGGCATTACGACGGCCCTTCTGTATTTGTTCGTGATACTCACTTACTTTCAGACTGACATCTTTACCAGACTCGGGGTTGACCCAGGTCCTGTCCCCATTGCGGCGGGTCTCACACTGATTTCCGTGCGCTTTTTGATTCGAGCCAAACGCTACGCCTGGGCATTTGCGATGACCGGCACAACGATTGTGTTATCCACCATCACGGTATTCATGGGGTTGTACCCCCGCGTCATGATCAGTTCTTTGAACCCCGATTGGAGCCTGACTGTTTACAATGCCGCGTCCAATCCATATTCGTTACGGGTCATGACAATCGTTGCAATCACCGTCATTCCACTTGTTTTCGCATATCAAGCGTGGAGCTATTGGGTATTCCGTCAACGTGTGAAACTGGAGCATTTGGACTACTGATGATGAATCGAAGACTGTTGCATGAGTTAAAAACAAAATATCCCTTACTTGCCGCGACGTTGTGTCTCTATGTTTGCGGCGGCATGTTGACGGTGATCCAAGCGATGTTTGTCGCCCACATTGTCAACGCCGTGTTTATCGGAAAACACAGCCTGCACCAGGTGGAGATTCCGATGTACCTGCTCCTCGGATGTATCTTAGGACGCGCGGGGTGCCAGTACGCAGGGGAAGTTTGTGCGAGCCGGTTGGCTATTTCGGTGAAAACCGATTTGCGTACAAAGCTGATTGACCATATCCAAACGCTAGGACCGGCATATGCCCGTTTCGAAAGAACCGGAGAACTGTTGAATTCGGCGGTTGAAGGTGTTGAGCAACTGGAACCTTACCTCACGCGGTACGTACCCCAACTCGCCATGTCCGCGTTCATCCCTATCACCATCCTGGCCGTCGTCTTGACAAAAGACATCCTTTCGACAGTCATTTTTATGGTCACTGCTGCGCTGATTCCATTTTTCATGATTTTAATTGGAAAGGGCGCGCGGTCTGTTTCGGAACGCCAATGGAAGATGCTCAGCTTACTGAGCGCCCACTTTTTTGATGTACTCCGTGGATTCACGACCCTGAAATTGTTCAATCGAAGCAAGGCGCAAATTGACACCATTGCACGGCTCAGCGACAAGTATCGCACCTCGACCATGGGCACGTTACGGGTTGCCTTTCTCTCGTCGTTCGTCCTTGAATTGCTGACCACACTAAGCACTGCCATGGTCGCGGTGGCGATTGGACTGCGTTTATTACACGGGGAAATGACGTTCTCCGTTGCTTTCCTCATCTTGCTACTGGCACCCGAGTTTTATTTGCCGATTCGGCTTGTCGGCACAGAGTTTCATGCAAGTATAAACGGAATGACTGCCGCAAACCGCATATTCGAGATCTTGGATACAAAGCCGCTCGTAATACATCCTGTGTCGGTCTCCGTTGCCCCGCCCCGCTTCGATGGCGGGGATATGCAAATTACGCTTGACAATGTGAGCTACCAATACCCTGGTGCAAATCGCAAGGCACTAAGCAATGTATCGCTGGTGTTTCACCCTGGAGAAACCATTGCCATTGTTGGACCCAGTGGCGCAGGAAAAAGCACTTTGCTTGATTTGATCATGGGATTCCTGCACCCCACCGAAGGACACATCTTACTTGATGACAAGACACCATTAGAGCGAGTTCCTTTGGACTGGTGGCGAGAGCAGATTGCGTTTGTTCCACAAAAACCATACCTATTTCACGGCACCATCATGGAGAACTTACGACTCGCCAATCCAACCCTTTCGACGGAAGACGTCATCTCCATCGCGAAAAAAACAGGCGTCCATCCATTTGTTCAGTCGCTCCCAGATGGCTATGAAACAGTCATTGGCGAACATGGAGCGCGTTTGAGCGGAGGACAAATTCAACGAATGGCGCTCGCTCGTGCATTTCTCAAAGACAGTACCATCGTAATTATGGACGAGCCTTCTGCCCACCTCGATGTAGAGAGTGAGTTTGTCATCCGAGCGGCACTCAAGGAAATCGTAAACTCGCGCATGGCGCTGATTGTCGCGCATCGAATGAGTACCATCCGTCATGCCGACCGGATTGTGGTCATGGAACACGGTTGCGTTGTCCAACAAGGTAGACATGAAGAGTTGCTGCAACGGGATGGGTTGTACCGAAAGTTGCTGAATGCTTTTGTGGGGGAAAGTGTATCGTGAGACGATTTTTGCGGTTGATGACCTTTTTAGCACCCTTTAAAGGACAGAGTTCTTCTATCCATCATGCTTCAATTTGCGACCATTGGCGCAAATATTGGTCTGATGGCCACCTCCGCGTATTTGATTGCCGCTGCTGCATTGCACCCGAGCACGATATTGCTCGTATGGGTGCCTATCGTTGGCGTACGGTTTTTTGGCATTTCACGGGCTGTGTTTCGTTATGCTGAACAGTACGTTTTACACGACTTGACATTTCGCATACTCACAAACATCCGAGTGTGGGTCTTTGCGCGAGTTGAGTCCCTGTCCACCGCTTTTTTATTCAGGTAGGAAAACTGGAGACATTTTGACGACTGTGGTTAGCGATGTCGATACCCTGCAAAACGTTTATTTACGTGCAATCATGCCGCCCATCGTTGCTTGTTTTGTCGCCGTGCTCGTCTACTTTATCATCAACACTTTCGGTTCCCGGCTTGCTGTTGTGTTTCTAAGCTTGTATTTCTGTGCCGGTTTTGGTATCCCCGTCGTTGTGCATCGATTGGGAAGGCGCGTTGGCACACAGATGATTGAGACAAGGGGAGAATTGTATTCCCACTTTGCTGAACAACTGCAGGGCATGTATGAAAGTCAGTTATATCCCTATGGGGAACTCCTGTCAGCGTTGAAGGGCAAGCAGGAGGCTTTGGCGTCACTCCAATCTCGAATGACTTGCATCCACAGTGTATCCTCTGGGAGTGTGGTTCTTTTCTCAAACTTCACCATGTGGATGTTGCTCTGGATGGCAATTCCCTCTGTCACCCATCATTCCATCGACGGCGTATACTTGCCCGTCATCGCGCTTACAGCATTAGCAAGCTTCGAAGCCGTCAAGCCTCTTCCCGCTGCATTTCAGCATTGGGGACAAAGTCTTCGCGCGGCCAAAAGGTTGTTTGACCTGGCTGACTCCCCTGCCCCTGTGAAACGCGCAGCCACTTCCACGGCGTATCCCATCAAGGAGTTTTCATTGTCTGTTCACCATGTCACCTTTCGATACACTGATGACGACGCACCTACCCTTTGTAACGTAGATTTTGACTTACCGTTCGGGAAGCATATCGCCATTGTCGGAGAAAACGGAGCGGGCAAAAGTACGCTGGCAAGCCTCCTTCTGGGGTTGTACAGGTACGAAGACGGTTCCATTCGATTGGGTAACCTCGAGTTATCTGAAATGGGTGAAGAACAAATCCGCCAGATTTTCACGCTAGTCAGCCAACATACGTATCTCTTTAATGCCACAGTCCTAGAAAACCTTAGAATGGCAAAGCCAAACGCAACACAATCCGAAGTGGAAGACGCAGCAAGGGTGTCTCAACTTCACGATGTCATTGTCCATTTGCCACAAGGCTATGACACCGTGATCGGTGAAGCGGGCGCAAGATTATCTGGCGGTGAACGCCAGCGCCTCGCATTGGCGAGAGCAATCTTGAGACCGGCACCCATCATTGTGTTCGATGAACCCACAAATGGCTTGGATTCAATAACTGAACAAAGCTTTTTACGTGCGCTGTACCCCGTCATTGCCGGGCGATCCACTATTTATATTACACATCGCCTCGTTGGGCTTGAAGAGATGGACGAAATTTTGGTGATGCAACGCGGAAGTATTGTCGAGCGAGGCACGCATTACGCGTTATTAGAGCGTGGTGGGCTGTATCAAACCATGTGGGAATTGCAACGTGAAATGTTGCGTTCTAATCCAGCATAAATTAACTATCCGGTGAGGTAGTGCCCCGTCAATAGACCAAGCAATGACTTCTGGCCACCGAGCTGTGGCACCCAAAACGAATTCACCTACATATCCGCATTCAACTCAAACTGCACCGGAACCCCGGTTGGAATTTCGCATTAGCTGACTGTTACCACGCCATTTCGGTAACGGGAACAACCATTTCCAATTAAGCGACGTCACCTGAATGGGGCTTGTCATGAAGCTGTGTTCAGGGGGCTTCACCAGTGAATAAGTGGTCTTTGCGGGCCCCACCCCCAAAATGCCCACGATAACAATGACCCACCAAGCCACACCTCTAGGGTGCGATTCATTATGGAACTTATATCATCGAGCGTCGTTCCTTCCGTTCTGCATCATGTCTCATAGTACCAAAAATATTCGAGTAAAGGAGTATCGGTACTTTGATTTTAGAACGGATTTTAGTTCCGGTTTTTGATGACCTTCAAGTCTGTTTGTAATCGTTAGAGTCTCATTAGGTGGTGTAAAATCTGAGGCTTGATATTGACGAAAAAGCCATCGAGTGCAACCTACTAAAGTGACACCAAACACATTAGTAGAGGAGGCAAACTCGATGGCTTCTATAAATAGAGATCGCACTTTTGGAGCTTGAATTGCAAATTCCCAAGCTACGTAGGGTCTGCTGAATGGGTCATGCATTAGCTTGGAATGGGAGACGTGACAGTCTGGAGCAGCCATTCGAGAAAAAGAGTCAAGAAAAGACGGAGGCGCCGCTCCAGGTTCAGTACCAGCAACTGCATCGCGACAACCGTCTCGCTCGTCGCCTGAAGGCGCGCCCGAATTAGCCCCAGGCCATAGAGGCGCTTGCCTTCGCCGAATTTTCCTTCAACTGCATTACGCTCCACTGCGTCCTGCCTCTCTATCTTCCTCTGTTCCACTTGCTCCGTCTTCGAGGGCCGGCCCAGCGGCGGTCCACTTAAGCGAATGCCGCGTTCCTTGCAGTAACGCAGGTTCTCCCGGTTCCGGTAGGCCTTGTCGGCCAGCACAGCCTCTGGATAGTAGCCATAGCGTTCCCGGTAAGCCTCAACCGCCGCCTGCAGGGTGTGACCTTCATGAAAGCTGTCCCAATTCAACCGCTCTAGTCTTGCGTACCCGTCCACCACACTGATTGCCACTTTTGCGCCGAACTCAACGTTTGCACGTACCTTGCCACGGACGATAGGACGCACATGGGGTTGCGAGATGCTGACGACCCGATCGTCGATGCGCCGCATCCTCCTGCGGTACATCTCCTCTTGCTGGCGATACAGCTCATGAATGACCAACAGTTGACGATGTTGCCGAACGCTCAACGCGCTGAGTCCGACCTCATTCCTCAATTTGGCGATGATTCGCAAGTCACGGGCTACAAACCGCAGTTGCTTCCCGATTGCCTTGCGCAGTGCACGCGGACTCACGCGCCTCTGCTTCGCCACCGTCAGATACGCCTTGTGCGCCTTCTCCCGATAGGTGCGCGGTTTGCGACTACCAGGCTCACGCACCGCATGTAAAACGTCAATCATCTTCTCCAACTTCTCCCGAACCTCATTGAGTAAGGACAGGTCGGTTGGGTAGGCGATGTCCGCCGGGGCACACGTGGCATCGAGCAACAGCTTACCTTGGTTCGCAGGCGTCTCCTTATCTGTTGATGGCTTGGAGGTGGCGTCCACCTCGGGCTGCCCTGGATGTCCATCATCCCGGTCATCAGAATCATCGCTTTCGTCTTTCTCCATCACGATCCATTCATTGACCTGGTTGATCACGTCCGGACCAAGTCGCTTGCGAAAGTGCGTCATCAGAGAGGGATGAAACGGTGGTTCTTCCTGAAAGCTTGGTAATCCGATGAAGTATTGCAAATACGGGTTCTCCGTGATCTGACGAACCGTCTCCCGGTCGCTCAGACCCAAGCGTTCCTGGATGATGAGTGCACCAAGCGCCACACGGACCGAGTATGCCTTCTGTCCCTTCGTCCAGGATTTGAAACGCTCTCCTTAGTGCTCTTCAACCTTCCACCAGGGAATCATCTGGGCGAGTTTGACCCAGCGGTTCTCCTGATTCAACTTTCCGCCAAATGGTAGGAAGAAGTCATCCGGCAACAGGATCTGTCGTTCAGTCGGTCGATACATAGGTCCCCTCACGTGCAAGGATTTTGACGGGTTTCACGAGAAATCCATGCACAAGATTTCGTGATGAAAGGCCAAGAATCCTTGTCGCTACTGGGTTTTTCAATCGTTCAGCAGACCCTACGTAAAGGCAGCTATTTCCCCAGTTTATTAGAGCCACGACGTCGGGCGGAGAAGGCGTTACTCAATGTCGTCCAGGAAGCCTATGTGCATGGTGTGAGCACTCGTAAGGTTGATGAACTTGTGGAGTCGCTGGACATCGGCGGAATCAGCAAGAGTGAAGTGTCTCGCATCTGCAAGGAGCTCGATGAGGTTGTCCAGGCGTTTAAGAGTCGCCCGCTTGAAGGTGAGTTCCCCTATGTTTGGCTGGATGCCACCTTTCCCAAGGTTCGTGAGGGTGGTCGGGGCCAGCGTTTGTCATTGCCATTGGTGTGAAAGCCACCCGCGAGCGCGATGTGCGTATAAAGTCTTACGTACGGTGGACACTGACAAAGGTGGTATTAGTTTTAGGTTCCAGCGATTTCCAATTATTCTCATAATACTACGCGCCTTAATGTACCTTACAGCTTCCTCCACTTCCTCTTTTGTTGCCTTACGGTCACCAATCATAAGCGGATACTTTTCCATTCAGTCTTCAGGAGTTAGATAATCTCTATCCTCAAGAAATCGCTTTCTCTCTTCCGTAAATACATGCGGGTTTTCCGTTTTCCCCAGTAAGTAGTCAACCGATACATCAAACACATCGGCCAACAGTTTAACCGCCTCTAAATTCGGAGTACGCGAACCTGTTTCGTAAGAGGAGATGGCGGACTTGTTCATGCCTACGCGTTCCCTAAGTTCCTCCTAAGTCCATTTCTGCTGCTTTCTTAGTGCGCGTAAACGTTCCGGCAACTTATCCATAAGGCTCGTCACCTATCCGATCTCTTAAGTGTATCTGAATCTTGTTCACTAATCGGGGCTGCGCCATCAATGTTGTCTGGCGTGGATGCGGCGAGCTTCATGATAAGCTCCAATACAATCCGTTGAGAGTCTGGGTCCAATTTCTGTACAAGTCGCGCTATTCTTGTTTCAAGGCTTTCCGGATGTTTATCTGGTATCGTTCTTTCGGAATCAATGGTATTTTTGCCATCGTTGACCAAGTAGTCCAAGGAAACTTCATACAATTTGGCTAGCATTCCAAGCGTATCTGCGTCCGGTTGTTTACTCCCTCGTTCGTATTTGGAGATGTTGAAGTTCCCCGTACGTTTAGCCACATATAATTGTGACCACCCTTTAGCTTCTCTCGCCTGTCTCAATCTGTCCCCTAGAGTAGACACATTCCTCACCCCTCTTATACAAATATTATCAAACATTTACATTACGAAGCCTTTTACAGGATGTTTCCGAACGTCTAGCGAATGCACTCTGATAACGACACGAAAGGGAGTTTAACGATGAAACAACCCATGGATTATCCGCTTGGGCTAAAGGTGAAAGACGTTGCAGAGATCATGGGTGTCTGCCTTGAGAAAGCATACGACCTGACGAGGCGCAAAGATTTTCCTGCAATACGAGATGGTAGACGCATCATCATTCCGCGAGATGCGTTTTTCAAGTAGTTTAACGAGACATCATGGAACACATCTCAATAAAGGTGCAGATGGTTTTCCTCTGTTCTGGGAGATGTCACCCCTAACTTAGTATATTCCCTACTCAAATTGTCCATCCTTCTTCTAGAATTAGGATTTATATGAAGTGTGTACCATTACAGCAGTTCCCTCTAAACTGTGTTCGTGCTTGATTTATCCCGATAATACGATAATTCACTCGGTCTTTTCAGGGGCGATGCGGATACATCGTGACATGCGTACTGTTTAGCGTAATTGAAGGAATAGAGGTTTTCCCACAGCCTAAAATATCAAACCGAAAAGCCGAACCATAATTTTCCAAACCACATTTGTAGCTTTCCGGTAATTTGTTATCTAGTTCTTCTTCGATTCTTTTAATATCCGCTTCATGGATTCCACCAGTGAAATCATTATCGTCGGGATTCTCTCAAATAAAATCGATAAGCTCTTTACGTTTCAACGTACATCCCTCCAGATAACAAGACCTTGGTGTTATGCATATGGTTGCTGTGCCTGTTCTTCCTGAATGATCGCGCGCTTGCCGAATTCACCATAACCACAATCTCTCCACACCTTCTATACAGCTTTTTCACATCTACCTTGTACACTAGGCTCGTAGGCAGGGCGACATGAGGGATCGCCGCCGTCACTGGCGAAGGAGGGGCCAGTGACATTACCGACCTAGTATTCAACTTCACTGTCCATACTCCATGTGTGACGCTCGCTGATGTGAGGTGGGCGTCTTTTTTAATCCCACACCCGACAAAACGACCACTTACCACAACTGAACTCCAGGTCAAACACAAACCAGTCCTTTGTGTGCACACACGGTACATGGTTCGCGGGGGTTCATCTTCCCACCAGGCGCCCGCCCGCCTCCATGCACCTTTGCGGCATACCCTTTTGCAACTTTTGAATCTGTCTGGTATTGTCGTAGCTGGATAAATCCCCAACTTCCGTAACTGACAATGAAAAAGGCGTGGGAAAGCAATATTCGGACTTAAAATCTGCCGGGGGTAACCCCGTACAGGTTCGAGTCCGGTTCTCGGCACCATGTAAAAAACCCTTTCTTTTCGGCGATATCTCGGAGTTTGAGGTATCGCCTTTTTTATCTCTTCAAGTCTGTTGAAGATTGTTAACGTCAATCCTTGTTTGCCCGGCTCCATCAATAAAGTTAGTAACAAATATTTTGAGCAGATAAATGATAATGCTGTAACACCGTTCCGACTCCGAAACATCTCTGCCGCGCGTTGGTCGACTCCCCAGATACTCGGTCACATACCGGTCGATAGTCCTCACCGCCAACTTGTTGGCTAGCTCTTTTCGACCGCGATCATCGAGTTGCTCATCAGTCTTGGGGTGGACATGCGTATTATTTCATCAGACTCCAGGAAATTAAGAACAGTGCAGTCCCCAGGATAGGTAATTTATAGCCATTATTGGAGGCGAAATATGTACAAACTACAAGGTGTGGCCCAGATCAAAGCTGCCACGAGGAGTTTGCGCTACGGGAAATCGTCGACAGCCATACGAATCATCGGAGCGATATAATTCAGGTACTAAATTTTTTAATTCAACATGTTTGCAACCCGTAACTGATTTTCGGTAACGTTATACTGGATGGTATGTATCAGTGCGTTATTTTTGACGGCCGCAACGCGTGATAACACACGTATCTGTCGATATGGGAGGCGTATTTCTATGAAAATATACGTGGTGTACGACAGCGAGAACGGACACACCGAGGCGCTTGCAAAAGCCATCGCCGAAGGTGCCAGTTCAAACGAACGGGCAGAAGTATATTTGCGCCATGTAAAGGACGCCGATGTCCGTGATTTGGTGGATGTAGACGCGATTATTTGGGGGTGCCCTGGGCATTTTGGAACAATTAGTTCCGGACTAAAAGCATGGATTGACAAGCTCGGTTACCTATGGGCAAAAGGAAAGTTGATCGGCAAGGTAGGCGCAGCATTTTGTACAACAGCCACCGTGCATGGCGGCACGGAAATGACGTTGTGGAACTTAATCACCCCGATGCTACATAACGGAATGATCATCGTAGGATTACCTGGAACGGTTCCTGAAAACGTACTCTACGGCTCGTACTACGGAGTTGGTATCACTTGCCCCGTGGAAATGTCTAAAGACGCACCGCTGAATTTGCCGACTGAATCTGATTTGGCACTCGGACGCGCACTGGGTCGCCGTGTTGCCGAAGTGACCGCTAAAATGGTCGGTGAATGAACTCCTGGCTGAACTGGAATGGAAATGAGGTGATCCCGATGGGGTTTTTAACCATATACGTCGTGGCAATCGTGATCATCGGTGCGATTGTCATTTCCATCAACATCCGACTCATTCGTCGTGAGAAGAACGATAGTGCAGATCCAGCCGCGAAAACGAGTTCAGCAGAGGGTCAGCTGGACGAGACCGTTTCTGAGCCAAGGCAGAATACAGTGACTAAGTCCTCTAGACCGTCTGAAGTTCCAAAGGCCGGACCCCATCAAGAGGTTCCAAGCTCGGTACAGGACGAAGCGCTACCACCTGCCAAGAGGGCAGCAGCTACCGCAACAACACCGTCGACGCCTATTTTTCAACAGAGGTCTCAGCAAGCACCTCTCAAGCAGGCGGCCCGTACAGCAACGGTTCGTCCAGTAGAAGCTTTGGATGAATTAAAGCGGGATGCATTTAAAATGACGGATGACGATTATCGCAATGCGCTTCGACACTTGTCGGGACTCGATACACCCGACAAGACGCCTGAATTGGATGAAGAACTAATGGTCACAAGCGATGATGCGTATCGTGAAGCTCTGCGCTCCATGATGAACAAAAAACAGGATTCGTGTTGAACGGGTATGGTGTCAAAGGAGAACTTTCAGCTCAAAATCTGTCCGTTTTGCCAAGCGAAAAATCGGGTTCATTCAGACAAAGCAGATAAAGCTGTGTGCGGTGTATGCAAACACCGGCTGATGGCAACGTATTATGACGTTTTAGGGGTCCGTCCCGATGCGTCGATGCAAGAGATTAAGCATCAGTATCGGCGCATGGTCCAGACTTGGCATCCAGACAAGACGGCAAGTGACCCACGTGCAGTGAAGCGATTTAAGGCCATTGTAGAGGCATATCGGACTTTGTCTGACCCCGAGAAACGGCAACAGTATGATGAAGTTCTTCGGCTTGATGAAGCGAACACAGACGAGCTTTCGTCCATCGGTAATGTGTCTTTTAATCCAGATGATGTTGCTGGAACGGCGACAGAGGAAGACAGCGACGACACAACGTTCGTGATGAAGGTGTTTTATAACGTTCTGCTCTTCTGCGGCGCGTTCATTTTGTTTATTTTGTGGGTTGCCACAAGCCATTCTGATTTCCCAGGGCACGACATTTTACTCTGGTTGACGATAGTTCTCGGCATGTACAGTTTATTTCGTACAGGCTTTATCATTGTCACGAATTGGAACGACCATGGATGAAGCACAATTTCCGCTATAGGACGGAGTTCTTCGGGAATCAAGGTAACTTGAAGGCGTGCATCCACTGGTCGCGTTGTTTCCAACAGACTAAAACGGATGTGGTGGGATCGGCCATTGTCTGTCCCACCTTTTTGCATAGTCAAGTCTTCGCCCCATCATACAGGACAACACGTACGTTAGCACTTGACCTCCGACTTCAGTAACGATACGTTCACAGTAGGCGTTTGAGGGGGTATGCGAGTTGCTCGGAATACTTATCGGTCTAGGCATCGTGATGGTGATTGGTTTCGGCTTGACCATCAGGGGGAACCCATCGGACTGGCAAATCATCCGCCTTGTACTCATGATGCTCCCAGTGGGAGTGGCGCCTGCCCTCAAAATGTCAGAAAAGAAAGATAACGTGTTTAGCAGTATTCTGGAGTTGCGCACCCGGCGTACCCACCCGCTCGTGAGGTTCGGCACGCCGGAATCGTTGTTGTATGGCATGAACCCCCCTTCCGTGGCGTCAATCCCGACATTCACCTGTCGATTGGTTTGTCGTGAAAGAAGTTGAATAATGAAGTGTGAGGGCCAGGATCGAATGTGTTGTCGCGAACCACGCGTCCCGACAGATTTCCCTTCCACCTCCAGCTCTTCTCCACTACTCGCATCAATGATGTCCCCTTCCCACCCTAAAATTCCCCAAACATACGGTGGACACTTCATCTCCAACACGTCACGGCACATTTCCTCGGCTGGAGAGCCAATACTGTGCTTGACTGTTACGCCAATCATTCTCAAAATCAAGTAGTGTCGATGCAGGAAGCGTGCCCCGTTGCACACACCGCACATCGGCTTACAACGACGAACAATGGGGGTGGCTCTGTGTCCGGAACAATTGCGTCTCAGCAAGTGAAAGCACCTATCTCTCGGCGAGCAGTATTTACGTTCAGCGGCGCGCATTTTCTGAACGACCTCATGACAACAGGGCTGGTACCCGCATTGGTGGTCATGTACAAGCAAGCCTTTGACCTCAACTACACCCAGTCCAGTTTTATAGTCCTGGTATCCTATTTAACTTCATCCGTCATGCAACCTATCTTTGGCGCTCTGACAGATAGAAAACCGCGCGTCTGGTTGCTCACACTCGGTCTGTTTCTGTCTTGTCTCGGACTTGGGCTGACGGGTGGAGTTCATTCGTTTCCGTGGCTTTTGGTCTGTGTGGCGCTGTCTGGATTTGGGTCAGGCGCGTTTCATCCTGAAGCTTCGCGCGGCACCCATTTGGCGGCTGGAAGCAAAAAAGGCCTGGCACAGGCGATTTTTCAGGTTGGTGGTAATGCCGGCCAAGCGTGTGGGCCGCTAATGATTTCGCTGTTTTTGTCCCGCACGGGCATCCATGGCTTACTCTGGTTTGTACCGGTGGCAATCCTGTCGCTTGGACTCACAGGACAGATCCTTGGCTGGCTCAGCCGTCGAGTACAAGATACGAGTGGTAAACGTAAGGAGGCAGTCGGAACCAACAACATTCCGGGCGTCATCTTGCTCATCATCGTGATCATTCTTCGTTCCTGGTGCCAGGTCGGGGTGGTCGTGTTTCTACCCTTTTTCATGCACGAGTCTCTCGAGGCATCCGAATGGTTGAACTTTGTATTCGTTGGCGCCGGCGCACTGGGGACGTTTCTCGGTGGCATCTGGTCAGACAAAATTGGCATGAAGCGCTTACTGGTCGGTTCCATGTTTGTCGCAACCCCGTTCGCCTTATTGCTGCCGTATATACACGGTATCTTCGCCCTACTTGATTTGTTGCTGTTTGGATTTAGCGTGTTGGCTTCGTTCGCAGTCTCGGTGGTTTACATGCAGCGACTGCTGCCTCGCAACATCGCTATGGCATCTGGGCTTTCCATTGGCTTCGGCGTTGGCGCAGGGGGGATTGGGGCCACGTTTATGGGCAGCATTTCCGACGTATTCGGCGTTCCAGCGGTCTTCTCCGTCCTCTCCATCTTGCCGTTGCTTGCGGCCATCATTGGTTTGTTCTTGCCGAGTGACTTCGCAAAAAAACAAACGCCATCCACTTGAGAACAGACTCATGCCAGGAATTTTGAACACAAAGGATGGCGATTTGCCATCAACGCATCAACGTCGGAATGACGAGACCCGACACTTACGTGAAACGCGGCCCGACACTCTTCCGGGCCGCATTTCCTTTGGCCATGAATGGGCCACATCATCTGGATTCCGTATAGAGGAAGAGGACTGTTCAATGGTCATCACAATCATGAATCGTCACGCATTGACCTGCAACGTAAACTGTTTCTGAATATCCCTTTGCCCCATTGTCATCGTGAACGTCACTTCGTACTGTCCTGGTTTTGCAAGGGTAGCTTGACCTTCAAACCCGCCATTCTGGTTGGTCAACTGTATCGTTTCATTGACAGACTGTCCCGTAATGTGAGCTTCCGCAGTTCGGTGAACCCGCGGCTGTCCGTTACCGCTTCCACCTGCCGAGTTGCCTGAGCGATTAGTACCTGTCCCGCCAGCCCAATTTCCAGGATGATGGCTCCCGCCTGTTGAACTTGGAGCGTGACCGTTTCCTCCACGGTTCGGCCTTTCAATTGTAAATTCAAGAGTAAACGCCTTGCCAGCCGTGGGTTGTGCGGGAGTAGCCTTCATATCGATGTTCGGTTGGAAGGTTCGTGCCTGACCTTGCCCTTGCCAGTCCGTAGCTACCGAAGTATTTGTATTAGAACTCGCGTTTGAAGCGTTTCCGCACCCTGTGACACCCACTAGAACTGCCCCTGTGACCAGCATAACTGCCCATTTCATACGGTTCATACGGACACCCCCATTACATATCTTTTGTACAGGCTACATCATACAACGGTGTCCACGACCCTATGAACCTGCTTCACGAAAACACCACGAGATCTGCACAACATCTCCAAGACTGACGTAGGTCGGAGAAGAACGCGACATCGTGGACGCTACCGTCCAGATGGTCATTGTGCGAGCCACACCCCATCCACGAAAAGCACATGTCCATGCACACAATCCGAAGCTTCTGATGATAAGAAGACAACAGAACCAGCGAAGTTCCTCAATACTCCTAACCTCACAGCAGGAGTTCGGGATAGAATCGCCTGATGTCTTTCGGGGTCTGTCAACCACTTTTCCGTCATAAGAGTTCTCACGTACGCCGGGGCTATCGCGTTTACGTTAATTCGGTAGAGGGGGCACATTCCAAGGCCCATACCATGGTCAGTTGAACAATTCCCCCCTTCGACGCTGCGTAAGTGATCATTAACCGATTTGTGATATCTTAGTTAACACAGAACTTATTGGAAATTGTGCAGTACTGTGTGTGGCAGGATAGAAGTGCAGGGTGTGGCGGCGGGAAACTGCAGTTAAGTTTCACCCCCTAGGGGGTGAAAAAAATTTCTATGTTTTCCAGTTAGCAATCCCGCCTTTGTGCAACGAAATGGCACTTGCCAACATCACTCTACAAAATCTACTCTCTGTTTTGCTAGGAACGGAGAGGATGAGAGGAATGTTGAAAGTGCCACAGCAGCAGTATATCAGGTATTTGCGTGAGGTTGAGGGTTGTGGGGTTCAAGAAATTGCTGAGCGTGTTGGTGTTAATTGGAGAACCGCGAAGAAGTATGCGGATCGGGACGATTGGAATGTTCCCGTACGGAAGAAGGTGCATCACCCCGTCCTCGGCCCATTTCTCGATATCATCGACACTTGGTTGCTAGAGGACGAACGCCTCCCCCGTAAGCAGCGTCATACTGGGCGGCGGATCTTTCATCGCCTGCAGGAGGAGTTTGGCTTTCAGGGTGGAGAACGTACCGTGACCGCATATGTAGCCAAGCGTAGAAAGCAAATGGTGCTGGAACGGGTTGAGCGTTATGAGCGGTTGGAACACCCTGGCGGTGAAGCGCAGGCGGACTTTGGCACCGTGTATATCGTCAAGGGAGGCGAGCTGGTGGAGCGAAAGGTGCTAACCTTGTCGTTTCCCTACAGCAACGCAGCGTTTGCGTTCCCTGTGCCCAAGGAGAATACCGAGTGTTTCCTCGAAGCCCTGAAGCGGCTTTTCGAGCAATGCGGCGGTGTGCCGCGCAAGATCTGGTTCGACAACTTGTCGGCCGCCGTCGTATCGGTTCTGGCCGACGGAGAGCGTGTACTGACAGATGCATTCGCCCAGTTTTGTGCGCATTACCGTTTCGCTCCGCAGTTCTGCAATCCTCGCAGCGGCAACGAAAAAGGCAACGTCGAGAACAAGGTCGGCTACGGGCGGCGAAATTGGTGTGTGCCGCCGCCGGTGATTGAAACGCCACAGGAATTTGAATCCTACTTGGCGCAAGCGGCCAAAGCAGACATGGAACGTCCCCACTATACCAAGGATGAACTCATCTCGGTCTTGTGGCAGCAAGAACAGTCCGAGTTGTTGCAATTACCGAGCGTCCCCTTGGAGATTTACCGCCTGGAGAACGCGAGACTCAATAAGTACAGTGAGCTCCAATTTGACGATGTGCGCTTCCCCTTGCCTCAATGCAAGGCGTTATTGCCGGTTCTGATCAAGGTGAAGTGGGATGAATTGGACGTGCTCTCCGCGGACGGTGAATACCGGCTGCTCGCGACGCTGCCTCGTCCCTATACGGAGAAAACGATGCCGCTGGACTGGCGCGCGATCTTCGAGGGCTACCAGAGACGCCCGCGTTCCGTCATGTATTCGTCGTTCGCAGCCATGATGCCAAAGGCGGTGAAAACGTTCGTCTGTGTCGACGACGCCGCGGCGCGGAAGACTCGAATTGCGCTCTGCTACCGTTTACTCAAATCGTACACACTTGAGCAAATTGGCGTGGGGCTGACTCAGGTGATGCCCATGGATGAACAAGGTACGGCAGCCTTAGAACATACGCTGTATGCGATGACCCATCCGGAGTTTCACCCGGAGCCATTTATTGAAACCCATACGCCGCCGTGTCTGCACGGGCAGCTCCCGCAGTTGGAGACGTATAACCGCCTGGTGGGAGGCGTGACGTCATGAGAGAGGCTTTGAAACGAGCTTGCAAAACGCTGCATTTGGCGTATGTGATGGATTCATACGAAGCGATTGAATTTGAGGATAAGGAACAGTTCTTGCTCCATGTCCTGCAAGCCGAGATTCAGCACCGAGAGGAAAACCGGCTCAAGCGTTTGCTCAGGAAAGCGGCCTTCACGCAGTTGAAGACACTGCAGGATTACGATTTTAGCGCGGTGACCTTTCCGGAACACTGTACGGAGGTGATGCTGAGGGATCTGTGTTTTCTGGAACGCAAGGAGAACGTCCTGATGCTCGGGAACGTCGGGTGTGGGAAGACCCACCTTGCAACGGCACTCGGCGTAGAGGCGTGTCGCCGGGGGCATACGGTTCGATTCTTTCGGGTTCCTGATCTTGTCACCATTCTGCAGGAAAAGCACCAAAATGGGACGCTGGCACGCTTTCAGAGGGAACTAGCAACCTGCGACCTGCTCATCCTGGATGAGGTCGGTTTTGTGCCCTTTCACCAGACAGGGGCGGAACTGCTCTTTCACGTCGTGTCGGCGTGCTACGAACACAACAGCGTGATTGTGACATCCAATCTCGAATTCGGGCAATGGAACACGGTGTTCGGCGATACACGGTTGACGGCTGCCTTGATTGACCGACTCGTACACCACGCGTACATCTTAGCGTTCACTGGGGAAAGCTTCCGTCTACGTCATGCACTTTCCAGTGTAACGTCGTAATTTTGGGGATTGATGGGTGGCAGTGCCTATGCACAAAACGGCGGCCATTCTCTGCATTTTTCACTTGCGAAAAACAGCAGTACCTGATGGGTACGGCTTTTTTGGTATAAACGAAACCATTGGTGAGGGATTTCGTCTTAAGGAAGAAAGAAGGTGAGGTTACTTTGGACTCGGAGAAAGTATTCGGTAGTTGGGTCAAGTTGTACACTGAGCGGTTGGTTCGCGTGGCTTACACATGTATGTAACGGACCAGACGACCGCTTAAAACCGTGTTCAAGACGCCTTTATTAAGTCGTATAGATCGATGACCAACTGGATACTGTTCCCATAAAGTTCATATACTTTGGTGAACATGAAAACAAAAAATTCCTTATCATGGAGAGCAGGTAGTACTGTGCAATTCCTAGAAAAGATGGTCCAAGCCCCGCGTATTTGTCAGGGCGATTGATATCATGGGGTCATTGTAACGACTCTTTCATTTCTTCAATCTGCGCGATATGGTGTCGTTCGTGCAGCGCGAGCAACTCTATTCTCTGTTCCAAGCTCTGCATCCCGAACACTGGATGAGGGGCTCCGTGATTTCGTAGGGCATGCACATCTGTAGATGAAATGAGGGATAGCAACTCTTGGCGCGATTGAGCCAGGTAATGCCTCGCATCGTCAAGGCTCTGGAAAATTCCTCTAGGGCTTATGATCTCAGGAGCCTTGAGTTTGTTGGTTCGGTCTAAAGCTCCTTCCAGATTTTTGGTTTTGATCTGTTCAGTGACCGGCGGTTCGGCCAATGCTTCTTTGATTCGGACGATTGTAAACTTCTCTACTAAATACAGATGTTCCAATACGTGTAGAATCGACCAACATCGCTGTTGGGACTCCGTAGCAAGTCGTCAGACACCCCATCAACGGCGTGCCGCAGGTCTTCACGTACTTTCGCAAGTTCATCCACCGAGCGGCCCCTCCCTCATTCTCGTATCCGACATGAAGATCAAAATAAGATTCGAACTAAGCATCTATACTACTACATCTTGAGAACAACGTCATAACTGAGCGCGATCCGGACTGGATCGCGATTTATTGTGCTATCGGGATGGCGCTCGGAATGCACTGTATTTGACTTGCTTAAAAATCGCTTATAATATCTTAATAATACTTGTAATTAATTAAGAATGCAGCATAAATACTTACTTAAGGAGGTGTTTGACTTGAAATCACTTAGCCAAGAAGAAAGACTTGCCCATCTTCTGGAGTATTTGAAACAGCACCGCCGTGTTACCGTTCAGACGATTTGTGATTTGTTTGGTGTCTCTCGTGACACTGCTCGAAGAGACGTAGTAAAACTCGTCGAAACGGGAACTGTAGTGCGAACTCGCGGTGGTGTTATGTTGCCCAGCTTGACGAAAGAAGTCTTGGGATATAAGGAAAGATTGACTCAGGAATCGCCTGGAAAACTGAAAATTGGGCGGACAGCAGCGTCTTTGGTTAAGGATGGTGAATACGTGATCTTTGATGCATCCACCACCGTACAATTTGCAGCAGAATGCCTGACAGCACGTGATGTTACAGTCGTTACAAATGCAATTGATGTTGCCAGCATTCTGTCAGAGAGAGATGAAATTACGGTGCACTTGTTGGGTGGAATCTTGAACGGTAGACATCGATTTTTACATGGCGCTTCTACCCTTGAGAAACTTGCCGAGTATCAAGTCGACAAGCTGTTTCTCGGCGCTTGCGGCATTACTGTGGACGGGTTGTCTTCTCCACACGAAGAAGACGGTGTGGTTAAACGCAAAATGATATGTCATGCCGATCAAGTGATTGTATTAGCGGACCACACCAAATTTGGAAAGCGATTATTTCATAAGGTCTCGGGATTAGAGTCAATTGACATGATTATTACTGATAGGAAACCAGATGAGGAAATCCTTCGAGTTCTTCATGAATTTGATGTTCAGGTCATCGTGGTAGAGGGGGAATCATCTGATGATTCGGCTTTTCGTCAGTGATGTGGATGGTACTTTGTTAACCAAAGATTCCATATCGCGCAAAGACATAGCCTCAGTCCAGCGTGCAGCCGCTCAAGGGATTGATGTTTGTTTAGCATCTGGACGCATGTATCCAGAACTACAAGAGATCGTAAAGCAGTTAAATGTTCGTTGTCACTGTGTGAGCCAAAATGGCTCCTTTGTTCATACAAGTACAGGACAGATGATAAAATCGGCCAGCTTTGATTTACTGATAGCTCATCAGCTCCTTTCAATAGCGAAAAACGGACAATTTCCTTACACGGTTAGTTGCTCAGACAATCAGATTTACATTTCTCAAAGGGAAAGTGCATCAGAATTAAAGGCTCGTATGTTCATGTCAGTCAATGAATGCCTTGAAATTGAAAGTGTATTTGGAAAGGGTATTTTGCCATGCAAATTCTCGTTCTTTGGAGAACTGAACGCCCTGGAGGATTTCCGGTTGAAATTACTTGAACGATTCCCGCAAGAGATCAACACGTTTATTTCTGACAAAGACTGTCTGGATGTTATGCCTCGTCATGTATCAAAAGGGGATGGATTAAAAGCGCTCCTACATCACCTCAATGTGAGTCCCGAAGAAATGGTCTGCGTCGGAGACTCGTTCAACGACTTAGCCATGTTCAATGTTACTCCACATAGCTTTGCTATGTGCCACAGTGACCCCGTTATACAAAAGGCTGCATACCAGGTTGTATCGTCTGTGGCAGAGGTCGTTGATTGGGTGAACTCCTTCAACAGTCACTAGGAGGGTCTCAAGAGGAGGGAAGGACATGAGTGTCTTTTTCTTTTTAGGGATGGCTTTTATGATGTATGCCATGAATGGACTGTCTAACGTAGTTCTGGGATACGTTTTCACGTTGTTACTCAGGCATTATGGAGATTCCTATACAATGGGTGGACAGTCGTTTGCTCGCAAATCACTCGTTCCCGGGTCAAGAGCAACGAATTACAAGGCTGGTGACAGCGTCTGCGGATTGCGGGGACGCAGCAGTACGAGGACTCTTCGGATGGTTGATGGACCACTCTCCTATTACCCAGAATCTTTGGTGCCTAACGGGATTTACGTTTGTGCGGTGGTTTCACTTAGTTGATTAACCCTTCACAGTAATTTATCGCTTTTCCATGGCTAAGTTGAGTCCAAATCCAATGAGTACAGCACCTGTGATTCTCTCCATGGTTCTTTTCGTTCTCGGACTCAGTAACCATTTACGCAGGTAATTGACGAAGAACACGTACACGAGAAACCACGTAACCGCTAGCGTGGTATAAATGATACCCATCCAGAAAAGTTGTTCAATGGTATTTGAGCCTGGTTGTCCGAATTGCGGTAGGAAGGTCAAGAAGAACACTGCAACCTTAGGATTAAGAGCATTTGAGAGAAGCCCCTGTCTGTAAGGTGACTTCCCTTTCACACTGCCCTGATGTAGCAATTTCTCAGTCTCCATATTGTCTGGCTTTCCCTTCCTTGTTGACCAAAACGCGTGGATTCCTAAGAACAACAGATAGCCTGCTCCAACGTACTTTATGACTTCAAATGCCATTGCAGTTTTCAGAAGGACAGCTGAAGGCCCCAAAGCTGCCGCACATGTGTGAACTAGGGAGCCTGTAGAAATTCCAAACGCCATTTTAAATCCTGCTTTTTTCCCTTGTGCGATTGTTGTTTTGGTTAGTAGTGCAGTATCGATTCCAGGGCTAATAATCACCACAAGCGTCAAAATTAAAAAAAAAGAAATTGATGCATTTCGGCTCCCTCCGTTCGTTCTCCCTGTCTCAATCTTGGGGCAATGATGTGTTGCCTTGCCACTGTATTTGCAGATACCGAGGGTATTACATGCGCTACATCGCCTACGTATGTCATGTCCAGCAATCCCATTCTCTACCTATGGGTATTTTCATCGCAAATGCACTTGATAAAACGATACGTGTGGTCGTGGCGTGATTTTGGTACAGTTGTGATCAAAGTATCAAATCTGTGAGGTGCATCGACGGTGGGAAATCCACGTAACGATACAGAAGTCCATGTAGAGACGGAAAAAATGCTCTATGACCTTGTGGAAGATGTTGTTGATACGGTTGCAACCTTTGATGGCAGGTTGACGCATACACCAATGTCGGCGGATGGGACGCGTGTGTTAACGTTCTCGACACTGACTGACCAGGTGCACCTAACGATTCGTGCACATGTTGACAAAGAAAATCGAGTGGATATATCACTTCAATGGTCAGAAGACAATGCAACCATGGAACAACGTAGCGTCGCTTATTCAGGCCTCTTCGACAACACTGCCATCCGTCATCATCTGGGTACAAGTCTCGCAGACTGGTACGCACGAGCTGTACGCCATCAGCTAAATGATGATTCGAAGTAAAGGACTGTTCCTGGCTTCACAGTGACAGCATCACTACAATCACGAAAAAGACGGCGAATACGCCGTCTTTTTCGGTGTAAGGCTTAGTTGATGCTGCTGAGGACTCAAACTATGGGGTTTTCGTCACCATCGCACATCATCCTCCTTACAGTTGTTATGTTGTCCTGATATGTGCGGAATTATACACGTTTAACTGATGAATCGACGATTCGTACGCTTTACAATTGCGGAATGGTCAGTTCACTTCCCGGCCAAAGACAGAAACAGTGACCTCCATGACGGTGTTTGGCACGCACTAGTAAGTACCCGCAATCGGCGTTTAGCATCTTTTTACGTAAATTTTCGGTCCAAGTGTAGATACTCTGGCCATTCCGAGATGTCCTCGAGCAAATCCTCGTCGAACCCATAAACCCCTAGTTTCTTCAGTTCAGTATTGATTTTATCCATGATCCGATCGTATAGGACGAACCCCCAGCTCAATGATGAGGTGGAACAAATATTTCGTGTGTACATCAGGACCTTTCCCAAGGCATATTCGATCATTAATTTTAATTAGTCAAGAAATGTAAGCACGTAGGTATGTGTGAATTTTCAGTGGAATAGGATGTAGGATACGGGTTGAACGGGTGTTGTAACCTTCTCATCATACCATAGCCTTCATTCTAGAACGGGATGGAGGCATTCTTGCCATTTTGCACTGGGATACGAGGGTCGGAACCATTGAATTGCAAATTCCCAAGCTACGTAAAGGCAGCTATTTCCCCGGTTTATTAGAGCCACGACGTCGGGCGGAGAAGGCGTTACTCAATGTCGTCCAGGAAGCCTATGTGCATGGTGTGAGCACCCGTAAGGTTGATGAACTTGTTGAGTCGCTGGGCATCGGCGGAATCAGCAAGAGTGAAGTGTCTCGCATCTGCAAGGAGCTCGATGAGGTTGTCCATGCGTTTAAGAGTCGCCCGCTTGAAGGTGAGTTCCCCTATGTTTGGCTGGATGCCACCTTCCCCAAGGTTCGTGAGGAGGGTCGGGTCCAGAGTATGGCGTTTGTCATTGCCGTTGGTATGAAAGTCACCGGCGAGCGCGAGGTGTTGGGCTTTGACCTTGGAACAAGCGAGACGGTTCATTCTGGCTGACCTTTCTGCGGAGCCTGGTGGCAAGAGGGCTAAGGGGCGTCAAACTGGCGATTAGATGCGCAATGTACTGAGTCAGGTGCCAAAATCCTCACAAGCCATGGTGTCGTCGATTGTCCGTACGATTTTTGCCCAACCAACGCAGGAGTCAGCGAAAGAACAACTCGCTGTGGTGGTACAGCAATTGAAGAGTCGGTTTCCGAAGGCGATGGATGTGTTGGACAAAGCGGAGGAGGACGCACTGGCGTACATGGCATTTCCGAGAGAGCATTGGTGTTAGATTTGCTCAACCAATCCACTCGAGCAACTGAACCGAGAAATTCGCCGTCGTATAGACGTCGTTGGGATCTTCCCAAACCGGGACTCTGTGATTCCGGCTCGTGGGAACCATTCTCCAAGAGCAACACGATGAATGGAGCATTGCACGCCGCTATTTCAGCTTGGAGTCGATGACTAAGCTGACGGGCAACCAGGCGTTGCTGACACCGACTTGAGTTCTACACAAACGACGCATTTCCACCACTTGACGGGACACTACCTTCAGTGGTGGTAATTGGTGGATCTAACGGGGGTGGGATTGAAAAAAGACGCTCACATCAGTGAGCGTGAGATAGGGGGAATCAGAGAGTGAAGGGTCACTGGCCCCGCCTTCGCCAGTGACGGTGGCGACCCCACACGTCGCCCTACCTACGAGAACAGTGTACAGGGTAGATTTGAAAAAGCTTTTTAGAAGATGTGGAGAGTTTGTTGTTTCCTCTGTATCACAATCACAGTGATAGCATCGTCCTTTCTTTTCGACGCCGAAACATCTCCGGCGCCGCTTTTGCTGACACACCAAAGTACTCAATGAAATGGGTGAAATGAATTATCCACGCAAAAGTCCCACACATAGGCATACATGGACTGAGACACACCCACTCGTCCACACTCATCGCACAAGGCGTCCCGGTCAACCTCGTGAGCGAACGTTTGGGCCAGGTACGGACAAGCATTACGATAGATACCTACGTCCACAGCTACGATGAAGCAACGTCAGGCAGCTAACTCGTCTGCTGCGTCCATATTCAATAAAAAATTATTTGTAAATACGGACAAACGATCAGATCCTTGATGTGCAAACGAGACAGTCAGAGATAAAGAAAACGACTTCTCGATAACAGAGAAGTCGCGTCACATGATACATTGTACCTTGGAGGCGCCACCCGGATTCGAACCGGGGATGAAGGTTTTGCAGACCTCTGCCTTACCACTTGGCTATGGCGCCATCATGATATGGAGCGGAAGACGGGATTCGAACCCGCGACCCTCGCCTTGGCAAGGCGATGCTCTACCCCTGAGCCACTTCCGCATGGTCACACTGGATCGTTCAGACCATACATGGTGGCTCGGGACGGAATCGAACCGCCGACACGAGGATTTTCAGTCCTCTGCTCTACCGACTGAGCTACCGAGCCGCGCTTTAGGGGGACAGTGAAGACTATACAACATACTTTCCCGCTCTGTCAACCGAAGTTTTCAGCGGGCCTTCGGTTGTAGTTAAGCTTCAGAGAGCCAGCGGGCGCCATCCACCGCCCGCTCGATTTTTGGTGGAACCGATGGGATTCGAACCCACAACCCCTGCGCTGCCAGCGCAGTGCTCTCCCATTGAGCTACGGTCCCTCGGAATCAGTGGCGTCAACATCGTTTATTATACTGAGAGTTGGTGGCAAAAATCAACCAGAAAAATATGTAATTGAGTTGGATGGTTTTGGACAACCTACAATTGTCAATTGCTAATTATGAGGAGGACGACACCATGAAAAAATGGGTGGTCAGTGTTACTACCTTGGCTCTTCTTGTAAGCGCAACACCGAGCGTCTGGGCAGGTAATGGTCTTCAGCGACCTTCACCGTCAGCCGATGCAACAACACAGCCTACAGCTGGTGAATTCACCGGAGGAACTCCGGTGCATCACTGGGACATTCGCTCCAGCGTCCAAGTGTCTCGACAGGAATTGCGCGACGCCTACCTTGCAAGCCGCATCGCCTATACCCAGAAACTGCAGAAGTACGCGAAATGTGCCCCAACACAGGCTAAGAAGGCGATCTCTACCGCCCACCCTGGCGCTAAAGTAATGGATGTTCAACTTCGCAACATCCGAACCAGCCTCGTGTATTTCGGCATGGCGGAAGACGGAGAATACAGGTATCTGGTTGTCGTGGATGCCGGAAACGGCAAAGTGCTTTTGGACAAGCCCATTCCAACGCATCACGAGCGGGCGTTCGCCGACAGAAACGAATAACCCCCCTGCGCTATCCCAAAGGAACCCGTGAAAAAGCGAGAGCTGGCGCTCTCGCTTGCTGGGTTCCTCGTTTAGACTTACAGCGCTCGGACTTTTACATCCTGCACTTGAATGGGTCCGACGCCTCTGGGAACTTCAATGGATTCCAGACGTGTGGCGCCAAGCTTCTTGGTAATGTAGTCACATGCCACGTTCGGATCTATACGATCACCACAGGTGTAAACGTCGATGCTCGCGTATCCGTGTTCTGGAAAACTATGAATTGTCAGGTGCGACTCGGAAATAATCACTACGCCACTGACCCCTTGCGGTGCAAACTTGTGAAACGCAACTTCGCGAACCTCTGCACCAGCTTCCAGTGCTGCATTGACCATAATCCGCTCGATACCTTGCAAATCGTTCAGAACTTCGGCGGGACATCCCCACAACTCGGCAATGACATGACGACCCATTGTGTCCATACCAAAAAATCCCCCTTTACAGAAAATAAGCCATGCCGCTTTTAGGCATGTGGAATCCGCCCTTTCACCACGGGGGAAAGTTAGTCCTTCGAGGTCCTAACCCTTTAAGTGAAGGCGATTCCTTGTCGAGCGCGTGGCACATTGTGCCCCGCCAAACATTACGACTGATAGTATAAGTCCATCACCGACAATTTGCAACAAGATTTTCTCTAGAACATAGGATTAGGAACAATTACCCAAAGTAAGCGAAGGCGAGCGCGAACGCTGTAAGTATCCCACAGCCGATGGCTGCGACATTCACCCATCGCAGACGCGTACGGTGTACAAACAGCGCAGCACACATCACACCCGTGATCAACCCGCCGACGTGCCCTGCAAGACTGACGCTGGGCGTCGCCACATCGTACACCAGATTGAGCGCCAAAATGAAAATCAACTGGTTACGCGCGCTTTGGGTCAGAATGCCGCGCAGGGCCATGTACAACATGACGCCGAACACCCCAAAGATAGCCCCGGACGCGCCTGCGGAAACGGTCGTCGGACTGGTAATAGCTGTAGACAATAGGAAACCCATGAGGCCGGATAGCCAATAGATCACGAAATACTTGGCAGCTCCGAGCCAGACCTCCACCATCCGCAGCGACCACAGTGAAATCATATTGAGGGCAATGTGTGTCAGGCTGGCGTGTACAAACATCGCCGAGAGCAAGCGATACCAATCGCCGCTCGTGACCAGAACAGGCGCGCAGGCACCAGATGCAACCAAGCCATACGTGCCCAGTCCGCGCGGTAATTCCACCGCAACAAACCAGAGGATGTTGACAGCAATGATCCCGTACGTGACTGGAGTGCGAACCGCACTACGATAGCGCACCCAAACCACCCCCATGTGGTAGTGGGAATCGTTGACCCCATCAGGTTATTGATGCGGCTCTGCGTAACAGCTGTTCAAGTCCCACGGACAGCGAAATCTTTGGTGACCATTGCAGGACGTCCTTCACACGAGTTACATTGTAATAGCTGGAGTGGATGTCGCCCGGGCGTGGTGGCTGCTGTACCACTTCAAAGGAGGTGGGCACCAAGCTCCGCAACACGTCAATCAGGTCTTTCACAGAGACCGGAATTCCACTGCCGAGGTTCAAGAGAAACGACGCGTCTTGTTCGATGGCAAGCACGTTTGCGTGCGCAACGTCTTCCACGTGCACGAAATCGCGAACCTGTGTGCCGTCCCCGTACACTTCAATGCGCCCGCAACGCGTCACACCTTCGATAAACTTAGCAATCACGGCACCGCCTTCTGCAGATTGCCGTGGTCCATATACATTCCCATACCGAAAAATTGCATAAGAGAACCATTGCTTGTAGAACCCAACAAGGTATTGTTCGACAGCCCGTTTCGAGATCCCGTACGGAGACATCGGCATCACCGGCGCGTCCTCCCCGATAGGGGGTGTTGCTGCGTTGCCGTACACCGCTGCAGATGATGCAAACAACACGCGGTCCACATCGAACTTGCGGCAAGCCTCGAACACAGACAGTGATCCGCCAATATTCTGCTCCATATCCATCTGCGGGTTCGCTACCGACGCCGGGACGCTGATGTGCGCAGCGAGGTGAATGACTCGTTGCGGCCGCTCTTCCCGAAACACGGCTTGCAGCGCGTCAGAATCTGTAACATCGACTGCATAGTGTTTCTCTCCGGATGCCGCGGGCTGCAAATCGACGTTAACCACGTCGTGTCCGCGCGCCAACAGCGCCGAGACGGTGGCGGCGCCGATAAATCCACTTCCCCCTGTTACGAGAACCTTCATATCATTTCACGCTCCTTGGTCAGGTGTCACTGGGGGTCGAGTACTTGTGCGTACCCGTCCAGGTAGGCTTGTAACATTTTTTCCGGTGTATATTCAGGGATGATGCGCTCGGCAAACGCCAGTGCAAGGCGTTGTGCGACATCTGGGTGCTCGAACAGGTCATCCGCCACTTCAGCCAGCGCAGTGGCATCGCCAACAGGGAAACACCGACCCGTCTCGCCATCCAGCAGGAGTCGCGTCAAGCCGGGAATGCTTGTCCCGATATTGGGGACACCAAGCCACCCCGCTTCGAGCACAGAGAACGGTGTACCTTCACTGTGCGACGCGAGGACATGGATGTCCAATGCCGCGTAAAACTCAAGCACGTTGTCGATGAACCCAAGAAAGTGAACACGGTCGCGAACGCCAAGTTCATGGACGAGGCGCTCCAACACCTGGCGCTGCTCACCATCCCCAGCGATGACCAGATGAGCGTTCGTCGTTCTCATCTTGGGGACTGCGCGAATGATTGTGCCAATGTCCTTTACCGGGTCGAACCGAGCAGCAATACCAAGCAGCGGAGTCCCTTCTGGTAAGTTCAACTGTCGGCGAAGAGCCAGACGGTACACGGATTTGTCCCGTTCTAAAGGTTTCACGGAAATGCCATTGGGCACGTACAACACGCGCGACGTAGGAAAAAACTCTCCGAACATCGGATGCACCACAAAAACCCCGTCACTGTGTGCTACGCACCAGTGATTTAACCGAGTCAGGAACAGCGTCTTCCAACGGCTTGCCAGGAAGTCTTTGTACGGATTGCTGTGCACAGTGGTGACCCACTTGTTACGCCCCGAACGCGATGCGAGGTACGCCAGCACGTTTAAGCGGGGCCCGTGCGCATGCAAGATCACCGGCTGAGTCCTGTGTTCTATGTACTTCCGAAGGGCGGATACGGCCGCCAAAGGACTCCCTGGGAAGACTTCAGTCGTCACGCCTGCGGACTTCGTGCGGTCCACCAACGGGCCGTCCCCAACAAATCCAAAGCAAAAATAGGGATGAAGCCCTCGTTCGCGAACCACAGCCGCAAGCGTCGCGATATGTGATGCCGCTCCACCTCGTTCATTGCCGGCAGCGAACACGAGTACTTGGTAGTTCATTAGGACGGTCTATTCCCTTGTTTGGTATGTTCCTGAACGTACTCGGCCATGTCCGCTTCGTCAAAATGAATGCTTTCGCGGTTGAGAAGCAAGAAATCAATGGATGCTCCCACTTGCTCCGCGGCGAAGCCAAGGATGTGGTGACGGCGCTGCGTCGACTCCGGCCAGTAGTCCGCAAAGTATTTATCCAACTGATTGAACTGTTCCACGGTCAACCCAGGCACCAGTTGTACAAACGCCTCAAGTGGCAGTTCCAAAATGTCGTAGTTCTTGCCACCATACTCAATGTTTAGACCTAGCCGCATGAGGTCACTTCCTCTCCATCAACTGCCCTGTTTCGCTACTCAGTATAACGAAAGCCAGAACGTCAAACAAATAAATAGTGACAAGTCGGCGACATTTCCACACAAGCACCGTGATGAACGAACTTTGTCCCAGAAACGTGCTTTTCCTTTCTAGGTCCAGGGAATACAATACATAGTGAGTCCAGCTTTCTACTCCCATTCAGGACGGAGGAATGATTGGATGAACTCACTGAAAACCTGGCTGCTTATGGGCGTACTGACGGTTATTTTGGTGCTGTTTGGACGACTCATTGGCGGTTACCACGGGATGATCTTCTTTCTCATCCTATCCATCGTGATGAATTTTATTGGCTACTGGACGAGTGGTTCCGTGGCGATTGCCATGACAGGCTCACGGCCGGTCTCGGAAGCGGAACTCCCAGAGGTGTACGCGATAGTGCGCAGGCTCGCACGCAACGCCGGCCTCCCGATGCCTGAAATCTACCTGACGCCGTCGCCGCAGCCGAACGCGTTTGCGACGGGACGCAATCCGAGCCACGCGAAAGTGGCTGTGACAGAAGGGATCCTGCGCGCGCTGTCGCCGCGCGAACTCGAAGGGGTCCTCGCACACGAAATGGCACACATTAAGAACCGCGATATTCTGATCAGTTCCATGGCGGCGATGCTCGCCGGCGTCATCACCTCCATCGCCAATATGTTGCAGTGGGCTATGATATTCGGTTTTGGTGGGCAAGACGACGAAGACAGGGGCAACGTCATCGCTGAAATCGCGATGATGATCTTGGCGCCCCTCGCGGCTACGTTGATACAACTCGCCATTTCGCGAACGAGAGAGTTTAAAGCCGATGCTGTCGGCGCTCGCCTGGTGGGCGATCCGAACCCCCTCGCGGACGCATTGGAGCACCTGGAGGCCTATGCATACCGAATCCCAGGTGGATTCAATCCAGCGACGTCCCACATGTTCATTGTGAACCCATTTAGCGGCGAGTCGATTGTCCGCTTGTTCAGCACACACCCCTCAACGGAGGAGCGTGTGCGCAGACTCCGCAACATGCGCGTTCTTGGTTAACCAGACAACATATCATTTTGATACAACGAACAAGCCCCTGGTGTCGTCGGCCGGCGACTCCAGGGGCTTCGTTCAAAGACTCATTCGTACCGCAACGCGTCAATCGGATTCAATTTAGACGCTTTGTTGGCAGGGTACAGTCCGCAGAGCACGCCAATCACTACAGAGAAGAAAAACCCGACGATAACCGCTTGCCACGATACCACGGACGGCAGCGGCGTGAACCAGTGAATCAACCATGACGCCGAAATGCCGAGCAAAATCCCGATGGTGCCTCCCATCACTGTAATCATCACGGACTCGATCAAAAACTGAACCAAAATGGCGGCACGTGTCGCTCCAAGCGACATTCGGATGCCAATTTCCTCTGTACGCTCCGTTACCGATACCAACATGATGTTCATGACGCCGACGCCGCCTACAATCAGTGCGATGCCGGCAACGGCTCCAATCACCAGGGTTAGAATAGATGTGACCGTATCAACCGTTTTTTCGATGCCGACCAGAAACTCACTGCTATCGATGAACGCATCCGCATTGTGCGCGTGGATATTCAAAGCCGTAACAATGCGCCGTGCCAAATCTTCCTTATCCGTACCTGGTGTGACCAGCACGTCCATCTCGGAAATGTTCCACCATGGAAATAGGTCCTTGCAGGTTGTCGCTGGCATGTACAGATAATCCGAGCCGAAGAACGTGGCAAGAAGATTCAACTGATTCGATACGGCAACGCCGACTACCTGAAGTGGCTGGCCACCGACCATGACCACTTGTCCGATGGCTGATTCATCGTTGCCAAACAGCTTCTGCGCCAGCGATTGGCTCACCACCCCGACGCGACGATGAGCAAGTACATCGACACTCGTGAACATGCGCCCCGTCACGACGTCGAAGTTGGCCAGGTCGTTCAAGTCGCTCGGACCGCCCTCAATGGACGCGTTTACAACGTTGTCGCGATATGCCACGTTGCCTTGCCCGCTGAGCGTATAAGAGACGTCCGCTACACCGTGGAACTGCCGTGCGATGAGAAAATCTTCGTCAGAGAACGACAGCACCTGCCCTGGTTGCGGCAATCCGGGCTGTACAAGTTCTTTTGGCAGAATCTCCACCGTTTGTTGCGCTCGCGGGCTCTCAATCACGTCTATAATGGCAGACTTCCCTCCTTGGCCGATGGCGACGATGGCTATGATGGACGCCACTCCGATGAGAATGCCAAGCATGGTCAGGAACGTCCGCAACTTATTTGCGGAGAGGGAATCCCACGCCGAAGACAACATTTCCCCGATATTCATGAACCTGCACGCCCCTGGTCGTCCACAATCTGACCGTCGACAAGGCGTATCACCCGGCGGGCGTACGACGCCACGTGCGGATCGTGTGTGATCAGAATGATGGTCATTCCACTCTCATTCAACTTCTGTAACAACGTCATGATGTCCTTTCCCGTGGCGGTATCGAGCGCCCCGGTCGGTTCATCTGCCAGTAACAAACTGGGTTGGTTGGCGAGTGCTCGCGCAATCGCCACACGCTGCTTTTGACCACCCGAAAGTTCGTTCGGCAAGTGGTGCGTCCGTTCTGCCAGCCCGACTTCGGACAACAAGTGTAGAGCCCTCGCACGCCGCACATCCTTCCGTGCACCGGCGTACACGAGTGGCAATTCGACGTTTCTCAAAGCGGTCATTCGAGGTAACAAGTGAAAGTTCTGAAACACAAAGCCAATCTCCTGGTTCCTTAACCGTGCCAACTCCACAGCGCTCATCTCACCTACAAGCTGGTTTCGAAATTGATAAGAACCTGAAGTCGGAACATCCAAACATCCGATGATGTGCATCAATGTGGACTTACCACTGCCCGACGGGCCCATGATGGAGACAAACTCCCCTTCGCTCACATCGAGCGATACATCCTTCAACACGCCAAGCTCAGTATCGCCGGACCGATAGGACTTGCAAACGTTGCGCAGGCGGATCAAGACACGCTCACCGCCTCCCCGTCCTGCAGTGATGTGGGTGGATTGACTACGACGGCTTCTCCAGTCTGCAATCCATTGGTGACCTCTACTTCCTCGTCTGTCGTGATGCCAAGTGTGATGGGAACCTTTTTCACACGGCCCCCTTGGACAACGTACGCACAATACTGTTCTCCGTCTTGAACGACTGCAGAATACGGTATGACAGGTACTTTCTGCTTGGTTTCGGTCACGATATTCACGTTAACCTGAAATCCGAAGGGGACCGTAAACGGCCCCTTTACCTGCAGGTCTACTTCTACTTGCCCGGTACCCGACGCACCCGCCACGGCAAAGTCGGAGACTTGCGTCACGGTGGCTTTCCAATGCTGCTGCGGATACGCATCCGCAGTCACGTCCGCGGACATCCCAGGACGAATCTGAACAGCGTCCACCTCGGATACTTCGATGACCAACTGCCGGAAAGGTCCGACGACTTCGACAACAGGCGAGGGATTCCCGTTTGAGTCAATACCTTCCGGATTTACAACCACGACCGTTCCGTTCAGCTTGGCCTTGATAAACGTGGCGTCATACGCCGCTTGTGCTTGTGCCAACTGGGACTCGGCCTGCGCGAGAGATGATTGTTCGTTCGCAATGGTACTTGCGAACTGCGCCTGATATCCTGGTGGTGCTTCAGCTTGCTGCACTTTCGTCTGGTTGAGGGCGGTCTGTGCCTGCTGTACAGCAACCTTCGCTGCCTGGAGCGAAGCTAACTGCGCTGAATGATTGAGCTGCAGTAATGTCTCCCCCACGCGAACATGTTGCCCCACCTGCACATTGATTTGATCAATGGGCCCTGTCAGTTGTTGGGACATGACGATTTGTTGCGATATCGGCTCGACGGTCCCTGTCGCAAAGATTGTGTTGGCCAACGTCTGCCGCTGTACGAGGGTCGTCGTTACTCGTGGAGGTCGGGGATACAACGCGGCAATCAGTGTTATCAACAGCACCACGAAGACGCTCCCCGCAATCCACAACCACCGCCTAGATTGACGTGTCTGCACTTCCTTCACACTAGTTCACCCAATCCCATCTGGCTTGTGCGCTTTGATCCAACGATACCACAATGCCTGTTCGCGCAAAAAGGCGAGGGAGACATCCCCTCGCCTGTTCTCGCAATGGCGTTTACATACGGCCGTACGTAGTATTTTCCGATTGCCGTCCGGGCAGTGGCAACGCAGTCCCTTGATTCATGACCGTTGTTCCATAGCTGTTGTTGCTTCCGAAAGAGTCGTTTCCTCCGAAGGAGCTATGGTTTCCGAACGTGTTGAAGAAGCCTCCTTCGGGTTGACTTCCTGTAGGGACTGGGTGAGGCATCTGGGGCTGCAACGGCTGTATGACACTTCGACCGTACGCAGATGGCCGGACACCATACGGACTGTGAACCTCTTGCAAAGGTTGTTGCTGTAACTGGCTTATCAGAGAAAGAATTTTTTCCCGGACGTTCTGTAAATTCTCACTGATTTGCAACATCTCTTGATGAAGTTCGCGCAGTTGCTCCATGATTGGGTGCATGTTGCCCTCCTCGAGAATCCTGCCGATCTTGAGGTATTGTATACCAATGGAGAAATCATATACCTGGTCACGGAGAGTCACTCATCGTGACGTTGGCTGAAGCATCAAGTGGATCACTCGGACTCACGGTCTACGAAGACATCGTCCGACAATCCGTAGTTCGTGTCATGCATGGGATGCATGAACTGCGCTCCCATGTACGTCAGTCCGTAGTGTTCTGCAATCCGCTCTGCCCCAGGGTCGCTGTTCGGGTCTTCTGACGCCCATTCATCCCCTGCCATGATGGCTGGGTCGATGTCAGTACTCCAGTGATCCAGAGGTGTTTCCTTCCATGGCGGTCGTGGCTTCGGTCGCTTAGACATCGTATCACCCCCTTCTCCTTAGAGTGCAATCTGAAAGCAGCGAGTATGCGGCCACAGCATATCCCACGTGGACGAGACATACAGTGTAGGGACATCCTGAAAAGGAGCCACATTTCATGTACACGCCGATTTTCAATCGATTGTGCGGATGGTTGTTTTTTGCGTTGGGATTAGTGGGTTTTACCACCGGCAGCGTGGAAAACTACATGCGGGTGTCAACATTCGAGGCCATCGCGTACACCGCCATCGGTTTGCTGGGGATGGTTGCAGCCCGACTGCGCCACCGCGATGCTACCTTGTTTTCCTTGCTGTTTGGCCTGGTGTTGTTTGGCTGGGGCATTGCCGGATTTGTATGGCCGATGACCTGGATGGGTACGAGTGAGCCACTTGAAAACGCTGTTCGACTCGTTGCCGGTCTGTGGGGAATGTACGCCTCTGTGAACGACGTTTTGGCCTGGCGCAACTCGCTGGCCAGGCCGTCTTAAGTTGCTGAACCGCTGGAATCAAAGCCGCTGTAAACATAACCCCCGATGCCCTGAAGCATACTATCTCTGGCTCCACACTGTGGATCCGTTCAGGACGTATGCTGCAAAGGGGGAGACAGAACATGAAAGTGAAAGACTTGATGACCAATGACGTCACGTGCGTACAAACGACGGATACGATTCAAAAAGCCTCGCAAGTAATGCAACAATTGAATGTCGGATCCGTACCGGTATGCCAGAACAACAAAGTCGTTGGGATGTGTACGGACCGTGACATCGCCATCAAAGCTGTGGCAAGTGGCAATCCACACACCACGCCGGTTTCCCAATGCATGTCAACACAGGTTGTTACCTGCACACCTGAGGCCGACGCGCACGAAGCCGCAGACCTGATGGCACGGCATATGATTCGCCGTCTTCCGGTTTGCGACAACACGGGGAACATTGTTGGCATTTGCTCCATCGGTGACCTTGCGACCGTGGACATCCACATTAATGAAGCTGGGGATGCCTTAAGTAAGATTTCACAACCCACTCCGGGCCAAAACGCCATTCACTAAACGCTATCCACACCGCTTCGCAGCAGCCCTGATGTCAGGGCTGTTTTTTAATGCCGCTGAACTCTCTGCAGCGTGACTTCTTGAACCGCAGTCTCAATCGCAGCCCGTACCTCGTCGGTCGAAAACGACATACCGGTTCTGTCCAGCACATGTACCGCATACGTCATCGCTTGGTTCAATTTCTCTCCCCCACTTTTCCCAGCCAGCGCTGCTTCTGCAAACGTGTAGGCCTCGCGCCCAATCAAAGCTAGAATCTGACGCTCTCGCTGGGTTAAGTGGTACTGCAGCCAAGTACGCACCATGGGAAACAAGCGGTGTGTCAACAGCAACAAGGTAAAGACGACTAGTTGCAGCAACAACAGGACCACTTGGTGAAGCACGGTCATCCACACTTCTTGCATGCCCATCTCTCCTTGAACTGAAATGCATCTGTCAGGGGGGCTGAGGGGACACTACAACGTATGTTGGATCACCGTAAATGGTCAAACGAGAAGGACCCCGTCGATTGACGAGGTCCTTCTTGGCTACATATGGTTAATGTTGGTTTACCGGCCACCAGACAGCTGCTGCTCGGCGAACGCCACGAGACGTTTCGTGATTTCTCCACCGACAGAGCCGTTTTGGCGCGAGGTCGTTTCTGCACCCAGCTGAACGCCAAACTCAGTAGCAATTTCGTACTTCATTTGGTCCAGCGCTTGGGAAGCATTTGAAACAAGGTGGTCATTGCTTGTTCCTCTAGCCATTGTCAACACCTCCTTGTGAAGCTTATTCTGTCCATCCGTTTCACCAATACACTGTCACATTCTGCATATCGTCCCATCAAGACACACAGAAAACAGCGGATACATAGGGTATCCGCTGCCTTGGAACATCGTATGAAATTAGACGCGGCGGCCCGACATCGCTTGTTCAGCGTAAGCCACGAGACGTTTGGTAATCTCGCCACCAACCGAACCGTTTTGCCGAGAAGTCGTTTCTGCACCCAACTGAACGCCAAACTCAGTAGCAATTTCGTACTTCATTTGGTCCAGCGCTTGGGAAGCATTTGAAACAAGGTGGTCATTGCTTGCTCCTCTAGCCATTGTGAACACCTCCTTGTGAAGCTTATTCTGTCCACCCATTTCACCAATACACTGACACTTTCTGTAATAACTCCCCGTTCCCGTTGGTGCCCGTTTACGTAAACAAACAACAAGACGGACGCAGTCAGCGTCCGTCTTGTTGTTTAGATTTAGGCTTCCTGAATTTGCATCGACAGTCCCGTTCAGGGGTCTCCGTAACGCAGAATAAAATCTGCTCGAAAGCCGATTACCGTTGGGACAGCGGAACGAATTCGCGATGCGTCGGGCCCGTGTACTCCGCACGCGGACGGATGAGACGGTTGTTGCGGTACTGTTCCAACACGTGCGCCGTCCATCCGGAAATCCGGCTGCAAGCAAAGATAGGTGTGTACAGGTGTGTCGGCAAGCCCATGGAGTAGTACATGGATGCGGAGTAAAAGTCTACGTTCGGGTTCAGTCCCTTTTTCTCCTTGACTACGCGCTCAATTACCTGCGACATTTCAAACCATTTGGTATCTCCAGCCAGTTCGCCTGCTTGTTGGCTCAGCTTACGAAGGTGCGTGGCACGCGGGTCTTCAGTACGATACACCCGGTGTCCGAAGCCCATGATTTTCTTCTTGTTCGCTAGCGCCTCTTCAATGAACGCTTCTGCCTTCGAGAGTTCGCCAATCTCCAAGAGCATTTTCATCACTTGTTCATTCGCGCCGCCGTGCAAAGGACCTTTCAACGTGCCCACTGCAGACGTAATACTGGAGTACATATCGGACAACGTAGCCGCCGTTACTCGTGCAGAGAACGTGGAAGCGTTTAACTCGTGGTCTGCGTGCAGAATGAGGGCAATGTTAAACGCCTTCTCCACAAACTCCGAAGGTTTGGTTCCGTTCAGCAGGTAGAAAAAGCTTGCTGCTGCACTGAGCGACGGATCTGGATCAATCGGCGTTTCCCCTTTGCGAATGCGTTCAAACGAGGTGACTATCGTCGGGATCTGAGCCACCAGGCGCGTCGCTTTCCGGACGTTGGCTTCCATGGACTCATCGCCCTGGTCCTCGTCATACAGACCTGCAAGGCTTACCGCCGTGCGCAGGACTTCCATGGCGTTTGCATCCTTCGGAGCGGACTGTAAGAACTTCAGAACTTCTGGATGCAGCGCGCGCTTTTCAGCAATCGACGCTGTAAAAGCTTTCAACTCGGTGGCGTTCGGCAGCTCGCCGTTCCACAACAGGTAAACCACTTCTTCGAACGTGGCACCGCCACCAATTAAATCGTGAATGTCATACCCGCGATATACAAGCCGCCCTTCGCGGCCGTCTACAAAACAAATTTCCGATGTGTTGGCGATGACATCTTCCAGCCCTGCGACAAAGTTCGCTGTTTCTTTCGCCACGAACATTTCTCCCTTCATCCCAGTATGTAAAACCTATAGACAGTTTGCGACATGGCTTTCGTTTCTACGACTCGATTCCCCGGTTGCGGCGATGCCCGAGACAAACGAATGACACCGTGTCCATTATACTACAGTCTCCCACGTCGGATAAAATCAGTCCAGATGGTGCCGAATTGCATAGATGGCGGCCTGCGTACGGTCCAGCACGCCGATCTTCAGGAAAATATTGCTAACATGCGTTTTTACCGTCTTCACCCCTATACCCAGATGGTCTGCAATCTTTTGATTACTTTTGCCCGCAGCAATGCCTTTCAGAACGTCGCGTTCCCGCTCCGTAAGTTGTTCCCAAGGGCGAGGTTCATCCTTGCTCTGCAGTTGCCCAACCAGCCGTCGCTGAGCCTCTCGATCCAGTACAGAGATGCCTTTGGCGGCAGATTTAACGGCCTGCACCACTTGTTCAGGGGTGCTCGTCTTCAACAATTAGCTGAGGGCACCAGCACGAATGGCCTGGATCATCATTTCGTCATCCAGGAATCACGACGTGGCACGCCAAGGCCTCGGCCTTCAACGCGGCCGTCGCTTCTACGCCGGACACCTTCGGCATGAACAAATCCATGAGGGTGACATCCGGTTGCAACGCCTTGGCCAAGGCCACCACTTGTGACCCGTCCGTAGCCTCTTCAACCACCTGCATGTCCTCCTCCGTCTCGAGGTAACTGCGAATCCCCATTCGCACGAGCGGGTGATCATCAACGATTAACACTTTCGTCACCGTTTGCTTCCCTCACTTTCGTTCAGGACGGGGATGCGCACTTCCACAGCCGTCCCGCGCTCTCTCAGCCACACATCGCAACGTCCACCCATTGCTTCCGCGCGTTCCTGCATCGCGCGAATGCCGTAAGATCCACCCGACGCGTCATCCCGCTCTGTACCAATGCCCCTGCCATCATCCAACACACTCAGCCTCAATAGCCGATCTTCAGTCAACACTTCAACGTGGATTTCCGTGGCGTCCGCGTGCTTCAGAACGTTTGCCACAGCCTCTTGGAGGATACGAAACACCTGTTCCTCCATGTTGGCCCCGAGTGCAACGTCTACCGCGTACTCGACGCTGCATCGAATTTGATGCCGTTCTGCGATAGCCGAGAGAAAGGCCGGAACGGCTTCGGACAAACTTCGCCCCTCCAACTCGATAGGACGCAGGTGCAGCAACAACGCGCGCATCTCCCGCTGCGCCTCGTTGGCCAGTTGTGCCAGTTGCTGGAGTGTCTGCACAAGCCCAGGTGGCGTTGTTTTCGTGCTGTCGCTGTGCGGAGCCCGCGAGCATCGTCAATGCGAACAACTGCTGACTAACCGAATCGTGCAGTTCTCGGGCAAGCCGCTGTCGTTCACTTAAAGCGGCCACCTGTTCCGCTTCCGCAGCCAAAATGTGGTTCTCTTCCGCCAGCTTCTGCAGCATTTGCACCTGATGCTGGATCTTCTCGCCCATCTCGTTAAACTGCTCCATCACCCGACCGATTTCATCGGTGTCCCCCATCGTAGGCACGCGATGATGTAGGCGTCCCGAGGCAATCAGGGATGCCGCCTCCTCGAGGTCGTACAGGCGTCGACGCAACGGTTGGACGACGAAGTAGCCTGCCAAGAGCGCCAGTACAACCAACACGATCGTGACGAAGCTCCAGAGTTCAATGGAAGCTCCACTTGGCATGAGTCGACCACATGAGGCTCACGCCAACCACGAAGGTGCTGAGTACGGCAATCCCCCCACACACAATGAGAAACATCCATCGCAGACTCATCGGTTACACCCGCACGACTTGCACGTCGCCAATTTTCAAGTCGATGTCGATGATGACGTGGCGTGTGGCTTGGTCAAATTGCGGATCGATGTAGTACAGGCGACGCCCGGTACCGGATTCGGGCACGAGAATGCGGATGTCACCCACCCAACGCCGATTGTAATGCGGTACGTGCCATCTTCAACATGTGCGGTGGCCAGATTCACTCGAACGTCTCCGACGGCGTTCCACAAGTCCGTGTCCTTCAACGTCCACGCTTGCCTACCAATAGAGATATCGCCAATCCAACGCCAGGTGGACTGTTTGTTGGGGTTCCAGTCCCGCCAACGACTCACCAATTCATCGACGTCGATGTCGTGTGTGTTGTTGTTCATGCGAACACGCACGCGAGGCCAACGGATGCGTTTCGGCCACAACAACGACAGTCCAGTGAAGGTAATGGAAAGAGACCAAAACACGCCCCAGCTGCTGATATTCTGAAGCGCTGTGACGAGGTGGCTATTGCGCAGTGCCAGCAGTAGACCCATCAGCGTCAGGTAGATGGCGAAACACGGAACCTTGCCGTGCCTGACTGTGCCTCCCAAGCTGGACATCCCTACGACGGCTAGCAGAAGCGGCCAGATCACGCCAGGTGTAAACACGAGCCCCCATCCATGAAACACGTTGAGCTCGTCGAGCAGATACAAAAGCCCGCCGAGAACCAGAAAGAATCCGAAGGACTTCGCTCCAAATCTCATCGTTGCTCATTCCTTCTCTCATCTCAGCGCTCGCTGTGCTCTATCACACGCTGTGTCTTCATCGTACTGGCACAGCACTGCTTAGACGACCACCGCAAGTCCGCCGTTCACTCCGACTTGAGGCGGAGGTGAGTGACCTGCGTATGGATCACGCGCCAGCGACAAAAGACCTTCCAGTTACAAGGATGTATCGAAACGGAAACGCAAAGTGTTACCAACACGTCTAGCGGTTTTCTATTGACGAAACGTCAGAGCAGTCAAACATGTTTGTCAACCTGGAATTTAGCTGTGCTATGATGAAGATAGCGAGCGTTGGATAAAAATGCGTGTTCAAAAAGAGGCTAAGGTAAGGTGCAATTCAGGCAAGGTGAAACGTGAACACCTGCAACCTCTTCAAACGTATGGCGCTCGGAATCTCAAAGAAGGGACGATACATATGGCAGAGGGACGTACGTTTATGTTCGCAGGGAAACCCGTAACGCTGGAAGGACCGGAGTTAAAGGTCGGTGACAAGGCACCGAATGCACAACTGGTCGCCAACGACCGCTCGAAGGTCACCCTGGACGCATACAAAGGCAAAGTGCGGCTGATCAGCGTCGTTCCGTCGCTCGATACAGGTGTGTGCGACGCACAAACCCGTAAGTTTAACGAAGCAGCTGCAAGTCTCGGCGACCACGTGGTGGTGTTGACCATCAGCGCGGATCTCCCGTTTGCGCAATCCCGCTGGTGCGGCGCCGCAGGCGTCGACCGCGTCATTACACTCTCTGACCACTATTCCATGTCGTTTGGTCAGGCCTACGGCACTTACATCAAGGAATTGCGCCTCGAATCGCGCGCCGTGTTTGTGGTAGACTCGTCGGACACCATCGTCTACGCGGAGTACGTTCCGGAAGCTGGACAACATCCAAACTACGAAGCTGCGCTGAATGCGGCAAAAGCGGCGAAGTAAGGTGCCAACATCAAGACAGGGGCCCGTAAAGTGCCGGACCCCTGTTTTTCTGTTTTTTCAGCACGTGAGCGATATGCAACATTCCATAAGAGCATTTTACAATTGACTGCGCGTTGGTCAATTCGGGCGACGGTCGCTGCGGGCATTCTGCCATTTCGTGGACGGTGCTGGTTTCCCGCCATCGGTCCACAGCGTTGGCTTGGTGAGTCCAAACTGAATCACGTTCGGTTCCCCCGCATATTCGTCGTTCCCCGGTTCGTCCGGTACCGCCGGCAGCACCTCATCCTCCATAATGCCGAGCGCGGTACGCAACGTGTCGCTGCGCAAACCCCGCCGCAAACTTTCCAACGACACCACGTCGAGCGGCTTCACGTTGCCCAAATTTACCTTGTGCCCAAATTCCTGAATGTAATAGACCTGTTGTTCTGTCAGCGGCGCCTCCCAGATCAACCTCGTGGCCAACGGCCCCAAAAGCTCTACGAGTTTGCGCACCATGTCCCCGCGGACGCGGCCTTGCTCGTCAAACACACCGGCCTCTCTTCCGCCCTCGCGGCCTTCGACAATCACGTAATGCGCTCCACTGTTAAGATCAGTCTGGATCAGCTGTGCCATCCTTTCCGGGGGAAAATAAACCCCGCGCCGCTTCTTCCCGACTTCAGCCAGAACAGTGAATCCCTTCTTGCGAGCCGTGCGAATCAATTCGCGCCGCTGCCTGGCCGACAGATCTATCGTTCCGTCCGAGACCTCCACCACGCGCACGCCGCCGTCCCACAAAGCGTCCATATACTCCTTCCAGACACCTTGCGTGACCGCAATTTCCATGGAAGTCCCACCAGGGTAGGCAAGTACCCCATACTCCTGACACATCGCGACCTTGTTTGCAATACATTCAGGGGGACAGACGGCGGCGCTGCCAAATCCAAACTTCCAAAAGTCAATGTGAAGTGCAGACAGCTGGAGAATGTCCCTCACCATCGTGAGCGGTGTACCCGTATCAATGACCATGGTTAAGCCAGACAGCCGAGGTTTGGCGACGCGGCCTGGCAAGACGTCCTTCAAGAGCTGAGACCAAATCGGATTGTTCACTCTGTACGCCCCTTCACCGTGAGTTGATACTCTACCCACAGCGTATGGGCGCCTGCTCCATTCTGTGACCGCGTCGAGGTACGACGTACAAACAGCTCGCCCAGGGCCTTTATTGAACCACCAGCATGACCACCGCAATCAGCAACAGAACGGCCCCGGATAGCTTGTCCGCTGAAATCGACACTTTTGAACCCAGGAATCGACCCATCTCAAGTCCAATCAGCGTCATAATCAGGCTCACGATGCCAAACGTAAGCGCCGCAATCCCAAGAGGCACGTCCAACATGCCTAGTCCAAAACCTACCGTCAAGTTGTCCACACTTAAAGCAACAGCCAGAAGCAACCCTTGCGCCCCCGCCTTCCGCGGGATTGCCTCAGTTTCGTCGTCCGCATCGGCAGGTTTCAAAAACAGGTAGACGCCCAATACCGCCAACACACCCACGCCAATGTACTTGGCGAAGTTCCCCGCAATCTGGGCCATTTCACTCCCGATGAACAATCCAATAACTGGCATTACGGCCTCGAATAGTCCAAATATCAGAGCAGTGCGTAACTGCTGGGAGCGTTTCATATTCATCGTGCCCAAGGCCACAGAGGCCAGGGCATTGTTCATTCCCATGGCGACGCCCAAAAATACAAGTTGCCAAATCATATATCTACGCTCCCTAACGGATTCCTGGTCCAAATGTTGGTTGTCTCTTTCTGATATCGCCGCAGCACGTCTCCCACGAACGACTGCGTGCCGGCCATGACGAGCATGTCTGCATCGCCTAGCTTGGTCTGCGCCGACGCCAACGCCTCTTCCACGTAAGGTTGCCATTCCACATCATCTACCATGTTTTGTGCACACTCGTACAACGCATGGTCAAACTTTAGGTGCGGATTGTGCGCTTGCGTTACAATGACCGAGTCTATCACCCCGGCGAGTTCGCGAACCACACCGATGCCATCCTTGTCCGCCGGGACGCTCACAATGGCGCAGACTTTGCACCCACGAGCTTGCCTTTGCTCCGCAATCCATTGCCTGAGGTATCTGGCAGACGCTGCATGAATGGTGCCATCGACCACGGTGAGCGGGTGTTCGCTCAACACCTCCAGCCGCCCCGGCAGCCGAAGAGTTGACAAGTCGAAGTTGGTCGGCATGGGGACACCGGGCCGCTTGGCCTGCCAGACTTGTCGCGCGGCGTCCAATGCGACAAGGGCGTTCTCCTGAAAGTATCCCACCGCCGAGGGCAAACGAACCTGGTACGTTGCCTCCGGATACACCACTTCGAGCGAGTATGAATGTAGCGCATGTACCTGCCCAAAGTCTTCACCCAGGTAGCGAACGTCCGTCATCGAAGCCGCGCGTCGAGAAACGGCCTCGCGCACGACCGTGGACTGCGAGTGGCTGCAGAGCCAGAGCGTGTCCTTCGTGAGGACACCTGCCTTCTCCGCCGCAACATCTTCCAGTCTGGGTCCTAATTCGCGAACGTGCTCTAGGAACACAGGTGTCAGCACAGCTCCTTGGTGAACGATACGATTCACGTCATCGTGCAGTGCACCCCGACCCAATTCATAAATATTGACGTCCGTCTTGGCATCTTGAAACCACAGTGCAGCAGCCACTGCAATCAATCCGACTGGCCCAAAATATTGGCCTTCCCTCAATGTAAACCCATCTGCTGCACGGGCAACCCGTTGCATGTACCGGACAAACTGTTGTTCCGAAATGGCTTGTCCGTTGACGCGACAGCGCTCCAAAAAATCCACCAGATGCGGTCCCGTGAACAACCCGACCCGAAACCCGAGTTGTTGCAGCATCCCTGCCAGAAGAATGGCATGCGAGCCCTTCCCCTTGCTCCCCGTGACCGCCACATTGTAACTCCCCAGATCCGGCCGATTCACCGCTTCCAACAGACGGCTCGTCCACTCTGGGTGCCGAATGTATCTGTCCGGGCGCCCCGCAGCCAACCACGGCTTCGCTCGGTTATATGAACCGTATATCCAATGAATTGCGTCACCCACGGTCTCTATGTACGGAGTGTCTGGTAGCACGATGTATTACCGCCTTGCATTGTGATTTTCTTCAAAGTGTACCACACCTCAGGCCTAGCACGCGGTCCGCACCGGTCGGCGCAAACGAAAACGGGAGGGTAACCCTCCCATTTCGTCAGCAGACCGGTGTGGTGGTGCAAGTGGTTGTGTAACCTCCGTGACCTGGCACAAGCAGGAAGAATAGCACGAAGATAATCAAGAACACGACGGCCCAGCGGGTGTAACCCCCAAAAGCTCCGTAATACATCACACGCACTCCCTTCGCATGTTCTGATGCAGTGTATTCTCACCAGCCAATCTCCTGCAGTGGTAAACGCCTATCGCAGGGCCCGATTTCAAAGGGAGTAGAATAACCACTGCCGTCATTCCAGTGTTTGTATGATGTTCCGGGCGACGTATACACCACTACTCGCCGCCTGTGATATCCCCCGGGAAATGCCAGGTCCATCACCTGCGCAGTACAGCCCCTTCACTTTCGTCTGCAGCCTTTTATTCACGTCCGCACGTGACGCGTAGAATTTCGCCTCTACACCGTAGAACAGCGTGTGTTCACTGGCGATGCCTGGCGTCACGTAGTTCAGCGCTTCAATCATTTCGCGCAATGCCACCATCGTCTTGTACGGAAGCACCAGACCGAGGTCTCCAGGCACGGCCTCCTTCATCGACGGTTCAATGAATCCTTCCCGGATACGTTGTTCCGTGCTTCGGCGTCCCTTCAACAGATCCCCGTAACGCTGTATGATGATGGACCCGTTAGACAGTTCGTTAGCGTGACGACAAATCTGCTTTGCAAATTCGTTGGGCTTGTCAAACGGCTCTGTAAATTTGTGGCTCACGAGGAGCGCAAAGTTTGTGTTGTCCGTACCCAGTGCGGGGTCTTTGTACGCATGCCCGTTTGCAGCCATCACCCCGGAGTGATTTTCGACAACCACGTGACCCGAAGGGTTGCTGCAAAACGTCCGGCAGCGCAGACCGGTTGATGGCGACTGGAAGATAAACTTCCCCTCGTATAGGTGTTCGTTGATCTCCTGCATGACAACGTTTGACGTTTCCACCCGCACGCCGATGTCCACCTGGTTGTTGCTCATTTTCAACCCATGCCTTCGGAACAACTCGGTGAGCCACGTAGATCCGTCTCGGCCAGGTGCCACAATCACGTTCTTTGCGAGAATTTCCTCGCCCTCCCGCGTCACCACCCCGCGAATCTCTTCATTCTCGATAAGCAAGTCTTCGACAAAGGTACGGAACCTTAGTTCCACGTGGTGTGACAGGTACTCAAAAATGCTGTTCATGAGCTCCAGGTTTTTATCCGTGCCAATATGCCGGACCCTGGCTCGCAGCAATTTGAGGCCAGCTCCGGCTGCCTTCCGCTCAATCGCTTTCACTGCGTCCGTCGTCGGATCCGTAATGGAACCGGGTGCGCCATGGCGCAGATTAATCGCGTCCACGTACTCAATTAAGTTTAAAACTTCAGACGCTGGTAGATAGTCCGTGAGAAACCCGCCGAACTCGGACGTGATGTTGAACTTCCCGTCGCTGAAACTGCCTGCGCCCCCTGCTCCGTTCAAAATACCGCAGGCCGGCAGACAGCCCGCGTAATCCTTCTTTTTGTTGGCAGGCGGGCACTTGGTAATCCGTTCTTCGAGAATGGGGCACCGACGCTTGTGCGCCTCCACCCCTTTATCGAGCAGAAGCACTTTGCTTTGTGGTCGTTTAAGAGTGAATTCATAGGCTGCGTACAATCCTGCTGGACCTGCGCCGACAATGACCGCGTCGTAGATGGTTGCCACTTGAATCACCCAGCTTTCGCAATCTTCATTCCACAATCCAAAGGAACACTATACGTCGATTTCAGGGGCGATGCAAGAGATGGATGCACCAGGAACTTGTCGCGTCACCTGGCGCTTTGCGATGCTTGCCTCGCTTCGTAGTACAATGGACGTGCAAGTCACACCAGGTACTGATGTGGATAAAGACACCGATGTGTCGAAAGGTGGATCTCTGTGAAGATTGTGTTGACCACGTTGAACGCAAAATACATCCACTCGTCGCTTGCACTGCGGTACTTGCGAGCGTACATCCGCCGCGATTTTCCCGATGTGCAACTCGTAGAGTTCACCATCAAAGATCTGACGACACACATCGTTGCGGACCTCTATCGCCGGCGACCGGACGTCATTGCGTTTTCCACATACATTTGGAACATTGAAGAGACCATTCCTGTGTTAAAAATGCTCAAACAGGTGTTGCCGAAGACGCGCATTGTCCTCGGTGGACCGGAGGTCTCCTACGATGTGCACTACTGGGTACGCCGCCTTCCCGAAGTGGACTTCATTGTGGTCGGTGAAGGCGAAGCGACCTTTCACGAGCTCCTGTGCGACTTGAGGAATGGTGGTGATGGGACCGATATTGCAGGCACTGCCTATCGGCGAGACGACAAAGTCGTGATTGAACCCCCGCGTGCCAAGCTGGATCTGGCCACTGTGCCGAGCCCTTATGACACCGACGAAGACCTGCACGGATTGACCAACCGCATCGTGTACTTTGAAAGCAGCCGCGGCTGTCCGTTCTCCTGCCAATTCTGCTTGTCCTCGATTGAAAGTGGCGTTCGCTACTTTCCCATGGGGCGCGTCAAGCGGGATCTGCTCAGACTCATTGATGCCGGAGTGCGGACGATTAAATTTGTAGATAGAACGTTTAACCTTAAAAAGGATTACGCGATGGAGCTGTTCCGGTTTTTGATGGAACATCGCCGCGACACGGTCTTTCAATTTGAAATCACGGGCGACATCTTGCCTCCGGACGTGACGGATTTCCTGGCCAAGAATGCCCCCCCCGGTGCGTTCCGATTCGAGATTGGCGTGCAGTCGACGAACGACCTGACAAACACCCTCGTTCGTCGCCGCCAAAACTTTGAAAAGCTGCGCCGGACCATTGAAACCATCAAGAATAGTGGGCGGATTGTCCAACACCTGGATCTAATTGCCGGGTTGCCGGAAGAGGATTACACCTCGTTCCGCAAGACGTTTAACGACGTGTTCGCGTTGGAACCAGAAGAACTACAACTCGGGTTTCTCAAGATGCTGCGTGGGACCGGACTGCGTGAGCGCGCATCTCAACACGGGTACATCTACCAGGAACACGCACCCTACGAAATCCTCGGCAACAACGAGTTGTCGTTTGACGATATCCTTCGGATTAAGCAGGTTGAGGACGTGTTGGAGAAGTACTGGAACGATGGTAGGTTGCGTAACACCGTGCGCTATCTTGTCAAGCAGGTGTTCGCATCTCCATTCGACTTTTTCCAAGCGTTTGGGACGTATTGGGACGAGCAGGGATGGAGTCGGATTGGCCATCAACTGAAGGACTTGTTTCTTCGGCTCAACCAGTTCTTGCAGAGTACATGTAGCGGTCAGGAACTGCAGGCAGCACAGTCGCTCATGAAACTGGACTACCTGCTGTCGTTCCGCATTCGTCCGCACGAAGTGTGGTGGGATTACCGCGTACACAAAAGCGACGTGAAACGTCTGTTGGCTTCCCTGGTGGCCCATCCGGAAGCGCTCGGCCCGCAGTTTCAAGCACTCGGACTGACGGCGGAAGCGTTGGACCGTCACGCTGTCTTGGAAGTCGTGCCCTTCCATCTGCAGTCTCTGCTCTCAAACGGGAGAATAGAGGAGACACCAACGTTGCTTCTCGTCTACTACTCCCCGGGTCTCTGCAAAGGGGAGCGCCCACCCTACTTCACTACACCATTGGAGGCTTTGGAAGTGCATTCTCCTCAAAGTGTTTTGCGCATATGCAACGTGCGAAAATAAGGCTTACCCACCACGACAAAGCCCAACTTTTCGTAAAAAGCGATGGCGGTGAAGTTGTTCTCCTGAACACACAATTCCACGGCGGACAACTGCCTCCGCCGGGCGACGCCCTCCAGTTCCATCATCAACGCGTGTCCTAATCCGGTTCGTTGGCACATCGGTGAAACCACCAAGGTATTGACATGAAGCAACTCGCCCATCACAAAGATCACAAACCCCACCATCTCACCGCTGTCCAATGCACAGACCCAGGCCTCTGCCGCCGGGTCCCCAAACAGCTCGTTCGGCTGTGAGCGCCTGCCCCACGCCTCCATCAGAATCGGATCCATGGTCAGATGTGCCAAGTCCAGCATGGCACGTTCATCCGTCCCCTGCATACGCCGTATGTGAATCTGCCCGAGCTTGTCGGTCCGTACGGTGAGGGCGAACTCCCCGCAGTCTTCCAAATTGCCCTCTCGATTCGTATCCCAAGACGCTCGGGTCAAGATCTCTGGCCCGGCTTCCGTGATGAGAACCGTATGCTCGAAGTGAGCCGCTAAAGATCCGTCCACCGTCACTGTGGTCCAACCGTCATCAAGGGTGCGCGTGTATCTCATTCCACCGGTGACCACAGGTTCAATGGCCACCACCATACCGGATCGCAACCGTTGCCCACGACCTGCCGGCCCGAAATTGGCAATTTGCGGGTCTTCGTGCAACGCGGTGCCAATGCCGTGCCCAAAGGCGTGCCGCACCGTTTCATATCCAGCGGATCGCACGTCGCGATATATCGCGGAGGAGATGTCGGAAACCCGCGCTCCGTCACAGGCCGCAGCAATGCCACGATGGAGGGCATGCTTGGTGGCATGCATCAGTTGCTGTGCAGATTCGTCCACCTTGCCGACCGGATACGTCGCGGCCGCATCGGAGTGCACACCGTTGTAGTAGACGCCTACGTCAATGGTCACAATGTCTCCTTCACGAAGTGGGGTTTTGGACGGAATGCCATGTCCAACCTGTTCGTTCACGGATACACAGATGGCACCGGGAAACTCTGTCCACTCCGGAAACGACGATGTGGCTCCCATCTCTTTCATCACCCGAAGGGCAATTTGTTCTAGCTCCACACCTGTAACTCCCGGTTCAAGTGCCGCTGATACCTTCTCATGGATCCTTGCATTCATTCGCCCTGCCTGCCGCAACGCGTGAATTTGCTCCACAGTCTTGACCAGCCCCACGTTTCTCCCTCCTGCTTCTCGGATGTTCTCGTACTGTCGGTATATGTCCGGCAACGTCCAAACGAAACGGTCTCGACTAGGCAAATACCCGAGTCACTCGGAACATCTGCAGCATTGTTATGAAAAAAGACTGTGGATCCGAGGGGGATGGGGATGTCAAAACATGACGTTGTGCAAGGAGACGTGCCGGAGCTGCGTATTCCATGCGCCAAAGTGACCGCATTTGACGAAACACTTTACACGATTCTGGACGACCTCGCAGAGACGATGCAGCACCACAATGGGGTAGGGCTGGCTGGGCCGCAAATTGGCCAACCCATTCGCGCGTTTGTGATAGACGTGGGAGATGGAGTTCTGGAATTTGTTAATCCGGAACTGAAAAACAGCGAAGGTGAACAGGAGAGTGTGGAATCCTGCCTGAGCTTTCCAAGTCTCACGTTGCAGCTCCGGCGTCCCAGCCAGATAACGATGGTCGCACAGGACAGGTACGGTCAGCAACGGCAGTACGAAGCTTCCGGCCTTTTAGCCCGTGTTCTCTGTCACGAACTAGACCATTTAAACGGCGTACTGTTCATGGATCACTTATCGGATGAGGAAGTGTTTGCACAAGTGTGGATGCAGTTGGGTGAACATCTGGAAGGCGACCTGGAGTCTGCCACGAGCGATGACGCAGGGGTGATTGAGACCAGCATCGCTCTCGCCCGACATGAAGAAATTGTGCATGCGGTGCAAATCCTTGCCGACGCATCGTGGAAAGTGACACTGGCCTTGGAACTGCTTCGAGATCACGAAGACCTGCTACCTGAGCTTGAACTGGCCGTATTGACCGATATCGAATCGCGACTGAGTGACGTGGCCGACGAATTGGATCAAGCCACCGCAGAGCTCTAACGATACATGAGCAGCGCCAGACACTTAGGAAAGGGGTGTTCCGTCAAATCCTCTCTCAATGGTTTCGTATTGCGTGGTCAATCGGCTCAAAGTCGATTGGCCATGTTTTTTTCGATATAATTAAGGCAACCTACATGTATCTACACTAGTACCATGCATCTTCTTAGAAGTTGCACGGTTTCGAGAAATGACGGATAGACGCGTTTGGCCTAAGAACGGATACCCATCAAAGGAGATGAACCCTATGGAAGATTTTTTGAAAACCATGACCGATCTCGGTATCGGTATGATTTCCATTGGTCGCGAGAAGCTCGAAGCGAAGATTAAGGAGTGGACCGATTCAGGTCAGTTGTCCGTCGCTGACGGAAAACGGCTGTTGAACACTTTGGTGGAACGGGGCGAACAGGAACGGGCTGAACTACAGCGGATGATTCAGGAGCAGGTCCAAAAGGTCTTGTCGAAAATGGGCATGTTGCCGAAGGAAGAGGGATCTGAAACTGACCGCATCAATGCGGCTCCCGTCACTGCTGAATATATCCAACAATTAGAAGCGCGAATTGCGGAACTCGAAAGGAAATTAGATACATCGAAGGAATAAGGTGAAAGTAGGTTACGATACGTGAATCGGAAAGTTGCCCTTGGCAAACGAATCCGTCATCTCAGTCGATATCAGGAGATTGCACAAATTCTCATTCGCAATGGATTTGGCTGGTTCCTCGATGAAATTGGACTCACTCATGTGTTGACTTTGCCAAGACGTTGGTTTGTGGATGACCAGTTAACCGAGACCATGTCCCTTTACGAACGTATCAGAGTTGTCATTGAACAGTTGGGGCCCACGTTTATCAAGATGGGTCAGGTGGCCAGTTTACGCACAGATGTGTTTCCTGAGGCATTGATCCAACAGCTTTCCCGACTTCATGATGATGTACCCGCCATGCCGAGCGAAACCGTCCGTCATGTCATTGAATCTGAGTTTCAGAAACCCATGGAAGCATTGTTTACCGATTTTTCGGAACAGCCCATTGGATCTGCGTCCATCGGACAGGTACATAAAGCGACATTGCACTCCGGTGAAGTCGTTGCTGTGAAAGTTCAACGACCAGACATCAGGCGGAATATCGAAGTCGATATCGAAATCCTCGCCGACATGATTCAATTGGCGGAGAAGCACTTTGAATGGGCCAAGCATTATGAACTCAGTGAGGTCATGCACGAATTTCGACGGACCCTCTTGAATGAATGTGATTTCACCATTGAAGCACGAAATGCGGATAGGATCCGGAAAATGTTTCGACAGGATGATACGGTGTACATCCCTCAAATTCATTGGGACTTCACCACGCCGAAAGTGTTAGTGATGGAATATGTTGAGGGGGTCAAGTTCAGTGAGAGAACCTGCCTCCGTGAGTTGGGATTCAATCCGCAATTACTCGCCACAAGGGCAGCAAAGGCCGTTTTTACGCAAATTCTGATTCACGGTTTTTTCCATGCGGATCCTCATCCGGGGAATCTGGCAGCCCTGCCGGGCAATGTCATTCTATTCATGGACTTCGGCATGGTTGGACGATTGAACCCGGAACTGAAACGCAGGCTGGCAGCACTGATTATCGCACTCAGGTTCCGGAGTACGGATTTGATTGTTCTCGCACTGTACCGAATGGGTGTCGTCCCGGCGGACGTGGACGACGGGAAACTACGCAGAGACGTGGAAGAACTGCGCGATAAATATTACGATGTAGCACTCAGTCAGGTAAACATCAGCGAATCGGTTCGCGAGCTATTGACAGTGGCGTACAAGCATCGGATCAAGATCCCACCCGACTTGTCATTGGTTGGTAAGACGCTGGTGACCATCGAAGGTGTGGTGGAACACTTGGATCCAACATTTCGCATCATGGACGTAGCAGAACCGTTCGGTAAGAGACTCTTGAAGGAACAGTTGGATCCCAGGTCAATCGGGCGCAATGCCGTAGCCTCCATTGTGGACGCTGCCGAACTGCTCATCGAACTCCCGAGACAAATTCGGCTCTTAACCCAACAATTTCGTCAAGGCAAAGCCAAGGTACAGATAGAGATTCCAGTACTGCAGAACGCCCTTGATAAGTTGGAGCGAATCAGCAACCGACTATCATTCAGCGTCATGCTGCTGGCGTTTAGTATTTTTATGTCAGGACTGATGATTGCCTCATCGTTGGCCAAAACCAGCAGTGCTATCTTCAACGTTCCCATCACCGACATGGGTCTTGCCATCGGTGTACTGATGGCGATTTCATTGATATGGTCCATCTTCAAATCCGGACGAATGTGATGACCTCGTCACATCAACAAGCCAGAGGGAGTGCTGCATGCACTCCCTCTGATTACGTCATGGATTTGTGAACCCTGCTGTTACGCTTCAGACACCGCGTCCACCGTACCTACCGCGTGCCGCTCCCCGCGCCAGTTTAACAGCACATTGAGCACCACCGCAGTGACAGCTCCTGTCACAATCCCGTTTTGCAGCAACATCTTCAGTGTATCCGGCACGTGGTCAAATATTTGTGGCACCACTGCCGAGCCCAGTCCCACTGCGATGCTGCAAGCCACCACGAGCATGTTTTCCTGTCGCCGAAAATCGACATTGGCGAGGATGTTCATGCCCGATGCCACCACCATTCCAAACATCGCCACCATGGCACCCCCAAGGACAGAAGTTGGGATGACAGTGGTCAGCGCGGCGATTTTGGGCAGAAATCCGAACAGCACCAATATCAGTCCGGCCACTACGATGACGCTGCGCCTTTTGACGCCGGTCATGGATACCAACCCTACGTTCTGGGAGAACGTCGTATAGGGGAACGTGTTAAACAGCCCGCCGAGTACAGTGGCAACGCCCTCCGCGCGCAGCCCCCGTACCACGTCAGCGTTAGTTAACTCGGTATCCGTGACTTTGCTGAGCGCAAAGTAGACGCCCGTCGATTCCACCATGCTGACCAAACACACCACGATCATGGTGACAATTGCAGCGACGTTGAAGACCGGGAGACCAAAGTACAACGGATGCACCAGGCTCACCCAACTCGCTTTGGCAACGGAAGAAAACTGCACCATCCCGAGGAAGTAACCGGCAATCGTTCCAACGATGAGACCAATGAGCACAGAAATCGCACGAATGAAACCAGAGAACAAGCGATTAACCACGAGAATGACGAGCAACGTACACAGCGCCAACAGCAAGTTGACAGGCCGACCAAAATCCGTACTGCCCAATCCCCCCGCCGCGTTTTCCATCGCTACGGGAATCAGTGACAACCCGATGACCGTCACCACGGAGCCGGTGACGACCGTGGGAAACAATTTTAATACGCGGCCAAACACAGGGGCCAGCAGCATGACAGCAATGCCTGCAATGATAATCGCGCCGAAGGCTGTCGGCAGATTTGCGGTCATGCCGATGGCGATAATAGGACCTACTGCCGTGAATGTGCAGCCGAGGACAACCGGTAGGCGGATGCCGAGAAACCGGGTACCCAAAACTTGCAATAACGTTGCCAGTCCGCAGGTAAACAGGTCGGCAGAGATCAGATACGCCATTTGTGCAGGGTTCAACTTCAACGCTCCACCGATGGTCAGTGGAACGACAACAGATCCGGCGTACATCGCAAGCACGTGTTGAAGTCCCAACGTGACGACTTTGCCTTTGTTCAACGCCGAGCAGCTCCTTCCGGACGAGATTCCTGGATAAACTCAATCCTTGATTCAGACATCGTGCGAATGCGTGCCAAAGCGTGGACGCGTACACCGGCTTCTTGCAACTTCGCGCGCCCTGCTTGGAAACTCTTTTCCACCACCACGGCGGCACCTGCGATGATTGCTCCCGACGAGCGGACAATCTCAGTCAGTGCACACAGCGCAGCCCCTTCGGCAAGGATATCATCGACCATTAACACCACGTCCTCCGACGTTAAGTACGACTTTGACACACTGATTTGATAGGTTTCCTGCCGGGTGTAGGAGTACGCTGGTACCATCCAAACCGCGTCGGTCTGGGTAATGGCTTTTTTCTTTTTCGCATAGACAAACGGAACGCCGAGCGCCAGTGCTGTAGCCATAGCGAAGTGAATGCCACTTGCTTCTACTGTGAGCACTTTCGTAACGCCGCAATCCTGGAACGGATCCGCCATCGCCGCGCCAAGCAGGAGCGTAAACTGGGGATCCACCTGGTGATTCAGAAATGAATCCACCTTCAAAACGGTAGAAGACAAGACCAGACCTTCACGGCGTATCCTTTCTTCTAAAATGTCCAACTTCGCACCTCCCACGTCTTTTGCAAAACGCAAACAAGCCCAGAGGAACAGGCACTCTTCGCGCGTCAGCGCACTCCAAGTGAAACCTGTCCTTCCGGGCTTTTCTCCCAAAGGTGTAGCACCATTTGCCCACATCGCTCGGTCCAGACTCGTGATGAGACCACTCGAAGGCCGCATCGCGACGGAACCCTAGATGTGCTTTCACTCGTAGTCAGGCAATTTACGGTTGCCTGGTAGAGACTTACGGGCCATATTCCCGCGATTATACGAGTCCGATTGAGTCGTCAGGAAGCGTCTTGCAAGACGTTGACGCAACAAACATATCAGATGGAACGAGCGACGGCAATAGAAGAGAATGACACACGTGGGTGGTTTCTGGGCACCGGTCCTTGAGTTCGCTATAATGTCGTCAGAACTTCTTAGAGACGGAGGGCGATCCATGACGCGAGTCCAACATCCTGTGTGCCACAACTGTCATGAACCCATCTCGTCGAAAGCCGACCTATCCACAGCATTTGTCGGCGTTCACCTCGCCACGTTCCACAAACAATGCATGCGACAGCGCCAGACGCAGCAGGCCTGGAGCCTCCTCGGGGGCAAACCGTTGAACACGGGGGCCATCAACCGGGCTGTCGTCCTGCTTCCGATTACCAGCGTCCTGTTCCTCGTGACCAGGGGAGCGGAGGATTGGGTGTTTTTCTTCGTTGTGTCGCTCATCCCCGCAATATTCCGCTTCTACGCGTGGCTACGCGTTGAGCGCCATTTCCCCCGCTCGTGACACCCCGTGTTGAGTCTCCCGGGTTCGACTCAGCGCTGGTCGGTTGATACACCTTGCCCATCTCGGCGGATCGGGCTGCGGCGGCCAAAACGGCTTCATACACGTAGCCGCGTACGTACCCTGCATCCAACTGTTTCACGCCGGCCTCCGTCGTTCCATTCGGCGACATGACGCGCTGGCGCAATGTCTCCGAGGAAACACCCCACTCCGATAACGTGAGCGCCGTTCCAGCCATCGTCTTCACGAGCAACTGGCGCGCCAGTTCTGGAGGGAATCCGAGTCGTATCGCGGCCGCCTCCATCCCCTCGAGAAAGTAGCACAGGAACCCGGGGCCGCTGCCGGACACAGCGGTTGCAGCGTCCATCAAGTGTTCAGGAATCTCTACTACGTCTCCGAGCGCACTCAGTAATTCAAAAACGTACGCCCTATCCGCCTCACTGACACCTGGCCCGTACGCGACTGCCGACACGCCACACTGGACGGATACGGGCAAATTGGGCATCGCTCGAACCGTGTCCACTTGTGGACAAAGGTCTGCAATATACGACTGGTTGACCCCAGCGGCAAACGAAAGCAGCAAAGGACGATTCAGGTGTGGAGCCGCCAGACGTAGTGCCTCGGTCACGTCAGCCGGCTTGACCGCAAGTACGACGAGGTCCGCTCCTGTCGCTTCACTCCACGAAGCTGCAGCTTGCACTCCGTACTGCTGTACAAGCTTGGTCAAACGTTCAACGCGACTGCGGTTGATGACGCGGATGTCTTGCGGTCGCGCAACACCCGCCTTGGTAACGCCACGAATGAACGCCTCCGCCATCGCCCCCGCTCCAATGACGAAAATTTGCTTGTGTTCCATTTATACCTCGCCTCCTTGCGATAAGTTTCTAGAACGCGAAAACTCCCGCTCCTGCATGCGCAGGGGCGGGAGTTCTGTTCCCACGGTACCACCCTGATTCCATAGCTGCTGACATGATAGGCAACCATAGATCTCGTGCGGCGATAACGGCGCCATCCGGACACCTTACTAAAACGTTCAGGCATCGTCTCCGAGGCCGGTTCACCTGCGCTCCAACAGGATGGCTTTCAGCCGCTGACCATCCTTCTCTGTGTCGGAGTATGACAGGGTACTTTTCCTCTTCATCGATCATATTTCCAAAATGTTGCGATGATTATATCTCAATCCACGTGTTTGCGCAAGTAGCATATTGCCCATGTAAGTACAAACTACGCGAACTTCACACCTCTTTTCCCGAGTTCGTGCTCCATGGCCTTGGCCACTCCGCTCTCATCGTTGGAGGCCGTTCGCAATGAAATGTATTGCAATACAACGGGCTCAGCGTTGGCCATGGCATAACCGACGCCAACGTGGCAGAGCATTTCCAAGTCATTTTCTCCATTGCCGATTGCGACAACATTTTCGAGTGAAACGTTCAAGTCGCGGATGACACGCTGAATCCCCGACAGCTTATTGACACCGTGTTGCGTGATCTCAATCTCCATGTCTGGCGTACGGGAGAGCTCAAAGGCGTTCCAGGACTTCAGCTCTTGATACACTTCGAGTAATTCTCGTTCACTGTGACATACGATGGTGGTTTTTAAAATCGCCTCAGGAGGTCGTTCTAAGTACTTCGGTACATCGTCTTCCGACAGGACCAGGGTGCCTTTGTAGTAGGTGTGCAGAAGTGGTTTCAAGTGATCAAAGTGGTCTGTGGCACACACGATGTAGTTGTGTCCAAACAGTCTATAGTTCAGACCGGCGTTCTCAGCTAGATGTATGAGTTTTAACAAGGGTTCATTGGCAAGGGGCGTGCACCACAATGTCTCGCCAGTTTGAGCATCTATGATTTCTGCTCCATTCAGTGTAACCACCGGGGCATTGATCTGAAGGTAGCGCGCCCAGACGAGGGCCGACTTTGCCATGCGACCGGTGGCCAAACTGACGTAATGCCCTTCATGCATGGCTCTCTGAATTGCGGCCCACGTGGGCTCATCTACGGTTTGCCTGGAATTGAGAAGCGTACCATCAATGTCAATCGCAAAAAATAACGGCTCCTTCATCCCGTCTCCCCCTGTCCGTCCAGATGTGCAACAACACATCCTGCGACGCCATCTCGTACACCCCCAGTGTAAAGCACCGAAGTAAATTTTCTGTCAATTGCGGTTAAAGAGAGTGTAAAGACCGCCTAGGGCAATGGCCAGCAGCCTGAAATTCTTCCTGGAACCCATGATGGGGGCGATTGCAAGCTCAACGGGCCAATCTTCGGAGCTTCCGTCCAGCCAAATGGCTTCCATTCTTCATTACACCCACACGACAGGGACGCTGAAGATTACGGTACAGCCCGTCCACAACGAGAACGTCATCACAGGTGAGCAACTAACGCTCGACATAAACGTTCCGACGAGTGCAATCCCCATGCCGAAAGGTGATACAGCATCCACGCCTACCGGAATTCCATTATTTTCCTTGCACGAAACCGCATACGATGCCATTCCTGTGACACCCCCGGCTGGCGTAGACACGACGGTGACCTCTGAGACAAAATAACAAATTCACGATTTGCACAATCCTACACGAGAAGACAGATGAAAGAGAGTCCGAAGGCCCCCTTCGAACTCTCTTTCATCTGCATGGACTCGTCATTCGCTAGTCTGTGCGAACCTGAAAATCCTTGAACTGAAGGTATATGTCCTCTGGTAACGCATTGCGAGTAAGCGTATGTTGTAACCCCGTTGCATTTAAGTACTTTACCACCAGGGACGAACATATCTTGCGATGCCGCTCTTCACTCTCTACGAACGAAACGGGCAAATGAACCAGGTCATGGGTTATCGCCCGCAAAACATCGTCAAATACCAACACCCAATCGTAGGGTTGCCCCACCAGGGTCCGAATGAACCTCAGCGCCGCGTCACGCGAGTCAACCGGAACTGGCGGTCTGAATACATCAAATCCGTCGTGGGCAAGCGGCTTCATTGCAACGGTCTTTCCATTGGATTCGATTTCCGTGTGTGCATCCAGTGCAATGGAGCAGTGGTAGTAGAAGTACTGTTGGCGTCCATCCTTCAGGCGTTCGACCCAATCGATCTCTCGCACCTCAAACGTTTGCAGCGTTCGGTACAACAGAATGTCCCCAGGCTCCGCATTGTACATGTAAGACACCTCAACCGACAAGCAGAATATCCAACACGATTCGTCAGGAAAGTGCTAGGATCACACTTTCCGTACGTTGAAGCTGTCGCGAATCAGGTGCCAGACCTGTGGGAATTCGTTCCCAAGAACCCAAAAACTTGCGCCCCGCAGGCCATAATCGTAGATGAGTTGCAACTTCACGGCAGCACTCAATGCATCCTCAAACCATACCACGTGCTCTCGACCTTCCGAGTCTCGATAGTGATAGAAAGGAGATGCGCTCTGCACACTCCATTCAATCGGGACTTGTTGACCCACCGCCAGATTCTGCGCACTCTTGTTGCTAATGCCGGATGCCCTCCCCGCTTGCGGGTGGGGCAGCGGCCAGTCGTACCCATACAGCGCCATCCCCATGAGGAGTTTGCTGGACGGAATCACCGATGTCGCGTAGTTCAATACTGCGCGGACTTGATCAAGCGGGGCGATGGCCATCGGTGGTCCTCCGACCCACCCCCACTCGTACGTCATCAGCATGATGAAGTCCACTTCTCCGCCGAGCGTGCGATAATCAAATGCGCCCATCCAGGAAGCGGTCGGCTCATCGGACGTCTTGGGCCCCATGGCGATGGAAATCGAAAGTCCCTGACGACGCACTGCCTGGCCGAGCTCGCTGATAAACTCATTGTAAAGCGGCCTGTCGGATGGCTGCATGTGTTCGAAATCGACATTGACGCCCCGAAACCCACGATTACGGGCGGTGCGTAGAATGTTATCCATCAGTTTGCGGCGGATGGACGGATTGGACATCACCGTATGCGCCAGTTCTGTGTTGAAGTTGTTGCCGTCAAAGTTGGTGACCGTCATCAGCGGAGCAACGCGCAACTGTCGAGCTGCGGACAACGCATCGTTGTCCTTCTGGCCAACCAAGCTTCCGTCTACTCTCGCCTGATAGCTGAAGATGCAAAGATAGGTCAGCCGTTGGCCGATATCTTGTACAATACGCGCGTCATTTACGTTTCCTTCTGGCAGCAAATATCCGTTCACTTCAATGGTGCGCTTTCCTTGCACGCGAGTGGGTACGTACAGCCTCTGTTGCGGACGAAGCGATTGCCCTGTCTGCAAACCGAGCCAACCGCGCAATTCATCAGGTGTAACGCCCTGTCGGCGCCCGATACTTTCCACCGTGTCGCCCGACTGCACAGTATACGGACGGGCCAACGTGGCCGGACCCGGAACGAGCAAGTGCAGACCAGGGACAAGGATGTTGTCGCTCTGCAATTCGTTCAAGTGCTGCAGCTCCCGGGTGGTGGTTCCGTATCGGGCCGCGATGTCGCGCAAACTCTCTCCTTGCACTACCGTATGAATGAGCATTTTTTCTACCGCTCCTTGTCATCCACATCATGCCACGCATGTGCGTACGCCTACGCCTATGCCATGATACGGTGTAGGGTCTTCATTGGTGACTTCGAGTCACATTCTGAGTATCGGCAGAGGAATTCACAGACGGCTCAGCGAATGAGGAGAGGATGAGAGACTGAACGAGGTCTAATTATGTGCCGTTCAGAAATTGGAGTTTATCCATCTACATGAAGACTAAGCCTACATAGGAGGGATTCTGTGTCCAATCAATACTTACACACGACCTATTTCAAGTGTTCCAAGTGTCAATCCTGGAGAACAGTGGAGGCGCAAGGGGAAATTATGGCTGGCCCGATCTGCAAAGTGTGCCACATCCCCATGCGCGTCGTGCAAATCCAACAACTGGACCTCGGACTTTTTCACGACGCTCCGTTACACAAAAAACGTCCCAGCAAGCGAACCCACCGGTCCACCCGGGACGATTTTAATTTGGATTGATGTCGATGCCATTTCGCACAAGAATCTCCGCCGTGGCGTCCTGGTAGACCACACGCCAATCGGGATTGTGCACCAGGAAGGTGACAACAGGTTCACCGCTCGGAAACAGCGCAACGTCGCATTTGTAGCTGTCAATCAGGTCCGGTCCATTCCACCACATGTCCGTGATGGCCAAGTAATCCACAAACACGTTCTGACCCTGTAAAAAGATGTCCGTCCGCCCGTCGATAAACGTCGGGATTCCCCGGTAGATAAGGTACCCGCCCCATTGATACGCATTCAACACATGCTGAGTCAAATGGTGTTTCTGCAGGTAGTCTACAGCGTACACAGGATAAGCCGACGTCGACCAGTGCTTGTTCACGCTGCCTTTCACAGTCGGCAACTGCGTTCCGAAGTACGCTAGTGCTGCCAGGCTCAGGAGCCCATTGCACGCCATGACAACTGGATGTGGCTGTAGGAGTTTGCGGAACAAATCCGCGATGAGTGGCGCTAACAGCAGCGCGGAAGAAATGGCCATATACGGCGCAAATCGCTGATAAATCAGCATCACCGCGAAACTGCCGCCGAAGTACAAAGTTTCCCGCATCGGCAACGGTTTCCACCGGACCAAGAGAATGAGAAACGTAATCATCAAGAATGGCAGCAACCCGTATTTGAAGATATCGTTGTGAAAGTCGGGCGAGTGCCACTCGTTGATGTTGTTAACCATCGTCTGGTTCGTCGACAGCAATGCGTAGGTGTACGCTTTGTACGTGTTCGGATTGCACAGCCCAATCAACGCCCCGACCACTGCAGCACCTAGGAGGCGCAAACGTGCGCCCGGCGGAAGTCGCAGTTTCTTGAGTCTACCCAAGGAAGGGAAGAAGCTGATCAGGACTTCCAGCAACAGCATGACAATGCCGATGCTCGAACTCCCGTGGGCATTGGCCCACATAAGCATCAATGGCGGAACCAGCCACAACGCCTGAAACGCCCCATTCCGAACTCGCTCCAGAATCCAGAGAAAGATGGCAAACATCATGTAAGACACGACCTGCGGGCGCATCGTCCAAAACACCAGCGGCACAAGCGTTCCCAAACACGCGCAGACGGCCGCTGCGATGGCATTGCTGCCAGGCAGACTTCTGCAGACACGGTATAACACAATCACTGTTACGGCGTGTACCAGCGACAGGAATCCCCAGATGCCTGGGAAGCCGAAGTGAGAGCCAAGCCACGCCAGGACCACTTCAAACAACCATTCTTGCGTGACCCACGGCTTGCCGTGCATCGTCCAGGAAAATGGATCCGTGGTCGGAACCGTGTGATGACTCAATATGTAGAGACCTGTGGCATAGTGCCAGGGAGTGTCCGGATCCGACAGTGGAGCCATCTGGTAAATGGCGAACCCGACAATCCAACAACACAGGAGCATCGTTTGTACGCTGAGAATACTACGCCAATTCGGCACCGTACAGATCCTACCCATCCTTCTGATCTGGGTCCTCTGCGCGGACGCGCAAATCGAGGTACAAGAGTGAGATGGCCACAAACGTGAACGGTGTGATGATGAGCTCCGTCACACTGTCCAACACGGTGGTGACCACGGTGTTGGGAATGAGGTGAAATAAGCTTGTCAAACCGAAACTGACGGCACCAGCTATCAATTGGACGAGAATGAAATAGCCAAGCACACGCCAAAAGTTCCCTTTGATGAGTCGCCACGACCCCATCAGGGCATTCCATCCAGCCTCGCGCTCCATTACTGCAACGGGCGTTGCTAGGGCGAATTTGATAAGCAACCAAACGTCCAGACATAGAGCACCGATACCGAGGAGGGTCGCAACGATTCCCGTCACCACCGCGTGCGCTCCGAGACCGCCAAGAAGACGTCCAACAAGTGCGAGAATGACGCCGGTACCCCCAATCGTCAAGAGCAGGATGATCCACTTCAAGAGATCGGTTCCAATTACCGCAGGTAAACGTCGCCAAGCGTGGCCGACAGCCTGCTTCCATGTGAGCGTCTCGCCTTCGAACTTCAACTTTGTCAGAAAGTGTATCATCGTTCCATACAGGAGCGGCGTCACAACGAGGGCGCCGAGGACGGAAATCACCACGTAGGCAATCAACTGCGGAAGCACTGCCGTCAATTGTGCCATCAGATCGCCTGGCGATTGCACATTATCAATCCCGGCTGTCAGACCGTTCAGGTTAGCCGAAAAAATATCCTGCAAGATGAGATACGGTAGGTAGATGGACAGTGTCGCTACAGCAATGAGACGAAAATGATGGCCAATCGTACGAAATGTATCGTCGAGCAAATGCCCGATGGTTTGCGGACGCAAATGGGTCCCGCTGGGTTGGGTCGACACTCGTGTTCCTCCTTGATGGCCTCTATTGCCAAAACTTCCACCTCATCATACCACAGCGTAAGTCAGTCGGAGCATTGGACGTCAACAACCCTGCCACATCGGTCCATGGCAGGGTTGTGCTCGGAACCGTTCTCTTCACTTTGGGGTCACAACGAGGTAAGCCTCCATCGGCCCTTCGTGGTCAGCGGCGGCGTGCGCAGTGCAAATCAACCGAAAGAATCCCGCCTTGTCCGCTTTGAACTTGAGAACCGTCACCTGATTGCGGTGCACAACCCCTTGAATTCCGTATCCTTCCAGTTCGACAGGGTGATCATGACCCTTGAGTCCTCGAATCTTGATGACCACGTCGTCTCCCTGTCCCGCGACGTACACGGCCGGATCAAACCGATATACTTCGATGGTTGAACCGTCCTTCTGTTTCGCGGCGATTTCGTTCGTGACGACTTGGTACGTACGCGTAGCCGCACTGGCCTCAGGGATTCCACCCGTCCCCAAGCCCGCCAGCCCAACGCCCAGAAGGCCTACCACTCCGTACTTCGTCCGTCTGTATGAAAAACGCGCCATGTGCAACCCACCTTGGCAATCTGAGGCTTCGTTTTGCACGTGTACAAGCGAAGTAGAAACGAAGCCTTCTATTGCTGTTATTTTCCTAATTAGGTTGCTCGATTTGCAGAGATTCATACTCAATCCCCGACTTGGCGTGCAAGTCCGCATAGAGTCCACCGAGAGCGAGCAGCTCCTCGTGCTTTCCGCGCTCGACAATACGACCGCTTTCCAATACGTAGATGCAGTCCGCGCGACGAATGGTGGACAAGCGATGGGCAATCACAAGGGTAGTTCGATTCTGCGCGACCGCCTGCAGGCCGCGGCTGACCAGTTCCTCGGTCTTGCTGTCGAGATTTGCTGTGGCCTCGTCCAGAATCAACACGCGCGGGTTCAGGCAGACAATCCGAGCAAACGAAATCAGTTGCCGCTCGCCCATAGACAAATTGGCACCCTTACTGTACAGATGCGTGTGATACCCATCCGGGAGCTTCTGCACAATGTCATGCACTCCAACTGCTTTCGCTGCTTCCACGACTTGTTCCTCCGGGATGTCCTCTCGGAACAAGCGGATGTTGTCCAAAACCGTGCCTGTGAACAAATTGGCTTCCTGCTGGACGAGGCCAATGACTTTTCGCAAATCGCGCTGACGAAATTCGCGTAGGTCGGTGCCGTCGAGCAGAATCTGGCCGACGGTCGGATCGTAAAAACGGACGAGCAAACTCATCAAGGAGCTCTTGCCCGCACCTGTCGGACCGACAAATCCGACAAAGGAACCCGGCTCTACGTGAAAGGAAATGTCTCGGAGTACAGGCTGCCCTTCTTTGTAGGCAAACGACACATCCCGAAACTCCACTTCTCCGCACACGTCCGCGGGTGTAATTCGCTTGGCATCTGGAGCGTCCACGATAGCCGGCTCGACGGACAAGATGTTGCCGATCCGGTCGGCCGCCACCGCTGTCGATTGCAACGTATTCCACTGTTGCGTGATGGAGTTAATCGGCTGGAAAAATTGCTGAATGTAGTTGATGAACGCGTACAGCGTGCCGAACAGGATGGCACCGTGCAACACCGCACCGCCGCCAATCCAGACCACGGCCGCCACCGCCGCGTTGCCGAGCATCTCAAACGTACGGTTAAACATCACGGAAATGCGGTACTCACGGACATTTGCGGATCTGTGGCTAAGATTGAGCTCCTCGAACCGACGAGCCTGTCGGCGTTCCTGGTGGAAGATTTGGATGATGCGAATGCCCGCCAAGTTTTCAGCCAAAAACGCCATAGTGTTGGACAACCGAGTCCGCGTCGTCTGGTAGGCGCCCCGCAGACGCTTTCTAAAGACGGCGGAGATACCAAACAAAAACGGAATCAATACCATGCAGTATGAGGCAATCCGCACGTCCAACTCAAACATGGCAACAATGACCATCACCAGGGACAGACCATCGCGCAGCATACTCAAAAAAAAGTTTGTGAAGAACTGGCTCACCGTTTCCGTGTCGTTGGAAACGTTGGTCACCAGACGGCCGATGGCGTTGGTGTCAAAGAAAGCCATCGACTGGCGCTCAATATGCTTGAACAGGGCCAAGCGAATTTCACGAATGACATTTTGCCCCGCGTACTGGACAACCAGAATCTGAACGTAGTTGGCGACCAGGCTGACGAGTACAACCATCACATAAAGGAGGCTGACCGTCCACAAACCGTGCATGTTGGGATGCGCGGCGGAAATGTCGTCGTCGATGGCAACCTTGACGAGGTACGGCTGTAAAACCGATGAGGCGTTGTACACGAGGACGAGCACCCCAACCGCTGCAAAGTGCCACCGATAGGGCTTGGCGTACGGCAAGAGCCGCAGCAGACTACCAAGCCCCTTGTTTCTTGGCTCTCCTTTCTCTGTTTGTGTCTTCACGCCCCCACCTCCTCCGTTGCCGCCTCCTGGAGTTTGTACAGCGAAGCGTACAAGCCACCCTGTTGAACCAGTTCCTCGTGCGTACCACGCTCAACAATGCGCCCTTTGTCCAGTACGAGAATGACATCCGCATGGCGGACAGCGGACAGTCGATGTGCGACGATGATGGTTGTCTTCCCACGCCGGATCCGCCGGATATTTTGTAGAATCTGCTTTTCCGTATTCATGTCCACGGCGGACAGGCTGTCGTCGAGAATGAGAATTGGCGCGTCTTTCAAGAACGCCCGGGCAATCGCCGCGCGCTGCTTCTGGCCGCCAGACAAAGCCACCCCGCGCTCTCCGATGAGCGTGTCCAGCCCGTCTGGAAATGACTCAATCTCGTTCCGGAAACAAGCGTCTTCAGCGGCTTCCAAGAGCTCGTCTCTGGTGGCATTCTCACGGGAGAAACCGATGTTTTCACCAATCGTGGTAGAGAACAAAAATCCGTCCTGGGGCACGTAGGAAATACTCTCGCGAAGCGTTTCCAACCGCAGGCTGTGAACGTCGTATCCGTCGACGCGGACCGTGCCTTTCGGCGGATCGAAAATTCGCGGCAACAGGTTGACCAGCGTCGTTTTACCAGCACCGGTTCGACCGACAATCCCGATGGTTTGACCGCGGTGGACGCGAAAATGGATGTCCGCAAGGGCGGGTTGCAATCCGTCCGGATAGCGGAACTCCGTCAAATCGACTTCGATGTCCCCGGTGAGGTGGTCCACTTCCACCGGATGTTCCGGGTCTTTGATGTCCGGTTCCTCTCCGAGTAGCACCTCCAGTCGTTTGAGCGAGGCCGACGCGCGCTGGAAGTAGTTAAACACGAAACCCATTTGCTGCAGCGGCGTAATCAACATCGCCAGGTACAAGGTAAATGCGACAAACGCCCCGAGTGGAATTTGCCTATCCATCGTCAGGTAGCCGCCGTACGACAGGGTAATGGCGAAACTGACCGACCCCGTGAACGGAATCAGCGTCTGAAACAAGCCGCTTTGCCGAAACACAGCCATTTGGCGGTGAACAATCAGATCCACCTTTTCCGCGAATCGATTCTCCTCTACATCCTCGTTGGCGGTCGCCTTGATGAGGCGGATGGCTGACAGGCTTTCTTCCGTGACAGCCGCCATTTCGGAAAGCGCCTCCTGCGCTTCTCGCAAGGCGTTGCGGATGCGCGGACCCCACCAAATGATGAAGACAGGCAGCGCCAACAGCGGGATCATACTGACCAGCGTGAGTTTGACACTGACGGTTCGGAACGTCATGAACAGCGTGGTGATGAGCAAGAACACGGCGTTGGTCAGGAGGTTCATACCACCCGTCAACGCATCACGGACGGCGCGTACGTCGTTCATCGCGTGATTGAGGAGATCACCAATGCTGCGCTGCCGAAAATACCCAGTCGATAAGGACTCCCAATGGCGGAACAGCCGTCTTCGCAACCGGTATTCGAACTCTCTGCCAAGTTGTCCGTTTCGCAACTGGCCAATGCCGTACAACACGACGTATCCGCTGCCCACCAGCAGGAGCAACCACACGTAATGCAGCAGTTGGGCTCCCGTCAATCGCCCCGCTTGCAACGTGTCTGTGAAGCGTCCGAGAATGTTCGGAAACTGTACCATTACGATTTCAGAGGCAACGATGGACAATATGGAAACGAGATAAGACCATTTTTTTGAGAGCATAAATTGTTTTAGTAAATGCTTTGGGCTCTCCACCGGATGATGCATGAAGTTCAGTCACCTCCATCATCCCCTGAACCGTCCGGCCGTCATGACAACGGAGCGGCGGGGCGCTTCTTGCGCACACCGCCGCCGAGCTGTCATTTGGAATCTATTGTACAAGATATCTACACGGGTTACTATTGCATGTTCTTTAGACGCGCCTGAATGTCGCGTTGCTGTGCCTCAAACCCCGGCTTCCCGAGCAGGGCGAACATGTTGACCTTGTACGCCTCGACACCTGGTTGGTTGAACGGATTCACACCGAGCAACAAGCCGCTGACAGCACAGGCCAGCTCAAAGAAGTAGAATAGTTGTCCGAGTGCTTTTTCCGTTTGCTCTGGCACGGTGACCAACAAATTGGGGACTTGCCCGTCCGCGTGCGCAAGTTGCGTAGCAATTCGCGCGGTGTCGTTCACCCACGACAGTGGCTTGCCGGCAAGGTACTCCAATCCGTCGTCGACCTGCGCGTCCGACGGCAGCGTAAGGTCGACGGACGGTGTCTGCACCTGAATAACGGTTTCAAACAGGTTGCGAAATCCTTCCTGTACGTATTGTCCCAGCGAGTGCAAGTCCGTGGTGTACGCCACCGAAGACGGATAAATACCTTTGAGGTCCTTGCCTTCGCTTTCGCCGAACAACTGCTTCCACCACTCCGCAAACATCTTCAGAGATGGTTCGTAGTAGGCCAGCACTTCCGTGGTTTTTCCTTTGCGATACAACGCGTTACGGACAGCAGCGTATCGGTACGCCGGGTTGTCTATAAGGGACGACGTGTTCAGCCTCTGCTCTTCCTCCGCTGCCCCCTGAAGCAGTTGTTTGATATCCACGCCGACGGCTGCAAGCGGCAACAACCCTACAGGCGTCAGCACCGAGTACCGACCACCGACATCATCCGGAATCACAAACGTCGTGTAACCTTCTTCATCCGCTAGCTTTTTCAGCGCGCCCTTGGCCTGGTCTGTCGTGACGTAAATCCGCTTGCGCGCCTCCTGGGGACCGACGCGTTCCTGCAACCATGCGCGCAAAATCCGAAACGCCACGGCTGGCTCGGTCGTCGTTCCGGACTTGGAGATTACGTTCAGACAGACCCGCTTGCCTTTGAGGATGCTTAACAACTGGTGCAGTGCCACCGGACTGAGGTGATTGCCAGCGAAGTATAGCTCAGGTCCGCCGCGCAATTCTTGCGGTAGCTGGTTGTAGTACTCGGGCTTCACCCACTCAAACGCGGCGCGCGCCCCCAGGTACGAACCGCCGATGCCAATCACCACCAGGGCGTCTGCCTGCTGGCGAATTTCAGCAGCCGCTTGGAGAATATCTTCGAAGCCTTTTTGCAACGTTTGACTCGGCAGGTGAAGCCATCCGAGGAAATCCCCACCGGGCACGCTTCCTTGATGCAACCGCCGATGCGCATCATCGACAAACGGCTGCAACTGAAGCCATTCGTCGTCTGTGACGTAGTCCTTAGCAAATTGAACATTGAGATCAATCACAATGACTTCGCTCCTTTCTTTGGAAACAGACATCCAACGTCGGAAGTGAACGTACCTCTGGCAATGTCACTGCACCGACGAGAGACGGCTATTATCAGTGGTAGCACAAGTTGGCAAACGATACAAATGGCAGCGCAGTCACGTCAACCTCGGCAAAAACCACCCGGCCAGAGCGTACAACACCGTAGACGCGCCAGCGACGTACAAGGCCGGTTTTAACTTGTAGCGCGCGTAGCTCATGACCGGGAGTTTCATGACCGTGGCCATCGCAACTGTACCGTCACTCAGTGGCGACGCAAACCCACCGAACGTTCCGCTCGCAAACACAGCCCCTGCAACCATCGGAACGGAAGCACCCGTACCTGCAGCCAGTGAAAAACCGAGCGGCAGCAGCATGCCCCACGTACCGAACGAACTGCCGATAATGTACGACAACACACATCCGAATGCAAATAGGACCGGTGCAATCAACGCGGGTGGAACCATGTGCCCAATCGTTCGTTGGGTGTATTCGGTAAAGCCAAGATCGTTCGACACCGCCGAGACAGCCCAGACCAATACCAACAGGACAATGACGTTCATCATTTCGTTTCCGCCAGCAATGACCCCAAACAACGTTCTTTGTATGGGTTGACGCTGCACTGCGTACCAGATGAGACTGACAAGGAGTGTGACAAGCAGGGCTTGCAACATGGCCCTGGCCGAATCCGCCACCGCCAGCGCCTGCCAAAATCCAGTCGCGTGTTCGTGCCCATTCCACCAAGTGAAAAATAACGTCAGGGTGAGTAGCAGCACAATCGGCACGGCGAGGTTGGACAGCTTCGGAGGAACCTGTTCTGACAGGACCTCCACCGGATCTACGTATTCGTCCCGCTTCTGTGCTTTCTTCGACGCTTGGGCAGGCGTTGGGCTCAATTCCGTCGAAGCCTCCACTTGCGCCAACTGGGACGTCAATCGCAATCTCGTCTCCGTCGTCAAAGCGCGGGCGTTTCCGTTTGAGACAGCGCGGGTCGGTACCTCCTGTTTTGGCGATGGCGCGAACGTCGTGTACAACCCGTACCCCATCATCAGCAGCGCAAAGAAGTTCAGCGGGAGGCTCAGAAGAAACATGTGGAATGCCGACCCTACCAATTCATGGTGTCGCGCAGAGGTACTGATGAGCCCGACCATATATCCCACGAATGCCGTGCCGATGGGCACCAAAGCGCAGAGCGGCGTGGAAGTCACGTCAATGATGAACGCGACTCGTTCCGGGGAAATGCGCAGTCGAGAGAAAACTTCTTTCATCACGGGCGCCACAGTGATAATCCGGAAGTCAGGCGCCATGAACGTGGCCGCAGCCGACAGCCAGGTGACAGCAAAAGCTCCTCTTGCGGATCGGACACGCTCCGACATCCAGTGCGCAAATCCGCTCACCCCGCCCGTGACGCGTACCAGCCCCACAAATGCGCCAAAACCGTACAGAAATACGACCAACCGCAGGTTGTCCGGGACTGCTAGTTCCTTGAGTATGTAGTTGAGCGTGGCATCCACACCACCGAGGACGGAGGGATGGAGCATGTACGCGCCTACCAACAGCCCTGCCATCAACCCGGGCAAGACTTGGCGCGTCCAGATGGCTACGGGAATGACAACGAGAAATGGGACAAGCGACGAGACGCTGCCGTACACGGAAAGACTCCTTTCCTGGTTATACTACCAAGGACAGTCTTTCCATAACGTGCGTCTGCAAGGCGGGATTCATACGGGGCAACGCGGAAGTCGTCACGACAGGACAAGGGCCGGGCGAAGATCCTACCACGGGCGCTCCACTCGACCCAAAGCTACACTCAAACATCGGTTGCCAACCAGCCGTATCAATAATCAGTGCGTTACTCTTTCTTGGAAAACATGTTGACACCGAACGCTTGCGGCAGCAAATAAACACCCGCAATGCCTACCAGCACGTAGACAATGCGGCTCACCAACGCGTCAGATCCACCACATAACGCTGCCACGAAGTCGAATTGAAAGAAGCCGACCAGCAACCAGTTGAGAGCCCCTAACAAGACGAGCCACCACGCCGCTTTCTCTAGCACTGCCATTTTCCTCCTCACCATCCGGGTTGAGGTGTCAGTGCCACCCCGGCGCCCACCTTGTGCGCGAGTAGACGCCGCTCATGAGCAGACGCCCCTACTCGTACATATGTGTGAGAGATTTGCAAAATTCCACTAGAGTGGTGCGTCTCTATTTTGCAACTCGCTAAATGGACCAGGGCTTAGACCCGCCGTGCTTGTTCCATTTTTGCAATGGTCGACAGGACGTCTTCAGCGGTACGCACGGCTGCGTGCCCCTGACGGCGGCCAGGCATGATGGGATCCGGAACGTACCAGAGAGCGTCCATGCCGAACACTTTTGCGCCTTCATAGTCTGCACGATAGTTGTCCCCCACCATCAATGCCTCCTTGGCGCTCACCTGCAACGCATCGCAAGCCGCCTGGTACACTGCTGGATGGGGTTTGGCCTTGCCGACGTGCTCTGAGATAATCAGCGCAGACTCCGGAATAAAGCGGTCAATGCCGGCAATCGTCATCTTTCGCCACTGCAAGTCAGGCGATCCGTTGGTGACCACCCCGAGTATGTACTTCGCCGCCAACGCCTCCAACATCTCCGTCGTCCCTGGATAGGCGAACACGGTCTCCTCAAGGGTGGACATATACACGTCGTTAAACCGATCTGCTTCGCTGTCCGTCTTCTCTACGTTGTAATCCTGCCAGGTACGTAGAAAGCGCAGCCTGCGCAACTCAGCCATGGTGATTTCCCGCCTGTCGTACAATGCCCACAGGTCCTCGTGGTGCGCGAGAAATCGACGGATGAAATCCTCTGGAACAGCCCCGTTGTACATCTGGTTCACGGTAAGGTCGAGGCTGAGCTTGTGTTGAAGATTCGTGTCCACCAGGGTGTGATCCAAGTCAAAAAAGATGGCTCTGTACTTTCCCATGTCATCCCCTCCTGTGCTTCCTTCATGGTACAACAGTCTCAAACACTATCGAACCTGTGCACAAGAAGTAGGTCCAAAAGTTCCCATTCACAGAGACGTCCTAGTGTACAATAAGTAGATGTTTCATATCGGTGCTGTCCATGAAAGAGGAGTGACATGCGCGCATGTCCCGTAGTGCATTTGTAAACGTCGTCGCAGGAATCCAGTGGCTCGGGTTCATGTTTGCCAACACCGTCGTGATTCCTCTATCCGTTGGTACGGCGTTCCACCAAACACCCGAAGCCATCGCTGGCGCTATGGCGAGGTCATTTTTGATCACTGGCCTTGCCTGTTTGATCCAGGTTTGCTTTGGACATCGGTTGCCGCTGATGGAAGGACAATCCGGTATGTGGTGGGGCGTCATTCTCGGACTCGTACAGATGGGTACAGCATCCGGTATCCCGATGGCCATGCTCGGTGGAAGTGTCAGTGTCGGGATCCTTCTCGGCGGCCTTGTTGTTATGGTCTGTGGCGCATTGGGAATGCACCGGATACTGAATCGGCTGTTCACGCCTGTCGTGATGGCGGTGCTGCTGTTCCTGTTGGCCGCCCAGTTGATAGACATTTTCTTCAAGGGGATGGTCGGCGTGTCGCAGTACGGGCACATCCAAGGTCCAGTGGCACTCTTGTCCATTGGCCTGGTGGTGCTGGTCAGCACGTTGACCATTTGGGGAAAAGGTCTGCTGAGCAACTTCTCGATTCTTATTGGGCTGACCACGGGCTGGATTGCGTACGTACTGCAATTTGGGGCGAGCACAACGATGGTGCAGCCCAAGTGGCATGACATCGCTCAGGTATTCTCCTGGGGAACCCCGCACTTTCATCAGGGCATCGTCGTCACGTGCGTGATCACATCCCTTTTAAACACCACCAACACGGTTGCGACGCTGCGCGCGGCGGAGCCGTTGTTCGATAGACCGCTGTCAGCCAGTGATTATCAGCGGTCACTCGTGCTATCGGGACTATTTACAGCGGTGTCAGGTCCGCTCACGCTGGTGCCCTACGCACCGTACACGTCGTCCATCGGATTCTTGCGGACAACGCGGCTCTTCTCTCGCGCGCCGTTTGTCATCGGCGCGGCGATGTTTACCCTGTTCGGCTTCATCCCCCCGCTGTCCGGCTTTTTCTCCACGTTGCCCATCAGTGTCGGCGACGCCGTGCTGTTTGTCGCTTACCTGCAGCTGTTTGGATCCGCATTGAGCAACCTGGACGGGCTGACGTACGACTTTCGAAGTATCTTTCGGATTGCGTTGCCCATTCTCGTCGGCCTTGCCATTCAAAGCATGCCGTCCGATAATTTTTCGACGTTGCCCACATACGTGCAGTCGCTCTTGAGCAACGGCATGTTGATTGGCATTCTCCTCTCCATCGTCCTCGAGACCTTCCCCTGGGAGAACATGAAACAGGCCTCCGGGTAACTCCGTGTCAGGCCTGTTCTATCTGTTCAGGATGGAGTTGTGTCAAGTTTAACTTGCATCCGATCCACTGGAGTTCCAGTCTACATGCCGCTCCAACACCTGTTTGCCGGAAGCCGTATTCACGGTCAGGCGAACAGTGTTCTTGGCCTCGTCCAGTACCGCGTCACCGAGTATGGTCTGTTTGTCCGTCCCGGGAATATCGTATTCGGCTGTGAGACTGGTGCCTCCATCGAGCTGGTGATAATGGTTCAACAAGTCGAGCAACTCACTGGCAATTTGGCTGTCCGGAACGGATTTGTTCAGGTGGACGACGCAAAAATCCTGCTAATCCAGACTCATCGTCGACAATATCTGCGCGCCCAATCTTGTGATCTACAACATACTGCGGAAACTCACCGGCGCCCGAACATGCAAGGCCTACAACGTGAGATGAGCAAACGCCCCCCCAGAGCCAATACCGCTGCAAGTCCAGCGAGGAAGTACATTCGATTGCGGCGAACCCGGCACGCTTCGTCCGTACCGTGATTGATGTCTTTTTCCATTTCACACCCCGATATGAAATGTCGTACGCGCTTATATGTCATACCTTACAGAATATTCAGGCTATATCAAATCATTCGTGGCACAAAATAAATCGATCTCACATACCGAGCTTGATGCGTGTTGCATCCAGGGTGTCTCAGTGACACACTGGTATCACGCAAATCACGTTGGAGGGATGAACATGGTCACCATACAATCTGAGGCGCAGTTGGACGAGGTACTTGGAAGTCACCCGGGAGAAGACATCGTGATCTTCAAACACAGTACGCAATGTCCCATCAGCGCAGCTGCATACGACGAAGTTGTAAAGTTCGAAAAGGGAAATAACGCGTCCATCTACCTGATTCGCGTGATTGAGGAACGTCCGGTTTCAAACTACTTTGCGTCCACTTACGGAGTCAAACACGAATCACCGCAAGCCATTGTCCTCCGCGACGGCAAGGTGCGCTGGCACGCGTCACATTGGAATATTACGGAACAGGCGTTAAAAGGCGCGTTGTCATAACGCGCCTTTGCGCATTCACGAACGTTTCACCAACGGCAAATGATGCCGCAACTCAAGCCCCGATGTTAACCTGATGAATCATGCTCGCCGTCTTCTGCAGGCGACCAAACGCAAAGAAGCAAAGGATGGGCAAGGCGGTGAGCGCACTGATCACCATGAGCAATATCGGCATCGAAGTACGGTCGTATAAGACGCCGCCAACGACCGGTCCTATCATGCGGCCGAGTGTTGCACAGCTTGCAACCAACCCTTGCAAAGTGCCAAGCCGGTGCTCCGGTGCCAGGACGGCCACTGCAGCGGGAACCGCTGGCCAAACAAACAGCTCTCCTGTCGTCATCACGACCATGGCTGCCGCGAACACAGGATATGAATGCCCAACCAACAGCAGCAGGTACGCCGCGGCGTACAACGCGGTCCCTAAGATCATCTGCGTACTCAGGGCGTTCAGCCGTCGAACCACCCTTGATATGAGCGGTTGCGCCGCGAAGATGAGCAGGCCATTCAAGGTCCAGAGAATGCTGTACGAAGCTAGAGGATAACCCAATGCTTTCATATACACAGAAATGGTACTTTGCCACTGCACGTAAATTCCCCAGGCCAGGATATACCCGACAAACAATACGCCAATCGGCACCCAGGGCACCCTTGGCAACATGCTTGCCGGCACGTCTCCAGCTGAATCGGAGCCAGCCTGCTGATTCCGCCGGGACGCCACAGAGGCAAATGGTTTCCGCAATACCGTAAGGACTAGTACGATGAACACCAAGTACGCCACACTAATGCCGATGAACACCGACACGAAAGACAGTTGAGCCAGCACGCCGCCAATCGCCGTACCGACGGCGACGCCGATGTTGTTTGCGACGTACAGAAAGTTGAACGCTCGCCGTCCGCCCTCCGGCCAAGCGTGTCCCGCCAATGCATTCAGTACGGGAAACGGAATCGCGCAAGTGGTGCCAAACACAGCCATCACGGCAATGTACAAATACCACTCCGGCGAAATGACCGGAACCAGAATTACCACCGCCGATAAAACCAAGCCGAGGAGCAGCACAGATGTCGCGCCAAAGCGGTCGTACATGCGCCCACCGACGTAACTTCCGATGAACCCAGCTCCCGAATACACCATCAGCACCAAACTCGCCACAGTCAACGACTGATGTAGCACGGAATGAATATAGATGGCGTTCACCGGCCAGAGCAGAGATAGGCCGCCCACGTTCAGAAAACAGCCAAGTCCGAGCATCCAGACAATGAAAGGATAATCCTGTATCAAGTTTCGAACAGCATTCAGAGCCAATTGCACACACTTCACTCGCCATCACCGCCGTGAGGTATAACACCGAACCCTCCCTGTGAATTGAGGGAAGTCGGCGCTTGCTGTGGCAACTGTTGTTCAGCGGAAGGAATGGACACGGAAGTACGGTGCAGGGGGTGCCAAGATGGACGTCATCATTCGACCAGTTCGTAGCAATGTATCCATGCCCAACCGGAAGTGCTGCCGTTCATTCTGGCGTTGCCAAGCGACCGGGTGGAGTCCAGAAGACCGACTACGGCACATGCTCGCCCACCACCACGAGTTTGTCGCGGAAGTAGACGGTGACGTCGTCGGGCACGTACAAAGGCTGTACGAGCAGTTCGGATTCGTTGTCGAGGGAAAACAGAGAGGCAGCATCAAAGCGTAGACGACGTCATCATGGCTCGTTTGCGCCCGAACTTTACACTGGCCCACTCCTAAGCAAAGGCTGACCCTGTCCATATTGCCAGCCTTTGCTCATTCGGTACAGCTGCACTAGAGTGGTTCTGCGCTATTTTGCAAATCGCTGGGTCTGCATCAGTCGCAAACATGAGAAAGATACTCACGGTAAAATTGGTGTAAATCTCTGAGGGCAAAATCCGTGGCCTCACGCGCCGAAGCGCCCTGAAACAGCCCAGGCAGACATTCACGAAGCGTGGTGGACGTCGAAGGGTCCACGCGGTACGGGTTGCCCGCCTCCTCATAAAAGCGGTTGATCAAACTCGTCCCCCACTCCATGTTCACATCGACAACAATACAGGCGTGGGCCAGGATGTACCCTGGACGTACGGACTTCATGCCGGCTAGTCCGCCTCTCCACGCTTGGGCCGTACCAACCAACTTCCGATGATCCACCAGGACGTTGTACTTCCCGTCGCAATAGCTGCCAGGCAACTCCCCGGTCGTGGCACGACAACCGTGTGTACCCAGCCACTCGATGATGGGACCGCATAACATCCGGTAATAATCGTCAGTTGTAACGGTGTACGGCAACCTCGGGAAGAGATACGACACATGCAAGACTCCCTCTCCCTGGGGAACTGCGGTCCCTCCCGTTTGCCGCACAACGACACTGTATCCGTCCTGGATGAGGGATTGCATCGCACGCTGGCCGGCCTCCGTGGCAACATCCTTGCGACTGACGCCGATGCCGGGGTGCCTGCCCGCCCGCCACAGCCGGATCAATGGTGGGCGTCGGCCGAAGGCGACGTCTGTGCCGAGCTGCGGATCTAGATCCATGTTTACTTGTGGATGTTCCACGTCGTCTATCCACTCGATTTTAAGCCTTGCGGGCCACGGTAGTGCCAGCGTCACAGGCCTTCCCTCCTCATTCCTTGAGTCGGTATGACTCAACCGCGTTGTCCATACCCTTGAAACTTCTCCATCACTTCCATAATTTGCAAAGGCGTGAGCACCTGTGGGCCTCCGAGTCCTTGCGCCAAATACTGCAACTGTGCGAGATACTCTATAGCCTCAGCGTGATAGTACGCTTCCTCGAGGTCCTTTCCGAGCGCTAGCACACCGTGGTTGGCCAACAGCGCCACCTTCACCGTTTCCAGCGCCTCTGCGGCGGCTTTTGCGAGCTCTTCGGTACCGTACGTGAAATAGGGCACCAAAGGAATGTGATCTCCCATGGTGGCAATCACATAATGCACCGCTTCAATCGATTTTCCGGCCACTGCAAACGCAGTCGCGTACAGCGAATGTGTATGTACAATGCCGTGGATGTCAGATCTCCTCGCATACACTTCCGTATGCATAGGCGTCTCTGAAGACGGCTTCAAGTGCCCAGAGATGACGCGCCGCGTGTGAATGTCGACGACGACAATATCGTCTTCACTCAGACGGTCGTACGAGACGCCGGTTGGCGTGATGGCGATGGTCCTGTCGTCCAATCGCGCACTCACGTTTCCCGCAGTTCCAAGCGCTAACGCCGCATTTGCCATGCGCTGTGCCACTTGGCAAACCAACTTCCTCATATCGGCCATGACGGATTCCACCTCATTCTTCATGTTACAAAAACTAAGCATAAAAAAGGAACCTCACTCAGAACATATCTCTGACTGAGGTTCCAAACTGTGGTTGCCAGGAGACAACAGGTAACTTATGCCAGTGGGTCAATCGCCCCCGTGTACCGCGGCCCCCAGTAGTACGGGCTGTTCAGGTCTTGGAGCACCACACCGTTTGACGAGGTGGCCGACAGGAACTGGCCATTGCCCACATAAATACCGACATGAGAATACGGACTGCCGGTGGTATCGAAAAACACAAGATCTCCAGGTTGGAGATTGGATTTGCTGACCGACGGACCAGCCCGGTGCTGCTCAGCCGCAGTCCGAGGCAGCAACACATTGAAGTGCCTGTAAACCGTTTGAACCAAACCCGAGCAGTCAAAACCCGCAGGGGACGTTCCGCCCCATTGGTACGGCACACCGATAAACTGTTCTGCGTACGCTACGACTTCAGAGCCAGTAATGGCAGGTTGCGCGGGTGCGGCATAGGAGCGTACTTCGGGCACAACCTCAGCCGCGCAGTACACTGTCCGCGTGGAAGATGTAGAGCTGGTTATGACAGGTTTCACGGGTGTGACGTGCGAACGCACTGAAGATACCTCATGAGCTGCACGGGACACTTTCCGCGTGGTGGATGTATCACTTGTCACGACATGTTTCGCGCCTGTGACGTGCGAACGCACTTGAGGCGCGACGTGAGCTGCACGGGACACTTTCCGCGTGGTGGATGTATCGCTTGTCACGGCATGTTTCACGCCTGTGACGTAGGAACGTGCTTGAGGCACCACTGCACGGGACACTTTCCGTGTGGTGGATTTATCGCTTGTCACGGTATGTTTCACGCCTGTGACGTAGGAACGTGCTTGAGGCACCACTGCACGGGACACTTTCCGTGTGGTGGATGTATCGCTTGTACTACTCTCGGTCAAATCCAGCCACAACGTAGATCCAGCGTAAATAAGATTTGGGTTTGTCAAGTGGTTCCAACGGATGATATCGGCCTCTGAGACGTCATACGTGCGAGCAATCTTCCAAACGCAATCTCCTGGTTTTACCCGATAAGGTGTCGCCAAATGGAGGATTTGTCCGGGGTACAATACGTTGGACTTCGCGTTGTTGATGGCCTCAAGGACGGCTAGTGGTTGGTGCTGTGCACGGGCAATCTTGAAATACGTGTCACCCGGCTTCACCTTGTAGGTGGTGTTGGCAAAGGCAGGCGATGACATGGCAGCCATAGCAAACATACTGCTAGCTGTGGCAGCAAGCCATTGCTTTTTGAACATGCACTACAACAATCCCTTCTACGTCCTACGGGGTTAGTTGACGGGTTCGGGTAGAAGGTGCCCTACGCAAGAACGTTCGCGATTCACCCCATGGCAATAAGTCTCCCCCGCTCTTTCGATTCGGACTTCTTTGATGATTTTCATATATAATCGCGCTTGGCCAAGCGGTATCTATGCATCAACGAGTGTATAAAGCACATTACATATTTGCAATGCAAAATTGTTTACATGGCGGTAAATATATTCCATATTCGTCCACATTTTATGAAAATATCATTCAATTGTAAGATTTTGCTTGCGTTTGATACTTATCCACCGCCCCCACAAAACAGAGAAGCCCATGCCGAACAGCACCGCCCGACACGGCATCATAGGGTATCGAAACCTTTCCCAAGCCGGGAAAAAGAAGAATAGCGCCGTATTGTACACGACGTACATCAGCGGAATCCACCACACTGGTTGCACCCGTACCTTTCCTCACACAGCCACCCACAATCCGAAGACGGGTAGAACCATCCAGACGTAGTACACCACCGTGTTGCACACTTCCGCGGCGAGAAGCTGTCCGGAGGACCACGCGAGTCGCAATTGACCGAAGGTCACACCGACGACGACGTTAGTGTCCTGCCAGTACAGGAAGAACCACTTGACGAAGCCGTGCACGATGTAGATATCGGGTGATGCATGATGTACGACAGGGCGACGTGCATCCCCACCTTGTTCTCCAGGAAATCATCGTGCTGATATGGAAGCAGCGGATTGACCCTTGTATCCCAAGACCAAAAATATACGCCATCCGCCTTCGTCCCTTGCCAGAGGTCCACGCCGCCGTTGGTGGAGACGAGGATGAAGTGATACATAGTCAATTGCGCACGGTGGCGGGCAGGATACCGAGAAAGTGAAACCGTGAACACCGCTGTCACCAAAACGGTTTGCCGCCACGACTCGCGCGCACCCCAGCGTTCGTACACCAGTACAGCAATCGGAAACAACATCGCAATGGGCCGGACGATGCACGCGATTCCGAGAACCTGCCCAGACACAGATACCAACAGCAAGCGCTTGCACATGACGTGAAGCGCGAATACCCAAAGGCTCAACATGAGTAGAAACGTGTATAACTTCTCAGATATGCATTCCACTCGATGTGACTCGGCAACAGGGTGTACCCGAGTGCCGCGACAAACGCCATGCGGCGCGATTCAACCACGGTATACGTCAAGGCGTACACAAGTACAGCAACGCCTGTACTGAGCAGTGCGTTTGCTATGAGGCCACCGAGTAGGCGGAACAAAGCGCCCAGGAAAACCGGATACCCCATCGGCCCGTACGCGGTATAGTACCCGTACCAAACGTATCCTTGGCCGTGAAGTCTGTACCGCGTGGGTGAAATACCACAGAAAATCGTAGAGCTGTGGTGGGTGCACGAAGCAGAGCCAAAGCCCTCGAATCAAAAGATTTACCGCAATCAACACGGCAAGCCATCGCCCATGCATCCACTGTCGCGGACTGTTGAACGATGGTGTGGACGTTTTCGTCACTGCTTCGCCTTCCTGTGTTTGGACGCACACCAATGCCGCAAATACGTACAAAACTGCGCGGCGCACGCCGGAATAATGCTGTCTCTACGCGTGGCGAGCGTAATCGTTCGCGCTCCCAGTTGGGCATCCTCCAGCTGAATAACGCGTAAGCGCCCCTGCGCCACGTCGTCCATGGCGGAGGAGCGAGGTAGACAAGAAATGCCCACACCGTGCTGCACCAGGCGGCTGATACTCTCCAGGCTATCCGTTTCCATGGCAATCGTGAGCGGCAAGTCTCGTTCCGCCGTTACGTCCACCAACATTTTTCGGAGACCAGACCCTTGTTTCATCAAGACAAACGGGTATTGCACGGCCTCCTCCAGCGTGACGCTGCCTCGCTTTGCCAGTGGATGTGTCGGAGCCGCCACGAGCAGCAGATCATCTTCGAGCAGCGGCGTGCCTAGTAGTTCTCCTTCTTCGTCTTGAAATGTGGTGACAATGCCGACATCCACCTCCCGTTGCAACAGAGCAGCTAAAGTTTCTTTGGAAGATCCAGTCCGCACGTGAAATGTCACGCCCGGATGCTGCTCTCTGAATAACGCAAGCAGTGGTGGCAGAAGGTAGATGGAGGGAGTCAGGCCTGCGCCCAAATACACGTTGCCCACTTCCGGATCTGTGAAACTGTTCAATTCGTCTCGCATTTTCTCAGCAAGTGCCAAGTGCCGCTTTGCGTAACGATACACCAGTTCGCCCGCGCGGTTCAGTACGAGTTTTTTGCCGATGCGATCGAATAGAGGCATACCGCACTGTTGCTCCAGTTGTTGCACGTGGCGGCTGACTGTCGGTTGCGTCACGTGCATGGTCGCTGCCGCCTTGACCAGCGTCTCTTGCTCGACAATATGAACGAACGTCTCGAACAACTGAAACATCCCTACACCTCCCAAGGCAAAGATATATACGGAATCCGTATATATCGTATGCGACAAATTAATTTTACACATAGATTCAGCCGTCATACACTATTGAATGTGATCAACTTTTCCAGTTTGGTGCTGTTGGGAAATGTGAACGAAATATTGAGATGAGTGTCAATTGAGGAGGGTGCGCATATGGTGCATGCAGTGGTTGGCGCACAGTTTGGCGACGAGGGCAAAGGAAAGATGGTTGATTACTTCGCCGTCGAGGCGGATATGGTCATCCGTTACCAAGGCGGTGGGAACGCCGGACATACCATCGTCAACGAATTCGGCAAGTTCGCTCTACATCTTGTCCCTTCCGGGATCTTCAACCCATCGACGGTGTGTGTTCTCGGCACTGGTGTTGTGATTCACCCGGCAAATTTGGTGAAAGAGCTCAAGACGCTGCAGGACGCTGGCATCGCCATCGACAATCTGGTGATCTCCGAACGCGCCCATATGGTGCTGCCCTATCATATCTGGCAAGACCAGTACGAAGAGCAAACCCGGTCTAAGAAAGTCGGGACCACCTTACAAGGCATCGGTCCTGCCTACCAAGACAAGACCGGTCGCTTCGGACTGCAAATTGGTGAAATGAAAGATCTGGAACGGTTCCGCGAGCGTCTGAAAAACGCGTTTGACCTCAAGTTGCGGCGGATGCCCGGGATGGAGGAGGTCAGCGGATCGTTTGAGGAGATGTGGAATGAATTGATGGCGGCGCGCGAAGTGCTACTGCCGTACATCAAGGATACGATACCGTTGCTACGTGACGCCGTACAGGCTGGCAAACACGTACTCCTCGAAGGCCAACTCGGCGTTATGCGCGATCTAGACTGGGGCGTCTACCCGTTTGTCACTTCCTCCAACCCGATTTCCGGAGCCACGTCCGCAGGCGCTGGCATTCCGCCAACGGCAATCAAGCGCGTGACGGGCATCACGAAAGCGTACACCACCGCGGTGGGCGAGGGGCCGTTCCCGACCATGCTCACCAACGAAATCGGCGACTATCTGCAGGAGAAAGGCCACGAATACGGAGCAACCACGGGCCGCAAGCGTACGTGCGGTTGGTTAGATATTCCGACGCTGAAATACGGGGCGTGGCTCAACGGATACACCGAACTGGCGCTCATGAAGCTGGACGTCTTGAGCGGGCTCAAGGAAGTGGCCGTTTGCACGGGCTACGAATTGGACGGCGCCGTGCACCACATGCCACTGCTCGCGCACGAGATGGAACGAGTGAAGCCCGTGTACGAAACCTTGCCCGGTTGGGACGAAGACCTGTCGGATATTACGTCGTACGATGCACTGCCGGCAAACGCGCAGGCATTTATCACCTACGTGGAAAAAGCGGTCGGTGTGCCCGTCAAGTACGTGTCGGTGGGGCCAGAGCGGAAGCAAACGATTGTGCGATAAGTGGATCTGCGGCAGAGACCGTAGATGATGTAATCCCACCCTTTAAGTGGCAGAAGATACTAGGAAGCACCGGGCAAAAGTACAAATTTTGCCGGTGCTTCCGGTCAGCCTTTCCGATTCAAAAGGTTTGGGTGATAAACAGGGGAGTCGTTTATGCCGGGTTTTCAATCGTTTCAATGACTTTTTCCGCCGTGCTTTTACTGGACATCGGATTTTGTCCCGTCACCAAATTTCCGTCGCGAACCGAGAAGTCGGCCCATTTTTCACCGCAGACAAATTCCGCGCCTTTTTCGCGCAATTTGGTTTCCAGTAAAAACGGCATATGCTGATCCAATCCAGTTTCCTTTTCTTCTGCGTTCGTAAAGCAATTGACCTTTTTGCCTTTCACAAGCGGAGTACCGTCCTTGTATGTCACATTGACCAGACCGGACGGACCATGACAAACCGCACCAATCACTTTGCCATCCTCGGCAAATTGCTGCAATACGTATTGCAAGGTCTCATTTTCCGGAAAATCAAACATGGTGCCATGCCCACCGGGGAGGAAGATTGCGTCAAACCCTTTCGCATCATCTTTGCTTAGCCGCGCAGTGTTTTTTAACTCCGCTTCCGCGGCTCGCCATTCCGATTTCTTCTCTTCCGGAACGCTGTTGGGATCCAGCGGAACCTCCCCACCTTGGATACTGGTCACTTTCACGTCATACCCTTTTTCCTTAAACACGTTATAAGGTACGGCAAACTCTTCCAGCCAAAGTCCAGTTTTGTGATCTTCCGTAATTTTCGTGTGGTTGGTCACTACCATGAGAATGCGCTTTGTCTTGGACATCGCCATTACCTCCCTGTTGTTCGATTCAATCCGTGATGCGGTTGGATTCAATCGGTGATGGTTCATCCGCATTCCAAGTTATATTCTACTTAAGTCGCTTTAGAATTTGAAGTAACATATTTTTATGTCGTTTCATGTGCTCACAATACAGGTAGCGATTTGCAAAATGCCTCTTGAGCGGTTCAGCACGACTAGATGTTGCTTGCGTTTTGCAAATGTTCATTTGGAATGGTTCAGCACAAATAGATGATGTGCTTCATTACTGCCTGAAACACTTTCTATTGTGCTGAACCTACTCTCATTGGTGATTTGCAAAACGCCTGGTGTGTTTCTCTAATGCCAGAAACACCACATATCTGCTGAACCAGGTGCTCGTCGTTATTTTGCAAATCGCTGGACTGATGCAATTAGTGACTCAATCGGTATATGGTATTGCTGCTCGAGCTCGGATTTCTTGCAGCTCGCCTGTCGTATTGAGTTTGGCTTTCATTGCGAAGTAGTAGATGACTGCTGGCAAGATCAAGGCCACAATCCATGCGATGTCGGCGTGACCTAAGGCTTTGGAGATCGGTCCTTCGTACAAACCGGCCACATTCATGAACGGAATCTGTGCAACGATTGTGACGAGGTACGTGCCAATACAGGTCCAATTGAATCTTCCATACTGGCCGTTCACATCGAAAATGTCCTTCACACTGTAGTTTCCGTGGCGGAGCAGGTAGTAGTCGACTAAGTTAATCGCGCTCCACGGCACCATGATGTATTGGAGCAACAACATGAAGTCGTTCATGATTGTAATCAGACTTCCTTGTCCAACGATCCCGATCCATGTTGCAACGGCATCGACGATCGCCAAGATGACAAACCGCATTGTCGGCGTGACCTTAATCTTTGTGAACGGTTCGATCGTCGTGACTGTCGCCATGAACGCGCAGTACAGGTTCAGCACGTTGACGGCGAGGATACCCAGGACAATGACGATGTAAATGACTGGTGCCAAACCGTGACCGACCATCTTTGCAAGGAATCCAGTCGGATCGTTACCGAATTTAGATGAAGCCGCGGCCAAGATCACGCCCAACCCCATCGTCCATCCAGTACCGAGAACCCCACCAGCGTACGTCCATCCAAACGTCGCCCACGGCGATGTGTTGCGAGGCAAGTAACGAGAGTAGTCTGCGACGTACGGTGCGTACGTGAGCAACCACGTCGTACAAATACTCAGAGCCATCAAGAACGGTCCGAACTTAAACCCGGATGCAGACCAGCTGCTTACTGGCAATGGCAGGCGAAATGCTTCGACAGTGATGATAATGAACACGATTCCGAACAGGATCGCCAAGTATTTTTCGACTGCGTGAATGAGGTCGTAACCGTACGTTGTGACAATGAGGGTAACGCCGTTGAGAACAATCATCGCCAACCATACGGGAATGCCGGGAATGGCGCTATGAATCGCTTGAGCCCCGAGCATGCCACTATAGTAGACGGATCCAATATACATGACCATGACGAGAATCAGCGGCAAGATCGCGCCAATGACACCGAATTGTGCACGACTTTGAATCATCTGAGGAATGCCGAGCTTCGGCCCTTGGGCGGAGTGTGTCGCCATGAACACCCCGCCAATCAAGTTGCCGAGCACGACGGCGACGAGTGCCCAGAATACGTTGAGGCCGAGTGAGATGGCCACTGCACCTGTGATGACCGGCGTGAGTTGCATGTTGCTGCTGAACCATATGTTAAACAGGTCGCGTGCTTTACCGTGACGCTCTGAATCCGGAATGTAGTCGATACTACGCTGTTCAACCTTCATTTACAGTTCCCCCTTATTTCATGCGGTCTATGACTCCAGTGCTGCACATATGAAGTTGTGCAAATGGCGTAGGCCGTGTTCAATCAGGGAGGCACGAAAAATACAGGTAAAAACGCCTTTGACGTGCGTCGTCTATCAGATAACTGATTTTTATTGTATTTTATACCTTTTTATGCCAATTGACTATGAAGCCATTCCACTTGGAGATTCCGACGATGAAAGCCGAAGGTACATTCACGAAGATATCACGGAAGCAGATGGAGCTTCATCGTCAACGACGAACGTGACTCGGCACGAAAACAGTGGATCTTATACCCACGGTGCCAAACATACGTTCTCCTACCTGCTAGAGCTGAGCGAATGGAACAGCCACATTTGTGGAAGTTGTCTAAGTCTACTTGGGATGACGGGATTGTTGCGTGCAGAACTTATGAGGATTGCTGTAGAGGGAATGAAACATGTAAAACATCTCCTTCCAATACGCTTACGAGGTTAGCTGTCGGGTTAGGGTAGAAAGGATACCCCACGATAACGTTTCACCCCAGAATTGGTTCCCCCGCTTCCCGCACGGTAATTCAGCTCGCCCGGGAATTCAGCGCTACTTGATGAAGTTGGTTCCTTTCTTTACCTTACATCAAATGCGAGAATAGCGCAAATCCGCGCTACCTCGCGTGGCTACCTCGGTCTCGCCACGATGCCGTTGTGCACCTTGATGATGCCATGACGTAGAATCTCAAAGCCATTTTCGTACAAGTAGAGCCCCATCTGCTGCACGGTCATCAGTTCACGGTACGTATAGTTCATCGCTTCCGCCATGACGTGGTAGAACAACCGAGACTTCCATTGTAAGCGAGGTGTCGTAAGGATGGCGTAGCCGCCAGGCTTGAGGAATCGGCGGTGGAAATCTATCGCTTCTGGCTTGTATTCGTCCGGAAAGTGCTCGATGAGTCCGACGCTCAGCACAATGTCAAACTCCTGGCCAAACGGCAGGTTGCGAATATCGTCGACGATAAACTCGGTGTTCATCTGATCTTTGTACCAGACGCGGTGTCCACCGGTCTCCGGGTTGCCACCAAGGAACGGGTAGTACTCGGGAAACTTGCCAAATCGGTCTGTCTTACAAAACTCATCGTAGTCCACCAGTACAGCTTCCCCACCGGGGTACATGGCGTACAACTGCATCGCTTCATAGCCATCTGCGGCGCCGAGAAACAAGATCCTGGGCCGATCCACCTGCAGTCCCTGAAATAGTGCGCGTTTTCCACGCGGATCCCAAATGGCGTCTTGTACCCGGTGTGTCATATTCCACAGTGCAAGCTGCTGCATTTCAGTGAACAGCTCCGGAACCTCGCCCCATTTGAACGTGGATAGCGCTTTTATCATTTGCTGACGTACCCGACTGCGCTCTGTCGGCACATCTTTGATAAACCACTCATGAAACGACTTGTTGAATTTTTGCCAGGATACTGGGACAGGCATGGTGTCACCGTTTTGTTCTTCCCAAACCCGTTTGCCACTCGCGTAGTTCTCCACCCGAAACGGCCGCCCTACGTCTTTCCAAGACACCGTGGCCCAGTCCCGCACGATATGGTCGCGGATAAACTTCTGCGTTTCTGACGGAGACGGTGCCCTCAGATCAATGCGCAGATTGGACAACTTTTTGGTCGTACCGACGTGCTGTTTTTGATACGGCCTTGAACAGTCGGTCTCTCGTAAGTCCTGCTCACGTGCCATGACCATCACGGCATCTCCTCCTCAAGTGGCAAACCCTTTTTGATGCCCAATCCACTCAGATCCGTCTTCCCAGTTCTCCTTTTTCCATATAGGGACAATTTCCTTCAATCTCTCAATGGCGTATGCGCTTGCAGCAAATCCGACATCTCGGTGCGGAGCGGCCACAACGGAGACTACGACAATGTCCCCGATATCAAGCCTGCCAATTCGGTGCGTCATGGCAAGCTGTGTGTGCGGCCAGCGTACTTTAATTTCCTTCGCAATGTCTGCCATGGTCTGTACAGCCATAGGTTCGTACGCGTCGTATTCCAAGTAGATGGTTCTCTTTCCCTTCGTGAATTCGCGCACTGTTCCAATAAAAGGAATAATTGCCCCGATGTCCGGCCCACCCACCTTGGCAATTACCTCGGCGGGATCAATGGGATCTCGAACAATTTCGAAATAATTCATTGCTTACCCTCCACTTACAGGCGGTATAATGGCTATCTCGTCCCCGGATTCCAATTTTTCTTCTCTCACCACATACCGGAAATTGCGTGCAACCATGGAGCTGTGCAGAATCTCCTTTGCGTTCGGGTATCTCTGCGCAAGCAGCTCTATGAGATCGCCGACCGTCACTGCTTCTAATTCTGGAATTCGAACATCACTTTGTCCTATGACCTCTGCCAACTTCGCAAAAACCTTTACCGTGAGCATATTCCCCTCCGCCCCGAACAGAATCTCGATGACAAGGCTCTATCCGCCCATTTGAAACATCTCCAGTTTGGTTCTGTGCAATCCTGACGTGTTGCTTAGGCGGATTTCAGAATAACGGTCTTCTCTTCTGTTCCACACGTTTACAATGGCTTCCTTGATCTCCGTATCAGTTGCTCCATGACGAAGGAGATCTCGGAGATCAGTCCCGTTCGCGGAAAACAAACAGGTATAGAGTGAACCTTCCGCCGAGAGTCGTGCGCGCGTACAGGTTGAACAGAATGCCTGTGTCACCGAAGAAATGAAACCGATTTCATCATTCGAACCCTGGTATCGATAGCGGGTGGCCACTTCCCCAAAATAGTTGGGACTGAGCGGCTCTAAAGGCATTTCGGCGTGAATCAGCTCCACGATGGTTTTGCTAGGAACCACGTGATCCAGCCTCCACCCGTTGCTATTGCCTACATCCATGTATTCAATAAATCGAAGTATGATGCCCTTGTCACGAAAATAACGCGCCATCGGTAAAATATCCTGGTCGTTAACTCCCTTTTGGACCACCATGTTGATTTTTACTTGTAAACCAACACGAGCAGCTTCCTCAATTCCCTCCAATACCTGCTTCACCTGAAATCCTCGCCCGTTGATTTTCCCGAAGCGTTCGTCATCCAGACTGTCAAGACTGACATTGATCCTTTGCAAACCTGCATCTCGCAACGCTTCGGCATGTTTGGCAAGAAGTGACCCATTGGTTGTGAGAGAGAGGTCTCGGACGCCCTCAATTTGGGCAATGCTCCGGATAAGCTCTGGTAGGTTTTTCCTCAACAGCGGCTCACCGCCAGTAATTCGAATTTTCTCAACCCCTAAATCTACAAAAATTTGTGCCAACCGAGTGATTTCCTCAAAACTCAGAAGTTGATTCCTATCAAGAAATTTAAAATCGGGTCCAAAAATTTCTTCTGGCATACAGTAGCGGCAGCGGAAATTACATCTGTCTGTAACGGAAATTCTTAGGTCACGTAAAGGACGGCTTAACCTATCCAGCAATTTTGTACGTTCGTTCCCTGCCATAATGGATCACCCTATCTAATCGGTTTCAACCCACTCTTTCACTCTTCTGAAGTCTTCAGGCGTGTCGATGTCAACACCCCACAGAGCTTCTTCAAACGGGACGAATTTGACGCAGCTTTTATGACGCTGGATAATGGATCTTCCTCCTTCGTCACCCTGGATTCCCTGGAACTCATGATAGAATTCAGCATCAAATAGGATAGGATGGCCGGGAGCACCTGCGTATTCAGGGCGTACAATGCGGATTCCTTTTGAACGTTGAGATTCATAGGTGTCCACTAACATTTCTATCACAGACTTCGGTACAAAAGGTTGATCCGCTAAGAAAATCAGGACCGCTTCTGTTCGCCCAGTGACAGCCTGAATTCCCATCTTTACAGAGGAGGCCATACCGCTCTTATAGTCTGCATTCCTTCGAATTTCCACATCGGGGATGCCTTGGAGATGTGTTTCAAGCTGATGGATGTGTTCTCCCCCGACGACAACGATGGGTTTCAAGTGAGAAGACACCGCTATGTCAACAGAATAACGAAAGATGGGTTTCTTTCTCAAATATAAGAAAAGCTTTGGTTCCCCCATTCGTTTCGACATTCCGGCTGCAAGGATGATTGCTCCGATGTCAGACATCACGTTTATCCTTTCTTTCCGTGTTAAGGGTTGCCTTCGTCCTCACCACCGCACAGGACGATTGCCCTCTGCACCGCTGGATGGTCCTGTTCCACCGGCCACAGTACCTTAGTCTTCAGTTGGACTTTGCCTCTCGGACTTCCTTTTCTGCCTCTGTAAACTGCACGTTTCTCTTTTCCCCAACGAACCCCGCACGAACCGCACTCCACCACGCACCGATAACCCCACCGGTCATGCCGCCCATGCCTCCGCCCATCATCACGTTTGCAATGGACATAAAGTCCATTATGGTGGGCACATGACCCGTAGATAGCATCCATCCAAAGGCCGCCAAGCCAGCGCCTACCGTGGATCCCACGACTCCCCCTACCATGGCACCCATCATTGACCACATGGCTCCATGTTGCTTATGGATGCTTACAACGTCCAGCGGAAAATTCGTCTGAAGCACGAAGTGCCCTACACGTTTCGATCCGATTCTTAACCCCACATAACTACCCACCAGTGAACCTACGCCCGCGACGACAAGCGCAACCAATCCCGATGTGCCGACGAGGAAATCGATGATCCCACCTAAGAGAGCTCCAGACATGCTACCCCAGGCACAGCCCCAGCCAGTTGTCCGACAAAGTACATCCATCATAGCGACCACCTTTCCGATTATGATGCGTCCAGCGCAGGGTCTTGCGATGGCAATCGTTTCAGTGATTTTCATTTCGGTATCCGTTCAAGATCACTAAACGGTCAGGTATGAAAGAGCACCCATTTGGGTCTATAACATGACTTTATTTTCATTATATATTATATATATAAACATTTATCAACATTTATATAAAACGGAATATGTTCCAATTTGAGCAGTCGAAACGACATCCAGTCCAGCCAAGGAGATGACAAACTGTGTCAAGGATTGATGAAGCACGTGACGTGTTTACCCGAATTGAACAGGCCTGGTCGGATGGAGAACGAACGGCTCTGTTGACGATTACCCAGGTAGAGGGCTCCGCGTATCGCCTTCCTGGAGCCAAAATGATGATGACAGAAACAGGAAAGATGCTGGGCACACTGAGCGGCGGTTGCCTGGAATCAGACCTTTTCGGATGGGCGGAAAAGGCCATTGAAGAAGGCAAACCCCGTGTGGTGCACTACGATCTCAGTGAAAGTGAATTGTGGTCCCTCGGTATTGGCTGCAAAGGAATCCTGGAAGTTGCCATTTTCCCCATTCGTGCCGAAGACCCATTTTGGCAATCTGTGCGGGAGGCCGTCGCCCAAGACCGCGCCGTGTCATTGGCCATTGAATTGCCGACCGGTGCTCGTGCCGTCTTTGACGGGACAAGTCCGATTTCCGGCGAAATTGACAATCTACCGGAATCCGTTGTACAGCAGTTGACAAGCCGTGTCTGGAGTCGTACGAGGGCGGAAGTGGCCATTGTTGACGGCCGCCGCTTTTACATCGACACGATGCGTCCAAACGAACGCCTGATCCTCTGCGGTGCAGGCCACGACGCCGTGCCCGTGGCGGCACTCGCTGCCAAGTGCGGGTTTCGGGTCACCGTCCTTGATCCCCGCAAGGAGTTTAACGGACCCAAACGCTTTCCCACGACCGAACATCTGGTCGTCGAACCGGACCAAGCGGATCCTGCACAACTCACGGACAGCTGGTGGTTAATCATGAACCACCTACAAATGCGCGACGAAGCCGCGTTGCACCTCGCATTGCAAGCGCAGCCCAAGTTTATTGGTGTGCTCGGCCCCTTGTCGCGAACGCGCGAAATGCTGAACCATATTGGCGCGGACATGGATAGCGGTCCGATTCATGCCCCGGTTGGGCTGGATCTGGGCGCGGAAACCATCGACGAAGTCGCGGTTTCCATCGTGTCTGAATTGCTCGCAGTGCGATCCGCGCGGACGGGAGCACCGCTCCACAAGCGAGAAAAAATTCACAGCTGACGGCTCAGGGCGCTGCTGCTCGCAGCGCTCCGCCCAGCACCGCCTTTTTCCATGTTTCTACGTCATGAACATCGACGAACGCGTCAATATAAGGCAACGCCGTCGACATGCCCACGGAAGTTGGCTCATATCCGGGTTCGCCGAGCAACGGATTTAGCCAAACCACCCGGCTCACACGTGCAGCCAAGTCGCGCATGGAAGTATGCATACGCTCAGGATGGCCGGCATCAAATCCATCCGACACGATGATAACGCACGTATGCCGGTGCAACAGACTCGGATATCGGTGCAGCAGCTGGTCTAACGCACTGCCAATGCGGGTACCACCCTTCAATCCCGGCAAATCCGCATACGTCAAGCCCGCAACCCCTTTTCGGCTGATGAGGGACGTCACCCGCAACAGCCGTGTTGAAAAGAGAAAGATTTCCGTACGCGCGCGGGCCCGCGTGAATGACCAGGCCAGTGCAGTGATAAAAGGCGCGTATGGCTTCATGGATCCCGAAATGTCGATAACCAGAACAACGCGCGGCTTGCCGGGACGGTGTCGGCGCATTTTTAGTACAAACGGCTCCCCTGCACGGCGCATGGCATAGCGGATGGTTTGGCGAAGATCGATTTTCCCCCTGCCTCGTGACCGCCATTTGCGGCCGGGCGGCGCATCCATTGTTCGCACCGCCAAGCGGGTCAGTTGAACTACGTCCTTCAATACCTGTTCGTCCGCGCGCAACGCATAACGCTCTCCATCGTTGGGATGATATCCGGCGAGGAAGCCCTGTACAGATTGCACCGTATGACGCTCCGCCTGTTCTCCGGCACCGCTGTCACTGCCGCCAACCAAATCATCCGGCTGAAGGCGGCGCTTTTCCTCCAATTGGACGCCCCGACCACAAAAATATCGCTCAAACAATTTTGGAAAAATACCCCATTCAGCCGGTGTTCGCGAATAGATGGACCGAAATGCGCTACAGACCTCGTCCATGTGGGTCAGGTCCAATTCCGTCAAAGCGGTCATGGCTGTCAACGTTTCCGGTGTGCCTGCTTTAAATCCATGTTTTCTCAGCCATGGCGCAAAATCGGTCACCTGCCGCACCATGTCCGCCGTCAAGCGGCCGACCTCATCAGCCGTCAGGCGTTCCATAACACGTCGAGTCCCCTCTCTCGAACGAAGTTCAGGTCCTCCTCCGTCTTCAATAAACACCCAAGGGTCAGTCGAATCACGGCTTCGTCCAACTCCTGTGCCCCCAATTCGTGCACCGCCTGTGCAAAATCGATGGATTCTGCCATTCCAGGGGGCTTGAGCAGCGACAACTTTCGCAATCGTCGCACGCCACGGGCGATTTGCTTCGCAAGTTCGTGCGCTATCTGCGGCACATGCAATGAGATAATGTCCGCCTCTTGTTCAGGGGACGGGTAATCAACCCATGCGTACAGACAGCGGCGCCGCAAAGCGTCCGACAAGTCGCGCGTGCGATTGGACGTCAATATCACAATGGGTGGCTCAGCGGCGCGAAAGGTTCCCAACTCGGGAATGGTCATTTGATATTCCGAAAGGAATTCCAGCAGCAACGCCTCGAACTCCTCATCGGCGCGGTCCACTTCGTCAATCAACAGTACAGGCGCTGGCTTTTCTCGTAGCGCCCGTAGAAGCGGTCGTTCGATGAGAAACGGCTCACTGTAAAGTGCCGCCTGATTCACGTCCCCATCGGCGAATGCCGTACGCGCTGTCAGTAACTGCTTCGGGTAATCCCAATCGTACAACGCCTGACTTGCATCCAATCCTTCATAGCACTGCAAGCGAACGAGGTTCACAGAACGAACAGTCGCAAGCGCTTTCGCCAGTGCCGTTTTTCCCACACCTGCAGGGCCTTCCAACAACAGCGGACGGGCCAGCCGCTGTGCGAGATGCAGTACAGTAGCCAACCCTTCCTCGACCACATAGTGAGCGCGATGCAATTCCTGCTGCAATCGGCGCACCTGCTCGTTCATCCGAACATCCTCCACTTCCGTTCGTTCAACCTTCATCCGCTGTTCTGTCCGTTGCACCGACCTCTACTTCGTCCGGCAAGTTGTCTAAGGCATTCTTCAGATTTGCAAATACTTTCTGTGTGATCTTCCGCGCCTCTCCATCAATCAGACGCCCTCCGAGGCTTGCGATGGGTCCACTGAACACTGCGTCGCACCGCCATTTTAAGAGGGTTCCATCCGCAATATCGGTCAGTTCCATTGCCGCCTTCATATCGACACGGCTGCCCATTCCACCACCTCGAATCGACAGGGTGGCCTCCGAGCCCGGGTCAGTGACGGTTAATTCGCTGGTGAGATCGAACTTGCCGCGAATAGGGCCTACGCCAACCTTCACGAGTGTGCGAAAACGAGTTTCGCTCTCCACGTTTAATTCAAGCAAGTCGGGAATGCAGGGGCCCATTTTATTAGGATCGGTGACAAACTTCCAAACCTTTTTTCGCGGCTGATCAATGGTAAATTCTCCTTGATACGTTCGCATCATTTCGCCTCCTCAGATGTTTATGCTAAGTATCACAAGGCGCGTTCAGCCGCCGACCATCAACAGGACGGAGTGGCGGCCCTCATCTCCTCGTGCCAGTACAATTCCCATGCGCCCACCTCCACCTGGGGCATACAGTCAAGCGTGACTGTGTAGGTACCGTTCCGGGTCTCGCGCAAACCGATCCCGGCAGCCAGCACAGCAAAAACCGTAGGTGGTTCCGTTCAATTCAAGACGGTGTAGCGTCTTCGCCAAGTCTACAGTCATGCCGCACACCGGATCGACCACTTCTTGATGAACTGAGGTATTGCTGCAATGTGTAGCCGACGCTTCCGACATCGAAGTCCAGGCCGCGGACTGTCCCTCCCACAGGGCATTCGATCCGCGTCGTCGGCGCTCTACGATTTGCGCCAGAACGCTGAGTGCGATTTCTTGCGGCCCCACGGCGCCGATATCGAATCCTGCAGGAGCCGTGACAAAATCGATAAATTCGCTTGACGCACCCGCTTCCGCCAAATCGGCGCGCAATCTCGTCCAGCGCTTTGGACTGGTGACGAGGCCAAGATAGCGCAGCGGCAGAGAGGCGACAGCCAGCAGTCCATCGGCATCGTACAATCCCATCGTTGCGACGACGCCATACGCCACCGTATTCGCATGAAGATGAAGTTGACTGCGCAGTGTCGCGACCGGGCCTTCCACACTGGCGTTTGCCGCCTCTTCCAGCGAGATCCTGCGCGGGTTCAGTGAGAATCGGGGCGCTAATTCTGCCAAGGCGAGCGCGATGGGAGAATTCCCGACAATCACTAACAGTGGATCCACGTGTTTCGGTTCCAAGAACAGTTCGACCGTTCCTTCCGATGCACATGTCATCGGCAGAACCGTCACGCCTTCCGCCACGTCGGCCGGCGGCTGCGGCGTCACGAGCACGAGCTTGCTTTCGCCAGTGCTGAGACACTTCTTCGCCTGGTCGATGACCAGATCCCGCGTGCAATGACCACCGACAAAGCCTTTCATCTCACCATCCGCTGTCACAATCGCTTTGTCGCCAACCGTGGCAGAACTCGGGCGCACGCGGCGGACGACAGTCACCATGACATACGGTTCCGCCCGTTCATCCAAGCCCCTCGCAGTGTCCAAGAGATTGTCCATCCGTTGGACCCGGCGCCCCGAAGGCCGCCGGGTCTTCCCTCCTCATCCAGGTTGGCTATCGAATTATTCTGAGATACCGTGCTCTCTCAAGATGCTCCATACCTTCCAGGGGAAAATCGGCATATCGATGTGCTCCACACCAAACGGCGACAGTGCATCCACCACCGCGTTGACAAACGCCGCGGGAGAACCGACGTTCGGCGACTCCCCAACGCCTTTCGCACCAATTGGATGGTGCGGCGACGGCGTGACCGTCCGGTCCGTTTCCCAGTGCGGAGTGTCCGCCGACGTCGGAACCAGGTAGTCCATCCAGTTCGGAGCCAAACAGTTGCCGTCCGCGTCGTACGGAATGTCTTGCATAAACGCAATCGCGAACCCTTCAGTGAGCCCTCCGTGGACCTGTCCTTCGACAATCATTGGATTGATCACGTTACCGCAATCGTCGACCGCCAGGAAACGCCGCACCTTGACGACACCCGTTCCCTTGTCGATGTCCACCACCGCGATGTAAGCCCCGTGCGGGAAGGTGAGATTCGGTGGATTGTAGTAGTACGTCGCCTCCAAGCCCGGTTCCATGCCCTCAGGGATGTTTGTGTACGCGGCAAAGGCCACGTCCTTCATCGACACCGAACGCCCTGGCAAGCCCTTTGACGGAAAAGGCGAGGCCATCCCACGTGACGTCGTCTTCACTGACCTCCAACAGATGGGCGGCGATTTTGCGCGCCTTCTCACGAATCCTGCGCGCGCAGAGTGCTGCCGCACCACCGGCCGTCGGTGTGGAACGACTGGCGTACGTGCCCAACCCGTAGGGCGCCGTGTCGGTATCGCCTTCTTCAATCAACACGTCGTCTGCACTGAGTCCGAGTTCATCCGCAATGATTTGGGCAAATGTCGTTTCGTGTCCCTGGCCCTGATGCCGTACACCAAGCCGCGCAATCACTTTTCCAGTTGGATGGAAGCGAATCTGCGCACTGTCGAACATCTTAATGCCGACAATGTCGAACAAGTGAGCCGGACCCGCGCCGACCACCTCTGTGAAGGTCGAGATGCCAATTCCCATCAATTCTCCGCGTGCCCGCTTTTCTGCCTGTTCCTTGCGCAATTCTTCATAGCCAATGCGTTCTAGCGCGAGTTTCAGCGTCTTTTCATAGTCGCCGCTGTCGTAGACCCATCCGGTGGGAGATTTATACGGGAACTGGTCCTTGCGAATGAAGTTGCGAAGACGCAGTTCGGCGGGATCCATCCCCAACCGCTGGGCTAATACGTCCATCACGCGTTCAATCAGATACGATGCTTCCGTGACACGGAATGAACAGCGATAGGCCACACCGCCGGGCGCCTTATTCGTGTATACTCCGTCCACCTCGACAAACGCGGCTTTGAAATCATACGACCCGGAGACAATGCTGAACAATCCGGCCGGGAACTTGGACGGATCTGCCGCCGCGTCGAACGCACCGTGGTCGGCAATCGTCTTCACGCGCAGTGCCAACACTTTGCCGTCCTCACGCGCCGCAATCTCCGCGGTCATATGGTAGTCGCGAGCAAAGTGGCTGCTGGCGACGTTTTCGGTACGGGTTTCAATCCACTTCACAGGGGTCCCAATTTCAAGGAGGCGGCAATCGCAATGACGTAACCTGGATACACAGGGACTTTGTTGCCAAAACCACCGCCGACATCCGGTGAAATGACTTGAATTTGGTGTTCGGGAAGACCGGACACCATCGCCAGCACCGTCCGGTGGACGTGAGGTGCCTGCGAAGTGACATACAATGTCAACTTGCTCTTGGCCGGATCGTAATCCGCGACGCACCCACAGGGTTCGAGCGGCGAAGGATGGACGCGCGGAAACCGCACCTTCTGACTGACGATGACCGGCGCGTCACGGAACAGAGTCTCGGTTTCCTCTCTGTCCCCCGCCTCCCAGTGGAAGATGTGGTTCGACTTTTCCTCTTTATCTTCGCGAAGAATCGGAGCGTCCGGCTCAAGTGCCTTGAACGGATCCACCACTACAGGTAAAGGTTCGTAATCGACTTCAATCAATTGCGCCGCATCTTCTGCTTGAGCGCGCGTCTCCGCGACCACCGCAGCGACTTCCTGGTACTGGAACAAGACCTTGCCCGTGGCCATTACCATCTGTTGGTCCCCTGCCAGCGTTGGCATCCAGGCGAGGTTCATGCTGGCCAAGTCCTCTCCCGTGAGTACCAGCTTGACCCCTGGTGCGGCGAGTGCCGCAGACGTATCGATTCGGCGAATACGCGCGTGCGCGTACGGACTGCGCACGATGCAGAGATAGAGCATATTCGGCAACATCACGTCATCCACGTAACGGCCCTTCCCACGAATCAGTCGCGGATCCTCCTTGCGACCAATCGGTTTGCCCATCGGCCTCATCTCAGTCTGTCGAAGTGCCATGGGTTGCCGCCACCTCCAATGTTTCTTGACTTTCACCCGACATTTTGCGAGCAGCAAGCTGAACCGCTTTCACGATGTTCACATATCCCGTGCAGCGACAGATATTCCCTGAAAGCGCCTCGCGAATTTCTTCCTCGGTCGGCGCCGGATTCTCCTGTAACAGCGCGTAGGAAGCCATCAGCATGCCAGGCGTGCAATAGCCGCACTGCAGTGCATGCTCCTCCCAAAACGCGCTCTGCAACGGGTGCAGTTGACCGTTTTTCTCCAGCCCTTCAACGGTCAACACCTCGCGACCGTCCGCCTGCACAGCGAGTACGGTGCACGACTTCACAAGTTTCCCGTCCAACAGCACCGTGCAAGCACCGCAACTGGTCGTATCACAGCCAATATGCGTTCCCGTTAGCTTCAGTTGTTCGCGTAGGAAATAGGCCAACAGCGTACGCGGCTCAACGTCCGCTTCGTACGGGCGGCCGTTGACAGTAACCCGGATGTTCATTCAGCCCCCACCCTTCCGTGCAACTCTTCCGCGATCTCCCGGAGTGCGCGCGCTGCAAACACACGGAGAAGATCACGCTTATAATCCGCACTACCGCGCAGGTCATCTGCAGGATCAGCGTCTTCCGGCACCAGCCTTGATACGGTCGCAATCGTCTCCTCCGTCAGAGGTTGTCCGACGAGCGCTGCCTCCGCCTTCGCAGCTCGCAGAGGAATCGGGCCGCACGCGCCAATTCCGATGCCGACCTCGGAAACGCGGCCATCATTGCCCATCACGACTTGCACAGCCAGCGCGGCGATGGCGAAATCGCCAGCCTTGCGTTCAAGTTTCATATAACGAGCCGCCACAGGTCCGAATGGGGTCGGGACATGCACCGCGACGGCGAGTTCATTTTCCTCCAGAGATGTCGCGAACGTGTCCACAAAGAAGTCGTCAATGGGAATTAATCGACTTCCCTCCGGCCCCTGTGCTTCTACCTCGGCACGGAGAGCAATCATCGCAGCACCCCAATCGGAGCCCGGATCTGCGTGAACGAGCGAGCCGCAAATGGTTCCGCGGTTGCGAATCGGCGGATCCGCGATCCAGCGGGCAGTGCGGGACAGAAGTGGATACCTGTCGCACAGTTCCGTCGCATGTTCCGCGTCGGCATGGCGTGTCAGCGCTCCAATCCGTAATTTTCCATCAACCTCGCGCCAACCTTTGAGATCATCGATGCCGTTCACATCGATGAGTACGGCTGGGGCTGCAATACGAAATTTCATCATCGGCAACAAGCTTTGGCCTCCCGCCAATATCTTGCTGTCGTAGCCGTACTCAGTCAGGAGACGGATTGCCTCGTCGACTGAAGTCGGCGCTTCGTACTGGAACGCATTGGGAAACAACGTAAAGCCTCCTTTGTCTAGCAGAGTAAGGTTGCAAGTGGGCTGTTGCTGAACTGTGGTTCCAGCAAACATTGTTCGTGAATACGTTTTCAAAGATTGAACAAAATCGAATTCTGCTTCCTTGCATCATTAGATGAATTCAGTTTTCTTGAATTATTATAGAATGTAAAATAGACATGGAATACACCCAATCGGGTGTTTCTCAATACCTGTTCCTCCCGATATACTCCTCGAAAGGACGGGAGACAACTCATGCGTGAACCCACTCAATACATGGATCTCTTTCAGATTTTGTCTGACGCACTGGAGCGTCTGCAACCATGCATGGACGAGGGACTTGAACCACTGTTGCAGGTCGCGGTGGACTACGCCCGTGAATTGGTACACGCATCGTTCGCAGGGATCATCATTTTGGAACGCAAGAACCCGTCTACAATCCGATACTTTAAAGTTTCCGGATGGCACTCAGAGTTCTTTGAATTTCCGAAAGGACATGGGATGTACATCGTACCCGCAAAAACCGGCAACCCGCTGCGCGTCGAATCGATTGCCGGACATCCACTGTCTGTCGGCATACCGTCAGGCCATCCACCCATCGAAGCGTTTTTGGCCATTCCACTGAGACGCCACGGTCAGACGATGGGTTGCATGTTTTTCGGCAAACCGCCCAAGGCAGGCACATTCACCAAAAACGATGAAGACATTATGACCGGGTTTGGTTCGCTGTGCGCGATGGCTATTTCATGGTGTGATCAAAAAGAGGAACAACGCTTTCACATCTTGGCGGAAGAACGACGGAGAATTGCGGAGGAATTACATGATTCGCTGTCCCAAACGTTGTTCGCGGTGGCCCGAGAAATTGACCGTTTGGAACAAATTGTGCCGACAGTCAAGGAAAAAGAAGAGCTACAGGGACGTATTGCGCGGTTACGTGCATTGACGCACCAATGTCAATCGGAGTTGCGCGCCATATTGTTCCGCCTCATAGACGATGAAGCAAAACCCAATCTGTCCGCCTTGATGGATCTCGTACAAGAATTTGAACGTGTGAGCGGAATTTCAACGCAACTCATCACACACGGTAACTTGTACCGACTGAGCCAGCCTGTCCAACAGACCGTGCTCAAGATAGTCGCGGAATCCTTGGCCAATATATACCGCCATGCAAACAGCCCCGTCGCAGTCGTCCACGTGCTTGTAGACGAGGACAAAGCAACGATTGCTGTGCAGGACGCAGGTGTTGGCATTTCGGACGAGGCGCTCCACTTCATGACCCATCCAACAGGGCATTTTGGGTTATACTCAATGGCACGGTCGGTCGCCATGCTGAATGGTACGCTGGATATTTTTCGGAATGATGACGGAGGAACCACAGTCCGCTGTACGTTTCCGATTCACTCGAACTCTGAACAAGACGGGAATCCTAAGAAACCTGGCTCCGTTCCCTTAGGTCCGAGTTCAAGCCACAGTTCAGCAGATGAGACGCAAGGAGGGGGCAATGCTTGACAAAGCGCATCGTTGTTGTTGACGACCATGAACTGGTACGACTCGGCTTGCACGCACTCCTGAGCGAGGGCGGGTTGGAGTTAGTTGGCGAGGCCAGTACCGGATCGGAAGGACTCGCACTCATTCAATCCCTTCAACCGGATCTCGCCCTCATCGACGTGCGTCTACCAGACATGAGTGGTATCCAGTTGTGCAAGTCGGTGCGGGAAACAAACTCGTCGACCCGCCTCGCCATCCTCACCTCGACAATGGACAAACATGTCGTTTACGCCTGTCTCCAGACAGGGGTTCAGGGCTATCTGCTAAAGGATATGCCCGGTGAAGAGTTGTTACGGGCCATATGCCATATTTTAGAGGGAAAGTCCGTCCTCGATCCGACAGTGACCGAATATGCCCTACACTGGATTGAATCCCGTAAGGAAAGTGAACCACACAAAGATGTTCTCGACTTACGGGACTTGGAGATCCTCCGCCTCATGGCACAAGGTCGGACCAATCAAGAAATCGGAAAGCACATGTATCTATCCGAAAACACCGTCAAGTCGATTGTCAATGAGATCTATCGCCGGCTCGGCGTCAAAAGCCGCGTAGAAGCCGTGATGGAGGCACACCACCGCGGACTTCTATAAACCTCATACATAGTGATGTTCGTCCGACTTGAACGGAGAGCTTGACGGGCCGGTCTTCGCCCAAGGAAGTTTACAATTAATTCCATAGCATTTCACATAATAAAGTATGAAAATTGCAATGGAACCGAATACGAAGTCCAGACCGTTTTCAGTCGTCATTACCATTTTTCTGGCGATTGCGAATGAAACGATGTCAATCACGAGGTACGGATCACGGTGAATCAACATCAACACAACTTCCAGACCGATGATGTACACCAGTGCATAGTCAAGAAAGGATTCGAACGTCGAAGGGCTTGTTCCCAGGGTAGGCAACGCCAGTGCGATGTGCCCGCCTTCCAAGATGATGCCACAAATGAGTAGTACACAGAGCAGGATTTCGAGCACTCGAACAACTTTCAAGGAGAGTTGTTTGACTCTTACATCAACGGGGGTATTACCCATCCATAGATACACCTCCGCGGGAGAACCTGCATTGTGCACCTTACGCGCTTTGATATGTGTTATATAACGATTGTACGTATTCTATGGGTGTTTGTATACAGTGAGTTGTATGCTATGTTCGTGCAATTCCAATAAGTTTGAGTGGAGGTATGTATATATGATGCGGAAAAGAGCGAGCAAGTGTATTGTATGGGGGGTTGCATGCGTGACGGCTGTAATGACCGCGGGGTGTGGCCAGAGCACGCAATCTGCTGCCTCGCACACCTCGAATCCTCCACTTTCCGTCCTCTACGCGGCTTCCATGACGAAGGTGATGGAAGACGACATCGCACCAGGTTATCTGAATAGCGCACATGTTCAAGTGTATGGGGAAACCGGCGGTTCGTCAGAACTCGCACAAATGATAGCATCCGGTATCAAACAGCCGGACGTGTTCATCAGTGCAGATCCGCGGGTGAACGACAACATCCTGCTCGGCCCAAGCCATCACAACATGGAAGACTGGTACGCGACGCTGGCGAGCGATGAAATGGTTATCGTGTACAACCCCAAGAGTCGATTCAGCGCTGCGTTGAAGGAAGCTGCAAACACCGGGAACTGGCTTAGCGTATTGGAGAAACCCGGGTTTTTACTGGGACGAACGGATCCCAAGCTGGATCCGAAAGGCACCGACGCCATCCTCGTGATGGAGCTGGCCGCTCGGTACTACCATCAACCAGACCTGGTGAACCGAATTCTGGGTTCTACCGAAAATCCGAAGCAGGTCTTTCCGGAGGAAACCCTGATGTCTCGGTTGACCACGGGGCAATTGGACGCCGCCTTCGCATACCGGAACGAGGCAGTGGAATGGGGGCTTCCGTACATTACACTACCCAAACAGATCAACTTGGGAGATCCCGCCTACGCCAAAACCTATGCAACGGTGTCCGCTCCAGGCGCCGGGGGTAAACAACAACAAGGGGCTCCCATTGTTTTCACCATTTCCATACCAAATACGACAAAACACCCATCGGAAGCCACAGCCTTCGTGGAGTATATGCTGAGTGGCGCAGGCCACCAACAACTCCTGAAGGACGGCTTCGGTTCAGTAGACATCACCCTGGTTGGCGACTTGTCCAAGGTGCCAAAGCCCATTCGAACCCTGGTGACTGCGCATGCATCCTCTGGAGGTGGACAGCACTGAACCGAGTCATCCCGTCAGTGTTGATGGTCACTGCACTTGTCCCTTTTCTCTTCATTTTGGCTCCTATCATTCATCTGGTTGCGACTGCCAATCTGTCTGACGTCTGGGCCGTGCTGCACGACGACACGTTTGTCTCATCGTTAGAGACCTCGCTGATGGCGGCTCTATTGACAACGGCCTGCGCCATCGTCTTTGGGCTCCCAGCAGCGTTTTTGTTGTCCATCTGGCGATTTCCAGGACGGCGGTGGATAGAATCTGTGCTGCTCTTGCCGCTCGTGATGCCGCCCCTTGTTGGCGGTACGGCCGAAATCAGTGTGTTCGGGCCGGACACATGGCTTGGAGCATGGTTTGTCGCTCATGGTGTGCCGCTTACCGATAGCCTGATTGGCGTCGTTCTGGCACAAGCATTTGTCACCAGCCCGTTCCTCATTCTTGCAGCCCGTGCAGGCTTCGATGAAGTGCCTCGAGACCTGTTGGAGGCGACTCGACTGGCTGGCGGTGGTCTGTGGGCACAGTTTTGGTCCGTCTACCTTCCGTTGTCACGGCAGGCCATTGGCGCAGGCGTGTTGCTCACGTTCGCGAGAAGCATCGGTGAATTTGGGGCCACGCTCATCATGGCCTATCATCCGTACACAGTGCCAGTGGACATTTGGACCGCGTTTACAATCGGCGGTCTGAATTCTATCGTTCCCATGGCGGTCGTGCTATTGTTCGTTTCCATATTGATTGTGGCTATCACATCGTGGATCCCGAGATCCTACTCGAGATAAGGGACATGCTTGGCATCGTCGATGTCCCTGGCGAAGAAATACAACGCGGTCTAGACCGCGTTGTATAGGATCCGCCGGCGCACGGAAACTTCGAATAGCTCCTCAACTTTGCCCTGCAGTATGCGCTGCAAGGACGTCACGAATCCTTCGGAATCCCCTTCAATAAACGGATTCGGAATCAAATACGACTTGCCAGCGCTTACATAAATCAGCTCGTTGTCCCCCGAAAACTGAGTATCCACCAGCTGAGTCCACAACACGAGAAACTCCCCGTCCAACTGTAATGTCTGCGTAGCCCACTCTGTTAGTGCATGGCAAACCTGGTTGACCTCCTCAGGGCTATACCCACCTTCCCACATGGTGGTGCGATAGCCGTGCTCCTTTAAGAATTTCGCAAACGCAGTGAGTACGGACAGCGTCATTCGAATCCTCCTCATCGTGGGTTCATGTGATCATACTGTACTTTTCCAGTCTAGTTGCTCACCATGTTGCTCCCCAGAACCAGGTTCATCTGATCAGGAGGTATCAACGGCAGTGAAATTCGAAAGCACGCTCCACCGGACGAGAGATTGCTCACCGCAATGGAACCTCCGTGTTCTTGAATGATTTGCTGGCAAATATAGAGGCCCAAGCCTGTTCCGGTTTCTTTCGTGGTGTAGAACGGATGAAATACCTTTTGCAAACTTTCCACAGGGATCCCAGGTCCGGTATCGCAAATTTCTATGATCCCGTCGTCCTCATCAACATAAGTCCGAATGGATACGACACCCGGTGTGGTCATCGCCTCGAAGGAATTTTTCAGTAAGTTCAGAAGAACTTGTGCGATTTTCTCCACATCCACTCGCACAAACAAGTCCGTATCATCTTGTTCAATGGTAAAGTGATGCCGAAGAAATATCATTTCGGGTTCCACTAGAGCGCATACCTTGGCCACACACTCCTGCAGGCGTGTGATTTCAAATCGAGCGACATGCGGTTTCGAAAACGTGAGGAATTCCTCTGTAAGCGCAGTCACCCTATCAATTTCGCCCATCATCAAGTCAAACCAAGGTTTCACGTTGTATGCATTTTGTTGAGACACTTGGAGGAACCCTTTCACGGTGGTTAAGGGGTTTCGGATTTCATGTGCCATACTTGCCGCAATCTCGCCTAACACCTTCAGCTTTTCATTTCTAAATAGTTGTGCCTCCTGTGCCCGCCACGCCAATCTCTTCTCCTCAAATAGCCGCTCTTCCAACACCGACACGATGTCATGCTTGCTTTGACGCTCGTACGGAAAAATGGCATAGCTATATGGGCAACGCATCTCCAAAATATCCGTCAGCACCCCTTCGACAAAATCCGCAAACCGGTAGATAGCCTGTTCCGCATCGGTCCCATGTAGTGCAATCGCAAATTTATCACCGCTGTACCGGGAAATCACCAGTGCATCGTCAAAACTGAGTGTCAGGCAGCGTGAGATCTCTTGTAGAATCTCGTTGCCCTTTTGAAATCCATGCTCGTGATTCATTGCCTTCAGATTGGTGCAATCTACAAGAAACGCAACAAAAGGTCGCCCTTCCGACACCATGTGATCTAAGCATTGATGAAACGCTTCGTAGTTGACCAGGCCCGTCAGAGTATCACGGACGGAACGGCTACGGTTGTTCGACCCAAGTCGTTGCTGCTCCGGCAACCTGAATGCATAACTGAGTGCAACAACGAGTAGCAAGGAGCCTCCAAGATCCGCCCCAATGCCAAGTAGAGCGTACAGGTTGGCGTCGGTGTACGTGAATCGCACACACTCATACACGCCTATCAGGGATGCAGTGAGCCCAAGTGACGGAAGCAAGCGACGTGTCTCAAATAGGTACCGAACACAGAATGACAAATAGAGGGCCTCGCACCAATTCAGTTGACTCAGACGATGAAATAGAGTCAGGAACACGACTTGAAAGATACGCATCCACGACAGTCTTTTTTCGAAATAACAGGTAGCAATGAAAAGCAGTGCGCACACAATGAGGGGCACGTGATGGACGGATGTATCCAAGACTATTGATGACACCACGATGAATGCACCGTAAATGACTATAAACAGGTCAAAGACCAATCAGACCACTCCGCCTACGTTCGCTGTTCGGAACATATATTGCGTATTTTCGAAAAAATAAACATTCTATCATAGGCAATAGTATACACAATGTCCATCTAAGTACCACCATGATGATACACTTTCTCTGGTTTTTCTCTCCTAAACTTGCTGCTGATGCGGGTATGCCCCCACCGAAACAGACTGCAAAATGAAAGGGAACACCCACCATGGCGTACGCAAGTGGGGTTCCCGCCATGACCGACTTACCTACATGTACGAAGTCCTATCGGCCTCCCTGTTGCACAATTTCTTCTCAGGCGGATCTCCCAAAACAAGATCAAGTATGCATGACTCAATGGCATTGGGCATTGAACCGTGCGTCCCGACGGCTCGGCCGTCTACTGGGACGTCCAGCGTGATGCCCCCCTGTCCCAACACCACCACTCTGTCAGCCAGTGTTACCGACTCCCCGATGTCATGCGTCACCAAAACAGCGGTGAATCCCTGTTCCAGCCATAGTTGTTCAATCAGGCGTTTCATCTCGAGACGAGTCAGGGCGTCCAATGCCCCAAGCGGTTCATCCAGCAGCAGCAACTTGATTTGTTCAAGATAACTGCACGACACAAGTGTCCGAGCCGTAATTCTCCAGGACCTCAGCGCCCGATTGACCGAGCACAAGCAGCGCACGCAGAGCATCCTTGACTCGAGTAGGCACCTTCGGCCACCACCACTATTCAACAATCTTGAGCATATTGGTCGTGATTCATGGTTGGTACGTCAGAAGGGCAATTGCCTAGAGCACGGTATGCACCGTGGCGATGAATGGTGAAGATCCGATAGCGGGGCGTGTGCCTAATCACGGTGTGCAATAAAACACCCGGCCCACTGGAACTCTTCCAGCGTACCGAGTGCTCACACGCGTTCTGACAGACATCATCCACATGAGCGATACAAAAAATTCCACCAGGGTGTTTCGTCGTGATTTTGCAGCTGATAAATCAGATCTTCCGCAAACGTACGCTTTGAACCGCATGTGACGGTCCCTTTTCCAAAATCAAATCTGCTCGCTGTTTCGTGGGCAGGATGTTCTCGCGTAGGTTCACACCGTTTACTTCCTTCCAGATGCGACGCGCGAATGCGTCTGCTTCTTCGGCAGACATATGCGCATACCGATGGAAATAAGAATTGGGATTGCGGAACGCGGTTTCCCTCAACGTGTGGAACCTCTCCAAATACCACCGTTGGATGAGTTCTTCTTCTGCATCCACGTAGATAGAGAAGTCAAAGAAGTCAGACACAAACAATTGAGAACTGCGCTTTCCACCTGTGCGGTTTGTCTGCAGGACGTTTAGCCCTTCCACAATCATGATGTCCGGTTGACGAACCACCTGATATTGGTCCGGAAGAATGTCATACTCAAGATGCGAATAGACCGGGGCCTTGACTTCAGGGGCTCCTGATTTGACAGCGGCAACGAATTCAATCAAACGGCGCACATCATAGCTTTCCGGAAATCCCTTGCGGTTCATCAGCCCGCGTTGTTCCAAAACGCGGTTTGGGTACAGAAAGCCGTCCGTGGTGATTAAGTCTACCTTTGGATGATTTGGCCAACGCGCGAGCAGCGCCTGGATAATACGGGCTGTGGTGCTCTTACCGACGGCTACACTCCCCGCAATCCCGATGATGTAGGGGACCTTCTGCGCCGGGTTCCCGAGAAACGTGTTGGTCGCGGTGAATAAATTCTGCGTTGCGCCCACATAGAGGTTGAGTAACCTGGATAGCGGCAAGTAGATCTCCGAAACTTCATCCAGCGATACCCGTTCGTTGAGGCCCCGCAAACGTTCCAACTCTTCCTCTGTGAGCGACAGCGGCGTGGCCGCTCGCAGGCGGGCCCAATCGTCGCGGTTAAAGTATAAGTAGGGTGAAAAGACTTGTTTCTTGTGCGACTTCTTGGTCATAATGGCAAGGCTCCTTCATCGAACCATCATAAGGGCATGCACTTGGTACAGCGTACATCAACCCACTCGATGCGTGCAACTACTTACGCGGACGATGGACAGTGCAGGCACCATCCTTGCATGCCGATATACGCCCTAACACCCGCGACAGTGCAAACCGATGTCTGGCAACAAAGCTGTACGCCGCGTCCGTCATCCAGCGCACCGGTGGCACCGTGTACAGCCACACCAACTTTCGCCACACCGGGTGCAAGCGGCCAATCCTCACCAACGCGCCAGCACCTCGATACACACGGTTCTCATCGACCACGTGAAGGGAGGCCTCAAGCGCCTGTTCCGTCAATTCCGGATGGATCTCCTTGAGGTCAACGGTGCGAAAGTCCACGCCAACGACTTTCGCGCCGTAACGCTTACGGATGTTCTCCATGGCCGCTCTGCACAGTCCACAATGTCCATCGTACACAACCGTGATATGCTTCACAGGCCACTCCTCACATTTCTCATAGTTCGAGTGGAAACTTTGAAACCAGACGTCGTTGCGCGTGTTGGAATACTGATCAGATCACTAGTGTACTCCACATGACGCTTGCAAAAAGGTCTGTACGCTGAATCCTTCCCCGTGTGTATGATTTTCCATTGCCCATGAAAACAGGGCGCCCATGGTCGGAGGCCTGTTGCTGGTTTTCGCCTTCATCGCTCCCTGGTTGATATTCATAATGGGAAGTACTTCGTCGGTTCTTGTGGCACCCGTCGTGCATTCACTGAGATAGCTTGAAGAGCACAGTCTATTTATCCGAATCCGTACGTATATTTGCCTTCTCGTCATGCACCAATTTGCCCGGATTGAGGATACCTTTCGGATCTAGCGTAGCCTTGATGGAGCGCATTAACGCCAGGGCAGGGCCATGTTCGCGTTCCTGGTACTTGCGCTTACCGAGGCCCACGCCGTGTTCCCCAGTGCACGTTCCACCGAGCGAAAGCGCATGGTTCACAACCTCTTCGTTGAATGCGTTCGCTTTTTCCATGGAATCCGGGTTGTCCCGTTGCACCGCCATGCTCACATGAAAGTTTCCATCGCCCACGTGTCCAATGATGGCGCCGTCAATGCCCATCTTCTCCAACATCGCCTGTGCGTGCTGAATCGCATCCGGCAGTTTAGACAGCGGCACGCAGACATCTGTTGACATGTGCCCGTATCCCGGGTATTGGTGCATGAACGCGTAGACTGCGTTGTGGCGGATCTCCCACAGCTCACGTCGCTGTGCCTCGTCCACGACAAACTCAAACGCCGAGCAACCTTCCTCCGACGCAATCTGCTGTGCGAACTGTACGTCGTGTTCTATACTTTCCGAGCTTCCGTGGAACTCCACCAACAGGGTGGGCGACACAGGGAAGTCCGTTCCTTTATATTTGTTGAACGCCTGCACGTACTGCGGACTCACGTACTCCAACCGAGAGACTGGCACGCCGCTGCCCACCATCGCGGTGGACGCCTGTACACACGCTTCAATGCTCGGGAAAATCACCTTCGCCGCTACGACTTTTTCGGGGAGACCGTAGACGCGAAGCCAGAGTTCGGTGATCACCCCTAGCGTTCCTTCAGAACCGACGAATAGAGGAGTAAGATTGTATCCGGAGGAAGACTTCGCCGCCAAGGTCCCTGTTTCAATCACGGTCCCGTCCGCCAGCACCACTTGCAGCGACCGCACGTTGTCTTTCATGGCGCCGAAGCGCACAGTGGTCGTGCCGCTCGCATTGGTCGCCGCCATGCCGCCAAGGGAGGCGTCGGAGCCTGGATCGACCGGAAAAAACAGGCCGAATTTGCGCAGGGCATCGTTCAACTGGTTTTTCGTGACGCCAGGTTGAACCTTCACGAGAAAGTCGTTCGGGCGCACCTCGAGGATTTGGTTCATGCGCATCATGTCGAGGCTGATGCCTCCGCGGATGGGGATGGCGTGCCCTTCCAGACTGGTTCCAGTGCCAAATGGAACGACAGGCACTTCATGATCCGCAGCGTAGCGAACCACCTTCACCACGTCGTCGGTCGACTCCGCAAACACAACTACGTCGGGCAACATCGGGGTGTGATACGACTCATCTCGACTGTGTTGGGCAAGAATCGACGCTCCAGTGGACACCTGGTCTTTCGACAGAATGGCAACAAGGTCATCGTAGAGGGACATAAATGTGACGATCCTCCCTGATTCACAACCGTCACGCTGATCCACGAAATCGTGGTAAGGTTGTGATAATTTAAATGACTCGCATCGCGAGCGTGCTCCTTTTATTGTACACGATTTCACGGCACACCTTGGGAGGGCGGTAAATTTCATCAAATGGATGGCGGGGTACGAGTCTAGCTAGTGGTATGGATTGCGAGGAATGCTGTCAGCGGTAGGGCGTGTTCGTGATTCACGCCAGTGCACGTCGACGGCTTCGGTTAGAGCAATACGCGCCCACCGAAACCGTCGTAGACTGAGTCCGCGATTACTCGGCCGCAACCCAGCTGAGCGTTTCACCGAGGCGCTGAACAGGCAGTCCAACTGGGTACCTCTTTGGCGCCTCGACAAACGGATACCAACGCACTTCTCCACGGTGCAGGCCAGCCAGGCGCGCCGTCCATTGTTCCACATACGCCCTATCCCCTTGAATGACCCAACACTCAATGCCCAGCTGAGCCAGCTCCACATAATCCACGGACTCCATGGCGGCGTTTTCGAACGGCACCGCGTACGGTCCCACCCTGTGCGTTGTGCGGCTGCGGTGAACCACCACATAGGCAGGATAACGTACCGGATGCACAGCCTTGACTTGCGTGTGAACACTGCGTGGCTGATTCACAGCCGTTGCCAGACGAACCAGATCCTCAACAATGGCACTCGCAGTCGCGAATGAACCAGCGCCGGGCCCCGCGTACACGACTTGCCCCACGATGTCTGCGTCCACGCACAGCGCGTTGTTCACGCCATCCACGGCATACAGGGGGTGATGCGCGGGAACGAGAACGGGTCTCACGGACGCGTGAAGCACTTGGCCGTCGTCCTCCGCCGTGGCTACCAAGCGAATGCGGCATCCGAGGCTTTCAGCCACTCCCATGTCAACCGTATCCACATCGGGAATGCCGATACACTCGATGTCGTCGGTCTCGACCTCTGTGGCAAAGGCGGATCGGCACAGGATTTGCAGTTTAAACCGGGAATCCTGCCCCAGCACGTCAAACGATGGGTCCGACTCTGCGTAGCCGGCTTGTTGTGCTTCGGCAAGCGCCTCGGCAAATTGGACTTTGTCTTCCCGCATCCGCGTGAGAATGTAATTGGATGTGCCGTTCGCGATGGCGGTGACCTTCTGAATGCGGTTCGCCGCGAAGTAGTGATCGAACGCGTGAAGTACAGGTACACCGCCAAGGGCACTTGCTTCGCAGAGCATGGTCACCCCGTTCGCTTGGGCGATAGCGTACAGTTCCCGGCCATAGGTGGCAAGCAATTCCTTGTTCGCGGTGATGACGTGTTTGCCTCGTTCGAGCGCAGTCTTCACAGCCTCAAACGCAGGATCCACACCGCCCATCGCTTCAACCACAATGTCAATCTCGGGATGCTCACACACTTCTCGCCAATTGTCGCACAACCACTCTCGGTGAACCGAGGCTACGCGCGGGCGCTCCAAGTCCCGCACAGCGATTTTCACGATGTCGAACGACACCCCACAGTGTTGCAACAGATGTTCCCGATTTTGCGACAAAGCGCTCACCACACCGCCGCCAACAACTCCACACCCTAACAATCCGATGTTCCGCACGTTATACACAGCCTGGCCCCCTTCTGAACATTGCAACTTTTTCAACCCGGGGCCTGCTAAAACAAAACAAAACCGCCCCGGCGAGGAGCGGTTGTCTGCAATATGACATTGCGACAAGGTCACTCCTCTCATCTCTCAGGCCAACCGCCGTTCGCCTGCAGGAATTGGCACCTCTCTGAAGATGGTTCTTCAGTGGTTGCCGGGCTTCATCGGGCCAGTCCCTCCGCCGCTCTGGATAAGAGTTGTACCATATTATGCACATTGTAGTTTGGAGATACTATATCACCGCTCGCGAATCACGTCAAACCACCAGATGAGTGTTTCTCGTACAGAGTCTACGTTCCAGCCAGGCACAACATCCCGTTTGATCTTTTCCTTGACAGCGCGCGGCGTGTCCGCGAAACTTTATGAAAATGGGCAATTTGCAAAATTTCAGTAGAGTTGTTCAGTAGTACTCGATGTAGCGCTGAACCCGTGGTTTATCGTGATTTTGCAAATCGCTGAGGTTAGGAGGTTTCGGTGGCATGAAACAGGTAGGGCGTCGGCACGGTGCGTGGCCGGGTCTGTTGCAAGCGTACGAAGAGTGGTTGCCACTGACTGAACGCACGCCGCGGCTGTCCCTTTGCGAAGGCAATACACCGCTCGTGCTATCGCACCGACTCAGTGAGCGGACCGGTGCGAACGTTTATCTGAAACTGGAAGGGGCGAACCCGACCGGATCTTTTAAAGACCGAGGTATGGTCGTTGCTGTAGCAAAGGCGCTGGAATCTGGGAGCAAAACGGTCATTTGCGCATCCACGGGCAACACTTCCGCGTCAGCGGCCGCGTATGCGGCACGGGCAGGAATGAACGCCATCATCCTGATTCCAGACGGCTACGTGGCCCTCGGCAAGCTGTCACAGGCGATGGTTTACGGAGCCAAGATCATTGCCGTACGGGGCAACTTCGACGAGGCCTTGGCAATTGTACACGAAATGGATAAAACGCTGCCAGTGACGGTGGTGAACTCGACCAATCCCTATCGGCTGGAAGGGCAACAGACGGCCGCCTTCGAGATCTGCGACGCACTCGGAGATGCTCCGGACAGGCTTTGCATCCCCGTAGGCAACGCGGGTAACATCAGCGCGTACTGGAAGGGCTTTTGCGCGTACAGCGAGGCACAGTTGGTGAACCACCGACCGAAGATGAACGGCTTTGAAGCAGAAGGCGCTGCCGCCCTCGTCAAAGGGCATCCGATTGAAGCGCCCGAGACGTTTGCCACTGCGATTCGGATAGGCAAACCTGCGTCCGGACATCTCGCGCTGCGCGCAGCCGAAGAGTCTGGCGGTCGCATTGACTTCGTCACGGATGATCAAATTCGCGCGGCATATCGACTGTTGGCATCCGAGGGCATCTTTGCCGAACCCGCGTCGGCGGCTTCCGTGGCAGGGCTGCTGAAGTTACATCTACAGGGAGAGGTCTCCGCCGGTGAGAACATCGTGTGCGTATTGACTGGAAACGGATTGAAAGACCCAGACAGTGCGATGGCCATCGCCGTGCAACAACCGCAGGTCGTGAACTGCCGTCGCCAAGATGTCGAGGCTGCCATTGGGGACGTATTGAAATAAGTGGAACAAAACGCTGACAAGTCGATGGAAGGAGACGAATGCATCGTGGGCTCTGAACTTTGCACACCTCATCGCATCCGCTTTCAAGTGCAGGTGCCCGCGACATCGGCAAACCTCGGCCCCGGATTCGATTGCATGGGCATCGCACTAACCCTGTACAACGATATGGCGATCGAAGTAGGGGTTCCGTTCGCGGTCGAACTCTTCGGGGAATCGAGCAATCTGCTGCCGACCGATAGAAGCAACGCGGTGGTGTTGGCCATGGACACGCTGCTGAACCGCGTCCAGAGCGACCGCGTGCCAAGAGAGTGGAAAGTCGTGTGCCACAACCGTATCCCCGTCGGGGCTGGACTCGGTTCTAGCGCATCCGCGATTGTCGGAGGGTTACTGTTGGCGAATGCCTTGGTTTCCTATTTCGATCCACCCCGCGCGCTTTCCCGAGCGGACCTTCTGAAAATCGCAACAGAGATGGAAGGACATCCCGACAATGTAGCGCCAGCGTTCGAAGGAGGCGGCTGCCTGAGTTGCCCAGACGACCAAGGCCACCGTACCATCCCACTGCCAATTCCGATGAACTTGCACTTTGTGGTTGCCGTGCCATATTTCACGCTGTTAACGGAAGAATCGCGCCGTGTCTTGCCACAGAATATCTCCCGGCGTGACGCCGTGTACAACGTGGCCCAGGCATCGCGTTTGACCCTGGCCTTGGCGACCGGCGACTTGTCCTTGCTCAAAGGCGGCTTTGGCGACCGGTTGCATGAGCCGTACCGAAAAGCGCTCATTCCAGGGTATGCGGACGTACGTCGGTCCGCCTTGCAAGCAGGAGCGATCACAACCACCCTCAGCGGCGCGGGCCCATCGATGCTGGCATGGTGTGACGACGAAAAGGTAGCATGGCGCGTCGCAGATCAGATGACGCTCGCCTGGCGCGAGCACAACGTGCCCTGTCGCAGTGAAGTATTCTCCATATCACGGCAGCCTACGTCTGTGAAACAGTGTGACTGCTGACCAACAGCACCATTCACGCATACCATGAAAGGACGCATGCGGGTCTCACCCACATGCGTCCTTTTCACGAATCGGCAATAAGTGATGCTTTAAGTCAAGCGGTTACGCCTGTACTCCCACTGCGCTGTCGTCGTAGTCGACCGGGCGTGTGGAATCCGTTCCTTTCGCTACTCCCATGGCGTTGAACACAGCGGAGAAGACAACTGTGACCAAAAGGTTGACAATCAGCGCCCACACGGCAGCGTAGCCGGAGAGGTTCCCCAACCAACTGATGGTGTAGGTAGACCCTTGGAAGTGCAGCGACGCCTCCATCCAGGTGCCGGTCAACATCCCCACTGCCCAACCGATGAGCAGCGCCCAGCGATGCAGCCAACGTGTATACAATCCAATGATGATGGTTGGTAGTGTTTGCATAATCCAAATGCCACCCAACAGCTGAAGGTTAATGGCAAATTCACCTGGCATGGCGACCACAAACAGCAATGCACCGACCTTCACCACGAGTGACACGAACTTCGCTACACTGGATTCGTGCTGGGGCGTGCAGTCTTTCTTGATGTACTCCCGGTAGATGTTGCGCGTAAACAGGTTTGCCGCTGCAATCGACATGATGGCTGCCGGAACCAGTGCGCCAATCCCGATGGCTGCAAAGGCCACGCCCGCAAACCAGTTTGGAAATTCCTTCAGGAATAAGAGCGGCACAGCGCCGTTGTTCGTTTTCGGATGTACGCCCGCTGCAATAGCCATGAATCCGAGCAGGGCGATAATGCCCAGCACAAACGAGTACGCCGGAAGTAGTGCGGCATTGCGACGAATGACCTTGCCGCTGCTGGCGCTAAAAACGCCGGTCAGAGAGTGCGGGTACAGGAACAAGGCGAGCGCGGAGCCCAGGGCCAACGTCGCGTACGCTGTATACGCTTTCGGACCGATCACAAACGCGCCAGGCTGTGGACGTGCGGCTAATCCCTGTTGCGCCAGATGGAAGATATTTGAGAACCCACCTAGTTTGATAGGAATGATGATGACGGCTGCAATGACCGTGATGTAAATCAAGAGGTCTTTCACAATCGCAATCATCGCAGGAGCGCGGAGCCCGCTGGTGTAGGTATATACCGCCAAGATAACAAAGGCGACGATAAGAGGCCATTCGCCGCCCAGTCCCATCGCCTCGAGGACTGTCTTCATGCCGACCAACTGCAACGCGATGTATGGCATCGTGGCCAAAATCCCCGTCACGGCGATTGCCAACGCCAGGCCATGGCTGTCGTAGCGGCCGCGGACGAAGTCGGAAACGGTGACATAGCCGTACTTTTTCGCCACCGCCCACAGGCGAGGCATGACCATGAACACCAACGGATACACGATGATGGTGTAAGGCACCGCGTAGAATCCAGTGGCTCCGGAACCAAACATCAACGCAGGAACTGCGATAAACGTGTACGCTGTATACAGGTCGCCACCGAGCAGGAACCACGTCACAATGGTTCCGAAACGACGGCCGGCCAAGCCCCACTCATTGAGCAATGTGAGGTCTCCCCGCCGCCACCGGGCTGCGACAAACCCGAGTACGGTCACAAACAGGAACAGAATGACAAATACGATGAAAGCAGGCCACTGCATAGTGTGCATCCCTTTCCCAAAACATTGGATTCGTTCGGATTCGTGCAACGCAAGTGGAAAACAACAACCTACTTCGTCGCTTTGTAGACAACAACAGTAAGCGCCGCACTAATCAGAACCCACAAAAATTGATACCAGTAGAAGTAGGGGATGCCCCACAGTTCCGGTTTCACCGACGCGTAAAACGGCGGATATAAAGTGGCGATAAATGGAATAATCAAAAGCACATACCACCCGTACTTCTTACCGTTGCGTTGTGTACAGTCCTCCATTCGGTCAACTCCTTTCTTCGCAGAATCTATCCATGTCTATTTAAAATTTTGTACTTATTAAAATATTGCGTACTGATAGATTTCATGTCAAGTTTGTCAAGGCATCCACCTGTACCACCTTCAGACCAAGTTGGCTCGCTGCACACCGGATGTTATACGTTTGTCCGTCGACCGCGTTATTCTTGCAAAATCAACGCATAGACCGCGGCCGGACCGTGAACGCCGATGCTCAAGTCGTTTTCAATGTCCGATGAACGACTCGGTCCAGAAATAAAGTTGATGGAAGATGGAAGGTGCCTGCCGTGCTGTTGCACGATCTCCGTCCAGACCTCCCCCATCCTCGTCCGAATTTGACTGGATTTGATCAATACCACGTGAACACTCGGCAGCAGACTCACGGACCGCCCCTTGTGAGCATCGCTCATCAACACAACGGTACCCGTGTCCGCAATCGCGAAGTCGCATCCTGTGATACCGACGTCCACTTGCGCCATACGACAAACAGAATCTTCGCCATCCATCCCGCAGCGCACCACTTCGCGGCCGGCGACAACGCTGTCGACTTCGAACTCCGCCGCAAAAGCGCCGCTCCATATACCAACCGTCCGCGGCTGAAGTTCCTCCATGAGGCCGAATAGACCCTTTCGCAGCGATGCCTTGGAATGATATACCATTGCAGAACCACCGAGTTTCTCCAACTCAATATTGAACCTTTCAATCCGCTCCTGCCCCGGTAAGTCATACGCTTGCCAAAAGTCCGGTGCGCCCACCCCGTCCCGCACGGGTGCGGTGGTAAGTGGGGCTGGACGCCCGAGCCGTTTGGGGATACCCGCAAAAAATGCATCCTCTCTCATGACCGATCACCTCCATTATCTCCGCGTTTCCATTCCTGCTGAATGGACTGGAACCACTCACGGAAGGATTGCTTGACGGGTGCAGGTGCTTGTCGGCTCTCTGTCCATCCCATGAGTGGCCCCATGGTGGACTCGATGTATCCTTGGCGCAAAAGCGGCTTCTGGACCGTGCGCGCCCAGCGTATGACACGCTTATACCTGCCGGCCTTGGCAAACACCATCCGATAGCCCTGAAAGGCCATCCGCTCCGCCCACTTCGTCCGTCGTTGCTCGACGTTTCTGCGGCGCAAGGCGACCAACATGTCGTGCAGCGGGATTTTCACGGGGCAAGCCTCATAACAAGCGCCGCATAAACTAGACGCGTACGGTAGATCTTGATAGGCCTCACCCTGATTCAACAGCGGTGTCAACACCGCGCCAATCGGTCCAGGATAGACGCTGCCGAACGCGTGGCCGCCAATGTGGCGGTAGACCGGGCAGACGTTTAAACACGCCCCGCACCGGATACAATGCAGGACTTCTTGGAACTCGTCGTCGCCGAGTTGCGACGAGCGTCCATTGTCCAAGATCACAATGTGCAACTCGTCGGACCGTATGCCTCATCCGATCCGCCTTACGCGGTCCCGTAATGACGCTCATGTACGTGGTGAGCTTTTGTCCCGTCGCACTCCTCGACAGGAGGTTTGCCATCACTTCAAGATCTGCAAAAGTAGGCAGTATGCGCTCCATGCCCATGATTACGATGTGGGTCTTGGGCAGTGTGGAAACCATGCGACCGTTCCCTTCATTCGTGAACAGAACGACAGAGCCGGATTCCGTAATCGCGAAATTGCAGCCGGTCAGGCCGACGTCCGCCTGGACAAACTTGTCGCGCAAGGCGTGGCGGGCAAAAACCGTGAGGTCTTTCGTGTCCGTTGTAAGATCCGTTGCGCCGACCGCTGTGAACAGGTCTTTGATTTGTAACCGGGTCTTATGGATGGCGGGGATGATGATATGGGATGGCATTTCGCCGGCAAGTTGGATGATGTACTCCCCTAAATCAGTCTCTACTACCTCCATGCCTCGTTCTTGCAAGTACTTGTTGATGTGAATTTCTTCTGACACCATCGATTTGGATTTCACCGCGAGCTTGGCTTGTTTCTTCTCGACGATGTCCACTATCGTTTGAGATGCTTTCTCTGCATTCGCCGCAAAGTGGACGTGGCCGCCGTGCGCTCGGACATTGTCAACAAACTGGCGCATGTAATACTCAAGGTGGGCGATGGTGTGGCTGCCAATTTACCGTCCGCGCTCTCTCCACGTTTCCCAGTTCCCCAGCTCTTCCGAAGACGCCGCTTTCCGCCCCCGCAACCGTTCGGTTTTGAAACGTACAGCGCCGCGCAGGAAGTCGTCTTGCAGCGCCAGACGGGATCTGTCCGCAATGGTCGTCACTTTCATGGGATCCATCTCTGTACTCACCGGGACGCCACCTTTCCTTGCTGCATGCCTTCCCAAAGCAGTTCCGCCAAATGCATCACGCGTACAGGTTGACCCTGTTTGCGAAGGCGTCCACCGATGTTCATGAGGCAACCCGTGTCCGTGCCGACCAGTACGTTTGCCCCACTTTCCACGACGTGATCCGCCTTTTCACTCACCATCTCTGTGGAAATGTCGTGCATCTTCATGCAAACATTCCACCGAATCCGCAACAGTCGTTGGCGCCCGCGAGCGGAACCAACTGTAAGTCTCGTACGTGGCCCAGAAGTTGCAGCGGCTCATCCTTCACGGCGAGCAGCCGCAATCCATGGCAGGATGCATGATACGTCACTACGTGCGGAAATCGGGCGCCGACATCGGTCACACCGAGAATATTCACCAAAAATTTAGAGAACTATAAAGTTTTCTCGACCAACGCCCGGACACGGGCAGGATGGTCCTGAAATAGCTGAGGGAAGTAGTGATGAATCATACCCGTACAAGATCCCGATGGACTCACGACGTATCCCGCACCGTCGAACGCATCGAGCAGCGTTTTTGCGGCTGCCCTGGCTTCTTCGACGTAGCCGCTGTTGAACGCCGGTTGTCAGCAACAAGTCTGGCTTTCAGGAAGGTCTACCTCGACGCCGTAATGGTGCAGAATTCGGACCATCGCTTCACCAATGCTCGGAAAGAAGTTGTCCACGAGACACGTGATGAATAGTGAGACTTTCAAAGTTGGCACACTCCTATGAAGGTGGCATGTCCATGCAAAACACACTCTGTAAGAAACTACTTTCACTTACACACAAAAATACCCAATCCAGAACCAAATTGTCCATACTTTATGAGTATTACTTATAGTAAGATTCCGGCGCGTTTTTTTATTTGCCCAGATACATAACGGAGGGGAAAGAGGGTAAGAAGCGCGTTGCGATTCTTCAAAATGTATCGATTCTCCCGGCTGGAAATTTCACCGTGTTAACCGAACACAAATGGGAATATTTGCGGGGAATATGGAATAGTTTTCAGAGTAGATGGCAGGAAAAAGCGCCCTTGCTCCGAACAAGCAGGGAGGCGCGCGGTGATGGTACAGCTAGTGATGATGCTACAAGTGATTCTGGTCAGCCTGCAGATTATTGACCTATGCATGCGCCTAATTCACAAACGAAGTATCGCTCATGTGTTGCGTAAAACCGGGCATCGCCTATGGATGAGGGTAACCCACCTTACTCGCATCCGTAGGTAATGAGGAGAGGGTACGCTTTCCTGTCATCCCTCAACAATATATGGCCCGAGTCTTCGTAGCATGACTAACAAAATGCTGAGGCGTTGTACACTTTTGCAACAATACTCACTCCGGTGGATTTTCATTCAAAACAATGCCTTCAATACTATAAATATGAGGATGTGGATAAGATGTAAACTAGGTCATATTCGACGGGTTGACACAGGTGATAACAATGTATGCACGTGTGATTAAAGCGGTCTTCGGTCCGGATTCAGCATGGGAAGTGCAACACATCGTGAACGTATTGGCCGCAAGATCAAAGCACATGAAAGGTTTTATCGACGTCGCATTGCTGGCGGACTACGAAAACGGAGAGTACGAGTCAATTTCGTGGTGGGAAACCAGAGATGATGCATTCTCGTCCTACAAAGCCATCGAAGATCAGCTCAAAGAGATGGTTGGCGATAACGTTCAATGGGAGCCCACGGTCCAAATCTTCGAAGTATACAAACCGAAAATCAATTGAGATGGATTGACACTGTCGTACTCCCCTCCTCGTTGCAAATGGAGTCCCTGTTTACGTGCCCAAATCCGAATTTCTAGGCCCGGAACCCCTTTTCGCATGTTCTATGAAGTATTTTGAAAAATTCCGCCAGATCATTGCTCTTTTGCAAATTACTCTATTCACTGAATTGTGTGCGATGTTAGAATGGGGTTATTGTGGTAGGCATTTTTCGGGTGCGAGATGAAAGTCGTCCCAACATCACGTAGACAGTAGAAAACACGTGTGAACATCAGACGAGCGACATCGGCGGACGTCCTCGATGTTGCAAACGTCAACGTGAACACATTTCAATCCACGCAACGAGGCATTGTACCAGCCTCGGTTCTGAAGAACCTGGACATTAGGAACACTGCGGATCGATTTCAGCGTCTGCTGAGCCGTGACGACTTACATAACGTTCATCTACATCGCAGACGTGGAGGGTGCCGTGGGTCGGTTACGCCATGGGCGGCCTCGTGAACGAACATGTCCCGGAATATGCGGGAGAACTGTACGGAATATACATCATGCCACAATATCATCGGTCCGGCATCGGGAGAAAACTTATGCAGTCGGTGACGGATGAACTGGTGCAAACCGGTGTACCGTCCATGTATATCTGGGTGTTGAAGGAAAACACGCGTGCACGGCGGTTCTACGAATCACCGGGTGGACAATTCCTCCTTGAGTGCACCATCGCGCTTGGAGATGCAGCTGTGGCCGAGGTCGGATACGGGTGGCTGACTTTGGAAAGCGTTAAGACTCGAGAACACGGTTTGGAGGTCATGAAAGTTGAAGACTTTGCCACTTCATCGTCGCGATATTCCTGTGAGTACTTTGGTTTTAGGCTGTATGGGATTCGGAGGAAAGGACTGGTTCGATCAGAGTCCATTGACTGCAGAGCAAGTCAAACAAGGACGAGCAGCCGTGGATGCGGCGCTGTCCATCGGTATCAACATGTTTGATCACGCCAATATCTACAAATCCGGCAAAGCCGAGCAGGTGTTTGGTGAGATTCTGAAAGAACAAAAAAGCCTTCGCGACAAAATTTTCATCCAATCGAAGTGCGGAATTCGTTTTGCGGACGATAAAGCCCCGTTTACCCGCTTTGATTTCTCTGAGGAAAACATTCTTCAGACTGTTGAAGGTTCACTCTCGCGACTCGCCACCGACTACATGGACTTTCTCCTACTGCACCGTCCTGATCCGCTCGTGGATCCGGAAGAGGTGGCCTCAGCGTTCCGAAGGCTGAAAGATTCAGGGAAAGTCCGCTGGTTCGGCGTGAGCAATATGAGCGCAGCGCAGATGAAGCTTTTGCAGAAGTACCTCGATGTACCCATCGTCGTGAATCAACTGGAGTTGAGTCTGTATAAACACAACTGGGTGGATGCGAGCATCAATCTGAATCAAGCACCGGCGGCAAACGACATCTTTCCAGAGGGTACCATTGAGTATTGCCGTATGGAGGACATACAGATCCAGTCTTGGGGTCCTTTGGCACAAGGGTTGTACTCCGGGCGCCCTCTGGACAATCAGCCCGACACAGTGAAGGCGACGGCCCAAAAAGTTCAGGACTACGCCCACCAGAAAGGAACGACTCGGGAAGCCATCGTACTGGCCTGGTTGCTCAAACACCCCGCAGGAATCCAACCTATTGTCGGTACGACGAATCCGGAACGAATTCGGGCGTGTGAAGATGCCACGCGCATTGAACTCACTCGTGAGGAGTGGTACGACCTTTGGATTACCGCCCGTGGCAAAGGGATGCCCTAAGCTGTATGAAATCGAGAAAAACCACCCGACACGGGTGGTTTTACTTTACAACACACGCCGACCGTATAGAAATTTGCCCGACCAATAAGAGTCACTCAAGTTGATGACCCTTAGACCGTGGGTGGTCAGGGCCGCGAATTGGTTGCCACCGAGGTAAATGCCGTCGAACGTTGCGGTGCCGTTGGTATTGTCGAGGTTAAAGAAGACCAGGTCTCCTTTTTCGAGATCGTTCGGATTGTTGATGATGGTCCCGGTTTGCGCTTGTTCCGCAATCGTCCTCGGAAGTTGCACTCCCACCTTAGCATACACGGACTGCACAAAGCCGGACGCATCCAACGATGCGGCTGTCGCGGGAGCTTGTAGCATCTGTTGGACCGTAGCATACACCTGGTTTTGCGGCTGGTTTTGCGGCTGGTTCTGCTGCAAGGAGTCCACGGGCTTGGAAGATACGACCTGAATGACCACGTTCGAACCTGATGTCGGTTTTGCGGCAGGCTGCCGCAGATGGTGCCACACATAGAATGCAGCTACCCCAATCAGGACCACGGTCGCCCCCAGAAGTCCACTGACAATCATTTTGAACCGGGTTTTCACTGTTTGCCCTCACTTCCCCATGGTTGATACCGGTATTTGAATACATAACAAAGCGATTTGCAAAATTCCACTAGAGTGGTTGAGCACGAATCGACGTCGCTCGTGCTAAACCAGTTGTTCGTTACTATTTTCAAATCGCTGAACAAAGAAGCTGCATTCCGCTCCGGTTCACCAAATACAACAATACAGTACATAGGTATTCGGGTTGTATTCTTGTTTCTTGGGTGTGATTCCCTTTCATCTCTCCCAATCCGTAAGGCGTAAGCACAAACCAAATTCACACTCTTGCCACATACACAGTCCATCTGTCTTTCTCGACAATGTGGCCGCTGTTTCCCACGCGGGATTCTATGTAGGCGATGAGATCTACTACTTCCTCGTCTGTGAGGTCGTGGAGAATCGACCGTCCAGTACGACGCGCCAAATCCTCTGCCAATTCAGCAAAGTTCCAGTGAACCTTTCGTGTCTCCCAAACTGTGACTGTTCTCACGTTCTGGAACCCCACTTGCTCTAATTCTCTCACAACACGTGCGATGTGCGGCCTGCGGCCCAGCTCGATGTTCAACAGCTTGGGATACCGCTCGAAGAAATACCCGCAAATGTGTTCGACACTACCGGGAAGTTGGACGTCTTCCGGGCTTCTGTCCTGGATGATGTACAGTCCGCCAGACCTCAGGAGACGATACGCTTCAACAAAGCAAGCCTCCAGCCGAGGAACAACGTGGTGAATCAATGCTCGTTCGAAAACCACATCAGCCACATTCGAGTCCAATCCAGTCGCCAGGGCATCTCCTCGATGAAACGTCACGGCCGGCTCATCTATACAGGAATTCCGCGCCGCGTCAAGCATGACCGCGGATGAGTCCACGCCCATGACTGATTTGGCCCCGATGCGCGCCCAAGCCTTCGAGTAAATCCCCCCGCCGCAGCCAACGTCGAGGATGATCAATCCTTGGGGATGAACGAGGTGACGCATGGCATCGTACCATGTCTTATCCGCATCGCGCAAAGCGTACGTCTGGCGATTTTCTTCAGCGTGAAGGTTGATGGGCATGTAGGTTCCCCCCTACGCTATCCATTCATCCGAATTGTCTCACATTTGTATAGCGCTCCTCCACCGTTATTTGGTATTTTCATGATAAAACTTCATTTGTATTATCGTGCGCGACTCCGGTAAGATGCTGGCGTTCTGCACACAGCGCAAGCGTACACAGTGATGCAACCAAAGGAGGATTTCCGGAATGGCATATGAAGGAAGCCGCACGGGACGGCCATTCACGTCCGATTTATCGGGGCAAGAATTCTGGTTATTGCGAGATCAGGGGTATATCCCCGTCGGGTTCGTGCTCGGCAACTCCGTGTATTCCATGGGTGTGACCGGCGGCATCAAATCCTGGGCCCGTGGCCTTGTCAAAGGTGAAATCAAGGAGCTGACCCAGCTCATGTACGACGCACGTAGCCTCGCGTTGCGCCGCATGGAAGAAGAAGCGGCAAGACTCGGAGCAGACGGCGTCGTGGGCGTGGACATCGTTGTCAATCATCACGGGGACCTGATGGAAGTCACAGCAACAGGCACAGCCGTCAAGCGCGATCCGAACTGGACACCACAACCTTCACGCCTCCAAGTGGTCATGGATGCAGCCAGCGAGACGAGCGGTAAAACCCGGGTAAACGTGTGATATTGTGCTGAACCCGTTGTTTGTCGCAATTTTACACATGGCTAGTGTGAAACAGCCACCGAAGCGCCATGCTGACATATAGGTGGCGGGAACGGGGCATCCGCAGTCTTCCATACTGCAATGATACTCCGGACGTGCTATCGTATACGTAGCGTAGGCAAAGGAGTGACTTTCGTGGTCAACATTCAATCGCACGCCGAGTTTCAGGAGGCGACATCCCAAGACAGCCTGGCAGTGGTGAAGTTTTACACCACGTGGTGCCCGGACTGCAGGAAGCTCAACACCTTTATTAACGACATCATTGCCAAACACCCCAATTTGCGTTGGTACGAAATCAACGGCGAAGACTTCCCTGACCTGTCGGAAAAGTACGAGGTGATGGGGGTCCCGAGCCTTCTCGTCTTCAAGAACGGAGAAAAAGTTGCACACCTGCACAGCAAGTACACCAAGACCCCGGAACAAATTGAACAGTTTTTACAACAACTGTAAGGAAACGGACCTCCCGAGCGAACGAGCTCGCCGAGGTCCGTTGATGTATCCACAGCTGGCGAACATCATCGCTTCGACGTCTGTACCGCGGTGCGTAGTTGAGCCGCAGAGGTTCTGTTGTGAAATATCACGTACGTTAGTACGGCGAGTAACAAGGGGGCTGCGCCCCACTCCGCCATCTGCACGTCACTGAATACCCATCCGCTGAACATCCCCTCTACGGCCGACAACACAAACAGTACAATAGAAACCTTCCATCTCACCAAAGTGAAAATACCGGACATCAGACACAGTAGTACGAAGATAAAACCTGCCCCGCCGTCCCCCTCCAGCTGTGGAATCTGATTGACTGCCCCATAGCTCGCTAGCATCAATGCTTGCCACCCACAGACGCAGACAACGAGTAAACTCAACATTATCACCACAAATTTCATACCTATCACCTCAGATCTGAACGTTCTACCCACCCCATCTATCACTGAGTCTATGAATCCACATATGAAAAAAGTACCTCTCCTCTGATTTCCACGTCAGATACGCGAGGTACTAGAGTGCAGGCACGAATCCTTATGCTTGGATGAAATGCCTTTTCCAGAATCGAATCTCATGTAAAAGAACCAAACCAGTGACAACACGGCCGTCAGCGCGATGCCAACCAAGGGGGAGCGTTGACCATCGGGCCCACAACAAACGCCAGTGCCTGCGCCTCAATCGAGGTAAACAACACAACGATGCCACATTGGTGAAACAGCCACTTTCGCCGCGGGCTGAGCAACATCCCTGAATCGCCGGTTACCCAGGTCTGTCCGTGAGGGCCGAAGTCCCGCTTGACCGTGCTGTCCGTCTTCAGCAGAACCCGAGAGAAAATGTATAACAGCGCAGCGGCCCACCCCCACCAATCTCTGGCGTCCAACGCGTCCTGGCCCAGCAGCAGCGCCAGGAGCAATATTGGCATTTTCACTTCATCAAGCGTGTGGTCCAGCCAGTGTCCAAACTTCGTATCCATCTTTTTCTTGCGGGCCATATACCCATCCGCACAGTCCAATATGTACGAGACATGGAAGAGCAGTGAACCGATAATGAGTGAGACCCACTCTCCCAGGTAGAAGAAGACAGCCGAAACACACGTCACCAGCAAAGAGAGCACGGAGACCATGTTCGGAATCAATCGAGTCTTGCAGAGGAATTCAGAGATGGGCACAGACAGAGGCAACGTAAAGTAGGTGTCCCACGGCTTGGGGAACCGAATGTATGGATTATTGGCACAACGGAACAGATATGTGTCTGTGCACTCCACGCACCCCCCTTTCAAACAATCTCATCTTGGGGTTCCAATCCCAAGACAGGCTACCACCCAGTAGGCAAGGGGCGATACGTTGAAGCAAACGGCACAAGTAACTTGGCCCACGAAAACAAAATCGTCAAATCTTCGTGCAACCAAACAGATGCAGCGCAATGATCCTGCAACAAAATGGATGAAAATTGATGCAACTGGGTCATCACGTAGTGCAACTTCCACTGATCCCAAATTCCGCTCGTACCTGTCACGCCGAGGATGGCTGTGAGTGAAAGCAGTTCATAGGACGTGAATCCGGCGGCCCGCTCCATGTACCAAAAGACGTTGTTCTGAGTAGCCGCCGTCGGGTACATCAGGTGTACCAATCCATAAGATCCGGAAATCATCAGCAAGACAAAAAACGCTGCCGAACACAATAGGTGTGACTTGCCGTTCATTCACGAGTTCCAAGCGTGTATCACCTCCCCCGTGTTCTTGACCACGACCCAACCACGTTGCACACGGCTAGACAACCACTCAATGCCCTCTACACTGCCAAGGAGTAGACAGGTCTTCGCCATCACCTCTGCTGCTACGAGACTCGGGTGAACGACGGTGCAGGAGACAATGTCTGATGTAGACGGTCGGCCGGTGCGTGGATCGATGAGGTGATGAACCGTTTTGTCCTGGTGCGTCCATCGCCTTTTGTACGTTCCGCTGGTCGCCAGCGACAAGGAATCGAGAGTCAAGGTCAGCACGTGCTGCGTACTCGAGAAGGGATCTTCAATTCCGACCAGCCACGGGCGCTCACCGTTTCTTCCCCCACACACCGCGTCACCGCCCGCGTTGACCACGAAGTCAATAAACCCGCTGTCTCGGAGAACCCGGGTGCACTGCTCGACAATCCACCCTTTTCCGATGCCGCCCACATCCACTTGAAAACCTGGATGAACTCGGCAGTGTCGTCCATCTGAAGAGAGCTCGTAGGGGCATTGAGACGAGACGATGGGGTGAACGTGAACCAACGGGGCTTCATCCGGTTCACGACGCCTGTCAAATGAGACGTCGTACCCTATGTGCTCGAGAACGGCGCCAAGACAAGGATTGAACAAGCCGTCTGTCCATATGAATGCCTCTCTGGCCAGGCGCAGCACCTCAAACGTCGCGGGATGGATCTCAACCCACCGACCTGCGCCTTGATTGATTTGACAAATGTCGCTCGTCGGATGAAACCGAGACATCCGTTGTTCCATTTCATGGACCATGCGCACGACCTTGTCCAGAATCTGTTCCACCATCGATTCGGAGTGACACGCCCGTGGATGCACGGCAATCTGCACATCCGTCCCCATCGCGCGAAAGGACCTCATCTTCATAGGGTTTATGATGCTCCCGATCTGAAATCTGGCGTTTGGCTCTGGGCAATCCCCGCGCTTCCGGCTCCCAGATTGCCACCTCCGTTGAAGGACCAGGAACCTTGCGAGCCGTCTGAGCTTCCGGAGGCACCAGAACTTCCGTATCCACTGAAGTCGCCGAATCCATCCGAACCGCTGCCTCCGTATAGATGACGATGGTGTTGACCAACAGACAGCCCCGCTGTGTCTCCCCCGCTGGACTGTTGTGGTGCAGAGGAGGCCGTGTCGGAAGGGGTCGAAGAAGAGGTACTGACTCCGTGCCAAATGGCGAAGAACCCCGCGATGGAAGTCACGACCGTACCCCATGACAGTACGGATAGCCAGCGGGCACGGTCCGCCCGTCGACGACGTTGTTCTCGTTTCTTCTCTTCATCCTGCACCGGACCTTCCCCCTTTCGGCGTGGACATTGCCAACGTGATATCTCCGTCTCACGTAGGACGTTTCCAAAGCATGAGCCCGCGAAGGCCCCGTACTCCGCTCTCCAATCATTCTATCCACTCTTTGTGGAGACACATTGGAAGGATCGTGGAGAGATTGTGGATACGGAAGCGTTGGCCAACTTAGCCGTCCCAATCCTAGCTTTCAGCCCTACATGTCCTTACACCCAAAGTCGGAGTTAAGATACGCCGTTGGTGAGAGGAGATTTTTGGTGAACCACAGTAGGATAAAACCAGAGCAGAGAAGAGGTCTTCCGATGACCACACCGATTTTGTTCGATATCGCCCTGCTGAAACACACCCTGATGGTGCAGTCCATCCGGCGCAAAAAATGATGGGCGCACAACCTGTGTGCGCCCAGTCCAATGGAGTCCATATGAGTTCACGCATGCATTACGCTGAAGACTTTTTCTTTGTGGATCCGAAGCCGGTCCATCCGTGGTCAGCGGCGTCAGACATACTCCACAAGTTCAGCAACACCGTAATGAGACCCAGAATGACGCTGCTCCACGTTTCGCGGGAGTTCAAGGAAAGAGCAAACGGTTGAATGATGAACCAAACACCCATGATGAGAGAAACCCAGTTCTGCCACTTCTTCCATCCAGTGTGGTTCTCATCCGTGGCCGCCCACGCGGACGCAATCAGCTGAACGAGACCGAAGATGACACTCGTCCAAACCGCTGCCGTCTTATCGGAAAAACCGAGTGCCCACGGTGCAATGATGAACCACAAACCGATGACTGCATTGACCCAGTTTTTCCACATCATCATCATGCTCCTCCTTTCCAAAGCGTACATTCTTGGAATCCGGATTCCACCTATAAAGTAGTCCCGAAAGCGTATTCGCGTCAAAGCAGGATTTTGACCTTTTTTGACGAATAGAGAGCAAAAAGTATCTATCTAAAAAAATTAGCCCTCTCTTTCAACCACTCTCTTTGACTTACATAATATTTCAAGTGGAATGAATTGGCTCCGTGCGCCTTGCTCTGCAGACAGGCAAACCGGATAGATTTTGGACATACATAAACCCCGAGTTGCCGTACGCACCCGGGGTTTATCCAACGCAATTGCGCCAATCACTTGTTCGACCAGTGTCTCTCAATAAACGCTTCACGTCCGGACGCCTTGTGGTACGCCTGGTAACGTTCAGGGTTCTTTTTATAAAAGTCCTGGTGGTACTCCTCCGCGGGGTAAAACGGCCCTGCCGGCAAAATCGGGGTGACAATCGGCTTGTCGAAACGCCCGCTCGCCTCCAACGCACGTTTTGAGGCTTCCGCCAATTCCCGCTGGCGTTCGTTGTGGTAGTAGATGGCCGTCTGGTACGAGGGGCCCCGGTCGTAGAACTGGCCGCCTGCATCCGTCGGATCAATCTGCTGCCAATACACCTCGAGTAACTTCTCGTACGGGAACACCTCAGGGTCGAATTCAATCTGAACCGCTTCTCGGTGGCCAGTGGTACCGGAACAAACCTCTTCGTACGTCGGATTCTCTTTATGCCCACCCGTGTACCCTGACGTCACTTTGATGACACCAGGCCACTGGTCAAACGGCTTTACCATGCACCAAAAGCACCCACCGGCGAAGGTCGCGAGTTCGTAGCGATTGTGATTCGTTTGTTCTGCCATAACGATTCCTCCTCGCACTATGCTCAATCTATCATTCGTGTAGAAGTCGACAGATTCCTGAAGAAACGCCGGCCACTATAGATCCCGTTCGGTCGGTGCCGACTCCATCGAACGAAACAGGTTCACGGTCAGGATCTCGTATACAAGCGATGCAGGCCCACAGCCAGTTCGTCGAGCTCCTTTCGAACCAGAATGCTCTCCACGTAACGCTCTGGAAGGGCGTGAAATCCGCAGTCCAGTCCAGCCAAGCCTCCCGCAATGGCGCCGATGGTATCTGAGTCACCACCGAGATTGGCGGCAACCTGCACTGCAGGTTCAAAATCTGGAGACGTGCTGAGAATGTATACGACCCACTGGAACGTCCGCACCACAAATCCATCCGGTACCACATCCGGCTTTGCGTACAGCGCCGATTCGTACCGGGTCCCCTGGACTTCGGCGGCAAGTGCGCTTTGTAAGGGTTGCCCTTTCAAAACACGACTTGCAATCCGATTGTACACCCGACAGGCTTCATCCGCGAGCGAATTCCAATGCGTCATCTTCGACTGCAGCACCGTCACTTCTTCCATCCGCGACACATCGGCATAGGCGAGCGCCACTGGAAGGCACCTCATCAACGATCCGTTCCCGGCCGTCAATCCGTTCAGCTCTTCATGCGCGCGTTCGGCCGCTGCGAACCAGTCTCCTTGATACAAACGGAAGACGTGAGCAATGATGTTCCCGATGTACTTCGGACGCGTGGCTGCCCAAGCGAGGAACTCCTCGCCGATCTGCGGTATCGGATGGTCCGGATCTTTCAGAATACCCCTGGCGACCGCAATGGTCATCGCGGTGTCATCAGTCGTCTCGCCCGGCACAAGGTTCCAATATCCCCCGCCCATGATTTCCGTGACGCGACCGTACTTCCGCTGAATCTCTGGCGCCGCCATCATTTCAGTCGTGCCTCCAAGCGCGTCCCCTATCGCCACTCCGTACAGCGCACCCCTGATTTTGTCAATCACATCCATCTCCCCTTGTCATCGGACATTCGTACATTTATCTCAAATATGGACAGCGATGTGGGGGGCTGTCCATTCCAAAAATTGAAGACCTGTCTATTCTATATAGAAGCGAAGAAACAAGCGCGTTACCAGAGTACGACCACGGATGCTTCCATTCCTATGGGACGTCCCTGATGAAAACCAAATCTGAAGGAGGGATAGAAGTGTACACGGCGAGTGATTTTCAAAACTACCTGGGTAAAACAGTAGAATTTCGGACCCCTTGGGGACTCCATCGAGGCACTGTGAAAGACGTGAATGGTCACGCTGTTTTGATGGAGATGCCAGATCAATACGTCAATGCCAGCTTTCAACGAGCACTCGGCCTTGACGTCGTGCACGCCGGATTCTTCGACGGATATAACGGATTCCACGGGTTTGACGGCTGCTTTCCTCACAGGAAACCGTTCCCGTTCACGTGCTGCTGGATCCCGTTCATATTCATCGTCTTTGTCATCATTTGCCCATGGTTTTGGTGTTGGTGAAGATTGTGATCCACGAGGAAGGTATCTGATTGTTGATAGCGTATGCCATATATCAGAATCTTCGACCCCAAAAGCTCCGATCGGGGTTTTGGGGCTTTTTTATTCCAATTAATGGAAATCAGTGATGTTTACGTTCATCCCTTCGTCCATTGCCCGAGCATCATCGGGGACACCACATACGGTTGATAACAGTCCTGCGTCTCTCGCCCAATCTTGTCTACCAATCGCGGCGAACCAACGCCTGCATATAGAACATGTGCATGTTGGCGACTTGTACGGCATGTGTATGTTGGCGACTGGTACGGCGTCTTGCACGTTTCGCGCGACCACGACGAGCTTCGGATACAGGGTCGGCTTCTCTCCATAGTACTCGACGCGATACCTATAGAACGGCGGACAGACGTATCTTTTGGTACCCAGCATGGATTCAATTCGATTTTCCAAACGGGTCAGTCGACCAGCGACGTCCTCTGTCATGTGATCCCCATAGTCATGATGAATCTCGTGCGTCGTTCCGTCGAGCAACTCTACTAAAATGACACAGAACGGAAAATCCGTAGCCGAGCCGCCGGCCTCATAACCAAAACGATTGAAGTCAAACCATTCGATGAGTTCTTCGAGTTGTCGAACCTTCTGATCAGAGATGCTCCACCGACGTTCCCCAATCTCTGTAACAAAGCCCCGCCCGCAATACTTAACTTCACCCGAATGTTGCACCTCTACTTCGTACACCGGGCAGTTCCCGCCATCGGCGTACGAGCCAGGCGAAGTCGCTTGAACATGCGTTGCTTCCCTCCCTTGTCCAGATTCACTTCAAGCACTGTTTGTGGCTGAAGAGTTCGTCAAAGTAGGCTTCATTCCCCTCCTTTTTTCCGTAACAGCCTAGACAATGAAGGATGTGCCGCAATATGATACACAATCTCAAAAGTGGAAGAGAGCATTCCTATGTACAAGAGAATCTATCACGATGGGAAGTTGTGTTACGGGAAACACGCTTTATTTCACCTGGTCAACTGCAATGAAAACATTTTAAGCATAGAAAAGGTGAAAACCTTTATCTCTGCGTTGGTGCAGGACATCGATATGACAGCTTTTGGAGAATGCCAGTGTTACCGCTTCGGTGAAGGAGACGAAATCGGGCTATCGGCTGTTCAGTTAATTTATACGAGCAGTATCACAATACACACAAACGACTTGCATCGGGAGGGGTATTTGGATGTCTTTAGTTGCAAGGATTTTTCAGTGGAGGAAGTCGTGGAAAGCGTTACAACGTTTTTTTCACCGGAACGCGTCGAGCACCAAACCATCATTAGACACTAAAGAAAGGTTTTACCCCGACCATATCGGCATTCACACCAATGAACCGACAAAAGATAAATTTTCAATGGAATATACTCAAAGGTTTGGCGAAGGCGTCGTGTCAAAAACGTTTTTTGGCAAAGGAGAACTCATTTTCCGGTTTGATGGTACTGTGCTGAACCATCAAACGTTATATACTTTGCAAAAAAGACCAGGGGTTTATATCGAAGATCCGTTTTTTGTAGGTAAGATACTTCATTCTTGTGATCCGAATACGACAGTCGACATGGACAATCAGACGTTTTGGGCAACAAGAGACATTCAGTCCGGCGATTTCATTACAATGGATTATGAATCTACGGAAGATCAGTTGTTCAGAAGTTTTCACTGCCAATGTGGGTCCCATCATTGCCGTGGACACATTGTTGGGAAACTTGTAAGTTCAAAACTTCACGCGAAATAATAGGTATACCGCGTCCAAACGTACGGAAGAGACTGTTACTCTCGGTAGCAGTCTCTGTGAGGAATTCCATCTCACTCAATCCGCAAAGAGGCTCGTATCGTAAGCGTAGCGGTCTTATCGTCATGCGTTGAAGAAAGGTCAAGTCCGTGCCATTCATGCAAGAAGCGGTTATCTTGTTTTGCCTAAATTCCACGCGGACTGGGCCATCTTACGGCGTACGTAAGCGAGTTGATGGCGAAGTGGAATGCCAACCGGACAATTGTCGTCACAAGCCATCAGCCCGACACATCCAAAAATTCCGTCGTCCGTCCCAACGAGTTCAAGGTACTCCCGTTCCGTCCGTTGATCCCGAGGATCCAACATGAACCGAGCCACACGGTTTACACCTGCCGCACCGATAAAATTGGGTTTGATGTTCGCCGTGGCACACCCACCAATGCAGCAGCCGCACTCGATGCATCGCTCCGCTTCGTAGATCTTCTGTGCTACATCATTATCCATCCGTTCCTCTTCGGCATCTGGGTCAAACACTTCATCGGTATGAATCCATGACTTAGTCCGGATGGAAATGTCTCGAAACCATACGCCGGTGTCGACGGACAAATCACCAATCAGTTTAAACACGGGCAGCGGCAGTAGCGTGGTGGTCCCCGGTAGGTCTTTGGTCAGCGTTTTGCAAGCGAGTGTCGGTTTTCCGTTCACTAACATTCCACACGATCCACAAATGGCAGCACGGCAGACAAAGTCGAACCGAAGCGTGGGATCCTGCTCCTCGCGCAGCTTGTTGAGAGCGACGAATAAGGTCATCCCCGGCTCCTCGGTGAGTTGAAAGTCCTGCAGGTACGGTTTCGTTTTTGGTTCAGCTGGGTTATATCGCATAATCCGGATGGTCAATGTCCGTGGATTCACCATGCTCGCCCCCCAATCATCGCGGTTTATCTGTGACAGAAGCACGGCTCGATTCTCCATAACCCCGATCTCCGGGGGGAGATTCCGTGATTTTCACAGGTTCGTACTGCAACACTGGCGAATCAGTCCCGGTTGGCCAATATGCGAGGGTCCGTTTTAACCATCTCTCGTCGTCACGTTTCGGAAAATCCTCCCGGAAGTGGCTACCGCGGCTTTCCTGACGGGCCAAGGCACCTAATGCAATGCAGTACGCCAACCGTATCATTCCGGGTAGGCGAAGGGCTGCGCCCAACTCCGGATCGCCCCCCTGGCCACCACCGCGAAGTCCAATGCACAGGGAACGTTGATGCAGGGCATGAAGTGCGCTCACCGCCTCCCTCAGAGGACCCTCCGAGCGGAAAATGCCTACATTGCGGCTCAAGATTTCCTCCATCTCACGCCGCAACTGGTACACGTTTTCCGTTCCATCTTGGCGACTTCGCAGTCGATTCACACGATCCACTTGTTGATGAAGGTGTTCCTCCATCAACGAGAATTTGACATCCGGCGATACTTCCTTGGTGTACCTGGCAATCTGATGACCGACGATTTTCCCTGCCACCACCGTCTCGGCCAGCGAGTTTCCGCCAAGGCGGTTGAATCCATGCAGGTCCCAACAGGCGGCTTCGCCCAGTGCAAACAAACTTCGTAGTCCATATGCCTGACCGTCGATATTAGTACGGACGCCACCCATACTGTAATGTTGTGTGGGCCGAACAGGGATAAGGTCATTGACCGGGTCAATCCCGCGGAAGTTCTTACATATGTTCGCTATTTCGCGCAGATTCGTGTTGATGTGCTTGGCACCCAAGTGGCGGATGTCGAGCCAAACATGCTCACCATACGGGCTCTCCACTCCAAATCCATCTCGAATGTGCTGCATGATACGACGTGAGACCACATCTCGCGAAGCTAACTCCTTCTTCACCGGTTCATAGTCGGGCATGAATCGATGCAAATTTTTATCTAACAAATACCCTCCATCTCCTCGGGCCCCCTCTGTGATCAGAATCCAAGAGGGAACAATCCCGGTCGGGTGAAACTGAACCGCCTCCATGTTGCCAAGTGGCACCACACCGGTGTCCAACGCGAGCGCCATTCCGCTTCCTTCGTTAATGATGGCGTTCGTTGAAGCCCCATATAACCGCCCGTATCCTCCAGTCGCAAGCACAGTCGTCTTGGCCGTATAGACCCGCAGCTCACCGGATCGAAGGCAACGAACGACAGCGCCGTAACACTGCTCCTGGTCATGGATGAGACTGAGCACTTCCACCCGGTCGTGAACCGTAATTCCAAGTTTCAACACCATGCTGTCCATCGTGTACAAGAGTGTATGTCCGGTTCCGTCTGCCGTGTAGCAGGTACGCCACTTCGCCGTTCCCCCAAAATTGCGAGCTGCAATGAGCCCAACCTTTTCAGGGTCTTCATGGATTTCTTTGCCATCGTAGATCTTCTTGTCAGTTGTGACACGCGTCCATGGGACGCCCCAATGGGCCATTTCACGAACCGCGGTCGGCGCGGTATCGACGAACAGACGCGCGACGTCCTGATCGCACCCCCAGTCAGACCCCTTCACGGTATCCATGAAATGAACGTCCGGGCTGTCCCCTTTCCCCATGGCCGTGTTCCCTAAGCTCGCTTGCATCCCCCCTTGTGCTGCGGAACTGTGAGACCTGCGTGGAGGAACCAGACTGAGAATGATGACGTTGAGCCCCTGCGTCGCCGCCTCCACAGCGGCTCGCTCCCCAGCGAGACCAGCACCAATAACCAATACATCCGTGACATAGGAATCGTAGTGGCTCATGCATTTGCCCCCAATATATAGAAGATCCACAATGTCACTGCGCCAATGACCACGGTCGCCAGGCTGATGACAGTGAGAACCCGTTTTAGGCTGTGTCTTTCTACCCATCCCCACTTCACGAAGACTCGATACAGCCCGACGCTCGCATGGTATTCGGAGAGCAATAGCAGCACAGCGTAGAACACCAAAAACCCGCCGTGGACGCGCGAAGAACTGAGATTTGCGTCGATTCCGCCATAGGTGACCACCGCAATGTGCACAATTACCAAAGCCAGCAACGCTACACCAGTAATGGCCTGGAACAACCAGGACCAGGTATCGCTGTGGTGAATCAGCTTGGCGTGCCTCCACAAGATTTTTTGCTCTTGCCATTGCCTGGGTACACGACGGATGACTGCGCCAATGTGCGCGCCGATGACAAGAATCAGAAATACAACCGTGGCCGGTAGAAGTCCAAACACATCCATGAAGTGGGCGAGGGTGTTAAACGCGTTCACCCCAAGCCAAATAGCGGCCACGAACACCATATGAGTCCATAAAAAAACAACCAGCAAAAGCCCACTCACCATCTGGATTCCTTCGACAATGACGTCAATCCGTGGATTGTGGGCCATGGCCTTTTGAAGTTGCATGCTTCTCCCTCCTCTCGTACTGGACCACGGCCACATACCCGTCCTCTGACCTATGCCTGTTGGAGTGCAGTCCTCACCTCACTTTGTGTCAGGTTCATGCTTGCTCGAATTTTTTAGTAATGATGTTTCGTCCATGATTGCTCCACACATCGAACACACCCACACAGGAATTTTCAGGTCGTAGTCGTCATCCGAAAAATTTGTGGTGTCGCTATGAAACTCGACCACAAGGGGCGCTCCACAACAACTTGAGATTCCCATGTAAATCTCCTCCACATGGTAAGTCCTCAGAATGACCAAAAGAGATTACTTTGCACTTGATGTCGACAAAATCCGGGATACAGGCCATGTTCTCTGTTGCACGAGTTTCATTGATACGTATGCAGGTGCAGTACGTCGGTATGACATGTGACGAGCTTCAGGCGCAATTGTCGTTCAGGGGAGGATGGTGAAAGGTTGTCCCCACTGTCAAAACTGGCTCAATCGATTCTTTCTCGAGTTGATTCATGTTTTAAGGACTAAGCGTAGACATCGTCCTTGATTTGCCTGCGTGAATGTCCCTTTCCACACGACGTAGCAATCATGACGCCAGAACTCAAAACGAATGCCTCCAGCATATGGCGATGAGCTATGTCAGGACGAAACATGCAGAGCAAGCGATCCCGTGCGGTTCACCGTCATTCCCCGCCCACGTGACAACCGTAACGCCCGTGCCTTGTAAGGTCATGAAAGCGGTTTCTATCACATCTGAAGGGCATCGTGAGATTTAGCGTTTCGGGCGATGGATATCAGTCCAAGCGCTGGACTTCTGCACTTAAAGACACCGACGTAAACGAATTGAGGGCCATGTGTAATCAACGTGCTGTCTGCGAAACAAGAGCGTTTGGCTCGGCAGTTTGCGGGACAGCCTCAGCCGGATTTGCAAGTGGAATGGGAACAAACGACACCGGTTCCAAAGTTGAAGAACGCGTTGGCGATCGAGTGCGCGCCCTGGAAGGAGTACGACGGCTGAGATCAAGCGCTGTTCATTGGAGAAGTACAGGATTTTACGTTCAGTGTTGCAGAGGTTCTCTTTTTCAAAAGGGAATTCCTACCAACAAATCTCATCGAACAGCACGTCTAAGGGGGATTGAGATGGAAATTCGCACAGGGGAACAGTACATTGCCGGATAGAAGACGAGACAGCCAGAAGTTTGGCTGAAGGGCAGAGGAGTGACCGACTTGTTGAACGAGGATGTATTTCGTCAACCGATAAGAGAGATTGCCTGCTTGTGATTTTTGAGCTCATCATGGAAAAACGGGGTATATCTGATCAACCAAAATATTTCACAATATGAAATCAACATAAATTTTGAATAAATCGTCAATGAGGTGCGGTCAGAACAAACTCATCATACATGAAACAGCCCCGAGGTACTCCCTTTTACTCAATCGCTCTCAGCACTGGACTCCCGTCCGCTTCTACCAACGGCAATGGCAAGGCCACCAAATCATAATCTCCTGGAGCTACATGGTCGAGCACCACGCCCTCCAAGATGTGGATGCCGTGGCGAGCCAGGGCGTGATGACCCAGCAGCTCCTTGCTGTCTAACGGATCTACCGAAGGCACGTCAAGTCCCACCAGGCACACGCCACGGGACGCGAGGTATGGGGCGACCTCGGGGCGCAGGAAGGGGATTTTCTCCGGAAACGCGCTTTTGTCCAGCCAGGCTCCAGTGCGAATCAAAAGGCGGGTACACCTTCGATGTCGATACCAGAAAGCTCCTCTGGGCCGATGCTCTGAGGCTCAGTCAAGTGGATGACTCTGGCCGGTCCGATGTAGAGGTCTAGGTCCAGCTCGATGACCCTTTTCCCGTGGTCGTCAAAGTGGTACGGTGCGTCAATATGGGTGCCCGTGTGGGTGCTCATGGTCACTTGCCCGACATTGACCGACCCGCTGTCCTTTTTCGTCCAATTCAACTGGTAGGTAAACTGGGTGTCCCCAGGGCCAGACGGGGGAATACTGATTTGTTCAACTTTTCATTTCGAAGTTTTGACACAATAAGCTCTCCCTTCAAAATGAAAACGTTTACTTTGAATATTAAGTTACGGATCGCGTGCCTGAAGGTCAAGTCCTTGATTCGTGTGTAAAAATCGATATAATTAATAGGGTATTCAATTTTAGTTTAGTCGGTGAATTGTTTCTGACTGCTGCTCTATGCCTTCACTGCGAACCTCACCTTCAGACACGCCTTCGACACGTGGACAATCGCCAACTACAAGTGGGGGTATCCATCACGAGTACTTTTCCGGCATTTTGTCCGTGCTTCCCCTGGTAGGCCATGTATAGCGAGCAAAATTTTCATGTCCATCGTCTCTTCCCAGCTCTATAGAGCATTGCTGACACAACAGGTTACGCATGGTCCTGACCTCGACGGTGACGTAATACCATTGTTTGTAATCGTTTCCCCTTCCACCTTCTCTATCTGCATCATCATGGAGCCTTTTTCCCCTTTGACCCACACCGATACTACATGGCCGGTCGGTGTCACCACCTGAACCTTCTCAAACGAAAACTGGTACCGCCTCAGCCCTTCCCACAGCTCACGTACCTTCTGCGACACGCCCATCGCCGCATAAACAATCGGCGTCACGCCCACCAGATGTTCCACGTCACTCGCACGTGCAATCATGCCCTCTGGCGCCACAAAGCTCAGACCAAACAACATCACTTCGTACGCCGTGCTGCCGGCTTCTCCACTAACGGCCTCAAATGCGTTCTTCAGCGGACTTGTGCGTCCCAACCGCGTTCATGTTGCCGTTGAAGATACTCGCCAGGTCGCCGATTCCAGACACCGCGTGCGATCCACCATCGACCGCGACTGCCCCACCAACCACAGCGCCCACACCGGTCTCCGACGTGATCACGCCGAACGCCACACCGCCTACAGCCTCGAGACCACCGCCAATGGCCTCCAGCGTCGCATTGATGGTGGCACCGGGATGAGAGGCTAATTGCTAAATCCGGTGGTGATGTAACGCCGGATCTGATCCAGTTCAGCCAGCGTTTTCGGCGCCCATTCCTCGGGTTCAATCTTCCGGAACTTCAGCGCACCTTCCACATCCGCGATTTCCGCCTTCGCATCCGCTTCCGCCTCGTAGCGCATGGCATCCAAACGTAGTAATTCTGCGTAACCTTTCGTAGCCAAATCCAAGGTGCCTGCACTTGCCGAAATCCTATGCGCCTCTTGCCGCAACGTACGTGCTTTGTCCCGCAACGCCTTCCGCCCTATCTGCCAACCAGTTCATTACGCTGGATGCCTCGCGCAGTGCGTCTGTGGATCGACGGAAGGCAGCCACTTGCTTCTGGAACGCCTGCACACACGCAGCGGCCCCCTCGCCCATCCATGCATCTCCATCGCCGCTGACAGCACCAGCAACCAAGTTATCCATGCGGTAGATTTCCTGGTCAATCGAATCGCGCACCATCCATAGCCGCGGCGCCACTGCGCGAGCGCCATTCTTTGCCTCGAGTACGGCACACTCCTCCCATCGTCGTGACATGGTTATGGATGGGCTGTATAGTCATCAGGATTCAATGACATGCCCTCGTAAAACTGAAAAGATTCCGAAACTGATATATAGACAACACATAATCGGGTGCGAAATTCGTTCCGCCGCGTATCAAAGTCCACAAGTCCACTTACACATATGTATAATTTTTGCGAATATAACTAGATTCGTTCACGAGTTGGTACCTTGTGGGTGTGGTTTGCAAATTTTTTATAAAACCTGACCAAGATCCAGGGCAAATACTCATTGGTCGCTGGAAGATATTCAGACGCGGAGAGGTGCAATACTATATTTCAGTAGATAGAGGCAGTCCTCTACGTGATTACACCTGCAGTAACCAGAAGCTCACCAACTATGAGGGAGTCATACGTAACAAGGAGGATCGCTTTGTATTTCTTGTAGGTGGAATGCGCTCAGCGTGATTGGCGAATTGGGAGAGCAGAAATGGCAGGTAAACGAATGACTGTCGAAGAATATCTGAGCAAGATTTTTCCTGTGCCTCCACGACAGTTCATATGGAGATGTGCGGACGTTCCGAAAGAGGTCAGCTTGTTCATGGGGCGATAAAAGTCAAACGGGGATGATGACACTGAACCGCAAACACGGAAAAAGCATATGGGGTGGGATAGGCGGACTGGCTGCCCTTGCATTTGCGAAACTGAAATATCTCTTTATTTTTTTAAAATTCGGGAAAATTGGATTCATGTTATTGTCCATGTTGCTGACGATTTGGATATATTCGTTGGCATTTGGCTTCAAGTTCGCGGTCGGATTTGTGTTGTTGCTGTTGATTCATGAATGGGGACATTTGATAGCCGCCCGTATGAAAGGAATCCACACCGGCAAACCGATATTCATCCCATTCGTGGGCGCACTGATTGCCCTCAAAGACCTACCGAAAAATGCGGAGGAAGATGCATTTATCGCATTTGGCGGACCCATTGCGGGATCCATCGGGGCCTTCATTTGCTTGACCATTTTTGCGTTTGATGCAAATCCGTTTTGGTTGACCCTGGCATATACCGGATTTTTCTTAAACTTGTTTAATCTCGTGCCCGTCTACCCAATGGATGGAGGACGCATCGCCTCGGCTGTATCCACCAAGTTATGGATTTTCGGCATTATCGTATTGGCGGTACTGGCCGTACACTGGATGAACCCGGTCTTGTTCATTATTTTAATTTTCGGAATTCTACAGGCGTACAATGCCTATCGGCACCGGGACCAGGATGCATATTACGCCATTTCTCCACGTAAAAAAATTCAGTATGGTATTACGTATCTGTTCGTGGTCGGAGTGTTAGGTTTTTTGATGGTAGAATCCCTACATCGACTGCTGACGACACCGTCAATATAGGATATCCCATAAAGATTCCCAGCCGTTGAGTGGAAACGTGGCGAATCGGTGATCAGCCCTTTCCCTAGACTGGGCGAACCGTTAGAGTAGAGGTAAACCAGCGTTTGTGCTGCGGGAGGGGCCGATGACATGAAGATTACCGTGACAAACAGTGCGCTCGAGTGGTTTCGGCAAGAACTCGGTCTGACGTCTGGGGATACGCTCCGTTTTTATGCGAAGTACGGTGGAGCTTCGCGATTTCACCCTGGATTTTCGGTCGGCATTACCGTCGAGAAACCTTCTCAGGTCGCTGCATCCGTGGAGCGAGACGGGATCATCTTTTTTATCCGCGAATCCGACGCGTGGTTTTTCAATGAATGCGATGTACACGTAGACTACGACAAAGAACTGGACGAAGTTGTGTACGACATCGCGTGACGTATCTATGGGCAGATGATGGACGATTGTAGCGACGCGGCAAGGGATTCCCCTTGCCGCGTTTCGCATGTAGGCTGGTTGCCTTTCGCTCCAGTGCGAATCGTGGTCGGTCCTTGGACCTTCAGGACGCCATCCCCTCAGATTTCCCCGTTTCCCATGACCCGACAAAGGCCCGTTCTACTCGTCTTACACCTGCGAATAGTCTCTAGTGGGCTGGTGGACGCATCTTCGTACAGCCTGGATCGTTTGGCGTAAGGAAGTGACGTTCTTCTTCTTTTCATTGATGGCGCGGGTTTTAAGCCGCTTTTCGGTCTGTTCTGGTGTGAGTTTGTAAACCACAAGACGAGTCGGGAACTTCTGCTTCTTCCCAATATACACGGGGTATATTTCTGTGGATTCTCCAGGCTTCAGAGAGTCCATAATGGCTTCGAGATCGACTTCTCGATAGAGAGAATCCTTTCTCACGTTTCCATTTTGAAATCGTTGGGCTTGGGGATTCTTTTCGTAAGTAAATTCGCACGTTTAACTTAAGGCGAGATACGTAGAAGGCTCCTTGTTTTTGCATGGTTTCAAAATCCTCGATGCAAAAGTACCCCAAGTCTCGGATACATAAATCCCCAGGCTCCACGGTGGAAGCACGCTTTGTTCCGTAGAGTCCATCGTTGTTCTTTCCAAGACCGACATCCACTTGCAGAAAATCTCCGCTTTTCAATTCATATTCCAGTTGAATTTTCATGCCTGCAGTATGCGCGCTGCCTCCGTATCCAAGATATGGGTCGACGTACTCATCCGGGAGCTGAAATACGGTGGAATCCAGGATACGAATCCGCCGAAAATTGTCCCCCACTTGCGAGAAAATTGGAGAATGACTGCCGATTTTATCTTGAAGCAAGTTGGAAAACAGGCTCTTCAAAAAGGCCACCGCTGCCGGATTGAAGCGCTGGTTTAATCCCTCCGTACTCAGAGACAATTTGTTTTCGGCATCAAGATGGTTGCATAGATGCACCAGGGAATCTGTCGCTACCGATTGAGCTGAAAACACACATAGGGATATAAAGTCTTGTGGTGTACATTCACTTGAGCGTTGAACAAAACCAGTCTTTCTTGCCAATGACTCTAATTCCGATGCGAGGAGGTTCATGATTTCTTCGGTCGTCAAATTTGTTACATGCAATGCCCTCACCTTCCCCTTACCAATCAATCCCAATTTCTATTATTATATGAAAGATTCAGATAGAATGAAAAGAAGAAGGCTTCTCCGGGTTAGTGAGGTGGGCTGATCCGGTGAAAACGGGGACGAGGAGAGAACATAAGATGGAAGCTCTCGGTTCATCACACCGCCCAGTTGTGGTCAAGGTAAACAACGAACAACGGGCAATCAGGGTGGCAGAGATTTGTGAAGAGTATGGGTTTAAATATATTGTCGGAATCGAATACGATGAGGATCTGACAGACCTAAAAAAAGCGATTCAACAACGTCGGGCGCCTGCGATTGTCTATGAATCCTGCCTGTGTGGCAGTGGAATAAAATATAAATTCTGCTGTGCCAAAAGCCCTTAGAGCTGGATATTTAGCTCTCACCCTACGTTTTTTGCGATCTGGGGGTACGGCAATTCCTTAGCTTGATGGGCATGCGGTTCCACCCCCATGTTGTACAATGGAGGCAGTGCCCACGCCTGATGGGCTGAATCCTGTTCCACGAGAGGGTTTTGCAATGCCAGCGCAATTCCGAGCACCATTCAACAAAGCAGACATCCGCAACTGGTGCGGCGAGACATCGTACAAGCGGGGACAACATTATTTCGAAGAGGGCCGCGTCCTGAATGTGGAATACGATCCCGATTTCAACTCCTTCGAGGCATCCGTACGCGGAAGCGGCAGGTCGGTGTATCATGTGTCGGTGCGTGCGGCCGACGACTGGGTCGAGGCGGAATGTGATTGCCCTGCCTACGATGCCTATTTGGGGTATGACAACTACTGCAAGCACATCGCCGCGACTATGATCGCGATTGTCAAGGGTCAGGTACACTTTGAGGTGCCCACAGCAGGTGCGTACCCCGGGCTCTCGTTCGCGTCCATGCGATCCCCGCAGGAATCGACATCGGCCTCAGCCACTCAGCCCCCGGCACCTGCACCGAAGCCCAAGGTGTCCAAGCGTGATCAGCAAATAACCCGCCACTTCCTGAACGTAGTGCAGGCCATCACACGTCCGACCGATCCCGCCGGACAAGCCGCCACCCTCGCCAGCAACGCGCTGGCCGCGCCAGCAGATCCGGGGCACGCGTATCCGGCGCACGCCACCCAGCCGCCGCGGGAGACGCTCAGCGTGGCGTTCGTCTGTAACGTGATGGACTTCTATAGTCAGGATCCGTATATCACCCTGGGCATGCGAGTGGGTGTGAAGCGGCTGTACAAGGTGCACAGGATCCGCGAGTTCCTGGAGAAAGTACAGGCGCGGCAGCCGCACAAGTTCACCAAAAACTTCACGTATCTCCCGGATGTACACGAATTCTCCGAAACGGACGCCGAGATCGTGCGGAAGCTGCTGGATCTGTACGAGCTCGAACGCCTGTTCAACAGGCACAGCAATCCATACTCATTCACGAGCACGCCGAACGCCAATCGGCCGGACATGTTCATCCCACCGTCCGTCTTTCATGCCTTGCTGCCGAGTCTCAAGCACGCCAATGTGGAGGTGCACGTTGGCGGGGCAGAATATCCGAAGCTGGTTGTGGTGCGTGATCGGCTGCCAGTTCACTTCCAGGTGACGAAGGACGACTCGGGCGCCTACGTGTTGGACCTGTACGATTTGCGTGGCCTGACGGTGTTGAAGGACTATGGCTACGCAGTTTACGAGGGCCAGTTTCACCCGCTCCCGGCGGAACAGCTCGAGTTGCTTGAGGAGGCTGTAAACATCGTCAAGCACGAACCGGAACAGCGCCTCTTGTTAGAGGACGCCGAACTGCCGACCCTCATGGAACGCGTCATTCCGCAGTTGCAGGAAGTCGCCCAGGTGGCCATCGCCGAGGATGCGCTCGCGGAAATAACCTACCTGCCGCTCGAGGCGAAGCTGTACCTCGACGCAGACGGTCCGGCGATCACGATCGACCTCGTTTTCACCTACGGCGATACGGAGTTCCGGCCGCTCGCAGTCGGCGGGGGTGGCACTGGCACCGGCGCTGCCGTGCCAAATGGCCCGCTCGTCGATGCCGACGGGCGTACCATCGTTCGCGATCGCGGCTTGGAGGAACACATCCTGTCGTTGTTCAGCGGGCTCCCGCTGCAACCGCTCGGATCCGCCGGGCCACTACCGTCGCGCCAGGCCGCCGACCGCCGCCTCGCCCTCGTGGACGACGACGCGATCTACCACTTCCTCTACGAGGTGCTGCCGGTCCTCAATAATCTGGTCGACGTATATGCGACGAACGCGGTCGATCCCATCACGGACACGGCCCGCACCCGCCCGCGCACGAGCGTCGATGTGCGCGGCAACCAGCTGCTGGATGTGCAGTTTGATATCGACGGTATCGATCCCGCCGAAGTCCATGCCGTCCTCCAGTCGCTCTCCGAGAAGAAGCGGTATCACCGGCTGAAGAACGGCACCTTCGTACGGCTGGAGGCGGAGGAGTACGCGGAGCTCGGCCACCTGATGGACGATCTCGGCGTGCGCCCCGCGGCCGTCAAGGGGGGCAAGGTCGCGATCCCGCTCATGCAAGGCTTCCACGCCCTACCCGTGTACGACCAGTCCAGCCGGGTCAAGCTCGCGCGGCGGGTGCGCGGTCTCGTCGATGATATCCTACATCCGGATCGGCTGGAGTTCCCGATCCCGCCGAACCTCCACGCGACCCTGCGCGACTACCAGCAGACCGGGTTCCAGTGGATGAAGACACTCGCGCATTACGGCTTCGGCGGCATCCTGGCCGATGATATGGGCCTCGGCAAGACCATCCAGAGCATCGCGTTCATCCTGTCGGAGCTCGACAACATTCGCGCGGCCGGCACGCCGGTACTCATCGTGGCGCCCTCGTCGCTCATCTATAACTGGCGGAACGAGATCGAGAAGTTTGCGCCGGACGTGAACGCGGTCGTGATCGCGGGGAACGCAACCGATCGCGATGCGGCCCTCGGGGCGCTGCAGGCCGACGATAATGTGGCCGGTGCTGCCGGGCCCGACCCTGCCCTCACGCGCCTCGGCGCCGCCCTTGCACACGTCGGGGCGGCCGCCAGCCCGGCTGCTGTCAATGCGTCCGCTGCAGATATCAGCGCGGCGGCCGACGGTGCGGATGCTGGCCCCGCGCTCGCCGACGTGTACATCACCTCGTACCCGCTGCTGCGCATCGACGCGGAGAAGTATGTGGGGAGGGTGTTTCACACCGTGATCCTCGACGAGGCGCAGGCGATTAAGAACCATCTGACGCAGATCGCGCAGACCGTCCGTACCCTCCAGGCAAACCACCGGTTTGCGCTGACCGGAACGCCCATCGAGAACTCGCTCGACGAACTGTGGTCCATCTTCCACTTCGCGTTCCCGGCGATGTTCCCGAACCACAAGGCGTTCAGCCAGATGCAGCCGGAGGACATCGCACGGCGGGTGCGGCCGTTCATCCTGCGGCGGCTCAAGAAGGACGTACTTAAGGAGTTGCCCGACAAGATTGAGACGCTGTACACGTCCGAGTTGACGCCGGATCAAAAGAAGCTCTACCTCGCGTACCTCGAGCGGATACAGCAGGATTCGGCGGCCGAGATCGCGGCGCAAGGCTTCCAGAAAAGCCGCATGAAAATCCTCGCCGGGCTCACGCGGCTGCGGCAGATCTGCTGCCACCCGTCCCTGTTCGCGGAGAACTACCGCGGGTCGTCCGGCAAGCTGGAGGAGCTGCTGAAACTGCTCGAGAGGTGCCGGGCGGCCGGGAAGCGGGTGCTCATCTTCTCTCAGTTCACGCTGATGCTGGGGCTCATCCGCGACACGCTGAACAAGCAGGGCATCGACGCCTTCTACCTGGACGGCGCCACGCCCGCGAAGGAGCGGACGGTGCTCTGCGATCGGTTTAACGCAGGGGAGCGGGACGTGTTTCTGATCTCGCTCAAAGCCGGCGGCACCGGCCTGAACCTGACCGGGGCGGACACCGTGATCCTGTATGACCTTTGGTGGAACCCGGCCGTCGAAGATCAAGCCGCCGATCGCACCCACCGTATCGGCCAGAAGAATGTGGTGCAGGTGATCCGCATGGTCGCCCGCGGCACCATCGAGGAGCGGATTTACGAGCTGCAGCAGAAGAAGCGGAACCTGATTGATCAGGTCGTCGACCAGGGCGACGCCGGCCTCAGCGCCCTGACGGAAGAGGAGATTCGCGAGTTGCTGAGTTTGTGAGTTGTGCCAGGGGCCTCGCGGCGGCGCGAGGGGTGTTACCACGTACACTCCGGGCCGATACCGGGTGAGCGTGCGGCCGTGGTCGACCGGGTGCGGATACCGGACGGGGGTATGTGGCGCCAGATTAGGCACGAAAGGTGCCTTATCGCCGGCGAGAGTGCCCGATACGCGGAGTTTTAGGGAAGGGAACACGCCTTATTCGGGCCGATCGCGATCCTGCCTCTGCGTCATAAGGTAGGAAAGGCGCCTAATGTACCTGTCCAGTAGTTCGGATACCCGGGAATGGGTACCCAATCCCAATTTCTATTATTATATGAAAGATTCAGATAGAATGAAATAGAAGAAGGCTTCTCCGGGTTAGTGAGGAGGGCTGATCCGGTGAAAACGGGGACGAGGAGAGAACATAAGATGGAAGATCTCGGTTCATCACACCGCCCAGTTGTGGTGAAGGTAAACAACGAACAAAGGGCAATCAGGGTGGCAGAGATTTGTGAAGAGTATGGGTTTAAATATACGTGGCTATTCCGTTAGCTCAGCAAACGTCACAGTCTTGGAAGAAACGGAAGCACTTAGGAGCCTGTTGAACCACTCTCCCTGGAAATTGCGTCGATTGTATCGATAGCAATATTCGTCCAAGTATGCCTGCAGATGCTTGCCTTTAATTCCGTGGTATGTACCGAGAATGAGCTCTTTCGCATTCGATACTGCACGGTGTAACCATTTCATATGGTCTGGGTTATGTACAGGATCGAATTTCATAGTCAATGTACTTCGCTGAGCCGCAATTACCTTGTACGCACTGAATCCATCGTTGACGACCGTGGTTTTCTCAGTCATCGATTTCTTTACAAATTCTAAAAGCGTTTCGCTCTTTACATCGGGAACTACCTGCATCTTAAGGTATTTCGGCTTACCATCAGGACTAAGTGACATCGCAATCAAAGCAGGTGTCTTGTTAGTGCCACGTCCCTTTTTCGGTTCTTCGCCAGGTCCGCCAAAATAAGTTTCATCCATTTCGACGATGCCCGAAAGAACATACCTCTCGTCACGGGAACGCATCGCATGTCGAATCTTATGTAAAAGTAGCCAAGCGGTCTTGTAGCTCACGTCCAGCTCACGTGCCAGTGCCAGGGCGGAAATGCCACGCTTGTCATGTGCAACAAGGAACAGTGCCCAGAACCATATTCTAAGCGGAGTGCGGGTCTTATGCATAATCGTACCGGCTGTAAGTGAAGTTTGGTGGCCGCAGGAAGAACACTCATAAAGCATCCGTTTCTCGATGAAGTAGAACTTGTTTCCCCGACAGCGCGGACAGGCGAAGCCATTGCCCCAGCGCAATTGAAACAAGTAATCACGGCACGCCTGTTCGTTCTGAAACTTACGCTGAAACTCCAGTAAAGTCATTCCTTTGGTATTAGCCATTGCACACACCACGGAACAAATGTTCGTGTTTTCATTATACACCTGAGGTATGTGCATAACCAGAACATATGTTCTGGTATCAATCAAGCTGAGCTAACGGAATAGCCACGTTTATTGATTGACAAATATACAGTGTCTTTTTGAGACGCAGTCCACCGCTTCAAAATTTTATCCAATTTATGATGTATGCGGAAATATTGATGATATCCGCTATCCATTTTAAAATCCTCCCGCTACGGACTAGTTTCGTCGTCGTATATATTCTGGACCTCTGTCCATAGCTACAGGAGAGTTTGGAAAAAACAAACATAGCTAACGAGGGCCTATCCCTAAAAAACGCCTCGTTCAGTTGCTTGCATAACTACGCATGAGCGGCTAGGAGAATGTCTTACTGATCGGCAACGACCAGATATTCATCATCAATGTCGTTTAATATGTTATACTGAAATACATCAATATTTTGGCCGTTCGAAAGGAGGAATGTAGGTACCGGCCCTTAGATTGAGCTATATCAACCTAAGGAGGTAAGTGAATGTCGCAACGCGTTGTCGTTTCAGAAACTGTATCTTCACATTATTCAGGCAGGAAGACCTTACTCCGCAGCCTGGGTATAGGTACTCTCCTTGCTATCGCGGTTTCAAGCATATCTCCAACTACCTCTGTGTTTATTAACTTTGGCCCGGTGCTTCATGGCGCTGGTACGGGAATCGTTCTGGCATTTTTAATTGGCGGTGTGATCGCCATCTTAAACAGCTTGATTTATGCTGAATTGTCGAGTGCCATTCCCGTCTCTGGCGGTGCTTACGCCATAGCACTGCGCATATTTGGAAGACCGATCGGCCTTGTCACCGCGTTTTTGTACCTATTGCTCGGATTGGGATCTGTGCCTTCCCTTATCTTAGGTACCTCTGGATACTTGCATTCGTTATTTCCGGGTGTAAATGAGCAGGTATTTACTGTTGCCGTGGCACTTCTGGCAACCATGATCGCTTTGATGCGAATTCATTCAGCATCCTGGTTGACAGCCGCTATGGTGATCATCGAATTCGTGATCATCCTCGGGATCACGCTCATTAGCTTTTTCCACTCCGTTCACCCCATGTCATTTGCGCTCCATAGCTATGCCATAACTTCCAGCGGCATCGGTCATTCCTTGGGTAGTACCATCGTATTTTCCATGATTGGAGTCACTCTGTTTTCGTTCTCCGGCTATGAGTTGTCGCAAAACTTTGCGGAGGAAACCATGAATGTACGCCGCGTATTGGCAAAAACGATACTTGTTTCGGCCATCATCGCGGTCGTCGTGGAGACAGCGGCTGTACTCGGACTGTTATTGGCCGCAAAGAATATCGGCAGCGTGTATGCGGCTGAGGTGCCTTCCACTGCCATTGTGCAATCTATCCTCGGTCCGATCGGCGCGACGATTGTCCTCGTTGGTGTACTCGTCGCGACTTTTGACTGTACGGTTGCGGTGAACATGAGCTACATCAGGGTGTTTTACAATGCCGCTCGGGACGGGATGTTCACACCGGCGTTCTCCAAGTGGCTGGCGAATTTGTCACCAACCAATCGGGTTCCAACACGTATTGCGCTCATATGGGGGTGCTTCGTGTTGGTGTTCTCCTTGGTCGGAACGCTCAGTTCCGCAATTGCATTTACTGGTGTTGTGCTTGTTCTCGTTTATGCACTCGTTGCGGTGGCAGCGCTCGTCGCTAGAAAAAAGCTACGACAAGCGATGGCATTCAGAATGCCCTTATGGCCGATTCCGCCCATTTTGGTATTCGTGTGTCTGATCTACGAATTGACACAACAGCCCCCGACATACCTGTTGATTACCCTTGGGGTCATCATCATCACCATGCTGTATTACTTTCTGGTGCTGCGCCCCCGATGGCCGCATGACGCAATCATAGACCCAACAGAGACACACATTGAGAACAGTAGCAGAAGTTCCTGATAGTGTTTTAGTGCTGTTTTTGGCTTTGTTTTATTTTGATTTTAAGGAGGAATGTTTAGAATACATGGAGTACACAAACGTCCATGCTGGATATTACCGACGCTTGCGTGACTATTTCCCAGCTCACGAGATGAAGGATCGTAAACAACTTGAAGCATTGATCGAAAACGTACCAGAGTACAAGATATGGGAAACCGATGATTTTTTAGTCCTATATGGGGAGTTTGAGTCGTTTCTTTTCATCGATTATCTACTTGTGACGGGCCAAAAACGTGGCAGAGGTTTAGGTTCAAAAGTCCTCCGCCAACTGAAACGCAAAAGAAAGACGATTTTATTAGAAGTCGAGCCTGCGTCTGCAGACGACCTGGACAGCCAACGTCGACGCCGCTTCTATGCGCGAAATGGATTCGTCCCATTAGATGCGATTACGTACAAACGCAAGGACAAAGCTGGTCGATCTTTTGTTATGGATGTCTTCTGTTGGTCCCCGTCAGGTCAGATAAGCGATGAACGAGCTCTTGTCATGATGGCAACTGCTTGTCGTAAAGTTCACAATTACAAAGCAAAGGAAATCTACGGCCGCCTGCCGGCGGATCCAGACAAAGTCTTATCGCTCAATTAAGACAGTGCTGAATGAAAACAAGCCGCTATCCCATGATTCTGATAGCGGCTTGTTTTTTCTTAAACCATCAACCTGTGCAAGAATTTGTAGAGTTTTTCTTTCTGCGTTATGTCTTATTGAATCACTATTCTTGTTGGATTAACGGGCAGCAAAAGGGGCATACCCCTTATTTGAGTGCACCCTTGTGGTCCAGAACCTTTGTTGATTTGTATGCTTTGAGTCTGATAGCCGCTGCCGAGTTCAATGAGACCGATACATTGATCTGCGCAATCGACGGACGAAGGAAAGGCGTATAGCTCCGCGACCTGGGGCGGTGTATAGGAAATGGAAGACGTGGTGCCGGCTCGACTGTCCGAATACACGCGGAAGTGCGTCTGCGCCTGTGGTCGATTATCCAGCCCCAAGACCGCTACGATGACTTCTTTGAGGTGACTCGGAATATGGACTGGCCCTGTGTGTCCGCGATACGTGAATTTCGGGTGCTCATATCGAAAACGGTTCAGCAGGAATACGGACTTGGATATCCAAGTCGCCTGACTTAAATCAGCGGTTTTAGCATCGAGTTCTTCCTCGGAAACCGTCTCTTTTGTGGTGTGTTCACAAACCCAGTTCCACAGAGATACCAGGGATTCTGGAGTGAAGGGCCTTGTCCCGCTCTTCGTAGATTTTCGTGACGGCCTTTTTCTTCGATTTACGCAGTGATGGATGATTCTCCCTGGTATTGCTCTGGATGCGCACATTGATGTAGTGCTTTCATGAGCATTGGGATTTGACGATAGCCTTTCACAGTACGAAATTTGCTCTCTGCTTCAAGGAACCCCGCCGCCGCCCAACGCAGCACCTGTTCACCGTTCTTCCAACGCTTTACGTTCCTGCTGGCCATGCGTACCTTCTCATTCGCTGATTCGATTGCGTTGGTTGAGCGTAGAGTTGTTTGCAACAATTCCGGCACTCCAAGCCGAATGACCGTTACGGTCTCTTCCATGCCCTCTCGCAGACTTGTCGCAGCACCGGGGTACTCCTTCTCGAGGTGACCAGCCAATCGCCTCAACGCTGCCAATGCATCCTGTTCGTTGCCACGCCTCCAAGCTTCACGCAGCTTCCTCTTGACCCAATCCCTGTGTTTTTCCGGCAGGTGCTCCAGAACATTGCGCTCCTTGTGTACCTGACAGCGTTGTACAATCGCCGTGTCACCTAGAACGTCTCGCACCGCCGCCCGCAGTGCCTTGCTTCCGTCAATCACGACCAGAATTCCGTCGTCGGTCTTCAGGCCACGTTCCACCAGGTCGGACAGGAGCGCCTTGCACACAGCGGCGTTCTCGGTGGCTCCGTGCCATACCCCCAGCATCTGCTTCTTGCCCTCTGCGTCAATACCCAAGGCCGCTACCACGGTGTGCTCTGCCATCACGATGCCGTCGATGATGAGGGCCACGTATCTGCGACTGTCCAAGCGCCTTTGCATTAACTCGGCCAGCAGCTTCTTCGTGGCTGCAATGAACCGGCGGCTGACGGTGCTCTTACTCGTACCAGAGGACTCCAATTCCTCTCCAACTGGCTCCAGACCATACTCATAATTGCGGGTGGACAGTCCATGGATCATCCGCTCCAACGCAGCTTGTGTCAACAGCTCCGGATCTTGCAGGGCCTGATACGTCTCGAGCGGAATCTCCCGGCCGTCCACGCTGCGTACCCTCACCTTCTCCACAGCCACCTTGCGGCCGCCGAGGACGACGAAACCTTTCTCTTTTCCATGCCGTACGGCCTTGCGCTTCGGATTGTGCTTGCCCTTGGGACCGACGAGCGCATCCACCTCCTCCTGCATCATGACCTGGATGACTCGTAAGCCGGTTTGGACCGCCAGCGCCATCAGACCTTCCTTGGTCGCTTCCATCACATCCAGCAGAGCCAGTTGGACAGAGAGGTTCTTTGACGCATCGAATCTTGTAAACTGCTTCTGGTCTCTCAGCGCAATCTCGTGTACTCTTAATTTCATAGTGGCGTTCTCCTTTCCTGATTTTCCCCAAACCCGTTATACCAAACGGGGTCAGGAGACCGCCACTTTCAAATTTCCACGAAATCCGGGACTACGCCCATTGGAGCTCCACATACACCTTTGCGGCTTACCCTCCCATGTCTCACAGGGTCCTCGTTTCGTCCCGTTTCATTCCTTCGTCCTGCCTGTCAAAGGGTGGAGACCAGTAGTTTGCTGCCCGGCAGGGTCGTTGCCCCAAGGTTAAGTTTCGTACCGGTTTCTCCGTGCTTCGTTTGTCGTTTGCGTTTACTGCGAGTTAGCTAGATATCGAGAAACTCCAAGATGTTAAGCGGCATTCTGTAAACGTGAAATGTGTACGGGTCCGAGCACCTTTACTGGATCGTACGGGACTTGTTTCCGTCCCAATGCGAACAGCACTCGAATCAGTCGGCAACTCAGTGCAATCGCTGACTGCATCCGCTTTAGTGGATTCTGCGATCTCTGTGTATAGTAACGGTGCAGCGCCTGAAACTCTGCGTTCTTTGCCAGTAGTGGTATAACGCAGCGGAACAACAGTGACCTTAGCTTTGGACGTCCACGCTTGCTAATTGTCGTTCGTCCCTTGTGTTTACCAGAACTATTCTCCTTGAGATTCAGCCCTGCCAGCTTCTGTATCTGCCTGGCATTGTCGTAGCCCGAGAGATCCCCGACCTCAGCTAGGAATCCAGCGACGGTAACCAACCCTACACCAGGCACACTAAGCATTTGCTGCGTCCCAGGTATCTGACTCACCAGTCGCTCGACTTCGTTCATGAGAAACTCTAGCTGCTCTTGGTACAAATCATATTGACTGAGCAGAATCATCAGCTCGTGGCGTGCCATCTGCAGTCCTTCAGTCAACCCGATTGACTGTTCTGCCATCTCCTTCAGAAGGTTTGCCTTACTGATTCCAACGCCTCGTAAAATTCCGTTCTCTCGCCATGCCTGAACAATTTCGGATGCCGTCTTTCCCCGAACATCCACCGGACAAGGGAATTGGTGCAAGCATACAAGAGCTGCTTTGCCCTCCCAATCCTTGAATACCGTCGTGAACTCTGGAAAGAAACGGTCCAACCAATTATGAATACGTGCCTGTACTCGCTTCAGGTCCTCAGACAAACGATCTCTTTCGTTCATTCCCACGCGCAAATCCGCGTAGATATCCTCGGGAATGTGAGGTACAGAGTACCGTCCGTCTTTGACCAATTGTGAAATCACACGTGCATCCTTGCGGTCGTTCTTGGTCGGGTTGTTGTCCTCAAGTTCTTTGGTCTTTTTCACATGCATGGGGTTAACCAAAACCACCTGAATTCCCTGATGACGCAGAAACTGCGCGAGATTCATCCAGTAATGCGCTGTCGGCTCTACACCGAATACGACGTTGTCACAGCTGTGGTCAACCATGAGTGACCGGATCCAGGTCAGTAATTTCTCAAAGCCACGTCGACTGTTGTCAAAGGTCAGCGGCTTGCCGAGTTCCACTCCCCGTACATCGCTTGCACGAGCTACGTGCACTTTCTTCGCAATATCTGCACCAACGACCAGAGTGGAATCCGTGATGCGGCGAATCTTGCTGTTCTGCGTTATACTCATGTTGTAGTTCTACCTCCTGATTAGTGGTGTGTTTTGGACGACATCAACACTATCAGGAGTTTTTTATTGCCTCAAACCCGATTTTGCTTCTTAACAGGAATGCTGCCCTTGAGTTCAATAGGATGAAACCTCTCCGTTGTATGTTTATTCAGAAATCATCACGTGAGCATTGTTGAATTTACGCCCCCGTTACCTGAACAAGCCTCAAATTTCTTCAGCTCACGCCCCCGGTAGCGACAGATAGGCGTAAAAGAGTACTACGGTGTATGGCATAGTTGTGCTTATAGCCTTATAGCCACCATTTGTGCTGCGGTATTAGCTTTATTTGCACATCGTAGTTCTCCTCAAACCAGCGTCTCATTTGCGTTTTCTTAACCAGATATTCCGAGGCGGAGTGTGATACACCAATTAAGGACATACTCGTATCCTCAACGTAATCCATCATCATTTGGAAACGTTTCCGTCCGTAATCGTTATCAATGTGGTAGTGAATTTCACCCGTGATGTATGCTTGCGCCCCCTTACTCTCGGCTTCCCTCATTGTGTCAACAACATCACCACATCCCGCAACAATCGCTACTCGGCGTATGCTTTTTAAATTCCTTCGAAGTCTACATAGGATATTTCAAAGATTACCTCAAGATGTTTTATTAGTGGTTCCATGCTTACCTCGCCAATTTCACAAATTGCCCCGACAGAACCTGCTTGATCGGAAAAAAATCGTCAGTTCTGCTTGCGCCTAATGCTTCACAAATTGCCGCTGTTGTTCCAATCTGTTTGTTATAGTCCATAGGTGCATGACAGGTGTAGATCGACAATCCTTTTGCTTTAATCGCATCCAGTAAACTGGGGTCAATTGATACAATCCGACATGATGTAACCAACAAGGCCCTCGCCAACGTGGAGGCCCTTTCTTAAGCTTGTATCAGATGGTATGTCGTTGGCGAGTAGATGTCTCCCAACACTTGGCGACTGCCCGGACAATAGCTTTATGCCTCGTTTCCGTTTTTCGTCAGTCAATGGACCTGGCCCGTAAATCTCGATTGTGGTCACTGCCACCTTGTAGGCCATATTCGGCTTACGTTCTTCCGATCGACGAATGGGATTTGCTACGACACACCTACTGTGTAAGCCTATGAGATTCATTACTGATGTTATCTGTGCAAATAAAAAGGCCCTCACAAACACAAACGTAAGGGCCTAAATGTATTACTTCCGTCCGCTTCGTTGCCATTAACTTCGGTACAGGCATGCCCACCCCATTGTCTAAGGAGGATGATGGATTGTAATTTGGAAGAAAGTATATAAATGGTAAAGTGAAATAAACGTAACCATACAGTGAGGGTGAAAGAATGAAGACAAAGAACAAGTGGATTAGCGGTATCTCAATCGGAGTCGTGGTGTGTGCTTTAGGATGTTATTCATCCTACCGTGTTTATGATGCAAAACAGCACTATGACATGGCGCTTTCCGATTTACAAAAACATGAGTGGTCCACAGCGAAAAGCGAATTCACCATCGCCAAACAACAGGGTCTCATAGCTTATACCAACGGGATCGAAGTGTATCAGTCTGCCGTTAACCAGTATGGCGACAAGGAGTTGAAGGCTGCTCAAAATGACTTTGTAAATGCAAACTTCAAGCAGATGGAAAAGGACCTTTCCCAAATCCCAAGTGATTCAACGGCCTTTGAGAAATCTGCTCATTTAAAGCAAATAGACCCGCTTAAAGTCAACGTATCTGATTACCTACCCAACAACATTAAGGTTGACCAAGTTCAATACTACATGATGACACCTCAAATTCCCGCCATCGTCGTCATCGGAGAAAATCAATCCATTGGCAATACAAATGCCGATGTAAGCGTCATTACCTACGACCCTAAAACATCTTCCTACAAAGTTGGATATTCGAACGATCAACAATGGGCATTCGCCGGCCAACCGCTAAGCGGAAAGCTCTTTGGCGATAACCGTACTGGATTGGTTATCACGTTTATTGACGGAGGAAGCGGCGGTCTAGCGGACAGCATTGTGCTCGGAATCAACCCTTCCACGGATCAACTCCAACAATACATGGATACGGGTACGCAGTGGGAAGGAGCGCCAAAGATTGAAGGTAATCAGCTTTATATGCAATCCGGGACAAACGAAACTGAGTACAGCTGGAACGGATCTCAGTTCGTCGGTAAAGCTGTGTTTGCACAAACTCCAATCTCATCTAATGATGTCGCGGTTCATTACTCCCTAAATACCGACGGAACATGTACGGTGGATACAACAAACGTGACGATACATTTAAATCAACATCTTGTTCTGATTCGAGACGATCAAAATACAGGACAAAACGACCGTATTATGCTTGATGATCCAAACAACGTATTCAACTTGAACAAGGGAAGCAATAATGAATTTGTGCCACAATCAACAGGGAGCGCGACCATTCAGATTGTGCCTAATGGAGGATATGATTGGGCGAATGCGAAAAACATCACGGTAACAGTGATCAAGTGATAAATCGGGAGAAGTTACATATGCAACAACAAAGGCAAGAGAAAGAGAACAATCAAACCGATGAACTGTACTGCCCCATCTGCCACTTTCCCATGAGCGGCGAAACGCGCGGATGCACGCCGTTTTGCAGAAACTGTGGATACAAAGGCGTGTGCGGGGATCCGACGGCCTGATCTTGCGCGCTGATCTCCACTGAAGCCACACCATAACCACAATCTCTCCACGCCTTCTGTACAGCTTTTTCACATCTACCTTGTACAATGTATTCGTAGGCAGGGCGACATGAGGGGTCGCCGCCGTCACTGGCGAAGGCGGGGCCAGTGACATCACCGACCTAGTATTCAATTTCACTGTGCATCCCCCATGTGTGACGCTCGCTGATGTGCTGTGAGCGTCTTTTTTCAATTCATACCCAAATCGACCACAGACCACCGCCGAATTCACATCGTAACCACAATCTCTCCACACCTTGTACACATATTTCAAACATTTATCCTGTACACTCTTCCTTGGGCTGAGTGCCTCGCGTTTGTCTCAAAAATCGCTGGCGTAGTGTGTGGCCAGTGACGATTCCCTCTCTCCTTTTCGATATGTCACGCTCACTGAAGTGAGCGTCTTTTTTTAATCCCAAACCCGATAGATGTACCACTTGCCACCGCTGAACTCGAGGTAAAACAAAAACCACTCCGCGGTCTGCACGCGATACATGGCTCGGGGTGGTTCGTTGTCCCACCAGTCGCCAGCCTCCATCCACCAGTCGATGATAGCGGTCACTGTGTAGGTGTTGTCACCGTCCATTATGGTGTGCGGGATCTCATCTTTTGTTGTCACTTCAATGGGTCGTTGAACCAAACGTGACATATTCTCACCTTGATATGCGAACGTTAGTTCTCATATTATAGAGGACGTTCCCACCAATCACCTAATGCCACTGATCATTGCCTTTGCGACAATAAAATTAGGTGATTGATCGTGTTGTTCCAGCCCATCAAACCGATGCTTCTTACTATGCGCAGAGAAGTATTCGATGACGACAACTACATCTTTGAACCGAAGTGGGATGGATGGCGGATCCTGATTCACAAGCAAGGGGATCGAGTTGAGGCATACACGCGGCGAGGCAACTGCGTTACGAGTAAGTTCCCGGAACTCCAGGAGGCCGCCCAGTACATCCGGACACACTCAGTAGTATTGGACTGCGAAGGTATCTGCCTGCGTGACGGACGGTACGTGTTTAACGATTTCGCATATCGCGGACGACTGCGTGACCCACGGAAGATTCCATCGGCAGTGGAGACGCATCCGGCCACGTTCGTTGCGTTCGATGTACTCTACACAGACCGTGATCATACCCGAGAGCCGCTAATGGAGAGAAAAGCCAGACTGGCTGACATAGTTACTCCGTCGAAAACCATCACCCCCACACTCTACATGGATGGCGTAGGGGTTAGGTTGAAAAAGATGACGGAGGAACGTAACTGGGAAGGCATAGTGGCGAAGCGGAAAGATTCTCGGTATGTACTGGATACGAGGTCAACTGATTGGCTGAAGATAAAGAACTGGAAGGAAATCGACGCGGTGATCCTTGGTTACCGAACGGAACCGCAATTTGGACTAATTGTTGGGCTCCACTTCCCCACCGTTCACAATAAGCCGGTGGCCGTCGTGGAATTTGGGATGAAGCCAGAAGAGAAGATTGCATTCCTTGAGGTTGCAAAGCAGATTCACACCGTGAAGGATCGATATGCACAGTGGATTGAGCCACGGCTCTGTTGTCGGATTCAGTACCTGGAGAGACCGGATCGACATCACCTGCGCACCGTCTCGTTTAAGGGATTTTTGCCGGGTAAGGAACCAGAGGAATGCAGGTGGATAAGCTAAAGGTGAGTGACAGTGTGCGGACGCTTTACGTTGGCAGACGAGGATTGGGCATTCATGCTGGATTACTTCGGATTGACCGATAACGGATTTCGCTATCCTCCCCGATACAACATAGCGCCCACGCAGAATGTCATGGCCGTCATCTCTGATGGTAAAGAACGCCGTGCTGGACTACTGCGGTGGGGTTTGATACCGGAGTGGTCTGAGACAGAAGCAACGAGTTTTAACACCTTCAATGCGCGGGTAGAAACATTGCTGGTGGCACCATCGTTTCGAAACCTCATCAGCAGGAAAAGGTGTGTAATTGTCGCGGATGGTCTGTATGAATGCACCGCACGAGCAAAAAGCCATACAGGATCCGACTCAAGAAGCAGGAAGTGTTCGGCATGGCGGGATTGTGGAGTATGTGGCGGTAACCAGACGGAAAGAGGAAAGTCCATTCCTGCACAATTATCACATGCGAACCGAATATGTTCATGAGACACCTGCACGACAGGATGCCGGTGATTTTGACCAAGGAACCGATGAACGTATGGCTAGACCGCAGCACCACGGATACTGATACTGTTATGTCCGTGCTGAAGCCTTATGAGGGCGAGATGTACGCGTACCGGGTACCCGAACTGGTCGGAAATGTGCGGAATGATATGCCGGAGTGTATTGAGGCGATAAGATGAAAAAATGCCTTCACCCCATTCTGGAATGAAGGCTAGGGTATAGGGAGATGTTCACTGCCCGTTTTATTATCGACAACAGCAACTGGCTAAGAGTGCGAAACTTGAGTTATTAAACTAATGGAGTTCCCTGTCTCGGCGTTCGGCTAGAATTGCGAGCAATGCCTTCATGAATCGGAGGTTTTTTTGTATTGTAGGGTCTTTAAGCATTCTATACAAACCAATCATACCCACATTCGAAGTATCTGCCTCAGCTCGTTCTTGAGCCTCGTGCACCAAGGAAACGCCATCTTCAATCGTGTCTTGAATCGGTTCAGTTGTCCCTTTCGTGGCCTCCCCGAAGATTTCTAACATCTCCGTGTCTTTTAATAATGCTTCAGCGAGATCGTACATTTCTGAAGTGATTTTCATGATGTTTGTGATCTTAGGTACCATCTGGACCGTGGTTACGAGAAATTCCTTGATCTCCGGTTGCACGACTAAGTCCAACACGTCGGACTGGGGCTCGATCTGAGATTTTGTCATGTCACGCATCCCCTTGACGAAGAGATTCTGAGGGACAGCATGCGCTAAAGTACCGTTGGTTATTCACTCGAGCCTTTTGCAGAATTATCTCCAACACTCCATGATGCGCTATATATAGCGTATAACATTAATCAATAACGCTATATATGGGATGAATAACGTTGTAAATCGAATTCTGCAAAAGGCTCACTCAAGTTTCGGCAGCCAGTTTTGCCTTGACTGTCGTGGGTTAATGCTCAATAAACTGTTGAACTATTTGTTCGATCAAGAAGCGGCAAGATGACAAAACGCCCCCATCCGATGAAGGATGAGGGCTATTGTATAGAAGAGAGAGCTCGACCATTGCATTATTGACAGGAGAACGCTCATGTAAACATCACCACAGCACGTTCAGTAATGATTGACCGGAGTGTATTGCAGGGGTGAATTCAGAAAGAAATGTGTCAGTCATCTTTCGACAATATTCGACCTCGAAAATATGATAGTCTCCAATGCTGTGATGCATAACACAGATAAAGGCTATGAGGTGGGTACTGATGTTTGGATGGTCGCACTTGTCGCAGGAAGAGTACTTAGAAAGACGACTGCGCGAAGCGGGTGTTCCCAACGAAATCATCGCAGCGTTAAAAACGGAACTCTTACATAAGCCTGATCTGAAGGTAAAATACTTTCCTATGCATAATCGACACACCAGTATATGCAGTGTTAACGAATCAAAGGGTGCGGTACAGTGATGTTGGGGATCTGCTACACGCAAAGACAAAACGATAATCCATGTTCAGTTGTCCTGTTTCTGCGGGTTTTTCTTTTGTGGGTGGCTAGGTTGATCACAAAAAACACCCGCCGAGCTTAGGATTCGGACGGGTTACCGTGTGTCTTATGTACGGGTGATTCGTAGTCAACCGAAGGACTGCATTGTTGGCAAATACCCATCGGGAAATCTGTTTTGTCTTTACGTATGAAACCTGTTTTGAATATAACCTTCATTTCAGACTCATCGACATAGCTTTTACACAAGATGCACTTTGCCTTCAAGCTTGCGACCCCTTAATGGACAATCTCGTTGTCGCTCGGGGGCAATACCCTCCCTCCCGTAACATTATGAGTAAATTGTAACATATAACATCCAGAAAATAAGTATTCATAATCTACTTTTACAATTATTAATTTCACTGTATATTCACACTGCACTAGGCGTTGCGCTCCACCAAGGTGGGCCTTTCTTTGCAAAGGAGTGGAAGGGGTGGATTAGCAGATAGGTCCAGCCTTTTGCGCAGTATCACCGACACGGATGTACTCATGTCAGTGTTGCAGCCGTACTCCGGTGACATGTATGCGTTTTCTACGCTAAGTGTTTTCGCACCACATCGGGCCACGCCACCACCTTAGCATGGGGTTGTTTTTGGAAATTAAAAAACCCGCCGTAGCGGGCATAATCAGTTACTTGTTACCGAATCGTCTTTCCCATTCTCGGACAACAAACTCTTCTGAATATTACGGTTTATCAAATACTCCGGAGGAGAACTCTACGAATTGCGACATTGCTTCACCCAATGGTAAATGAAGCACGGTGCCTAGCCATCCTCCTGCATCAGCTTGTGAAGTCGTTCCGACCCACAACTGACCATCGAACACACCCTCTCTGAGAAGTTTGCCAGGGATCTCGTTCACGAACCTCACCTCCCGCTTCACGGGTCGTCTTGCCTGTTTCACTCTTTTGGTCGGACATATACGTGGCATACCGTTTCGACCGGGCTGTCTATGTTAGTTGAGTTGCCTATGACCTCGGTCTTTATAGACTCCACAATTCCCTCGTCCAATGCGCTTCTGTGAGGGTCTCGATAAATGACTGTTTCCCCAACATACGGAACCCGGTCGCCCTTTACGACAGAGTTTTGCTCATTGTTGACATATAGCCAGAACTTCATGCTCTCACCTCCCCGCTTCCATATTCAACAAACGGTCAGGAAAATACTTCTAATTCGCTTGCATGGAGTCTGTTTTTGGAAAATGAAAATGAAAAACCCGCCGTAGCGGGTATTCTCGTTCATCTTCAAGTGGTTGTGTAAATGAAAATCCACCGAAGAGTGAGTATTGTTACGCAAATGTACAGCGCTTAATCATTTTTTAGTCATCCTACAAACGCGAGGGCCATATATTGTTGAGGGATGACAGGAAAGCGTCCCCTCTCCTCATTACCTACGAACGCGAGTACGATGGGTTACTCTCATCCATAGGCCATGCCCGGCTTTGCGCAACACATGAGTTATGCTTCGTTTGTGAATTAGGCGCATTGATAGGTCAATAATCTGCAGGCTGACCAGAATAATTTGTAGCATCACCACCACCTGTACCATTACTACGCGCCTCCCTGCTTGTTCAGAGCAAGGGCGCTTTTCCTGCCATCTACTCTGAAAACTATTCCATATTCTCCGCAAATATTCCCATTTGTGTTCTGTTAACACTGTAAAACCTCGAGCCGCAGAACTCGACGCATTTTTCGAAGAACCGTATCGCGCTTCTTATCCACTTTTCCCTTCGTATGATCTGGGCTAATAAATACCCGCCAAGCGGGTACATTCCTGCTCTCTACGTCTTTTATATAGCAACTTAACGCTACTTCACATATCATAATCAGTTGCCGAGCATTCACTAGGTGATACCTTCCCTTTCCAATAATTCTGTATGTCCCTTCTCAGGTATTCGGCTTGTTCACTCATTGCAATCACCCTCCCGCTGACTCATTCTCAATTAGGAAGGTCTTTCCTGCATAGTTTGTACATCATATAGGTCATCTTCCCGGTCGGTTTCCATCCATCCGTCTCTGCCTGGTCCATGCAGTGTCCTAGTATGTTTCCCTCATACCTGCGAGCTGCCCTGCACTTGCAGCAGGTGACTGTGTAGCGGACCATGGTTGCCTCCGTTAAAAAGACTGCGCCGCTATCTAGCACCACAGACAGCGGCTTTCTATCGCTATTGACGAAACCCTCTGGGTGTGCCACGGGGAGATTTGGAATTTGGCACACCAAACGGAGGACGAGTGCCCAGCAGGGTCTTCAGCTACTCGCGTTTCTGTATCCTCCGTTTGCTGGGTCAACACATTTTCTTATGGATTGCTCGCGAACTCATCATCCCTGTCTGGCATTACAACCCGTTCGCGTCGCGGCCCTTTTCCTCGCCATCAATCAGCATGCCTCCTCTGCCTCAATCGCCCACCCCGGCGCTCATATGTGTTCGCGCTCTGCATCATCCGCTCCAGTTCACGAAACGACATCTTCTCCTGTTTCCGCTTCGGAGGCTTGTCCGGTGTGACGACGCTGCCCTGGTACCGGGAGCAATTCATCTTGCGCATGTTCGGCTTGACCAACTGCCCGCACACCCAACATGGTTTCATTTCATCACCGCCTTCTCATAACCGGGTGGGCCCTGCAGCACCGCCCGGTTCGGTGGGAGGTGTTCCGCATTAAGCTGCCTTACAGGGCCATGTAATAAAAAGAGCACCGGCCGCAGCCGATGCACTGGGTCATATATGGTGTCCGCTGTTATCGCACAACGGACGAAGCGGAACTGTATCCTCGGAGACTCCTGTTCCATGCAACAAGATACCCGGCGTAGAGAGTACCTTGTTTATACCCTCTTTACATTACTCAGTATGCTCCTAATCCAGCACCTGCGCCATAAGCGCCGCCACCTGCGTAACCGCCACCGCCGAATCCTGGTACCAATAGGAAGAACAGCACGAAGATAATCAGAAACACTACTGCCCAACGTGTGAAACCACCAAATACTCCGCCATCGTACAAGGACCTACACCCCCTTCGATCAGCATGACTCATTCTACGAAGCCATGAACGGATGCGAAGCGGCTAGTACCCGTCCGCTGTTATCGCACTACGGACGAAGAGAAACCTTTACCCTCGGAGACTCCTGTCCCATGTAACAAGGCACCGGCCGTAGCCGATGCCCTGGGTCATATGAAACAAGGCACCCGCCGGAGCGAGTGCTCTGTCAATACCTTCACTTTCACATCTTAACAAACCGGCGTTGTTGTGCAGGTCGTCGTATATCCGCCGTGATGCGGAATCAACAGGATGAACAGAACGAAGATAATCAAGAACACTACTGCCCATCGGGTGAAACCACCGAAACATCCACCATCATACATTGTGAGCCACCTCCCCCTAAATAGTGTATGGATGGACGTTCAGTCGTGAGGCGGCTTGTATCTTGAGCCTTTTGCAGAATTCGATTTACAACGTTAATCAGCCCGTATATAGCGCTGTTAATTCATACGATACGCTATATATAGCGTATCAGAGAGTGTTGGAGATAATTCTGCAAAAGGCTCATCTTATAAGAATCAATCGCCCTTATGAGACATACAATAAAACGCCCCTCTTTACGAGGGACCTACAAATCAGTAATAGTATCCACAAGGATAGTACCCATAAGGATATGCAGAAACAGCTGCTAAGCCAGCAAGTGCTGCAAATGCAAGGAAGAAGAACGGGAAGAAAGCTTCCGACACATCTTGATTTCCAGCAGCATCTGATATTGCGTGTTCGATAGTGGGCGTGCTCACTTCTGCAGACGCTGGACGAATTCCCCTTGCATTCATCATGTAGATACCACGGTCAGTCACTGAATGTAAAATACCGTGATACGCTGTGCCATTCACATGGTGGGCTGTAACCCTTTGTCCGACTAACCTCTTGGCATGTGTTAACGTCGGTCTAAAATTGGCTCTTGCGGACTTTTGGTGAATGCCGCTAAGCCTCACGTGTTGGAATCGACAAATTTCTCGCTGTAGGCGTGTGGTGGTAGAAATCATCCGTGGTAAAGAACCCGTGCTCTGAGGAGAGCAAAGCCTGCTCTCCCATACATTTGACGCTTAACTGTTTTTAACCGATTGACCTGCCCCTCGACTTGCCCGTTGCTCCATCGTTCCGCAATTCCAGCAGCCACCGCCTCATAGTCCCTTTGTATCCCTTGTGCAAAGGTTCGAAGCTCGCGAACCCCGCACGTCATTGCCTCGCTGAGCCAGTTATCGAGTCCACTGCGGTCATGTTTCTCCATGAGCTTCCGAAAGGAATCAGAAAGGTTGCGAATGGTCTCAGCCCTTTCAAGCTTCTCGAGCAACAGCCTTAGATAAGGCTTGTCCTCTTCATCGACCTTGTCATCCGATCTAGTCAAAAGCCTCGCAGCAGACCTTGGACTGATACGATGTCGCCGAATCACGGACTCTTGTCCACTACGCTTTGACCGACGAAGGTCAGCTAGGTATTGCCCCAAGGTGGAGCGGGAGCCCCGATAACCTTGCTCTTGAATTTTGCGAAATATGACTGGACCTGAAAGAGATTGGTTAAGGAGTTCTGCAATCTGTTGTCGATAGGGGTCCAATAGCGTTGTTCGAGGCCGTCTAGCGATCTTGGGAACTTCAGTCCATGTCAGGTAGGAGCGGACGGTTTTGCGACTAAGCCCCACTTTTCGAGATATCGCCCGAATACCAAGGCCGGATTCGCGTAGTTGTTGTACTTGCTGGACTCGTTCCCATTTTGCTTGACGCCGTTCAGATTGTTCCTGCTCCTTTCGTGTCGGTCTGCTCGGCTCGACGGATCGTGGTTCTCGTTCGCGTATATCCTGTGTTTCACGGGGAGGCAACCGATGACGAGTAAGATATCGCTCTACTGCGTCGCTCAGGTTCTTCAGCAGATGCCAGCGGTCAGCAACCTGGATTGCGGATGGTAATCCCTGACGGATGGCGTCCGCATAAGCGCCTGCACGGTCACGGCTGACCACTTGGATTGTCGGATGGGCCTTCAGCCAGTTTGCTACGGTTGATACGGAGCGGTCTGGCAACACATCGACCAAACGGTGGTGTTTCAAATCGCAGATGAGGGTACCATAGCGCTGTCCACGCCGATAGGCCCAATCGTCAATGCCAATCACTTCGACGTCTTCGCTTTTCGGTACAAACGCCTTTACTCGTCTTAGTAACGTATCTTTTGCCACCGATACACCTAGGCGTTGGCATAGCGCTGCTCCGGGGTTGCCACCGAGGGAAAAACCAATTTGCGTAAGTAATTCATTTAGTCGCGTCGTCTTTCGCTGTGATTCCGCTAGAAATCCGTCGAAGTGTTCTGTGGGATTATGACAGAAGAACTTCCGGGCTCTGACCCGAAGGAAGACGCTCGCACCGTACATCGGTACGTCTTGAACGGTTCTGTAATAGTAGCTGTGCACCCGTTCTGTCCAACAACGACATTCTGGGCATCGATTACCGCGTAGTTGCGAAGCGATACGCAACATCACAATAGAGTTGCTGAAATATCCATCGATGACTCTGAAATCGGGAAACATCGTCGAAATAAATCCGTTCATTGCAATCACCTCTGATGAAGCATAGCTCTTGAAGGCTGCAAACGCTGTCGAATTAGGGATGCTTCACCAAAAGTACGCAAGAGCCCTAAAATTGACCCAGTAGCATCAAAAAAAGAATTGACCCACTTCCGTCGAATATATCCCCTTCGTTGAACGCCAATTCATCGGAGGGAGACACATTGTTAGGAAGTGGGACAGTGATAGCATTACACGAGTTAAGGGCTTCTGGCAAGAGTATTCGTGCGATTGCACGCGAAACCGGACTCTCGCGAAACACGGTTCGGAAGTATCTGCGTGCCGATGGGATTCCAGAACATAAAGCGCGGCCTAAACGGCCGTCGAAACTGGATCCGTTTAAGCCGAAGTTACAGGAGTGGATGTCAGAAGGTATCTACAATTGCGTGGTTCTCCTGGAGCGTCTCAGAGAGTTGGGATATGAAGGAGGCATGACCACCCCCAGGGTATACGTACGGGTCTTTCGCCCACCTAAACGTATGCCAGCGGTCCAGCGTTACGAGACACCGGCCGGTAAGCAAGCCCAGGTCGACTGGGGATTTTGCGAGTATCTGGATGAGCACGGTACGGCACACAAAGTCGCCATGTATGTGATGATACTTGGGTATTCCAGGATGCGCTACGTTGAGTTCACAAAGCGATGTGACATGCACAGTTTCCTACGCTGCATGATGAATGCCTTCATGTACTTTGGCGGTATTCCCAAGGTGGTTCTCACAGACCGAATGAAGACCGTTCTGCTTGGAATGGGCGACGATTCAAAGCCACGGTGGCACCCCCGATTTGAAGACTTCGCCGCCAGTTTTGGATTTATTCCGAAGGTTTGTCGGGTACGTCGTCCTCAGACCAAAGGAAAGGTGGAACGCTTGGTCCACTTTGTTAAACAGAACTTCTTCCCTGGTCGACGGTTCACGGACCTTGGAGACCTCAATCGGCAGGCTCGCGGCTGGTGTGACCGGGTAAACCGTCGCACTCATGGAACGACCGGAGAGATACCAATCCAACGTTTACAGGAGGAAGGACTAAAACCCTTGCCTCCCACGGAACGGTGGGAGAAGCTTCGCTATGAAGTTCGTCGGGTCAGCTTGGACGGGTTTGTTAGCTACGATGGAGCCCTTTATGGTGTGAACTGGAGATACAGTGGTCGCGAGATACTCGTACGAGAACTGGCCGGGCAGGTAGAGATTTGGGTAGACGGTGTATGTGTAGAACGCCATCGTAAGCAATACCAATCCCGCGTATTCATGCCCAATGAAGGTCAATACGTCGGATTGTCGACTGCAAACGGATACCCATATCCGAAGCCAAGAGCTTACCAAGTCCCTAATGACGAGGTACAGGTTCGCCCGCTTGAAGTCTACGAACAGCTGGCTGAGGTGGGCATATGATAGAGCTTGAACAAACAAAGCAGCGCTTGGAGGAACTGGGTCTTGACCAAGCGAGTGTAATGTTGGATGCACAATTGGAGAAAGCATCCCATGAACAACCCACCTATCTCGCGTTTCTCAATGAACTCCTGGAAGTCGAACGAGCTGCAAGACAAAAACGAAACCTGGAGGTCCGTACAAAGCTTGCTCATCTGCCTTACCGAAAGACGCTCGAGGAATTCGACTTCTCTTTCCAGCCAAGCATTGATGAACGCCTGGTTCGAGAGTTGGCCACGATGGCCTTTGCAGCCCGGGCAGAAAACGTTCTGCTTCTGGGACCACCTGGAGTTGGGAAGTCTCATTTAGCGGTGGCGCTGGGTGTGCAAGCCATTACTCAGGGACTGTCTGTGTATTTTGTCACCCTGACCCAAATGATTGAGGACCTGAAGCGTGCATACGAGGAGAACCGATTGGAGAGGCGGTTGCGGATCTATGCCCGACCGAAGATCCTTTTGATCGACGAAGTTGGTTACTTGCCCCTCGACCGAGCTTCAGCGAACCTCCTCTTTCAGGTGATTAGTGCACGTTATGAACGCGGCAGCATTGTATTAACGAGTAACAAAGGATTTAGCGACTGGGGAGAACTGATGGGAGATTCTATTCTCGCTACAGCGATTCTCGACCGCCTTCTGCACCACTCGCACGTACTAAACATCCGGGGTAATAGCTACCGTCTTCGGGACAAGATGAGAACCGGAGCCTACAGCCAACCCAAGACAACCTGATTTCGCCGGGGTGGGTCAATTTATAACTGATTCTCCCGGGTCAATTGAAAGTCGATGTTGACAGCATGGTGCATCATCACGACACTCACCTCCCCCTAAACCAACGTAATGTAGCGTATGGATGGACGTTCAGTCGTGAGGCGGCTTGTATCCTATAAGGTCAATCCTAAACGGTCCTACCTGCCCTGATTGCCGGAAACCAATGCGTAAAGTTGTTCACACACAGCTGGAATTAGATTTGTTTCCGGGTGGAGTGTTCCGATTTATTGTTTGATTCCAATGGAACGAACCGTCTGATTAATAATCACATACGCTTGGTGCAGGGTCGGCCCCCATCTTTGTGAATAACGAGAGGAGGCCGCGGGAGATGGGCACGACCTCCTCCATTAACTCTGGAATTGCTTCCGGAGACGATTAAGAATATGCGTAGTCTAGACATGGCGTTAGGGCGAAAGTAACGGGTGATTGATGTACTGGATCTGGTGCCTAAAGTGCCAGAGTTGTTGGCTGGGAGAGTTTTCCGGAAGAACGATTAGAAATCATTCGGTGAAGGATGCTATTTGCGCTCGGTAAAAGTCGATATCAGAAGCGGATTTAGGTCCCGACCAGTGCCTAACGTTTCATCTCACGGAATTGCCCTTTCCCTGCCCATCGCCTTGTCGAAAGTTCATTTGATTGAACGGCCATTGGTTCATCATGTCTTCGAACGACATTCCGAATGGCGGCATAGAGAAGTTGTTTTGGCCTTTTCCGCTCTGTTGGCTTAGGTGCGTGGGACCGCTGTGCGACGGCGATATCATGTTCTTAATCCACGGCGGCAGTTATTTCGGTAGGCTATCCCAGGGGAACCTCTCCCATGGCATGTCGTTCTGCATTCCTGGGAAGTTAAAGCCGCCGCGATGCCTATGTTTGGCGTTATTGTAGTGATGGTTTCTGCTTCCGTGACGGACATGGTTGGGTGCGCGGTTAAAATCCCTTTTGCCACCTTCGTTCGGGTTGCTGCTTCCCATCATGGGCATGACATATTGCATCCATTGCCCAACGTCCATCCCATCCATCCCGTTAATCCACGATGGCACATTGTTCATGTAGTGTTTCAGGTACCCGTTCAAGATTTGCCCCCACATGTTGTCATCTCCGTTTATATCATTTTGATCGAATGCATTCGTACCGGGATTTGTGATAGGCGACTGCCGTTGTGGGTACTCGCGTTTCCGCAGAGGGCGAACGATTGAGTTAATGGGGGATCAGTTCCAATTTGTGGATTGAGGGAGATCAACAATCTTCCCAGTTAGCCCAGGTCTACTTTGATGCTGGCATGGTCAAGAACAGGTACAGTACTGGCTGCTTCATGTTTGAATACAGGGTAGATTCCCATGACGCCGGGTATAGGAACGTCTGTTGAGTGGGTCTGAATACATAACCATGACTTCATCAGAACACCATATCCAACTGTGTTGAAATGTATTATGAGAGGAGAGGAACCGTGAAGAATAACGCTTATAATCCGATTACGCCTGCAGATTTGGAGTACAGGCGAGAAGTTCCACAGAAGTGCAAGGACTGTATCTGGAGGAGTGGTTTCGTTTGTACCAGAGTCATATGTGTTAAAGACTACAATGAGGTACTGATTGCAGGTAATGGTCATAGATCAGCGCAGGATGAGGCGGGACACCTTATCGTGTGACATACCGGAGTAAGTAAGTGAAAATGTCCAACCCTTGGACATTCGTTGTACATCTCCAGCCCCTGAAGGACGTAACTGTTAGGTAGTTGAGTCGTTCAGGGGCGTAACCTTCAATGATTGGCGGGCCTTTCGGGAATGGACCACATCACGGCTTGTTGTTTTACCTATTGTCGTCCCGTAGTACGGATTCAAGTTTATATAAGTACTTCATCTGCATTCGCTTTGTTCTTACTTGAGCGTTTGCAGATTTCTAATCCCTTGTAGGACAAGGGATAACAGAGCATAAAAAAGGACTTCACCCCAAATTCGAGAAGATTTCAAGCGACGAAACAAGAAACTCTCAAGGAGGAAGTCCACTTGTATCTTCTCCAAAAGTCTCTGTTTTCCTTTGAGCAGTGGCTAGAAATTGAATCGAGTGAGCGATTGGAATTGTTCTTTTCTGCTCTAGACCTTCAGCCGTACGCCGCGAAGTTAAGAAGTTCGTCACCCCAAGGTGCAAAGCCCATCAACCGGGAGGCAATTTTAAGAGCATTACTCGCTGCACCACTCGAAGGGATCTCTACCTTCACGAGATTACATGAACGGTTGGACAAGGACATTCGATTTCGGTACCAGTGCGGGTTCCGCGTGGATGAAGCAGCTCCGTCGATTTCTACGCTAAGCCGAGTCTTCACTGCCTTAACGGAAAAGGGACTTGCTAAGGCGCTCTTCATTGACCTGGTCAGCCAATGTCGAGAAGCCAGTGTTATTGACGGGACTCACCTTGCCCATCGACAGCACAGCGATCTCTGCCTACGAAAAGAAGCAACCCAGGTTGTGCAGTCAGGAAACAGGAAACGCTAACTGGGGTGCCAAGTACGACACGTTTGGTAACAAACTCACGTGGTTTGGCTACAAAATTCACCTTGCAGTGGACACACAGAGTGAACTGCCTGTATCCCTGGAAGTCACACCAGCACATGTATACGACGGTGAGATGGCGATTCCATTGATGAAAGACGTTGCTGAAAACCTGGGTTGGAAGTTCAAATTCGTCATGATGGATGCTGGATACGACCAGGTAAAGAACTATGAAGCTGCTCGTAGTTACGGAGCACAGGCCATCATTGCGTTGAACCGACGAGGTGAGAAGGAACCTCCCGCTGGGATGTCTTCGAATGGTACGCCCCGTTGCTCCATGGGTTATGACATGGTGTACTGGGGAGCCGACGGTGACCAGCTGTCCCCATGTCTTAGGCAAGGTCGACTGCCCATTAGGTGCAGCAGCATGCTCTGGCTCAAATTACGGAATGGTTGTGAAGCAGAACATTACGGATGACGTTCGCCGTTTTTCGAATCCCCACCGCAATACGCGCGGCTGGACGAAACTGTACAATGAACGAACCGCCGTTGAGCGATGCAACTCAAGACTAAAGGAAAACTTAACTGCGAACGACGCTCATGTCTCTGGAATCCATAAGGTGACGACACATGTTTATCTCAATGCCATCGTCCTTTTGGCATCAGCACTAGCAATGAGCAAAGCAGTAGGACTGAAACACATTGCTTAATCGGTAATTCAGTAGACTTGTAAGCGGCTATGCCACCAAACAAAAACTGTAAAACTCACTTTTAGCCTAGGTATTGTGCTTCTTTCTCGATTCGCTAGAAATGTAATTCTGCAAAACGCTCACTTATTACATTTAACTCAAGGCTATCGGACCCCAGAAAAATGGAATCGCCGCTTCCGACCGTTTTCGGCCGTGAGCGGCGATGGCGTAACTTCGCCGAAGACTCAGAGTTTCTCGACAGTCACCATTTGGAACATACACTCCGAGTTCTCGGAGAAGACCAGAGAATCATCGAGAGCATTCGGCCAGTGGTAGCCCCGTTTGATTTACGGGTGGAAGCGCACGTACTATCGGACGGACCAGCCATCCGATACCGTAAGATGTTTCAAGAGGCGTGCGACAAGGAACGTTTGGAGGGATGAGTGTGAATGACCCCAGGGTTTGGGCTGTAGTGGAAGCGTTTGAACAGATGGAAGAAAACGAAGACCTCGAAGAAGTCTAGTGGACGACGCGTCCACCGTTACAGTACCTATCGGCAGTGGAGATGAGTTCACCTGTAAAATCGAGTAGGTGATGCCATAAATCCCAGGTCTTCCCTTATAAACACCGCGTTCCTTGGCGAGTGCAATCCCTTCTAGTTGCCTTTCTTTGATCATATCTGCCTCAAACTCGGCAATCCCAGCGTTCCGAGCCATCTCTGTGTTAAGCCATCCCAAACTCCAACGAACGTACATAACCGGGCTGGCGGAGTCCACTATCTTCCAGATCCGAACGGGTAACCATCTCACGACCCACAGATGAGACGGCACCAGAGGCACCTCGTCTATGGATGTGGTGCAGTGTTTTGCTGGTGGCCGCGCCGATATTGGGGATACTGGCAAATGCGGCGGAGGCGCGGAACACAGTCAGACGGCGCCGCGGACCGGTGATCTTTGCCACATACGCGTTAGATGAGGCCACAGCGGTCGGACGACGCCGATGAAGGTTTGGAACATCCCAAAATAACGGAAGAGACTCGGCAGGAATAACAAGGCGCTCAACATCACTTCATCACCTCACTGGACAATATTTCTCAGTCCAGTCTATTCACTGTCCGTGTCTTGGGAGTGGGCCGCACACGTCCGCTTCCACTCCTGGTAGGCGTTGATGAGCGCCTTAAGCGCTTTGGTGGTCACGGGTACCGCGTGCTCGGGCGCATCCCGTTCACCCATTTTTCCGATATCTCCAATGCCGACAATGGCCGGAGCCTTTAAGTTTGGGAGCGCGTCGACGGTGTGATATGGCCGCCTCCAATGAACCTGATGCTTTTCAGCGCGAGCGGTCACTTGGTCATCCCCATTGTTTGTTTATGAAGTATCTAGACATATCTGAAACGGCAGCTCCCCCTATGGTCCGGTTCGCCATGGGGAAAGGACTGTATCCAACCTGCCGTGCTGGATTGTATGTCGAATGGAAAACAGATGGCCTTGAAAAACGGAGATATCGGGAGAAAAGCGCGGATTGAAGCTTAACCCAGAACTGGAATGTGGAGTTGTTTTCGAAAGCCTCCGATACAGTCGAAATCGCCGCTTACGGATGAAAATGACCGAAAACGACGATTCCAGTTTTCTGGAAAGTCCGATAGCCTACAAGAAATAAAAAGGGGAGCATACGCTCTCTCTTTCTCTCTTTTACCAAAGCCGTCCGTCTGCTCTCGGTTCCTTCACATAGTCTGTTAGACGTTTGATGGCGAAGTCTTTTATTTCTGAACCTCGAAGTGCGACGGTCGCTCCCGACGTGTTCTCCACTCTCACCCATGTAGCCTTGGAGAGGTCATCCATCACCTTAGCCCACATAGCTTCCTCATTGTCGTAGCCGACCTCTTCTGTATAGAAGTATGTCGAGCCGTCCTTCGAATGTACAGTCACCCTGTACTTGTCTATATTGAACCTCTCCTTTCATCCTTGTCGAGGCAATTAAACCACAATATTCCTCAACTGTTTCTCGACTTCTCATGTCACAACGTCCGAAGTCCTCCCGAATTCCGTGCAATCAATCATATTGAAGCTTAGAATCAAGCGTGAAACCGTCATAAAAAACTAGTCACATCTTGGATTTCAGGTTCGAAATAGCTCTAAACCCCACAAATTTCTTACTCTCTTCGTCCCAGACACGATATCGAAGGGAGCGCAAACTGGAAAGTAAACCGATGGATGAAACATTCCGTTAACCAAAAAACCACAGACGTAGGGGCCTTTTGTAAGATGATCCCCACTCATTTCATCGTAGAGGCCTTAGGGCACACGATATGCATATCGTTTCCTCTACATCACGCGATAGAATAGTCCTTCCTTTTCGGTTCCAAAACAGGTAGTGTCCCGTCAAGTGGTGGAAATTCTTCGAGTGCTTCTACTAAGTGACATGCGTCATTTGTGTAGAACTGGAGTCGGTGCCAGCAACGCCTGGTTGCCCGTCAGCTTAGCCATCGACTCCAAGCTGAAATAGCGGCGTGCAATGCTCCATTCATCGTGTTGCTCTTGGAGAATGGTTCCCACGAGCCGGAGCACAGAGTCCCGGTTTGGGAAGATCCCAACGACGTCTATACGACGGCGAATTTCTCGGTTCAGTCGCTCGAGTGGATTGGTTGAGCAAATCTGACGCCAATGCTCTCTCGGAAATGCCATGTACGCCAGTACGTCCTCCTCCGCTTTCTGCAACACATCCATCGCCTTCGGAAACCGACTCTTCAATTGCTGTACCACCACAGCGAGTTGTTCTTTCGCTGACTCCTGTGTTGGTTGGGCAAAAATCGTGCGGACAATCGACGACACCATGGCTTGTGAGGATTTTGGCACCTGACTCAGTACATTGCGCATACCCCTCAAGCCTTGTAGCAAATTCTTCTCACTCCCGTATATATATATATATATATGCATAGGGTCACTTTGTAAAAAGCTTGAACCACGATACCTAAAGGAGCCGAAGTCAGATGAATGACTATAGTTTCCTGTCTCATCTTCGTTGTTCTCAGTGCACAAAGACTTATCCTACGGTAGGATTTTACGAAAAGTGCCAGTGTGGATCGATTCTTTTCGCTGAGTACGACCTGCAAACACTGAAAGGGCAGTTGGCCAAGGAAGCCATCAGCGAGCGCCCGCACAACATTTGGCGGTATCATGAACTCTTGCCTGTTTCCCAGCCGCAATCAGTGGTATCTTTGAACGAACAAATAACCCCTTTGCTCTCTCTCCAGAAAACCGCATCCGACATGGATATTCCAAACTTAATCGTCAAGGATGAAAGCACGTTGCCTTCTGCAACATTTAAAGCGCGTGGTGCTTCGATAGGAATATCGAAAGCCAAGGAATTGGGAGCATCCGGTGTCGTGATTCCCACAAATGGAAATGCAGGTGCGGCATGGTCCCTATACGCAGCACGTGCTGGTATTCCGATGAAAGTCGTGATGCCGACCTCAGCTCCTATCATTCCAAAAAAAGAATGCGTGTTTTCCGGTGCTAATGTATACATGGTTGACGGAACCATTGCGGACGCAGGCCAGGTGGCACGTGCCCTCGCAGAAAAAGATGGACTATACAATGTGTCTACATTTAACGAGCCGTATCGATTGGAAGGCAAGAAAACGATGGGATTTGAAATCGCAGAGCAGTTTGGCTGGTCAGTACCTGACGTGATTGTATATCCAACCGGTGGAGGGGCAGGTGTCGTGGGAATCTATAAGGCCTTGGCGGAACTTCAGAGGCTAGGCTGGATCTGTGATCGATTCCCACGTTTTGCGCTCGTACAATCAGTGGGTTGTGCACCACTCGTGCGAGCGTTCGAACTAAAAGCACTGGTAAGTTCGCTGTGGGAAAACCCCGAAACTATTGCGTTTGGAATGAGAGTTCCCAAGTCCGCTGCGGATTATTTATTGCTTCAGATTGTCCGTGATACCCATGGTACAGCCGTGAGTGTGAACGACGAAGAAATCGCCAATGAACGTCTCCACCTGATTCAGTCGGAGGGATTACACGTGTGCCCTGAAGGCGCCGCCGCGATGGCCGGGACGAGGAAATTACGCGAGACTGGATGGATCCATAAACACGAAACCGTTCTCGTTATCAACACAGGCTCAGGACTTAAGTACACGGAACAAATCCCTGAGGAGGCATACTTCCTTTAACCGTCCGTTGAATTATGATAAGTCACCTTTGACCCTATGACGCTTCATACGTGGGGAAAAACGGAGGATTGTCAAATAGCAAGTTCTCCGTTTTCCGAACGAGGACAAGCTACGTTCACCCACGACCCACTTCTATAATGCGAGGACTGGGACGGTACGTGTCCACACCTACGTACTTCTTTTTGACCCCCTGCTCAGTTTGAATCTCCAGCCATGTCTTCACCTTCACTCCTAATTGCCCGGGGAAGAGAAGGTTTGCTTCGCCAGGAGGAACTGTCGGGGAATGCCTCTGCAAAGTTCGATACGGATATCTCTCCAGGATTTCATGCTTGACGGTGATCTTCCGGGAGGAAACGGCGGACCATATCGCGATGGTTAAATAACGTTTGTTAGGATCACAAGATGCAGTAATCAAAACGGGGGTTGACAGGTTATTTAAAAATTTTAAATCTTTATAGGTGCTTGCCACCGCTGCATCCTCTCCAGGCGGCAAATAGGGTACCGTCAGTGAATGACTGTGGCGCTCGATTATCGGCAGACCTGTCCGAAGCAAAGTTGAATACAGAGTGCTCGCCCCTTGACATACTCCTCCACCTATTGATGGTACAATCCGGTCTCCCGAAAATGCTCTGCCCCAATGATATCCATTTGCCACCGTATACGGCCCCACTTGTTTAAAATAGGAAAAAACTTGTCCAGCTTTGACAAGCGTACCATTCAGCCTTTGTGCCACCAATTCAATATTTTTTGTCTGGGACGCACTGGCATGATTGAAATTGGTGGTGCGTTGCGCTAGGAGATGTATAAGGTTTAGCTGTGTAGCTATTTTCTGTCCGACTGGCGGCAAATCAGGCGTGACAGGGTTGGGGATTTTTGCTTGATCATTCAACATCCGGGTTCCTGAAACTTGAACTAGGGTAACGTCTCGCGCAGTGGCATAAGCAGGGGTTGCGTTTCCGGCCAAATACAAGAAAGACACGGTTGCCGCTACAATTCCGTGAACAAAGTGGTTTCGCATGGATGTTCCCTCCCAACCTGTTTTGAATTCTCACCTTCTCACTATGTAGAGTACCCATGCGCCGGCTAAATTGCGGATAATGTATGTCTACGTCGTCCATTTCCTCATACACCTAAAGAGATGGAGGTAAGACAAATGGAAGCTGAAATCATGCTTGGGACTCTCATTATCATTCGCATAATTACACTGAGTGGTGAGCAAATAGCCGTGCACGGCCTCGGGAAAGGAGAACGCAGCGCACTGCCAACCATGGCCATCGCCTTTTTTGGTGCAGCTCTTCTTCTTTGGATTGTCGCCATTGCTCATGGTCAACGAATCTGGATTGGAAGCACACTTTGGACGGGTGTATTGTATGCTATTGCATTTGGCTTATACACTACATCTCTACAAGAAGGGCCCGTCGGTAGCGTCAGTCCATGGACCAACGCAACCATCATTCTCTTATGGCTTATCCAGCCCACTGAGGATTTACTGTCAGTCGGGGGCATTTTGATTTTTTCATACGGGGCGTGGCTGTTGATCAGCCGCAAAATAACTCGCCCCGTTATCCTGATGATACTAAGCGACCTATTTTTGGTCATGGCGCGTTTACTCGACGTGTCGAATTCACATTTGCCTGCATTCGCATATTCCGCAAGCCTTTTCACATCAATTAGCCTTTGGATGTCCATCCCGGTGGCGTTATACGGACAACTCTTTCCCGCCATCCGTCTGCTTCGAATACGGCCTGCTTGGAGTATCACAGCTGCTTCGACGAACGCATTCTCATACATCACGTTATTCGCACTGTTGGAATGGCTACCTCCAGCGTTGGTCGAGGCCATATCGGCTTTATCCGGTTTTGCAGCGACAATTATCGGTATTACCATCTTTCATGAATCGCGAGGGCGAAGAAACATTTGGGGTTCAGGCTTGATGACTCTCGGCGTTCTTCTTCTGCTCCTCGATCACTATCACTCCGTAATCTTGGATTGATGAAGCGGGGCCACCTGTACGCAGCGGTCATGTCTATTGGTGACAGAGAGTAGAATATTTAAATATTCCGAGAACTCGAAGTCCTTGACAAATCCTAAATTCCTTTACGCAATGCTAGTGAGTCATACATATGAAATTCATCAATGCCGCTTCGCAACTATGCTCTGTTTAATATGTCTAACAAATACTAGATACGCATATGCATAACATAGTGACATGTCCACGGAGCTGTACGAGCATGATCGACTTCATCTGGCTATTCTTGTTTCTTGTAGGAGTCATCACCACAATGATGAATGGTCGAATGGATCAAATCTCCAAGGCGGTACTTGAAGGAGCCAAAAGTGGGGTTGACCTCACTATGGCATTGATAGCTGTTATCAAGCTTTGGCTGGGACTGATGCACATATTTCAAAAAGCAGGCGCCATTGACAAATTGTCACGCGCATTGAGGCCTATTGGCCGCTGGCTTTTCCCATCTATACCCGATGACTCTCCTGCTATGGGTGAGTGAGCGCCAATCTACTCGGATGGAAATGCAGCAACGCCAATTGGCTTGCAGGCGATGAAAAAACTTCAAAAATTGAACCCCTTTATAGAGCGAGCCAGTGACGCGATGTGCACGCTATTGGCTGTAAATACGGCGGGGGTTTAGGGCATCAGGGGCTATGGGCACTTTTGTGCAGTTGCTACACCGGCTTACCCACATCCTCCATATTGGCAATCCTTCGTTCCATTTCTAATGCTGGATCAATGGCCGTTCTAGTCGACTTGTTCAACCAACCTCACCACTCGCCGGATTCCTTTATTGGCCTTCTTGCGTCGACAATGCAGGAAAGACAGATACCACTCTGTACATTATTACGGTCTATTTCGGAAGCGTAGGCATCCGTGATATTCGTTATGCTCTGGCTATCGGTTTAATGTCTGATTTCGCAAGTGTTATTGGGAGTGTTACTGGGAGTGTTACTGATTGCAGTGTGGATGCTACACCCGGTCTTGTGACAGTAACTGATGAAATGAGACCCCGACTATAATTAAGGTAATATCATACAGGTGAGCCTTTTGCAGAATTATCTCCAACACTCCATGATGCGCTATATATAGCGTATAACATTAATCAACAACGCTATATATGGGATGAATAACGTTGTAAATCGAATTCTGCAAAAGGCTCAGGTAACAAAATGGTGTGATTTTAATGAAATTCCTATCTTCCAGAGATAAAAGTTCTTTGAACCACAGCTGAATGGAGTTTTCTCGACCCATGTTATTTTTGTCATAATCCATTTGTTCCTTTCATAGAAATACGGTACTGCGATTGTTCATTCATTGGGGTGCGGATGGCATCCCCCTATTCAAAACTTTTCGAAATGAGGAGGAGTGATGGATGTGCTGCGAACGATTTGCAAAGGAAAGATCCACCGTGCTAGCGTTACCGAAGCAGACCTAAATTACACTGGCAGCATCACGATTGATTATGACTTAATGGAAGCTGCAGATATCCGTCCTTATGAGATGGTACACGTCAACAACGTATCGAATGCGGCAACTTGGCGTACGTACGCGATTCCAAGCGAGAGAGGTTCGGGAAGGATCTGTCTAAATGGGCCGCCAGCTCGACTATTTCAGCCAAAGGATCAGGTCATCATTCTATCACTCGGTATTGTCTCCGACAGCGAGTATCAAACGAGCACTTCTAACATTGTGTTCGTCAATTCGGTTAATCAAATTCTGCGCATTGAACGACATCAGTTGTGGGACCTGTTTGATGAGCATTCACGATGAGACTGTCGATGGTTCTGGTGCGAAAGACTGCGACCACAGGGCTTTCACCCTCTTAGCCTTAGTGGTCTCTGTTTTTGATGACCGCTGCGATGAACTTGGAGTCACCGTATAAACGGGCATAGCACAACTCTCCTCTCTTGAATGCTTGCAAAAATGCTTACGAAGTTAGCTGTCGGTTTCGGCTTAAGAGATTGCCCCTACCAGTCAGGAAGACTGGATTTACCCCAAAGATTGGTTCCCCCGTTCCCTTTCGGGATTCAGCGCAGACGATATTCAGTTTTGTAGAGTGTAGTGTAGCTCGTCCATAAAGAAACATCAAAGACTGGATTGTATAGGAAAAGCGAGGATACGTCCGGATTTCGCTGGATACAACCGCATATTTAGGCTAACCCACAATCATCTGAGTATTACGATATATCCAGCAAGAATGTCGAGTCTAATAAACGTCTTTAGATAGTAACACAAGGTTCGGACACACCCCCTAGTTCACAACGTATTTTTTGCGTACGGAGCTAGGTGATGTAAATCTGTGAGCCGTTGCATGTAGAATACACCTGTGTCGCATATGTGCTGTGACCCGCTAAGCGATATGAAAGACAATGTATAAACGTGTAGGACAGAAGTAAGGGGTCTCCAGAACGCGAGAGGACGGAGTGATCCCATCTCTCGCTCGCACCACTGGTGCAGAAGTGTCTCAAATGAGTTTGAGACATCTTTTAAGCCCTAATTTTCCGGGCTTTAAATCGTACCATATACATGTATCAAAAATATCTATCAAAATCCGGGTATTGACCATGATGTATGGCTATAGTCGAGAGAGTCCCGCCGATTGAGTTGTGTGTTTGAAAGATAGGATTGATATAATCCGACATGATGTAACCAACAAGGCCCTCGCTAACGTGGGGGTCCTTTTTAAACTTTTATCAGATGGTATGTCGTTAGCGAGTAGATGTCTCTCAACACTTGGCGACTGCCCAGACAGTACGATAATACGACGGTGAAACCAAACTACCACTTTCCGCAGGCAAGCACTTTTTAAATGTTAATGTTTTTTATGACGACGCTCCACGACCGGATGCCGGTGATTCTAACGTGAGGGACCGCAGTATCAACGGACACGGATGTGACCATGTCTGTTCTGCAGCCATACTCGGAGGATATGTAGAGGAGATTGTATGACAAAACGCCTCATCCGATATAAGGATGAGGGCTACTGTATAGAAGAGAGAATCTTGACTATTGCATTATTAACCGGTCGGTATTGACGTAAACATCACCGCGGAACGTGTGGATTGATGGACCAGAGTGTATTGAAGCAATAAAATGACAAAAGGATGTGTCAGTCATCTTTCGACAATATTCGACCTTGTCAGAAGAAGAGTATTTAGAAAGACGACTGCGCGAAGCGGGTGTAACTCTTACATAAGCCTGATCAGAAGGTAAAATACTTTTCTATGCATAATGGACATACCAGTATATGCAGTGTCAACGTATCAAAGGATACGGTACAGTAATGTAGGGAATCTGCTGCACGCAAAGACAAACCGATAATCCATGTTTATTTGTCCCGTTTTTGCGGGTTTTTTCGTGGGTGGCTAGGTTGATCATAAAAAACACCCGCCGAGCTTAGGATTCGGACGGGTTACCGTGTGTGTTATGTACGGGTGATTCGTAGTCAACCGAAGGACTGCATTGTTGGCAAATGCCCATTGGGAAATCTGTTTTGTCTTTACGGATGAAACCTGTTTTGAAAACCTTCATTTCAGACTCATCGAGATATCTTTTACACAAGATCACTTTGCCTTCAAGCTTGCGGCCCCTTAATGGACAATCTCGTTGTAGCTCGGGCCAATACCCTCCCTCCCGTAACATTATGAGTAAATTGTAACATATAGCATCCAGAAAATAAGTAGTTATAATCTACTATTTACAGTTATAATTTAACTGTATATTCACACTGCACTAGGCGTTGTTCTCCGCCAAGGTGGTCCGTTCTGTGCAAAGAGGTGGCAGGGAAGCTCGTGGTAAACGTGAGGAGCGGTACGCCAGAGTGGTATTGCTGAAGTAAGATGACAAAGCGCCCCCATCCAATGATGGATGAGGGCTATAGTATGGGGAAGGGAAACAATGGCTCACCGTTGCATTATTGACTAGGAAACGTTGACGTAAATATCACCATGAAAGCGTCTCCATTCGTTGGCGCGTTCGGAATATCGCATCCAGGGGTAGTCGTATCGAACGAATATGGATTTATCAGGGAGAACCGAGATATACCCTTCTCCGTTCAACCATGCCTGGGCATCCTTATCTCCTTTGTCTGCAGCCTTTTTAATCACCGCTAAGCATCCTCTGTCGTTGGTTCACTCACCCATCATCACTACATTCTTACATGGGGTTGATTTTGAAAATGAAAAAAGCCTGCGAAGCGGGGTATCGAAATGTCAATCCTTTTTAAGCGCATCAACGTATCTCTTTTAGTGCCTTTTCGAGATCCTCACCGAGTTCGTTTACTATGGCTCGTGCTTCGCTTTTTGTCTCAGGTTTCTTCCAATCTCTGACACCGCCCAAAGCAAAGGGTTTTTCGAGCGCCTTATCCATTGACTCGTAAAGGAAAAATCCAGTCTGAGCTAATCGTTCATTGCTTTCGATAGCATCTGACAAAATAGGACCAAATACTTTGCTAAACTTTTGGAGCGCATCCATTACTTCAAAAAGGGTTCCTTCAGGTAATGTTTGCAATGCAACATGCAGGCTAGCAATCTTAAGCTACATTTCACGCGCCGTAGAGTACGGCTTGCTGTACAGCTTAGGAGTCTTCTCGTACCCAACGTATTGTCCTACGAGCAGCTCCGTACGCACCCCAAGCTCCAATGACGCCCCCTAGAAAACCACACCAATATCAAAGCTCAAACCTATTCTCACCCCCGCTTCCCTATTCACCAAGAGGGATAGGAATATCCTTCTAATTTTGCTTGCATAGGGTTTGTTTTTGGAAAATCGGGTCTGAGTTTACTGCTTACTTATTCCAATCTGGAATGTCGAACCTCTTACATTCAATCGGGGAAGCATCAGAATTGAGCTTCTTAATGACGTCCGTGTACTGCTCATTTGCTTTGAAATACGTGAGAATCGCAATGGCCTTTTCACGAGGAATGCCTGCGTATCTCAGCGCAAACTCAATTTGATAATAACCTTTGAGTCCGTTCAGCTTTTCCTCGTCGTCGAAGTACGGCTGTAGTACGTCCGCGACGGCTGTAATCTCATCGTCAGTTATCCATCCCACTTCACTCAGCTGCCGGTCGATTACTGGCTCGAATCCATTCAGCAAACCGTAAATCTCGGCGTCGCGCGCAGTACACAGATTAGGATCTATCCTCTTCTGCGTTCTGTAGATTTCACCTAATAGCTTGGCAAACATGAGTTTCTCCATAGAACCACCTCCTCCCGCATCCATATTCATTGATCGGTAGGAGAATTCTTCTTTTGTAGGGTTGTTTTATGAAAATGAAAAAACCCGCTGAAGCGAGTGCTCTGTCAATCGTCTTAACAAACCGGCGTTGTTGTGCAGGTCGTGGTATATCCGCCGTGATGCGGAATCAGCAGGATGAATAAAACGTAGATAATCAAGAACACGACTGCCCATCGGGTGAAACCGCCGAAACATCCACCATCGTACACGGACCAACCCCTTCGGTCAGCATGACTCATTCTACGAAGTCATGAACCGATGAGAAGCGGCGGGTGTCCTGTCCGCTGTTATCACACAACGTACGAAGCGGAACCTGTACCCTTGGAGACTCCTGTCCCTATGCAACAAAGGCACCCGCAGTAGCGGGTGCCAGCAATCACCCTTGAAGGATGTTTAACCCATAACATCCATGCTACTAATTTACTACAGTTTTACCCTGCGCAATCGGGATGTTGCTGGGGTTCTGTTGGGGTTTTACTGGGGTGTTTTTTCACCTCAGCCCATAAGCCCACCGGTAGTGTCCCGTCAAGTGGTGTAAATTGCTTGAGTGCAATTACTGCGTGACACGGATCATTTATGTAAAACTGACGTGGGTGCCGGTAACTCCTGTTCCTGAGTTCCCATCAGTCTCGCCATCATACAGGCATTTTTACCGTTAATCAGAAATAGTCAAAGAAAGACGATTGTTCTGATGTCATCGCTCTCTGTGCCGTGTACGCCTCCTTTCTTCGCAGCATACGCTGCAACCAAACACGCGCTTCACGGACTCGCTCTGTCGTTACGGCAAGAATTGAGACCAGAAGGAATTCGTGTACTAATGATAGCACCAGGTCCTGTGGAAACATCGTTAATCGAGGCGTATATTCATCGGGAAATGTATCGATTACCACCTGGAATTCCAGTGTTGGAACCAAAAAAGACGGCACATCAAATAGTTAAGGCCGTCAGCCGGGGTAAACAAGACGTTATTATTCCAAATCGAATGGGTTGGGCGGCTCGCCTTGCCTACGCGTTTCCTTCGTTAGTTGAATCGTACTATCGTTTGTCGGTCCCTGACTGGAACAATACGATTCAAAACGAAATTGAAAAACAGAGACGTAACCATCATCTGACGAGCCTCCAACCCAATCGCATGACTACGCCATCGGAACTTGAGGAATAATTTTGCCGTCAATCCGTTCAAAAATATCGTCGAGGTCTCGACCGGTAATGGTCAAACCATGGTTTTTCAGCCCGATGATGGCTCGGTCAGGGTTGTCTGCCTGCCGAACTTGCTCTGCTACTGCGCGGGCAAGTTCCACTGTTCCGCAGGGGTAGTTAATTTGCGTTGAGGGAATCCCATCCATCCAGGCATGAATGTGAACGATGGCGCCCACTGTCGGGTGCTCAGTATAGATCATCCAATGTTCGATTGCGTCAACGGACACTCTTCGAGGTGTAACGGTAGGTGGTACGCTTAGTCGCATGGCTTTACGATCCGCATCAAACCGCTTCACGAGAAGCATGTCTTCCCCTATACGACGCAAATTCCCCTTGTTGACTCCACTCGCGCTCATCCAAAAGCGCTGTTCATCTTTCCGTGCGCTTAAATTACCGTAGCTTAGCCCACCGATCCCGTACAGTCGCTTAACATGTCGAAAATCTTCCGGCGGCAAGATTTCCTGTATCGGAAATGGTGCCGGAAACAAGTTCATTTCGTCGATTTTCCTAGCAGCATGCCGAACTTGTTCCGTGATTTCATCCCCTTCCCACAACTCCTCAGGAAGGTCAGGTTCAAATTCGTTATCAATGATCAAATTGGAAGAAGCCAAGGGTTCCATGCGCTGGTAAATATACTCGAAGTACCTATCAGCCTGGCCGCTTTCATAAGGAACGGAATAATATCCTTGTTCCAGTGTCACGAAGTATGTATTCAGGCGTTCGTCCGTGTTTACGATGAAAACGAGCAAGTTAGAAAGCGTTCGAATCAAGGTTGGATAGGCGGATCGAAGGACGTTTTGAGGCTGCTCGTTCGTCTCTACAACTGAAATGACATACGTCGCCTGTGCTTTACGACGAAACGGACGTGGGACGTTGGGATCAACGAAATTAAAAACAAGTCGAATATCCTTTTCGGTTGGATTCACAAAGACATGTCCATGTTTCTGAAGGACTTGATGGACCCCATCCATGAACCACCTCTGAACGTGAGAGGTCACTTGGCCAGATACGGTGTAGAGCATAGCATACCCTCCTGCACACTAAATTATGGATAGTTTTCAACTAAATTCCGTATGTCTATTCTTTCAAATTCACCGAATTTGAAGCGGACAGTGAACGGTTAGCAAGGCGACACTTGAGCATCTGTTTGCATTTCTGCAACACGGTTTCCTCCGTATTCTTGGATGAGGCGATGCTTTGAAATAGCAACAAGTTTAGGGCTAAAGATATCTGGGTGTGACTTAGACAAAACGTATGCGTTCGGATTCGCCATACGCAAAATGTTGCGTAAGTACCAGGCTAGAAAACGATGTGTA